>CAVYON010000059.1:0-12948 GCA_963770035.1 uncultured Alphaproteobacteria bacterium | reverse complement strand
TCAGCATCAAGAGCGCGTGTGCGCCGCGGAATAGGGCTCGAGCTGCTCGCCGATGCGCTGGTCGAGCGCTGCGATGTCCGCCTCGATCGCCTCGATCCGGCGCAGCTGCATCGCCAGGAGGAAGCGATGATGCTCCTCGGCCCGCCCGTCGAGCGCCAGGATCAGATCGTCGCGCTTGCGGCGCAGCTGTCCTCTGGCGAGATCGGCCATCGCCTCGGGAGAGGCCTCGCCCGCGATCAGCGCCCGGAGCATCGCGCGGCCGGACACGCCGAAGACGTCGCTGGCGATGCTCCCCAGCTTGATGTTGGCGGTCTCGAGGAGCTTCTGGAGCCGGTTGCGCTCGGCCGACTGGCTCTCCGTCAGCTTGCGGCGATAGCGCAGCAACTCGCGCAGCTCCCGCAGCGGTTTGGGCGGCACGAAGCTCTTGGCGATGAGGCCGTGCCGGACCAGATCGGCGATCCACTCGGCGTCCTTCACGTCGGTCTTGCGCCCCGGCACGTTGCGGATGTGCCGGGCGTTGCCGACGATCAGATCGAAATGCCATTCGAGGACGGCGTAGACCGGGCGCCAGTAGACGCCCGTGCTCTCCATCCCGACGTGGGTCACGCCCGCTTCCTTGAGCCAGTCCCGCAACGCTTCGAGATCCCGCGTCACAGTGCGAAACGTCCGCACCTTCTTCGTCGGTTGCTCCCCGGGCGCGCCGACCAGAAGGCACGCCACGACCGTCTCCTTATGCACGTCCAGACCACAACACCGCTCGATGATCGCTTGCATCATCGCCTCCTTCCGCCAGGAGGCGACCGTGACGCTGCAGGTACGTTCGAGACACTGCTACGCGTGCTCCTCGTTCCCGAGAGCGACAAAGAACGGTACCTCTATGCAGCGCGGGCCGGACTGCCAATCGGGGTCGCGAGCCACCGCAGTTTTATCAGCCTCGCACGATCGCCCGTTGCGAAGGCTCCGATAAATCGGCCCGCGCCGCCACTGAACCACTGAACCGCTCCGGGTTTGCCGGAGGCTCCAACTCTTGAGAGGATGGAGCGATGGAAGGCAAGCAGAAGACGAGCAAGAGCTTTTCGCCGGAGGTTCGGGCTCGTGCGGCGCTGCATAGAGGTACCATTCTTTGTCGCTCTCGGGAACGAGGAGCACGCGTAGCAGCCAACCAGCGCCTGCGGCGCGCCATTATGGATGAAAATGGAGGTGGCGCGGGCCGATTTGTCGGAGCCTTCGCAACGGGCGATCGTGCTGAGGCTGACAAAACTGCGGTGGCTTGCGACCCCGTGTAGCAGTCCGGCCCGCGCTGCATAGAGGTATCATTCTTTGTCGCCCCCGGGAACGGGGAGCACGCGTGGCAGTGTCTCGACTATACCTGCGGCGTCACGGTCGCCTTCACCTGGATGGAGGCGAGGATGGAAGTCATCATTGAGCGGTGTTGTGGGCTGGACGTGCATCAGGAGACGGTCGTCGCCTGCGTCTTGATCGGCGCCCCGGGCGAGCGGCCGAGGAAGGAGATCAGGACCTTCCGGACGATGACGCGCGATCTGGAGGCGTTGCGGGACTGGCTGCAAGAGCTTGGGGTGACCCACGTCGGGATGGAGAGCACGGGCGTCTACTGGCGCCCGGTCTATGCCGTCCTCGAAGGGCATTTCGAGCTGATCGTCGGCAACGCCAGGCACATCCGCAACGTGCCGGGGCGCAAGACCGACGTGAAGGACGCCGAGTGGATCGCCGATCTGGTCCGGCACGGCCTCATCGCCAAGAGCTTCGTGCCGCCCAAACCGCTGCGGGAGCTGCGCGAGTTGCTGCGCTATCGCCGCAAGCTGGTGGAAAGCCAGGCGGCCGAGCGCAACCGGCTGCTGAAGCTGCTGGAGACCGCCAACATCAAGCTGGCGAGCATCGCTTCCGACGTCTTCGGCGTGTCCGGCCGCGCGATGCTCCGGGCGCTGATCGCGGGCGAGGCCTCTCCCGAGGCGATGGCCGATCTCGCCAGAGGACAGCTGCGCCGCAAGCGCGACGATCTGATCCTGGCGCTCGACGGGCGCCTCGAGGAGCATCATCGCTTCCTCCTGGCGATGCAGCTGCGCCGGATCGAGGCGATCGAGGCGGACATCGCAGCGCTCGACCAGCGCATCGGCGAGCGGCTCGAGCCCTATCGCGCGCCGCACGCGCTCTTGATGCAGATTCCGGGCGTCGACTGGGTAGTTGCGGCCGTGCTGATCGCCGAGATCGGCGTCGACATGAGCGTGTTCTTGAGCGTCTATCATTTGTCGGCCTGGGCGGGCGTCTGTCCCGGCAACCATGAGAGCGCCGGCAGGCAGAAGAGCGGCCGGGCCCGGAAAGGCAACATTCACCTGCGCGCCATCCTGGTTCGCGCCGCGCTCTCCGCGGCGCGAACCAAGGGCAGCTATCTCAAGGACAAGTTCCACCGCCTCAAGGCCCGCCGCGGCGGCTTGCGCGCGGCCCTCGCAATCGCCCACAAAATCCTCGTCGCCGCCTATCACATGCTCGCCAAGAACTTACCCTATCGCGACCTCGGCGAAGCCTATCTCGACCAGATCAGCCAGACCCGAACCGTCGCCAACCTCAAACGCCGCCTCGAACGCCTCGGCTGCAACGTCACCCTCGAACCAAAGGCCGTGCCCGCATGACCCCACATCCACGCTGAAGCTATTTTCGTGGCAGTTACAAATCCGCCCAGGCTCGCTCGTAAGCCATTGAAAAGGCCCATTCCGACGAGAGAATCCAGTCGCGGTAGGAACAGGGATTGCTCCCTGCCCCCCGCACAGATCCCGGCGTGCGGCTTTCCTGCACCGGGCTCCTGCCGGAGGTCGAGCGTGATCGGCCAAGACGCGGACATGTCCGCAACGCCGGTCCGCAGGCAGGCGGCGAGAATCCGATGCCTAGACTAGTCAGGTACTGCGCCCGGAGCATCCCCCATCGTCTGCCATCCCTCCGACCGATCCCCCTTCCCTCCACGCCGTCCGCCGCCACTCCTCGCGGGCGTCAAACGATATCCGGAAGGGGAACCCGCGGCGACATCGAAAAGGATACCACCGGAAGAAGGGGATGATCCGCGTTTTGCGCCTCGCAGGGAGGCGTAGCCGACCGGAGAGACGGAAAACGCGGGCGGCGGCGAACGAGGGTCATGCCAGCCGCTCCTGGTCGAGCATGGCGGGCTTGATCAGGCCGCTTCGCCGCTTCTCGCGCAGTCGATCGCTGTCGCCGCGGATGGTGACGACGTAGCTGTGGTGGAGCAGCCGGTCGAGGACGGCGGTTGCAACCACTGGATCGCCGAACACGGTCCCTCATTCGCCTACCGCGCGATTTGAGGTGATCAGCATGCTGCCCCGTTCGTATCGGCGCGAGACGAGCTGGAAGAAGAGATGCGCCGCATTGGCCCCCGGATCGCAGTCCGCGGGTTCGGCCCATGGGGGCCGATGCGGTCTTCGACCACGGCAGGGCGACAGCGCCTCGCATGACGGCGCCGCACCTGTTGCCTTCGACGTTTCCTAGCTAGCCCGACTTTCTCAACCGGAGCAGGCTGGGAACGAATTTTGGGGCTGGGAAGGAGCAAAAGACGAGTCGGATCAATGGCCGGGTTTTGAAATAGCCGTGTAGTGGAGACCTAGTATCTTTTCAGATTGCGCGTTTGGCGTAGACTGGGGTCGCCATGTATTTGCGACCGAATCGCCGTCTCAAGGACGGCAAGGAGCACTGCTACTGGAGCATTGTCGAGAGCAAGCGCTGCGCCGGCGGCAAGGTGGTGCAGCGCCAGGTGCTTTATCTTGGCGAGATCAACGACAGCCAGGAGGAGGCGTGGTGCCGGGTGATCGAAGCTTTCGACGAGGAGGCGCGACAGCCGACCCAATTGGCCCTGTTCCCCGCCGATCGGCCGCTGCCCGAACACGCCGAGGACCACGGCGTGCAGATCCGGCTCGGGGCCATGCAACTACACCGGCCGCGGCAATGGGGCGCGTGCTGGCTCGCCTGCCAGCTCTACGAGCAACTGGAACTCGACCGCTTCTGGGCGGCCCGTCTGCCCGATTCCCGCGAAGGAACCTGCTGGCGGCACATTCTCCAGACGCTGGCGTGTTACCGGCTCATCGATCCGGGCAGCGAATGGCGTTTACACCGGCTGTGGTTCGAGCAAAGCGCCATGGGCGATCTGCTCGGCGAAGATTTCGCGCTGGTCGAGAAGAACGCGCTCTATCGTTGCCTCGACAAGCTCGTCGAGCACAAGCCGGCGCTGTTCACGCACCTGCGCCGGCGGTGGCAGGATCTGTTCGGCGCCCGCTTCGACGTCCTTCTCTATGATCTGACCAGCACGTACTTCGAATCCGACCCGCCGGACGACGACAGCGACAAACGCCGCTACGGCTACAGCCGCGACAAGCGTCCGGACTGCGTGCAGGTGGTCATTGCGCTCGTGGTGACACCCGACGGCTTTCCGCTCGCCTACGAGGTTCTCCCCGGCAATACTTCCGACAAGACGACGCTGCGCGCCTTCCTTTCGAAGATCGAGGCGCAGTACGGCAAGGCGGAGCGCATCTGGGTGATGGACCGCGGCATCCCCACCGAGGACGTGCTCGCCGAAATGCGGCAATCCGATCCGCCGGTCGCCTATCTGGTGGGGACCCCGAAGGGACGCCTCGGCAAGCTGGAGAAGTCTCTCGTCGGCCTGCCGTGGCATGAGGTGCGGCCGGGCGTCGAAGTGAAGCTCTTGGCCGAGGACGACGAGCTTTACGTGTTCGCCCAGAGCCGGGCGCGCATCGACAAGGAGCGCGCCATGCGGAAGCGGCGGTTGAAATGGCTGTGGGCGCGCCTGGCGAAGCTGGCGCTGATGGACCTCACCCGCGAGAGCCTACTGATGAAGCTCGGCGCCGCCAAAGCCAAGGCGCCCGCGGCGTGGCGCCTCCTCGACATCAAGGTCGATCCCCACACCGCCGCCTTCACTTACGCGCTCAACCGCAAGAAGCTGCGCCAGGCGCGCCGGCGCGAAGGCCGCTACCTTTTGCGCACCAACATGTCTGGGCGCGATCCCGCCGACCTGTGGCGGTTCTACATTCAACTCGTCGAAGTCGAGGCGGCCTTCAAGAACCTCAAGGACGATCTGCAACTCCGGCCGATCTACCACCAGCTCGAGAGCCGCGTCGAGGCGCACATCTTCGTGGCCTTCCTCGCCTATTGCCTGCACGTCACGCTGCGCGCCCGGCTCCGGCCGATGGCCGCCGGCCTCACCCCGCGCGCCGTGCTCGACAAGCTCGCCGGCATACAAATGCTCGACGTCCACTTCCCCACCACCGACGGCCGAACGCTGATCATGTGCCGACACACCGAGCCGAATGTCGACCAGAAGCTTCTCCTGCAACGACTCGGCCTCGCCCTGCCGCCGCAGCCGCCGCCGCGAATTGCCGTTCCCGGTCCGGCGGCGCAGCTCCCGTTGCGCCCCATGTAGTGGAGACCTTCGGCAGCCTACCCTTGATTCCACGCGCCTTTCCGCTCGCGCGCTACCTCGGTTGAGAAAGTCGGGCTAGCGCCCCGGCCCCCGCGATGTTTTGGCTTTCGCAGCTCAATAGCCCACCCCGACGCAATCGCTGTGTACGCTTCGCGACTGCCGTCACCGACCGCCACGCAACACTCGCTACCGGGCGTCCGCTACGACCTACCCGGACCGGACTTTCACCGGCTAGACGACGCCAGCTTCCTGGCGCACAGGAAATCCAAATGTTGCGGCAGGGCGGCTGCGCTGGCTAGAATGTCGTTCTCTGACGCATGGCCGCGGCAATGGTGCCGTCGTCGAGATAGTCGAGTTCGCCGCCGACCGGCACCCCGTGGGCGAGGCGTGTCACCTTGACCGGGCTGTCCGCGAGGCAATCGATCAGGTAGTGCGCCGTCGTCTGGCCGTCCACGGTGGCGTTAACGGCAAGGATCACCTCGCTGACGCCGCCGGCGGCGACGCGGGCGACAAGCGGCTCTATCGCGAGGTCGGACGGCCCGACGCCGTCGAGCGGCGACAGCACGCCGCCGAGCACGTGGTAGCGCGCCCGGATCGCGCCGGCGCGCTCGAGCGCCCACAGGTCGCCTACCAATTCGACGACCACCAAGGTGGAGGCGTCGCGACCCGGATCGGCGCAAATCGTGCACGGATCGCGGGTGTCGACATTGCCGCAGACTGAGCAGACGACGATGCGCTCCTGGGCGACGCGCATCGCCTCGGCGAGCGGCTGAAGCAGCGTCTCGCGCTTGCGGATGAGATGCAGCGCCGCCCGGCGGGCCGAGCGCGGCCCAAGACCCGGCAGACGCGCGAGCAACTGGATCAGCCGTTCGATCTCCGGCCCGGCGACGTTCGACGCCATTGCGGCCTAGAACGGAAGCTTCATGCCGGGCGGCAGAGGCAGGCCTTCGGTCAACGTCTGCATCTTATCAGCTGCCGCGCGGTCGGCCTTGGCCTTGGCGTCGGCGAAGGCGGCGATGATCAAGTCCTCGACCATCTCCTTGTCCGAGGGGGTCAGGAGCGACGGATCGATGCCGACCCCTTTGAGCTCGCCTTTCGCGGTCATCGTGACGGTGACCATGCCGCCGCCGGAGGCGCCCTGGACCTCGACCCGGCCGAGTTCCTCCTGCGCCTCCTGCAGCTTGGCCTGCACGGCCTGCGCCTTCTTCATCATGCCCATGAAATCCATGAGGGCCTTCTCCTGGTTCATAAATCGTCGTCGAGAACGGGATCGGAATCGCTATAGCCGACATCGTCGTCGGACGCAGGGGCGATCGCCGGCGGCGCCTCGGGCGCGCGGACTTCGACAATGCGAGCGCCCTTGAATTGCTCCAGCACCTTGCGCACCAGCGGGTGCTCGGCGGCGCCGCTGGTCCGCTCCGCTTCACGCTTCGACGCCCGCTCGCGCAAGGTGGGCGCGCTCGCGTCTTGCACCAGCGCCACCATCCACCGTTCGCCGGTCCACTCCTGCAGGCGTTTGGCCAGCGTCTGGGCAAGCGCCGGCGAAGCGCCGTTGACCACCGAGATGGCGATCTGGCCCGCCTCGAACCGGTCGAGCCGGACGTCCTGTTCGAGCGCCTGGACGAGCTGGATGTCCCGTTTGGCCCGGGCGAGCGCCACCACATCCTCGAAACGGGCGAGCCGAGGGGCCGGCGCCGACGCGCCCGGCGGAGCAACCACCGGCTGCGGGGTCGCGCGTTCCGGAGCCGTCGAAGCGGCGGCAAGGCTCGCGCGCGGCCCAGCCGGCGGAAGCGGCGGCGCGTGGCGCGGCGCGGCCTCGGTCGTCTCGGCGAGCTTGCGCAGGGCGTCCTCGGGCGACGGCAGGTCCGTCGCGTAGGCGAGGCGGATCAGCGCCATTTCCGCGGAGGCGAGCGGACGCGGCGAGTCCCTCACATCCTCGACGCCTTTGATGAGGATTTGCCAGGCCCGCGTCAGCGCGCCGATCGTCAGCTTTCCGGCGAACTCCCGGCCTCGCGCCCGTTCGGCCTCGCCGATCGCCGGGTCGTCGGGCGCATCCGGAGCGATCTTGGCCCGCGTCACGAAATGACAGAACTCGGCGACCTCGGTCAGGATGTCGGCGGGATCGCCGCCGGCGCGGTAGAGCGCCCGCATGAGCTCGAGCGCCTCGGCGATCGCCCCCTTCATCGTCCGCTCGAACAGGTCGACGATCTCGCCCTTGTCGGCAAGACCCAGCATCTCGCGGACGTTCAGCGCGGTCACGCCCTGCGGGCCGCCATAGGCGATCGCCTGGTCGAGCAGCGACAGCGCGTCGCGCACCGACCCCTCCGCCACCCGGGCGATCAGGGACAGCGCATTCGGCTCGACCTCCACTCCCTCAGCCGCGCCGATCCTGGCGAGGTGCTCGACCATAAGGGCCGAGTCGATCCGCTTGAGGTCGAAGCGGATGCAGCGCGACCGCACCGTGATCGGCACCTTCTCGATCTCGGTCGTGGCGAACAGGAACTTGACGTGCTCCGGCGGCTCCTCGAGCGTCTTGAGGAGGCCGTTGAAGGCCTGCTTCGACAGCATGTGCACTTCGTCGATGATGTACACCTTGGTCCGGGCGGAGACGGGTCGGTAGCGGGCGTTCTCGATGATCTCGCGCACGTCGTCGATGCCGGTGTGGGAGGCCGCGTCCATCTCGATCACGTCGACATGGCGCGAGTCCATGATCGCCTGGCAGTGGACGCCAAGCTCCGGCATGTCGACGCTCGGACGGTCGATCTTGCCGGGCACGGCATAGTTGAAGGCGCGGGCGAGGATACGCGCCGTCGTCGTCTTGCCGGTGCCGCGGACGCCGGTGAAGATGTAGGCCTGATGGATGCGGTTGGCGGCGAAGGAATTGGCGAGGGTGCGGACCATCGGCTCCTGGCCGATCAGATCCTCGAACCGCTGCGGGCGGTACTTGCGCGCCAGCACCCGGTAGGGCGTCGCCTGCGCAGCGGCAGCGCCCGGCGTCTCGGCCGGAAACAGGGAGTCGCTCATCGCCCGTCTCTGGCCCTTCGGATCGATGGTCTGGAGGCGCCCTTCAGCCGGCGCGCCGTTCGGGCGGCCTTACAGCGAAGGTGGGAGGTTGGACAAAGACCCGCCCTGTCTCGTTAGGGCTGCTTCCTTCCGGACCTGACCCGGTTGGCGAGCGGTACGTCCTTCGCCAACCTCCCGGACCCCATGTGGACTATCGGGCGCGCAAGCGCAAGAGCGGCCAGCGCGGGGAATCGCCGTCTTACGCCAACTTATCGACCGCGCCCTGAGTTTTCAGAGGGTTGCGACCCGCCTTAACGACGGCGCCACGAGCCACAAAGGCCAGCCAGATCGAGTGTTTTCATGTATATAACATAATAATCTAGATAGTACATGGGCGCCGTCGGGCGTCGGCGATCGCGGCGGTCAGCGTCGGCGCCGGTCGGACACCGGCGCCGCCTGCGGTGCGGTTCCCAAGGTCGAAGGATCGAAAGGCTCCGCTACAGGCTTGCCGCAACTCTCCGATTTCTTGAACGACATGGCCCGCGAAGCTAGGGTGTCGCGAGGAGGGTGGTCGGTGACGACGCGACTAGAAATATTGGAACAAGTGCTGGCGCAAATGCGCGGATTAGTCGTTGTCGATGACGCCACGAAGATCGTCTACATCAATAAGGATTATGCCCAACTCATTGGCCTTGACCATGAAAAGGTTGTGGGAATCCCGGTCAGAGAGGTCATTCCCAACAGCAGGCTGCCGGTCGTCGTCCAATCTGGAAAAGCGATCCTCGGCGATATGTACTACGTTCTCGGCAGGCCGGCGGTATGCAACCGTATACCTTTGAATAAAGATGGCAACCTTATTTGCGCCATGTCGTTCGAAGTCTTTGGAGATATCGGACAATCCGATAAATTGTTCGCATCCCTTCAGGAACTGCGTGGACAACTTGATTACTACAAAGAGAAACTGAAGGCCTATTCCGGATCCCGCTATACCGTTGCTGATATTATTGGTTCAAGCCCCGCCGCGATCAAGTTGCGCAACGACATCTTGAGATTCGGCTGCACCAACTCGACGGTCATTGTGCGTGGAGAAACCGGCACCGGCAAAGAGCTCGTCGCTCACGCCTTGCACCGCGAAAGTCACAGGGCGCATCAGCCCTTTGTCAAGCTCAATTGCGGCGCCATCCCGGCGGAACTGATCGAATCCGAACTCTTCGGCTACGAGGAGGGCGCCTTCACCGGCGCCAAAAGGACAGGGAAGAAAGGCAAGTTCGAACTGGCCGACAAAGGAACCTTGTTCCTGGACGAGGTGAGCCAGCTCTCCGCGGCGGCACAGGTCAAACTGCTGCGCGCCTTGCAGGAGAAGGAAATCGAACGGGTGGGAGCTCGACGTCGATTCCGGTCGACGTCAGGATCGTCGCCGCAACCAACGACGATCTCGGGGAATTGGTCAGGCGGGGCTCGTTCCGGGCCGATCTGTTCTACCGATTGAACGTCATTCCCATCGCCGTGCCTTCGCTGCGCGAGCGGTCGGCGGACATCCCCGTCTTGGTGGAAAGCTTCGTCAAGAAGTACGGCAATCAGGCCGGTTTGAGCTCGGTCTCGGTCGCGCCCGACGCGCTCGCCTTGCTCCTCGACTACGAGTGGCCCGGCAATATCCGCGAGCTGGAAAACGCCGTCGAACGCGCCATTGGCATGTGCAACGGCAATGTCCTCGCGATCGATCACTTCGAATGGCTGGCGCCGAAACGCCAGTACACAATGATGGCGGCGAATGGAAGGACGCTGGAGGAAGCCAAGGCCGAGTTCGAGAAGGCCATGATCGTCGATGCGCTTCGGTCCACCGTCGGCAACATCAAGAAGGCGGCTGGTCTTCTCAAGGTGGATCGGTCCCTGCTGTATCAGAAGATGCGTCGCCTCGGCATCCAGTATCGCTGATTGCGCTGCGGCCGGAGAGCGAATGGGCGCGACCTCTCGTCGGAATGACCCACTTTCGGTCGATGAACACGCCAGGTTCCCCCTTTTTGATGGGAGGAGCCATTGACCGGCGATGGGTGCACGTCGGACTGGTCGGCGGTCAGACATGGGTCTGACAATTGCGGATGCCACGAACGGAACAAGAACCCAACACGCCTGCTCCCCACAACCCATATAGTTGTGGACAACTTGACGCATTGAAGACAACCGCGCGCTATGAGACTGTGGTTGTGGTCCGAAGAAGCGACTCCTCCCTGCCTCTTCTTCGTATTATTTACGCGTCGGAACTGCGTATAGCTGCCTGAGTGCGCCGTCCCGCGACTGATTGCAGAAGAGGGCGCACCGTGCAGACCAGTATGATTTCCCACTCGGATGAAGCACGCGACGCCCTAGTCAGCTCAGACCGGTCGGCTGACTCAAACGGCCGGCGAACCGCAATTGAGCAATTGCAAACGCTGGCGCAGCGCTATCAAATTGCCCTCGACAATATCTCGCCAGGAGTGGCCTTCTTCGATGCGGAGGAGCGACTGATCCTGTGCAGTCGCCGCTACACGGAAATCTACCGCCTTGATTACGACCGGCTCACGTACGGGATGACGCTACGGGAGGTGATCGAACTGCGCCTGGTCGCCGGAACCTGTCCGTTGACCGTCGATGACTACCTCTCATTCACACGTTCAATCACTTCCAAGAAAGCTGCCCGCGCCTGGAGCCTCACGCTCGCCGACGGCCGAAGCATTGCGATCCGCCACCAGCCTAGCCCCGACGGAGGCTGGGTGTCGACGCACGAGGACGTCACCAACCTTCAAGAGAGACGGCTATTGATCGAGGAGCGCCTCTCGGTGCAGAGGCTGATTGACTTGGTTCCCGACAACCTCTGGATCAAGGACGCCAACAGGTGCTTCGTTGTCGCCAACCTCGCGACGGCCCAACGCATGGGCTATCCGTCTCCGCTGGAGGTTGTCGGCAAGTCCGATCTCGAACTCTGTCCATGGGAAACTGCGCAGAAGTATCTCGCCGACGAGGAAGCGGTTCTCACGACCGGGCGTCCGATGATCGACCGTGACGAATACGTCCTAAGCCCCGACGGCGGCAAGCTGTGGATATCAACGACCAAGGTGCCGCTGCGCAACGGGAAGGGCGAAATCGTCGGTATTGTCGGCGTCTCCCGCGACGTCACCGCGCGCCGTCAAGCCGATGCGTTACGCGAAGGCGAAGCGGAGATTCTCGAGATGATCACCTCGGGGTCGCCGGCCGGGAGCGTCCTTGACAGCCTCGTTGATCTCGTCGAATCTCAGTTGTCAGGACTCTTCGGTTCAGTGCTTCTTATCAATGAAGACGGCCTGAGCATCGGGCATTGTGCAGCGCCGAGCCTGCCGCCAGAATACCTCAAAGTCGCTACCGGGCTTCCCATCGGCCCCGACGTCGGGCGCTGCGGAAGCGCGGGTTACACTGGCGAACTGGTGGTGGCCGCCGATATCGCCTCCGATCCACGTTGGGCCAATTATCGCGACGCGGCCGCTAAGCTCGGGTTTCGGTCGTGCTGGTCTGCGCCGATCGTGTCGAAGGGCGGCAAATTGCTCGCTGTGTTCACCGTCTACTCGACGACCGCGCACGATCCGACCGAAGACGAGTTGCAACTTGTGCGCCGAGCGTCCCGAATCGCGGCCATCGCTATCGAGCGTGAGCGCATCGAGCGTCCGCGAGCTTAGCGCCTACGCTCGCATTTTGGACGTTCTATCCCCGCATCGGCGAAAGGCTGAGTCCTTGCGCGAGCACAAGTCCGCGGAAGTGAGCTTGTCGGCATCGGGCATGGTGGGAAGATAGATTCATGGCCGGTTGTCGCAAATAACTCCCTGAATGGTCACGCCCTGCGGGGCCGCCTCCGGCGGGCAGGGGTCCATTTCCGCTGAGGACGCGCGACAATGGAAGCACTTGCGCGCCCGATCCAGATCACTGCCCGGTAGCATGTCGGATTCGGTCACGGGCACATGCACCCACCCGCAATGCGGGACAGCGTAGAAGCGTTCCAGGTTAGATCATCGCAAAGACCCCGAAAAGTCGCGGCTCAAGATTGGGTCATCGCTCGAAATCTCAGCGCTCGATATCACGATCTCGACGCCTGACGAGGCCCTGGATCGCAACGCGGGTCGCATCGTCCTGCGCGCTCAATTTCTCGACGCGCGAGGGCGAGCGGCCGGCTTGTGGATGGCGGTCTGAATCCGCGCTTATCCGGCGGCGGCGCTGAAAACTGGCACAAGTTTTGCTGCTGATACTCTTGGCGGGCTGAGTGCGGAGCGATAGATCCCTGTCAACGCCGCAAGCCGCCGGAGGCGGTGGCCAAAGGCCAGCGTTTACAGGGATCTATCGCCCGCTAAAATCGACCGAAGAGATCGGTGGCGTGGCAGCATCGCATCTTCTCCTACACAGATTACTTCAGCGATCGGCCTGGCAAGCCGCCGGATAAGCACGGATTCTCGCCGCCGGCAACACGGCTTTCTCCGCGAGTTGGAACA
>CAVYON010000058.1:0-39359 GCA_963770035.1 uncultured Alphaproteobacteria bacterium | reverse complement strand
GTTCCGGGCCGATCTGTTCTACCGATTGAACGTCATTCCCATCGCCGTGCCTTCGCTGCGCGAGCGGTCGGGGACATCCCCGTCTTGGTGGAAAGCTTCGTCAAGAAGTACGGCAATCAGGCCGGTTTGAGCTCGGTCTCGGTGCGCCCGACGCGCTCGCCTTGCTCCTCGACTACGAGTGGCCCGGCAATATCCGCGAGCTGGAAAACGCCGTCGAACGCGCCACTGGCATGTGCAACGGCAATGTCCTCGCGATCGATCACTTCGAATGGCTGGCGCCGAAACGCCAGTTCACAATGATGGCGGGGAATGGAAGGACGCTGGAAGAAGCCAAGGCCGAGTTCGAGAAGGCCATGATCGTCGATGCGCTTCGGTCCACCGTCGGCAACATCAAGAAGGCGGCTGGTCTTCTCAAGGTGGATCGGTCCCTGCTGTATCAGAAGATGCGTCGCCTCGGCATCCAGTATCGCTGATTGCGCTGCGGCCGGAGAGCGAATGGGCGCGACCTCTCGTCGGAATGACTCACTTTCGGTCGATGAACACGCCAGGTTCCCCCTTTTTGATGGGGGGAGCCATTGACCGGCGATGGGTGCACGTCGGACTGGTCGGCGGTCAGACATGGGTCTGACAATTGCGGATGCCACGAACGGAACAAGAACCCAACACGCCTGCTCCCCACAACCCATATAGTTGTGGACAACTTGACGCATTGAAGACAACCGCGCGCTATGAGACTGTGGTTTGTGGTCCGAAGAAGCGACTCCTCCCTGCCTCTTCTTCGTATTATTTACGCGTCGGAACTGCGTATAGCTGCCTGAGTGCGCCGTCCCGCGACTGATTGCAGAAGAGGGCGCACCGTGCAGACCAGTATGATTTCCCACTCGGATGAAGCACGCGACGCCCTAGTCAGCTCAGACCGGTCGGCTGATTGAAACGGCCGGCGAACCGCAATTGAGCAATTGCAAACGCTGGCGCAGCGCTATCAAATTGCCCTCGACAATATCTCGCCAGGAGTGGCCTTCTTCGATGCGGAGGAGCGACTGATCCTGTGCAGTCGCCGCTACACGGAAATCTACCGCCTTGATTACGACCGGCTCACGTACGGGATGACGCTACGGGAGGTGATCCAACTGCGCCTGGTCGCCGGAACCTGTCCGTTGACCGTCGACTACCTCTCATTCACACGTTCAATCACTTCCAAGAAAGCTGCCCGCGCCTGGAGCCTCACGCTCGCCGACGGCCGAAGCATTGCGATCCGCCACCAGCCTAGCCCCGACGGAGGCTGGGTGTCGACGCACGAGGACGTCACCAACCTTCAAGAAGACGGCTATTGATCGAGGAGCGCCTCTCGGTGCAGAGGCTGATTGACTTCGTTCCCGACAACCTCTGGATCAAGGACGCCAACAGGTGCTTCGTTGTCGCCAACCTCGCGACGGCCCAACGCATGGGCTATCCGTCTCCGCTGGAGGTTGTCGGCAAGTCCGATCTCGAACTCTGTCCATGGGAAACTGCGCAGAAGTATCTCGCCGACGAGGAAGCGGTTCTCACGACCGGGCGTCCGATGATCGACCGTGACGAATACGTCCTAAGCCCCGACGGCGGCAAGCTGTGGATATCAACGACCAAGGTGCCGCTGCGCAACGGGAAGGGCGAAATCGTCGGTATTGTCGGCGTCTCCCGCGACGTCACCGCGCGCCGTAGAGCCGATGCGTTACGCGAAGGCGAAGCGGAGATTCTCGAGATGATCACCTCGGGGTCGCCGGCCGGGAGCGTCCTTGACAGCCTCGTTGATCTTGTCAAATCTCAGTTGTCAGGACTCTCGGTTCAGTGCTTCTTATCAATGAAGACGGCCTGAGCATCGGGCATTGTGCAGCGCCGAGCCTGCCGCCAGAATACCTCAAAGTCGCTACCGGGCTTCCCATCGGCCCCGACGTCGGGCGCTGCGGAAGCGCGGGTTACACTGGCGAACTGGTGGTGGCCGCCGATATCGCCTCCGATCCACGTTGGGCCAATTATCGCGACGCGGCCGCTAAGCTCGGGTTTCGGTCGTGCTGGTCTGCGCCGATCGTGTCGAAGGGCGGCAAATTGCTCGCTGTGTTCACCGTCTACTCGACGACCGCGCACGATCCGACCGAAGACGAGTTGCAACTTGTGCACAAAGCGTCCCGAATAGCGGCCATCGCTATCGAGCGTGAGCGCATCGAGCGTCCGCGAGCTTAGCGCCTACGCTCGCATTTTGGACGTTCTATCCCCGCATCGGCGAAAGGCTGAAGTCCTTGCGCGAGCACAAGTCCGCGGAAGTGAGCTTGTCGGCATCGGGCATGGTGGGAAGATAAATTCATGGCCGGTTGTCGCAAATAACTCCCTGAATGGTCACGCCCTGCGGGGCCGCCTCCGGCGGGCAGGGGTCCATTTCCGCTGAGGACGCGCGACAATGGAAGCACTTGCGCGCCCGATCCAGATCACTGCCCGGTAGCATGTCGGATTCGGTCACGGGCACATGCACCCACCCGCAATGCGGGACAGCGTAGAAGCGTTCCAGGTTAGATCATCGCAAAGACCCCGAAAAGTCGCGGCTCAAGATTGGGTCATCGCTCGAAATCTCAGCGCTCGATATCACGATCTCGACGCCTGACGAGGCCCTGGATCGCAACGCGGGTCGCATCGTCCTGCGCGCTCAATTTCTCGACGCGCGAGGGCGAGCGGCCGGCTTGTGGATGGCGGTCTAAATCCGCGCTTATCCGGCGGCGGCGCTAAAACTGGCACAAGTTTTGCGCGATATCTTGGCGGGCTGAGTGCGGAGCGATAGATCCCTGTCAACGCCGCAAGCCGCCGGAGGCGGTGGCCAAAGGCCAGCGTTTACAGGGATCTATCGTCCGCCAAAATCGACCGAAGAGATCGGTGGCGTGGCAGCATCGCATCTTCTCCTACACAGATTACTTCAGCGATCGGCCTGGCAAGCCGCCGGATAAGCACGGATTCTCGCCGCCGGCAACACGGCTTTCTCCGCGAGTTGGAACACCTTGCACGGCGACAATTAAGATGGCCGGTTCATCGACAATTATCTTGGCCGGTTAGGGCGTCCGGCAGCGCCGGTTGAAGGGAGGGGCGAAAGCCCCGACCGGAAAGCGGCGCTGCCGGACGGCGGTTTCAATGTCCCCCTGAGGGACGTCGGCCGTTCGGCGTCGAGGGTGGTATCGCAGCTCAATAACCAACGATCTGAGCTCGATGCCGAACCTTCATGTGACCGACCGCCAGGTGATGCTCTACATGACCTCCCGTTCCCGACATCAAAACCAGGAAGCCGCAGCGGCCAGCGCCGGCTTCAGCGCGCGCACCGCGCGTCGCATCGATAACGACGCGCGTTTGCCATCACAAAAGAAGCAGCCGCGAACCTGGCGAACCCGGGCCGATCCGCTGACGGAGGTCTGGCCGCGGGCGCGGGAGATGCTCGAGATCCCCGGCGTCATGGCGGTGACGATTTTCGAGGACCTTCAGGATGAACTCGGCCCGGACGCTCTGCCCGACAGCGTCCGCCGCACGCTCGAACGTCGCATCGCAAAATGGCGCGCCCTTCACGGCGGCGACAAGGAGGTTTTCTTCCCTCAGCGCCATGATCCCGGCCGTCAGGCGCTTTCGGATTTCACCGTCGCCGACGGCCTCGCCGTCACCATCGCCGGCGAGCCCTTCCCTCACCGCCTCTATCATTTTCGGCTGGCTTGCAGCGGCTGGGAGCATGTGCGGGTGATCCTCGGCGGCGAAAGCTTCTCAGCCGTCGCCGAAGGCCTGCAGGACGCGCTTTGGAAGTTGGGCGGCGTCCCGCGCGAGCACCGAACCAACTCGCTGTCGGCGGCTTTCAAAAACCTCGACCGCGACGCCGAGCTTGATTTCACCAGGCGCTGCGGCGACTTGTGCCGGCACTACGGCATGGAGGCCACCTGCAACAATCCCGGCGTGGCCAATGAGAATGGCAGCATCGAGGCCGCCAACGGCCATATCAAGATCCGCCTCGACCAGAGGCTGCGGCGCCGGGGAAGCCGGGATTTTGACAGTCTCGGAGCCTACCGCGCCTTCGTCGGCGGCGTGTGCGACCGTCACAACGCTCGCCGCGCCAGGGCGGTCGCCGCGGAGCGCGAGACGCTCAAAGCGCTGCCCAAGCGTCGAACCACCGACTTCGCGACGGTGACTGCGAAGGTGACGCGCAACAGCACCATCAATGTCGATAAGGTCCTCTATTCCGTCCCGTCCCGGCTGATTGGCCACAGAATCGAAGTGCGTCTCTTCGACGACCGGCTGGAATGCTTCCTCGGTCCGGACCCGGTCATGCGCATGACGCGGGTGCGGACGGACCGCGCGCGCGGCCACGCGATCGATTATCATCATCTGATCGGCACGCTGCGCCGGAAGCCGCAAGCCCTGCGATACCTCGTCTACCGCGAAGCCCTCTTCCCGCGCGCCGCCTACACCCGCGCCTGGACCGTCCTGGACGACGCCCTGCCGCCCAGAGACGCCTGCCGGACGATGGTCGCATTGCTGGTTTTGGCGTCGACCCATGAAGCCTGCGAGATCGCTCTGGCCTCCCGTCTCGATGCGATCCTGGACTCCGGCCAGCTGCCCGACATCGCCAAACTCGAGAAGGAGTTCGCGAGCAAACCGATCCTGTCGAGCGAGGTCACGATCCCCGCGCCAAACCTCCAGGCCTATGATCGGCTTCTACCCTCCGCTTGCGAGGGAAGGCCATGACGGACACGACCATGGCCGACGCAACCTTCCTCGCCTCCTTGCTGACCGAACTGCGCCTGCCCAGCATCGCGCGCAATTGGCGGCGCATCGCCGAGTCCGCCGATCGCGACGGGTGGCCGGCCCAGAAAACGATCGCCGCGCTGATGGAGATCGAAGTCGCCGAGCGCGCCTCACGCCGCATCCAGCGTCATCGCGATCAATCCGAAGCGCCGCCCGGAAAAACCTTCGCCAGCTTCGATTTCGACGTCGCCCCGGGGGTGCGCAAACAGCAACTTCTGTCCCTCGGCGCCGGCGGAGACTGGATCAGGAACGGCGACAATCTCTTGCTGTTCGGGAAAAGCGGCACGGGCAAGAATCACGCTATGGCGGCCGTCTGCCATGCCCTCATCGACGCGGGAAAGCGGGTGTTGTTCACCCGGACCATCGACATCGTTCAACGGCTTCAGACCGCGCGGCGTGACCTTTCCCTGATCGCCGCCCTGGAGAAGTTGGACAAATTCGACCTCATCGTGCTCGACGACCTCTCGTATGTCCGTAAGGATCAAGCCGAGACCAGCGTCCTGTTCGAACTCATCGCGCATCGATACGAACGGCACAGCATCGCCATTACCGCAAATCAGGCGTTTTCAGCCTGGAACACCGTCTTTCCGGACGCCGCCATGACTGCGGCGGCGGTGGACCGATTGGTCCATCACGCGACGATCATCGAAATGAATGGCGAAAGCTACCGGGAGCGCTCCGCCGCCCGCAGAGCCGCAAAGGAGGAAACCCCGGACTTGGCTTAGCTTTCCATCAGAACCCGTCGCGGGTGATTGCCGCTCACCGGACCCCCCACGACAATTACTCGGGCCACCGCCGAAAACAGTCAGCGACAAATAAAGTAGTTGTCGCCAAGACACCCTCTTGCAAAACGACAACTATGTAGTATCTTGCGCACCGCTACTCGACGACTGCCCGATTTGGCCAGTCTAATTGTCGCTAAGCGGCCTCCGTAATTGTCGCGCTGCACACCTGTTCGGCAGACTGAATCCGCTGCTCAGCCTCAAGGATGCGAAGAAAGTCGAGCGTGCTGATTTCGACGATCCGTTCGCGGTCGCGCACAACGACGCGCCTCAACACAGCTGTTTCCTCGCAGAGCAGCAGGCCACGCTCTGAACCCTGCAATCGGTCGGGTTCCTCGATGACATCGACCGCGGCGCGCTCGCCTAAATCAGGTTCACGGAGCGTCGGGGCGGTGACGCGCGCCAAATCGTACTGCTCATAAGCCTTGGTCGCCGCAATCTCGACCTGCGAGCGATGCGCCTTGACCCAATCGATCACGTCCTGGACGCCGAGACGCGCCGCATCGCGCGTGGCTTCATGCAACACCGCGTCGAGAATGACGACATCGGCGTCGATGTAAAGGAGATAGCCCAATGACTGCGCAACCGCCAGGGTAATCAACGGCCCGGTATCAAAGACGAAAAGCTTCAGATCCCGGGACATGCTTCGGGAACATCCAAGCGCGCGCGCGGCTGATCTGTTCTTCACGGCCGGCGACCGGGGCCCGCGGCAGCGGCAATTCGTGCTCACTCAGCAAGAGCAGGACATCGCCATAGCTCACCCCGCCGAGGCGACGGCGCAATTCGAGCGCCGTCATGTCCCCGCGCGAAAAAGGACTCCAGCGCCTGTTTTTCTTTTTCGTTCTCGGTCATGGTTTGTTCATAGCATGGGCGGCGTGTTCTGCATCCTCTATTCCCTACCATAAAAGCGTGCGCCAGGGCGGGCGCAAGGGGGTGCGATTCAAAGCGATGCAGAGTAGGTTCGGTTTGGACTGATTTGGCGGGAGAATTCGGATGGCGGGCTCGCAGTTCAAGGACGCCGGCCTTGGAAGCGGGGTAGCTGGCTGCCAATCTTTACGCATCGTTGGGCGCCCCGCCTGAGTATATTCCGAATCGTGACAAGAGGGACAAAGGGGGGACATCGTGCCCGCGCCGGGGCGACTGAATGGGAAGCACGACATGCGGTGTTATTTCCTTAGAGGCGGCCATATCGTAGCCGTTAAGGAGCTTACCGGGCTCTCGGACAAAGAGGCCATCGTAAAAGCCCAGGTGCTGTTTTCGGAGAGCGAGCTCCCTGTGGGGGCCTTTGAGGTGTGGGATCAGACGCGCGTACTCGTCAGGCATCCGCCCATCGCTCAAGAGCCCGCAAGGGCTGGCGGACCAGCGCCAATGGAAGGCGAAGCGCGGTGGCACATGGTTTTGATGCCGAGCCGATGACCATCAACGAAAAGTCCTCCCCCCGTATTGCGCCGATGGCGGCAATCGGCGCACGGCCCTCGCGGGCCGACGGTAACTCAGGCCCTCGGCCCGGCGCTATGTGAACCAACGGCCCCGTGATCTGCGCCATCGCCATGCGCGTCGCTATATCGATTCCGACGCGCTTGCCGGTCACCCGGGCCACGATGCGTGCGACGCGCTGCCAATGAGCGGGCGTTCGGCCGGTGTAAGTCGTCCGGTCGGGGATCATCTAGCGTTCGCGCTGGCGAGCCTCGCCGTAGGTCTCTTAACTCCGAGAGTAAACACAATGGGTAGAACGTATGACACGCGTTTCTTTTTCCATGGAGAGACGGACGATGCAATCAAGGTGAGTGTTGGCGGCGATGCAGATAAAGGAGTTCTGGCTGCCCAAATCCCAAATCCACTACTACTTACAATCGCCTCAAACAGTACATGTCAATCTTCCTGCGCAGCTATTCGTTGATAGGGGGTTAGATGGCGATGTCTATTGAAGGGATTGAAGGGCTGCATTAAATGTAGGGATTGCGTAAGCGATTTGAGTGAAAGCAGGCTTAGCGGAAACTCACCGCAATGCCCGAGACCATCAGCTCAATCGGGAGGCCGCGATTCAAAGCGATGCAGAGGAGGTTCGGTTTGGACTGATTTGGCGGGAGGATTTCGGACTTGGAGTTGAGCGATGATGCGCTGATGGCGGCTTTGCGGGCGCATCCCGAGCTTCGCAAGCTGGTGTCATCGATCGCGCCGGCGGTCGAAAGCGACGAGGGGGAATTGACGGAAGCCGACGCTGCGGAAGAGCGCTTGGTGGAGGAGATGCGTCTTCTGGGACGGGAGGCGCTGCGCAGTTGGGCCGAGACCCGAGCGGAGGCGACGGAGCGGGAAATTTATCAACGCCCTCAGATGCATCGCCAAGGTGAAAAAAACTCCGCTGGCATACGAAATTTGGCGAACTAGAGGTCCGGGAGTTGCAATATCGGTTCGGGACGCAGTGGGCGCCTCCCTTCGTGCTCGGGGCGAAGAGCGACTGGAACGCCGATTGGAAAGCCCTCGCCCAACCCAGCTCCGCCGTCGCCAATGACAACAGCCCTCAAAAATCACTGCGCCGCACCGAGTGACTGCATCGGTTTGGATCGCACCGGCGCAAGGGCGACCCGGGTGGGTGGACGATGCCGGGCGCCCACCGCCGAGCGCGCCTGAAAGCGGCCGCGAGAGGCGTCGGATTGTCGCAGGGGTTCCGCTGAGGCGTCGGTCGCGGCCTCGGAGTGTGTGCGGCATCCAGCACTGTGTGATGAATCCACACACCCGCCGACAAGCCCGCAAATGAGGCGAGATTACGTTACTGCCGCCACGGACCGTGCGCCGGGGTGTGAGCAATCCGCACACAGAAGATGAACTCAACTCCCGCAATTCCTACAAAAAAGTAAAAGGCACGAGACTTGCCAGTTAGAGCCCGATCAAAGCTAGACCTGGATGGCGTTCAAGTCGTCTTCCACCGGCAGCCTAGCCTTTGCCGCCGCGTTCGCGACCACCGCAAGTCATGAGGTAATTCTTATGTCCACCGTAGGCTTCGGGATTAGACCAGAAAATGGCCCCGCTCCCAACATAACCGACAGATTTACTGAGTGGAGCTTGAACTGGGTGCCAGATTCGATGGTGTTCGTTCTGGCATTGACGGTTATCGTGTTTTTGATGGCCCTGGGCCTTACGAGCAGTAGCGCGCTCGACCTGATCAATGACTACGGAAACAGCTTCTGGCTGCTCCTCACATTCTCGATGCAACTTAGCATCTTGATGGTCACCGGTTTCGTCGTCGCCGACTCGAAACCGGTAAAGCACGGTCTCATCTGGCTCCTCAGCATTCCCAAGACGGCGAAAGGGACAATGGTCCTCTTTTGCGTCGTGGTCGGCGTCATTTCCTGGTTCCACTGGGGCATCGGCTCCATGGTCGGCATGATCATGGGCCGGGAGCTGGCCGTGCGCAAACGCGGTCTTGGCATCCACTACCCGTTCATCTGTGCGACCTCCTACGGCGTGGTCAACATCATGTGCAACGGGCCATCGCAGTCGGCGCCTTTGCTGATCGCAACGCCCGGCCATTTCATGGAAAAGACGATCGGGCTGGTTCCCCTGACCACGACAGCGTTGTCGCCCTTCCTGTTGACCCTCATGCTGGTGTTCTTCGTCACGGTCCCGATCGTGGTGATCCTGATCATGCCCGGCAAAGAGCGCGCGATCGAAATCGACGACGACAGGTACAACGAGTTTACCGCGACGACGCCCGAGGACCCGGAAAAGAAATCCATGCGGCCGGCTGAGCGCTGGGATCGCTCGTGGGTCCTGCAGTCGACACTGGGCGGCGTCATGTTCGCCTGGGTCTGCTACACGATCTACAACAAGGGTCTTGGCAGACTCGACATGAACTCGCTTAATTTCTTCTTCCTGACCATGTCGATGATCCTGCACAGAACGCCGCGCTCCTTCATGGAATTGGTCAAGAGGGCCGTCTCGGTCGCGTACGGCATCATGATCCAGTTCCCGATGTACGCGGGTATTTTCGGCATGATCAACCAATCCGGCCTGGCGGGGGTGATCACGCACTGGTTCGTCTCGTTCTCCACGCCCGGCACGTATTCCTGGATCGTCTACCTCTATACCGGCTTGATGGATTTCTTCGTTCCCTCGGGCGGGTCGAAATTCGTCATCGAGGCGCCCTACCTCATCCCCGCAGGCAAGGAACTGGGCGTTCCGGTGCCCCATATCATCAACGCCTACAGCACCGGCGCGCAATGGGCGAACCTCGTTCAGCCCTTTTGGGCCCTCCCCCAACTGGCGGCGTTCAGGTTGCGGTTCCAGGACATCCTGCCATTTACCTTCATCCTGTGGCTGTTCGCATTCGTCGTCAGCACCGCGATGTTTCTGCTGTTCCCCCAGGGGTTCTAGCTCTTCGCGCGGGCGGGGGCCTGCCGGAGGGGGCGACGAATGGGGTCGCCTCCTCCCTAAGACGAGGCGCTGCACCGGATCGACGAAACAATCGGCATGAGCGGCGGCGCCTCGGCGCAGCATTCAACGGGCAAACCCTGAAACAGAGAGACGGAGAGAGCGCACGACATCGGTCCCGCTTGGGATCTGGAAAAGATCCGAGGGACTGGAATCGAGCTTCATTCGAGGAGCAAGAATTGAATGAGTACCGGAAGTAAGGTCATCGTTTCAGCGGCGCTCACCGGCGCCGTCACGCCGAAGTCTTTCAGCGAGCACTTGCCGATCACCCCGGCGGAGATCGCGGAAGACGCCTACAGATGCTGGAAGGCCGGCGCGGCCGTCGTCCACCTTCACATGCGCGACGACGAGGGTATGGGCACGATGGACGCGGCCCGGTTCGCCGAAACCATCAAGCTGATCCGCGCGCGCCGCGACTGCGACGTCATCATCAACTGCACCACCTCGGGCGACACCAAGTCCAACGACGAAACGCGCATGAAGCCCATCGCCACATTGGACGGTATCGAGATGTGCTCCTACGACGCGGGGTCCTTCAACTGGATGCCGTCCGCAGTGTTCGTCAACTCGCCGCAGTTCCTGGAGAAGCTCGGAGAAGTCGCCACGGCGCGCGGCGTCAAGCCGGAAATCGAGATCTTCGACGCGGGCATGCTTGGCATTGCCGACTATTTCGTAAAGCAGGGCAAATTGGTTCGTCCCCTGCACTACCAGATCTGCCTGGGCATTCTCGGCGGGATGCCGGCGACGGTCGAGAATTCTGCTCTATCTGCAATCCAAGCTGCCTGCCGGCTCGACCTGGTCGGCCTTCGGCATCGGCAAAGACCATTTGCCGATTCTCTTTGCGACCCTTGCGCTCGGCGGCCATGTGCGCGTCGGCCTGGAAGACAACGTGTATTTCAGTCATGGCGTGAAGGCCACCAATGTCCAGTTGGTCGAGCGAGCCGCTCAAGCCATCAAGGTTTTCGGCAAGGAATTGGCTTCTGCGGCCGAGGCGAGGGAGATTTTGACCATTAAGCCCCTGGCGCAATGAGGTCGAAATCGGGGAGCCGCAGTCGTGAGAACAGGCGCTCATCGTCTCGGAGGTTCGGGCGCCGGCTGGAGTTGCGATCGATCGCGTCGCTCTCCGCCATGATGGACGCCGGTTGTTCGTCAAATGCCGCGGAGTCTCCGGGGCCAGGGCGCCGTCCGACGGCGCCCGGTTGAAGCCGACCCAACGGCTGCGCCCATCGGCGGCGCCGCCGATCGGCAGGGTACGGCCGTTTTAGCTGACGAGGGAGGAAATCGCGCCCAGCTCTAGGGCAAGGCATCTAACGAGATGGGCGTCATGAACTGGAAGCATCTTTATCGGGAAAAACTGGTTTCGGTCGAAGAGGCCGCAGCCAAGATCCGATCGGGCGATCGGATTGCCGCCGCCCCCGCCTGCAGCGTCCCGGAGGGACTCGTCAAGGCCATCTCCAACCGCTGGCGGGAGCTCGAGGACGTGACAATTAGCAGCATGCTGATGCTCTACCCGTTCGAATACATGAAGGGCGAGTACGCCGGCCACATCCGGCACCATTCTCTCTTCCTGGGGCCGTTCGAACGCAAGCTCTACAATCAAGGAAACATGGACGTCACGTCCTACTCGTTCTCTCAGACGAACTGGCTGATCAAAAACCGCATCAAGCCGAACGTCGCCATCTGGGAGGTGTCCCCGCCCGACGAGAACGGAAACATGAGCTGCGGTCCGGTCGGCGCCGAGTACAGCGCCGCCGTTCTCGACTGCGCCGAGACCGTCATCGTCCAGGTCAACCGCGAAACTCCCTATGTCCATGGGGTCAAGGAGGCCTTCATCAACGTCGAGGACGCCGACTGGATCTGCGAGTGCGACCACAAGGTGCCGGAGTTCTCGCAGCCTATGGCTTCCGACATCGACCGCCAGATCGCCTCGCACGTGCTGGAATACATCGGCGACGGCGACACGCTGCAGCTCGGCATCGGCGGCGTCGCCAACGCCATCGGCTTCTCGCTCGATCGCTTCAAGGATCTGGGCGTCCACACCGAGATGCTGACGGATTCGATGATGGATCTGGCGAACAAGGGCATCATCACGGGCAAGAAGAAGACGCTGCATCCGGGCGAGATCACCATCGGGTTCGGCATGGGATCGACCGAACTTTACGAGTTCATGGACCACAATCCCGCCATCAGGGCCTACCCCCTCTCTTACATCACCGACCCCCGGGTCATCGGCCAGAACAAGAATTTCGTCTCCATCAACAGCACGCTGATGTGCGACCTGACCGGCCAGGCCTGCTCGGAATTGATCGGCTTCGATCAGTTCAGCTGCACCGGCGGCCAGCTCGACTTCGTCCGCGGCGCTGGTTACTCCGAAGGGGGGAGGAGTTTCATCTGCTTCCCCTCGACGGCGCGGACGAGGGACGGCGCCTTGACGTCGCGCATCAACGTGGCGCTGCCGCCGGGCGCCGTCGTCACCACGCCGCGAACCGACGTCCAGTACTTCGCCACCGAATACGGCGTCGCCGATCTCCGCTGCAGGTCCATCGGCGAGCGGGTCGAAGCGCTCATCGCCATTGCCCATCCGCAGTTCCGGGACGAACTCGTCGCTGGCGCCCGCGAGGCCGGGCTGATCATGCGATCGGAGCGCATCAGGGCCTAGCGACAGCGAAATCGACCGACAACAAGGCAAGGAGCACAAAAATGGTCGAACTTCCAGAGATTGGCGTGTTGGACTCTCGACCCATCGCTGTGATTGGCATGGGGACAATGGGGAGAGGACTCGCCATGATGTTTTCCACCCGAGGCGCCGAGATCCGCGCCTACGACGCGGTCAAACGCATTGCCGAGGAAGGCGCCGCCTATGCCCGCGAGACGGTCGGCGAGGTTTGCAAGACGATTCCGGGCGGAACTCCCGGCCGCGTCGTGGTATGCCCCGATCTCGCTTCCGCCGTCGAAGGCGCATGGCTGGTCATCGAAGCGATCGCAGAGAAACCGGACCTGAAGACCGAACTTTTCGGAGAGCTCGACAGGCTCGCGGCGCCGGGAGCGATCCTGGCGACCAACTCGTCCTCGTACAAGTCGAGCGAGGTGATCGCCAAGGTCGCCCGGCCCGAGCGTGTGCTGAACATGCATTTCTACCTGTTGCCGATGCTGAGATCCGTCGAGTTGATGACCTGCGGGAAGACGGATGAGCGCTATATCCGCTTCCTGAAAGACATCCTCCCCCGGTGGGGATTCGTGCCCCACGTCGCCATGAAGGAGAGCACCGGCCTGATCTTCAACCGCATATGGGCGGCGATCAAGCGTGAGACGATTCATGTTCTCGCCGAGGGGGTTGCGACGCCGGAGGACATCGACGCCCTCTTTCGCGAAGTGATTGGCACCGAATCCTCGCCATTCCGGCAGATGGATAAGGTCGGTCTCGATGTCGTCCTCGATATCGAGGATCATTATGCGGCCGAACGGCCGAGCCTGCCGGTCGAAGTGCGCGATCTTCTCAGGAATTACGTCGCGCAGGGTCGGCTCGGCGTCAAGACGGGCCGGGGTTTCTACGACGATTACAGGACAAAGTAGGATCGCGGCCGAACTTTCTCTTCGGAGGGCATTCTCCTTGCCCTCCCGCGGGTGTCCATCGCCAAACCGGGAACGGCGTCACGTTTGACGCTTCGCCGTCGAAGCGCCATGTGTGACGGATGACCGACGTCTCCATTCCCGCGGCCTTCGGCGCCGGCGTCCTCTCCTTCGTCAGCCCTTGCGTGCTGCCGCTGGCGGCGCCCTATCTCTGCTATCTCGCCGGGGCGAGCGTCGAGGCGCTGGTCGAGGGCGGCGAAGCCAAGGCGCGGCGCGACATTCTGCTGACTGCGCTCTTGTTCGTCGCGGGCTTCACCACCGTGTTCGTCGCCTTCGGCGCGACGGCCTCGGCGCTCGGCGCGCTCTTCCGGCAATGGAGCCATGCCCTGTCGATCGCCGCCGGCATCGGCGTCATCCTGATGGGGCTGCATTTCCTGGGGGTGTTCAGGATCTCGGCGATGCTGCGCGAGGCGCGCCTGACCATCGACCGCCCGGCCGGGGCCTGGAGCGCCTATTTCATGGGGCTCGCGTTCGCGCTCGGATGGACGCCGTGCATCGGCCCGATCCTGGCGACGATCCTCGCCGTCGCCAGCAGCCGCGATACGGTCGCCGCCGGCGCGGGGCTGCTCGCCGTCTACAGCCTCGGCCTCGGCCTGCCCTTCATCGCCGCCGCCGTCGCCATCGGCCCTTTCATGCGCGCCTCGGGCGCGATCAAGAAGCGATTCGGGGCGATCGAGAAGACGGTCGGCGTGCTGCTGGTCGGCACGGGAATCCTGTTCCTGACCGGCGGCTTTCAGTCGATGTCGCTCTGGCTGATCGAGACGTTCCCGCAGTTCGGACAGGTGGGCTGACGGCGCAGGATCCGCTGGCGTCGTACACGGTCAGCGGTCGGCCCCAGCGAGGGGCCCGAAGCTCGACCCTTGACCGTGGTCTTCGCCTCTCGCCTCGCCTTTGGCGACGGAGAGAATCCCAATAAGCTACGGCCGTCACGTTTGGGCGGATTCGCGCGCGCATGAGCTTTCTCGACGAACTGGCTTTTGGACCGGGCCGCGACTGGCGGGCCTGGGTTCGGGCGATTTTACTGCTCGTTATGCTCATCGCGCTCGTGGCCGCGATCCTCTATGTCACCGTCGCCGGCGACTACGCCTTCCTGAAGGCGTCGGTCTTTACCGGCGCGCCGACCGGAGAATATCACGCCGTCGGCGAGCGGCTCGCGGCGCGCGCGCTCAAGAAAAACGGCCATCTTAAAGTCGTCGTCACCGCGGGCTCGGTCGAGAACATCAAGCGCCTGGTTGGCGAGGACGGCCGGTGCGAGCCGGGCTTCGCCTTCGTCCAGGACGGCGTGCCGCTGCCCGGCGACGCCGGGTTGCAGACCCTCGGGCGGCTGCCGCAGCCCGAGTCCCTGCTTCTCTTCGCCCGCCGCGGTCGCGCCATCGCCTCGTTCGGGGACCTCAAGGGCGCATCGGTCGGCATCGGGCCGGAAGGATCCGGCACGGGCTTTCTCATGCAGCACCTCTTGGACAATTCCGACCTCAAGGAGCTGGGGTTGAAACCGTCCAATTACGGCCTCGAGGCGCAGGCGGCGCTGGTTCAGGCCAACAAGCTCGATCTCGCGGCTTTCGTCATGAACGAGAACGCCGAGCTGATCCGCAACCTCGTCGAGAAGTACGACCTCGAGATCGTGTCTCCGCCCGGCATCGACGGCCTGACAGCGAGAGACCGTTGGCTGCACATCGGCAAGATTCCGGCCGGCTACTATGACGTCGGCCGGGGCATCCCCGCGACCGACAAGGACGTTGCGCAGGTCGATACGCTGCTCATCACCAACGCCTGCGTCGGGCGGGCGCAAAGAGTCGCCTTCCTGAAGCTCTTGGCCGACGAGTTCCCGGCCTTCGTGCGCAGCAATCCACCGCCCGCCGCGCGGTCGCAGGACGAAGCGCCGCTGGCGGACGAAGCGCGCGAGTTCTTCGCCAATGGCCAGCCGGCCCTGCCCGACCGCTATTTCCCGCGTCTCGTCAACCTGATGTCGCCGGCCTACTGGATCTATCTGGCGATGGCGATCACGGTCCTCCTCAATGGGACCGAAGTCTACAGCCGCTTCCGACTCTGGCGCATCGACGCCAACCGGGAGCTCATGGAGGCCCGGCTCAAGGCGCTCGTGACGCCGCCGCTCACGCACGACCAGATCAAGGCGCTTCCGACCGGCGCCGTTTTCAAGTCGGCGCAGGACCGCAAGGCCGCGCACGATCTGATGAAGGACCTGGAGGCGCTGCGCGCGCGCTGCGCGGCCCAGCTCCAGTCGTATGTGACGCCGATGGGAAGCGAAATGTACTATCGCTACCAGGAGTCCATGATCGTGGAAGCGATCGCCGCGCTATCCGTCCTGCTGCAACGATCGAAAGCCAGCGGGACGTCGTAGCGGCAGCGACGGTGCTAATCGGTTGATTTGCGCAGGGAAATCACGCGGGGGGGCCGGGCCGCCGCCGGCTCGCCCGCTGCGACGAGGCCGAGCGCGTCGATCGCCGCGTCGCGCTCGCGCTCAGCCACGGCCAGCGACCGCTCGAGTTGCTCCGTGCTGGACTTGCTGCTGCCCGCAAACACGACCCCGCCGATCATCAGGGCGAGCGCGAAGACCACCCGCGCGGGTTCGAAAGCGAAGACGCCAACCATGAGCGCGAGCAGCAGGATCGCGCCGACGCCCGCGCCCCCGCGCCCGGCCGCCATCAGCCTCCGGCTGCGCGCGATCGCGTCCCGGAGCTCGTCGATGCGGAACTCGAGTTCCTCGACGCGTTCCGCGGGTCCGGGCGTCCATTCGTCCATCGCGCCTTCATGTCGCGTCCGAGGACGCCCGGATCAAGGTCTTGGCGTTACGCAAAATCGCAACCCCGTTTCGTTACGCCTTATTGGCTGCGCATCTGCCGGGTGTGCTCGGCCGAAGCGCGAGCGCGTTCCCGGGACATGTTGTGCCGCCGACGCATTTCGCTCCGGTGCGAGCCGGTTGGCCGGTGCGTCTGTTGAGCTTGGGCGCCGGGCGGGGCGGTCGTCTGCGCCGACGCTGGGAGCGACGACAGGGCGACCAACGCGCCGATTCCGGCCACGGCGATACGCTTGAACATGGATTTGTCCTCGTAGGAACAGCGTCGACCGCACAAGCCTACGAAACGCGACCGCGTTCGCCAAGGCCCCGTCATCACGAAAAAACCCGCCGTTCCCGGCGGGCTTCCCGATGTCGGCCGAGGGGTCAGCGACTTGCAAAACCCTTGTTGTTCGCCTGTACGCGTCAGACGCGCCGCGATCACATTTGGCTGTAGCTGATCTTGCCGTCGGGCTGCTTCTTCCAGACATACCAGACGAAGTCGACGGACTTGCGGTCGCCCTTGGTGTCATAGGCGATGTCGCCAATCACCGTGTGGAACGGCATGCCCGAATGCATGACCTCGGCGACCTTCTTCGGATCGAGCGACTTGGCCTTCTCGGCCGCCTGCTTGATGATCTGCAGGCCGGCGTAGGAGTAGAGCGTGTAGGCCTCAGGGTCGAAGTTCTTCGATTTGAACTCGGCGACGACATCCTTCGCGTTCGGGTTGTTGCGTGGGTCGGGACCAAAGGTCATCAGGGTGCCTTCGACGCCCGGTCCACCGATCTGAGCGAACTCATTGTCGGTGATGCCGTCGCCGGAGATCATGACCGTCTTCAGGCCCTGGTCGCGCATCTGGCGCAGGATCAGGCCGCCCTCGGTGTGCAGGCCGCCCCACATCAGAAAGTCGGCGCCCGATTCCTTGATCTTCGACACGATCGCCGAATAGTCCTTTTCCCCGGTGTTGACGCCTTCATAGAGGACTTCGTTGACGCCGAACTTGTGCATGTTGTCGCGCGCAGCGTCCGCGAGGCCCTTGCCGTAAGTCGTCTTGTCGTGGACGATCGCGATCTTCTTGCCCTTGAGATGGTCACGCGCGTACTCGGCCCACACCAAGCCCTGCTGGTCGTCGCGGCCGCAGGTGCGGAAGGCGTCCCAGAGGCCGCGATCGGTCACCTTCGGATTGGTCGCCGACGGCGTGACGAACAGGATGCCGTTCTCGGAATAGACGTCGGACGCAGGAATGGTGACGCCCGAATTGAAGTGGCCGATGACGAACTTGACGCCGTCGCCGACGAATTTATTGGCGACCGAGACGCCCTGTTTCGGATCCGAAACGTCGTCGCCCTGCTCGAGGGTGAGCTTCTGGCCGAGAATGCCGCCGGCCTTGTTGATGTCGTCGACGGCCTGCTGCGTGCCGTTGACGAGCTGCGCGCCGAAGGCCGCGTTCGGGCCGGTGATCGGGCCCGCGACGCCGACTTTCACGTCAGCGCTGGCGACGCCGGAAAACGCCAGGGCGGCGGCAAGCGCGACGCCCGACAGCCAGTACTTATTCATGCGTTGATACTCCCATGAGTTCGGGGGCGCTCGGCCCTCCCGGAGCCCCGGCGGACATGAAATCCACCTCAGGCTGCGATACTTTCTCGTTTTCGAGAAAGAGTCATCTTAAAAAATGCAGAGGCTTCGCAGCGGAATCCGGGGTTTTCACCATCAGCTCTTGGCGCGCCAATTCAGTCCCGCGCGCTCATAGGCCCAGGAATACTGGGTGGCCATCTGAGCGGCTCGCATCGACCGGTAACCGAGGCCCGCCACCAGCAGATTCCAGACGTATGAGACGAGGAAGAACTGCAGCGACAGTAGCGGCTCGCCGTAAAGCGCGTAATGAAGGAAGCGTACTCCTGCGGTGAGCAGCAGCATGTAAAGCGCAATCATCGAAAACGGCCGCCAGGTTTGCGCCAGCGCCCGGCCCGCCGCCCAGGCGCCGAGCCCGCCGGCGATCAGCGTCAGGAGCGCGAAGGTGAACAGACCGTAAGGCGCCGCCACGTACAGAACGCCGGCCATCAATGGCCTCCCTCGAGATAGGCGGCGCGCACTTCGGGGCGGGCAAGAAGCTCAGCGCCGCCGCCCTGCATCGTGATGGCGCCATTGACCATGACATATCCGCGGTGGGCGAGCTTCAGCGCGTGGAACGCATTTTGCTCGACCAGGAACACGGTCAGGCCCTCGCGCTTGTTAAGATCGCCAATGACCTGGAAGATCTGCTTGACCACCAGCGGCGCGAGACCGAGGGAAGGCTCGTCGAGCAGGAGCAGGCGTGGACGGCCCATCAGGGCGCGGGCGATCGCCAGCATCTGCTGTTCGCCGCCCGACAGCGTGCCGCCGCGCTGCGGCGCGCGTTCCTTCAGGCGGGGAAAAAGGGTGAAGACGCGGTCCAGGTCTTCCTCGAAATGGGCGAAATTGTTGATCGAGGCGCCCATCTGAAGGTTCTCGAACACCGTCATGCGCGGAAAGATGCGGCGACCTTCCGGCGATTGGGCAATCGATAGTCTGGCGATCAAGTGCGTCGGCAGGCCGGTGATGTCCTTGCCGTCGAACGTGATTCGCCCGCGCCGAGCCCGGGGCGCGCCGAAGATGGTCATCATCGTTGTCGATTTGCCAGCGCCGTTGGCGCCGATCAGCGTCACGATCTCGCCGGCGTTGACGTCGATGTCCACGCCCTTAAGCGCCTGGATCTTTCCGTAGAAGGTCTCGACGCCGCGCAGTTGCAGAAGCGGCGCCGCGCCGGCGGTCGCTCCGCTCATTGCTCGAGTTCCTTCTCGATCGATTTCGACCTCTTCCTCGTCGGCGACCCCGAGATAGGCGGCAATGACCTTCGGATCGGCGCGAACCTCTTCCGGCTTGCCGTCGGCGATCTTCATCCCGTAGTCGAGCACGACGATGTGATCGGAGATCTGCATGACGACCGACATGTCGTGCTCGATGAGCAGCACGGACGTCTTGTGGTCGGCCCGAATCGAGCGCAGCAGCGCGGAAAGGTCCGCAGACTCGCGCGGGTTCAGCCCCGCCGCCGGTTCGTCGAGACAGAGGAGCACCGGCTCCGTGCACATGGCGCGCGCGATCTCGAGCCGGCGTTGAGCGCCGTAAGGGAGTTCTCCGGCCGGATCGTCGGCGCGGTCCATAAGACCGATCTTGTCCAGCCAATATTTGGCCTTCTCGATTGCTTCTGCCTCTCGTCGGCGGTAGCTCGGCGCGCCGATCAGTCCGAGCACCGTCATGCCGCTCGCCCGCATGAGCGGATTGTGATGCGCCACCAGCAGATTTTCCAGCGCCGTCATGCCCTGGAACAGGCGGATATTCTGGAACGTGCGCGCAACGCGCGCCTTGCGGGCGATCTCATGGTCCGGCATGCGCTCAAGCAGAAAGAGCTCGCCGTTCGCTGTCGTCGCGTGCCGGCCGCTCGCATTGGTGACGGTCTCGAGGTCGGCCTTGGTCACGACGCCGTCGCGGGCGAGCGCCAGCCGGCCCTCGGTCGGCTTGTAGAAGCCGGTGACGCAGTTGAACACCGTCGTCTTGCCAGCGCCGTTCGGTCCGATGAGGGCGGTGATGTCGCCCCGCCCGACCGTGAAGGAGAAGGCGTTGACCGCGACGAGTTCGCCGAACCGCATGGTGAGATTTTCGACGGTCAGAAGCGGACTGCTCAGCCAAGTCATCAACCGTGTCCTTCCTTGACGTAGTCGCCGGACACGGCCTTTCGTTCTTTGAGGAAAATCGACGGCGCGCGGGTCGAAACGAGGCCGCGCGGTTTCCAGATCATCATGACCACCATCGCCACGCCGAACAGAAGCATGCGATACTGGGTCGGATCGAAGTCGGGACCGAATATCTGCTTCATCCAGTCGAGCTCGCGCATGAGTTCCGGCGCGCCGATCATCACCGCCGCTGCAATCGCGACGCCGAGTTGCGAGCCCATTCCGCCGAGGACGACGATGGCGAGAATGGTGGCCGATTCCATAAAGGTGAAGCTCTCGGGGCTGACGAAGCCCTGGCGGACCGAAAAGAATGAGCCCGCGAACCCTCCGAACATCGCGCCCAGCGCGAACGCGGTGAGCTTGGTGTTGGTGGTGTTGATGCCGAGCGAGCGGCAGGCGATCTCATCCTCGCGCAAAGCCTCCCAGGCGCGCCCGATCGGCAGACGGCGAAGCCTCAGGGTGATGAAGTTGGTCAGCAGGGCGAGCGCCAGGATGAGGTAGAAAAGAAAAATCGTGCGGTAGATCGGCGTATAGGGGAGATGGAAGATCGCGGCGAAGCCGTTGTCGTCGTCAGTGAACGGGATGCCGAAGAAGCTGACGTGCGGGATACCCGAGATGCCCGCGTAGCCGTTGGTGAAATCGACCCAATTGATCAGCACGAGCCGGATGATTTCGCCGAAAGCCAGCGTCACGATGGCGAGATAGTCGCCACGCAGCCGCAGCACCGGAAAACCGAGGATGACTCCCCACATCGCGGCCAGGATGCCGGCAAGGGGCAGACACACCCAGAACGAAAGCCCGTAGGTGGTCGAGAGCAGCGCATAAGAATAGGCGCCGACGGCGTAGAAGGCGACGTATCCCAAATCGAGCAGGCCCGCGAGCCCGACCACGATGTTGAGGCCCCAGCCCAGCATGACGTAGATCATGATCTGGACGCCGTAGTTGTTGATCCATTTCAGCGATCCGGCGGGCCCGAGCAGCCCCAGCATGATCAGCGGGTACAGGATGACGAAACCGAGCGCAAACGGCCCGAACCACTTGGAGAAGCTGAGGCGGGCGCGGGACGGCGGCGCGACGCCTTCCCCTTCGCGGGCGGACTCGGCGAGCGCGCCGCCCAGGCCCCCCGCAGCGACGAAACCGACCCGATCGAACCAGACGCGCCAGTCGGGCGGCGACATTTGGCGGAACAAGACGAACGCGAACACGAGGACGGCGACGCCGATCGACAACGGCCAGCGGCCCATCAAGACCAGTTCGTTGTTGATGTTGGCTTCAGCATGATAGCTGACGATCGGAAAGCAGAGGCCGAAGGCGACAAGCGCCGCGGCGAAGGCGTTGCGGAGTGCAGTCAGAAGTGGGGCGGCTGTCGTCTCGCCCGCTTCGGCGACCGTGGTGGATTGCGGCGCGGCGGTCATGCTCAGACCTTCTCCACCTCGGGCCGGCCGAGAATGCCGGAGGGCATAAAGATCAGGGTGATGGCGAGAATCATGAAGGCCGCGACGTCCTTGTAGTCGGTGGTGAAATAGGACGACCAGAACACCTCGATCAAGCCGATCAGCAGACCGCCGAGCACGGCGCCCGGCAATGAGCCGATGCCGCCGAGAACCGCGGCGGTGAAGGCCTTCACACCCGGCACGAAGCCGTCGCCGAAATTGACCACGCCGTAGTAGATGACGAATAGGACGCCCGCGACGGCCGCGAGCGCCGCCCCGATAATGAAGGTGATGGAGATCGTCGCGTCAACGTCGACCCCGAGCAGGGCCGCCATCTTGCGGTCCTGCTCACAAGCGCGCTGCGCACGACCGAGCGACGTATACTGGACGAGATACCAGAATGCCCCAAGGAGGACCGCGGTCACGACCACGATCAGGATCTGGCGCACCGACAACGTCACATCATAGGCGCCGCCGGTCAGGTTGAAGACGTGGTTGGGCAGTTGCGGCGCCGGTTTGTTGCGCGGGCCTTGCACGACCTGAACAAAATTCGACAGGAAAATAGACATCCCGATCGCCGAGATGAGCGGCGCAAGGCGGAACGATCCGCGCAGCGGTCGGTAGGCGATGCGCTCGATCGTCCAGTTCCATAAGCCCGTCAGCGCCATCGCTCCGATCAGTACAACCACGAACGCAATCGGGAGGGAGCCGAAGTGGAGCAACTGGGTCAGGATCATGAACAGGATCAGAGCGATAAACGCCGACAGCATGAACAGGTCGCCATGGGCGAAATTGATCATGCCAATGATGCCGTAGACCATCGAGTAGCCGATGGCGATCAACCCGTAGATCGAACCAAGCGTTATGCCGTTGATGAGTTGCTGGAGGAAATTATCCATGCGCCATGGTCCCCTTCGGTTTCCTCCGGCATTCGCAGGAAACATGCCACAACCCGTCGGCTGTCCTGTCGGCGTTGTCGAGCCGCCTCCGTAAGCGCTTAGCCCGTTGCATTCCGGGGTTCAAGCCGGACGCGGCCCAGGATCGGACCCTATCGGCGGACAATGCGCCCGGCAATGCGAATGAGGCAACGCCGGTGGCAAGCCGGCCGGATGCGCGCGATCGGGGGCGCTCCCGGAATTTCCAAACTGTCCGATCGTTATATCTAAGTAAATATAGCGAATCGTTCCTGTGCGGGTATGGACTTTGGCGCCAACGACAAGATAGGAATTCCACCCTATACATCACCGAGCGCGGTTGAACGCGAAAGAACGCTCGAGACGATCAACGCTTGACGGCGCGTCGATAAATGCGCCCGCCACGGAAGGAAGCGACGGATGGCGATGACGATGTCCGGGGAGGCTGCTCTCCCGGCGGCGCGGCCGAAGGTTTGGGCGATGCTCAACGACGTGGACGTGCTGAGGGCGTGCATTCCGGGCTGCCAGTCTCTTGAAAAAACGGGCGACAACGGTTTCGCCGCGGTCGCCAAAATCAAGATCGGTCCGGTTTCCGCGACTTTCAGCGGAAAGGTTCAGCTGTCGGATATCGTTCCCGACGTCGGCTACACCATCTCCGGCGAGGGCGAAGGCGGCGTCGCCGGCTTCGCAAGAGGGGGCGCGAAGGTGTCTCTCGCCGACGCCGCAGGCGGCACGCTGCTGCGCTACGACGTCGAGGCTCATGTCGGAGGGAAGATCGCCCAACTCGGATCGCGTTTGATCGACAGCGTGGCCAAAGGCATGGCCGACAAGTTCTTCGCCAGTTTCGCCGAAGCCGCCACGGCCAGCGCACTGGGGCCGGCGTCCGCTCAGCCGGGGCGCGCCGAAGCCCAAGCGGTTGTCGCGCCGCTCGCCCCAGGCCGGGCGCCTTCTGCACCGTTTGCGCCATCCGGCCGCTCTGCGCAAACCCTGTCCGCTGCGCCTCCGGCGCGAGCGACCGCAGAGGCGACCGCAGTTTCCCCACCGAAAAAGAAGTCTTGGTTCAGGAGGATTTGGGAATGGTTCAGGTCTCGATGACAGTGAACGGCCGGCAGGTGTCGGCCGAGGTGGATTCGCGAACGCTGCTCGTCCAGTTCCTTCGGGAACAATTGCGCCTGACCGGGACGCACGTCGGCTGCGACACCTCGCAATGCGGCGCCTGTACGGTCCATCTCGACGGCGTGGCGATCAAATCGTGCTCGGCGCTCGCGGTCAGTTGTAATGGATCGAGCGTCACGACGATCGAGGGGCTCGCTCAGGGCGGCAAGCTGCACCCCATGCAGCAGGCGTTCCAAGACAACCACGGCCTGCAGTGCGGCTACTGCACGCCCGGCATGATCATGGCCTCGGTCGACCTCGTCAATCGCGAGGGATACGCGATCGACGAACAGACCATCCGGCATGGCCTCGAAGGCAACATCTGCCGCTGCACCGGCTACCACAACATCGTCAAGGCGGTCCTCCAGGGGGCGCGCGAAATGGGCGCCTCGGCGACGCCCAAGGCCGCCGAGTAATCGTAGGATCCACCAAGTTTCAAGGAGAACACACCATGAGCGCGACAGGCATCGGCGCCTCCGTCAAACGCAAGGAAGACATCCGTTTCATCACCGGCAAGGGCCGTTACGTCGACGACGTCAACCGCCCCGGCCAAGCCTTCGCCTACTTCCTGCGCTCGCCACACGCGCATGCGACCATCGACAAGATGGACGTGTCGCAAGCCCTCAAGTCTCCCGGGGTGGCCGCTGTCTTCACGGGCGACGACATCGAGGCCGACAAGGTCGGCGGCCTCATCTGCGGCGTCACGATCCATTCGAAGGACGGCTCGCCGATGAAGGCGGGCGCGCATCCCGCGCTGGCCCAGGGCAAGGTTCGCTATGTCGGCGATCATGTCGCCGTCGTCATCGCTGAGACCTATGCGCAGGCGCGCGAGGCAGCCGAGAAGATCGAGGTCCACTACTCGGAACTGCCAGCCGTGGTTGACAGCGCGAAAGCGATGAATCCCGGACAGCCCGCCATTCATGACGCCGCTCCCGACAACACCGTTTACAACTGGCATCTTGGGGACAAGACTGCGACGGACGCCGCCTTCGCCGCCGCGGCGCATGTCACGAGGCTCGACTTCGTCAACAACCGGCTGATCCCCAACGCCATGGAGCCACGCGCCGCCGTCGGGGAGTACGATGCGGGCACCGACACAATCACGCTTTACACAACGAGCCAGAACCCACATGTGGCGCGTCTCGTGCTCTCGGCCTTCGTCGGCCTCGCGCCCGAGCACAAGTTCCGCGTTATCGCCCCGGACGTCGGCGGCGGCTTCGGCTCGAAGATCTTCATCTACGCAGAGGAGACCGTGTGCGCCTGGGCGGCGCGAAAAATCGACCGGCCCGTCAAATGGACCGCAGATCGCACCGAAGCCTTCCTGTCCGACGCTCACGGTCGCGATCACGTCACACATGCGGAACTGGCGGTCAGCGCGGCGGGCCGGATTACTGGACTCAGGGTTCACACGATCGCCAACCTGGGCGCCTATCTTTCGACGTTCTCGTCGCTGGTCCCGACCTTCCTCTATGCGCCGTTACTGTCGGGCCAATACAACATCCCCGCTATCTATGCCGAGGTCGACGGGGTCTATACCAACACAGCGCCGGTCGACGCCTACCGGGGCGCAGGACGGCCCGAGGCGACATTCGTCGTGGAGCGCCTCGTTGAGGTCGCCGCCCGAGAGACAGGGCGCGACCCGCCCGAGTTCCGGCGCCTCAATTTCGTGACGCAGTTCCCGCATCAGACCCCGGTCGTCATGACTTACGACGTCGGAAACTACGCAGCCGCGTTGGACAAGGCCATTGAGCTTGCCGACTACAAGGGCGTATCAGCGCGGAAGTCCGCCTCCGCGGCCAAGGGCCTGCTACGCGGTGTCGGCTTCTCCGCCTACATCGAGGCCTGCGGCCTCGGGCCATCGCGAGCAATCGCGTCGATGGGCGGCGGCGTCGGGGGGTGGGAGTTGGCTGAAATCAGGGTCAATCCGATCGGCACCGTGGAGGTGTTGACCGGCTCCCACAGCCATGGCCAAAGCCATGAGACAACGTTTGCGCAGCTCGTTTCCGATCGTCTCGGCATTCCCATCGAAAACGTCTCCGTCGTTCATGGCGACACCGACAAGGTGCAATTCGGCATGGGCACCTACGGCTCGCGCTCGGGCGCTGTCGGCATGGCCGCCATCTCCAAGGCGCTCGATAAGGTCGAGGCGAAGGCGAAGAAGGTGGCGGGGCACGTGCTCGAGGCCGCCGAAGGCGACATCGAGTTCAAGAACGGGGTGTTCACGGTCAAGGGCACCGACAAGGCGATCGACTTTGGATCGGTCGCGCTGAACGCCTATACTGCGCACAAGTTCGATGGACAGGAGCTCGAGCCCGGGTTGAAGGAAGGCGCGTTCTGGGAACCGACCAACTTCACCTTCCCTGCAGGCGTCTATATCTGCGAGGTTGAGATCGACCCTCAGACTGGCGTCGTGACGATTGATCGCTTTACAGCGGTTGACGACTTCGGCAAGCAGATCAACCCGATGGTCGTCCAAGGCCAGGTTCACGGCGGAATTGCGCAGGGCGTTGGCCAGGCGCTGCTCGAAGGGGCCGTCTATAACGACGACGGGCAACTCCTGACGGCGAGCTACATGGACTACTGCATGCCGCGCGCTGACAACCTGCCGTCGTTCACAGTCAGCTCGGTTGAAACGCCCTGTCCCTCCAATCCGCTCGGCATCAAGGGCTGCGGCGAGGCCGGCGCGATCGGTTCGACCCCAGCCGTGATCAACGCGATCACCGATGCGCTCGGCCACGAGGACGTGAAGATGCCGGCGACGCCGCAGGTCGTGTGGCGGGCGGCGCAGAAGGCGCCCTTGAAGCGCGCCGCGGAATGAGTCGAGCCGGGGGCGGCCGACGAGCCGCCTCGTCACCCCATTCGGAGATGTCCCCATGTACGCTTTCGAATACAATCGCCCGCAGACGCTCTCCGGCGCGCTCGCCGACCTCGGAAAGGCCGACGCCAAGGCGCTCGCCGGCGGCCAGACGCTGCTTCCCACGATGAAACAGCGTCTCGCATCGCCCTCTTCGCTCGTCGAGCTCGGCAGCCTGCCGGAACTGAAAGGCATTGCGCGCGAGGGCGACGCCGTCGTCATTGGCGCCATGACGCCTCACGTCGAAGTCTGCCAGAGCGCGGTCGTGAAGGCGGCCCTCCCGGCGCTCGCCGCGCTCGCGAGCGGCATTGGCGATCCGCAGGTGCGCAACCGCGGCACGATCGGCGGCTCGCTCGCCAACAACGACCCGGCCGCCGACTACCCGGCCGCCGCGCTCGCGCTCGGCGCGACGATCGTCACCGACCGCCGCCGCATCGCTGCCGACGACTATTTCGTCGGACTGTTCGAGACCGCGCTCGAACCGGGCGAGCTCATTACCAAGGTGAGCTTCCCGATCCCGCAAAAGGCGGCCTATATGAAGTTCCCAAACCCCGCCTCCCGCTACGCGCTCGTCGGCGTGTTCGTCGCCAAGACCGCGGGCGGAGTCCGCGTCGCGGTGACGGGCGCGGGCGAACGCGGCGTGTTCAGGGTTCAGGCGTTCGAGGCGGCGCTCGCCGCGAATTTTGCAGCCTCGGCGCTCGACGGCCTGTCGGTCCCGGCCAGCGGGCTCAGTTCCGACATCCATGCCGAGGCGGACTACCGCGCCCATCTGATCGGCGTGATGGCGAAGCGGGCGGTCGCGGCCGCCGGCTGAGAGGGGCGGTTTTTCCGGACGTTGCGGGCGCGTCAAAAAGCGCGCCCGGTTCCGAGCCCACCCGGTCGCGCCCGGCCTGTGGTAGGATGGATGCGCCTTTTGCCTGGAGATTCGATGCCTTCGCAACCATCATCGGCGCCGATCTCGATCGACGACACCCAGGCTTTGCTTCACGGCGCCCACTATGTCGCCGACCGATCGCTGGCGACGGTGCTTTTTCTCGCCCTCCGGCTCGGCCGGCCGCTGTTCCTCGAGGGCGAAGCCGGCGTCGGCAAGACGGAAATCGCCAAGGTGCTCGCCGCGAGCCTCGACCGCAGGCTCATTCGCCTCCAATGCTACGAGGGGCTCGATGTCGCGACTGCCGTTTACGAGTGGAACTATCCCGCTCAGATGATGGCGATCCGGCTTTCCGAAGCTGCGGGCGATCACGACAAGGAGCGCATCGAACACGACATCTTTTCCGAGCGTTATCTCATCAAGAGACCGCTCCTGCAGGCGATGGAGCCGAGCGTGACGGGCGCGCCAGTGCTCCTGATCGACGAGATCGACCGGGCTGACGAAGCGTTCGAGGCGTTCCTGCTCGAGATCTTGTCGGATTTTCAGGTGACGATTCCGGAGCTCGGGGTCATCAAGGCGCCGGAGCCGCCGATCGTCGTCATCACGTCGAATCGCACGCGCGAGATCCACGACGCGTTGAAGCGGCGCTGTCTCTATCATTGGGTCGGCTATCCCGACGCAGCGCGGGAAATGGCGATCGTTCGGGCCAAGGCGCCGCAGGCGCCGGAAAGACTGACGCGGGAACTCGTCGGCTTTGTCCAGCGCTTGCGGGGGCAGGACCTGTTCAAGTCGCCAGGCGTCGCCGAGACGCTCGACTGGGCGGCCGCGCTGACCGAACTCGACGCAGTCGCGCTCGACCCCACGCAGGTTTCCGATACGCTCGGCGTGTTGCTGAAGTACCAGGACGACATCGCCAAGATCGAAGGCGCAACGGCTCAGGCGCTGATCGAGGAGACCCGCGCCGAGCTGCGACGGATGGAGTTTGGCTAGCGCGGAAGGAGGGAGGGACCCGATGACTTACGCCTACACGCTGTCGTGCACGCTGCCCGCTTCTCCCGAGGCTGTCTACGAGGCCTGGCTCGATAGCGCAGGTCACAGCGCCATGACCGGCGCGCCAGCTCGCATCGGCAAGGGCGTCGGCGCATTTTATTCCGCTTGGGACGGCTACATCATCGGAAAGACGCTCGAGCTCGTTCCGCCGCGCCGAATTGTCCAGTCGTGGCGCACCACGGACTTCGCCGATGACGACCACGACTTCAACCGTCGCCATCGAACTCGAGGCGACAAAGGCCGGCGCCCTGCTCACGCTGGCGCACACCGGTGTCCCGGACGATCAGACCGATTACGAGAAAACCGGCTGGCGGGAGTTTTATTTTGCGCCCATGAAGGCCTATTTCTCCGGGAACGCCAAAGGAGCCGAGGCTCCCCGGAATAAGGCGTGATCATGGGGGGCGCGCTCCCGCCGTCGTTGGCTCTCGCCCAAACCTGGGTCCGCCGGCCATGACGGCGCCGTCCGGTCCGCCGAACGCAGGCGGTGGCGCGCTCGCCGAAAACATCGTCCACTTTGCCCGTGCGCTCCGCGAGGCTGGGGTACCGATCGGTCCGGGCGCCATTCTCGACGCGCTCGCCGCGGTGCAGGCGGCAGGATTTGGCGATCGGCAGGACTTCCGAGCGACGCTGCACGCGGTCTTTGTCAAAAAGCATGAGCACAGCCTGCTATTCGACCAGGCGTTCGCGATCTTCTGGAAGCGGCGAGGCCTCCTGGAGAAGCTGATCGCGATGATGTCGCCGCAGGCGCCCTCGTCACGGCCGCCGAGATCGGCCGAAGCGGGGGCGACCCGGGTCGCGGACGCGCTCAACAAGGGAATGCCCGAGGAGCCGAAGACAGTCCCGTCGATCGACCTCGACGCGCGCTTTACCGTATCCGACCAGGAGATCCTGCGCCGGAAGGATTTCGCGCAGATGAGCGCGGCGGAGATCGAGGAGGCGCGCAAGCGCATCCGGGCGATGGTCATGCCCGATGACAGGCGGCAAATTCGACGGTTCGCGGCAACGGCGCGGCGGCTGCGCATTGATCCTCGCCGGAGTTTCCGGCGGTCATTGCAGCCGGGCGGCGCGATCGCCCTTTCCTATCGAGCGCCGCTTGAGGTGGCCCCGCCGATCGTGGCGCTCTGCGACATTTCCGGCTCGATGAGCGAATATACGCGGTTGTTTCTGCATTTTCTGCACGCGCTCGGAGAAACGCGTCGCGTGTCCACGTTTCTGTTCGGTACGCGGCTGACAAACGTGACCCGCGCGATGCGCGCCCGCGACCCAGATGAGGCGCTGGCGCAGGCCGCAAAGCTCGCGGTCGACTGGTCGGGCGGCACGCGGATCGGCGAGGCGATCGGGCGATTCAACCGCGAGTGGGCAAGGCGCGTCCTCGGTCAGGGCGCGATCGTCATTCTCTTCACCGATGGGCTCGAGCGCGACGGCCTCAGCGACCTCGGCCGCGCCGCCGAACGGCTGCGAAAATCGAGCCGGCGCGTCATCTGGGTCAATCCGCTGCTGCGTTTCGACGGCTTCGCCGCCCGGACTCAGGGCGTTCGTGCGATCCTGCCGCATGTGGACGCCTTTCGGCCGATCCACAACCTCGCCAGCATGGCCGATCTCTGCGCAACCCTGACGGACGCGCGGGACAAGGGAAAGGATCCGCGGCAGTGGCTCGAAGATTTCGGCCTGACGGTCGCATCGCCTTGCGGCGCGGGCAGATCGCCTCCATCTCCTCTTGGCCGAAGCCCAGAACGAACGAGCGGATCCGCCGCTCCGCGAAATACCGAGCACGAAAGGCGCTTGCACCATGTTGACACGCGAAGAGGACGTTTTGGCCGCGGCTGAAGCCTGGCGCGTTTCCGGGCGCGCCGTGGCGATCGCGACGGTCGTGGAAACCTGGGGCTCGGCTCCGCGTCCGGTGGGGTCGCATCTGGTCATCGACGCCGAAGGCAATTTTCTCGGCTCGGTCAGCGGCGGCTGCGTCGAGGGCGCGGTTGTGGAAGAAGCCGCGGAAGTGATCGCGTCCGGCGCGCCGCGCATGCTGGAGTTCGGCGTCGCCGACGAGACGGCGTGGCGGGTCGGCCTCTCCTGCGGCGGCCGGATCAAGGTCTATGTCGAGAAGCTGAACTGATGCGGCTCGATGTCCTCAGGGCGATGAATTCAGCCCGGCGCGAACGCCGCGCGGGCGTCATGGTCACGCGTCTCAGCGACGGCGACCAGCGGTTCGTCGAGGCGTCGGCGTTCGGCGGCGACCCGCTGGCCGACAGTCTCGAATCCGTCTTGCGCATGGGCAAGAGCGGCGCCGTCACGCTCGACGGCGTCGACTATTTCCTGACGGTCCAGGCTCCGTCGCCGAGGCTCGTGCTCGTCGGCGCCGTCCACATCTCCCAGGCGCTCGCGCCGATGGCGAGGATCGCCGGGCTCGACGTCACCGTGATCGACCCTAGAACGGCCTTCGCCACGCCGGAGCGCTTTCCCGACACGCCCGTCATCGCTGAATGGCCGGATGAGGCCCTCGCGGCTGAGCCGCCCGATCGCTATACGGCGATCTGCCTTCTGACCCATGATCCCAAGATCGACGATCCGGCGCTCGCCGTCGCGCTGAAGGCTGAGTCTTTCTACATCGGCGCGCTCGGGTCGAAGAAGACGCACGCGAAGCGGCTGGAGAGGATGCGGGCCAATGGATTCGACGACGGCGCGCTGGCGCGGATCCATGCTCCGATCGGTCTGGACATCGGCGCCGTGAGCCCCGCCGAGATCGCCGTGTCGATCATCGGCGAAATCGTCGCCTCGCTGCGCAGGAAGCCTCTGCGCTCGGAGGCCGGCGCGATATGAAATTCGGGTCGGTGCCCATCGATGACGCGACCGGCGCGATTTTGGCACACGCGGTGCGAATCGAAGGCCTGACGCTGAAGAAGGGCGACGTGGTCACGCCCGATCGGCGCAAGACGTTGGCCGAGGCAGGCGTGCGCAGCGTGATGGCCGCATGCCTCGAAGGCGGGGATGTCGGCGAGGACGAAGCGGCGGCTCGCATCGCCGGACGCATGGCTGGGATTCAGGTCCGATGCGCGGCGCCGTTCACCGGCCGGGTGAACCTGTTCGCGGAGGCCGCCGGGCTCGTCCTCATCGATCGGGACGCAATCGACCGGGTCAACGCGATCGACGAGACGATCACCGTCGCCACCCTCACGGCATATCGTCCCGTCGAGGACGGCGACATGGTCGCAACGGTCAAGATCATACCCTTCTCGACGCGCGAGGCGGCGCTCGAGGCGGCGCTCGAAGCGCTTGGATCGTCGAGGGCGGTGTCCGTGGCGCCGTTCCGGCCGCTGCGGGTCGCCGTCGTCTCGACTCGGCTTCCCGGTCTGAAAGACAGCGTCATCGCCAAGACCTTGCGCGCTCTCGAGGCCCGCCTTGCGCCGACGGGATCCCGCGTCGTCGAGCACCTCACGAGCGCTCACGACGTCGGCGCGCTCCGGGAAGCGCTATTGCAACTCGAGCCGCAGGCAGACGTGCTCGTCATCTTCGGCGCTTCGGCGATTACCGACAGGCGTGATGTCATCCCGGCCGCGATCGAGGCCTTGGGCGGCCGGATCGAGCGGTTCGGCATGCCGGTCGATCCGGGCAATCTCCTCCTGCTCGCCGCCCGTGGCCGCAAGCCAATCATCGGCGCGCCCGGCTGCGCGCGGTCCCCAAAGGAAAACGGTTTCGACTGGGTCCTTCAGCGCGTGCTGGCCGACGTTCCGATCACGGACGCCGATATCCGCGCCATGGGCGTGGGCGGGCTGCTGATGGAGATTGCCTCCCGGCCCCAGCCCCGCGAGCCTCATGACTAAGGTCGCCGCCGTCGTGCTGGCGGCAGGCCAGTCGTCGCGCTATCGCGCCGCCGGCGGCGTGGAGGCGACCAAACTCGTCGCCGAGGTCTCGGGCAAGCCGATCGTCCGCCGCGTTGTCGAAGCCGCATTGGCATCGCGCGCCCGCCCGGTGAGTGTGGTCGTGGGCTTCGCGAGGGATTGGGTCGAGGCGGCCCTCGCCGGCATCCCGGCGACAATCGTGGTCAACCCCGATTTTGCGACCGGCCTCGGCTCGTCGCTGCGCGTCGCCCTGCGCGGCCTTCCGTCCGACGTAGCCGCGACGCTCGTGCTTCTGGGCGACATGCCCAACGTCGACTCCGCATTGATCGACCGTCTGATCGGCGCCTTCGAAGCCGCGCCGGGTGCATGGGCGGTCGCGCCGCTTCAGGACGGCCGCCGGGGCAACCCAGTTCTGCTGGCTCGGCTTCTGTTCGATCAGGCCATGCGGCTTGAGGGCGACGAAGGCGCACGCCGCCTTCTTGCTGGACTGGACGACGGCCGGATCGTCGAAATCGATGCGGCTGGCTCCGACGCTTCCTTCGATGTCGACACGCCCGAAGATCTGACGGCGGCCAATGCAGTGAGCCCCGTTCGCGAGGGCAGGCGGCCAGATTGACTTTGAGAATCAGTTGTAATTTAGTCTTTTGTTCTGTCGTTTACTCTGATTCTGGCGGCGTGGGGCCCATGGCGGAGCGTTTGGTTTCGGCAATCGCTGCGTTTCTCATGGCGCTGGCGGCGACTTGCGCGGCTAGCGGCGCTGTCGCGCAGCAGGCTATCGGTTCGGCGACCACGACGCAAAATCAGGTGACTCGCGAGCTCAGCGGCGCGGCAGGACCTCTTTCTGTGGGGGATTCCGTTTTTCGAAACGAGGTCGTGCGCACCGGAACGGACTCGCTCGCCAAGCTGATCTTCCTCGACTCGACTAATCTCGCCGTCGGGCCGACGTCGCGGGTCGTCCTCGACCGATTCGTTTACGAAGGCGACCAAAGCGCGGGAAAAGTTGCGGTGGGCCTCGCGAAGGGCCTATTCCGGTTCACCACAGGCAACCTCGACAAAAAGGCGTATACGATCAGCACGCCGACCGCGGCCATCGGCGTCCGCGGCACGGTGCTCGACATCGACGTTCAGAACGCGGATACGCGCGTGACGCTTGTCGAGGGGCGCGCGCTCGTCTGTCCAAGACGCAACGGCGTGAGTTTTGAGCAACAGGCGCGCAATTGCGGCCAGGCCTTCGGCGGCGCCGGAGCGCGCAACGGGCGCTGCGACTGTGTCGACCTGGATCATCCTGGCCAAACCGCGCAAGCGAAGAAATCCGGCGGCACGACCACGGCGAGCACGACGAACAACCCTGTCAATTTCGCTTCGCTCTGCTCCGGCGACGCCTCGCTTTGCTCCGGCGCCAGCTATGCCTCTTCTGACTTCAACGGCGCTTCCGGGGGCGGGGGCGCTTTGTGCGGGCGTTAGAGGGGGCGCCCGTCGAGGCTAACCGGCGGCATGACCAAAGGTTGGGGAAAATTTCAACTTGTGCAATCTGAGCGTGTAGCCCGGCCACCTTCAGCTAGTCTGTCCTGCTAATCGCTTGACTTTTGTATTACAGCTGCTCACATATAGGCGTTCCGTCTCGCGTAGGGGTGTGACGGCGCCTCATTGATTTGGTGATTTTCGTGCGCACATCCAGCCTGTGGCTGCAAATTCCCGTTGTGATCGCATCCCTGGCGGCTATCGGATTCATGGCGTCACCGGTTGCCGCCCAGAATTATTCGCCGCCGAACGGAGCGATTCTAGATCTCAACGGACTTGCCGTCCCGCATGCGACCCCGCAACTTTATTCGGTAACGTTCACTGCCCCGACGGATAATTCGTCGACTGCGATCACGTTTGCGTTTCGAGACGACCCGTGGTTCATACAGTTTTCTAACGCATCTCTTGTCGATATAACGACAAGTAGCGTTAATCTCCTGTCCAACGGAGATTTCTCGCAAGGCGTCGACTCCTCCGGCGTCCCTGTCAGCTGGACATACAGCAACGCCGACGGCGCGGTTTTTGGCGGTTCGGTCGGTTCGTCGTGCGTCGGCTCGAGCTCCTGTTGGAACGACGGCGCAGTTCAGGGATACGATGAGCTGAGTCAGTCCGTCGCAACCTCGGGCGGCCATGAGTATCTGCTTTCGTTCTACGCCATGGACGCCGGAGGGTCAGACGTCTGGTCATCGGTCAGCAGAAATGGCGACGTGACGGATAGCGGCGGAAACGGCGTCGACATTCTCGCCTACGTCGGAGGCATCGTTGGCCCCTTTCCCGGCGGCTCCGGCCTCCCGCCCCCTCCCCCGCCGCCGTCGGCGCCTGAGCTCTCTACCTGGGCCATGATGCTGGCTGGCTTTCTCGGTCTCAGCGTCGCCGGGTATCGAAGGGCTATGTTGCGTCGCGAAAAAACGGATTCGCGACTGGAGCAAACTCAAGGCATTGCCTGACGCTTAGCATTACCCAGCGGGGCAAATCGCAGCCAAGGCTCGCTGGCCACCGCGATTCTTTCCGATGTCTCTGCTGACTTTCGGGCCCGATTGAGGAAGACCTCGCGGCGTTATTGGTTCGGCCGCGCTTGCATAGAGCGGCTGCCGCAAGGTTTCCCCTAGGTAGTCCTTGACAACGAATTGCAGATGCAATCTAGTGGATGTGTCTGTAATATAAGTGATTCCGTAAGCGCGGGGCTTAATGGCGGACTATCGCATGCCGGCGATTTTCGCACGCGTTGTTCCAGTGCCCGCGATATCGGCTGCTGGTAAGAGACGAGGGCCAAGGTCTGTCACGCAGCCAAGGTCGCGACGGGGAGCGCCACAATGCGCGGGGGGCAGCCGATATGCCTGGAACGCGCTCGTTCGAGCGTCGGGAGGGAAACTATGCCGGCGGTAGGAACGCCGCGCTGGTTTCTGTCTTCGATGGGCGTTGCGGCGCTGGCGATACTGGCAATGGCCGGGCGCGCTCATGCGAGCTGCGCATATGAGGGGGTTCCATCCACGCCCTCCGACAACATTTTTGCTCTCCCGGGCGACAAGTGCTCGGTTCTCCATCCGACCTACTCTGCTCCATTCGCGAGCAACTTTACTTTGCCGCCTACCGCCCCGACGTATACCGGTTTCGGCTTCCTGGCCTTCGGCACCGGCGCTGGTCCTGGTCATGCGGCCCTGATCCAAAACGGCGCCGCAGTGACGATCGTCACCAACAATGCCAGTCCTCAGAATAACGCGTATGGCGTCTGGAGCGATGGGTCAGGAGCCATTGTCAGTTTGAGCTCCGCGACCATACAGACGCTCGGCTCAGGGGCCTCTGGCTCCCGATCCGCTGGCGTCCTCGCCTCGGCCGCAGGAACGGTGACGCTGACGGGCGGATCGGTGACGACGAACGCCGACTTTGCGCCGGGGCTCTACGCGGCAGGCGGGGGAACCATCACGACACATCTGCTCGCCGGCGTCGGCACGACAGTCTCGACCTCTGGATCGACCGCTTATGGCGTTGAGGCGGATACGGGCGGAAGAGTCACGCTGACCGGCGGCTCGGTGACGACCTCGGGGACCGGCTCGCCGGGTCTTTACGCGATCGGCGTCATCGGCGACAGCGGCGCCGCATCCTCGATCGGCGCGAGCGGCGTCGCCGTCCTGACCAACCAGGCCAATTCGATTGGCGCTTACGCCTCCGGCGCGGGCGCCAGCATCACGACCGTCGCGAACGGCGCTGTCGATACAACGATTGCGACTCTGAGCGCCAACAGTCCGGGCGCCCAGGCCGACAACGGCGGCCAGATCACTCTGACTGGCGGCTCGGTGACGACCTCAGGAACCGGCTCGGCGGGTCTTTACGCGATCGGCGTCATCGGCGTCATCGGCGACAGCGGCGCCGCATCCTCGATCGGCGCGAGCGGCGTCGCCGTCCTGACCAACCAGGCCAATTCGATTGGCGCGTACGCCTCCGGCGCGGGCGCCAGCATCACGACCGGCGCGAACGGCGCTGTCGAGACAACGATTGCGACTCTGAGCGTCAACAGCCCTGGCGCCCAAGCCGACAACGGCGGCCAGATCAACCTGACGGCCGGCTCGGTGACGACGTCCGGCGCCGACTCTATTGGCGTTTACGCGACGGGCAGCCACGCGGCGGTCGCCGCCACAGATGTTGTCGTCACGACAAGCGGAACCGGCAGCCCCGGCGGCCAGGCCGACAGCGGCGGCGTCATCATTCTAACCGGTGGCTCGGTGAAGACTTCCGGCGCCGGCTCCTCTGGGCTCTCCGCCACCGGATCCTCTGCGATCACGACCAACAGCGTCTCGATAACGACCGGCGGAGGCGTCCAGCCGGCATCCAACAGCACCGGCGTCTATGCGTCGAGCCTGGGAACGGCGACGCTCAACGGCGGGGCCGTGACCACGCACGGACCGGACTCGGCGGGCCTTGACGCGTCCGGGGCGGGTTCGAGCATCACGACCAATCCCGTCGCCGGCGCGGGCGTCGTGGTCGTGACGACTGGAAACAGCAGTCCCGGCGTCCAGGCGGACACCGGAGGCGCTCTCGTCCTGAATGGCGGCTCGGTGATGACCTCCGGCGCCGGGGCGGTGGGCGTCACCGCGATCAGCGGCGGCAGCGCCGCCGTGAGCGGCGTGTCGATCACAACCTCCGGCCAGGACGCGCACGGGCTCTCGGTCGCCGGCTCCGGCTCTCAGGCGTCCCTCGCTGGCGCTAACGCCATCGCCACCCAGGGCAATGGCGCGATCGGCCTCACCGCGAGCCAGGGCGGCGCGATCACCGCCTCCGGCGCGACGACGGTCTCGACCTCGGGCGGCGCCTCGGCGGCCACCGGGTTCGGGGCCGACGGGGTCAACGCCGACGGCGCCGGGTCGAGGGTCAGTCTCGCCGCCAGCACTGTCAAGACCACGGGGCCCGGGGCCTTCGGGCTTCTGGCGAGCGACGTCCTTAATAGCGGCAGAGCCGGCTCGATTACGGTATCCGGCCCTCTTTCCGTCACGACGACCAACCCGGCCGCCACCGCGATCGGCCTGCAAGGCGCTGGCGCCTCGATCACGGCGACCGGAGGCGGAACGATCGCCTCCGCGGGCGGCGCCATCGCGTTTCTCGGCGGAGCGAACCAGAGCGCCACATTCGACAGTTTCACCATCGCCAACCAGACCGGCGATCTCATCTTCGCCGATCCTTCGACAGCGACCGTCAATTTCAACAACACGACGGCGAACGCCGGGACGAACAACCTTTTGCACGCGACCGGCGGCAGCTTCGTCACCCTGAACGCGGCGGCGTCCGCTTTGACCGGCGCGATCGCGACCGATTCCGCCTCGACCTCGAACGTTAGTCTGACAAGCGGCTCGAGTTGGACGGTGACGGGCTCCTCGACCGTCTCGAATCTCGCGCTGACGAACAGCGCGGTCATCTTCGCCCCGCCGAGCCTCGGGGGCGGGTTCAAGACTTTGACGATCGGCAATTATTCCGGATCCGGCGCATCCGTCGCGATGAACGCGGCGCTCGCCTATGCCAGCCTTCCTTCGGCGGGACAGATTGCGGACAAGATCGTGGTCAACGGCGGCGCAGCCACCGGTCAGACGCTCTTGTCCATCCGCAACACGACCATCGGCGGCGCGCCGACAACCGGAAATGGCATTCCGCTGGTCGTCGCAACCAACGGCGGGACGATCGACAAGAACGCCTTTGCGCTCGCTCAGACCACGACCGCCGGCGGCTACCTGTATTCGCTCGAGCAGAACGGGGAGGACTATTATCTCGTCGCCGCCCCGACAACGACCGACGCGCAGATGGCCAATTCTGTCAACTCCGTCGCGAGGGCGCAGCAGCAGGCGCTGATCACCGGCCGGGTGCTGAGCTCGATCCTTCTCGGCGCGACCGAACAGGTCAGTTGCTCGAACTGCAGTTCCGGGTTCGGATCGGTCGGCTCCTACGCGCTGGGCGCGCACGGCCGAACAAGCATCACGCCTGAACTGACCCTGATCGGCGGCTTCTCATACGATGAATACACCGCTCCCGGCATCACCATCACCAACGCGCCGACTTTCGCTGGCGCGCTCACCTACGACCCAATCAATTTCGGCCGCAGCCGTCCCTTCGTCGAAATCGGCGGCGGATTCGTTCCCTTTGAGCAGGTGCGCTATTCGCGCACCTATCCCAACGGAGCTTTGATCGCCGAGGGACAAGGCAACGCGATCAACCGCAGCCTCGGTCTATTCGGCCGGATTGGATGGGTTGACCGGGTCACACCGATCGACGAAGCGGCGATCTACACGGACATCAGTCGAAGCTGGTTGGTCGCGGGCGGCTACACCGAGGCGTCCAGCGGAAACAATCCATTCCCCGCCACGGTGTCGACCGGCCTCGAGGCGCTTGATGTGTTGCGGCTCGGCGGCCAGTACACCCATCTCTTCGGCGGCAGGTTCGAAGCGAACGTCAGCGGCGCCGTCGCCTATGGGTTCAACTCCACCAACGGTTCGCAGTGGAGCGTAGCCAACTTCGGCGCGATCTCGCCCTACCCGATCGGCAATTCGGTCTGGTACGAATGGGGAGCCCGCGTCGGTTACCGGGTCAGCGAACGCATGGTCGTTGACGGCTTCATTCTGGGCACCTTCGGCGGCGTGATCGGGACGACGGTGCATGGCGGCGTCGGCTTGCGCTACCTCTTCTGACCGGACACCGGCGCCGGTCTATTTTTCGTCGAGCGCGATCATCGGCGCCCAGCTCTCGGGAAGCGCCTCGGCGTCGAGCGCGGCAAACCGCTTGGCGTAGTAGCCGTAGAGCCCGGCGACTTCGCCGGGCGCGAGCGGCGCCGCCTGCTCGGCCAATCGTCGCGCGACGGCGAACTTCCGGGCGCGGTAGGCGGCGAGCATCTCCTCGTGCAGCGCCAGGAGGCCGCGGAACGCCTCGCTCTCGGCATAAGTCTGTCCGCCTGCGAGGGCGTAGAGCGCCACGGCGCGGGTCTTGTTCTTGAGCTTGACGGCGTCGATCTCGAGCCAGGCGAATTCCGGCGCCTCGTCGCGCGTGGCCGAACTCGCCA
>CAVYON010000057.1:0-15592 GCA_963770035.1 uncultured Alphaproteobacteria bacterium | reverse complement strand
GCAACGCCGCTTTTTGATTTATCAATAACTTATCCGTGCACCTTATTTGCAACACTGCACCTTAACCCGCAACAAAACCTTGGCTTTGCAGCACCTTATATGCGACAAAGTGACATAGAAACTTGAGCACATGGCAAGCCAGGATGAACCGTGGCGCAGCTGACGACAGGGTCTGGATGAGGCCAAATCCCGGGCGGGGATCGGGCTAGCCCGAACGTTACCCGACGCGGCCGCCGATCAACGCCTCTCTCTGGCCCAGGCCGCCCGGGAACTCGGGGGTTGATCGCAGCACGGCATTTCGTTCGCGAGCCCGCTTCGAGGTCGAGCGCCGGTTGTCCGCCCTCCGGCCGAAACAGCCTGGCCGGCCCAAAGGGCACTGTCAGGTTGACCCGAGGGTCGACGAACTGGTGAGACGCAAATCCAGACATTCTATCTGCGCCCCGAACGGCCGAGCATTCGGGGAGTTGTGGACCGAATACGCGCGGAATGCCGCCGAATTGGCCTGCCTCCGCCAAATTGGCGAACTGTCAGGCTGCGTATCAGACGCGTGGATGCCCGCAAGGCCATGATGCGCCGCGAGGGCTCCGCCGCGGCGCGCGCGGTATTCACCCCGGTCGTTGAGGAATACCACTCCGCAGGCCCGCTCGACGTTGTGCAGATCGACCACACCATTGTGGATCTGATCGTCGTCGATGAGGTCACCCGAACGCCCATCGGGCGCCCGGTCCTCACTTTGGCCATCGACGTCCATACGCGTGTTGTGACCGGGTTCTATCTGGGCCTGGATCATCCCTCGATTTTGCGTGCCGGGGTCTGCGTCGCTCAATCGGTCTTCGAGAAAGGCACATGGTTGGCGGAACGCGGAATTGATCTTCCGTGGCCGGTGTCCGGCCTCCCGCGCGCCGTGCATGTCGACAATGCCGGTGAATTTCATTCGTCGGCCTTCACGCGCACGCTCGAGGACTTCGGTGTCGAGGTGATTTATCGGCCGATCGCCCGGCCTCACTTCGGCGGGCACATAGAGCGCCTCATCGGGACAACGATGGGAGCCGTGCACGTCCTGCGCGGAACGACATTTTCGAGCGTCAAAGACCGGGCCGCTTATCCGTCCGAAGGACGCGCGACGATGACGTTGCGAGAGCTCGAGCGCTGGCTCGCGTTGGAGATTCTCGGCAAATATCATCACCGCATTCACTCGGCGCTGAGCCGTCCGCCGCTCGCGGTCTGGTCGGAGCTAGCTGATTCCAATCCACCCCGCATGCCCAGGGACCGCACCGAGTTTCTAGCAGGGCTCCTGCCCTACGAAATGCGCCTGCCACGGCGTGACGGTTTTCACCTCTTCAACATTCGCTACTGGTCTGACGCGCTCGTAAAGCTCCTCGGACGCCACGAACAAAAACTCATGGTCCGGTACGATCCCCGGGATCTTTCACGCGTATGGATCCGCCGCCCCGACGGGCGGCATGCTGAGGCGCGCTACAAAAGTCTGGGCCGGGAACCGATTTCCCTGTGGGAGCATGGCCGCGCCATGGAGCGCCTGAGAGCTCAAGGCCGAAAGGAAGTCAGCGAAGAAATCTTGTTCCGCGCGGTTGGCGAACAACGGCGTATTGAGGACGAGGCGCTCAGGTCGTCCAAGCGGGCGCGCCGCGCCGCGAGCCAAAGACCCACTGCGCCGGTGGCGGCATCCGCGGCGTCGCCGGCGCCGGTTCTCGGCGTCATTGATACGAGTGACCCCAGCCTCGCTACCCTGCCAACGGAGATCATTGATGGCCGGCGACGAGGTTGACCCTGAGGAAGAGCGGCAGTGGCTCGCCGGGGCCGGCGAGCGGGAGCGGATCGCCTATGTCCGCACCGAGCGATGGATCACCTACCCGCGCGCGGCCGCGATCCTCGATCAGATGCAGCTCCTGCTCGATCATCCGCGGAACAGCCGGATGCCAAGTCTGCTTATCGTAGGTGAGTCCGGCATCGGAAAGACGCAGCTCGATCTGAAGTTCTGTCGTGACCACCCTCCGGGGTTCGACGAGAAGAACCTGAGGACCGTCAGTCCCGTGGTCAGCCTCCAAATGCCGGCGGCAGCGACAGATCGCCTGTTTTACATGACGTTGCTGCGTGCTGTCGGGGCGATCTTTTCACCACGCATCACGACAGCTGAAGCGATGATCATGATGTTGCGGCTTTACGCCGATCTTGGCGTCCGCATGGTGATCTTCGATGAAACCCACAACATGCTGTCGGGAACATTCAGCGATCAACGGCGGATCCTGACGCAACTCCGTTACCTCTCTAACGAGCTTCGCGTTTCCCTGATCTGTCTCGGAATTGACACCGCACGAGATGCGATTTCGGGCGATCCACAGCTTGCCCGCCGCTTCGGTCAGGTCGAGTTGCCAGCCTGGCAGGTCGATGCGGACTTCCGGGCATTGATCGCGACGGTGTTGCGCAATCTTCCGCTTCGCGACCCATCCGTACTCGACATCGCGTCCCTGCACACCGTCATCCGCGCGACACGCGGCAATACGGCCCGAATATTCGAGCTGTTCGGGGATCTCGCGGTCGCGGCGATCAGGAACGGCGAGGAACGGATCACGGCGGACGCGATCGGCGCGTGGCGGCCGTCGGTATATGACCGGTCTCTGGTGGGATGAGACGGTTATGGATTCCGCCGCGTCGGCCGGGTCCCTTGCCCGAGATCCTGTTGGCCGAAAACGACGAGGTTCTGTCGTCATGGCTGACGCGGTTGGCCGCGCTCTATCGCGCACGCCCCGAAACGTTGCTCGAACAGCTCGGCATCTCCGAAGTTGTCCCGGCCGTTCTCGATCGACGGGCTCTTCCGATGGACCTGGAGCGGCTGTCAGTCGCGGTGCGTTCGCCGCCAGAGGCGATCCGGCGCATGACTTTCACCGACGAAACGCCGGAAGCGCTCGAGTTCGTGACGCATCGTTTTCCGCTCTGGACCTGCCGACGGTGCGTATCGGAGTTCATGGCCCGGGATCTAGCCCAACCCCGGCTTCGCACGTGGTTCATCGCTGTCGCATCACGATGCAGGCGCTGTGGCGGACAACTCACCCCCGTTCGAGCCCGAACAAGTCGGGCCCTGCAGAATATCATCGCCGATGGCGAGCCTTATGAAATTCATGCCAGGGTCCGCGACAGGCTCGCCTTCGCATTCGAAATTGGGCGGCCGGTTGGCGCGGTCACGCGCGCAATGAAGGCGCTGGCGGCTCCCGTACCAATGGACAAGCGGGCTCGTTATATAGCCCGCAATCGTGGATGCCTGCCGTGCGGTCCCGATCGCGGGCCCCCACTCCTGTGGCAACTCGCTGGGACACGGAAACTGCGGCGACTTATGCATGGATACCAGTGCTGGCGGCCGCCTGATGCCCGACCCTACGCTGCCTGGCCGCCGGCGGGACAGATCGCCGCGACAATGGGTCTGACCGTCCTCGCGGCGGCGGGCATGGCGATGTGGGAGCTTCTCGCCGACCTTGGGCTCGTCGAGCAAGGTGATCACCTCGTCGTCAAAGACATCCTGAGCGGCGATCAGGCCGTCCAGACTGTTGCAAATTAGGTGCTGTAAAAATGCACCTTATTTGCGACTTGCTGGTTTAGGTGCTGCGCGACATCGCGTTCCGCCATCGACCGCAATCTGATGCATCGGTCTCGTCCGTTCATGCCTATGATCGGTGGGAGTCCGCCCGAAGCTGTCCTACGCTGATCGCGCCAAACTCGCAGGGTGCGCCCCTGACGCGCGCGTCCCAGTGAGCCGTGGGGATGGACACTGGACCTCAAAGCCGGCCGAGGACACCGTGCCGGGTCGGAACCGCAGCGGAAAGCGCGAATCCATTCTCTCGTAGGCCGGACAATTCGTCTAATTTGCGTGCGGTAAAATTCCGAAAGGGCCGTAGCGGCCAAGCCCGATGTGCCGGTACTCCCGCGGCGTCACGTTCTTGCTCTCCATAAAGCACCGGTTGAACCACGATATGTTATTGAACCCGACAGAGAAGCAGATGTCGGTGATCGGCAGGTCCGTGTTCTGGAGCAGGTCGCAGGCTTCTCCGACCCGCATCTCGCGCAGGTAGTCGCTGAAGCGCCGACCCGTGATCTGTCGGAAGAAGCGGCTGAACGACCGAGGCTGCATATGGACGTGCCTGGCGGCGTCCTCGAGCGTCAGATCCTCTTTCATGTTCTTCCGCATAAAGGAAAAAACCTGATTGATGCGTATGGCGGCGTTATCGCCGAGCACGGGCGAGTAACCCTCGCTGCACAGGATGTTCACCCGCGAGGCCTCGACCAGCTTCTGCAGAATTTGCAGCAGTGTGATCACCCTCTCGATCCCGCGCAGACCCCGGATGTCGACGATCTGGCGGACGAGGTTCGGGTCGTAGTTGAGGAACTCGATGCCACGACGCGCCTTGCTCAGGAGATCGCGGACGGCGGCGAGGTCGGGCACGTTGAAGAACTCCGGTCCGAAAGAGTTGTCCCGGAACTGGATGACGTGGTCCTCCTGCTTGGCCCCTTCGGCTGGACTGATAGTGTTGCTTGTCCAGTTGTGAGGAAGCTCGGGCCCGACAAGCACCAGGTGGCCGTCATGAAACGGGCCGATGTAATCGCCGACCCACACGTGACCGGATGCATTCAGGATGAGGTGGAGCTCATATTCCGCGTGATAATGCCATACGCATTGCCGCCACGGCCAAGGATGTGAAAAGCATGTGAACGCTGATTCCGCCACGGGCGGGACGATCTCCCGATTCGCCTTCGGCGTCTTGCCGTTACCGTTGCTGGTGGCGCCGTCCATGGCCTTTTCCATAGTATGCGTGGAAGGAGCTTACCAAGAGGCGCGCACAAGCTCAGCCATCTCCTCGCGCGTCGCGACCCGCGGATTGGCCTTGTAGTCGGGCAGGACGAGGCAGGAATCGGTCAGAGCCTCGATCTCGCTTTCCGGCACGTTCACGTCCCTGAGTTTCTGCGCGATGCCGATCCGCTCGATGAACCGTGTCAGGAGCGGTGCAGCCGCGGCCGCGGCCGCGGCGTCGTCGAGCGACTGCGTGGTGGGATCGATCTGGCGGGCGAGCCAGGCGAACTGTCGGACCGCGGCGGCGTGGGTGTAGGCGAGGAAGGCCGGGTAGACGATGGCCAGCGCCTGTCCATGGGCGACGTGTGGATACATGCCGCCGATGGCCATCCCCATGCCGTGGGGAAGAGTGACGCCGGCGCGCAAGATGCACATCCCCGCCAGCGAATTGGCGAGGGCCATCTGGCAGCGGGCTTCGAGGTTCTTTCCGTCGGCGACTGCGACCGGAAGCCACTTCACGACGATCGAGATGGCTTCGCGAGCCATCATCTCGACGAACGCATCGCGGTTCGGGTGAAGGAAACTCTCGAAGGCGTGGGTCAGAGCATCGAATCCGGTGAACGCCGTCATTCGCCGCGGCACGCTGAGCATCAGCTCGGGATCGACGACCGCAACGCGGGGAAGGATGATGTCGTTGTAGATTGCCGACTTGCAGCGCTCTTCGGTCTTGGTGACGACGGCGACCTGGGTCAGCTGGGAGCCGGTCCCTGAGGTCGTCGTGACGGCGATCACGGGCAAAGTCGCCGACGTAGGCTGCTTCTCGCGGAACCAGAGATAGTCCCAGGCCGTGCCGGGGTGGGTCGCTTCGACGGCGATGGCCTTGGCGCCGTCCATGGCGGAACCGCCGCCGAGGCCAATGACAACGTCGGCGCGGAACTCACGCGCGACCGTGGCGCCGGCGCTGATCTGGTCGGTCGTCGGGTTGCCGCCGATGTCCGAAAACCAACGGCTCTCGATATCCGACGCTGCGAGCAAGGCGACGACGCGGTCGACCATCGCCCGATTCCAGGGCTCGGGCATGGTGGTGACGATCAGGCCGCGCCTGCCAAAGCCCTGCACGACCTTGCCGATTTCGTTGAGCTTGCCGGGGCCGAACAGGATGGTCGTGGGCAGCCGCCACTCGAAGTTCTTCAACATTTGGGTCGTTCCTTCCATGCAGTGAGAAACAATAAGGATGCGCATCCACTCCCCCCCGCAGCGAAGTCCCCAGCGCCGGAGCCCCGTGGACGGCCGAGAAACGCGAGGCAGCTCCGTGGATAACTAGTCGAACTGCAAGCCGCCATTCATGTCGATGACCTCGCCGGTGATGAAACCGGCAAGCGGTGAGGCGAGGAATGAAACTGTGTGCGCCACTTCCTCGGGCGTGCAGAACCTGCCGACTGGAATTTGCGCCAATTGACTGAGACGCTGGTCGTCGGTCAGCTGTTCCAACACCATTGGGGACATGACGTAGGCCGGCGCTATTGCGTTGGCGGTGATTCCGTCCGGCGCTGTCTCGCGCGCGGTCGCAAACGTGAGACCGATAAGCGCGCTCTTGGACACCGAGTAGGCGGTTCCCGCGGTAAGACCGCCGCATTTCGCGGCATAGGACGACATGTTGATGATCCGCCCCCATTTCCTCGCTCGCATGCTGGGCAAGAAGGCGCGGGTCAAAATCAATGCGGCCTCGAGATTTACTTGGCTCACGCGGCGCCACTCATCAATTGTCGTGCTATGAATCTTGTTGTTGGACAAGATCTCCTGCGTTGTTAACCAAAATGTCGACCGAACCAAAGGTCTCTATGATCTCTGAGGAAGCGGCAGCAGTCGCATCCGCGTCCGCAAGATCGAGGCGAAGATTCGTCACTTTCGCGTCAGCTCTTTGAGAAACAGGCTCCACGATATCGATAGCCACGACATGCGCACCGGCTTCGTTCAGCGCTCTTGCGATGGCCGAGCCGATTGCTCCGGAGGCGCCGGTAACAGCCGCCGTTTTGCCGGCCAATGTCATTCTGCGCTCGCCTTTTCGGGATCTCGTGTGAGGGTCAGTCCGGGCCCGCCTCGTGAGACGCGGGCCCGAATTTGCGACTGGACTTACAGTTTCGGCGGCGTCATCAACGCCTTGATCGCCGGGTCGCCCTTGACGAGAATCTTGACGCCGGTGTCGAGGTCAGTGGTCGGCACCTGGCCGAGTCCTGGATTGGTCATGCTGTCGAACTGGGTCGGATGAGCGGCAGACCACAGCTCGAGCATCGACTGGACGCCCATCATATAAGGATTCTGAGCGACCGTCATGCCGTAGTCCCCGGCCTCGACGCCCTGAAGAATTGGCACGTCGATCGCCCATGCGACCACATAGACCTTGTTGGGGCCGTCCTTGTCGCGACCTACGTTCCGGGTGGCGGCAAGCGCTCCCGTAGCGGGATTGCCGTGTCCGCAGAAGATCACGTTGATCTCGGGATGCGCCTGCAGCATAGCGGTATTGACCGGCTCGGCCTTCTGCAGGTCTCCTTCGTCGTTCACTTCGGTGACGATCTGTGCGCCCGGCGCCGATCTTCTTCAAGGCGTCGGTGAAGCCCGCGACGCGGTGATTGATCGAGTTCGAGGCCCGGAATCCGCGAGATGCCGACCCGCGCCTTGTCGCCGAGCAGCTTGGCCACAGCGAGCCCCGCCTGGTAGCCGGCGTTATAGTTGTTCGTGCCGACGAAAAGCAGCCGGTGCGACTTCGGCGAATCCGAGTCGAAGGTCAAAACTGGGACCTTCGCCTTCATGCCGGCGTCGATCGAGGCGGTGAGCGTATCCGCGTCACCCGCCGTGACGGCGACGCCTTTCACCCCCTTGGCCACGAGCTGATCGACGGCGCGGGCCTCGGCGGAAGCGTCCCAATCGGCAGGACCCTGCAGCTCCGTCGTCGCGCCGAGCGTCGCCGCCTCGTCCTGGAACCCGGCGTAGGCCCAGTTGAAGAATTCGGATCCCTTGAGAAACACGACCATGCCGTAGTGCTCCTTCGGGTCCCCCGCTTTCGAAGGGGCGCTGGCCCCAACGGCGAGCCCGATCGTCGCCGCAAGCGCGACAAATGCGAGTCGAGATGTCTTCATTTCTCACTCCCTACGTTTTGCTGGTTGCAGACAATTGGTCCATCTTGCTCTGCTTCAGGCCGAGCAGCGCTCGGGCGTTTCGAAGCGCAATGAACCGGCTCAAAAGGACGGCGATCAGGAGCATCATCCCGCTGACGACGTCGTACCAGAACGTGTTCACCGCCGAGGTGACGAACGCGTTGTGGACGACCGCCAGGAAGATGATCCCAAGGACAGTCCCTCCGATTGTTCCGCTGCCGCCGTTGATATTGGCGCCGCCGATAGCGACTGCAGCGATGGCTTTGAGTTCAGCGAGGTTCCCGTGCGCCCAATGCGCCGCGCCATATTTGGCCGCGGCCATGATTCCGGCGCATCCCGCGAGAAATGACGAGAGCATATAGATTATGATCTTGACCCGGCTGACGTTGACGCCGGACAGACGCGCGGCGCGTTCGCCGCCGCCGATGAAATACAGCTGGCGAAAGAACCTGTGGTTCGCAAGCAAGTAGCCGAGGATGATCGCCGCGACCGCGAAGAAAAGGATCGGCACGTTGATCCCTAGAATTTTGCCTTGACCGAGGAAGAGAAACGCATCCGAGAATCCAGAAATGGAATGACCGTCGGTGATGGCGAGATTGACGCCCCTCAAGGTGAGAAGCGTTCCCATTGTGATGATCAAAGGATGCACTCGGAACAGAACAATAAGAAGACCGTTCAGGGCCCCGATAGCAGCGGCGGCAATGAGCGTTACGATGATGGCCGGCGCAATGGCGAAGTCGACTTGAACCATCAGTTTTGAAACCAAGATTTCCGCGAAGGCGAAGACCGAGGCCACCGAAATGTCAATTCCTCCCGTGATGATCACAAACGTCATTCCGAGGGCCATGATGCCCTCAAACACCATGTTCATTGCGAGGACTTCAAGATTGGCGCCCGTGAGCACGTTCCCGAACGTCGCTTGAAAACCGAACAGGGTGAGCAACGTCACGGCCACAAGACCGATGTATTGAACGACAATGACGTTCTGGAAGATCATGCGAGGAACTCAAATTCATCGGATACCTTAGTGATAAACGGCATGGTTGATTATGGCTTCCTGGCTCACTTCACCCTTGCGATTGTCGAGTTCGGCTGAAACGCCGCCGTTGCGGAAAACGAGGATCCGATCGCTCAATCCGATTACTTCCGGCATTTCAGAGGAGATCACGATGACGCCCACCCCGCTCTCCGCGAGCTCGCGAAGGCGAGAATGAATCAGCGACTTGGCGCCGACATCGACGCCGCGCGTCGGTTCGTCGAAGATCAACAGTTTCGGGTTGACGTCGAGAGCTTTGGAGACGAGCACTTTCTGCTGATTGCCGCCAGAGAGATTGATGACCCGGGCGAGTTTCATCCGGCGGCCGAATGTCCATTCTCCGGATGAACTCCCGACTGCGTTCACGAAGGGCAGAAAAATGGAAGACGCCAAACCGGTCTGAGTAGCGATTAAGAGTTGAAGCGCCAATGTTTTCGGCGATGCTGTAGGACAAGAACAGTCCACTGCCTTTTCGGTCTTCGGACAGATATACGATACCCTTGGCGAGAGCTTCGCTTGGGTCGTGGATTTGGATCTCGTTGCCTTCGAGCCAGAATCGTCCCGACGATCGATCGTCGGCGTTGATTAGCGCCCGCATGGCTTCTGTTCGACCGGCGCCGACGAGACCGGCCAGGCCGAGAATTTCTCTCCGCCGCACCTCGAAAGCGACGTCGCGGACGGCGCCGAAGCGAGATAGGCTCTTGCAGGAGAAGACGACTTCGCCGACAGCCGAGGCGCGAGCAGGGTATAGGGTGCCGAGTTGGCGCCCGACCATCATACGGATCAGATCTTCGGACTTGACCGATGTTGTTTCCACCGTGGAGACGAGTCGTCCATCGCGCAAGACTGTAACACGGTCTGCGATCTGGAAGAGTTCCGAGAGTTTATGAGAGACGAAAATGATCGCAAGCCCTTGATTTCTGAGATCATTGATAACTGTGAAAAGCTCGACGATTTCCTTTTCGGAGAGTGAAGAAGTCGGCTCGTCCAGAATTAATAGTTTTGCGTCGATCGAGATTGCCTTTGCCACCTCTACGAGCTGCTGCATACCCACACTTAGGCTTCCTGCCAGTGCATTCGGGTCGATATCAATCCCAATTCTTCGAAAATGTCAGCCGCAGCTCGCGTCATGGCGCGCCAGTCATTGAGTCCAAAAACGTTCCGCTTCTCACGGCGCAAGAACATGTTTTCAGCGACCGTCGCATTGGGAACGAGACTCAGTTCCTGATGAACGACGCTGATCCCAGCGCCCATGGCTTCGAGGGGCTGAGCGAAATCGACCTCATTGTCGTCAAAAACGATTGAGCCGGAATCCCGCTGGAAAATGCCGCCGATTATGTTGATAAGCGTGGACTTGCCCGCTCCATTCTCTCCCACGAGTGCGTGCACTTCGCCGCGCCGAACGTCGAAGTTCACGGCGTCGAGCACTTTGTTCGAGAAGAAACTCTTCGAAACGGCTGTCGCTTGCAGCATCGCTTATCTCCGGTCGCGATAAGTGCGTAGCGCGTCGACGCCGACAGCGACGATCAAGACAATTCCAACCGATGCTTGCTGCCAGTTGGGATTGCCGTTCAGCATGACGAACCCATTGCCGATCAGGGCAAGCATCAGGACGCCGAGAAAGGTTCCAAAAATGTTGCCCGCCCCGCCTGCAAGGCTTGCCCCGCCGACGACGGCGGCGGCCAGCGCTCGCATCTCCGAGCCTATTCCGTAATTGGCGTAGCCGATCTTGTTCGCGGACGTCAGGAGGACGGCGGCAAACCAAACAAAAAGCGCGGAAAGGAGATACGCCGCGATCGCGAGGCGCGTCACCTTGATTCCGGAGAGGCGCGCGGCCTCGGGGCTCTCGCCGACAAAAAAGAACGAACGCAGCGGCGTCCAGTAGCTGAAGAGCAGGCTGGTGATGATGGCAAGCGCCAAACCGATCAGGAGGGTCACGGGCAAGCCGTAATCACCGAGGCCGGCCTGTATCTGGAATCTCGTGCCGGCCGAACTGGGTGAACCACGGTGCAGCGTTCGGGAACGAAATGTATTGTCCTGTCGTGAACACGGTCGCGATTCCTCGTGCGACCGACATCATGCCCAGCGTGACGAGGAACGGCAGAATTCCGACCACCGCGACGAGGAGTCCATTGACCAGCCCGCAAAGCAGCGCAACCGTCAGTCCGGCCAACATTGCGGGAACCACGGGCGTCCCGCTCCGCATCAGCAAGGCCATCGTCACCGACGAGAGGGCGAGCACCGAGCCGACGGACAGGTCGATTCCCCGAATGATCAGGACGATCGTCATCGCAATGGCGATCAGGAGATCGTAGGACATCAACGAAAGAACGGCCTTGAGATTCGTCCAACTTGGAAACGCGTCAGGACGGAGGACCGTCAGCGCCACAAAGATCGCAAGATTGATCAGGACGAGAAAAAACTGACGCGAAGCCAGCGCGCTTAGAAGGCGCAGAGTTTGCTTGGCGGGGCGATCGGAGGTGGTGGCGCCGGTGGTCATCATGGTTTGGACGCCCTTTGGCTTTTCCCTCCCTGAGCCGAATTCTTTCGCGTCTTCTTTTGTTTCGCGTCCTGACACGATAGGCGGAGGGGCTGTCACCCGCAAATGGCGAACGACGAAGAATCGATACAAAAACCCATCCATTTTCTCTCTGGCGCCCGTAAGACCGACCTTTTTATCCGTATCGGTAGGGATCGGCGTTTGAAGGCCACTTGGGCTCCGCGTCCACCTTCGACGTATTTACTCTGTTGAAATCAACCGGAATATGCAGCCGCGATTTGGGGTGACCAGCTTATTGATTGTTTTCAGCGGCGCGCGGCTTCCCCGCGCCTCGCGATCAGCGGCGTCTCCGAGTGGATCTCGGGCTCACCTACATGCCGAAGCTCCGCGACCGCGTGGTATCAGACCCGTCCATCCGTCACGTGGCGCCGGAAATCGTCTCCCACATGGATTTCTTGTTTGCGCGATTGGGACTACGCAAAGACCTCTTGGCACGACAGCGATTACGAATGCCTTGAAGCAATCGAAGGTCTGTTCCTGGCGCGACTGTCGCGTTGCCCGACCGACGGCAATCTGACCCTTCGGTCGCGTTCGTCGGGCGCGCCGTACAGGCGGAGTCCGTAGAGTAGGGATGTGGCGCGGTGGCGTTAGGCCGGGCATATCGGTTTGCCGCCCCTTTCGTCTGGCGGACCCCTAGCCCGACTTTCTCAACCGAGGTAGCGCGCGAGCGGAAAGGCGCGTGGAATCAAGGGTAGGCTGCCGAAGGTCTCCACTACATGGGGCGCAACGGGAGCTGCGCCGCCGGACCGGGAACGGCGATTCGCGGCGGCGGCTGCGGCGGCAGGGCGAGGCCGAGTTGTTGCAGGAGAAGCTTCTGGTCGACATTCGGCTCGGTGTGTCGGCACATGATCAGCGTTCGGCCGTCGGTGGTGGGGAAGTGGACGTCGAGCATTTGTATGCCGGCGAGCTTGTCGAGCACGGCGCGCGGGGTGAGGCCGGCGGCCATCGGCCGGAGCCGGGCGCGCAGCGTGACGTGCAGGCAATAGGCGAGGAAGGCCACGAAGATGTGCGCCTCGACGCGGCTCTCGAGCTGGTGGTAGATCGGCCGGAGTTGCAGATCGTCCTTGAGGTTCTTGAAGGCCGCCTCGACTTCGACGAGTTGAATGTAGAACCGCCACAGGTCGGCGGGATCGCGCCCAGACATGTTGGTGCGCAAAAGGTAGCGGCCTTCGCGCCGGCGCGCCTGGCGCAGCTTCTTGCGGTTGAGCGCGTAAGTGAAGGCGGCGGTGTGGGGATCGACCTTGATGTCGAGGAGGCGCCACGCCGCGGGCGCCTTGGCTTTGGCGGCGCCGAGCTTCATCAGTAGGCTCTCGCGGGTGAGGTCCATCAGCGCCAGCTTCGCCAGGCGCGCCCACAGCCATTTCAACCGCCGCTTCCGCATGGCGCGCTCCTTGTCGATGCGCGCCCGGCTCTGGGCGAACACGTAAAGCTCGTCGTCCTCGGCCAAGAGCTTCACTTCGACGCCCGGCCGCACCTCATGCCACGGCAGGCCGACGAGAGACTTCTCCAGCTTGCCGAGGCGTCCCTTCGGGGTCCCCACCAGATAGGCGACCGGCGGATCGGATTGCCGCATTTCGGCGAGCACGTCCTCGGTGGGGATGCCGCGGTCCATCACCCAGATGCGCTCCGCCTTGCCGTACTGCGCCTCGATCTTCGAAAGGAAGGCGCGCAGCGTCGTCTTGTCGGAAGTATTGCCGGGGAGAACCTCGTAGGCGAGCGGAAAGCCGTCGGGTGTCACCACGAGCGCAATGACCACCTGCACGCAGTCCGGACGCTTGTCGCGGCTGTAGCCGTAGCGGCGTTTGTCGCTGTCGTCGTCCGGCGGGTCGGATTCGAAGTACGTGCTGGTCAGATCATAGAGAAGGACGTCGAAGCGGGCGCCGAACAGATCCTGCCACCGCCGGCGCAGGTGCGTGAACAGCGCCGGCTTGTGCTCGACGAGCTTGTCGAGGCAACGATAGAGCGCGTTCTTCTCGACCAGCGCGAAATCTTCGCCGAGCAGATCGCCCATGGCGCTTTGCTCGAACCACAGCCGGTGTAAACGCCATTCGCTGCCCGGATCGATGAGCCGGTAACACGCCAGCGTCTGGAGAATGTGCCGCCAGCAGGTTCCTTCGCGGGAATCGGGCAGACGGGCCGCCCAGAAGCGGTCGAGTTCCAGTTGCTCGTAGAGCTGGCAGGCGAGCCAGCACGCGCCCCATTGCCGCGGCCGGTGTAGTTGCATGGCCCCGAGCCGGATCTGCACGCCGTGGTCCTCGGCGTGTTCGGGCAGCGGCCGATCGGCGGGGAACAGGGCCAATTGGGTCGGCTGTCGCGCCTCCTCGTCGAAAGCTTCGATCACCCGGCACCACGCCTCCTCCTGGCTGTCGTTGATCTCGCCAAGATAAAGCACCTGGCGCTGCACCACCTTGCCGCCGGCGCAGCGCTTGCTCTCGACAATGCTCCAGTAGCAGTGCTCCTTGCCGTCCTTGAGACGGCGATTCGGTCGCAAATACATGGCGACCCCAGTCTACGCCAAACGCGCAATCTGAAAAGATACTAGGTCTCCACTACACGGCTATTTCAAAACCCGGCCATTGATCCGACTCGTCTTTTGCTCCTTCCCAGCCCCAAAATTCGTTCCCAGCCTGCTCCGGGTGAGAAAGTCGGGTTAGTGGCTCGACCGTGGCTCCGTTTCCACACCCCCCTCATCGAACCGGACGTGCAGATTTCCTGCATCCGGCTCTCGGACAAGACCTCACGCCTTCGTCCACGGCACGTCGTGCCCAAGCCGGGTCAGACGTACGAGCCCGAAGTGCCCGTAGAGGTGCGAGAGTGGATAGCTCCCGCCCCTTCGTCGCCTGACTTTGTGCTTGGAGCGCAACCACCGGCGCAACCGCATCGCTGTGTAAGCGTCGAGCGCCCGATAGGCCTTGCTGTAAGCGCCTACTGAAAAGTAGTTCGCCCATCCGCGCAGCGTCCGGTTCCCTTTGCTCACCAGCCTTGTGGTCTCTTGCCATGTGCATGATCGCTCGGTCAGCGCGTGGATTTTCTCGACCGCGCGCTGAATGCTTTTCTTTGACGGCCGGTAGCCGATACGGGCCTGGCCGGTCCTCGCCGAAAACATTCGCCCGAACGTGTATCCCAGAAAGTCGAACTCTCCTTCCGGCACTTTGCAGATGCGAGTCTTCTCCTCATTCACCGTCAGCTTCAGCTTGCCCATGATCTCCCGCAGTCGCTGCAAGGCCTCTTCGGCTTTGCCCCTTCTGCACAGGATCACGAGGTCGTCGGCGTAGGTCACGAGCCGCGAGCCGAGGGCTCGCTCAAGCCCGAACATCTTCCATCCCAGCACAAACCGGCGCATGTAGAGATTCGCCAGCAAGGGTGAGATCACTCCCCGAACGCAAAAGGTAACCTTGGCCGTCCATCTGCGATTTGCCGTCTGAGAGCGGCTCGGTTCCGGGCGGCGGCGTTCTCGGGTGCGACGGGATCGAGTGCCGGATCGTGATGGTGTCATTGTCCACCAGGATGTCTTTGACAAGGAGGCGGACGATTTTTTGGCGATCGGCGATCTCCAGCGATTGCGTCGACTCGTGCAGCCGCTGAAGGAAGGCGGTCAGGGTTTCGGCGAGGCGCAGGAACGACATCCGGTCGGCAGCCTGATCGAGGATGGCCTGCAATTCCGCCCGCGCGGACTGTTCGCGGGCGCGCAGTTCCGGCATTCTGCGCCGCAGTTCATCGAGGGGTAAGAGATCCTCCTGGTAAGCCGTGACCAGGCGCTCCATGCTCTTCCTGATCCGCGTCAGCTCGTGTTCGAGAGCCTCTTGCCGCCGCTTCGTCGGTTCGGCCCCGCGGGCTGCGTCGAGGCGCCGGTCGAGTTCCGCCTGCATGAGCGTCGGGTCCTCGATCAGGCGGACGACCTCTTGCCACACGATCTGATCGAGCAGGTCCTGGCGGATCGGTCGGCAGTCGCACACTGAGCCGCCGAGATGGCGCCACGCGTCTGAGCCGAGGCAGCGGTAATAGTGGATCTTGCGCGCAGAGCTGCGCGTCGACGTCCGCGA
>CAVYON010000056.1:0-284415 GCA_963770035.1 uncultured Alphaproteobacteria bacterium | reverse complement strand
CCAGCCCGCAAAGCGAAGCGGTCCAAGACGCCGTCCGGTGCTTGCGCCCGCGGCGCGCGCCCGCCTCAGGAGGGCGCGGATGCGCGCCACGAGCTCCCGCGAATTGAACGGCTTGGTCACGTAATCGTCGGCGCCGATCTCAAGTCCGACGACGCGGTCGATCTCCTGCCCGAGCGCCGTCAGCATCAGGATCGGCAGGTTCGAGGACCCGCGGAGCCGCCTGCAGATGCTGAAGCCGTCTTCGCCGGGAAGCATCACGTCCAGCACGAGGAGGTCGATCTCCTCCCGGCTCAGGACGCGATCCATGTCCAAGGCGGAGGCTGCGCCCGTGACGGAGAACCCGTTCTCGCCCAAAACTTCCGAAAGCATCCGCTGGATGACCGGATCGTCCTCGACAACGAGGATGTGAGCGCGAGCGTTTGCTGGAGACAAGGACAAGGCGAAGACCTGTTGAGCGTCCGCGAGTTTACCGCAAGGTCCGAGCTTATGGGATGATGCTGCAGGACAAAGAACATTATTTTATATTGCTCGGCGGATTCGGCCGCCCGAATGCGTCCGTCGCCAGGATTTCCCCGGGATCCAGGGAAAGTAACCGCTGCCGCCACTGCAACAACACTTCATATGACCTCGGGGGGTTGCCGCGATAAGTTTTCGTCGTCGCGCGGTCGAATGCGTGGGCGAAGGGCTGAAGGCCAAATCGCGCCCGGTTCGATGTTGGCGTGCGATCCAGCCCGGCGGACGAGCGCCGGAAAAGACAAGGACGGACACCCATGAAACGCATGATCTATGCTGCCTGTGCTGCGGCGATGCTGGCGCTGGCGCTTCCCGCGGTCCAGAGCCTCGCTGATACGAGCGGACCGTCCGCTGCGCAGCAGGAACAGGGAAACCAGCGTCGGGAGGAGTGGATCCAGCGGCGGTCCGAGATCTTCGATGCGCGCCTCGTCGGCTTCAAGGCCAGCCTTGCCCTGACGAACGACCAGGAGAAGAACTGGGCGCCGTTCGAATTGGCGCTGCGCGACGCCGCCAAGCGCGGTCCGCGGCCGGGCCCCGAGGCGGGCGGCGTCCACGACGGACCGCCGTCGCCGATCGACCGGATGCGGAACATCTCGAAGCGGATGGGCGAAATGTCGACCAAGCTCACCGCGCTCGCCGACGCGGCCGCTCCGCTCTACACAAGCCTCGACGACAAGCAAAAGGTCGTGTTCGATGCGACGCTCCATGGGCTTCTGCGCCCGCATAGGGCTGGCCCCGGCGGTCCGGAGGGACGGCGTTGGGAACGGCGCGACTGATTGTCACGAAGCCGGCGCGCGAGGTTTCCGCCGCGCGCCGGACGGATGTGGGAGACATCTCCGTCGCTCGAATTCTAAGCGCCCGTGCGCGAGGTCATCAAAGCCTTGCCACGACGCTGGGGCGACGATGAAGATGACCCCCTTCCGTCACGCCGCTTTGCGTCATTCGAACGCACAGCCCTTTTTGATTCCGAGGCGCCGGAAGACGATCGCGGCCGGGCAGAAGCCGGTGAAGGGCGACTGAATCATGTTGAAACCGGCGAAGGCCGTCAGCAGGAACCAGTATGGGCTCACGAAATAGCCGAGCGTGACGCTGACGAGGACGATGAAGCCGGCGAAGACGAAGACAGCGCGGTCGAGGGACATGGAAGCTCCTGTTTTGGGGGGGCCGACGGACGACCCCGCCGCACCCCCGCGTGAACGCCAAGCGATTTTGATATTGCTAAATTAGAATATTCGAATATATCTGTCAAGCGCAACGCGGTCCGTCCGGCGCAACACCCCGGGCTCAATGGACGGCGTTCGAAAATTCGACTCGACTGGAGACCCATGATGGATGCTACCAACTGGCCCGACCTCACCAAGCACCTGAGCGCCGAACTCCGGAACTTGCGCACCGGCGCGAGCGACGTGATGAAGGCCTTCGGAGCGCTCGCGCAGTCGGCGAGCGCGTCAGGGGCGCTCGACGCCAAGACCAAGGAACTGATCGCGATCGGGATCGCTGTGGCGGCGCATTGCGACGATTGCATCGCCTTCCACGTCAAGGCGGCAGTCGATCGGGCGCCACGCGCGAGGAGATCCTCGAAACCTTGGGCATGGCGATCTATATGGGGGCCGGACCCTCGGCCATGTACGCGAGCCACGCGCTCGGCGCCTACACCCAGTTCGCCGCCGCGAAAACCGCTGACGTCGCCGCCTGAGCCTACGGAGGAACCATGTTCAAGAATCTGTTCGGCGGCGCATCCAAGTCCCCGGACCTCGATTTCCCCACGTTCGCCAAGGCGGTCGCGGCGGGCGAAGTCGCGGTCGTCGACGTTCGCGAGCCGCACGAGTTCGCTGCTGGTCATATTCCCGACGCCGTCAACCTGCCGCTGTCGCGATTCGACCCGAGCGAACTTCCGAGCGGAAAGGACAAGCCCGTCGTCATCCTGTGCCAGGCGGGCGCGCGCTCGCGCAAGGCGCTCGGCGCGGCCCAGGCGGCCGGCCGCGGCGACCTGAAGCACTATCCGGGCGGCATGAACGGGTGGCGCATGCATGGCGGCGACGTTTCGGTCTGAAACGCCCGCGCACCACAACAAAGGCCGCGCCTAAACGCCGTCACTCCGCGGCCTCGCGCATGGCGCCCATGCGGGCGAGCTGGGCGCGCAGCGGGGCGGGCTTCAGCGGCTTGTGCAGAATGACGATGTCCTGGCGGGCGGCTTCGTCGCGCGCCTCGACGCTGCGGTCGGCGGTCGCCAGGATCGCCGGGATCGCGCGGCCTAGGTCCTGGCGCAGCGCGCCGATCGCCGCAATGCCGTCGCCCTTGTCGAGGTGATAGTCGGCGATGATGAGGTCGGGCGCGCCGAAGTCCGCCAGCGCCGCGCGCGCCTCGGCGAGGCCCTCCGCGATGACGACGACGCAACCCCAGCGTCCGAGCAGTGTCCGCATGCCGTCGAGCACCCGAACTTCGTTGTCGATCGCCAGCACCCTGAGGCCGCTCAGCGGCTCGTTGGCGGACAGCGGTTGCGGAGCGCCCGAATCCTGGGCGTGCGGGACTGCTGCAATCCCGAGTGGGGCCGTGACGGAGAAGACGGAGCCGTGGCCTGGCCATGACCTCAGGTCGACCGGATGCTCGAGCACGCGGCCGAGGCGCTCGACGATCGACAGGCCGAGCCCCAATCCCCGAGCGATCCGGGCGCCCTGGTCGAGCCGTCGGAACTCCTCGAACACGGCGCGCCGCCGATCCGCGGGGATGCCGAGGCCGGTGTCCCAGACCTCGATGCGCAGCCCGTTCGGGTCTCGCCGGCAGCCGACCAGCACCTTGCCTCGGACGGTGTACTTGATCGCGTTGGAGACTAGATTTTGCAGCAGCCGGCGCATTAGGCGCCGGTCGGTCCGGATGGCGAGCCGCGTCGGCGCAAAGCGCAGCCCGAGCGCCTTCGAGCGTGCGAGCGGCCTGAACTCGACCTCGAGCATGCGCATGAGATCGGCGACCGGGACATCGGAGATTTCCGGCTTTGTCGCCCCGGCGTCGAGCCGCGAAATATCCAAGAGGGCGCCCAAAATCTCCTCGACCGCCTCCAGCGACATGTCCACCTTGCGCGCCAGATCCGCCCGCTCGTCGTCGCCGCCGATGCGGGCGGGCCCTTCCGCGAGCGAACTGGCGTAGAGCCTCGCGGCGTTGAGCGGCTGGAGAATGTCGTGGCTTGCGGCGGCCAGGAAACGCGTCTTGGACAGGTTCGCCTCCTCCGCCACGGTCTTGGCGCTCGCGAGCTCGGCGTTCAGACGCTGCAATTCGGCGGTGCGCTCGTCTACGCGCTTCTCGAGGAACTCGTTGGCCGCCTCGAGCGCCTCCTCCGTCTGCACGGTCTGGGTCACGTCGGTGTAGGTCGTCACGATGCCGCCGTCCGGCAGCCGGGCCGAGCGGATCTCGATGACGCGATGGGTGGAGAACAGCCTCAGCCGCATCGGCTGATCGTCGTAGAGAAGCGAGGCGACCCGCTCGGCGACGAAGTCTTCCGAATCGCCAGGGCCATAGGCGCCGCGGGAGGCGTTGAAGCGGACGATCTCGTCGAGCCCGACGCCGAGACGCAGCAAGGCCTGCGGCAGGTCGAACAACTCGCCAAACTCGCGGTTCCAGGCGGTCAGCGCGAGATTGAAGTCGAATACCGTGATGCCTTGGCGGGCATGGTCGAGGGCGTGCTGCAACTGGTCCCGGTTCGACTGGATCGCCGCCGACGCCTCGTCGATCAGCTTCAGCGCCGAGTGGCCCGAGACGGTCCGCGGCCTGAGCAGCAGGGACAGAACCTGACGCGAGGTCGAAGCGCCGATGGCGGGCGAGAGCAGGAATTCGGCGTGGCGGATGAGCTGCGCGCTCGCCTCCCGGCTCGGGTCGTAGTCCTGGCCGCTCTCGCGCATGAAGGCCGAAAAGGCTCGTCGCGCCCGCGCTGCGCCGAGATAGCGGGCCACGGCCGCTTCGAGTTCGCCGGCCGTCGTTGACGAGCGCCACAGGCGGAACGCTTGCGGCTTGCCGCCGGCGCCGGCAAACGCGCTGGCCTGCGCGCGCTCGAGCGCCGTGACGTCGCGGGTCAGCGAGAAGGCGACGAAGGCGACGAGGTTGAGGGCAAGCGAAATGACCACGCCCCCGACGAGAGCGTTCGGCGCGAACGATACGAGCCCGGCGGGGCTCAGCCAGCCGATCGCCAGCGGCCCGTGGGCAAGCAGGGCCGCGACCGCGTGCCGCGGTTCGAGCGACGGCAGGAACAGAATGTAGAGCCAGGCAAGCGAACCCGCCGTCATGCCGGCGATCGCGCCGCGCGCGGTGCCGCGCCGCCAGAAGAGCCCGCCGAGAAAGGCCGGGGCGATCTGCGCCACGGCGGCGAACGACAGGAGGCCGATCGAAACGAGCGCCGTCTCTCGGGTCAGGAGGTCATACAGGAGGCCAAGCATCAGGACGCCGACGATCGACAGGCGCCGGACCCACAGCACGATCGCCCCGATGTCGCCCTCGGCGTCCTGAGTCTGGTTGAGCCGCCCCCGCAGCAGCAGCGGCATGACCAGATCGTTCGATACCGTGATCGCCAGGGCGAGACTGTCGAGCACGACCATGCCGGTCGCTGCCGACAGCCCGCCGATCATGGTCAGGAGCGCCAGGCCGCGCGCGCCGGCGGCGAGCGGCAGCGCAAGCACCGTCAGATCGCGGTTGATTGCGCCATCGGGAAACATCGTGAGCCCGGCCACGGCGAGCGGCGCGACGAACAGATTGATCAGCACGAGATAGGTCGGAAACATCCACGAGGCGGTGCGCACGCCGCGGCGATCGTGGTTCTCGACCACCGCCACATGGAACTGCCGCGGCAGCAGGAGAATGGCGAAGGCCGACAAGAGCGTGGTGACGCCCCAGACGGCCGGGTCGGGCGGCGTCTGGATCACGGCGGCGATCTTCGGATTGGCCAGGGCCGCCTGAGTGAGCCCCGAGAGGCCGCCGCTCAGGCCCCACACGACAAAGGCGCCGACGGCGAGAAAGGCCGCGAGCTTGACGACCAACTCCACCGCGATCGCCAGGATGAGACCGTCCTGGTGCTCCTTGGGATTAATGCGCCGCGTGCCGAAGGCGATGGCGAAGGCCGCCAGCACCAGGGCGATCGCGAGCGAGAACAAGGCCGACGGGGTGTTCGCGGTCAGCCGGGAGGTATCGAACGATGCGACCACCGTCAGGAGCGTGGTCGAAACCGCCTTGAGCTGCAGGGCGACATAAGGGGCCGAGCCGACCAGAGCGATCAACGCTGCGGCAGCCGCGACCGCCGGCGATTTGCCGTAGCGGGCCGAGACGAAGTCCGCGACCGTGGTGAGGTTTTGCGAGCGGGCGAGGTTGGCGATGCGCCAGACGAAGGCGGAGCCGAGGCCGATGACGAGCGTCGGACCGATGTAGATCGGCAGGAAGTCGAGGCCGTGCGACGAGGCGAGGCCGACCGACCCGTAGTAGGTCCAGGACGTGCAATAGACGGCGAGGCTCAGGGCGTAGACGACCGCCCGCGATCCGCCCGCGATGAAGCGCCGCCCGCCGCGGTCGCCCCACCAGGCGATCAGGAACAGGACGCCGATGTAACCGATCGCGGCGATGTAAACCGTTGCGCCGTTCATCGAACCGTAAGCGGGACCTCCGGACCTTCAGCGGACTGTTAGGGTCGGCTGATTTCAAGTTTGCCCATATCCCGAATGGGCGCAACTGTTGGGGGTGAAGGCTCCGAAGGCCGACGCCTCCATCCGCGACAAGCCGCCTTGCAAAAACCGAAGCGCTGCGCGCTCGGAAAGCGGAGTCGGCTCAAAATCATCTCGCTCTCGGTCCGCCGTCGACGATCCGGGCGCCTGTTAGCCCGACTTTCTCAACCGGAGCAGGCTGGGAACGAATTTTGGGGCTGGGAAGGAGCAAAAGACGAGTCGGATCAATGGCCGGGTTTTGAAATAGCCGTGTAGTGGAGACCTAGTATCTTTTCAGATTGCGCGTTTGGCGTAGACTGGGGTCGCCATGTATTTGCGACCGAATCGCCGTCTCAAGGACGGCAAGGAGCACTGCTACTGGAGCATTGTCGAGAGCAAGCGCTGCGCCGGCGGCAAGGTGGTGCAGCGCCAGGTGCTTTATCTTGGCGAGATCAACGACAGCCAGGAGGAGGCGTGGTGCCGGGTGATCGAAGCTTTCGACGAGGAGGCGCGACAGCCGACCCAATTGGCCCTGTTCCCCGCCGATCGGCCGCTGCCCGAACACGCCGAGGACCACGGCGTGCAGATCCGGCTCGGGGCCATGCAACTACACCGGCCGCGGCAATGGGGCGCGTGCTGGCTCGCCTGCCAGCTCTACGAGCAACTGGAACTCGACCGCTTCTGGGCGGCCCGTCTGCCCGATTCCCGCGAAGGAACCTGCTGGCGGCACATTCTCCAGACGCTGGCGTGTTACCGGCTCATCGATCCGGGCAGCGAATGGCGTTTACACCGGCTGTGGTTCGAGCAAAGCGCCATGGGCGATCTGCTCGGCGAAGATTTCGCGCTGGTCGAGAAGAACGCGCTCTATCGTTGCCTCGACAAGCTCGTCGAGCACAAGCCGGCGCTGTTCACGCACCTGCGCCGGCGGTGGCAGGATCTGTTCGGCGCCCGCTTCGACGTCCTTCTCTATGATCTGACCAGCACGTACTTCGAATCCGACCCGCCGGACGACGACAGCGACAAACGCCGCTACGGCTACAGCCGCGACAAGCGTCCGGACTGCGTGCAGGTGGTCATTGCGCTCGTGGTGACACCCGACGGCTTTCCGCTCGCCTACGAGGTTCTCCCCGGCAATACTTCCGACAAGACGACGCTGCGCGCCTTCCTTTCGAAGATCGAGGCGCAGTACGGCAAGGCGGAGCGCATCTGGGTGATGGACCGCGGCATCCCCACCGAGGACGTGCTCGCCGAAATGCGGCAATCCGATCCGCCGGTCGCCTATCTGGTGGGGACCCCGAAGGGACGCCTCGGCAAGCTGGAGAAGTCTCTCGTCGGCCTGCCGTGGCATGAGGTGCGGCCGGGCGTCGAAGTGAAGCTCTTGGCCGAGGACGACGAGCTTTACGTGTTCGCCCAGAGCCGGGCGCGCATCGACAAGGAGCGCGCCATGCGGAAGCGGCGGTTGAAATGGCTGTGGGCGCGCCTGGCGAAGCTGGCGCTGATGGACCTCACCCGCGAGAGCCTACTGATGAAGCTCGGCGCCGCCAAAGCCAAGGCGCCCGCGGCGTGGCGCCTCCTCGACATCAAGGTCGATCCCCACACCGCCGCCTTCACTTACGCGCTCAACCGCAAGAAGCTGCGCCAGGCGCGCCGGCGCGAAGGCCGCTACCTTTTGCGCACCAACATGTCTGGGCGCGATCCCGCCGACCTGTGGCGGTTCTACATTCAACTCGTCGAAGTCGAGGCGGCCTTCAAGAACCTCAAGGACGATCTGCAACTCCGGCCGATCTACCACCAGCTCGAGAGCCGCGTCGAGGCGCACATCTTCGTGGCCTTCCTCGCCTATTGCCTGCACGTCACGCTGCGCGCCCGGCTCCGGCCGATGGCCGCCGGCCTCACCCCGCGCGCCGTGCTCGACAAGCTCGCCGGCATACAAATGCTCGACGTCCACTTCCCCACCACCGACGGCCGAACGCTGATCATGTGCCGACACACCGAGCCGAATGTCGACCAGAAGCTTCTCCTGCAACGACTCGGCCTCGCCCTGCCGCCGCAGCCGCCGCCGCGAATCGCCGTTCCCGGTCCGGCGGCGCAGCTCCCGTTGCGCCCCATGTAGTGGAGACCTTCGGCAGCCTACCCTTGATTCCACGCGCCTTTCCGCTCGCGCGCTACCTCGGTTGAGAAAGTCGGGCTAAGGATCATCGCCGCGCCTCCTTGGGTCGCCCGCCGGATCGGGAGCCAACAAACCCCTTTCGCTTGCAATAATACAAGTACACAATGTTCAATTGATCGTCCGGAAGTCGGCGACATGCCTCCACGCCGCGCACCGGCCAAGGGACGCCGGCCGAATCGCCGAATCGAATAAGGCGCCGCAAGTCTCTGGAAAGCCTCAAAACCGACTCGGGAATGGCAGGAGCGCGCGCCCGCTCTCGGGTTCACTCGGCCGCTGCCCGGTGCTCGGCCCAGGCGGGCTCTGGCGCGTTGTCGGAGAGGGGCTCGGGCGCCGGCTCCTCGGGGTCCTGGTCTTTCGATTTGCCCTTGCCGGATCCGCCCGAGATCCATTTCGACAGGCGATCGAGGTAGAGGTAGACGACCGGAGTGGTGAACAGGGTCAGCGCCTGGCTGACCAGGAGTCCGCCAAACATGGTATAGCCGAGCGGCTGGCGCAGCTCCGACCCCGTGCCATGGCTGAGCATCAGCGGCACCGCGCCGAGCAGGGCGGCCATAGTGGTCATCATGATCGGCCGGAACCGCAAGAGCGCCGCCTTGCGGATCGCCTCCGTGGTCGTCAGGCCCTCGTCACGCTCGGCGGAGATGGCGAAATCGACCATCATGATGCCGTTCTTCTTGACGATGCCGATCAACAGGATCGTCCCGATCAGCGCGATCAGGCTGAACTCGTAGCCGAACAGCATCAGCGTCGCGAGCGCCCCGAGGCCGGCCGAGGGTAAGGTCGAGAGGATCGTCAGCGGGTGGACGAAGCTCTCGTAAAGGATGCCGAGGATGATGTAGACCGTGACCAGCGCCGCGAGGATCAAGAGCGGGACGGTGGTCAACGAGTCCTGGAACGCCTGGGCGTTGCCCTGGAATGTGGTCGTCAGGCTGACGGGAATTTGCAGCTTCTGCATGGCCTTCTGGACAGCCTCAGTCGCCTGCCCGAGGGCGACGCCTTGCGCCAGATTGAAGCTGATGGTGATTGCCGGGAACTGGCCCTGGTGGCTGATCGACAGCGGCTGGACCGGGGCCGTCGTCCATTTGGCGAAGGCGCTCAGCGGCACCATCTGGTTGCTCACGGGGGAGCGGATGTAGAGCTTGTCCAGCGTCGCCGGGTCGCCTAGCAGATCGGGAAGGACCTCCTCGATCACCTCGTAGGTGTTCACCTGGGTGAAGTACTGGGTGACCTGGCGCTGGCCGAACGCGTCGTAGAGCGTATCGTCGATCAGCTGCGGCTGGATGCCGAAGCGGGACGCCATGTCCCGATCGATCTTGAGCGTCAGCGTCGTCCCGGAATTCTGCTGGTCGGTGGCGACGTCACGCAGTTCCGGCAGAGACTGCAGCTTCTCGAGGATCTTCGGCGCCCAGGCGTTGAGTTCGACGAGGTTGGCGTCCTGCAAGGTGTACTGGAACTGGGTCCTGGAGAAGCGGCCGCCCACCGTCACGTCCTGCGCCGCCTGCAGGTAGACCCGAAGGCCCGCGATCTTCGCCAGCTGCGGCCGGAGGCGGGCGATCACCTGGAAGACGTCCAGGTCGCGCTCCTCGCGCGGCTTGAGCGTGATGAACATGCGACCATTGTTCTGGGCAGAATTGCCGACGCCGACGCCGAGGCCCATCGCCATCGTGTCGACGGCCGGATCCTTCAGGATGACCGCGCCCGCCTGCTCCTGCAGCTTGTACATGGCGGGGAACGAGATGTCCTGCCCGGCCTCGGTCGTGCCGAATACGATGCCGGTGTCTTGCTGCGGGAAGAACCCCTTGGGGATGACCGCGAACAGATAAACCGTCGCGACGATCGTGGCGAGGAACGTCATCAGCGTCGCGAACCGGTGGCGCAGCACGAAATCCACGCCGAGCTCATAGGCCCGGGCAAGCGCGAGGAAAGCCGACTCGCTCATGTTGAAGAGCTTGCCATGATGCTCCTCGTCGTGCGCCTTGAGGAAGCGCGAAGCCAACATCGGCGTGAGCGTCAGCGCCACGAAGGCCGAGACCGCAATCGTCATGGCGATCGTGACTGAGAACTCACGGAACAAGCGGCCGATGATTCCGCCCATCATTAAGAGTGGGATCAGCACCGCCACGAGAGAAATGGAGATTGAAATGATCGTGAAGCCAATCTCGGCGGAGCCCTTCAGCGCCGCCTGGAACGGCTTCTCTCCCTCCTCGATATGGCGTGTGATGTTCTCCAGCATCACGATGGCGTCGTCGACGACGAAGCCCACCGCGATGGTGAAGGCCATCAGTGACAGGTTGTCGAGGCTGTAGTTTGCCGCCCACATCAGTCCGCAAGCGCCGAGCAGCGCTAGAGGCACCGTAACGCTGGGGATGATCGTCGCCCACAAACTGCGCAAGAAGACGAAGATCACCATCACGACCAGCGCGATGGTGAGCATCAGCGTCAACTCGACGTCCTTGACCGAGGCGCGGATGGTCGTCGTGCGGTCGGAGAGCACCTTGACATGAATTGTGGGCGGAATCGCCGCCTCGAGGCTCGTCAGCGTCTTCTTGATCGCCTCGACGGTGTTGATGACGTTCACACCGGGCTGCTTGAACACGACCAGGAAGACGCTGCGCTTGCCATTCGACCAGGCCGCCTGAGTGGTGTCGGACGGACCTGCGACGGCTTGGCCGATGTCGCGAACGCGCACGGGAGCGCCATTGCGATAGGCGACGATCACGTCGTCCCACGGTTCGGCGGTGGTCAACTGGTCGTTGTCAAAAATCGTAAAATCCTGTGTCTGTCCAATAATCGCGCCTTTGGGACCGTCGACCGTCGCAATGCCGATCTGCGCCCGAACATCCTCCAGCTGAAGGTTCTTTTGAACCAGCTTCGCCGGATCGATCTGGATTCGGATCGCTGGGGTCTGCTGGCCGCCGACCCGCACCAAAGACACGCCAGAGATCTGGCTGATGCGCTGGGCTAGGATGTTCTCCGCTGCGTCGTCGACGTCGATGATTGGGGCGACGTCGGACTGGACCGACAGGATGAGAACGGGCGTGTCGGATGGGTTGACCTTGCGGTAGGTCGGCGGGGTCGGCAGGTTCTTCGGCAACTGGCCCGAGGCGGCGTTGATCGCGGCCTGGATATCGTTGGCCGCGGCATCGATGTTTCGGTCGAGATCGAACTGGACCGTGATCGCAGTCGCGCCGAGCGAACTGGTCGAAGTCATCTGGGAGACGCCCGGGATTTGGGCGATCTGACGCTCGAGCGGCTGCGCGACGGACGTCGCCATCGTTTCGGGCGAAGCGCCGGGCAGCGACGCCGACACCGAAATGGTCGGAAAGTCGACCTGCGGCAGCGGAGCGACCGGAAGGGACGGGAACGCAACGAGCCCCACCAGAAAGATCGCGACCATGACGAGGGTGGTCGCGACCGGTCGATGGATGAAGGGAGCGGAAATTCCGCCGAACATTGTTCAGCTCCCGCTTCCGGACTCGATCGAGACCAGGGATCCAGGCTGCAACAGGAATTCGCCTGTCGTCACGACACGTTCGCCCTCCATAAGCCCGTCTTCTATCACCGCTGTCGTCGCGTCCTGCCGGGCCACCCTTACCTGTCGGACCGCGGCGCGGTTGTCATCGCCGACAACATATACGAACAAGCCCTTACTTCCATGTTGAACTGTGTCCGCGGGAACGACAATGACGTTTTCCATCACGCCAAGCTGCAGGCGCGTAGTGACCGCAAGACCTGGCCATAACGCATTGTCCACATTATCGAATTCTGCCTTGAGGCGGATCGTTCCTGTTGCCAGGTCCACTTGGTTGTCGCTGATCGTGAGCTTGCCGGTGGCGATCTTGCCGCCGTCCGCGTTGAGGACCGTCACCGGCGGCGCGCCTGCAGCGAGCCCCTGATTGATCCGGTCGACATGTTGCTGCGGCTCGGTGAAGATGACCGCAATCGGCTGCAGCTGAGCAATGGAAACAATGCCGGTCTGCTGCCCGGCGTTGACCAGGTTGCCTTCATCGATCAGACGAAAGCCGGCGCGACCGGTGATCGGCGCGCGGATCGTTGTGTAGTCGAGTTGCACTCTCGCTGCGTCGATAGCGGCCGCATCGGCCGCGATCGTAGCCGTCAACTGATTGACCAGGGCGTTCTGCGTGTCGAGTTGCTGCTCGGTTGCGAAGTTTTGCTTGGCGAGGGTCGAGTAGCGCACAAGGTCCAGCTTAGCGTTCGCGACGGTGGCTTCGTCCTGGGCTTTTTTCGCCACCGCTTGATCGAGAGCCGCTTGAAAAGGTCGCGCGTCGATTTGGGCGAGAAGGTCGCTCTGCTTGACGATTTGTCCCTCCTTGAAAGCGATCTTGACGATCTCACCATCTACCCGCGCACGCACGAGTACAGTATTGTATGCTTGGACTTGGCCCAGGCTCTCCAGCACCGCTGGGAAATCCGCCCGTTTCGCCGGCGTGACGGACACGACGATGGGGGCGACGCCACGCCCCCGGCCGGCTGCGCTGCCGGGATTTGGCTGGTCCGGCATGGACGCTGCCGTCGTTCGCTTTTCTTCGGGCCAGATCACATCATGACCGCGATGCGCGACGGAGCCGAGTTCGGGCGACAAATGATCCACGCCGTCCGGCGCGTAGACGCCGTAGGCGATCGCCGCGATGAGCGCGAAACCTGCGATCGCGACGGTTCGACCAAGAGCCATTTTCGCTTCATCCTTCCGGCCTGCACTCGCGGTGCGGCGCTCGTCATCCAGAGAACGCCAATATCAGCAATCGGACGGAAACGCGGCTCAACAAGCTGTGAACGATCGCGCTTCCAGGAAAAGCCGGCGCCAGAGCGTCCGCACCAGAACGACCCTCCCGAGGGGATGAATGCGCGGATATTGCGAACAAGTACGAAATAGTTGGCGATATCCCAGGTATGAGCCGGCGCGTTGAGGCGGACGTCGGGCCGGCGGACAGCAACGGTTTCACCTGAGAAGAACGCGGTTTCGCAAAGCGGGGGCCGCGGGTGCGCATGCGCCCCGGAAGCGCACGCGATTCGACCGAAAAGGAGGGTCAGGTCTACGTTGTCTGGCGCGCCGCGCCCGTCCGAGGCCTGCGGGAAGATCCTCTCCGTCGATCAGGACATGCGGCTTCGTGTCCGCAAACTCGCCCGGGATGTGGGCCACGGTGATCACCAATCCGCTGCGGTGATGCATCCCGAATCCGCGCCAAGGCTGCTCAGGCGTCCGGTCTATGTGGACCGCATAGATGCGGAGGTCCAAGTCTGACCATCCGGGATCGGAACCGGCTGCGCCAGCGCATTCGACCCGCGGATGGCGCAGACGAACATTCCAAGGCAATGGCTTCCGCAACGCCGCGGCCGCCGCTCTGTCTGGTCGAGCTCTGCTTTCGCAAGGACGTCATCAGGGGAGGTTCGCCAGCAAGGAGTTGATCAGACTGTTGATTGGCTCGGACAATGCATACCAGCCATGGCCTAGCAGCGAGGTTAGCAACCGAAATACGCAGAGCAACTCGAGCAGAGCGGCAAAAAGTACATTTAGATAGAGATGACGGCCTGTCGCCTGTACCCCAACATCATCGCGCAAAAGCTGATCGTACGGCATCTTCTGGATATAAGATACAGTTCTGCCAAAAAATGAAAATATGGTTAGACCAAAATATTCTAATCGCCTTGATATGAGGAACGTAAATGCGTACTGCAATCCAAGGATAGACGCTATTACCTCAGTATTCCTATCATGTATCTTGTCAAAGATGAACCAGGCGAAGCAGATGATTGCAAAACCCGTAACGACTCGATAGCCAAAAACAATGACGCTATACATGACTTCTTCCTGTCAGACACTGGCGACAACGAGGCGAACCGCGAGAATCGATTGGTCGGGGTGCTCCAATTGCGAACCGACCGCGAATCGTAGCCGCAACTTGCCGAATCCGATAATGACCCACAGGGCGATCGCGGTCGACCGGGATCGTGATCTGCTTTTTTTTCCAACCGGTTTCGCATAAGCTGCGAGGGTCTGAAATGGCAATCCCGGATCGAGGCGCCGCATTTTCGTATCCAATGGCGACAACAAAGATTTGCTAGGCGGGGAGCCGACGCCCGTCATGCTTGGGTGAAACCAGACGAGCCGTGAGCGTGTGGATGAGAATGGACACGGAAGTAGCGCATAAATCCATGCGGCGACTGTCCCCGGCGAACGCTTCGCGGGCCTCTCAAAGTCGCGAACGTCGATGGCGGTTGCCGGTTGCCTACCGCGCCTTACCGACCATCGCGCTCTCGATTGATTTGGCCGTCATACTGGTTTCAGCAATTGGCGCGGAATTCCTCTACCACAACCTCCCGTCTGAAATCGAAGGGGAATTCTCGCACACGATCGCGGCCGCGATGTTCGTCGCCATTTTATTCGTTGCGGCGATGCGTATTCAAAAACTCTACAGCCCTGAAAGATTGATCGTAATTGATGACCAGGCGAGAAGTGTTCTGAGCGCGTGGTGTGGCGCGTTCCTCATTCTGGCGTCGGGCGTCTTTACCTGGGGCGTCAGTCATGATCTGTCGCGAGGCGACATTTTGATGTTTTGGGCGATCGGGGCGGTCGGGCTACTCATTCATAGGCTCGTATGGAGGGCTGTTCTTCCGCGCGCTCTAGAAAGCGGCGCCCTGCGCGGGCGCACAGTTGTAAGCATGTCATGCGAAGAAGCGGTCCCGCAGCGTTTCGCCGACAACTTGAGCCGCTACGGATATCACATTCTTGCTCATTTCCACGTCCCGGCCGGAGAGCCTTCGGCCGAGGACGTCGTCGACAATGTCATTTCCCTATGCCGGACGTCGGACGTCGAGGAAGTTCTGCTATTCGTTGATCCCGAGCGGATGACTTATCTGCGATCGATAGCCAAGCGTTTGCGGGTGCTTCCTTTACCAGTCACGCTTGTGCCTTTCGGCGCGCTCGCCCAACTCTTTCAGCGGACCCATAGCGATATCGGCGATACCGTCGCGATCGAGATACAGAGAGCCGCGCTGTCCCCGACCGAGCAGGCGGTGAAACGACTTATCGACATCGTCGTAGCAGTGACGGCGCTGACAATTTTGGCGCCGCTCATGATTTCCGTTGCGATTGCGATTAAGCTCGATTCCGAGGGCCCAGTTTTTTTCCGTCAGACCCGGCACGGATTTAACGGTCGCCCGTTCGGCATCTACAAGTTTCGCTCGATGACCGTGATGGAGGACGGCGAGGTTGTGCGTCAGGCGCAAAAGAACGATGATCGCGTCACTCGGGTCGGTTATTGGATACGAAGGCTAAGTATCGACGAGCTGCCGCAACTCCTCAATGTCGTTTATGGCGATATGTCGATTGTCGGGCCGCGACCCCATGCGTCAGCCCACGATCGCTACTTCACCTCCGCGATTGAGAAATATGCCTTCAGGCATCACGTCAAATCCGGTATCACGGGATGGGCGCAGGTGCGCGGCGCGAGAGGCGAAACCGACACTCTCGACAAGATGCAACGCAGAGTTGAGTTGGACCTTTGGTATATTAACAACTGGAGCGTTTGGCTGGATTTCTCGATTATGATCAGAACTATATTCGTTGTGTTTGGAACGGAGAACGCTCATTGACGCGGTTGGCGGGCAGTAACTCGGGCGTGTGTGCAAGGACCGCCCGCGCGGAACTCCGCATCTGGGGTCGGAGGGCGCGTGATGTCGGTTGACTCCTTGAAACGAGGGTCGGTGGGTCACGCCGCCGCAACTCTCCATAGCGAAACTCTCCACACCAAGACGCGGGCTTCGCGTCTGGCACACGTAGGGGCCATGGCGGCCGCATTTGGCCTCGCGTACATCCCGACATACGTGAAGCTTTTCGACGGTCCGTGGCAGACGGAACAGGAGGGACACGGGCCACTCATCATGCTGGCGGCGGCGTGGCTGGCTTGGCAACAGCGTGGAAGGCTCTCGCAGATCACTCAGAAACCGGCAGTGATTGCCGGGTGGATCATTTTAATCATCTCTTTGCTTGCGATGGCGGTGGCGCGATCGCAAGACGTCCTGATGATCGAAACGTTCACGCAAATCCCCGTGCTGTTGGGCTGCGTTCTGCTGATCGGAGGCTGGCCTCTGGCTCGCCTTTTTGCATTTCCGCTGACGTTCTTGATTTTTTCAGTTCCCCCGCCTGGGTGGATCCTAGACGCCATGACGGTCCCGCTGAAGGGGTGGGTTTCCGATGTCGTCACGAATTTCCTTTACACGCTTGGATACCCAATCGCGCAAAATGGCGTGATGATCATGATCGGTTCGTATCAGTTAATGGTCAAGGACGCTTGTTCAGGGATGAACTCGATTTTCGCGTTATCGGCCATCGGCATTTTTTACGTTTACGAATTCGTCCCGCGAGACTGGCTGCGAAGGACGGTTTTAGTCTTGTCGATCATCCCTATCACAATTGGGGCGAATTTATTCCGCGTTCTGGCGTTGGTGCTCGGTTCGTATTATTTCGGAGTAGATAATGTTGAGGGCTTGTTCCACGACATCACGGGGGTTGCCCTGTTCGTTTTTGCGCTCGCGCTTTTTTTCCTGCTCGACAGCCTGCTGGTAGGGGCGGAATATCTGATCCGGCAAGCGGCGCGCTCCTCGACGGGCGGAGCCAGAGCGGCGTAAGAGGTCTACCGGGCGCGGAATAGCTTTCGCTGAAAGAATCCGGCGGGGCGCCGAGCAAGGGGACGCATCCGTGCACGCGCAGCGTCGCCGCCCTGCGACGCTATTTGGGGGCGAGGGAGTGAATGGGTACAGTTTACGACATCGTAACGGTGACATGTTTCGGGTGCATCGTGCTCACCTATTTCATGTTTACCGAGGGGGGAATGAAAACGCTGGCGCATTTCCTGCTGCCGGCAGCCGCCTTCGCAATCGCAAATCAGGTCGGCAATGCAGCCCTTCAGGTCGGCAACCTCGCTCTGAACGCTTTGGCAATCGCTCTGATTGCGGCCGGAATCGGGTACACCTATATTATTGTCCGTCATTGACATGTCTCGGACAGCGAAAGATCCATATGGAGCGGAGCGCTATGTCCGACATTCCCATTGGCGTTGTCACAATTTCCGATCGGGCCTCTCAGGGAGTCTATGAGGACAAGGGGGGCCCCGGAATCGAGACGGCGATCCGAGAACTGCTGGCGTCGCCGTGGCGGCCGGTCCGACGGCTCGTGCCAGACGAGCGGCAGCATATCGAGATGGTTCTGGTCGAGCTTGCCGATGTCGAGCGCTGTCCGCTTATTCTTACCACCGGGGGCACTGGCCCGAGCCCGCGAGACGTGACGCCAGAAGCGACTGCGGCGGTCTGTGACCGCATCCTGCCGGGGTTCGGCGAGGTCATGCGGACGACGAGTCTTATCGAGGTCCCGACAGCGATCCTTTCGCGCCAGATCGCGGGCACTCGAGGTTCGAGCCTTATCATCAACCTGCCCGGCAAGCCGGCCGCCATCCGCACCTGCCTTGACGCCGTGTTCGCGGCAGCGCCCTATTGCATCGACCTGATCGGGGGACCGCGCCTGGAGACGAATCCGGAATTTTGCGTCGCCTTCCGACCCAAGGGCTGAAGTTCGCCGCCGGAGCGTGTCGGCTTCGGCCATGGCGTTTCCGCCCCATCTCCGCTAGACGAGCTGGTTCCAACCGCGGGAACGTTGCATGTCCGCCGCCATTCAAAGTCTCGAGCCGCAAGCCGACATTCGCGCTGCGATGCGCGCCATCGGCGCCGACGCGCGGAGGTCGGCGCGCACGCTCGCCAATGCGCCGTCGGCGATGAAGAACCAGGCGCTGACCACGGCGGCGCGTGTCCTTCGGATTCGGGCGCCGGACATTCTCTCCGCCAATGCCCGGGATCTGGCCGAAGGCAGAGCCAAGGGCCTGACGCCGGCCTTGCTCGATCGCCTTGCGCTGAACGAGGCGCGGATTGAGGCTGTTGCGCGCGGTCTCGAGGAGGTCGCGGCCCTGCCGGATCCGGTTGGCCGCGTGCTTGCGACCTTCACCCGTCCGAACGGCCTCGTCATCGAGCGGGTGGCGACGCCGCTCGGCGTCGTGGGCGTCATCTACGAGAGCCGCCCGAATGTGACCGCCGACGCCGGCGCGCTGTGTCTTAAAAGCGGCAACGCCGTGGTCCTCCGCGGAGGCTCGGACAGCTTCCACTCTTCCGCGGCGATCCACGCCTGCCTCGTCGACGAACTCCGGGAGGCTGGCCTGCCGGAAGCGGCGATCTCACGGGCGCCGTTCGCTTCGCGCGAGGCGGTCGGCGAGATGCTGCTCGGGCTCGGCGGGACGCTCGATCTGATCGTGCCGCGCGGCGGCAAGAGCCTGGTCGACCGGGTGCAGCGCGAGGCGCGCGTCCCCGTCTTCGCCCATCTCGAGGGCATCGTGCATGTCTATGTCGACCGCGCGGCCGACCTCGGCAAGGCGGTCGCGATCGTGACGAACGCCAAGATGCGCCGCACCGGGATCTGCGGCGCCGCCGAAACCTTGCTTGTTCACCGGTCGGCCGCCGAGACGATGCTCGGGCCGCTGATCGGCGCCCTGGTCGAAGCCGGCTGCGAGGTCCGCGGCGACTTGGCGGCGCAAGCCGGCGACGCCCGGGTGAAACCAGCGACCGAGGAGGATTGGCGGACCGAATATCTCGCCGCGATCATCTCGGTCCGGGTGGTCGACAGCCTCGAGGCGGCCATCGATCACATCGAGACCTACGGCTCGCACCACACCGATTGCATCGTTACCGAGGACTCCGCCGTGGCCGCGACGTTCCTGAAGCGCGTCAACTCGGCGATCGTGCTGCACAACGCTTCGACCCAGTTCGCCGATGGCGGCGAGTTCGGCTTTGGGGCGGAGATCGGCATCGCCACGGGCCGCATGCATGCGCGGGGCCCGATTGGCCTCGAGCAGCTCTGCACCTTCAAGTACCGCGTCCACGGCGACGGGCAGACCCGACCCTGAAGCTCGCCGCAAAAGCGCGGGTTTACGGCGCTTTATCGACCGCCCCTCGCCTTTTCAGAGACTTGCGACCCCTCTTAACGACCGGCCGGTGGGGGCCGCAGGCGCGGCCAAAAAATCCGCCCCCGCCTCTTGCGTCGTCGATCTGAAGATATATCTTTGTCGAAGACATATCGCAGATATGTTCTCAATGCAGCAGGAGGGAAGCCATGTTCCATCGTCACTTCGAGGATTACGTCCGGTGTGGACGCCATGGCGGCTTCGGGCAGGGGCCGTTCGGCTGGGGCCGGCGCGGCGGCGGGTTCGGGCCGCGCGAGGGCCGGATGTTCGACGGCGGCGAGCTGAAGCTCGTCATCCTGGCCCTGATCGCCGAAAAGCCGCGCCACGGCTACGAGATCATCAAGGAGCTCGGCGAGCGCGTCGGCGATGACTATTCGCCGAGTCCGGGCGTTGTCTATCCGACGCTCACCATGCTTGAGGAGATGGGCCTGGCGAGCGTCAGCCAGGACGACCAGGGCCGCAAGCTCTACGCGGTCACGCCCGAGGGCGAGCGGGCGCTGGCCGAACTCGAAACCCCAGGTCGACGCCATCTTTGCCCGCTTCAGCGCGCGCGAGGACGCCTTCGGCCGGGCCGGCATGGGTTCGGTGATCCGCGCCATGATGAACCTGCGCGCCGCCACAAAACTCCGCCTGCGCGCCCGTTCCGCCACGCCGGATGAATTGCAGGCGATCGTCGACGCGCTTGACGAAGCGGCGAAAAAGATCGAGCGGGTCTGATCATCCAAAAGCCGTATCGGCGCGATCAGATCGGCAGCGGCGGAACCCATGCAAAAGGTCCGCCGCTGGGCCCTGCTGAAGCCTGCGAACAGGAGGAGAGAACATGCCCCGTCACGAGGAGCAAAAGACGCTTGCCTACCCGGCCGACGAGCTCTTCTCGGTCGTGGCGGACGTGAAGGACTATCCCGCATTCGTACCCTGGTGCACCGGAGCGCGGATCCAGCGCGACGATCCACCGGACATCATTGCCGAACTCGAGATCGGGTTCGGCCCGTTCCAGGAAAGCTTTACCAGTCACGTCACGTTGGATCGGCCGCGGCAAGTGCTGGTGCGCGCCACCGAAGGGGGGCCGCTCGAGCATCTGGCCAACACCTGGACGTTCACGCCGGCCGTGGACGGGACACTGGTCGACCTGGTGGTCGACTTCCAATTCAAGAGTCGCCTGCTCGATCATGTGGCGAACTCCATGTTCCACGAGGCGGCGACGCGGATGATGGGCGCCTTTAAATCGCGCGTGCATCTGGTGCATCGGATGGCGCAACGCCAAAGGTCGCATCCGGCTTCGTGAGGGGCGCCAGGGGGCGCTTGCGCGGCTCGCGTTTCCACGGCGCGAAGTTCCGCAGGCAGGTTCCGTTCGATCGCTACGTCGCCGACTTCTAGTGCCACGCCGCCAAACTCGTCGTGGACCCCCGGACCGCGATCCGGGGGTCGGTGGCGTCGCGCGCGATCACGCCGACGATGCGCCCGCCGAGCTAGCGCTCGATCAGCGCGGCGTGCATCCTGGCGGGCAAATCGCCCTGCGCGAACTCCGTGAAGGCGCGAGAAAACGTGGCTTCCGAGGGCTCTTGCGAGCGTCGCTCCCAACCGAGAATGTGACGCAGGGGTTTATCGACGGCGAGGCGCTCGATCAAAGCTGTGGTGGTGGGAATGCCCAGCACGGCCTTGGCGACAAAGGCTCTGGCGAGCGCGCGGCGGTCCTCGGGCGGTCGACCGGGGGCCCGGGGCGGTTCGGGAACGAAGGCCTCGAGGCCGATCACATCCAGGGTCGTGACGAGTTGCCCGAGCGCCTTGGTGATCGGATCGACCTCCTCACGAAGCCAAGGAAACAGAGAGCCCTGGATGATTCCTGCGCGCTCTCATGGCGTCGAGCGGATCGTCAGGCATGTTAATCGTACTCAATCTGCATGATCAACCTCAACATTACTGAAGACGACGCAGATGAAAGCCATATATATTATCCTACGGCACTTGATAAGTGTCGCATTGATCCCACGTCTGCCGACAGATTTGATTGATATTCAAACTATTTTTGCAAGAAGCTCCATGAGCGTTTCTTCAACAAGCTCAAACACTTCCGGACCATCGACACGCATTACGACAAGCTCACCAAGAATTTCCTCGCCGGCGTTCAGCTCACCTGCGACGCCATCCTCCTCAACTGAAGACACGCCCAAGGAAAAAGTGAGTTTTGGGGAGGGACTGAAAAAGAGCGTGATGTGAATAGTGGGGACAAGGAAACGCTGACCTTGCGCTTCTATTTTGTACGAGTAGACCCTCCGGCATGCGGGAAAGTCCACTCGGACAAATTCGCTCGGCGCGCTCGCCGCAGTTGGTGAGCGGCGTCGACCGACAGCGACGTTGCCGGGGTACGCAAAATGTTCGAAACGATGAAGGGGGAGCCGCGCCTCTCCGCCACCGCCATCCAGACCGCCGGCGCCAAGGGCTGGGACGGCTTCGCGCTCGCAGTGGTCGGGCGAGCGCAAGCCGTCCACCGCGCTGGCGTCGGAATCCTTTTCCGAGCAGGAACGTGCCACCGCCTCTTGACGACACACTCATCAAGTTGCGTTCGCTTCTTACGTACGTTAGGTTCACGCCGTTCCGCGGAACGGCGGACCTTTTGCAAAGGAAGCGGGGAGGAATGATGCCAAGGTATGGAACATTGGCCGCGTTGCCATTGATCGGCGCACTGATGGTTGCGTCACAAGCCCAAGCCTACACTTTCACCCTCAGCGGCGAGGGCATGACGGCCAGCGGCTGGTTTACTGTCGGTCCCGACCCCCATATCGGCTCGAATTTCGGGACGGGGACGAACTCACAGGGGCCTGGGTTTGTCGGTCTCGCCGACCCGCTCAACGCCCAGATGATTACCGGCGCTGGCGGGACGTTCTCGGACACGAACTTCGGTCTGAATATCAATAATGCAAAAATCACTGGAATTGTTGCGAACAACTACCTGCCGCATTTCGCGCCCGATCCGAATCTCCCTTTCAGCTTCAGCTGGTACGACGGGACCACCTGGGCGGGCGGGTTCCCGACTGGCGCATCCTCCACGCTGCTGTCCTACGACAACCTTTTTTACCCTGGGTCGGCGGCTCCGGTGACGTGTGCAGGCGTAGGCGCCGGCGGATACCTCGACAATTACGGCATGCTGGTGACACTCAATAACGGAGACGTGCTCGACATCTGGAGCGACGGTGGCTCCGGGAACATGATCTACGGCGCGGCGGTCGCCGACGCGAACAGCATCCTCGACTATCAGGATCCCTATCCAGGCAACCCCGCCTGGAACGGCCCCGCGTCCGCCGAGAACCTGACCTTCACAGCCGTCCCAGAGCCCTCGACCTGGGCGATGATGCTCGCAGGCTTCGCCGGCCTCGGCTTCGCGGGCTATCGCGGCGCCCGCAAGAGCGCCGCCGTCGCCTGAGCGCGAATAATCCAACGTTCGGAAAAGCCGCCTTCGCCGGGCGGCTTTTCTCATTTCGCCCTACGGCAAGCGCTCTCGCAGCGCCGCGAGCCAGCCGAACACCACATTCTTCGCCGCAATGCGCGGTGGCAGGGCCTCGACAACCATCGACGCCTCGCGCGTCTCGCATCCCGGCGCGAGGTCGGCGAAGGCGATCTCTCCATCGGTGGTGAACGGGTCGCCGCCGCCGTTGCGGCCGAACAGCGTTGGCCCAATGCCGCTGACCGAATAGGTCCGCGAGACGCGCTTGGCTTCGATGAGATCGCGGATCAGAAGGTCGCGCTCGGCATCGATGTCGGGCGCCGTGTGATGGGTGATCTGCCCAGTGTAGTGACTGACGCCGACGCCGTTATCGTAGACCGCCGCCCCGAGCCAGACGGGCCGCCCGTCGTCGCCCTTGTCCAGCGCCTTCCAGAAACGGACGTGATGGCGCCGGCTGGCGCTGTGGCCGGACGCCTTCTCGAAGGCGAAGTCCTGCATGCGTCCGTCGAAAAAGAGGGGGCTCACCGGGGCGTGGAGATAGGGCCGATGAAACACCACGCTGCCGGCGATCTTCAGCGAGGACATGAGCGTCACCGGATCGGACGGCGACCAGCCGGCGGCGTTCATGGTGCACATGAGGTCCTCTTCCGTTCCTTCGAGCCCGACGTTGATCGCATCGCCGGGGATGCCCTGGGCAGTGACGGTGCGCGCGCCGAGATCCGCCAAGCCCAGCTGGCGCTCGTGGTGGCGCCAGGCGTCGGGCGCCGCGAGGTAGGCGACGAGAACATAGACCGCCACGACCGTCGCGACGACGGCAAGCGCACGGCGTCGGTCGAAGTCTCGGCCACCCCATCCTCGTGATTTTGGTCTCGGACTCGCCTAAAAGCAACGGAGCCCGAGCACGTTGCGTGCGATCGGGCTGGACGGGGCCTGCATGGGTTTCATCGGACTTTACGCTCGGGTTCTGGCGCGCCTCGGGCCGGAAAGGTGGCTCGCAGCGGGTTTGGTGGTCGCCAATGTCGCGCTCGCGGTGTCGCAATTCGCCGAGCCGATGCTGTTCGGCAAGATCATTGACCAACTCACCCGGTCGATGAGTCCCGGCAATGCCCTGCAATGGTCGGGGATCGGCCCCTGGCTTGCCGCCTGGGCGGGCTTCGGCATCTTCTCGATCGTGGCCAGCGTCACGGTCGCGCTGAATTCCGATCGCCTCGCCCATCGGCGCCGGGTGGTCGAGATGGCGGCCTATTTCGACCACGTGCTGCATCTGCCGATGAGTTTCCACGCCCACGCCCACACCGGGCGGCTGCTCAAGATCATGATCGAGGGCGCCTCGGGCATGTTCGGCGTGTGGCTGTCGTTCTTCCGCGAGCATTGCGCCGCGCTGGTCGCGCTCGGCGTGCTCCTGCCGGCGACGCTGATTGTCAACTGGCGCCTCGGCGGCATCCTGCTCGCCCTCGTCGTCGTGCTCGGCGTTCTCATGAACGTCGTCCTGCGCAAGACCGAAGTGATGCAGAGCGCCGCCGACGTCTATTCGAACGACGTCGCCGAACGCGTGTCCGACGTGCTCGGCAACATGCCGGCGATTCAGAGCTTCGCCCGCGCCGACGAGGAGACGAACGCGCTCGCCCGGATGATCGACCGGATGCTCAACGCCCAGATGCCGGTCCTGACCTGGTGGGCCCTGGCCTCGGTCGCGACCCGCTCGAGTTCGACGCTGGCGCTGGTGTCGATCCTCGTCACCGGCGTGTGGACTGATGATGCAGAACCTGACGACGGTCGGGCAGATCGTCGCCTTCATGTCGCTCGCCCAGATGCTGGTCGGGCGGCTCGAGCAGACGGTCGGCTTCGCCAACTACATGCTGAGCCAGTCGCCGCGCATCCGGATGTTCTTCGATGTGATGGACACGAAGCCCGACGTCGGCGACGCGCCCGACGCGGTCGCGGTCGGGCGGCTTGTCGGCCATGTGCAGTTCGAGGATGTGTCCTTCGCATACGACAAGGGGCGGGAGGCGCTCGCCGACGTCCGCTTCGAGGCGCTGGCCGGCGAGACGATCGCCCTCGTCGGCGCGACCGGATCGGGCAAGACCACGACGCTGAACCTGTTGCACCGGGTGTTCGATCCGACCGGGGGACGGGTGACGATCGATGGGCGCGACATCCGCTCCATGACGCTCGAATCTTTGCGCGAGAATATCGGCGTGGTGTTCCAGGAGCCGTTCATCTTCGCCCGCTCGATCGAGGAGAACCTGCGCATCGGCAAGCCCGACGCGACGCCCGCCGAGATGGAGCGGGCGCTCGAGGCGGCGCGGGCGATGGACTTCGTGCGGCGGGCCCCGAATGGGCTCAAAGCGGTGATCGGCGAGCGCGGACGCAACCTTTCGGGCGGGGAGCGGCAGCGCCTGTCGATCGCCCGCGCCCTCCTCAAGGACCCGCCGATCATGGTGCTCGACGAGGCGACCAGCGCCCTCGACGCCGAGACCGAGCGGCAGGTCCAGGCGGCGGTCGACGCGGCGATGCGCGGGCGCACCACCTTCGTCATCGCCCACCGCCTGGCGACCATCCGCAACGCCGATCACATCCTGGTGTTCGATCATGGCCGCATCATCGAGCGGGGATCGTTCGACGAGCTGGTCGCCCGGGACGGCGCGTTCGCCGCCCTCGCCCGGGCGCAGTTCATGATCGGGACAGATCTCGCACCCGTGACGATGTAACAACGATGGCGGGGGGCGCGAAGGAAGCCCTGCCGCCGATCGCGGCAGCCGTGCTATAGAGGCGAGGGGCGCCGGCGGCGGCCTTTTTGGGTCGTGCCGGGAGGGACCGCCATTTTCTGTCCAAAGTTGAATGATTTTAAGGACTTACGTGCCGTTTTGGCCCGCGCTCCGTTCCGCGAATCAATGATTTCAATGCGTTAGCGGGAGAATGAGGAATCGTCGGCGGGTCCTGGGCCCGCCCGTGGCGGGCGACCGCCGCCGCAGAGGGCCGATAGGATCGTTTGCAAGGAGACCGCGATGAGCCAAGACCCAGTTCCCCGTTACCCACACGGACGCCGAGTGGCGCGCCCTGCTGACGCCCGAGCAATATTCGATCATGCGCGAGCACGCGACCGAGCGCCCGGGAAGCTGTGCGCTGCTCACCGAGAAGCGGCCGGGCGTGTTCAGTTGCGCCGCCTGCGGCCAGCCCCTGTTCGAGAGCACGACCAAATTCGACAGCGGCACCGGCTGGCCGAGCTTCACCTCGCCCGTGCCCGGCTCGCTCGGCAAGACCGTCGACAACTCGTGGGGCATGTCCCGAACCGAAGTGCATTGCGCCCGCTGCGGCTCGCATCTCGGCCACGTCTTTCCCGACGGGCCGCCGCCGACCGGCCTGCGCTACTGCATCAACGGCGTGGCGACTGCGTTCAAGCCTACGGAATGACGGCGGGGTCTGTAGACGCGGTCGGCGACCGCGTCAGTCCGCGCTCATAGCCCGTCGCAAGACGGGCGTCCGTTTGGACGCCCTATGAGCGCGGCTACAACGCAGCCGACAAATCACCCGCCGGTCGCGAGCGGCCGCATCGGCGTGCTGATCGTCAACCTCGGCACGCCCGAGGGGACCGATTACCGGTCGATGCGGCGCTATCTTGCCGAGTTCCTGTCCGACCGGCGGGTGATCGAGGCGCCGCGCCTGGTTTGGTCGCCGATCCTTCAGCTCATCCTGTTGCGCCGTCCCACCGCAAGGGGCCGCGACTACGCCACGATCTGGAACAAGGAGCTGAACGAGGGACCGCTGAAGACGATCACCCGGTCGCAGAGCGAAAAGCTGGCCGAGGCATTGAAAGACCTGGCGCCGGACGTCGAGGTCGACTGGGCCATGCGCTACGGCGAGCCTCCGATCGCCGGGCGGCTCGCGGCGCTGCAGGCCAAGGGTTGCGACCGCATTCTCGTCGTGCCGCTCTATCCGCAATATTGCGCGGCGTCGACGGCGACGGTCGGCGACAAGGTGTTCGACACGCTGAAGGCGATGCGCTGGCAGCCGTCGATCCGCCTCGCCGCGCCGTGGTACGACCAGCCGGTCTATATCGAGGCCCTGGCGCGCTCGACTCGCGAGGGCCTGCTCCGGCTCGACTTCACGCCGGAGGTCGTGCTGGCCTCCTTCCATGGCATCCCGCAGGCCTATTTCGACAAGGGCGATCCCTACTACTGCCATTGCGCCAAGACGACGCGCCTGCTGGCCGCGGCGCTTCAGTGGGAGGAAGGACGGCTGCGGATGACGTTCCAGTCGCGCTTTGGCCGGGGCGCATGGCTGAAGCCCTATACCGCCGAGACGGTGCGCGAGCTTGCGAAAAGCGGCGTCAAGCGCATCGCCGTCATCACCCCCGGCTTCGTCGCCGACTGCCTGGAGACGCTCGAGGAGATCGCGGTCGAGAACGCCGGCTATTTTCGCCAGGCCGGCGGCGAGTTGTTCGCCGCGCTCCCCTGCCTCAACGACGGCCCCGACGGCATGGCGGTGATCGAGGCGGTGGCGCGACGGGAGCTGATGGGCTGGGCGGGGCGCGCAACCCCTCTCCCAGAGGGAGAGGGGCAGGGGTGAGGGGACCGGCGGCGCCGGCAGATCGCTACGTCGCCGACTTCTATTGTCACGCGGCCAAACGCGTCGTGGACCCCCGGACCAAGGGGATCGAGAATTTCGGCGTGCGCGTCCTCCGCTTTGCCAACGCCGAAGTCAGCGCCGCTCTCGACTCCGTTCTGAGCCGGATTCGCGAGAATTGAGGCTGCCTTTTGTCTGAAATGCCGGTCCCCTCACCCCTGCCCCTCTCCCGACGGGAGAGGGGATCGCGCCCGTGCTTCCGGCTTTGTCGATCGAGCGGGTCCGCGCCATATCAGCGCCATGTCTAACGACGAAGTTGACGTCAACGCGTGGACGAAAGGGCAGGCCGACGCCTTGCGGCGACGAGCGCCCAATGAACTCGACTGGGACAGTCTGGGGTTATGGTGACAATTGAGCACAGGGAGATGACCATGCAGTTTGGCGGGATTACACTCGCGGCAATAGTCACCGCGGCGGTGTTTGCAACAGGCGCCGCGCAGGCCAGCACCCTTCTTTTCAGCTATTCCGAGAGCGGCGGCCTCGACTTCTCTTTCGAACAATCGTCCAATCCGACGCCGATCAGCTACACTTCTGGCATGGTGACCGAGGCGCCGGTGTCGGACTGGGCCGGGAATATCGGACCTTACAGCTCAATTGCTTGGTGGAGCGCGATGGATAATGGCATGTTTATCGCCGGTCCCTATTCCGTCGTTGGGCCGCAAGTCTACTCTGGTTCGGAGAGCGCCCCTGTGTTCGCGCCGGGCATTTTCGCCGGGACGAACCACGACAGCGGCCTGAGCGGAACCCTGACCGTGACGTCCGTTCCAGAGGCTTCGACCTGGGCCATGATGCTCATTGGCTTCGCCGGCCTCGGCTTCGCCGGCGCCCGGACGCCGCGCAAGGCCGCCTCGGTCGCCTCTTGATCGGCGCCAACGCGACGTGACGCAAAGGCAGCGCCGATTGACGGCGGCTCAGGAGGGCCGATCGGTTATCGCTGCGAAGGTCCATCCGGCACGTAGCGCTTGACGGCAATGCTGCTGGAGCGCTCGCGCATCTCGTGGCTGGCAAAAAGCGGCCTGCATGCGGAGCAACGTGCCCATGCTCACGCCAAACGCCTTTTCGATCCGCAGCGCCATTTCCGGCGACATCGCCGCCTTGCCGTTTGTCAGGTCGGACAGGGTCGCCCGGCGCACGCCGGGAATGTCGGCGGCCTTGCTCACCGACAAGTCCATCTCGTCAAGGATTTCCTCGCGCACGAATATGCAGGGATGCGTCGGCCTCATGCGCACGTTGATCGCTGCGTCGCTCATCAGTGGCCCTCCTCGAGGTCCAAATTCTTGATCGCCCCTCCTTCCCCCCGGGCTCTTCGACCCGGGGGTCGAACTGATGCGCCAGTTTCCCGTGACCGAGATCCCTCCACATTCCCGCTTAGGGTGACTTGGGATTGAAACAAGCGGCGCAAGAATCCGAGGCGGGAAAATGATGTTCGGCGCGGCAGACGCGAGGCGACGCGGACCTCAGAATTGAGACTAGATATAACTTTCGCCTATTCCACCGCTTTTAGTGTGGTCCAGGCGAAAAGCTGGCGTCGGCAACGCCGGGTTGCAAGACAAGCCAAGACATTGCAGTCTGAGGTTGAAGCCGACCAGAACTTACGTGGAGGGGCGCGGCGTTGATCAAGTCCGTCAAGAATCCGTCGATCGAAGTTTCGCGCCGTACGCTGATCCGCGGCATCGCCGCCGTGGGGTCGGCGCCGTTCCTTACAATGAGCGCCTCGAGCGACGAGCCGTCGCAAATGCCCGAACCGGCGCTGAACGGCAAGATCAACTATGGCTTCAACGCGAAGACCTGGCAATTCTGCGTCGACCAAGAACTTTTGCCTATGACGTTTACTGCGGGCCGCCAAATCCAGCTCCATCAGGGCGGCTCCAACATCACCTATGCCGTGCCGGACGGCGTGCTGATGGAGAGCCACAATGCTGCTCATGGCACCAATGCGATGGTCTTTCAGGGCACGCATGCGCTGGACGAGCAGAAGTTCAACTCGTCGGTGTCGGCCTCACTGAGCGTCGAGGGGGTCAGCGCCAGCACGTCGCTCGATCTCGCGAGGTCTTCCAGCATCGACGACGACGAGAAAGTCACGACCACGATCATTTCCTACTGGAAGACGATCTACATGGTGCGTCGGCAGCAGGCTACGAGTTCGATCCGATGCGTTCGTGAGCGCATTGGCCGATCTTTTCAACAATCAACCCCGAAACTTCGGCGACTTCTTCGACGCTTGGGGAACGCACACGCTCCTGGAAGGCTATTTTGGCGGACTGTGGAAGATGAAAACAGTGGTGCGGGAGTTCCACATCACCGAGGAACGAGCGGACGATATCAAATCCGCCGTCGAAGCGGGCTTCGATGACGGCATCGACAGCGGCAGTGTGAAGAGCTCTATCGAGACCAGCGTCAAAGATAGACTCACCAAGGACAGCATCTCGTCGGAAATCAGTTTCGATGCGACCGGCGGCAATTCGGACGACGAGCTGAGGAACTGGTTGATCTCGGTCGACACCGGCCTGGAATTGCTGTTCGACTTCCACGCGTTCCTGGATAGCTCGATCACGCCCAAGTTTGCGCCGATTTGGAACCTAGTGCCGGACCCTAGCCAAAAGCAGGCGATGAAGGACGCCTATAAAGCCTATGTTGGACCGAGCGCACGCCTGATGGACGACCTGCCGGCCCCGATCGCCGTCGACGCCGGCCACGTGCTCGAGGCGGATACCGACGGGTTCCTGAGCGCCGCCCTCACGCTTGCCAAAAATGGAGACCTCGGCCTTCTGGAAAATGGATACATTGGCGTACTGGATGACGACCATGGCGTCCTATACGCATGGAGCGACCCAGCGTCCGATCCCGCAACCCAGCGGGTTGCTTTGTCCGTGCACCGTCCAGACTGGTGTGCGAGCTTCTTTACACCGATCCGCGCGAAGGACCGTTATAAAGCGACAATGGCTTTCGGGGGCGGCGACTTGGCGCCCGCGGTTCAGTTCCAGCCGATACATCTCGATTTGGGCGCCTGGACGTCGATCCCCCTCAACACGCTGACGGCCAGGCAACAGGACGGCTTTGTCGTCGCCATGGTCAGCGCCGGCCACACGGGCACCGGCGGGTCTATCTCCGGCAGGCAGACCCTCGGCGCGTCAACCTTCGAGGTCGGCGCCTCCGCCCATTGGGACATTTTCGGCGATCGTTGGACCATGTCCAACAGCTTCTGCATGCCGGTCGCGAAGGCGACGCCCTTCCGCGTTGATTTTTCCTCCTTCGGCGACGCCCACGCAGAGGCCTTCTGGATCCCGATGGGATCGAGATATTTCCTGTTGGCGCCCGAGGTCAGGGACATCAATACGACCTATGACGCCGCGGATAGCGGGATCCTGGTCGGAAGCGTCCGACTCCCCGCCAAAAACGACGCCTCCTGGTCGGAGACTGCCTGGTTAACGCTGAAAGCAGCCGCCGCCAACGATGGATCGTTCTCGAACGCGACCGCCGCCGCAGCCTCCATCAGCCTCTCCAACGGTGACCAATGGATCAGTGACAACTCGGCGTCCGTTTTCGTGCGGGCCGGCGGGCACTATCGCGGGTCCGTCGTCGACCAAGCGATGCAAACCATCATAGGGCAACGCGTCGACCGGCAAGGCGACGCCTCGCACAGCCTGATGTGGTTCGGACTCCGGCAAAGCGACGTGACTTCCTCCAGCAAAACAACCAGCGAGCGATGACCATGACACACAGGATCAGCCTGATTGTTGCCCGGATGTCACGGCCGATAGCAGCCTCAATCTGCATGCTCACGGCGCTGACGGCGCCGGCGCTGGCCGACAAGGTGTGGTCGGGCTCCGGAAGCTTTGCGCCGCTGGTCGGAACTTCGAGAGCGAGCGTGGAGACGGCCTGCGGCACGGCGACAGGCGATCCGGCCAGGGTCACCACCTATTTCAACGCGCTGGACGCTCAGAAAAAGACCATCAACGGACGTTTCGTCGGCTCGCTGATCCAGCACACCAGGGCCTACCAGGCGGTCCCTGCGAGCGACATTCAGGCTCTGAAAACCGTGGTCGCCGCCCAGTATAAGAAGATGAAGTTCTGGCTGACCTGCCAGAGGGAGCCGTTCAAGATCTCGCTGACCGCGAAGAACGGCGACGGTCTCAGCGCGCCGATCGACCCGCACTGGTGAATGCGGGCGGCAAGCGACAGGGGCTTCAAGCCTGGACCGGCGCCGCCGTTCGTCGGGGTCGTGGCTTTCAAGTCGTCGGCTGTAGCTTCGCCGCTGCGGCGGCGTCGACGAGCCACAAGGCGCGCGAGTCCTTTGGCCGGACGATCTGCGACGGCAAGACGGTCGGGTCGTAAGGGCCCTCAAGCACGCGCGCCAGGACGTCGGCCTTGCCGGCGCCGGAGACGAGAAACGCGACCTTTCGCGCGGCGTTGATGGCGGGCGGCGTGAGGGTCAGCCGCCACATCCCGACCACCTCGACATAGGCCGCGACGACTGGGCGGCTCGTCTCTTCGATCGCCGCGAGGCCCGGGAAGAGCGAGGCGGTGTGACCGTTGTCGCCGAGACCCTGGAGCGCGAGATCGAGGCGCCAGCCTTCGCCGAGCGCCCGCGTGAGCTCGTCGGCGTAGGCCGCCGCCGCGCGCCTCGGGTCGTCCTCGCCGCGCATCCGATGGATGTTTTCCTCCGGGATCGGAATATGGTCGATGAGCGCCGCACGAGCCATGCGGAAATTGCTTTGCGGGTCGTCCGGCGGCACGCAGCGCTCGTCGCCGAAGCAAATCACGACGCGGCTCCAGTCGAGGCCTTGCAGCTGAGCCAGGCGCGCATAGACCGGCTTTGGGGTCGAGCCGCCGGAGAGCGCGATCGAAAACCGCCCGCGCTCCGCAATCGCCTGGGCAGCGTCGCGGGCGATGACGTCCGCAGCGCCGGCGACGAGCGCGTCGAGGTCGGGGTACACGACCACCTCTGCGACTGCGCCGTCCTGGGCGGTGACAGCGAGAGACTTTTCCATGGGGCTCTCTCCTATGGTTGTGCCAGCGAACCCTCACCCTGCCGCTTCGCGGCTCCCCTCTCCCCGTGGGAGAGGGGCGATCCCCTTCCCCCTCAGGGGGAAGGTGGCCCGAAGGGCCGGATGGGTTACGGCGCGGATCGATCAGAAATCATTACGCTCTAGGCAGGCCCTCCTCCTCACCCTGCGTCGCGCAGCTTCCGGTACCTGCCGATCAGCGCGTTGGTCGAGCTGTCATGCGCCTTGGTGTCGGCCGTCCCCTTGGCCAGCTCCGGGATAATGCGCTGGGCGAGCACTTTGCCGAGTTCGACGCCCCACTGGTCGAAGGAATCGATTCCCCACACCGCGCCCTGGGTGAAGACATTGTGCTCGTAGAGGGCGACCAGCGCCCCGAGCGTGTGGGGCGTCAGGCGCTCGGCGAGAATCATGTTGGTCGGGCGGTTGCCCTCGCAGACGCGGAACGGCGTCTGCGCCGGCTTCGAGCCTTCCGCCGTCAGTTCTTCCGCGGTCTTGCCGAAGGCCAGCGCCTCGGCCTGCGCGAACACGTTCGCCATCAGCAGGTCGTGCTGCTCGGCGTTGGCGCTCAAGGGGTGGCAGAAGCCGATGAAGTCGCAGGGGATGAGCTTCGTCCCCTGGTGGATGAGCTGATAGAAGGAATGCTGCCCGTCGGTTCCGGGCTCGCCCCAGATGACGGGTCCGGTCTGGATGGAAACGTGCTGGCCGGCGAGATCGACGTGCTTGCCGTTGCTCTCCATCTGCAGCTGCTGGAGATAGGCCGGGAAGCGGCCGAGGTCGGCGGAATAGGGCATCACCCCGACGGTCTGCGCGCCGAAGAAGTTGTTGTACCAGAGGGTCAAAAGGCCCATCAGCATCGGCATGTTGCGCTCGGGCGGCGCGGTGCGGAAGTGCTCGTCCATCGCGTGGAAGCCGGCGAGAAGGTCGCGATAGTTGGCCGGCCCGACCGCGATCATGGTCGAGAGCCCGATCGCCGAATCCATCGAGTAGCGGCCGCCGACCCAGTCCCAGAAGCCAAACATGTTGGCCGTGTCGATGCCGAATTTCTTGACCGCCTCGGCATTGGTCGAGAGCGCGACGAAATGCTTGGCGACGCCGGCCTCGGCGCCGACGCCCTTGATCAGCCAGTCGCGGGCGACGCGGGCGTTGGTCATGGTTTCAAGCGTGGTGAAGGTCTTGGAGGCGATGATGAACAGCGTCTCGTGCGGGTCGGCCCCTGCGGTCGCCTTCTCGAAGTCGGCGCCGTCGACATTGGCGACGAAGCGCACGTCGAGGTTCGGATCGCGGAACTTTCTGAGCGCCCGATAGGCCATTTCGGGGCCAAGGTAAGAGCCGCCGATGCCGATGTTGATCACCGTGCGGATGCGCTTGCCGCTGTGCCCCTTCCATTCGCCCGAGCGCAGCTTGTCGGAAAAGGCCGCCATACGGTCGAGCACGTCGTGGACCTCGGGAACCACGTCCTTGCCGTCGACCAGGATTTTCTCAGAGCGCGGGGCGCGAAGCGCGACGTGCAGCACGGCGCGCCCTTCGCTGACGTTGATCTTTTCGCCGGAGAACATCGCGTCGCGGCGTTCGGTGACGCCCCGGGCGCGGGCAAGATCGAGGAGCAGCCGCATCGTCTCGTCGGTGATGCGGTTCTTCGAATAGTCGAGGAAAAGGCCGGCGGCCTCGGTTGTGAAGCGCTGGGCGCGGCCGGGGTCGTCGGCGAACAGGGCGCGAAGCGTATGGTCTTTCACCGATTGGTAATGCGCCTCAAGCGCCTTCCATTCCTTGCTGTCGGGCAGGCTTGTCGTATCGGGCATCGCAGCGTCTCCGTTGGGTCAGCCGGGCGTGGGGGATGACGGCCCGGCGGCATTCATGTCCGGTCTCCCGGACGAATCGATGGCGTGAGCGCGACGCGGTCGAGCGCGATCAGGTCGCCGATCCGCTCGATCGCGACGTCGGCCGGCGGATATTGCTGAAGCACCTTGGGGTCATTGGCGAAATGGCCCTGTTTCGGAAAGACGGTCGTCACCCGGTCGCCCCAGACCGCCTTCACGGCCGAGAGAATCCTGAGCTTGTCGTCGATCATCACGTAATGCTTGGCCGGATAAAGGCGCTCGACGTCGTCGAGCTCCTGCTCCTTGTGGATGTAGATCAGCACCCTCTCCCCGAACGCTTTGCGGATCCCCGAGCGCTGCACCTTGCGCGGCTGGAAGACCGCGTCTCCGTCGGAGAGCACGACCGCTCGACCCCATTGCGACACATGCGCGGCGGCGTCGAGCGCGTCCGGATAGAGCCGATCCGCGAACGGGTAGTCGATCAGCCAGGTCGACATCTCGAGGAGGCGCGGATCGTGCAGGTCCTCGACGCGATAGCGTTCGAGCGCGCCGAGGTAGTCGGCGTATCCGAGTTCCGCAAACAACGCCTCGAAGATCGCCCAGTAGCGGTCGCGCGCGGCGGCCCCGAAGGAGGTCGCGAGGTGGTCTCTGAGATCGGCCTGAATGCGGTCGTTGTCGAGCAGGGTATTGTCGACATCGAACAGAAAGACGGTCTCGTCCATCAGCGTCGGCCCCGAACGTCGCTCTATACCTCGCCCCAGACCTCCTCGGCGATCTCGACAAGACGGGCGAGCTTGATCCACTGGTCGGCCTCGGAAAGATCGTTGCCGTGCGCGGTCGAGGAGAAACCGCACTGGTGGGAGAGGGCGCACTGGTCGAGCGGCACGTATTTGGTCGCTTCCTCGATGCGGCGCTTGACCTCGTCTTTGGGCTCGGCGGCCGCCTTTTTCGAGCTCATCAGACCGAGCACGATGGTCGCGCTCTTCGGCGCGAACCTTAAGGGGGCGAAGTCGCCCGAGCGCTCGTCGTCGTATTCGAGGAAGAAGCCGTCGATCTTCATCTCGTTGAGGAGGATCTCGGCGACCGGCTCATAGCCGCCCTGCGCCACCCACGCGCTCTTGAAATTGCCGCGGCAGAGATGAACGCAGATCGTCATGTCGGCCGGCCGGTCGCGGATCGAATCGTTGACGAGACGGCAGTAGAGGCGGGTCAGCGCGTCCGGATCATCGCCGCGCGCCTTGGTGCGGGCGCGGATGTCTGGATCGCAGAGATAGGCGAGGTTGGTGTCGTCGAACTGAAGGTAGCGGCAGCCGCGGGCGGCGAGGTCGGCGACCTCGGCGCGGTAGGCGGCGGTGAGATCGTCGTAGAAGTCCTCGAGCTTCGGATAGACCGCCTCGCTGATCGCCTCGCGCCCGCCGCGGAAATGCAACATCGACGGCGCCGGAATTGAGACTTTCGGCATCCGCGTTGCGACCGACTTCAAGAAGTCGAAGTCCGGCCCCTGGATCGGCGCGACCCATTTGACCGGGCTCCCGACATGCATGGTCGGCGGCTTGAAGCCGACCTGGGTTCCGTCAGTTCTTGCGGAAGCTCGCGACATATTCGCCGTAGTGGGTCTCGACGCCCTCGAGCCGCTCGAGGAAATCGACGTGGAAATAGGTGCGGCGGAACTCGCCATCGGTGACCGCCTTGAGGCCGACGTTCTCCTCGGCGCGGACGACCTCGCGGATGCATTCGTCCTCGAGCCCATGCAGATCCTCGGCCGCAAGTTCGCCGGCGGCGAATTTCTCGCGCGCCGCCTTGAGGCGCTCGGGTCTGAGGAAGCTGCCGACATGATCGGCGCGGAACGGCGGACGGGGCATCGGTTTCCTCCTGGGCGGTACGGTAAGCATACATCATGTCGCTGCGGCGACATCCTTGGCAAGCCGAGCCGGGGCTTTAGCGTCTCGCGCCGAAGAACGCACGCAGCATCGCCGCGGCCTCGCTTTCGCGAATGCCGCCGTAAACCTCCGGAGCGTGGTGGCAGGTCGGCTGCTGGAACAACCTCGGCCCATGATCGACCGCGCCGCCCTTCGGGTCCGGCGCGGCGTAATAGAGGCGGCGGATGCGGGCGTGGGAGATCGCGCCGGCGCACATGGCGCAGGGTTCGAGCGTTACGTAGAGATCCCAACCGACCAGCCGTTCCGAACCGATCGCCGCGGCGGCCTCGCGGATGACGACGAGTTCGGCGTGCGCCGTCGGATCGGCGAGCTCGCGGGTGCGGTTGCCGGCGCGCGCCACGACCACGCCGTCGCGCGCGAGCGCCGCGCCGATCGGCGCCTCGCCACGGGCTTCGGCGGCGCGCGCTTCGCCGAAGGCGACGCTCATCGGATCGCTCGCTTCGGCCGTTTGTCTCGCCATCGACGCCCTCGCCGCTCCACCGCGCACGCGCTTTTCATCTGGCGAGCGGGCGCCTTCCGGCTTAGGACAGGCGCGGGCGCCGGGCAATCCGGCGGCGCTCGCGAGCGAATGTGACCCAACCCCATGAGTGACGAAGCCACCCCCGAAACCGCGGTTCGCGAAGGCAGCCGCATCGCCAAGGTGATGGCGCGGGCGGGCCTGTGCTCGCGCCGCGAGGCCGAGACCTGGATCGCCGCCGGCCGCGTGACGGTGAACGGAAAGACGCTCGAAAGTCCGGCCTACAACGTGACCGACGCCGACGACGTGCGGGTCGACGGCGTCAGGCTCGGCGCGCCCGAGCGCACTCGCCTTTTCCTGTTCCACAAGCCGCGCGGCTTCGTCACCACCGCCCGCGATCCCGAGGGGCGACCGACGATCTTCGACGCCCTGCCGCCGGACCTGCCGCGCCTCGTCGCCGTCGGGCGGCTCGACATCAACACCGAAGGCCTGATGCTGCTCACCAACGACGGCGGGCTTGCGCGGGTGATCGAACTCCCCGCGACCGGTTGGCTGCGCCGCTACCGGGTGCGCGCCCACGGGGCCGTCGATCAGGCCCGCCTCGACTCGCTCGGCGAGGGAATCACCCTCGACGGAATCCGCTACGCCGGGATCGAGGCGCGGCTCGACCGCGAGCAGGGCTCCAACGCCTGGATCACCATGGGGCTGCGCGAGGGCAAGAACCGCGAGATCAAGCGGGTGCTGGAGCACCTGGGGCTCGCCGTCAATCGCCTGATCCGCGTCTCGTTCGGCCCGTTCGAGCTCGGCGACCTGGCCGAAAGAGAGGTCGCGGAAGTGCGCACGCGGGTCCTGCGCGACCAGCTCGGGGCGAAGCTCGCCCGCGAAGCCGGCGTCGATTTCGACGCGCCGATCGTCGAGCGGGCGCCGCCGCCCGAGCCGCCGCGCGACGAGCGGCCGAGACGGCCCGCAGCCGCGGACAGGACCGCGGGCAAGCGTATGGGCAAGCCGCGCCAGCCGGGCTTCGAACGCGACCGGGAGGAGCCGCCGCGTCGCGCACCCCCGGCGCCCTCGACGCCGGAGCGCAAACGCAAGCATGTCACGGCCCTGCGGGCGGAGATCGCCGCGGACGCCAACGACGCCGCGGCCCCGCGCAAGCGGATCGCCCGCGGCGCCACGAAGGACCGCAAGGGCCGCACGGTCGCCGTCGAGCGCATCTCCAAGGCGCGCGGCGAGACGGAAGCGCCGGGGGAGGCCGGCCGCCGCCCGCGCAAGTCCGGTCCGCGCCGCGGCCGGACGGTCGACGCCGGGCGCGAATTCCCCGAGCGGCCGCGCCGGCCGGATGCGTCCGAGGTCGCGCGCGGGCGGGACGGCGAGGGGCGCGAGCGGCCTCCGCGCGGCGAGCGCAAGGAGGGCGGCGCCCCGCGCCGAGTTCAAGCCGCGCGGCGAACGCAGGGGCAAAAGCGCCGACGCGCCCCGGACGTCCCGCGCCGGCGGCGATGAGTTCCGGCCGCGGTCGCGAGCGCCGAGGGCCGAGGGCGATTCCCGACGCGACAGCGGTCCGCGCGGCGCCGCGCCCAATCGCGCCTCATCGCCCGGCGGACCGGGGGGCCGCCCGCCCGGCGGCCGCGGCGGCAAGCCCAAGGGCGTCCCGGGCGGCGGCCATAGGCCGGGCGGCGGACCCTCAAAGGGGGGCGCCGGGCCGCGCCGTCCGCCGGGGAAGCGCTAGCCGATGCGGATCGTCGGCGGCCGCCTCAAGGGCCGCGTCCTCGCAACGCCCGGCTCGCGCGACATCCGCCCAACCTCGGAGCGGCTGAGAGAGGCGATGTTCGACATTCTCGAGCACCGCTACCCCGGGCGGATCGAGGGCCGGCGGGTGATCCACTGCTTCGCCGGATCGGGCGCGCTGGCGATCGAGGCCTTGTCGCGCGGCGCGCGGTTCGCGCTGCTCATCGACAACGGAACGGATGCGCGCGCGCTTCTGCGCGCCAACGTCGAGGCGCTGTCCTTAGGCGGCGTCACCCGCATCTGGCGGGCGGACGCGACGAAGCTCGGAGCCGTCCCGGCGGGCGGTCCGTTCGCGCTCGCCTTCCTCGACCCGCCCTACGAGCGCGGCCTCGCCGAACCGGCGCTCGCCGCGCTCGTCGCCGGCGGCTGGCTCCAACCGGATGCGCTCTGCGTGGTCGAGGAGGCGGCCAAGGCGGAGGTCGCCGCACCGCCGGGCCTCGTCATGATCGACCAGCGGACGTATGGCGACACGCGGATCGCGATTCTGCAGCCTGAGCTTCAGGGGGGCGAAGCGTGAGGACCATCGAGACCATCGGCGCAGCCGGGTTCGCCGCGCTGACGCTCGCGGGCTGCGCCGAGGCGCCTGAGACCGACCCGCTCGCCCAGCACGCGATGATCGGCCTCTCCGAGCGGACCATCCTCGCCTGCATGGGCGGCCCGCCGGCCTGGGTGACGCGGCCGGCCCAGGCGACGGAGATCTGGACCTACCGCAACGGCGTGACGACGACCGACAGCCCGCCGTGGAGCCTCGGAACGAACTTCAGCCTGCTCCAGCACGACGCGCCCTGCGACGTGCGGATCGTGATGACCAACAGGCATGTGAGCCAAGTCGCCTACGCAACGCCCGACGGGCGCGCCTTGCCCTCCGGCCGGCAATGCTCGTTTCCCGTCTGGACCTGCGCGGCGGCCGGCGACGGCCGATAGCCGGCGATGTCGCGGGCGGAGCGGCTGCTCGAGCTGATGCAGGCGTTGCGCCGCCGCCGCGCGCCGGTTGCGGGCGCGGCGCTCGCCGAGGAGCTCTGCGTGTCGCTGCGCACGCTCTACCGCGACATCGCGGCGCTCAAAGCGCAGGGCGCGGCGATCGAGGGCGAAGCGGGCTTCGGCTATGTGCTGAAGCCCGGCTTCACCCTACCGCCGCTGATGTTCACCCTCGAAGAGGTCGAGGCGCTGGCGCTCGGAGCGGGCTGGGTCGGGGGCCGCGCCGACCCGGGGCTGGCGAGGAGCGCCAGGGACGCCCTCGCCAAGATTGCGGCGGTCCTGCCGCCCGAGCGCGCCGCCGCTCTCGACTGGCCGACCCTGCTCGCTGGCGGCGCCCGCGCTGGAGAAGCCGAGCGCGCGGCGCTGCCGCAAGCTCGCCGCGCGTTGGCGGAAGAGCGCAAGCTCGCCTTCGGCTACGCCGACAAGGATGGGCGCCTGTCGGAGCGGGTCGTCTGGCCGGTGGCGATCGGCTTCTTCGATTCGGTGATGATGCTCGCCGCCTGGTGCGAGTCCCGCGACGCCTTCCGCCACTTCCGCCTCGACAGGATGGACCGCGTCGAGGTCCTCCCCGACCGGCCGCCGAAGGCCCGCCGGAGCCTGCTCCGGGACTGGCGGCGGGCGGAGGGGCTCGAGGGGTGAGCGCGCCGGGCCGATTGCCATTTTCGATTCCGAAACGAGGTTTTCCAACGGTTTGCGGCGCCACATGCGATTCGCGGTAACGCGAAACCGGCACACTGCCTCGTCCAGTCGAACGACGCTCCAGAGCGCACGAACGCCCCCGCGCCCCCACGCCCCTTTGCCCTTCCCGGTATGGGAGGAGAGTGGCGACGTCGCCGCTTGTTCGCTAAACGAAGGCTTTGCGGCAAGAGCGCATTTGAAGTCGCGAGAGTCGACGGGGCCCGGGACGATGGGGCGCAAAGAGACGGCGGCTCAGCAAGCGAGCGCGCAGCCGAGCGGCGTTGAGCTGATCGCCGTGCTTGTCGCGGTCGCCGAAGGCCGACCGCTCGCGATGACGATCGAGGACGGAGGCGCTTTGCCCTCGGGGCCGTTCGAGGTCGGCCATCGCTCGCTGCAAACTGGACTCAGGGCCTGGGTCGAGCGGCAGACCGGCCATCCGCTAGGCTACGTCGAGCAGCTCTACACCTTCGCGGATTCCGATCGGCGCGTCGCCGCGGACGGGGCGCGCGCCATTTCGATCAGCTACCTCGGGCTCACGCGCGAGGAGCGGACGGCCGTTTCGCAGGCGTCCTGGCGGTCCTGGTATGATTATTTCCCCTGGGAAGACCATCGTGTCCGGGCGCCCTCGATCGTTGGCGATATGATCGCGCCCGGCCTTAAGCGCTGGATCAAGGCGGGAGACGGCGAGGCGGCGAGGCGGACGCGCGCCGCGATCGCGTTCGGTTTCGACGGACGGCGCTGGAACGAAGACCTCGTCCTGCAGCGCTACGAGCTTCTCTATGAAGCCGGGCTGATCGAGGAGGCGCGGCGACGGAGCGGCGGCCCTGAGGGCGCTCTGCTCGGCAAGCCGATGATCGGCGACCACCGCCGCATTCTCGCGACGGGGATCGCGCGTGTGCGGGCCAAGATCAAATACAATCCCGTCGTCTTCGAGCTGATGCCGCCGGTGTTCACCCTGCTGCAGCTGCAGCGCTGCGTCGAGGCGATTGCGGGTTTGAACGTCCATAAGCCGAACTTCCGCCGGCTGATCGAGCAGCAGCAGCTGGTCGAGGAGACCGGCGAGACCGTCTTTGGCGCCGGCGGTCGGCCGGCCAAAGCCTATCGCTTCCGCGCCGCGGTGCGCGAGGAGCGCGCCGCCGCGGGAACCAAGCTGCCTCTCGCCCGCTCTTGACAAAACTTATTCTCGCGATAAGTATATCCATGATATGCTCGTTGTGAGTATAAATGATGACCCTTCTCGACGCCGCCAGGCCCGCAAGCCGCCTCTATGACCGCGTGAGCCGCGTTATTCCGCCGTTCGAGTGGCCGGCCTTCGAGGCGGACATCGAGGCGATCCTCGAGCTTAAGCGCGAGCGTCGCGCGATCATCTTGGCGCACAACTACCAGTCGCCGGAGATCTTCCACTGCGTCGCCGACGTGGTCGGCGACAGCCTGGCGCTCGCCCGCGAGGCGGCGAAGGGCGACGCGCGCGTCATCGTCATGGCGGGCGTACATTTCATGGCCGAGACGGCGAAACTCATTAATCCGCACAAGACCGTGCTGATTCCGGACGCAGCGGCTGGCTGCTCGCTCGCCGAATTGATCACCCCCGACGACGTGCGACTCCTGCGGCATGCCTATCCAAATGCGCCGATCGTCACATACGTGAATACCTCGGCGGCGGTGAAGGCGGTCTCCGACATCTGCTGCACCTCGGCCAATGCGCTCAAGGTCGTGGAATCGCTAGGCGCGAGTCGCGTCATCATGATCCCGGACGAGTACCTGGCGAAGAACGTCGCGGCGCAGACCAAGGTCGAGATCATCGCCTGGCGCGGCCGCTGCGAGGTACACGAGCAGTTCACCGCCGCCGACATTCGCGAGCTCCGCGAGGCCCACCCCGGAACGATCGTACTCGCTCATCCCGAATGCTCTCCGGAGGTCGTGGCGGCGGCGGACTTCGCCGGCTCAACCGGCGAAATGGTCGGCTTCGTTGGCTCCAAGCGGCCTGCGCGCGTCGCGCTCGTGACCGAATGCTCGATGAGCGACAACGTGGCCGTCCATTATCCGGACGTCGAGTTCGTCCGGCCCTGCGCGCTTTGCCCGCACATGAAACGCATCACGCTCAAGAAGATCCGTCGCGCGCTTGAGACGCTGGAAGGCGAGGTGACGATCGATCCTGCGCTCGCCGCGCCGGCGCGCCGCGCCGTCGAGCGGATGCTCGCGCTGTGACCGCCGCGCCCTTCGCGTTCCGCGAACGCCCCGTCGTTATTGGCGCGGGTGTCGCCGGACTGATGACCGCGCTCGAGCTTGCCCCGCGCCCTGTCGTCGTCCTGACGAAGGCCCGGCTCGGCGTCGAGGGCTCGACGCTCTGGGCGCAGGGCGGGATGGCGGCGGCGCTCGGGCCGGACGACGGCCCGGCGCACCACGCCGCCGATACGATGGCCGCAGGCGACGGCCTCTGCGACGCCGCCATCGTCGACCGTTTCGCCCACAGGGCTCCGGAGGCGATCGAAAAGCTCGCGCGCCTCGGCGTCCGGTTCGACCGCAAGCCGGACGGGGGCTTCGGCCTCGGGCTCGAGGCCGCTCATAGCCGCTCGCGCATCGCCCATGTCGGCGGCGACGGCGCGGGACGCGAGCTCATGCGCGCGCTCGCCGCCGCCGTGCGGGCGGCGCCGTCGATAACGATCCTCGAAGGCTTGGAGGCGCGGCGGCTGCTCGTCGAGGGTAACGCCGTGCGCGGCCTGATCGCGGTTGGACCTTCAGGGCCGGCTCTGTTCGCAACCGACAGAATCGTCATCGCGACCGGCGGGATCGGCGGCCTCTACGCCGAGAGCACGAACCCGCTTGGGAGCTTCGGCCAAGGCCTCGCGCTCGCCGGGCGCGCGGGCGCCGTGCTCGCCGACATGGAGATGGTGCAGTTCCATCCGACTGCGCTCGACGTCTCGGTCCGCCCGATGCCGCTCGTGAGCGAGGCGGTGCGGGGCGAAGGCGCGCAGCTCATCAATGGGCGCGGCGAGCGTTTCATGGCCGACGTTCCGGGCGCCGAGCTTGCGCCGCGCGATGTCGTCGCTCGCGCGATCTGGCGCCTGCGCGCTTCAGGGGGGCGCGCATTCCTCGATGCGAGAGCGGCGATCGGCGCCGCCTTCGCGGCGCGCTTTCCCGCGATCGCCGCGGCCTGCCGGGCCGCGGGCATAGACCCCGCGCGAGAACCGATCCCGGTCCGGCCGGCGCAGCACTACCACATGGGCGGCATCGCTGTGGACGCCGAGGGACGGAGCTCGGTTGCGGGGCTCTGGGCCTGCGGCGAAGCGGCCTCGACCGGGCTGCACGGCGCCAATCGGCTGGCGAGCAATTCGCTGGCCGAGGCGGCTGTCGACGCTGCGATCGTCGCGCGCTCGATCGACGGCGCGAAGCTCCAAACGCTCGCGCCGCCGCGCCCGGCGCGGACGCCTGGCGCGCCGGACCCGGCGGCCGTGCGGCTCATCCTTTCGCGCGCCGCGGGCGTCGAACGCGACGGTGGGACCTTGAGCGCCGCAGTCGGCGCTCTTGCGGACATGGCGGGCTCAAACGGACCTGCCGCCGATCCCGCAGCCGTCGCGCTCATGATCGCTGTCGCGGCGCTCCGCCGCGAGCATAGCCTCGGCGCCCATTATCGAACCGATTTTCCATCGGCGCCGACGGCGCGCGAACGGTCGCGGCTCACGCTTGACGAAGCTTTCGCCACGGCGGCCGACGTTCATCCGCCGGTCCGCGCCAGACGGACCTCACTATGCAGGGCCTGAACATGCCGCTTGTCCCGCTGCCCACGATTCTCATCGAACCGCTCGTCCGCGAGGCGCTGCTCGAAGACCTTGGCCGCGCCGGGGACCTTACGACCGACGCAATCGCGCCGCGGGACCTGAAGGCGAAGGCCGTGATGGCCGCCCGGCAGGAGGGCGTCGTCGCCGGCCTCGATCTCGCCGCGCTCGCCTTCCGCCTGATCGACCCCGCCCTCCGCTTCGAGCCCATTGTCGATGACGGCGCCGCGGTCGCGCCGGGCGCGCGCATCGCGATTGTCGAGGGTCCTGTCCGGGGCATGCTGACGGCCGAGCGCGTGGCGCTCAATTTCGTGAGCCGGATGAGCGGCGTCGCGAGCGCGACCGCGAAGCTCGCTCGAGCGGTCAAGCACACCAAGGCGCGCATCGTCTGCACGCGCAAGACGACGCCGCTCCTGCGAGCGGTCGAGAAATACGCCATCCGCGCCGGCGGCGGGTCCAATCATCGCTTCGGTCTCGACGACGCGGTCTTGATCAAGGACAACCATGTCGCCATTGCGGGCTCGGTCGCCGAGGCGATCCGCCGGGCGCGCGCCTATGTCGGCCATCTCGTCAAGATCGAGGTCGAGGTCGACACGCTCGCCCAGCTCGAGGAAGCGCTCCGCGTCGGCGTCGACGCAGTCCTGCTCGACAACATGTCGCTTGACGAACTGCAGCGGGGCGTCGCCATGATCGGCGGCCGGGCGATCAGCGAGGCCTCCGGCCGTGTGACGCCTGAAAGCGTGCGCGGGATCGCCGAGACGGGCGTCGACCTCATCTCCGTCGGCTGGCTCACCCACAGCGCGCCGATCCTGGACATCGGCCTCGATGCCGCGGGTGAGTGAAGTAATATTCGTCTCGCCCCTAGTCGTCCAATCCCTTCCCGTCGAGAATGGGTTGAACGCACTTGTCGATCCGGGACTCTTTCGTTTTCGATTGTTTTGCCGATGAGAAATAAAGAAGATAGGCCCTTTGCCTTCCCGGAGTCAGCGCCGCGAACGCTCTGCGCAAGTCCTTGTCCTGATCGAGCCGTCCCTTGAATTCGTCAGGCATCGAGAAATCTTCTGTTTTTTTCTTTTCGATCTTCAGTCCGGCACGTTCCACTTCGATCGCTTCGCTGATCGTGGCTTTGATCACGCTTTCCATCTCTATGATCTGGCGGACCCCGGTGAACCGGATCTGTCGCCCCGCCTGCACGTTCTCCGTTTGCTGAATGAGCATGCCCTCGGGGTCCTTCAGCAGCGCGCCCTTGATAAACAGAAGCGCGCAGTAGTCCTTGAACCCGTGGATCAGGACGACGTTGCGATTGTCGAGCGTATAGCAGGGCTGGCCCCACTTCAGCTCTTCGGTCAGCCCGCAGCCCAGCACGATCGCCCGCAGCGCTTCGTATTCCGCCCGCCAGGCTTCGGCGTTGCGCACAAACGCATCGACTTTGGGGTTTTTGCTCGATTCTGTCATGATCGGGAGCATAGCATGGACCGCGAGACGAGACCGAGGCGCTCCGGTCCCGTCGCTACCGGCGCGGTGCGGGACGCTTTACGCCGCGTCGAACGCTCAAGGAGCGGCAGCGGCCTCAGGGGCTCTCAGGGGCTGGAGCGGTAGGCATCCCCGATTGGGCGCTTTTTTGAAGTTTTCAATGCTTGCGCGATAAGCCTTGAAATCTTCTTCCCGGTTTAGGGAAGAGCAGTCTACGGCATTTTATAAAATCGACTAGATAGAAATTTATAATGTTATTTAATTACAGTGCCAGACGACTTTCTATCGTTGTCTTGAGAGCCAGACGTTGCATTCTGTCTTGTAGACGACGGGTCTCTGTTATCGGCCGTATCTATTGCTTCGGAAAGCAACTCCAGCCTTGTTTCAACGAAACTCCTGATGTTTCTTTTTTCATCTTTAGTCCAAAACGTAATTACTGCTGCAGCAATGTCTCCATGACGCGCCCGGAATACAAAATTGCTAGCCCAGTCACTTTCCTCGCTAGGCGCTATCGTACCGATTAGACCACCGTTGACGACAGGAAAATCTTTAATTATCTTTTGAAGTTCGCCGTCGATATTTGCGACTCTATGTACTGCATCGGCGACTTTAGTCCATTTAACCGTTCCGGTAGTTTGGCTATCTTGAAATGAATTGGGCTCGTTGATGAGGTATGCCTTTCCGGAAGTAAGTTTTCCGCTGGGGATAGCTCCGACGAAGAATTCAATAACCATTGCAGGAATGTTAATATTCGAATCGGAAACATTCTTACCTTGCAAACTAACGTTAAATCTATATAATGATGTATTATCTTCAAATCTTGAAGAGCGCATAACTGAAGAACTGCTGGTAACAGCTAACCGCCCTTCTACCGTGCGTGAAAGCTTCAGTTCATTCAACTTGTTGTCGATTTGATCGCTGCTCTGGGTAAGCTCAGCCGTTCTAATTGCCAACTGCTGCTGCTGTATAGTAAGCTCGTTATTTTGCTTTTTGAATTCCCAATAATCATTTAAAATCCAGACTCCACCGATCACAATCGCAAGAACTTGTATAAGCTTTGAGAGATTATCCAGTACCGAGCCGGCGGCGGGACTCCCCAATCGAGAGCGGTTCAGCTGTTTTGCGATACCCTTCACTTGACGATGCATAATTCGAACAAGCGCGGCGTATCTCTGCTTGTCTTCCTGCGATGGCAGCGCTCTCATAAGCTTAACCCGGTTCGACTAAGAGCATTCTAAAAGCATTTCAACCGTAAACATGTTACTCAGTTCAAGTCAAATGCACAGCCGAGGCCGCCCTGGACCGCGGCGAGCGAAAGTTGAGCTTCTCGCTACCATGGCTCGGTCACCCAGCGCCCTTCCTCCGTGAGTTACTTGTTGAAATCATCACCCGCCTAGCGCCCCCAACTCGCAACCCCCGCGCGGGCGCCCTATATGTCGGAAAATTGACATGACGCGCTTCGGCCGTCATGGGCCGGCCCCCAAGGAACCTCGGATCGCGATGACCGTCCAATCCCCCGCCACGCAGGTCGCCCATTTCACCCTGACCAACGGCCTCGAGGTCGTGGTCATCCCGGACCACCGCGCGCCGGTCGTCACCCACATGGTCTGGTATCGCAACGGCGCGGCCGACGATCCGGTGGGCAAGTCCGGCATCGCCCACTTCCTCGAACACTTGATGTTCAAGGGCACCGAGGCCCATCCCAAGGGCGCGTTTTCCGAATATATCGCCGGGGTCGGCGGGGTGGAGAACGCTTTTACCGGCCCCGACTTCACCGCCTATTTCCAGCAGGTGGCGAAACAGCACCTCAAGACCTGCATGGAATTCGAGGCCGACCGGATGACCGGCCTCGTGCTTACCGACGACATCGTCGCGCCCGAGCGCGACGTGGTGCTGGAGGAGCGGCGCATGCATTGCGACACCGATCCGGGCGCGCAGCTCGGCGAGGCGGTGCAGGCGACCCTTTACACCCACCATCCCTATGGCGTGCCGATCATCGGCTGGGGGCATGAGATCGAGGGCCTCAAGCGCGAGGACGCGCTCGCCTACTACCATCGCTTCTACACCCCGGAGAACGCCATTCTCGTGGTCGCCGGCGACGCCGATCCGGACGAGACCCTAAAGCTCGCCGAGGAAACCTACGGAACGGTCAAGGCGCGCGGCGCGCCGCCAGAGCGGATTCGGCCGCTCGAGCCGCCGACGGTCGCCGACCGTCTGGTCACCGTGCGCGACGAAAAGGTGCAGCAGCCGAACTGGCAGCGCCATTATCTCGCCGCGTCCTGCCGCACGGCGGCGCCGGGCGAGTCGGAAGCGCTCGACCTGCTCGGCCACCTGATCGGCGGCGGCCAGACGAGCCTGCTCTATCGCGAACTGGTGATCGAGCAGAAGCTCGCCGTGTCGGCCTGGGCCTATTACCATGGCACGGCGCTCGACCAGAGCCGCTTCATCGCCAACGCCACGCCCGCGCCGGGCGTCTCGCTTGATACGCTCGACAAGGCGTTCGACAAGGTTCTCGCCAAGTTCATGGCCGATGGGATCGACGAAGGCGCGCTCGAGCGGGCAAAGACCCGCCTTGTCGCCGACGCGATCTACGCCCGCGACAGCCAGTCCGACCTCGCCCGCTGGTACGGCTCGTCGCTCGCGCTCGGCCAGACGATCAGCGACGTCGAGGAGTGGCCGAGCAGAATCGACGCCGTCGACGCCAAGGCCCTCCTCGACGCCGCGCGCCGCTGGCTCGTCGCCAAGCCCGCCGTCACCGGCCATCTCCTGCCGCTGGAAGCCGAGGCCGCCTGAAGCCGGCCCGGCTATAGCGCTTTTATTGGAAACGCCCGATGCAATACGCTGCCGTCTCGTCGCCTGAAACCGCCGTCAACGTGAAAACCGTGGTCACGCCGCGCGGGCTGACGGCGTGGCTCGTCGAATCCTACGCCGTCCCCGTCGTCTCGCTGGAATTCGCCATGCGTGGCGGCGCGGCGCAGGACCCGCCCGGCAAGGCCGGCCTCGGCATGCTGCTCGCGCAGCTTCTCGACGAGGGCGCCGGCGATCTCGACTCGCAGGCCTACCAGAGGGCGCTCGACGAGAAGGCGGTCGAAATCCACTTCCGCAACGACCGCGAGCATGCGACGGGACGGATGCGCACGCTGGTGAAGAACCTCGACCGCGCCGCCGAACTCCTCCGCCTGGCCCTGAACGCGCCGCGCTTCGACGAAGAGCCGTTCGAGCGCGTGCGCGAGCATTCGAACGCCCGCTTGCGTCATGACGCCAACGACCCGGGCAGCGTCGCCGCGCGCGCCTGGCGGACGGGCGCTTTCCCCGGGCACGTCTACGGGGCGCCCTCGGAGGGGACGCTCGAAACGCTGGCGGCGATCGAACGCGCCAACCTCGTCGAGGCGGCGCGACGCGTCCTCGCGCGCGACACGCTGGCGATCGCCGTCGTCGGCGCAATTGACGAGCGGCGCGCGGCCGAACTGATCGACACGGTGTTCGCCGACCTGCCGGCCAAAGGCGACTTAGAGCCCATCCCGGAGGCGGTCTTCGGGCAGCTCGGGCGCATCGAGACGGTCGCGCTCGACGTGCCGCAGTCGACCATCCGCTTCGGCCGCCCCGGCCTTCTGCGCGACGATCCGGATTACATTCCGAGCCTGGTCGCGGCGCACGTGCTCGGCGGCCACGGCAACATGACGTCGAGGCTGTTCCGCGAGGTTCGCGAGAAGCGCGGCCTCGCTTATACCGTGTTCGGCGCCTTCTACGCCCTCGACCACGGCGCCTTCTTCTACGGCGGCACCACCACCAAGAACGAGCGGGCGCGGGAAAGTTTCGATGTGGCCGCGGCCGAAATCCGCGACGTGGCGCTGAACGGACCGACCGAGGAGGAGCTCGACAAGGGCAAGACCTATCTGATCGGCTCCTACCCGCTGCGGTTCGACACCTCGGTCAAGATCGCGGCCCAACTCGTGCAGATCCAGCTCGAGGGCCGCGCGCCCGACTGGCTGGTGGAGCGCAATCGGCGGATCGGCGCGGTGACGCTCGCCGACGTCAAACGCGCCTGCGCCCGCGCCTTCGGCGACGGCTCGCTCTATACGACGGTGGTCGGGAAGCCCGAGGGGTTCTGACGGCGGTCGCCAAGCAAATCGACGGGAGGTCGACATTCCCTCCCCCCTTGTGGGGGAGGGCTAGGGAGGGGGGTCGCGCGCCCCGATGATCGCAAGCCGCGAGAACCCTAATTCGCAATGCCGGCGAGACCCCCCATCCCGGCCTTCCCCCACAAGGAGGGAAGGAGAACGCCCTCGGGCGTTCGGCCCTTTCAGGCGGCCTCATGTCCCGCCGTCGAGGCCGGTTGAACCGCATCATCCACCAGAAGCCTACGCCGTTTTGGCGCGATTTGTGTTACAGAAAGCCCCTGCGACAGTGGCGCTGTAGTCGGGGTCGGTGACCGCGTTCGCCGACCCCCGGGCTCTGACCCGGGGGGATCGCGGCTACAGGCGGCGTCGGCCGCGACAGGGGAGCGAACGTCTTGGCCTTACTCACCCAGTCCTATGTCCATGGCGTCAGCGAGACGCCGCTCCTCGGCGAGACGATCGGCGCGCTTCTGCGCCGGGTCACGGCCGAGGGGCCGGACCGGATCGCCCAGATCACCCGCCACCAAAACGTCCGCTGGACCTACGCCGAACTTTTGCGCCGCTCCGAGGACCTGGCCGTCGGCCTGCAAGCGCTCGGCCTGAAGAAGGGCGACCGGGTCGGCATCTGGGCAGCCAATTGCAGCGAATGGGTGCTTGCCCAATTCGGCACGGCGCTGGCCGGGCTCATCCTCACCAACATCAACCCGGCCTACCGGGTGCACGAATTCGAATACGCGGCGCGGAAATCCGGCTGCCGGGCGCTGATCCTGAGTCCCGGCTACAAGGCGAACGACTATTTCGCCTCGCTGCGCGCAATCGCGCCCGAGATCGACGACGCCGCGCTCGGCCGCGTCAAGGCGGCGCGGCTGCCGAACCTCGAGATCGTCATCCGCCTCGGGGCCGAGACAACTCCGGGCATGCTCAATTTTGACGACGTCGCGCGCCCGGCGAGCGACGCTCAGCGCCAGGCGCTGGCGGTTTTCGGCGCGGCGCTGCAGTTCGACGACCCGATCAACATCCAGTTCACCTCCGGCACCACCGGCATGCCGAAGGGCGCGACGCTGACCCACCACAACATCGTCAACAACGGCTATTTCATCGGCGAGGCGATGCGTCTCACCCCGGACGATAGGCTCTGCATCCCGGTGCCCTACTATCACTGCTTCGGCATGGTGCTCGGCAACCTGGCTTGCGTCACTCACGGCTCAGCGATGGTCAGCCCGTCCGAGGGCTTCGATCCGGTCGCCGCGCTCGAGGCGGTCGAGGCCGAAGGCTGCACCGGGTTGCACGGCGTGCCGACCATGTTCATCGCCATGCTCGACCACCCGGAATTCGGCCGCTTCGATCTCAAGACGCTGCGCACCGGCATCATGGCCGGCTCGCCCTGTCCGGTCGAGGTGATGCGGCGCGTGGTCGACAAGATGCACATGCGCGAGGTGACGATCGCCTACGGCATGACCGAGACGAGCCCGGTCAGCTTCCAGAGCGCCTGCGACGATCCGATCGAGCGCCGGGTCTCGACGGTCGGGCGCATCCTGCCGCATCTCGAAGTCAAGATCGTCGACCAGGACGGCCACATCGTGCAGCCGGGCGTTCCGGGCGAACTGCTGACCCGCGGCTACAGCGTCATGACCGGCTACTGGGACGATCCGGGCGCGACTGCCGGCGCCATCGACGCCGCCCGCTACATGCACACCGGCGACCTCGCCACTCTCGACGCCGAGGGCTATTGCAACATCGTCGGGCGGCTGAAGGACATGGTGATCCGCGGCGGCGAGAACATCTACCCGCGCGAGATCGAGGAATTCCTCTACGCTCACCCGGCGATCGCCGACGTCCAGGCGTTTGGTTTGCCCGACCGCAAATACGGCGAGGAACTGTGCGTCTGGATCCGCCGCCGGGAGGGCGCGAGCCTCAACGATGAGGAGGTGATCGCCTTCTGCCGCGCCTCGATCGCCCATTACAAGGTCCCCCGCTACGTCCGCTTCGTCGACGCCTTCCCGATGACGGTGACCGGCAAGGCGCAGAAGTTTTTGATGCGCAAGGCGATGATGGAGGAGCTGGCGCTGGCGGAAGAGAAGACGGCGTGAGGGGGAGGGGCGGAATGAATTTGAAGTCGAGTCCTTGCCGGCATTGCGAGCGAAGCGAAGCATCTCCATCGGTGGCCGCCCGGAGCAAGCCGCGTGGATTGCCGTCTGAGGCTAATTGTCGCAGCGAATTCGCTTGCCACATGACCAGGTCGAGATAATTGTTGACAGGGTCAGGGGGAACTCGCTACGTCGAAACGAGTGAGTGACGCTTATGAAGACGTCGAAATTAATCACGGGGATCTCGGCTCTTGCGCTTACCGTGGTGGCGCAGAACGCCTTTGCCGCCAGCTGCGTCGGGTCCTGCGGAAACAATATGGCCGCGAACGGCGATGTCACTGCACCTCCGGGCTCCATGACGTACAGCTGGATTTCAACCTTTGGCGGGGTCAGCGGAGCGGGTGAAATCGCGACGGTCGGCGGAACGGACGGCTCCTCGCTGACCACGTCGCCGTTCAGCGCAATTGCAGGACAGAATTTGCAGTACTACTTCAATTTCATTTCCTCCGACGGGCAGTCCGTGTCGGGATCGTTCGTCTACGAAGACTATACGTTTGTGCAGCTGGTCGACGTTACCACCGGCGCAACGACCATGCTGTTCAATGCGCGGGCCGAGCCGACCGGCCTGATCGTTCCGGGACAGGGGCTGCCCTCGATCGATCCCGGAGTGACTTTGACGCCTGCGAGTACCGTTATGACTCTGGGCAGCGGTACGCAGGGCAATCAATCAGGCGGACCGGTGTGGGCCCCGCTAGGCCCCTCGGCCACCGGTTACTCCGGCTGGTGCTGGGGCCCGGGTTGTGGGCTCAGCGGATGGGTCCGATCAGACTACGCAATGCCATCGAGCGGGTCTTACGAACTTGTCTTTGGCGTCACCAATTGGGGCGACACCATCTACGACAGCGGATTGGCGTTTGCCGGACTGAATATCGGGGGCGGTCCGATCGAGGACGCGGTCCCCGAGCTCGGGACCTGGGCGATGGCGATTGTTGGCTTCGGCGTTCTGGGCGTCTTGGGCTTGAGAGCGAGGCAGGCGCGTACATCCGGCGCCGCCTGACGTTGCCCCGCGCATGACGGCGTCCGTTCCGCCCGGAGCCGTCACCCCTTCGGCGCGTCCGCCAGGCGGAGGCCGTCGAGAATGCGCTCGCGTTGGGCGAGATAGATCGGGTTGTCGCTGAGCCGGTCCTCCCGATAAAATCGGATGGTGAAATTCGGCGCCAGGGCGAGCCCCGCCCGCACCTGCGCCTGAGCCTCCGCGATTTGGCTGCAAAGGGCGAGCGCGGCGGCGTAATGAAAATGGGCAATGGGGTAGCTGCGGTTGCTCTCGACCGACATCCTGCCCCAGGGGATGGCGGCCTCGCTCCGCCCCTGCACGATGTTGGATATGCACAGGAAATCGAACCAGACATAGGCGCCGCTGTCTTTCGGGCTGAGCCGAATCGCCTCCTTCACATGCGCCTCGGCCTCATCGGGCCGGCCGAGGGCGCATTTGGCGATGCCGATCTGGGCGTGGGCGAAGGCCAGATTGGGGTCGAGCGCAAGCGCCCGCTCCAACTCGGCGATCGCCTCCTCCGGCCGCCTGGAAAAGAGAAGGACGAGACCGAGGCAATAGTGCGCCCTGGCGTTGTCTGGTTCGAGCGCCAGCGCCCGAATCGCGAGCGCTTCCGATTTGCCGAGGCTTTCCGCCACACCCGCTGAAATGAGCATGCGGGTTTCGACCGCTCTCACCATGACAAGGCCGAGCATCGCATTGACGTTCGAGGGCTCGAACCCGCGCGCCCGCTCGAAGCACTCGCGGGCCTTCGTCAACGATTTGGGATTTACGCCCCGATTGATCCAGTCGTAGCCGCGCAGCCAAAGGTCGATCGCGTCGGGATTGGCGGAAGTCTCTGCCCGGCGCGCTTCGGCGCGAACGAGTTCCGCGCTGAGCTGGTTGGCGATCCGCGCGACGATCTCGTCCTGCATGTCGAACAGGCCGGCGACCGGCTTGTCGAATTGCTCGGCCCAGAGATGGGTTCCGGTCTCCGCCTCGATCAGCTGCACGTTGACCCGCATCCGGTCGCCGCTGCGCTGAACGCTGCCCTCCAGCACATAGCGCACATTGAGATCGCGGCCGATCTCGCGCACGTCGATCGCCTTGCCGCGATAGGCGAAGGCGGTGTTGCGGGCGATGACGATGGCGCCGGAGATGCGGGAAAGGTCGGTGGTCAGGCTCTCCGTCACGCCGTCGACGAAATACTCCTCATTCGGGCCGCCGCCGAGGTTGGCGAACGGCAGAACGACCATCGAAAGGCGAGGCGCGCCGGTCCGGCCGTCGGGCGCGGCGCCGTCGCCCTGGCCGGTCCCGGCGGCGGCGGTGGCGTAGACGCGGATCGGCCGGGCGATGTTCTTCAAGCTCTTTTCGCCGAGGTCGGTCAGCGCGACGTCGAGGCGCCCGCGCACGTTCTCCTGGGCCGTGCCGGACATGCAGATTCCGCCCGGCGGCGCGATGGCCTCGAGACGGGCGGCGATGTTGACGCCGTCGCCGATCAGGTCGTCGCCCTCGACCAGAACGTCGCCGAGATGGATTCCCATCCGGTACCTGAGCCGCCGGGCTTCGGGCAGAGGATCGTTCCGGCGCCCGGTCTCGGCCTGCACCGCCAGCGCGCAAGCGACGGCGGCGACAACGGACGGAAACTCGACCAGGAATCCGTCGCCCATCGTCTTGAACATCCGGCCGCCGTGCTCGGCGATGAGCGCCTGCGCGGCCTCGCGGCTTTCACGCACCGCCGTCGCCGTGCCGGCCTCGTCCTCGCCCATCATGCGCGAATAGCCGACGACGTCGGCGGCGAGGATCGCGGCGAGGCGGCGCGAGATGGGCATGCGTGATGTTTAGCACGACCGCCCGCCGCCTTCATCTCGTGGGCCCAAGCCGGGACCCCCGGATCACTGTTTGGGGGCTCGGGCCGTTCGCAGAATTTGAGTTCGATCGGAACGCCTAGCTTCCCCTGTCGACACGCTACGGATTGCACACATCTCTCGCGGCTCACTGCCGCCATGCCCGATGCTGGGAGGGCGGCTTCCTCCCCCCTTGTGGGGGAGGATTGAGGAGGGGGGTCGCGCCGAACTTCGAAAAGTTTGGCGCCATTCCCTCTCAAATGAGAGGTCAGCGCGACCCCCCACCCTGTCCCGCCCCCACAAGGGGGGCGGGGACGCCAGCCGCCGTTGACCGGAGCCCGACCGCTAAAAGACGTGTGCATCCCGTAGTGTCGACACGGGGAGGAGGGACGCTCCGCCGCATCGGCTGGCGACAATAGCCCGCGTCGGGCTGCGCCTTACAACCCGGCCCCGCGCGGCCACGCGCCCCGTTTTCTCGCGCCTGTTCCTTGCCTGTTCCGACCAGATTTGCCCTGTTCGGCGCCGTTTTTGCCCTGTTAAGGTCCCTGTTCCGCGCCCGCTCCCAATCCGCAACCGCCGGGTTGCGACACCGGCAGCGCCTTGACATTGCAGGGATTCATGCGAACCGAGCGCCCGCGCGGGCCAATAAACTCCCTGCTAGCAGGCAAACCGGCCCGCCCTAGCTCTCCGCCGTGGTCAGCGCCAGCGCGTGCAACTCCCCGCCCATCTTGCCCTTGAGGGCCGCGTAGACCATCTGGTGCTGCTTGACCTTGCTCACGCCCTTGAAGGCAGCGGAGACGACGGTCGCGGCGTAATGGTCGCCATCGTCGGCGAGGGCTCTCACCTCGACGCGCGCGTCGGGGAAGGCCGCCCGGATCATCGTCTCGATCTCAGCGCTCGACATGGCCATGATTATGACGCTCCCTGATCAGCAGCGCGTCGTCTTCCTCGCGCGCCTCCGCTTCCAGCCGTTCGATGACGTCCTCGGCCGGCTCGGCGACCGCGATCGACACGCCCCCGGTCATCACCAGCGTGCAATCGGCCGGATCGCTCGAATTCACCGCCAGCACGTGTTCCGGGCGCACGTAGGCGAAGCCCGCGCGCGTCTTGACGACCAGAAATGGAATCATGCGCCTGCCCCCTCAGGTTGATCCATGTAGGTTGGAAACCAACCTTCGTATGTTTGGGTGAGCGCGGCAAGGGGGACAGGAGCCGCGCGGCCGAGGGCGAGGGCGTCGCCGCCGGTGACGCCGATGCGATCGATGGGCGCGCCTGCTCGGGCGGCTTCGCCGATCACGCCGTCCGTCGCCTCCGGGGCCGTCGTCACGACATAGCGGCCCTGGTCCTCGCCGAAGAAGACGGCGTGCTCGGGACCGTCGAGCGCGACGGTCGCGCCGATGCCGCCGGCCATAGCCATTTCGGCCAGCGCGACGGCGAGCCCGCCGTCCGACAGGTCCTGCACGCCGGTGACATGGGCCGCCGCGATCAGCCCCGCCACCAGTTCGCCGTTGCGCTTCTCGGCCGCGAGATCGACCGGCGGCGGCGCGCCTTCGTCGCGGCCCGCCACGACCGCAAGCCAAGCCGAGCGGCCGAGCCAGCCGGGGACGCCGCCGATCAGCAAAATGTCGTGGCCCGCCGCCTTGAACGACGGCGAAGCCGTTTTGGTCACGTCGGCGACCAACCCGACGCCGCCGATCGCCGGGGTCGGCGGGATGCCCGACCCCATCGTCTCGTTGTAGAGCGACACGTTGCCCGAGACGATCGGGAAATCGAGCGCCCGCGCCGCCTCGCCGATGCCGGCGATCGAGCCGACCAGCTGGCCCATGGCGTGCGGCTTCTCGGGGTTGCCGAAATTGAGGTTGTCGGTCAGCGCCAGCGGCTTCGCGCCGACGGCGACGAGGTTGCGCCAGGCCTCCGCCACCGCCTGCTTTGCGCCCTCGCGCGGGTCCGCCTCGCAATAGCGCTCGGTGCAATCGGTCGTCAGCGCCAGCCCCTTCGGCCCGTCGCCGAGACGGACGACCGCCGCCCCTCCGCCCGGTCCCTGAACGGTGTTGCCGAGGATGAGCGAGTTGTATTGTTCATAGACCCAGCGCTTCGAGCTGAAATTGGCCGAGCCGAGCAGCTTTTTGAGCGCCGCGTCGGTCGAGAGCGGCGGGACGATTGCGGCGGAGTCGACGCCGGCGAGGGCGCGGTCGGCGTCCACGGCCGGTCGTAGAGGGGCGCCTCGTCGCCGAGTTCCTTGATCGGCAGGTCGGCTTTGATCTCACCGCCGTGCTTGATGACGAAGCGCCTGGTGTCGGTCGTCCGGCCGATGACGGCGAAGTCGAGCCCCCATTTACGGAAAATGTCCTCGGCCCTGGCTTCGAGCTCGGGCCTGAGCACCATCAGCATGCGCTCCTGGCTCTCGGACAGCATCATCTCATAGGCGGTCATGCCGGTCTCGCGGCAGGGCACGGCGTCGAGGTCGAGCTCGACCCCCAGGTTGCCCTTGGCCCCCATCTCGACCGCCGAGGAGGTCAGGCCCGCCGCGCCCATGTCCTGGATCGCCACGACCGCGCCCGAGGCCATGAGTTCGAGGCAGGCTTCGAGCAGCAGCTTTTCGGCGAACGGATCGCCGACCTGCACGGTCGGGCGCTTCTCTTCGGCGTCCGCCTCGAAGGCGGCCGAGGCCATGCTCGCGCCGTGGATGCCGTCGCGGCCGGTCTTGGAGCCGAGATAGACGATCGGATTGCCGACGCCGGTCGCAGCGGAATAGAAGATCGCGTCCGTCCGGGCGACGCCCACCGCCATGGCGTTGACGAGGATGTTGCCGTCGTAGCGGCTGTCGAAGCCGACCGAGCCGCCGACCGTCGGAACGCCGAAGGCATTGCCGTAGCCGCCGATTCCGGCGACCACGCCCGCGACCAGGCGCCGGGTCTTGGGATGATCGGGCGAGCCGAAGCGCAGCAGGTTGAGGCTCGCCACGGGCCGCGCGCCCATGGTGAAGACGTCGCGCAAGATGCCGCCGACCCCCGTCGCCGCGCCCTGATAGGGCTCGATGTAGGAGGGATGGTTGTGCGACTCCATCTTGAAGATGCAAGCCTGGCCGTCGCCGATGTCGATCACCCCGGCGTTCTCGCCCGGGCCCTGGATCACCCATGGCGCCTTGGTCGGCAGGCCTTTGAGATGCAGGCGGGAGGACTTGTAGGAGCAGTGCTCGTTCCACATCGCAGAGACAATGCCGAGCTCGGTGAAGGTCGGCGTGCGGCCGATGAGCTTGACGAAACGGGTGTATTCCTCGGCTTTAAGCCCATGCGCGATCGCCAGCGCCTCGTCGACTCTCGGCTCGTCAGCGCTCAATGGGGACTCTCTCTGCATGCGGCGGTTGCTGCGCCCCGCAATAGCCCCGGGCGGCGGCGATCACAACACCCCTCGCGAAATCGACGCCGACAGCGCGGCTGCTTCAGGCTTGCGCGTCGGCCGGTTTTGAGCGACCGTCTTCCGCTACGGCGATAAGGCGCACGCTGATATGGGAGTGGGATTTGCTCATGTGGAGCCGGCGGGAAGCCTTGAAGTCGACTCTGGCGACCGGCCTGAGCGCGTGGACAGCCGGCAAGCCCTCGCTGGCCATTGCCGGCGCGTCGGCCGTGTCGCTGCCTTTTGCGAATGGCGAGCGCCCGCTCGTGACCTATCCTGGCAAGCGGCCGCTCATCCAGCTGACCACACGCCCGCCGCAGCTGGAAACGCCGATGAGCGTGTTCGACGAGGGGCCGATCACGCCCAACGACGCGTTCTTCGTCCGCTACCACTTGGCAAACATCCCGCTGTCCATCGACCCCGAGGTTTTTCGGCTTGCGATCGAAGGCCAGGTCGAACGCCCTTTGTCGTTGGCGATTCACGACTTGAAGACCGGCTTCGAGTTGTCGGAATTCGTTGCGGTCAACCAATGCGCCGGGAACGGGAGGGGCTTCTTCGATCCGCGAGTCGCGGGCGGCCAAATGGGAAATGGCGCGATGGGGGCCGCGCGCTGGAGGGGCGTCCCCCTGAAGGCGCTTCTCGCCAAGGCCGGAGTGAAGGCCGGCGCGGTTCAGGTGTCTTTCCAGGGGCTCGACCGCCCGGTCCTTCCGGAGACGCCGGCCTTCGTCAAGGCGCTCGACATCGATCACTGCCGTGACGGCGAGGTCATGGTGGCCTATGCGATGAACGGCGAGGATTTGCCATGGCTCAACGGCTTTCCCATACGGCTCGTGGTTCCTGCCTATTACGGCACGTATTGGGTCAAGCATCTCGAGCGGATCGAGGTCCTCGACGCGCCGCTCGACAACTTCTGGATGAAATCGTCCTATCGCATCCCGAACAACACATGCGCCTGCGTGGAGCCGGGCGGGACGCCCGCGCATACGGTTCCGATCGGCCGCTTCGATGTCCGCTCGTTCATCACCAATGTCGAGAACGGGGCGACGGTCGCAGCCAACAACATCGCCCTGCGCGGCCTCGCCTTCGACGGCGGCTATGGGATTTCGGACGTGGTCGTTTCGACGGATGGCGGCGCCTCGTGGATCGCTGCGACGCTCGGAGAGGATCTCGGGAAATACGCCTTCCGTCCGTGGAGCGCTCACGTGGCGCTTCCCGCCGGCGCGCACCGACTGATGGTCCGAGCGACCAATCGGGCCGGCCAGTCTCAACCGCTCGCACCCTTGTGGAACCCGCCCGGCTATATGAGAAATGTGGTCGAGACCGTGAACGTGACGGCCGCGTGAGTCCAATGCAGCGCCTCCCTCTCGCCGCCCTGTTCGCCTTCGCCGTGATGGCGCCTGCGGCGCCCGCGCCGCTGACCTATTCGCTCCCCGACGAAACGGCGGAACTGAAGCCCGGCCCCGGAGTGGAAACCTCGGTTCTTTGCCGCGCCTGCCACTCCGCCGACTACATCTCGACCCAGCCGCCCGGGAAAGGGCGAGCCTTCTGGGAGGCGGAAGTGCAGAAGATGATCAAGGTCTTCCACGCGCCGATCGATTCCGCGGACGCTTCGGTCATCGTGAACTATCTCGCGGCGACATACCCTTAAGAGACGCTCCGTCGAGGACGACGGCTCGACCAGCGCGGCGAATAAACATAACTGTAATGATATATAAAATGAGTCATAGAGACTTGCCGTAAAATATGTTAGAGACTATGTGAGCCGGCGCTGTCGCGACGCTCGAGAGTTCTTATGCCCGATGTGATCACCGCCAACCGCCTTGCGGACGGCGTCGTCGTCTTCCAGACCGAGGAAGCGGGCTGGAGCGAGGACTTTAACTTCGCGGCGGTGCTACCGGACGCCGAGGCGACCAAGGCGGCGACCGCGCGCGCCCTCGAGGATGCGGCGCTGAATCTCGTCGTCGACGTCTATGCCTTTCCGGTCGAGATCCGCAACGGCCATGTCGTCCCGAAGGCGCTGCGCGAAGCGATCCGCTCCGCCGGGCCGACGGTGCGGCGCGATCTCGGCAAGCAAGCGCAGGGTCTTGCGCCGCTCAGCGGCCCGACCGCCTTCCCGGAGGCCGACCATGTATCACTATGACGCCTTCGACCAGGCCTTTGTCGATGCGCGGGTGGCGCAGTTCCGCGACCAGGTTTCTCGTCGCCTCTCGGGCGAGCTGACCGAGGAGCAGTTCCGCCCGCACCGGCTGATGAACGGGCTCTACCTGCAGCTCCATGCCTACATGCTGCGCGTCGCCGTTCCTTACGGCACGCTGAACGCGCGCCAGGTGCGCAAGCTCGCCGAGATCGCGCGCACCTACGACCGTGGCTACGGCCACTTCACCACAAGGCAGAACATCCAGTTCAACTGGCCGGCGCTGAAGGACACACCGGACATCCTGGCCGAGCTCGCCAGCGTCGAGATGCACGCCATCCAGACCTCGGGAAACTGCATCCGCAACGTCACCGCCGACCACTTCGCCGGCGTCGCGCATGACGAGATCGCCGATCCGAGGCCCTATGCCGAGATTCTCAGGCAATGGTCGTCGTTGCATCCGGAGTTCAGCTTCCTGCCGCGCAAGTTCAAGATCGCGGTCAACGGCGCGGCGCACGACCGCGCGGTGATTCAGGCGCACGACATCGGCCTGCAGATCGTCCGCAACGCCCCGGGCGAGCTCGGCTTTACCGTCTATGTCGGCGGCGGTCTCGGGCGGACGCCGTTCATCGGCCGCAAGGTGCGCGACTTCCTGCCCGAGCGCGACCTCCTCGGCTATGTCGAGGCGATCCTGCGGGTCTACAATCTCGAGGGCCGGCGCGACAACAAGTTCAAGGCGCGGATCAAGATTCTCCTGCACGAGAAGAGCCTCGAGACGCTCAAGGCCGAGATCGAGGCCGAGTTCGAGGCGCGCGACCGGACCCTGCTCGACCTGCCGCCGGCCGAGGTGGCGCGGGTCGCGGCCTTTTTCGCCCCGCCCGCGCTCGATCCCAAGCGGCCGGTCAGCGACCGCGTCGAACGGCGCAAGGGCAAGGACTCGCGCTTCAAGAGCTTCTGCGACGCCAACGTCATGACCCACAAGGCGCCTGGTTACGCCGTCGTCACCGTGTCGCTCAAGGCCATCGGCGCGCCGCCCGGCGACGCCAGCGCCGACCAACTCGACGCCGTCGCCGACCTCGCCGAGGACTATTCCCACAACGAAATCCGAGTGTCGCACGAGCAGAACCTGATCCTGCCACATGTCGCGCTCGACGACCTGCCGGCGGTCTACGATCGGCTCGCCTCGGTCGGCCTCGCGACGCCGAACGCGGGCGCAATCAGCGACATTATCGCCTGCCCGGGCCTCGACTATTGCACGCTCGCGACCGCCCGCTCGATCCCGGTCGCCGAGCGCATCGCCAAGACCTTCGGCGACGGCGCGAAGGCGAAGGCGATCGGCCCGCTGAAGATCAAGATCAGCGGCTGCATCAACGCCTGCGGCCATCATCACGTCGGCCACATCGGCATTCTGGGTCTGGAGCGCGCCGGCGAAGAGACCTACCAGATCACGCTCGGCGGCTCGGCCGACGAGACCGCCGCGATCGGCCAGATCGTCGGGCCGGGCTTCAGCTCGGAAAATGTGGTCGGCGCCGTCGAGACCATCGTCGAAACGTACATGGGCCTGAGGACGGACGAGGCCGAGACGTTCATCGACGCGTTCCGCAGGGTCGGAATCGCTCCGTTCAAGGAGGCGCTTTACGACCGCAGCGCCGGATCGGACATCTGATGAGCGCGCACGACGTCAAGCTGTTCGGCGACCAGATCGCGGCTTCGCGTCTGGAGAGCCGCTTCGTCAACCTCAAGGCCTCGTCGCTGGTGCGGCTGGCGATCGAGGATCTGTTCCCGGGCCGCATCGCGCTGGTGTCGAGCTTCGGCGCCGACGCCGCCGCGCTGCTGCACATGGTGTCGCGGGTCGACAAGGCCACACCTGTCCTGTTCGTCGACACCGGCCAGCATTTTCCCGAGACGCTCGCCTATCGCGACGAGCTTTGCGCCCTGCTTGGCTTGACCAACGTGATCAATGCGACGCCGGTAGCCGAGAGCGTGGCCCGGGAAGACCCGGAGAAGTGGCTGTTCGCCAGCGATCCCGACCGCTGTTGCGACATCCGCAAGGTCCGGCCGCTGGCCGCCGCCATGGAAGGTTTCGACGCCTGGATCACCGGCCGCAAGGGGTTTCAGAGCGCGATTCGCGCGAGCCTGCCCCTGTTCGAGGCCGAGGGCGAACGCGTGAAGATCAACCCGCTGGTCGGCTGGAGCGCGAAGAACGTGCTCGACTACATCCGCGAGACCGGCCTGCCGCGCCATCCCTTGGTCGCCAAGGGCTTCCCGTCGATCGGCTGCATGCCCTGCACGAGCGCTGTCAAGCCCGGCGAAGACGAACGCGCAGGCCGCTGGCGCGGACGCGGCAAGACCGAATGCGGCATCCACACCACGGTTCTCGACGCCGGGGCGGATATCTGATGACCCTCTGGCTGAGAGACGGCTTCGCCGAGGATTTCTGGACGCACCTCGTCGACGACGCGCCGGCGCCAGCCGCGGGCGCGGTCATCGTGTCGCTCAAGCGCTGGCTCGCCGAACGCGAGGGGCTCGGCGCCCGCAAAGCGCCGGTCGGCGTCTCGGTCGAGGCGGGGGCCGACGCGCAGGCGCATCTCGCCGACTTCGCCGGCCAGCCGCTGATCGCGCTCGCCTTCGCCAAATTCGCCGACGGCCGAGCGTTCTCCTACGCGCGGCTGCTGCGCGACCGTTACGGCTTCGTCGGCCAACTGCGCGCCACCGGCGAGGTGCTGATCGACGAGATCCCCCTGATGCTGCGCTGCGGCTTCGACGCGTTCGAGGTTTCTGACGGGCCAACGCTCGCGGCGCTGGCGGCGGGTCGCCTGCCGGGGCCGGCGCTCCACTACCAGCCTGCGAGCGTTGCGGGCGAAGTTCCGGCTGGCGCGCGGCCGTGGCTCAGGGCTGACCAATCGTCAGCCTGAGCGGGACCCTATCCGAAGAAGAAGCGCGGCGGTCTACTGCGCTCGCTCAAGGCAAATAATCACCGTCCAAATCTGCTCGATCGTCCAAGGCCAACGTGCTGGCGGCGCGCTCGAGCGCCCCGACGAACCGACCGTCCTGCCGTCGCAGATTGCGTCGCAAGGAATGACCACTTGAGTTTCCCGACATGCTCTGATTTCGCCAATTCGGACGCCGACGCATCCCTTGTTGCAAACCCTCTCGCGACGGCGCCGGCGAGGCCAGGCGTCGCGGCTCGGGGACTTGCCGTCGGCCGCGGACACGCCGATTGTGCGGCCTTCACGAGGAACGAGCGCGGAAGCGCCCGGACATGGCGCCTTCCGGCGAGCGGCGGCGCGAGAAAGGAAAGTCGCCCAGTGACCGTGACGTCAGACCTCGCCTGGTATCCGATCGACCGCTGCTTTGTCGGCGGCCGATGGGTGGCGCCGAGTTGCGGCGAGACGCTTCCTCTCGAAGACCCGTCGCGCGGCGTCGCGATCGGCTCGATCGCGCGCGGGACGGGATCGGACGTCGATGCTGCGGTCGCCGCGGCCGAGCGGGCGCTGGCCGGAGACTGGGGGAAGCTTACCGCGACCGAGCGCGGGCGACTGATGATGCGGCTCAGCGAGTTCATCAAGAGCCGGGTCGACGAGCTCGCCAAAATCGAGGCGCTCGATGTCGGCAAGCCCCTTCGGCAGGGCCGCGCGGACGCCCTGGCGATGGCGCGCTACATGGAGTTTTATGCGGGCGCGGCCGATAAGGTGATGGGCGAGACCATCCCCTATCTCGACGGCTACACTGTCTACACCCTGCGCGAGCCGCATGGGGTGACGGGCCATATTGTGCCGTGGAACTATCCGATGCAGATCGCCGGCCGCACCATCGGCGCGGCGATGGCGATGGGGAATGCCTGTGTGCTGAAGCCGGCGGAGGAGGCCTGCCTCACTTCGCTCGCGCTTGCCGATCTGGCCCGCGAGGCCGGCTTTCCGGACGGCGCGCTTAATGTCGTGCCGGGCCTTGGCGAGGAGGCGGGCGCAGCGCTCGCCGCGCATCCCGGCGTCCGGCATCTGTCGTTCACCGGCTCGGTGACCGTCGGGACGCTGGTCCAGGCGGCCGCGGCCCTGCATGTCGCGCCGGTGACGCTGGAGCTCGGCGGAAAATCGCCACAGCTCGTCTTCGCCGACGCAGACCTCGACCGCGCTGTGCCGTTCCTCGTCAACGCGGGCGTGCAGAACGGTGGGCAGACCTGCTCGGCGTCCTCCCGCATCCTGGTCGAAAGAAAGCGTTATGGCGAGGTGGTCGAGCGCATGTCAGAGCGTTACCGAGCCCTGCGGGTCGGGCCGGCCGACGCCGACCTCGATGTCGGCCCGCTCATCTCCGCCCGCCAAAGAACGATCGTCGAGGGCTTTCTCGCCGCCGGAGCCGACCTCGAGATCGCCGCCCGGGCGACGATCGTCGCGGACGCGCCCCCAGGCGGGCACTATGTCGCGCCGGTCCTGTTCGCCGGCGTGAAACCCGACCATCGCCTCGCGCGGGAGGAGATTTTTGGCCCCGTCCAAGTCGTCATTCCGTTCGAGGACGAGGCCGAAGCCGTAGCGATCGCCAACGGGACGGGCTATGGGCTGGTCGCGGGCGTATGGACGGCAGACGGCGGACGGCAGATGCGGCTCGCAAAGGCATTGCGCGCCGGGCAGGTGTTCCTCAACAATTACGGCGCGGGCGGCGGCGTCGAACTGCCGTTCGGAGGCGTCGGCAACTCCGGGCACGGGCGCGAGAAAGGGTTCGAGGCGCTCTACGGCTTCTCGGCGTTGAAGACGGTCGCCGCCTGGCACGGCTGACCCAGGTAAATGCCCCGCCGTGGCCAGTCAGGCGCCGGATAAAGACGAAATAGGCTTGCGCCGGCGCCGGCGCCTGCCCCTGCCTCCCCCAACCCTTCGCGCCAGCTTTCCCGGCAAGCTGAGGAAGAGCTCTCCTCGGCAACATTAGACGAGCGAATTCGTAACCCAGGTGGGTCCTATGAGAGAAAGGTGACCGCGAAAGCGGCCAGATAAGGATTTCGGCGCGGTCCGACACGAATCAACCGCCAAGCCGGCAGTCGACTGGATGGTTTCGTCGACATTCTTTTGCCGTGGGCTTACAAATGCGCGCCGGAGCTCACGCGCCGGCGCGGTTTTTCCGACGAGCGAGACTACGCCGCTTCTTCGATCTCTGTCTCGGACGCCTGGGACGCGCCGGCCTTCGCCTGCCGGGCAGCCGTCTTCTGCAACTGGGCCTCGATCGCCTTCAGCGCGTCGATTTCGTTCGACTTCTGAACGGCGGCGATCTCGCGGACCATCCGATCCAGCGCCGCCTCATACAACTGCCGCTCGGAGTACGACTGCTCTGGTTGCGCCTCGGAACGATAGAGGTCCCTCACCACTTCGGCGATCGCCCCGATGTCGCCGGAGTTGATCTTGGTCTCATATTCCTGCGCGCGTCGCGACCACATAGTCCGCTTGATGCGGGCCCGGCCGCTCAGAATATCGAGCGACCGCTTCGCCGTGTCGGGGTCCGAGATCTTGCGCATGCCCACGCCGGAAACCTTCGACGTCGGCACGCGCAAGGTCATCTTGTCCTTCGAGAAGCTGATCACGAACAACTCGAGCTTGAAGCCGGCGACCTCCTGCTCTTCGATCGCGACGATCTGCCCTACTCCGTGCGCCGGATAGACGACGAACTCATTCAGCTTGAAACCCTGCCGCTGCGCGGCCGCTTTGCCGGTCTTCGGTGACGCGACTCCATCATCCCTAGACGCCGGCTTCTGTTTGGCGTTGGTCGGCGCCGCCTTGGGCAGCGCAATTCCGTTCATGACCGTGGGCGCGGCTGCCGACTTGATCTCCAGACCGGGCGCGACGTCAATCTTCTCGACCTTCAATGCGGACTCCTCACTCGGGGTTTGTATTTTGCTGTTCTGCAGGCTCTTCACCTGCAGCTTCGGATCCACCACGCCGCCGTTCGCTTTTCCATCGACGGCAAGACCGTTCGCTTCGCGGTTCAATGTTGTCTTCACTCCACCCTCAGGGGTTCCCTTGCCGCCTTGACGAATTCCCTCTCGCGCCGTCCGTTGCGGCTTTTTCACAGCTTTCCCGCTTGCAGGGCGCTTCTTGGCGGCCGCGGTCTTTTTGGCGGCCGCGGCTTGAGTGGACCTCGCGCCCGCTCTTTTGGCCTTCTTCGGGGCCGCGCGCGTCGTGGGCTGCGATCGTTTCTTGGAGTTGGCGGTCTTCGTGCGAACGCTCTTTGCCCGGACACTCTTTGCAGACCTCTTACGCGCCGCCATCATCCGAACTCCACCAACGCGCGCCATACTACGCGCGTGCAGCATCGTGCGCCAGAACAGCCTGAGAAAACCGCAAACTACGCCTACTCAGGCGCCAACGGTTGTAGGAAGATCCGCGCGACACGCCATCCCGTGCGCGAAATTGCGTTTAGCACATTTCTATCGAAATTTCAAAGGGTGAGAAGAACAAATGCTTCTTGCTATAATTGACCTGCCGACAGACCGTTCCTTCTGCTGCTTTTGCGCCGGGGCCGCTCAGTCGCCCTGGCCAGGCTCAGCAGAAAAGAAATCGTTAAATTTGTTGGGCTTGCCGTCAAATTCCCTGCCGTCCGCTGGAGGCTCTCGTTTTGCGGTTATATTTGGCCACGCTTTTGAATATTCTGCGTTTAAAGTCAGCCAGTTTGTCAACCCAGGTTCCGTGTCCGGCTTGATGGCTTCGGCGGGACATTCAGGCTCGCAAACGCCGCAGTCTATACATTCATCTGGGTGGATCACCAGCATGTTCGCTCCCTCGTAGAAGCAATCCACCGGGCAAACCTCGACGCAATCCATGTATTTGCACTTGATGCAATTCTCTACGACAACGTAAGTCATTGGCCACGCCTCAGTTTATTCTAATTAGAAGTCTCGACCACAGCTGGCTCAGGTTCGCTTTTTGCTCTCTAACTCAAGGATCGAGCGCAACTCCATCAGTTTTGCGAAAGGCGACATGGGATCAACCGCGGGTCTTTTCTCGACGGCCAGGCGCGATCCCGCCGGCGGCCGGCCAACGCGTCGATCATCGGACTTGGGGGGCGCCTTTGGTGAACCCCACGCCTTGTGGCGGAACTCGCGAGCGGGTTTTTCGATCGCCGCCGGGCGTCCGGTCCTCGGAGTCGCGCTTTCGGCATGGCTCGCGGCGCCCGGCGCCTCGACGCCCGAGGACCCCGCGCCGGGTTGCAGCGCAGCGCCCTGGGCGTCGACCCGACGCGCCTGGCGATGATAGGGCTTGGGGTGGTGCGGCTTGGCGATGCGGGCGAACCGCCACACCGTAGCGGTTTCGCTCTCGGCGGATGGCGACGCCGCGTCTTGAGTCTGTTGCGGCGGCGCACCAATCGGGAGGTCGGCTGCCGGCCGGATCGCCACCGGCAAGTCCAACGACGGCGTTGTGTCCGTTAACCCGATCGTTTCCGGAGCGGAAGCTTCGAGGGCGGGCGGCGCTGCGTCAAGCCGCCGGAGTTGGACAAACGCGGTCGTCTCGCCGGGCGGCTCCGCCTGGAGATCGTGAGGCTCTTGCGGCGCTTCGGGCGCGAAGTCGATCTCGGCTGGCGCCTCAGATAACGGCGCCTCCGTCGGGTTCGTCCGAATGGCCGGTTCGGCTGCTGGAGCGTCAAGGGCCCATGGATGAACGTCGTCAGTCAGCGCGCGTTGCCAGGACGGATGAGCCTCCACGGGCGGCGCCCGCTGCATGTCCTCGGGGTGAACACTCTCAGCGGCCGGGTCCGCGGCTTCCCCGCTTTCGTCGTGGCCCGCCGCTTCCTCCGAGGACTCCCGGTCCGCGCCGGCGCGCTTGGCCTCCGCCCCCTCGTATTCCGGGCTCTGAGCCTCGCTGGTCGCGGTTATCGGGGCGGCGGGCATCGCCGCGGCCGGCCATATGATTTCATTGCGTCGAACCGTCAGGCTCTCGAAGCCTAAAGCTTTCAGAACGGACGAGAATCCATCGCCCGAGCAGCCCGTCAGAGACGTCATCTGGCTGGTGACCTGGAACGCTGGCGGACCAGAAATCCAAACCGTTCACAACCCGCAAGACCGACGCGGCGCGGATCATATCGGCCAAGCGCTCGACGATATCGACCCTCACGACCCGATCGCCGCAGGACCGAAACCCTCCGATCCGATAGGTTTCCGAACTGACCCGCGCATCGGGCGGCGCGGAGGTTCGTCCCGACGACGCCATCGGGATCAGTCCCTGAGCCGCCGCGCCAAGCTCTTCATCCCCCTTCTGAATGCACCATAATTGCAGCGCCAGCGCCCTCGCGGCCGGACGGAGCGTCGACGGCACGTAAAGATAGAAGGAGCCAAATCGGACGCCTTGCTTTCTCAGCACTCCCCTGGCGTTCTGGTCGAGACCGCGGACGACGTTCCGCACCAGCTCACGATCCAGGACGCCCAATGCGTTGGCAATCCTGAGCGCTAGATCCTGCAATTGCGGAGGGCCCTCCTGGAGCGCGCGAAGCGAGAAAAGCGGCCCCAACAGCCGCTGGACCGTCGCGTTCAACCAAAGCTCCAGGCGCGCGACAACCAACGTCTGCGCCTCAGGGGACATCGCCTCATCGACGAGCAAAATCGTGCGGGGCGTCAGGATGTCCTGGCCGGGCGCGAGCTTCGCCACGGAATCGCCGAGCCAGCGGATTGTTCCGTCGCTCGCAAGGACGATGGAAGAATCAACCGCCTGATGGAAACGGGCGGCTCGGGCGTCCAGTTCGAGCGCGAGGGCCGCGCGCCGCTGCGCGTCGTCCGTCCCGCCCTCGCGGGAGGCGCTGTCCCTCGCTCCCACGAACTGGAAACCTTGAAGACTGGAAAAGTCCGGCGCCGGCTGACTGGGTCCAGGAGGCAATCGTTCTTCGACGGACGTCGCGTCTCCGTCAATCACCATGTGGCTCCGCGCCTCACGTCAGCGAGTGGAATCTGGGCTTTGGCCCGCGAAGGTTCGAGCGCCGCACCCTTATCCGACCCGCGAGCCGGCGCCAATAGTAAAGGCGTCCGGCGCCTTGCCGAAAACGGCCACGCGCGCGCAAATCAGGCATCCTCGGCCTGACTTTGGGACGCAATTCCGGCCTTGTCCATTCAACATGACGCTCATGATCTCGATTCCCGCGGATCGCGGACCGCTCTCGCGTCGAGCCAGACTAGAGGCGGCGTATAAGGCTCGACGTATCCAGACGGTTGCCGCCCTTGGATTGAATATCGCTGTAGAACTGGTCGACCAGCGCCGTTACCGGCAGCGGCGCCCCGTTTCGACGCGCTTCGTCGAGACAGATCGCGAGGTCCTTTCGCATCCAGTCTACCGCGAAGCCGAAGTCGAATTTACGCGCGATCATAAACTCGTGTCGATTGTCCATTTGCCACGACTGAGCCGCGCCTTTGGAAATCACCTCCACAACCCGCTTCGGGTCCAGGCCCGCAAGCTCTGCGAACCGAACGCCTTCGGAGAGCGCCTGCACAAGACCAGCAATGCATATTTGATTGACCATCTTGGTCAGTTGTCCCGCCCCGACAAGTCCCATCAGCCGGCAGGCTCGGGCATAGGCGTCTATAATTGGCTTGACCTTGGCGAAATCGTCTTCGTCGCCACCGCACATGACGGTCAGTTGTCCGTTTTCCGCACCGGCCTGGCCTCCGGAAACCGGCGCGTCGAGGAAACCGAAACCGTGGTCCTTCGCTTCCCCGGCGAGTTCACGCGCAACGGTGGCCGAGGCGGTCGTGTGATCAACGAATAGCCCGTCCCGCCGCATGCCCGCGAACGCGCCCGTTTCCCCGAGACAGATCGAGCGGAGGTCGTCGTCGTTTCCGACGCAGGAGAAGACGAAATCGCGATCCTCGGCGGCCTCGCACGGCGTCGGGGCGCTCCGTCCGCCGTGCATTTCGACCCATTTGGCGGCGACCGCGGAGGTCCGGTTGTACACGACGGCGTCGTGACCCGCTCGGGCAAGGTGTCCAGCCATCGGAAAACCCATCACGCCGAGACCTATAAATGCAACTTTGCTCATCTCACGATCCTGTTTGCTCGCTCGAACCTCGTCCTTGCGGCCGCTCTCGAGCGACCGTCCGATCAGGCCGCCTCGGAAGGGGCGCTCCGGCCGCTCAGTCTGGAAAAACCACTGTCTTGCCGTGATTCAGCAATACCCGGTCCTCGAGCACATGGCCGAGCGCGCGCGCAAGCACTCGGCGCTCGATGTCGCGGCCCTTGCGCACCAGCACCTCGGGCGTGTCGCGGTGGCTGATCCGCTCGACGTCCTGCTCGATGATCGGCCCTTCGTCGAGGTCCGGGGTGACGAAATGGGCCGTCGCCCCGATCAACTTTACCCCGCGCGCATGCGCCTGGTGGTACGGCTTGGCTCCCTTGAAACCAGGCAGAAAGGAGTGGTGGATATTGATGCAGCGGCCCTTGAGCTTGGCGGCGAAGCCTTCCGACAGGATCTGCATGTAGCGCGCCAGCACAACGATGTCGGCTTTCGCGGTCCGGACGATCTCCCAAGCCTGAGCCTCCTGCTCCATCTTGGTCTCCCGGGTCACTGGCAGATAGTGGAACGGAATACCGTCAAAGTCGATGTGGGCGTAGGTCCCGCGCGGATAATTCGCGAGGATCGCTACCGGTTCCATCGGCATCTCGCCGCTGCGCCAGCGGTAGAGCAGGTCGACCAGGCAGTGGTCAAATCGCGAGACCATGATCGCCACCCGCTTTTTTCGCTCGGCCGGCCGCATCGACCAGGTCATGCCGTAGGCTTCGGCGATCCCACCGAAACTGGCGGCGAGCACGGCGATGTCCGCCTTAGCGCTCGCGGCGTTGAACTCGACCCGCATGAAGAAGCTGCCGGTGAGTGTATCGTCGAACTGTTGCGCGTCGAGAATGTTGAAGTCGCCGTCGAACAAGGCAGCCGACACCCCGGCGACGATGCCGGGCTTGTTGGCGCAGGACAGGGTGAGAATGTGTCGCTCCGGTAGCAAGCGGTTTTGACTGCTGGCCTCTTCAAGCATCACGCATGCATCCTGTCTGCTTACCGGCGCCCGGGCGTCGATCTTTCGGGCGAACGAGGTCGAGGTTTGCCATTTCCAGAGTCCGTTTCCCGCTTTTTCAATGCCTTGCGGCGCCTTTCGCGAGTCCGCCGCCTTGTCGAGGCGGACGGGGCCGCGCGGCCATTGCGCCGATGAGGCGTTTTCAGAGGCTTAGGCGCTAAAAACTGTCCGAAATCAACAGCCGCGCGGCCCGTCCTCGCCCCTCGGGAGAGATTGGGGACGTGACGCACGTCAGGCGGCCGACGAATCTCACAGTAAAGATTTCGCCGTTTCGCTAGATGTCTTTCGAAACAAATAGTTAGCGTAGTATAAATGTATGGCAGGAAGAATACATTTTGATTATATTTAGCTAGATAAACGTCTTCTTAATTGTGGCTCCAATCGCAAGTTGATTATCTTCGCTTGACGGCGCATCTAATTGATACCTGCTACACGAGCAGGCCGTGGCTTTATTTTGTCCCATCGAAGCCGCAGGCTCCAGCGTCGGTTTTGACCCTATGACATCGATTTTAGTCGGCCTTTCGCCAGTCCTGACGAAGTTGTTGTCCCCCGCCCAGATCGCCTCCCTGCAAGCCTCAGACATCGCTTTGATGACGACGGCCCAGGCGGCTGCCCTATCCGCCGCCCAAGTCGACGCGCTTGGCAAGAGCGTGCTCCAGTCGCTGTCCTCGGCCCAAATCAAGGCCATTGCGACTTCAACGATCGCCGGCCTTGTGGCTTCGCAAGTCGCAGCCCTGACGCCGGCGCAGATCGCCGCGATGACGACAGCGCAGATCGCCGCGCTGACGACCTCCGACATCGCCGCTCTGTCGACGGCGCAGACAGGGGCGTTGACGGCGGCCCAGATGGCCGCGCTGACGGCCACTGAGGCCGGAGCGCTGACCGCCGCGGACGTCGCGGTCCTGTCGTCGGCGCAGCTCAACGGACTCAGCGCCGCGGCGCTCCAGGCGCTCAAAGAGCTGACGGCGGCGCAGGCGGCGGGTTTCACGGCCAAAACGATCGGCGCGCTGTCGGCGACCCAGTTCGCCGCGCTGATCGCCCCGAACGCAGGGACGCTGACGGCCGCGCAAGCCGCAGGGCTCACGACCACCGAAATCCAAGCGCTGACCGCGACCGAGATCGCCGCGCTCTCGACCAGCGTCGTGTCCGCGCTGTCGAAGACCCAGATCGGAGCGCTCTCGGCGACGCAAGCCGCGGCCTTGACGGCGAAGCAGATCGCCGTTTTGTCGGCGACCCAGATCGGCGGCCTGACGGCGGCCGCGGTCGGCGGGATGACGGCGGCGCAAGTCGCAGCCCTGACGCCTGCGCAGATCGCCGCGATGACGACGGCGCAGATCGCCGCGACTGACGACCTCCGACATCGCCGCTCTGTCGACGGCTGAGGCGGCGGCTTTGACGCCGGCCCAGATGGCCGCGCTAACGGCCACTGAGACCGCAGCGCTGACCGCCGCGGACGTCGCGGTCCTGTCGTCGGCGCAGATCAACGGCCTGAGCTCTGCGGCGCTCCAGGCGCTCAAAGGGCTGACGGCGGCGCAGGCCGCGAGTTTCACCGCCAAAACGATTGGGGCGCTGTCGGCGAGCCAATTCGGGAGTCTGGTCGCCCCGAACGCCGCGACGCTGACAGCCGCACAGGCCGCCGGGCTCACGACCGCCGAAATTCAGGCGCTGACCCCGACCGAAATCGCCGCGCTCTCGACCAGCGTCGTGTCCAAGCTGTCGACGGCCCAGATTGTGGCGCTCTCGGCCGCGCAAGTCGCAGCCCTGAGGCCTGCGCAGATCGCCGCGATGACGACAGCGCAGATCGCCGCGCTGACGACCTCCGCCATCGCCGCTCTGTCGACGGCCGAGGCGGCGGCTTTGACGCTGGCCCAGATGGCCGCCCTGACGGCCACTGAGGCCGGAGCGCTGACCGCCGCGGACGTCGCGGTCCTGTCGTCGGCGCAGATCAACGGACTCAGCTCTGCGGCGCTCCAGGCGCTCAAAGGGCTGACGGCGGCGCAGGCCGCGGGGTTCACCGCCAAGACGATCGGCACGCTGTCGGCGGCCCAGTTCGCCGCGCTGGTCGCCCCGAACGCAGGGACGCTGACGGCCGCGCAGGCCGCAGGGCTCACGACCACCGAAATCCAAGCGCTGACGCCGACCGAGATCGCCGCGCTTTCGACCGGCGTCGTGTCCGCGCTGTCGAAGACCCAGATCGGAGCGCTCTCGGCGGCGCAAGCCGGGGCCTTTACAGCGAAGCAGATCGCCGTTTTGTCGGCGACCCAGATCGGCGGCCTGACGGCGACCGCGGTCGGCGGGATGACGGCGGCGCAAGTCGCAGCCCTGACACCTGCGCAGATCGCCGCGATGACGACGGCGCAGATTGCCGCGATGACGACCTCCGACATCGCCGCTCTGTCGACGGCTGAGGCGGCGGCTTTGACGCCGGCCCAGATGGCCGCGCTAACGGCCTCTGAGGCCGCAGCGCTGACCGCAGCGGACGTCGCGGTCCTGTCGTCGGCGCAGATCAACGGCCTGAGCTCCGCGGCGCTCCAGGCGCTCAAAGGGCTGACGGCGGCGCAGGTCGCGGGGTTCACCGCGAAAACGATTGGGGCGCTGTCGGCGAGCCAATTCGGGAGTCTGGTCGCCCCGAACACAGGGACGCTGACAGCCGCACAGGCCGCCGGGCTCACGAACGCCGAAATTCAGGCGCTGACCCCGACCGAAATCGCCGCGCTCTCGACCAGCGTCGTGTCCGCTCTGTCGAAGACCCAGATCGCGGCACTGACGGCGACGCAAGCCGCGGCCTTGACGGCGAAGCAGATCGCCGCCCTGTCGGCGGCGCAGGTCGGCGACCTGACCGCGACCGCGGTCGCCGGAATGACGGCGGCCCAGATCGCTGCGCTGACGCCCGGGCAGATTGCCGCGATGACGACGGCGCAGATCGCGGCGCTGACCGCCGCGGATGTCGCAGTTCTCTCCTCAGCGCAGATCAACGGCCTCAGTGGTCCGGCCCTCCAGGCGCTTCACGGCCTGACCACGTCCCAGGTCGCCGGTTTCACTGCCAAGACGATCGGCGCGCTGTCTGCGACCCAGTTCGCAGCGGTCATCGCCCCGAACGCCGGGACGCTCACGTCGTCCCAGGCCGCCGGGCTCACGACGACCGAGATCCACGCGTTGACGGCGGCCGAGACGGCAGCGCTCTCGACGAGCGTCATCTCCGCGCTGACGACGACCCAGATCGCAGCGCTGTCGGCGACGCAGGCCGCGGCCCTGACGGCCAATCAGGTCGCTGTGCTGTCGGCGAGCCAGATCGGCGCCCTGACGACGGCTGCGCTGGGTGGACTCGGCGCGTCCCAGATCGCCGATCTGACCGCGGCTCAGGCTGCTGGGCTGTCGGCAACGCAGATCGCCGCGCTGTCGCTTGCAAGTCTCTCGGCGTTCAGCAGCGCGGCCTTCTCAGGAATTGTCGCCAAGCTGTCTGCGACGACGTTGACATCCATGTCGACGCAGACCTTCGACGCGCTGCTCGGCTCGAACTTGAACCTCATTTCCACGCCCGCAATCAAGGGAATCAGCGTCGCCGATCTCATGTCTCTCACGTCCGCGGAACTCGCCTCGTTCAGCTCGACGCAAATCGCCGCCATGTCGGCGGCGCAGTTGGCGGTCGTGCAAAGCGGGGGCGTCAACCCGATTCTCGCCGACGCTGCGGCGCATGAAGTCAACGGATCGCTGAGCTATTCGGGCATGCTCGCAGTGCTGCAAGACGCAGACACCGCCGGAATGACGACCCAGAAAATGGCCGGGCTCCAGCAGCTCGCCGCAGAACTCGACACGACCGGCGGCATTCAGACCTCGGCCTACGTGCAGCAGATCTTCGACGACGTCGTGCTCGGCAACTCGGCCAACGCGTACTGGAACGGCGGGTCGTCCACCGCGACGGCCCTCGGCAATCTGACCGCCTCCTCGACGCAAACTCAGCTGCAGGAACTGATCGGCAAGTGGTTCCTCGGGACCGATTTGCCGTCGACCAACCTCACCGCGGTGGGCCAGTCAAATTACGCGGTCACCTATCAAGCGGTCAGCGAGCCCCTGTTCACGGCCAACAACGATACGGCCCCCTCGACGAGCAACATCAACCAGGGCTACCTCGGCGACTGCTACTTCCTGTCGGCGATCGGCGAGATCGCGCTGCAAGACCCGACGACGATCGAGAACATGATCACCGAGAACGCCAACGGAACCTATTCCGTCGAGTTCCAGATCAACGGAAAGGCTGACTACGTCACGGTCAACAACCAATTGCCGGAAATGTCAGGCGGAGACCTATATCCAGGATCTCCTCTGTATTTCGAGAACGGCAACGGCGCGCTCTGGGCGCCCCTCGTCGAGAAGGCGTTCGCGCAACTCAATGAGCAGTCCGGCGTCGCGACGGGTGAACTCGGGGTCCATAACAACGCCTATGAGGATATCGCCGGTGGTTGGTGGCAGGGGCTGACCGAGATAACCGGACAGTCCGTCAACAGTTATGGGACCTATTCGGGCAAATCGTCGTCCTCGCTCAGCAGCCTCGTCTCCACCCTGCAAACCGCGTTCTCCTCCCACGAGGACGTGATCATGGGCACTAATGGGGACGGGCCGTCTGGCTCCAATCTCGTCGGCGGCCACATGTACATGGTCACCGGCGTCAACGCGGCGGCGGGAACCGTATCGCTGCTGAACCCCTGGGGAACGAGCGGCGCATACAGCGGCTACCAAATGTCGTTCACCGATTCGATCTCCACGCTTGCGTCCGTCGACGTGACGTTCGGCGTGACGTCCGGAAAGTCGGCGCTCGGCTGAGGCGGTTGCCGCGCTGAGCCTGCCGCTCGCGGAATTGCGGTGAAAACCCTCATCTGGCCATTCGGGCCGCCTTCCTCCAAAGGGGAAGGAAGCCCTCTCCCACAGGGCCCACAGGGAGAGGGAAGCCGCGAAGCGGCAGGGTGAGGGTAAGTCATCACGCCCTATCGGGTTCACCCGCTTGAGCAGCGCCTCCACCGAGGGCAGGATGCGGCCGACGATCACCGCCACACCGGCCGCCGTCGGATGGAGGCCGTCCGGCTGGTCGAGCTTGGCGTCGCCGGAGACGCCGTCGAGGAAGAACGGGTAGAGGATCGCTCCGTAGCTTTGGGCAAGCGCGGGATAAATCGCGTCGAACGCCTTGTCGTAGTCGGCGCCGAGATTCGGCGCGGCGCGCATGCCGGCCAGCAGCGTCGGCAGATGCGCCGCCCTCGCCCGCTCGAGAATGTCCGCGAGCGTCCTCTTGGTCGCCTCGGGATTGAGGCCGCGCAGCATGTCGTTCGCGCCGAGCTCGATGATCAGCGCATCGGCGTCGGCCGGCACCGACCAGTCGTAGCGGGCGAGGCCGTCCGCCGCCGTATCGCCCGAGACGCCGGCGTCAACGACCATCACGTCCCAGCCCTTGGCCTTGAGCGCCGCTTCGAGCTGGTCGGGAAACGCCTTGCCGGGAGGTAGGCCGTAGCCGGCGGTCAGGCTGTCGCCAAGGGCGACGAGCTTGAGAGTTTTGGCCGAAGCCGGGGCGGCGAAAGCCAGCGCCAGGGCCGCCGCCAACGCCGCCGCCTGGACGAACATCCGCCAATGCCCATATGAGGGCGGCCCCGCCTTCAGGATTTCCGACACGATGAGCCTTCCCGCAGTCGCGATGCGCGGCGTCGATCTCAGCCTCGGCCGGGGCGCCGCCCGGGTGCATATATTGCGGGACGTCGGCCTGACAATCGCCAAAGGCGAGGCGGTCGGCCTCGTCGGGCCGTCCGGCTCGGGCAAATCGACCCTGCTCATGATCATGGCGGGGCTCGAACGGCCAGACCGCGGCGAGGTCATGATCGACGGCGTGAGCCTCACGACCCTGAACGAAGACGCGCTCGCCCGCTTTCGCGGCGCCCGCATCGGCATCGTCTTCCAGTCCTTTCATCTCATCCCGACCATGACGGCGCTCGAAAATGTCGCGGCGCCGCTCGAGCTTGCAGGCGCACGCGATGCTTTCGCCCGCGCCCGCAAGGAGCTCGACGAGGTCGGCCTCGGGGACCGGATGAGCCACTATCCGGCCCAGCTCTCGGGCGGGGAGCAGCAGCGGGTCGCGCTCGCCCGGGCGCTGAGCCCGCGCCCCTCGCTCTTGATCGCCGACGAGCCGACCGGCAATCTGGACGAGGCGACCGGGCGCGCGATCATGGACCTGATCTTCGCGCTTCCGCCCCGGCGCGGCGCGACGCTGGCGCTCGTGACGCACGATCCGGCGCTTGCCGCCCGCTGCGACCGGGTCATCCGGATGCACTCCGGCGCGGTCGAGGACGTGGCCCTCGTCTCGGCATGAACGCGCCCGTCGCTCCGCCCCGGCCGCAAGGCCGCGCGCCGATCCTGCGCTTTGCGCTCCGCGACTTGCGCGGCGGCCTTGCCGGCCTGTGGATCTTTCTCGTCTGCATCGCGCTCGGCGTGACTGCCATCGTCGGGGTCGAGAGCCTGGCCAAGGCGCTCGACGACGGGCTTGCAAAGCAGGGGCGGGTGATCCTTGGCGGCGACGCGTCGTTTTCGCTGATCCATCGGCGGCTCAAGCCGGACGAAGCGGCCTTCCTCGGCCGCTTCGGCAAGCTCTCGACTATCGCCACGATGCGGGCAATGGCGCGGACCGACGACGGCGACGCTGCGCTCGTCGAAGTCAAGGCGGTCGAGCCGTCCTGGCCCACGATTGGGGCGGCGACCCTCGCGCCGCCGATGTCAACGGCCGAGGCTCTATCCGAAAAGAACGGCGTTTACGGCGCCGCGGCGGAAGAGGCGCTGCTGGCGCGGCTCGATCTCAAGATCGGCGACACGTTCCGTCTCGGCGAGGCGACCTTTGTCTTGCGCGCCGTGCTCGCCGGCGAACCCGATCGGCTCGCGGTCGGCGTCGGCTTCGGGCCGCGCCTCCTCATTTCTCAGGCCGCGCTGGACGCGACGCGTCTGGTGCAGCCCGGATCGCTGGTGCGCTGGACGACCCGGGTGGTGATGGGCGGGGCCGGCGGGCCGCCCGACGAGGCGGCCGTCAAGGCCTTCATCGCCGCGGCGAACCGCGCCTTTCCAGAGGCCGGCTGGGAGACGCGCTCGCGCCTCAACGTCTCACCCGATTTCACTCGCGACCTCGACCGTTTCGCCGAATTCTTGACGCTGGCGGGCCTCCTGTCGCTGGTCGTCGGCGGCGTCGGCGTCGCCAATGCGGCGCAGGGCTTCGTCGAGCGCAAGCGCGCGACGCTGGCGATCTTGAAGGCGATCGGCGCCACAGGGACGAGCGTTGTCGCGCTCGCCGTGGTTGAGTTCCTGGCTGTCGCGCTCGCCGGCGCGCTTGTCGGCGCGACGTTCGGGAGCGCGATCCCCTTCGCCGTCAATGCCCTGTTCGCCGAGCTCATTCCCATTCCGATCGAGCCCTCGGTCGATCTCGGCGTCGTCGCGCTGGGCGTGATGTACGGCCTCCTGACGGCGCTCGTTTTCGCCGTGCCGCCGCTGTCGCGGGCGCACGATCTGCCAGTCACCACGCTGATCCGCGACCTCGCCGACGAGCGGCAGGGCTGGCCGAGGAGGCGCTACCTCGCGGTCGCCGCGCTCGCCGCCGCCGCGCTCGTCGCGCTCGCCGTGGTCACGAGCCCGCAGCCGACGATCGCGCTTGCCGTGGCTGGCGCCACGCTCGCCGCCTTCGTCGTGCTTCGGCTCGTGGCGCTCTGCCTCGCGATTGCGGCCGGGCGCGCGCCCATATCGCGGCCGGTCGAATTGCGCATGGCGCTGGCGGCGATCCACAGGCCGGGCGCGCTGACCGGCTCGATCGTGCTTTCGCTCGGCCTCGGACTGGCGGCGCTGGTCGCGCTGAGCCTGATCGACTTCAACATGCGCGCGGAGCTGCATCAGACTCTGCCAGGCGAAACGCCAAGCTTCTTTTTCCTTGACCTGCGCAGCGCCGACGCGCCGCGTTTCCTCGATTTCCTGAAAGAGGAGGCGCCCGGCGCCAAGATCAGCGAGACGCCGATGATGCGCGGCCGGTTCGTGACCCTCGCCGGAACGCCGGTCGCAAAGGTCAAGGCGAGCGACAAGGTCGCCTGGGCGCTCGAGGGCGATCGCGGCGTGACCTTCGCCCGAACCGTGCCGGAGGGGTCCAAGGTCGTGGCGGGGTCGTGGTGGCCGCCCGACTATGCCGGGCCGCCGCTGGTCTCGATGGAGGAGGAGGTGGCGAAGGGGCTCGGCCTCAAGATCGGCGACCCTGTGGTGGTCAACGTGCTCGGCCGCGACGTGACGGCGACGGTGGCGAACTTTCGCAAGGTGAACTGGCGCAGCTTCGCGATAAACTTCGTGCTCGTCTATTCCTCAAATACGTTTAAGGGCGCGCCGTTCAGCGAGCTCGTGTCGACCGCCCTGCCGCCGTCCGACGGACCAACGAAGGAGATCGCGCTTTTGCGCGCCGCGGCGCACGACTTCCCGACCGTGGTCAGCGTGCGGGTGCGCGACGCGCTGGAGACGATCGAGGAACTCGTGGGCAAGCTGGCGTTGGCGATCCGCGCCGCGACCGGCTTGGCGCTCGCAACCTCCGTGCTGGTTCTCGCCGGCGCGCTCGCCGCCAATCGGCGGGCTCGCCTCGCCGACGCGACGATCCTCAAGATCCTCGGAGCGACGCGAACCCGCCTCGGTCTCATGTTCCTCGCCGAATACGCCATTCTCGGCGCCGCCACCGCGGCGTTCGCGGTCGGCGCGGGGACGCTGATCGCCTGGCTAGTGGTGACGCGCATCATGTTTGCCGATTTCGCCTTCGACTGGAGGTCCGCCCTCGCCGCGGCCGGTGGGGGCCTCATTTTCACGGTCGTCCTCGGCATGATCGGCGCGTGGCGCATCCTGGGCCAGAAGCCTGCGGCCTTCTTGCGCGAGTTGTGACACGAACGCGAGCTGTTCGGCGAGTCATGGATGCGCGACCGCCTCAACGTCCTCGCCGGAACTCCCCCTTCAGCGCCCCGTAAAGCGCCTTGAAACGCTCGCGCTGCCTTGCGAACGCTTCAGCGAGCGCGGGATCGGGTTCGGTGACGTCGGCGACTTCGGGCGACTTGCACAACGCCTCGGGCGCTTCGCCGGTCGCCGCAAGACGCGCGAGGCGCGCTGCGCCGTAAGCGGGGCCTGCCTCGCCGCCTTTCATGCGCACGACCGTGAATCCGGTCGCCGCCGCGATCATCCGTGTCCAGAGGGCGCTTTTCGCGCCGCCGCCGATCAATCCGACCCGCTCGATCGCCGCGCCTGCGGTCGCTAGGGCGTCGCGCGCCTCGGCGAGCGTCAGCGCGACGCCTTCCATGACCGCACGGGCGGCGTCGGCGCGCGACGTCGCCTCGCTTAGGCCGAACAGAACGCCGCGCGCGAACGGGTCGTCGAGCGGCGTCCGCTCGCCCGAAAGATAGGGCAGGAAGACGAGCGCGCCCGGCCCGCGATAGCCGTCCGCCGCCTCGCGTTCGAGGGCATCGGGCGTCGAGCCGAGCAAGCGTGCAGCGAAGGCGAGGGCGCCTGCGCCGTTCAGCATCGCGGCCATCGCGTACCAGCGGCCGGGCAGCGCATGGGCGAAGCCGTGCACCAGCTTTTCCGGCGCGCTGAGGTAGCGTTCCGTCGCGACGATCAGCTGGGTCGCGGTGCCGAGCGATATGAAGGCCTCGCCCGGCGCGATCGCGCCGAGTCCGACCGCGCCGACCGCCGCGTCGCCCCCGCCCGCGGCGACCACGACGCCGGAGGGCAGCCCGAGCGCTTCGGCCGCCGCCGGACGCACGGTCCCAACCGCGTCCGATCCTTCATGGAGCCGGGGCGTCCATTCGGGCGCCGCCATGCAGGCCGCGATCGCGTCCACCGACCACAGACGCACAGCCTCGTCGAGCAGCCATTGGCCGGCCGCGTCGCTCATGTCCGTGCCGCGCTCGCCGGTAAGCGTAAGCCGCAGATAGTCTTTTGGCGCAAGCACGCAGTCGATCCGGTCGCGCAGTTCGGGCTCATTACGGGCAAGCCACAAAAGCTTCGGCCCGGTGAAGCCAGGCATGGGCCTCACCCCAACGACGTCAGCGAGATGGGGATAGTCGCGGGCAAGCTCGGCGGCCTCCTCATGCGCCCGGCCGTCGTTGTGCAGGATCGCCCGGCGCGCCGGACGGTTCGAACGGTCGATCACCACCGCGCCATGCATCTGACCGGAAAAGCCGATCGCCTTCAGCGCGCCGACCGCGTCCGGCACCGCCGCACGAAGCTCCGCGATCGCCTCGGCCATTGCCGAGCGCCAGACCTCGGGATCCTGCTCAGACCAACCCGGCCGCGGCCGGTTCGGCTGGTAGCTGCGGGTCGCCGCGCCGACCGCGGCGCCGCTCTCGTCGACAAGGAGCGCCTTCAGCCCCGACGTGCCGCAATCCAGTCCAAGAAACATGAAGGGGACGATGCGCCTTTCCCGGCGCCCGCGCAATCGCCGCCGTCAGGCGCAACTCAGGCTGGACTCGCGCCGGAGCGCCGGCGTAGCATCCCGCGTGTCTCCGCCTTTCAGCGTCACCTCCCGCTCAAGGATGTAGCGCAGGCCGGAGAGGATGGGCATGTCCGCGCCGCGCGTCGCGGCGCGAAGGCCCTCCCAGTCGCGGCCACGGCCGCAACGGGCGAATTCGCGAACCAACTCGGCCGCAAACGGCCCGCTCGACAGGTTGCGGTTCGCCGCTTGGCGATCGAACCACCCCGCGAAGTCGCCGCCGATCGAGGCGACGGCGGCGCGCGCGACGCTCGGATTGGAGCAGGTTAAAAGGATTTCTTGCGCGATCATCAACACCCTCGGTGGTCCGACGTCAAAACCATTGTCCCCGGGCGCTCCCTTCCTACCAGCAAGGCCCCGATGTCACAACCGAAATGTCAATTACTACATCTAATTTATATTTTGGTCACCTGGCCAAACCTGCCGCCAATACGCCAGATTGTCGACAGAATTCTTGCTGCGGTGCAAAAAGTTAATCCAGCCTGATTAGGAATGCTGTTACCGCACCGGGACGGGCGGCGATCCTGCCGCGGTGTTCCGGCTTCGCATATGCATCCAACAAAAAGCGTGGCCAACCGCAGCAATCACGAAATTGTCCTCGCAATTGGGACCCGAAACGGGCAAACCTCGCCGCGATCGTATGGAGGACTCTGCGGAGCGGTGCGTTTTTCTGTTTTCAACGTCGTGCGGCAGGGACTCTCGCGGAACGCGGGGTGGCCGGAGCAGTGGTCGTGCCCCGAACCGAAAGCGGCGTATGACGTCGTCATTGTCGGGGCGGGCGGGCACGGACTCGCGACCGCTTACTATCTCGCCAAAAACCACAGCGTGAGCCGGGTCGCCGTGCTGGAGAAGGGTTGGCTCGGCGGCGGCAACACCGGACGCAACACCACCATCCTGCGCTCGAACTATCTTTGGGAGGAATCGGCCGCGCTGTACGAGCATGCGCTGAAACTGTGGGAGGGCCTGTCGCGCGAGCTGAACTACAATGTGATGTACTCCGCCCGCGGGGTGATGATGCTCGCCCACAACGTTCATGACGTCCAGGTCGTCAAGCGCCACGTCCACGCCAACCGGCTTGCCGGCGTTGACAACGAATGGCTGACGCCGGCAGAGGCGAAGGCCTTCTGCCCGATCCTCAACATTTCTCCCGACATCCGCTTTCCCGTGGTCGGCGCGGCGCTGCAGCGGCGCGGCGGCACGGCGCGGCACGACGCTGTCGCCTGGGGGTTTGCTCGCGCCGCCTCGGCGCGCGGCGTCAACATCGTTGAGAACTGCGAAGTGACGGATATTCGCCGCGACCCTTCGGGCCGCGTTTCGGGCGTCAATACGACGCGCGGTCCAATTGCCGCGAAAGCGATCGGCGTGGCCGCGGCGGGCCACAGCTCTGTCCTCATGGCGATGGCCGGGGTCCGCATGCCGCTCGACAGCTATCCGTTGCAGGCGCTGGTCAGCGAGCCGGTCAAGCCGATGATGCCCTGCGTCGTCATGTCGAACACGATCCACGCCTACATGTCCCAGTCCGACAAGGGCGAAATGGTGATCGGGGCGGGTACGGACGCTTACAATTCCTATTCCCAGACCGGTGGCCTGCACATCGCCGAGCACACGCTCGAGGCGATCTGCGAGCTCTTCCCTTCGGTTCGCCGGCTCAGGATGCTACGCAACTGGGGCGGCATCGTCGACGTCACGCCCGACCGCTCGCCGATCATCGGCCTGACCCCGGTTCCAGGCCTCTTCGTCAATTGCGGCTGGGGCACCGGTGGATTCAAGGCGACACCTGGCTCGGGGGATGTGTTCGCTTACACCATCGCGCGGGGCGAGCCGCATCCGCTCGCCGCGCCTTTCGCGCTCGACCGGTTCCGATCCGGGCGGCTGATCGACGAAGCCGCGGCGGCGGCGGTGGCGCATTGAGGCCTCGATGCTGTTGATCCCCTGTCCCTTTTGCGGCATCGAGCGGCCGGAGATCGAGTTCCGCCACGCCGGCGAGGCCCATATCGCCCGTCCGCACGACCCGTCAGCGGTCAGCGACGAGGCGTGGACCGAGCACCTCTATTTCCGGTCGAACCCGAAGGGCGTCTTCGCCGAGCGCTGGCGGCACGTTTCCGGCTGCGGGCGCTTCTTCAACGTGCTGCGCGACACTGTCAGCGACCGCATTCTCGTATCGTACGAACCGGGCTCGCCGCGACCGGAAATACCCGCCGGGGGCCGGCCATGACGCAGGCCCATCGCACGCCGGCCGGCGGCTCGGCGATCGACCGCGCAAGGCCGATCTCCTTCACGTTCGATGGCGCCGCCTACGCCGGCTATGAGGGGGACACGCTCGCGTCCGCCCTTCTCGCCAACGGCGTCAGGCTCGTGGGCCGGTCTTACAAGTATCACCGCCCGCGCGGGATCGTTGCAGCCGGGCCCGAGGAACCGAACGCGCTCGTCGGCGTCGAGCGCGGCCCCGGACTCTTCACCCCCAATTCACGCGCGACCGAGATCGAGCTTTACGACGGCCTCGTCGCGACGAGCCAGAACCGTTGGCCCACCCTCCGCTTCGACGTCGGCGCGATCAACGGCCTCCTCGCGCCGCTCATCGGCGCCGGCTTTTACTACAAGACCTTCATGGGGCCCGACTGGTTCGGTCCGAACTGGGCGTGGAGGCGGATCTACGAGCCCATCATCCGCCGCGCCGCGGAACTCGGAACCCCGCCCCGCGAACCCGACCCGGATCGCTATCACCGCACCTTCGGCCATTGCGACGTGCTGATCGTCGGCGCCGGGCCCGCTGGCCTCGCTGCAGCGCGCGCTGCGGCCGAAAGCGGCGCCGACGTCGTGGTCTGCGACGAAAGCCCCACGCTTGGCGGGTCGCTCGGCGCCGAAGCGCGCGCAACGATCGACGGCCAACCCGCAAGCCGATGGCTCGCGCAGTCCCTGGACGCCATGCGCGCGGCGCCGAACGTCCGGCTCATGCCGCGCACGCAGGCGTTCGGCTACTATGCGCAGAATCTCGTCGCTCTCAGCGAGCGGGTGGTCGAGCCCGACCTCCTCGCCGACCCCGAGCGTCCGCGCGAGCGGCTGTGGCGGATGCGGGCTCGCGAGGTCGTGCTTGCGACCGGCGCCATCGAGCGGCCGCTCGTCTTCGCCGACAACGACCGGCCCGGGATCATGCTCGCCGGCGCGGCGCGGCGCTATCTCAACCTCCATGGCGTCAAGGTTGGCGAGCGCGTCGTCGTCGTCACCGCACATGACGAGGCCTATCGCGCGGCGCTCGACCTGCACGAGGCCGGCGTGGCGGTCGAACTGATCGCTGACTTACGCGACGAGGCGGCCGGGCCGCTGCCGGACATGGCCCGCGCGGCGGGCCTCGGGGTCGCCGTCAAAGCCGCCGTCCACGAGGTCGAGGGGCGCGCGGGCGTCACGGCGGTGCGGCTCTCCGCGCATCCCGGCGGCATGCGCCGGATCGCCTGCGACGCGCTGCTCATGTCGGGCGGCTGGACGCCGTCGGTGCACCTCTTTTCCCAGTCGCGCGGCCGGCTTGCCTTCAACGAGGCGGCGCAACTCTTCCGGCCCGGCGCCTCGGTCCAGCGCGAGCGCTCGGCCGGCGCCTGCAACGCGACGTTCGCGCTCGCCGACGCCCTCGCCGAGGGCGATGCGGCTGGCCGCGCCGCGGCGGAGGCGGCGGGCTTCTCCGCAGCCGGCGCCTACACCTACCTCGTCGAGGGTGCGCCCGCCGCAAGCGGCGGCGCGCTCGGCGCGCCGTTGCACGTGCTTGGCGACCGAGCCGTAAAGGCTTTCGTCGACTTCCAGAACGACGTGTGCGTCAAGGACGTCGAACTGGCGGTCCAGGAGGGCCTGCGCTCGATCGAGCACGTCAAACGCTACACGACGACCGGCATGGCGACCGACCAGGGCAAGCTCTCCAACATGAACGCTCTCGCTATTGCAGCAGCCGTTCAGGGAAAGCCGATCCCGGAAGTGGGGCTCACGACCTTCCGTCCGCCCTATACGCCGGTGACCTTCGGCGCCTTCGCCGGCCTCGCTCGCGGCGAGCTCTTCGATCCGATCCGCAAGACGCCGATCCACGAGTGGGCGGCGGCGCGCGGGGCGCTGTTCGAGGACGTCTCCCTGTGGAAGCGCGCCTGGTATTTTCCGCGCCCCGGCGAGACGGTGGGCGAAGCGGTCGCGCGCGAATGCCGCACGACCCGGGCGGCCGTCGGCCTGTTCGACGCCTCGACGCTCGGCAAGATCGAGGTGGTCGGGCGGGACGCCGCCGTCTTCCTCGAGCGGATGTACGTCAACGCCTTCGCGAAGCTCGCGGTCGGCCGCTGCCGCTACGGCCTGATGCTGACCGAGACCGGCTTCGTCATGGACGACGGCGTCGTCGCCCGCCTCGCCGCGGACCGCTTCCACGTGACGACGACCACTGGCGGCGCCCAGCGCGTGCTCGAGCATATGGAGGACTACCTCCAGACCGAGTTCGCCGAGCTCGAAGTCTGGCTGACCTCGACGACGGAGCAGTGGGCGACGATCGCCGTGCAGGGGCCGAAGGCGCGGGAAACGATCGCGCCGTTGGTCGACGGCGTCGACCTGTCGAATGCGGCCTTCCCGCACATGAGCGTGCGCCACGCCAGGGTTTTAGGCGTTCCGGCGCGGCTCATGCGGGTGAGCTTCACCGGCGAGCTCGGCTACGAGATCAACGTCGGCTCGGCCTATGGCCTCGACGTCTGGAAGGCCGTGTTCGCGGCCGTCGAGGCGCACGGCGGCTGCGCCTACGGCACGGAGGCGACGCACGTCCTGCGCGCCGAGAAGGGCTACGTGATCGTCGGCCAGGAGACCGACGGGACGGTGACGCCCGCCGACCTCGGCCTCGGCTGGGCGATCGGCAAGACCAAGGCCGATTTCGTCGGCAGGCGATCGCTCATGCTGCCCGAACTCGCCAAGGAGGGCCGCAAGCAGCTGGTCGGCCTCCTGACGGAAGACCCGGCGCTCGTGCTCGAGGAGGGCGCCCAGGTCACGGAGAGCGCCACGCCCCCCGTGGGCTCGCGCGCGCTTGGCCACGTCACCTCGTCCTATCGCAGCCCGGCCGCCGGCCGCTCGATTGCGCTCGCGCTCGTCGCCGGCGGCCGCGCCCGCATCGGCCAGAGGGTTCATGTCTCGACGCCGGCAGGCCGCGCCGCGCCCGCGACGGTCGCCCAGCCCTGCGCCTACGACCCCGACGGAGCGCGCCTCCATGTCTGACGCCTCGATCGCGAGCCCCTGGCTGACGCCGCGCTTTCCGCTCGACGACGCGATCCTGCCGTCCGGGCCGCGCTTTGCGGTCATGGACGCTCCGCCCGCCGACCGTTTTGTCGTCCGCGGCGGGGAGGCCGCGCGGATGGCCTGCACCGAGGCCTTCGGCGCCGCATTGCCGGCGCGGCTCGGGCCGGCCGGCCGGTCCGGCGAACGGGCGGCGCTCTGGCTCGGCCCGGACGAGTGGCTCCTGATCGCCCAGGGCGTCTCGGTCGAGGCGCTGGCCGCCGCGCTCGAGGCCGGGCTTGCCGGTCTGCCTCACAGCCTGGTCGATGTGTCGCACCGGCAGGTCGGGCTGATCGTCTCGGGCCTCGCCGCCGCCCGCGTCCTCAACGCCGGCTGCCCGCTCGATCTGCGGCTGAGGAGCTTTCCGGTCGGGATGGCGACGCGCACGCTGTTCGACAAGGCCGAGATCGTGCTGTGGCGGCTCGGCGAGACCGACTTCCACGTCGAGGTCGCCCGCTCGTTCTCCCCCTGGCTCGCCGCGGCGTTGGCGGAGGCGGCGCGCGGGGCGCCGGAGGTTTAGCGCGGCTCCTGCCGTGTCTTAGCGCCGTTTATCGACCGGGCCCAATAATCTCAAGAGGTTGGAACCCCGCTTAGCGGCAGCGCCGGCGACGCCCGGTTTCTGATGGTCGGATGCATATTGTACATAAATGGCAGGTTTATATGGTTTGGCTCATCCACGCCAACTCATGCTAAGCGGCGACTTCCCGCCCTTTTTGAACCGGCCCGCCCGCTTGTCCGATGACCCCGCAAGACTTCATCCGCAAATGGAAGCCGGTGGCGCTGACCGAGCGGGCGACGGCGCAGGAGCATTTCCTCGACCTCTGCCGCCTCGTCGGCCACCCGACCCCGGCCGAGGACGACCCCGCCGGCGACCATTTCGCGTTCGAGAAGGGGGCGCCCAAGACCGGCGGCGGCGAGGGCTGGGCGGACGTCTGGAAGAAGGGCTTTTTCGCCTGGGAGTACAAGAAGAAGAAGAACGACCTGGGCAAGGCGCTCGAACAGCTCACCCGTTACGCCGCCGCCCTGGAAAACCCGCCGCTGCATGTCGCCTGCGACACCCACCTCTTTCGCATCGAGACCCGCTGGACCAACGAGGCGCCCGCCCGCTATGCGTTCGAGCTGGAAGAGCTCGCCGACCCGGTCAATTTCGCCCGCCTGCGCGATGTTTTCCACAATCCCGAGGCGCTCCGTTCCGGCCGCACCCGCGAGGTGCTGACCCGGGAGGCGGCCGACAAGTTCCAGGCGATTTCCGACCGTCTCCAGCACCGCAACCCGGACCGCGAGGCGGTGGCGCATTTCATCAACCAGCTCGTCTTTTGCTTCTTCGCCGACAGCGTGAAGCTGCTGCCCGACGGCCTGTGGAAGAAGCTCTTGAAGTTCGCCGAGCGAAAGCCCGCAGCAGGCGAAGACGGTTCTCGCCCGTCTGTTCGACGACATGGCCAAGGGCGGCGATTTCGATCTGGAAGACATTCTCGAATTCAACGGCGGCCTGTTCGACGGCCGCCCGCCGCTCGCCCTCGAATTCGGCGAAATCGGCCTCCTGTTCGCCGCCGCGAGCCTCGACTGGAGCCTGATCGACCCGACCATCTTCGGCACGCTGTTCGAGCGCTTTCTCGATCCGGACAAGCGCGCCCAGATCGGCGCCCATTACACCGATCCGGCCAAGATCATGATGATCGTCGAGCCGGTCGTGCTGCGCCCGCTCAAGGCCGAGTGGGCGACGACGAAAGCGAAAATCGAGGCGATCATGGCGCCGGCGCTGGAGGCGGGCGGCGGCAATGGCAAGGGCGGCAAGCGGGAAGCCGGCAAGAAATTCGAGGCCGCGCGCGCCAAGGCCGAGGCCGAGCGGGACGCCTTCATCGACCGGCTGTGCAAGCTCAGGATTCTGGACCCGGCCTGCGGCTCCGGCAATTTCCTCTACCTCGCTTTGCAGGGCGTCAAGGACATCGAATGGCGGGCGATCCTCGACAGCGAGGCGCTCGGCCTCGGCATGGCCGTGCCGCGGGTCGGGCCGGAAATCCTGCACGGGATCGAGATCAACCCGTTCGCCGCCGAACTGGCGCGCACCACCATCTGGATCGGCGACATCCAGTGGCGGGTGAGGAACGCCATCCAGCACCACCCCCGCCCGATCCTGCGCAAGCTCGACGCGATCGAATGCCGCGACGCGCTGATCGCGCCGGACGGGCGGGGCGGGTTCGTCGAGGCGGAATGGCCGGAGGCGGATGTCATCGTCGGCAACCCGCCGTTTCTGGGCGGCAAGCTGATGCGGCGCGGCCTCGGCGACGCGACGGTGGAGACGCTGTTCAAGGTCTATGACGGCCGCGTGCCCGCCGAGGCCGATCTCGTCTGCTACTGGTTCGCCAAGGCGTGGCAGGCGGTGCAGGCCGGCCGCGCCGAGCGCGTCGGCCTCGTCGCGACGAATTCCATTCGCGGCGGCGCCAACCGCAAAGTGCTGGAGCCGATCGCCGAGGCCGGCGCGATCTTCGAGGCGTGGAGCGACGAGCCGTGGACGATCGATGGCGCGGCGGTGCGCGTTAGTCTTGTGTGCTTTGGCGACGAGACTGAGGCAGCCGGCTGACGGCTCAGATGGCGATGCCGTCGAGTATAGTTCACGCGACCTAACCGGCGGCCGCGTCGGACCTTACGAAAGCGCGATCGCTGGCTGGAGAACTCTGGCGCGTCATTTCATGGGCGATCACGAAAGGAGCGGCGCTTTTGACGTTCCGGGCGCGCAGTTGCGAGTGGCTTGGCTTCGAGTCCGATAAATCCGAACGGTCGACCAAATTCTGATGTTATTCGGCCTTGGGTCAACGGATTGGACATCGCTCGCTCACGCGAGGCGATCTTGTGGATCATCGATTTTGGCTGAGTTTCAACGAGACGCGAAGCCGCACTTTACGAAGCGCCGTTTGCAATATCGTCGCCGAATTGTAAAGCCGGATCGAGATCTGCAATCGACGCGCAAGCTATACCGCGAGCTTTGGTGGCGTCATCTCTGAGCCGCGCGCCGGCGCTGTGTCGCGCCGTCAAGGCTGCTAGGCACGATGTCATCGTCGACGCCCGAGGTCGCAAAACATCGACTCTTCGACTGGCTTCCTTTCGATTGTCGTGCCTGACAATCATCGTAATCGTGGTCGCTCGAGATGACGACGCCTTTTTCGGCATCCTGCATTCGCGCTTTCACGAAGCTTGGTCGCTTGCGCTGGGCGCATGGCTCGGGTCGGCAACGATCCGACGCATACACCCCGACCACCACCTTCGAGACCTTCCCGTTCCCCGAAGGCCTGACGCCGAACATCCCGGCGGCGCATTACGCCGCGCGATCCCAACGCGCAGCGCATCGCCGCCGCCGCGAAGGCGCTCGACGACCTGCGCCGCGCCTGGCTGAACCCGCCCGATCTCGTCGATATCGTGCCCGAGGTGACGCCGACCGCCGCACCCGGCGAGGCGCCGCGGCGCTATCCGGACCGCATCCTGCCGAAGACCGTCGAAGCGGCGGCCAAGCTCAAGGAGCGGACGCTGACCAACCTCTACAACCAGCGCCCGCGCTGGCTCGCCGACGCCCACGACGCCCTCGACCGCGCCGTCGCCGCCGCCTACGGCTGGCCGGAGGACATTGCCACCGACGACGCGCTTGCCCGCCTGCTGGCGCTCAATCTGGAACGGGCGGGGAACGAGCGCCCAGTCGCCGGATAAGGGCGGTTCTCGGGTTCGATGGCCGCGTACGGCGGCGACAAAATCGCCAAATAACGCTACAGTGACCACATGACGATCAAGGGTGAGATGCCCCAAGTTGGCGGCCGTGACGCTGCGGCCTACACGCTTGCCGAGGCGGCGCGGTATGCCCGACTTCCTGTGGCCACGCTTCGGACGTGGACGCTCGGGCGTCAGTACCCAACGAACGAAGGGGGTGGACAGTTCGACCGGCTCATTCAGCCAGCGTCGAACCGGCCCGCATTGCTCTCGTTTTCGAACTTGATTGAAGCGCATGTTTTACGGTCGCTGAGGACCGAGCACGGCGTGTCGGTGAAAGCTTTGCGAGACGCGCTCGCCTTTGCGCAAAGGACGCTGGGGATCGAGCGGCTGCTGCTCAGTCCAGAACTGCGGACGGATGCCGGAAGACTTTTCCTCGACCGATACGGCGAGCTGATCGAGCTTTCGGCTTCCGGTCAGCTTGCGATGCGTCGAGTTCCTCGAAGAGCATTTGAAGCGGATCGAGTGGGACGGGTCGAAGTTCCCCATTCGGCTTTATCCGTTTGTTTCGGCGATTGCGCCGAGCCAGGACCGCGTGATCGCCATCGATCCGCGGATCGCTTTTGGCCGGCCCGTCGTGCTTCGGATGGGCGTTTCGACCTCGACGATTGCCGAACGGATCGACGCGGGTGAAACGGTGGAAGATATCGCCGCCGACTACGAACTCCCGCCGGGCGAAATCGAAGAAGCGGCCCTTTACGAGCGCGCGGCGTGACGAGAAGCGGGGCGTGGATTTCGTCTATTTCACCGACCGCGATCTCGGAAAGCGCTTTCCAGAAATTCTTCGATCAGGCGGTTTGACGGTCGAAAGACATATCGACTATTTCGCGCCCAACTCGCCCAACCTCTATAACCAGCCCCCGGGGCTGGCTCGCCGACGCCCACGACGCCCTCGCCCGCCTGCTGGCGCTCAACTTGGAGCGGGCCGGGGTATAGGGAGGGCCTGCCGCGGCTCGCCGCGGGCGACTCGCTCCGCAAAATGCTTGACTCAGCGCTTCTCACCGAGAAGATCGACCAGGACGTCGCGGAGAGTTCGGCAGGTCCTGTTGTACAGTCCGCCAGACGCGCGCCCGATCGATCGTCGCGTAGCCGTGGATGAGGATGTTCCGGAACGCAACGATGTGGCGGAGGTCGGGGATTCTCGTGGCGAGCGCGGGAATCGAGCCGAGCGAGGCGACCCAGCGCCTCGCCAACGATCTCGAACTGCCGTTCAATGGCCGATCGAAGCATGATGTCCTGATCGAAGTCGGCGAAGCTTTTACCCGCGGCCATGGCGACAATGGCGTTTGCGGCGTTTTGGGCGTCCCAAAGGAGAATCCTGGGATCACGCTTCAAAGACGCGCTCCTGCGACTCGGCGATGCTTTCCTTCAAGTAGGGATTGCGTATCGCGCTGGGTTCGACGAGGTCGACGCTGCGCCCAAACAGCGCTTCGAGCGCTTCCTTGAAGTCGAAATAGGATTCGAAATAGCTCCCCGGCCGCGCTTCCGGCTCGAATTCGACCAGGAAATCAAGGTCGCTGCGCTCAGGGTCGAAGTCGTCGCGCGCCGCCGAGCCGAACAGGTCGAGCCGGCGCACGCCGAAACGGCGGCACAAGGCGCGGACTTCCTCGCGGCGCAAGGCGATTTCGGGGATCATCGGAGCGCTCCTGGAGCCACTTATAGCATATTGCTTGCGAGGGCGGGCTCGAAGCCGCGCCGTGTAGACGCGGTCGGCGAACGCGTTCCGCCGCGCCCGGCGAGGCGCCGCGGCGCTATCGGGACCGCGTTTTGCCCAAGAGCATCGAAGCGACGGCGAGGCTCAAGGAGCGGACGCCGGGCCCCGCGGAAACAGGCATTAACGGACTTCCGGGGTTTCTTATCGAAATATCTTGCGTCGGGCGTTTGCGAGGGATATTGACAGTGTCAACTCGATGGTGCGGCAGCCGGGTAGTGTAAACATGTCGGGGTTGTCGAGGCGCCCATGGGGCGCTGTGGACAGAACTCGCCGCGTAGGCCTTGGATTTGACGCGCCACCCTTAGCGTTGTCCACAAGGACTTACTTTAGCTGCTTTGGCGCATTCGGCCAGTGGCTACGCTTAGTCTTCACTATAATGTATATAAAGAGTACAACTGGCACATAATCTGTCATAACGATCCTATATTGACGTAAACGTTGCATATTGATGAGTATGTTTGATGCATTACCAGGTTGAGTCGAACTCTTGTCGAGACCAGCAATTTGCTGCCGAACTACGAACATCGATTGGACAGTTGTAATTATATATTACCTCCTGAAGTTAGACTGTATGAAGTGGTATACAAAGCCGCTCACGCTCACCCAGACAATATCGCGATCAAATTTGGTGAAGTGGAAGTTAACTACCATTTCCTCTTGCTGTCAGTTGAAAAAAAGGCCCGTTTCCTATTTGACTCTGGAATTTCGACAGGCCATGTTGTTGGCGTATTGGCGCGACGATCATATGATCTGATTGATACGCTCCTTGCTCTATCCAGAGTCGGGGCAACGTTTGTTATTCTGGACAGTGAATATCCCGACGATCACCTGAGAACTGAGCTCAGTCTGCTGGATTATTCCGCCATTGTTGGAGAAGTCCTGTTTTACAACGAGAATGCGACAATTGGTGCGCGAGCCCGCTCGTGTCGTCACGTTGCCTCCAGCGAACCTCTTACCGGAAGCTAAAGCCGAAGCCCCGCATGCGCCAAAAGCCGAATATGGGGATCTCGCCTATATTCTATTTACCTCGGGGACAACAGGACAACCGAAGCCCGTTGGCGTTGGCCACGCGGCGCTCGCGAACTTTCTGAGTTGGCAAAGCTCAACATTTGGAATTGGCCCCGACGATCGAATTACGATGCTCTCTGGCCTGTCTCACGATCCGGTCTTGCGCGACATGTTCTTGCCTCTTTCGATCGGAGCGACTCTGCTGGTGCCGGACCAATCCATAATTCGTTCGCCTTCCAATCTGTACTTCTGGCTGGAAGAAATGCATCCTACCGTTATTCACGCGACTCCGGTATTGGGAAGGATCTTGGCCGAAATAACGCATTCCGAGCCCGTGTTAGATACACTGAGATTTATATTTTGGGGCGGCGACAAATTGCGCGGTTCCCTGGTGCGATCTTTTGCGATCGCAAATCCGCGCCTTACGCAGGTTAATTTCTACGGCGCCACAGAAACTCCGCAGGCGGTCGCATTCTGTATCTGCGCTCGAAAAAACATTCCCGAGTCTATTCCGATCGGTCGACCTGTCGATGGTGTAACGATAGAGCTAATGTCCGACGCCGGCATCGCGATTACGGAGCCAAACGTCGTTGGCGAAATTGCGGTTCATACGCCATATTTCGTTCAACTATGGGAGAGAGACATTGTCCGAGTCGCCAGACGCAAACTCGAGACGCATCTAACGGGCGATCGCGGGCTGCGACTTCCCGACGGGACTCTGCAAATCATTGGTCGCAAAGACGATCAGGTAAAAATTCGAGGATTCCGCGTCGAGTTGGGCGATGTTACGAAGCATATTGACGAGCTAAAAGGGGTCAATAGCTCCATTGTATTGAGCGATACGAACGCCCTAGGCGACACCGTCCTGCGGGCTTACATCGTGCTGAAGAGCGGCGTGACCAATGAGGAGGAGTCGAGGCGTTGGTTGCACAACGCTCTGGCCAAGAGTCTGCCTGCTCATATGATTCCGACTTCGATTGATATACTTGACGCCTTGCCGGTGCTCCCCAACGGAAAAATTGATCGCAAACGTCTTCTGGAAATATCCTCAGCCAAGGCGCAGGATTTGGCGCGCTCCGCTGCAGACGCTTGCACCCTCAATGAAAAGGCGATTTTGGATGCATTCCAGGAGTTGCTGGGGGAGCCGATCGACAGCATCGACCGCAGTTTTGTTGAACTCGGCGCCGACAGCTTGACGTCTGTCAGAGCTGTTTTGTCTCTTGAAGAAATCCTAGGCCGCGCTCCAGACAACTGGGAGCATATGAGCATCAGGGCCCTTGCGCAAATCAAGCAGCAATCCATAGGAAGGTTATGGTCATTCCGTAACGTCAATGTCTTGAATGTCGACGTTAGTATCGTAATACGCGCACTATCTATCATTTCGATAGTACTACTACATTGCCATGTAACGAATTTTTCTATTGGCGCGACAACCGTTCTATTCCTACTAGCTGGATATTCGCTATTCAAATTTCAGATTGATACCGTCATTGCGAGTCACTCGACAAGGGCGCTGGTGAATACATTCAAAATCGTTGCGTGGCCGACAGGATTATTGTTTGCGATTCTGGCCATTATTTCTCTGGCCAAGCACTACCCGACAGCGTCAATTTTTGTCTTGCCGGTCGCCGATTTCGTCGATTTCAGAAGCGCTCCAACGTATATTCATTCTCGGTGGTATTTGTGGTTCATAGACGCTTATCTACAAATAGCGATCGTCTATATAATTGTACTTAAGAGTGAGACCGTAAGAAGGCGTTTGGCAAAAGCCAAGTATGCTTATACCGCGGCGGCTTTCTTTCTTGCCTGGAGCGTGCAGCTCGCTGTCCTTGCGGTCTCGGATTTCCATCTTAGCTACCAGGGCGTGCCCGCAGCTTCGGCTTGGAATTATCTTCCAACGACGCACTTGCCCACCGTGTTGCTCGGCGGATTGATGGCGATTAGCGTGGGGAATGTCACAAAGCAACTGGTAAGCGCAGCGATCGCGCTTCTGTATATTGGCGCTTTTTGCTGGATTTTTCCCGAGCAAAATTTTGCGTTGCTAGCGATCTGTGTGCTCATGATTCTTGTGCAATTCAAAGTTCCCATGCCGCACTTGTTGCGCTGGGTCACGATCCAGGTTGCGATGTCCTCGCTCTACATTTACCTGCTTCATGAACCTATCGCTACTGCGGCGATGCAGATCCGTCTGCCGCTCCCGCCCGCCCTAGTCGCGGTCGGCACGATAGGGGTGTCCTGCATCCTCGCCGCCTATTCGCGCGAACATATTCGCTTTAAGGCGTTCGTGTTGTCGGCGCCTAAACCGTCGACGCGCGAACGCTAACCCCTCGCAACGAACTCCCGCTGTCGGCGGATACTGAACCTACAGGATCGGGCTTGTCCGACCGCTGTCCGCTGTTCCAACCCTTCGGCGAAGCCCGCTCGCAGCCCAATTGCGGCGTTCCCTGCGCGGCAGCCTAACGCCGCACCCGCTCGTAATCCACGAAGGCGAAGTCCGCCTCGTCGTTCGGTCCGGCGAACGCCGACTTCGCGCCGGACCTCGCACCATGCCGCCGGATCGATCGGAGGAAAGACGGCGTCGCCTTCGGGCGCGAGCGCGACCTCGGTGATGGCGAGGCGGTCGGCGCGGGCGAAGGTCTGGGCGTAGAGTTCGCCGCCGCCGGCGATCACGACGGCGTCCGCGCCCGTCGCCGCCGCGCGCGCCTCGGCCAGCGCCAGCGCGGCGTCGAGATCGTGCACGACCAGCGCGCCGTCCGGCCTAAAGTCGCGGTCGCGGGTGACGACGATGGTCTCGCGCCCGGGCAGCGGCCGGCCGATCGACTGGAACGTCCTGCGGCCCATCACCAGCGGCTTGCCGAGCGTCAGCGCCTTGAACCGTCTTAAGTCGCTCGAAAGCCGCCACAGCAACTTGTCGCCGTCGCCAATCACGCCGTTGCGGGCGACGGCGGCGACGATGAGGAGGGGAAGGCGATGCGTCACTCGCGCTCATCCGGAAGGCTAATCCTTGTATCGGTGGCGCTCTCCTCCCCCCTTGCGGGGGAGGGACGGGAGGGGGGTCGCGCCGCCCGCTTCCCAGTTCCCCAAGTGACAAGGCCATTCAGCGTCAAAGGTCCGCGGAACCCCCCACCCCAACCCGCCCCCACCATAGGGCACGCGACAGCACGCCCGTCTGTCGACGGGCTATGGGGGGCGGGGGCGCCAAAGATGAGCGCCGGCTCGAGTGCGTTGCAAGTCACGCCGTTATCCATCGACCGCGTTATAGGGCCCCTTTCCCCCTGCGCACCGCCCGGCCTTTGCGCCTCCCGAGCCGGACGCAGGCGCTGCAGGATGATGCGCGCGCCGCGCTGGCCCGTCAGGTAGCTCCACGCCCAGCTTGTCGCGACGAACAGGCGCGAACGCAGTCCGATCAGGAAATAGATGTGGACGGCGCTCCAGAAGATCCAGCCGACAAAGCCGGTCAGCGTGAGCCGCCCGATGCTGGCCACCGCCGAGTTGCGGCCGATGGTGGCGAGGCTTCCGTAGTCGCGATAACGAAAGGCGGCGGGGGCCGGACGCTTTTCGCAGCGCGCGCGAATCGTCTGTCCGGCGTAGCGCCCCATCTGCTTGGCCGCGGCGGCCAGCCCCGGAACCTCGCGGCCGTTGGCGTCGAGGAGAAACGCCGTGTCGCCGACCACGAACACGGTCTCCCGGCCGGGAAGCGACAGGTCGGGACGGACGCGGGTTCGGCCGCTGCGGTCGGTCGGCGCGTCGATCCAGGCGGCGGCGGGCGAGGCGCGAACGCCGGCGGCCCAGAAAATCGCGCCGCCGATCTCGATGCGCTCGCCGCCGACGACGAGGGCGCCTTCGCGGACATCATCGACCTTGGCGCCCGTCCGGACTTCGACGCCCATGCGGACGAGCCGGCGCTCGGCATGCGCCGCGAGCGGCGCCGGAAACGTCGGCAACAGCGTTGGGCCGGCTTCGAGCAGCAGGATGCGCGCGCTCGCAGGCCGCGCGCGGCGGAACTCCGGCGGAAGCGTGCGGCGGGCGAGTTCCGCCAGCGCGCCGGCAAGCTCGACGCCGGTCGCTCCCCCGCCGACGATCGCGAATACCAGGCAGCGCTTGCGCTCCTCCTCTGTCGCCGCCGCCTCGGCGCGTTCGAACGCGCCGAGCATCCGGCTGCGCAGGCTGAGCGCGTCCTCGATGGTCTTGAGGCTAGGCGCATAGGCCTCCCAGGCGTCGTGCCCGAAATAGGAATGGGTCGAGCCGGTCGCCAGCACGAGCCAATCGTAACCGAAGTCGCCGGCGGAGGTGGAGACGACCCGGCGATCCGCATCCACCCCGCTGACGGTCGCCATCAGAACCGTCGCGTTCCGCTGCCGGGCCAGAATGTAACGGATCGGCCAGGCGATGTCGGCAACCGACAGCGCCGCCGTCGCGGCCTGGTAGAGGAGAGGCTGAAAGCAGTGATGGTTCTTGGCGTCGAGGAGCAGAACCTCGACATCGGCGCCGTCCAGGGCCCGTGCGGCCGCTAGGCCGCCGAACCCGCCCCCGACGATGATGACGCGGGAGCGGCCCCGCTCTTCTGGGTCAGGCGCGTTACCGGGCGCCGCCCGGCCGAACCCCGAAGCCATCACCGCTCCCAGAGCGACCAACAGATGGCGAGAATAACAAGGAAGGCGGCCGCGAGCGAGAGAATCAACGGAAACGGGGAATGGCGCGCCGATAGGGGTCCGAAGCCCGCGAGGTTCTCAGCATCGCGCTCCTTTCGCAGCGCCGCGCCTCGTTCTGCTGCGAAGAAGGATTCGGAGGCCTCGTCCTCCTCGCCAAGCGGCGGCGCGACAGGGTCTCGGACATCGACCGTGTCGCCTGAGCGGCGCCGATCGGCGCCACGCCCAAATGGGCCAGACGTGGGAGGGGGTTTGAATGGCATCGGCGTGCCTCCAGGCAATCCAACGCTCGGCAGGCCTCGACGTTCCCGGAAACGGACCTATTGGGATGCGTCCCTCTCCCCGTTTACGGCTACGGCATTCACATATCTTGAAAGCCGGGCGCTAATCCTTCTCCAGCTCCGCTGGGGGAGGTGGCGCGAAGCGCCGGATGGGGTGTGGCCGCCGCCGCAACTTTGGGTCGGATTGCACGACCGTCACCCCGAGCTTTCATCGCCTCATCCCTGCTTTCCGCACCCCATCCGGCCCTCCGGGCCACCTTCCCCGCTTCGCGGAGAGGGGCGCGCGGGCGAGCGCAGCAGCCAACCGCCCAGGCCCCTCTCCACGAAAGGACCCCGCAAGGGCCGGGCGAGGGGGGGAGCAGTTCCTCTCTCACACCGCCACCGGCGCCTTGATCGCAGGCCAAGGGTCGTAGCCTTCGAAGGCGATCGCGTCGGCGTCGAGGTCGAAGATCGATCCGACGTCGCCGAGGACGAGCTTCGGCAGCGGGCGCGGCGTCCGCGAAAGCTGCTCGCGGGCCTGATCCTCGTGGTTCAAGTAGAGGTGGGCGTCGCCGAACGTATGGACGAACGCGCCGACGCCGAGGTTCGTTTCGCGCGCGATAAGGTGGGTCAGCAGGGCGTAGCTGGCGATGTTGAACGGCACGCCGAGGAAGATGTCGGCGGAGCGCTGGTAGAGCTGGCACGACAGCTTGCCGTCGACCACATAGAACTGGAACAGGCAATGGCACGGCGGCAGCTTCATCCGCTCAATGTCCGGCACGTTCCAGGCGGAGACGATCAGGCGGCGCGAATTGGGGTTGCGGCGGATTTCGTTGATGAGCCAGGCGATCTGGTCGTAGGCGCGGCCGTCGGGACCCTGCCAGGCCCGCCATTGCTTGCCATAGACGGGCCCGAGATCGCCGTTGGCGTCGGCCCATTCGTTCCAGATCGAGACGCCATGCGCCTTGAGATAGGCGACGTTGGTGTCGCCGTGCAGGAACCAGACAAGCTCGCGCACGATCGACTTCAGGTGCAGCTTCTTGGTGGTGACGAGGGGAAAGCCCTCATTCAGGTCGAAGCGGATCTGCCGTCCGAACAGCGAGCGGACGCCGGTGCCGGTGCGGTCGCCCTTGACCGCGCCGTTCTCCAGGGCGTCGCGCATGAGATCGAGATAAGCGCGCATCGCGGCGATCCTCGTGAGCCGTCCGGACCGCCGTCCTTATCCGATTCGCGCTTCCGGCGCACATGCCGAGCCGGGTGTCCGTCCCGGGCCGAATTTCCGTCGGTGTCTGCGGCCGAATTTTGCATTTTCACCACAAAGGACACAAAGGTGCACGAAGGCCCGTCTTCGTGTTTCTTCGTGTCCTTAGTGGTGAATTCAGGCGCTGAAGCCGGTCGGGTCACGGACTCTCGGCCCGGCGGCGATCGAAATCAGTGCAGGCTGACGGTCTGAAGCTCGTGCTCCCAGGCGTTGGCGATCGCCGCGTCCTTGGAGTTGGTCAGCATGATCGGCGAGCCGTCGGCGCCGAGGAGGGCGAACAGCTTCACGCCGGGGCGGAGCGTGGGCGCCTGCGGAAAGAGGCGCTTGACGTCTTCCGAATTGATCGGCTTCACGTAGGCAAGCGCCCCGTCGCCGAGATGGGCGAACTCCTGGGCCGTCAGGTCCTGCGTCTTATTGGTCGCATTGGTCATTGTCGTCCCACCTTTCCGGCGTCCCTAGGGCCCGCCAAGTCGCCTGTGCTCAGTCGCGCGTCGAAACCTGGATTGTCCTCACGATCCGCTCCGGCTGCGGCCTGACCAGATCGATGGACAGCAATCCCTGTGCCAAGTCGGCCCCAAGCACCTGCATGCCTTCGGCGAGCAGGAAGCTGCGCTGGAACTGCCGCGCGGCGATGCCGCGGTGCAGGAACTCGCGCGCCTTGTCCTCCTGCTGGCGACCGCGAATCACGAGCTGGCTCTCCTCGATCGTCACCTCGATCTGATCGCGGGCGAAGCCGGCCACCGCCAGCGTGATCCGCAGCTTTTCGGGCTCGCCGTGGGCCGCGGCAATGCGCTCGATGTTGTAAGGGGGATAGCCGTCCGCGGACGACTTCGTCACCTTGTCGAGCGCACGCTCGATGTCGTCGAAGCCGAGCAGGAAGGGCGAACTCAACGCCGTCACACGCACCATGGAAGCCCCCTCCGGGCGCTTCACGGACCCAAGACCTTCATCGAAGCGCCCCGGCCGCGTTGCTTAAGGTTCCGGTCGGCGGCTCCAAACGCAACACGGAGACGCCTTCCCCGACGCCATATAGGGCGGCGCCGGGCGGGTTCAACCCCGGCGCCGCGGCCTATGGAGCGTCGCGACCTTGCGGCGGAGCGCGACAATTCTGTTAAAAGGCTGCGCTGAATTGATGAAGCAAACGTTGATTCGCCGGGCGGCGCGCCCGAACAGACGGGTTCATTCTGGCCATGATGAGATCGGCGGTCGGCAGGCTCGGAACCAAGCGCCAGTGCCCGGCCTGCGGCGGCAAATTCTACGATCTCGGCCGCAAGCCGCCGACCTGCTCGCGCTGTGGAGCCAAGGTCGAGCCGAAAAAGGCGGAGGCGGCGGCGAAGATGGCCGCCAAGGCCACCGCCGCGCCGGCTTCGGCGGGACCGGGGCCCGCGTCCGTCCCGCCCCTCGGGCCGCGAGCAGCCCCGGCCCCCGCCGCGACGCCGCGCCCGCGGTCAGGCGCGCACGACTGGACGCGCGAGCAGGCCGCGGCGATCGACCGTGTCGGCCGCTGGCTGAAGGACGGCGATGAGCCGGTGTTCCGCCTATTCGGCTACGCCGGCGTCGGCAAGACGACGCTCGCCCGCCATGTGGCCGAGGCCGCGGACGGCGAGACCGCCTTCGCCGCCTTCACCGGCAAGGCGGCGTTGGTGATGCGCGCCCACGGCTGTTCCGGCGCCACCACCATCCATGCCCTCATCTATCGGGCGAGCGAGGGCGTCGACGGCGCGCCGACCTTCACCCTCAACGAGGACGGACCGGCCTCGCGCGCGAGCCTGATCGTCATCGACGAGTGTTCGATGGTCGACGCGGAGCTCGCGCGCGACCTTTTGTCCTTCGGCAAGCCCATTTTGGTGCTCGGCGATCCGTTCCAGCTGCCGCCGGTCAAGGGCGGCGGCTATTTCACGGAAGCTGAGCCGGACGTGATGTTGACCCAGATCCACCGCCAGGCGGAGGACAATCCGATCATCCGGCTGTCGCAGATCGTCCGCTCCGGCGGCGAACTCGCGGACGGAGCCTACGGGGAGAGCCGGGTGATCCGTCGGGCCGCCATCGACGCCAAGCAGGTGCTCGCGGCAGACCAGGTCCTGGTCGGCGTGAACCGGACACGACGCGCCTATAACCAGCGCATTCGCGATCTCGGCGGCTTCGCCGAGCCGCTGCCGCTGGTCGGCGACCGGCTGGTCTGCCTGCGCAACGACCGAACCAAAGGCCTGATCAACGGCGGCCTGTGGCGGGTCGAGGCGCTCGGCGGGGTGGTCAAGGATTTTGTCCGCTTAACCGTGCGCTCGGAGGACGACGGCGCCGCGAAATCGGTCAAAGTCGCGGTGCTGAAGGCCTTCTTCGAGGGGACCGAGGGCGAGCTCGCCTATCCGATCCGGCGCGAATCCGACGAGTTCGACTACGGCTATGCGCTGACCGTGCACAAGGCGCAGGGGTCGCAATGGGACGACGTGCTGCTGTTCGACGAGAGCTACGCCTTCCGCGAGCACCGCGCCCGCTGGCTCTACACCGGGCTGACGCGGGCGGCGAAAAGGCTGACGATCGTGCGGTAACCCTGCGGCGCGAGCGACGCCGCCCTGCGACGGCCGCTCTACTGCGTCGGCGGCGGCAGCGGCTGCTCGAAGACGGGCGGCGGAGGCGCGACCGTCGCGGATGAGGCTGGCGCCGGCGCCGGGGCGGGCGCCGCCGCTGCGGAAGACACACGAGGCGCGGGAGCCGCGCGGCGGGCGGGAGCGGGGGGCGTGATGGACGACACGGTTTCCGGCGAGGCGGCGTTCGCCACGGCTTCGCCGACCGTGTCGAGGCCGTAGACGTCGTTGCGGAAGTTGGCCGGCCCGTCGCCGTTCGACCAGCCGGTGAGGTAGACCCAGATCACCGGAACGGGATGGGCGAGGCGAACTTCGAAGGGCGCGGCTTCCTTCACCTTCTCCCGCATCGCCTCCTTGTCCCAGGCGCCGCTCGGGCCGCCGGGCGTTCCCTCGAGCAGCCACTGGGCGTAATCGTAGACGCCCTCGACCCGCACGCAGCCGTGGCTCAAGAAGCGGTAGTCCGCGCCGAACGAGCGCTTCGACGGCGTGTCATGCATGTAGACGGCGAGCTTGTTCGGCATGTTGACCCGAATGGACCCGAGCGAATTGCCGGCGCCCGAATCCTGCCTGAGCGTATAGTTGGCGGCGCGCTCCGTCCTCCAGTCGATCGCCCTCGGATTGATCTCCTTGCCGGAGCCGTCGAGGATGCGGATCTTCTCCCGGCTCAGATAGCCCGGATCCCGCTGCATGTGCGGGATGATTTCCTTCTTGATGATCGAGACCGGCACAGTCCAGGTCGGGTTGAGATTGACCGACTGAATGTGGGCCGAGATCTCCGGCGAGGGATGGTCGGGGCCGCCGACGATGGCGACGTAACGGTGGGCGACGCGGCCGTTCTCGATCGCCTCGACCGCGGTGGACGGGATGTTGACCACGACATAGCGGTCGCCGAACTCGAAATTCGCCCCGGCCAGACGGTCGGCCGACGAGGCGAGCTCCTTGAAGCGGACCTGCGCCGGAACGTTCATCGCTTTCAGCGTCGCTCCGGCGACGATCCCGGTCTCCCGGAGTCCCATGCGCGCCTGGAACCGCTTGACCGCGGCGGTGAGCTCCGCATCCCAACTCTGGCCGGTCGCGTGCAGCGGCGCGAGATCGCCCTCGATCGCCAGACGCTTGCGCAATTTGGCGACCTGCGGGCCCTTGTCGCCGGGATGCAGGTCGACCACGTCGGTCGGCCAGCCGCCGGCGTCGACGATCGCGCCGTAGCGCTCGGAGGCCTTGGCGGTGGCGAAGAAGGTGTTGGGCTGAAGCGTCGGGTCTGGATCAGTCGAAAGGGCGGTCTCGAGCGGCCGCGGCGGCGGCGCGACCTTCTTCGGCTTGCGCGGAGCGGCGGCGGCCGTCGGCTGCGCCGGGGCCGCCGAAGGCGCCGCGCCGACGGCGGGCTCAGCGCCCGTCGGGCTCGAGCCGGAGGGCGCGGGCGTCGCGGCGTTCTCGGTCGGCATGAAGGGCGCCGGCGGGGCGCTCGAGCCGGACGCCGGCGTGGATGCGGGCGCAGCCGCCGATGCGGCAGGCGTGGACGAAGTCGAGCCGTTCGCAGGCGTCTTCAGCGATGGCGAGGCGACCGGCGGCGCTGCAACGGAGGGCGAAGCCGGGGTCGGCGCGGGAGTTGAGGCCGACGTGGCGGGCGCAACCGGGGTCTGCGCAAAGGCGGCGGCGGCCAGAAAAGGCGCGCAAGCGACGGCGCTGACAAGCAAAACCCGAATCTTCATCAATCGAAACCTGCACGGCGCGCGCTGGCGCGCCCCCTTGGACACGCCCGCCGCCCTTCAATTACCAACCGAAGGTTACTAAATTCGCACAAAGGCGAACTTGCGGCGACCTCGCGTCAACCCTAACCGCGGGTAAACGAGGCCCGCGCGCCATGGCGGCGCCGGCCCCAGCCGTTTTCAGCCAGCGATCACGATGTGAAGGCGCCTCGGCCCATGCGCGCCGAGCAGCAGCGTCTGCTCGATGTCGGCCGAGCGCGACGGACCGGTGACGAAATTGACTGTGCGGGGCGCGCCGCCCTTGCCATAGCCGGCGCGCAACCGTTCGAAGGCCGCCTCATAATCCGCCACGACATCCTCCCGCTTGACCACGACGATGTGATTGTCCGGCAGGAAATTGAGCGTGGTCGGGTTGTCGGCCCCGGAGACGAGCGCGACCGTTCCCGTCTCGGCGATCCCGGCGAGCGCCATCGCCACCGCATTGACGTCGTGGCCGTCCGAAGGGCCGGCCGCGATGTCGAGGGCCGTGGCGTCCCATGGCATCGTCGCGAGACGGGGATCGGCCCCCATACGCAGGGTCGCCGGCGCATTGCCGGAACGCAGGAAGCGGGCGACCTCCGCCGGCGCATCGGCGAGCGTCGCCACCTCGGCGACCGTCGCCTGGGCGCGTTCGGCCTCCGCCTTGAACGTGGCGACCCGCTTGTCGGCGTCGCCCTGGCCGCGTTGCGGCGCGATTCCCGCCGGCGCCTCCGCCAGCCGTCGCTCGACCTCGAACTGGCGCGGCGCCTCGGTCCCGGTCACGCCGAGCGAGCGGCGGACGCTGGCCAGAACCGCCTCGCGCGCGTTCATTTCACCGCTCCGCTTTTGGCCCGCCACTGGCTCTGGAAGGTCCCGCTTTCCGGCGCTGCGAGGTCGCGGTAGTTCGTCCAGCCGCCGGCCAGCGGCGCCCGCGCGAACCGGCCCTTGCCGCGTCCGACGAGATGGAGCGCCTTGACGAACAGACCGGTCGCGAAGCGGTAGAGGGTCGGCCGGCGGGCGAAGAACGCCCAAAAGCCAAGGCCGTATCGGAGCGGCGCCGGCGACAGGGCGCGCTCGAATTCGCGCTCGCGCCAGCGCCGCATCATCCGCGGCAGGGGGATGCGCACCGGGCAGACCTCTTCGCAGCGTCCGCAGAAGGTCGAGGCGTTGGGCAACTGTCCCCCCTCGGCGACGCCGATCAGCGACGGCGTCAGCACCGCGCCCATCGGCCCCGGATAGACCCAGCCGTAGGCGTGACCGCCGATCGCCTGGTAGACCGGACAATGGTTCATGCAGGCGCCGCAGCGGATGCAGCGCAGCATGTCCTCGAACTCGCCGCCGAGCATCGACGAGCGGCCGTTGTCGAGGATCACGACGTGATAGTCCGACGGGCCGTCGGGGTCGTCCGGCCGGCGCGGGCCGGTCGAGAAGGTGGTGTAGACCGCGGCGTCCTGGCCCGTGGCCGAGCGCGCGAGCACCCGGAGGAGCTGGGCGGCGTCCTCGAGCGTCGGCACGATCTTCTCGATCGAGGCGATGACGATGTGGGTTTCGGGCAGGATCTGCGTCAGGTCGCCGTTGCCCTCGTTGGTGACGATGACCGACGAGCCGGTCTCGGCGATGAGGAAGTTCGCGCCGGTGATCCCGACGTCGGCGGCGAGGAACTTCGCCCTCAGCACCGCGCGCGCCTCGCCGAGCAATTGCTCGGGCTGGCTGAGATCGCGGTTCGGCGGCAGGTCGCGGTGAGCCTTGCGAAAATCCTGCTCGATGTCGCGCTTCGTCACGTGGATCGCCGGAGCGATGATGTGCGACGGCGTCTCGCCGCGCAGCTGGATGATGTATTCGCCGAGGTCGGTCTCGACCGCTTCGATTCCGGCCGCCTCGAGCGCCTGGTTGAGGCCGACCTCCTCCGAGATCATCGACTTGCCCTTGGTGACGCTTTTCGCGCCGACCTTTTGGCAGAGCTCGATGACGATCCTGCACGCGGCCTCCGCGTCCTCGGCGTAGTGCACGTGGCCGCCGCTTGCCACGACCTTGCGCTCGTAGGCCTCAAGGTAGAGGTCGAGATGGGCGAGCGTATGGTCCTTGATGGCGCGGGCGCTGTCGCGTAAGCGCTCGAATTCCGGCAGCCGGTCGGCGGCGGCCGCGCGCCGGACGGTGAAGTTGCGGGCGTGGACGAGCGCTCCTTGCAGGCGCGCGTCGGTCAGCGCGTCGTGGACGTTGTCCTTGAAGCGGGACGAGGTTGGAACCGCGGTCATCGCCGGTCCTTCGTCTGCGGCTCGCCGATCGCCGGCCCGTCCGCCATCCCGGCCAGCACCTCCGCTACATGCCGCGCCTTCACCGGAGAATTGGCGCGCTGAAGCTTGCCGGCCATGTTCAAGAGGCAGCCGAGGTCGCCGGCGAGCACGGTCCCGGCGGCGGACTTGCGGATGTCGTCGGCCTTCTCGGACACGATCGCGTTGGACAATTCGCCGTATTTGGCGGCGAACAGCCCGCCGAAGCCGCAGCAGGTCTCGGCTTCGTCAAGCTCGACGAGGCTCAGACCCTCGACGGTCTCGAGCAACCGTCGCGGCTGCGCCTTGACGCCGAGCTCCCGCAGGCCTGCGCAGGAATCATGATAGGCGACAGCGCCGTCGAAGCGCGCCGAAACCCGCTCGACGCCGAGCACGTCGGTGAGGAAGCTCGTGAGCTCGTGCGTCTTCTCGGCGAAGCGCTCGGCCTTTTGCGCCATTTCGGGCTCGCCGGCGAACAGCTCCGGGTAGTGCTTGATCAGCATGCCGCCGCAGGAGCCGCTCGGCGCGACGACGTAATCGCAATCGGCAAAGGCCTCGATCGCCTGGCGGGCGAGCGCCGTCGCCGTCGCCCGGTCGCCGGAATTGTAGGCGGGCTGGCCACAGCAGGTCTGGGACGGGACGACCACCCTGCAGCCGGCGTCCTCGAGCAGCTTGACGGCGGCGAAGCCGACGGTCGGGCGCATGAGGTCGACGAGGCAGGTGACGAACAGGCCCACGCGAGGGGAATGTCCGCGGCCTTCGAAAGCGCTTGCAGTCATGATTAGCCCGGACCCCTCCCTCGCGCGCCTCGACGCGCCCTTGTCGCCTCCCGAGCGGCCCCCTAAGGTCGCACAATGGCCACGGACATCGCAACCCGCGTCTACAATCACGCTTTCCGGATCGACCCGGCGATCCGCACGCTGCTCGACACCGATTTCTACAAGCTCTTGATGTTGCAGATGATCTGGAAGATGCATCGCGAGCGTCGGGTGACCTTCCAGCTCATCAATCGCACCGCGTCGATCCGCCTCGCCGAGATCGTCGACGAGCGCGCGTTGATCGACCAGCTCGACCACGCCCGCACCTTGAGGTTCGCCAAGAACGAGCTTATCTGGCTGGCGGGCAACACCTTTTACGGCACGCGGCAGATTTTCGAGCCCGGGTTCATGGAGTGGCTCGCTCACTTCCGCCTGCCGGACTACGAGCTGACCCAGCGCGACGGCCAGTACGAGCTGACCTTCTCAGGTCTCTGGCGCGAGACGACCATGTGGGAGATCCCGGCCCTCGCCATCATCAACGAGCTCAGGGCGCGGGCGGCGACGCGAAACATGAGCCGGTTCGACCTCGACGTGCTCTACGCCCGCGCCAAGGCCAAGCTGTGGTCGAAGGTCGAGCGGCTGAGAACGCTGGCGCGCGAGGGGCCGCTGAGGGTGTCGGACTTCGGCACCCGCCGGCGGCACGGCTTCTTGTGGCAGCGCTGGTGCGTGGAAGCCTTGCAGGAGGGCCTCGGCGCAAGCTTCATCGGCACCTCCAACGTCAAGCACGCCATGGACACTGGCCTCGAGGCGACCGGCACCAACGCTCACGAACTGCCGATGGTCTACGCCGCGATCGCCCGCGACGAAGCGGAGCTGCGTGAGGCGCCCTACGCGGTCCTGCGCGACTGGGCGACCATGTACGGCGGCAACCTCCTGATCGTGCTGCCCGACTGCTTCGGCACCACCGCCTTCCTGCGCAACGCGCCGGACTGGGTGGCCGACTGGAAGGGCGCACGCCCCGATTCCAAGCCGCCGGTCGAGGCCTCGCGCGAGTTGATCGACTGGTGGAAGACGCGCGGCCGCGATCCGTCCGAGAAGCTGATGGTGCTCTCCGACGCGATGAACGTCGATACGATCGAGGAGTCGGCGCGGGCGCTGCGCGGCAAGGTCAACCTGTCGTTCGGCTGGGGCACCAACCTGACCAATGATTTCCTTGGCTGCGCGCCTGCGGGGGCGGACGGCCAACTCCGAGCGATCTCGCTGGTCTGCAAGGTGGTCGAGGCCGACGGCCGGCCCGCGGTCAAGCTCTCGGACAATCCCAGCAAGGCGCTGGGGTCATCCGAGGAAATCGAGCGCTACCAACGGGTGTTCGGGGTGAACGGCATGGCGGAACAGCCGGTCGAAGTTTGACCTCCGTCAAAACGTAGAGGCGCCGCCGCGCTTGAGGACCGTCGCCGTCTCCGGAGCGCTGCGAATGAAGGCCGCCGGCGCGCTCGATCCCTCTCCCAAAGGGCCTGACGGGAGAGGGGCAGGGGTGAGGGGGTCACCGCTTCAGACAAAGGTGGCCCTCAATTCCTCGCGAATCCGATTCAAGACGGAGATCGTCGCAAACCTCGCTCACTCGTTCATGAAAACGATCGCGAGCAACCGGTTCTCATCGTAGCGGTTTTGATCTGACAGTTGGCGAACGGATTGCTGCATCGTCGCTGAAATTCCGTGCGCCTTCAACCGGTTCTGCAGGTCATCGGGGGCGAGGTTCGCCAGACTGGCCAGGGTTGAAAGCGGGGCGTCGCGCACCGACTGCTCGACAAGGCCGCGCAACTGATGACCGGTTCTGATTCCGAACGGCAGAACGCATACGGTCAGCAGGACGACGGACGCTGCGATGCTGATCCTCCCCCAGCGGGATTTGAGGTGGCTCGTGAAGGGACGGATGTTGGCGACGATATGACCGAAGGCGCCGGCGAGAAAAAGCCACGAGAACCACTCGTGCACTTCGCTGGTCAGCCCCCGGCGCCAGCCGAAAAACATCAGAACGCCGGTCGCCGCCATCAGGAAGAAGGCGGCTATGGTCAACGGCGTGGCCCAGACGCGCAACGGCACGGTCGGACGCATTCCGCCTGCGCGCCCTGTGACCGACGCAGAACTCGCCGAATTCGACATGGACATAGCTCCTCGCGCGACTTCGACGCCCGCGGCCGCGATCGATGCCGCCAGTGTGAATGGCGAGCACGCCGCTGAGCGGAAGCCTGGTGAACCCCGCGGTCGTTCCGCGCGAAGCCCGCTTGCAAGCCATACGCCCTGCGTTCGGGCGCTCACTTGATACGCGTCAAACGGCTGAGGTCGCGCCAGTCTGGCGGCTTTCGCCGCCTCGCGGAGGAGCCGGCGACTGTCGCCGATCGGAGACGTGGACAGCATCCTCGTCTCCGGCGCCGACGCGCCGAGGCCGCTTGATCGACAGACTTTACCGGGATGACGCGGCCGCGAGGCTCTCGATCAGCCGCGCCCCGATCGGGACGCCGAGCCCGGTGCAGGCGTTCCAGCTTGCGCTGGCGGAATAGCCAACGCCGTCCGCCTTGTTGTCGCCCAGCGTTATCGGCCGCATCGCATCGGTCGCTGCATAAAGGAATGGCGCGACGAGGCCCAGCGGCGTTGCGCGTGAGGCGTCGGCGATCGCGATCATCGCCGCCCACAGCGGCGTGCCGGCGCTGGTGCCGCCCAGAGCCAGGGACTCGCCGCCGACGACGATGCGGTATCCGGGCTGTTCGGCCGCCATCGCGGCCACATCGGGCACGCCGCGCCCGGCATGGCCATTGTTGACCGAGCCGGGCACCTGGGCGTGGGCCTGGAAGGCGGCGACCGGAAAAAAATCGCTGACGCCTCCGCCCGTGCCCGCCGAACCGGATTTCCACACGAGTTCCTCAGCGATCGCGCCGGCCGTGAGTTCGAACGGTCGTGCCGCCGCAACCGAGAACATAGGGGCTCGACGCAGGGAACCAGACATGCGCTTTGCGGTCGGGCTCCGCGCAGGTCGCCAGACTATCGCCGCTGGCTGCAACCACCGCGACGCGCAGGCGAGCCGCATCGCAAAGCGTTGCGTTGACGGCTTCCCGGCGCGGGCCGGTCCAATGCGCTTCCGTCACCCCCCAGCTCAAGGAAATCACGTGCGGGGCGTTGACCGAATCATGCACGGCCTTGTCGAGGGCGTCGGCCAGTCCCTGCTGGTTTGCGGAGCCGAAGTAGACGACGATCCGCGCGCCCGGCAACAGGGTCGCGATGACTTGCAGATCGAGCGCGAGCTCCTGGTCGAGGCGGTCATCTTCGCCGAAGTTGTTGACCGTCCCTCCGACCGAGACTTCGATAATCGGCGGCGGATCGCGTCCGACGGGCGCGAAAGCGGCCTTCAGGTCGTCCGACGTGTAGCCGCCGCCCAGCGCGACCACGCCCACGCACACATTCGAAACGTCACGGTCAAGCGGGACGCCGTAAAGCGCGGCGACGTCTCGCGGCCAAAGCGCGCCGGCTGCGTCGCCTGAGGCGACGGCCGCCCGCGCCGGCAAGGGTCTTTGATCGAAGCCGATGATCGCGCGCGTCCAGGGCGCGATAGGACGCGGCGCGTGCAGCGTGCCCGTGCGCGCCGGAAACCGGCGGACGCCGTCGGTATAAATCTTCACCTGCGCACGGAAGAGATCCGTCAGCACGTGCGCGGGCGCCTCGATCTGCATGCGCCGGCTGGCGAAGTCGATCGAGCGCACCGTGACGCCCTTAGCGCGCAGAAAATTGCCGATCCGCGCCGCTGCGCGCGCATGCGTCCTCCGGCGCTGGTGTTCGAGCGCCGCCCTGGACATGCGGCGCTTGAACCGGGCAAGGTCCTTGGCCGTGCCGGGCCGAGGCGCCGGAGAGCGCCGCCGGAAGTGCAGGGTCAGCGCGAGCGTCGAGTTCGGGATCGAGATCGCCGATCCAACGCGCGCCAGGCGGTTCGCCGCGCGCGCTGTCGGCGATGGCGACATGGCTCGAAGGAGAGCGACTCACTTCCCGCTGCAGTCCGATTCCTTGGGCGGATCGGTCGAGTCGTCGATTGCGCAGAACGGGATGGACCAGACGAAATCCGTCGGCGTAAATGTGCGCTTCAAACCCGGCGTACCCTGAAAGATCGGCGGCTGGGCGTTGAAGGTCCAGTACCATGACGCATCCAGTGCGCCGATCGGCCCCTTTGAGCCAAGAAAACCGGCGCTCGGACGCGCTTGGCCGCTGTTGTCGAACGAGGCGCGGCTGTGACAAGTCATGCACGACGACGATGGTACGAAGCCCGATTCTGTTACAGAGTTGCCAAGCCGGATCGCGAGGCCGGCGTTGTCGACGAAATCGGCTTGCGAGCCCTTCAGACAATAATTGACGTACGCAGGCTCGATGTCCGCCTTGCCCAACATCGCGCTCAGGTCCGAGGTCTTGACGCAATCGGGATATTGTTGACCTTGACGCTTTAGTGGCGCGACGTTCTGGTCCTTTGCGCCGAACGTGTCGCGGCAGCCGACGATATCGCAGCGTCCGGGGTTGAACCGGCTCTCGAACGTCGCCCAGGTCCAGTTCGGCACTTGCTTGCTGATCACGTGCATCGACACCAGAGCGAACTTGGCGCCGCGGCCGTCTGCGTTGATGTGAAAGTACTGAGAAGCCTGCGCGACCGAGACCTGATTGTTGGTCCAGGCAGGGACCTGATCGAGCGGTATCCAGTTCGCCTTGACCTCGAGCGAGTCGATCGGGAACGACAGCGCCTTGCCGACCGCCGCCTTCAGCCCGGAAAGCTTGTAAAGATTGTTCTGGACGATGAAGTCGAACACCGGCCGGTTGTGCCGGGTCTCCTCCGACGTCTTGGTCGTGTCCGGAGGAAGCGCCGGCAAGACGGCGCCTTCCGCCAGGGCCGCTTCGCGCTCGATCGCGGGCAGGATCGGAGCGCGCAGCGAGACGACGGTTGGCCCGGTCGGGTATTGCGGGTTCGGCTTGAACGTGTCGGTGTCGCTGGCGAAGGTTTCGAAGACGGAGTTTGTCCCGCCGGCCCTGCTATTGACCTGGATGAACAGATCCCAGGCGAGCTTGTCGGGGTTGTTGAGGGCGGGATCGGGATCGGATTGCGCAGGGGCTTGCGTTGACAGCAAAGCCAAGGCGGAACAGGCCACAGCCAATTTCGAAACGAAATGCATCGACGCCTCCTTCGCGCGCTTGATACGAACCGACGATTTCGACGGCGCCGCCCTCATTCCGTTGCGGCGCCCTCAAAGCCTATCCCGCCAGGCCTCTCGCGACCTGGCGCATCTCATGGCACAAGCGCCAATCGGGATGATGTGACAGGCCTCACATCTCGGCGCGGCCTCCCGCCTTTCGGCCTCCAGCCTCAGGAACGCCACGATAACAGCAGCGAATTCGGCTCCCTCGAGGAGAGACATCGCCATGACCGACGCCGCCAGCTCCGCCCTCCCGGCCGACGATCCTGCCCGCAAGCTGACGGTCGCCGGCCGCGACAGTCCGGGCGTCCGCCATGTCGCGCTGGTCGGCGACACCTACAGCATCCTCGTCTCCGGCGCCGACACGGCGGGAGCCTATTGCCTGATCGACATGTCCGTGCCCGGCGGCGGCGGGCCGCCGCCGCATCGGCACGACTACGAGGAGAGTTTCACGCTACTCGAAGGCGAGCTTCAGTTTGCGTTTCGCGGCGAAGCGATGACCGTGCGCGCCGGGTCGACGATAAACATCCCGGCCAACGCGCCGCACGGGTTCAAGAACCTGTCCGGAGCGCCGGCGCGGATGCTGTGCCTGAGCGTTCCGGCCGGCCTCGACGCCTTCTTTGTCGAAGTCGGCGATCCGCTGGAAAGTGGCGCCTCGCCGCCGCCCCGCCTGGACCCGGCGCAGATGAAGGCGCGGATCGCGAAGATCGCTGCGCTCGCACCGAAGTACCGCACGGAGTTGCTCAGCCCCTGAGTCAGGCGCGGGGAGCGACTGTAGCCGCGCTCGCTGAGCGCGGCGGCGCGATCAACGATCGCGCCTGCAGGGCGCGCCTACAAATGCCCGGCAAAGAAACCTGCCGACAGGCGCGCCTCCATCAGATGTGCAACGGCATGCCGAGCGCTTTCAGCGCCGCCTCGTGAAAGGCCTCGCCCTGGGTCGGATGGGCGTGGATCGTGCCGGCCACGTCCTCGAGTCGGGCCCCCATCTCGATGGCGAGCGCGAACGCCGAGGACAGCTCCGAGACGCCGGCGCCGACCGCGTGGATGCCGAGCACGACGTGGTTGTCCTTGCGCGCGGTCACGCGCACGAATCCCTCGTCGTCCTGGCGCGTCATCGCCCTTCCATTGGCGCGGAACGGGAAAAGGCCGGTCAGGATGTCGTCATGGGCCACCCGCGCCGCATCGGGCGATAGGCCGACCGCGACGATCTCGGGGTCGGTGAAGCAGACCGAGGCGATCGCTCGGTGGTCGAAGGCGCGCCGCTTGCCGGCGATGATCTCCGCCACCATCTCGCCCTGCGCCATGGCGCGGTGGGCCAGCATCGGCTCGCCGGTCACGTCGCCGACCGCCCAGACGTTGCGCATCGAGGTGGCTGAGCGGTCGTCGATCCGCACAAACGGCCCGGCCATGGTCAGGTCGAGCCGCTCGAGGCCAAAGCCTTGCGTGCGCGGCCGCCGGCCGACGGCGACCAAAACTGAGTCCGCTTCGACCGACGTCTCCTCGCCGTCGGCGTCGGTCACGCCGAGCGCGCCCCTGTCATAACCGCTCGCCCGCGCGCCGAGCATCAGGTCGATGCCGAGGTCGGCGGCGCGGCGGGCGACCGGCAGGGTCAATTCCTCGTCGTAGAGCGGCAGGATCTTTGGCAGCGCCTCGATGAGCGTGACTTTCGCCCCAAGCTTGGCGAAGGCCGTGCCGAGTTCCATGCCGATATAGCCTGCGCCGATGACGGCGAGCCGCTCCGGCACGCGAGTTAGCGCCAACGCTCCGGTGGAGGATACGACCTCGCCGCCAAACGGCAGCCCGGCCAGCGCCATCGGCTCGGAACCGCTGGCGATGACGAGATGTTCGCAGGCGATCCGCTGGTCGCCGGTGTCGGACTGCGCGATTGCGCTCTTGCCGTCGACGATCGTGGCGCGGCCGCGGATGGTGCGCACCCCGGCCTTGGTCAGTAGCGCCCCGACTCCGGTCGAGAGGCGCGAGACGATGGCGTTCTTCCAAGCCACCGTCTTGGGGTAGTCGAGAGTGGGCGGGGCAAGCGTGACGCCGATGGCGTTGAGCGCATTCGGCTGAACCAGCGCATGGACCGCCTCGGCGGCATGGATCAGCGCCTTGGATGGGATGCAGCCGACATGCAGGCAGGTTCCGCCGAACCGGCCCTCCTCGACGAGCACGGCGTCTAGCCCGAGTTCGCCGGCGCGGATCGCTGCGACATAGCCGCCGGGGCCGCCGCCGATGATCAGGACCTTGCAACTGAGCTCGTTCAAGTACGCCTCGTCATTCACATCCGTTCGTCAGCCCCCGTCCGCTACGCGAATGCGGGCATGACAACACATTGAGCTTTACGACGGCTTGCGCCGGTTCCCATATCGATGACAGGGGGAGGGCGGCCCGGCCGCGCCATTTCCATGGGCTTCCGTTTCTTTCCACGGGATTCAATTTCCTTCCAAAACGCCTGCCAAAAATTTCCATGGGCTTCAAAAAGTTGCAAAAAATTTCCGCGGATCGGGACTTATCAAGGGGTTACGGGCGGAAGAAGGGGAAATAATTTGCCCGCGAGACGTTCGACGGCGGCGGCCATCGGCGACGCGCGGCGGCCCTTTCTGTCATCCCCGTCTGTCATCCCCGCGAAAGCGGGGATCCAGAGCGTCAGCGCGGACCTGCGCGCCACGCGGACTACCCCGCTCACAGCCCCGCCGCCCTGAATAGCCGCGTTCGCGGGTACGACAAGACGGCGGGATTTGCACCGGCTCGCGCCCGTTCCCGTGTCGACAGGCAGGGCCCGGTCGCGCCATTTCCATTGGCTTCCGTTTCTTTCCACGGGATTCGCCTCGCGTCCATGCCGTCCTCGCCCGCCGCGCGCCGCAGCCCTGTCTGCTGATGGGAAAGAACATATCATTGACTTCTCTTTTCTCAAAGCCTTTGTCGTCGAACGTCGAAGATCCTCGGTCCGTCAGCGCGTTACGGGAACGGGGCGCCAGCGCGTCCGGCGCGACGGAGCGAGGCGTCTGCCGACGGGTGGCCGGCGCCCTTGTGCGCGGATCGGAGGAATCGCGGTCAAATACATTTTCTTAACGGCTCACCGGCAGATTGGAACGCGACAGCTTGGCGTCGAACCTCGATCGACGTCGAGGGCATGACGCTTTCTGTCGAGCCGCCGCGACATCCGGCGCGCCCTTCCTGCGACTCGCCATTCGGCCCGCGCGCTTTTCATGGCGGGGACTGAGAGCCCGGCTCAATGTGCTTGCGCGCCTCCAGCGATCGAGGCTCGCGCCAAGGCCTTCCCCTCCAGAGCGCGAAGGTTCGCGAAAATGGTTTCCGCGCGAAATATAAGAGCGTTGTTCCAGATTTCGGCCGACAATCCGGAGCTGGCGCACTCGCAGTTGCGCATGTTCACCAGCCAAGTGCCCCTGCTCTATTTCATGCTCGTGACCAACGTCTTCACGACTTCCTACACGCATTTCGGCACGTCCCCGCGAATTTTGACACTCTACAGTTCAGGGCTACTCGGCCTCATTTGCGTCGTGCGACTGTCCCTGTGGGTGTGGACAAAACAACGGAAGTTGACCACCGACCAGGTCGTGCGCCGCCTCAAGAACACCGTCGTGCTGGCCGGAATCACCACCGTCCTGTTCCTGATCTGGGGGGCCTGCCTCATTCGCTACGGCGACGCCTACGCCCAGGGACAGATCGCCTTTTTCTTGGCGATCACCTCGATCGGCTGCATCTTCTGCCTGATGCATGTGCGGGCCGCCGCGCTCGTCGTGACGATCGTCGGGGTTGCGCCCGCGGCGGCGTTCTTGGTGTCGCTTGGACGCCCGACTTTCGTCGCGATGGGGGTGGATTGGGCGCTGGTTTCGGTGGCGATGGTCTACATTGTCCTCACGCATTCGCGCGATTTCGCCAATATGATCAATTTTCAGAAAGAACTCGGCAAAAAACATCTGCAGACGCTCAGCCTGGCCGCGGAGAACTTTCGCCTCGCCAATCTCGACGTCCTCACCGATCTGCCGAACCGGCGCCAGTTTTTCACCAACCTGCACGACTTGTTGAGCCTGGCCGCGAAGGACGGCGAGCGCTTCGTCGTCGGCATCGTCGATCTCGACGGCTTCAAGTCGGTGAACGACGTCTATGGCCATGTCACCGGGGATCAGGTCCTGGTCGAGACCGGGCGCCGGTTGAAGGATATTTCCGACGAGAGCGTATCGCTCGCCCGCGTGGGCGGCGACGAATTCGGCGTCCTCATCAAAGGCGACCTTTCCGAAGAGCAGATCAACGTCTACGGCAGGCGCATTTGCGCGGCCCTGGAGGCGCCGTTCCTGCTCTCGAACGTCACCGTGCAGATCGCCTGCTCGATCGGCTTCGCCATTTATCCCGAGGCGGGGATGACGGCGGAGCTGCTGTTCGAACGCGCCGACTATGCGCTCTATCACGTCAAGCAACATGCGCGCGGACGATCGGTGATCTTCTCTCAGGAACACGAAATTGAGATCCGCCAATTCGCGGTGGTCGAGAATTGCCTGCGTAACGCGGATCTGGAACAGGAGCTTTCGATCGCCTTTCAACCGATCTACGACGTCGAGCGCTGCGAGGTCGTCGCCTTCGAAGCGTTGGCGCGCTGGGACAGCCCAAAACTCGGCCCCATTCCTCCAGACGTTTTCATTCCGGTCGCCGAACGCACCGACTTCGTCAGCAAACTCACTCAGATCCTGCTGCGCAAGGCGCTCGCCTGCGTGCGGACCTGGCCCGACGACATCCGGATCTCCTTCAATCTCTCAGTGCGCGACATCGGCTCGGCCGAAGCGATCCTGAAGATCATCGCCATTATTGAAAACAGCGGCGTGGTTCCCCAGCGGATTGATCTCGAGGTCACCGAGACGGCCCTGATCCGCGATTTCGACAAGGGAAACGAATGCCTGAGGGCGCTAAAGTCGCTGGGGGTCCACATCTCGCTCGACGACTTCGGCAGCGGCTATTCCAGCCTGAGCTACGTCCATCGTCTGCCCTTGGACAAGATCAAGATCGACCGCAGCTTCGTCAAGGATATCGAGACTCAAGGCGCCAGCCGCGACATCGTCAAGACCATCATCGACCTCTGCCAGAACCTGAAACTGGCGTGCGTCGTCGAGGGCATGGAAACCAAGGAGCAGGCGGACGCCGTCCGCGAACTCGGCGGCGCGATGATGCAAGGCTTCTACTTCGGCAAACCCATGCTCGCCGGCGCCGTTCCAGGCTTTCTCGCCGCCGCTCAAGCGCGGCCGCATCCCGCGATGGATGCGGTCGCGGGGTGAATTTAAAGCTTATCGATCCCAATGGAAATGGGATTTCGGGAGCGGCAGCGGTGGAATGGAGTAGGACTGGACCTCGAGAGCGAGACACGCCTCGGTCTCCCAGGTCATATATGGTATTCGTTCGCGCCTCAGGCGGCAGGAACAGCAAAGGGGCCGAAGATTTCCACCATTTGATTGCCGGCAGGGAAAAGTCCGGCGCCCTTTTCATCCACGCCCAGGAAACCGACCCGCGACTTTGTGGTCGGGACGCCCAGTTCCTTGACCATCACGCTCACCCTGGCCTCGGCGCCGTCCACGTTGAACACAATTCCGCCGACGACGCTGGTTTGTGTGATGGAGGCTCCGGCCGAGGGGACCAGCTGAATCTGAATGACGCCGCGATCGCCGTCATTCGCCAAGCGGCCAGCCAGGTGGTCCAAGCAAACTTCCAGACCGTAATGAATGCCGTCCATGGTAAAAACGCCGCCGCCCTTGCGTTCGCTTGCACTGCCGGGGTTATGGCGGGGTTCGTTAAATCTTTCCTGTCGACCGAAGACTTTAATCTTACTGGCGTCTCCATCCACATAGTCGAAGTCGAAGCCTGAAACATAAGCTTTCATCACACTGTAATCATGAACCCCGTCGCCCGAAGAGTACCCGCCCTTTTGTACCATGGCATAGTTGTCAATGTCGACGCCGGTGCATTCTTCCGTGAATTGCGACGGCTTGTGGCAATTCTTGCAAACAAACCAGTGCGGACGCGGGCCCACGGTGCTGACGATCAGCGGACCAGGACAGAATTTGCACTTCAACGTCGAATGGCATCCGGGGCAGGCCAACACGCTGTCGCGGGTCGAGGGCGTCGGCCTTTCCAGCCACACATGGCAATTTTGGCATGCAGCCCCGTTACGCTCAGTTCCGGCAACAAACGTGCCCAGGACGAACAGCCAATCCTTGTAAGCTGGTTTCCCGGTTTCCTTACGCATTTCATCGAGGATGCTCGCTTTCCCGGGCGTTCCGTCTGTCTTGGGCTGTACGCCCATAAGGTAGTCCATGGTGAACGCTCCTCCGTGACCGCGGAAAAAGAACTCTGGAGCCATGAATATCTTCAATGTCTTGGCGTCTTCGGTCACTACATGCTTCGCGAGCATCTCTGTATTATATAGAGAGTTAGCTTTCTGGATCGCCTCTTTCATTTGGACGCACCGATTCTGCAGATCTATGTCGGGATCAGCATCGCCGATGTAACCGTTCGCCGTATGATTCCAATTTGCGACGCCCGATACGTAACTTCTGAGCGTGCCAGTCTTGATAGAATATCCCAGGCAAACAACCTTGTTATAGGGACTCGTGCTTGGCACGGCGGTCTTCAACTTGCGGTCCACAACGTCACCGAGGGCGCTGACGGCGCCGTAGGGGTCGCCTTCCGGAATCCGCGCCAGCTTATTCGGCGGAGGCTTTGGGTTCTTTTGCTGCCATCCGTTGATGGCGGGCTTCAGATCCACCAGCGTGTTGATGCGCGCCATTGGCATGACCTGGTGGTATTGCTGGATCAGTTGATCAAGCTTTTTCATCTCCAGGCTGGGCTGAACGGTTGAAAAGCGTGGGCGCCCGGTGAATTTCTTCCAGTCCTCAAGTTTCGGAACGTCAGGAAAATACATGATTCGCCTCCCCTGAGCCGGCCGACGACCATCGCTCTCGGATCGTCGTTCCTGGCGACACTCGTCGAATGTCAAACCTGCTTCATCGGCTTCGCCGGCTCTATCGGACGCTGATCAGGACGTGCGCCCGGAAGTCGGCGACGTGACAAATACCATAGTCAAATCGAGGCAGAAAGCGCGCGAAGGCCGAGTGAGCGCTTCGCAGCGCGGCGCGCCGCCATGCGCCGCCGCGCTCAGCGAGCGCGACTACAGGGTCCCGATTACAGCGCTCCAATCCGCCGCTCCAGCGCCTCGTAGAGCGGGTTCTTCGCGTCAAAGGCCTGTTCGAGCGCGACCACGCTGACGCGCTTGGCGCCGCGCTCGATGAGCCAACTCGCCAGGTCCGCCGCCGCCGCCTTGGCGCAATGGAGCACGACGAAGCCCTCGGGGTCGGCCTCCTCGCCGAAGGCGGGGACGGCGGCGAAGCGCCGGGCCGCCTCTTCGACCACCGGCCGGGTCGGCACCGGCATACGCGAGCGCACCTCGCGTGTCTTGCGCGCCTCCTCGCTCGCCGCGATCCGGTCGAGGATGATGCGGGCGCTCTTGCGCGCCGACGGCCCCCAAGACGCGCCGAGCGAGGCGACCAGCATCGCCTGCGAGCGCAGGATCGGCCCGTCCTCAAGCGGTTTCAGCGCATTGGCGGCGAGCGTCGCGCCGGTGGTGGCGATGTCGACGATCAGCTCGGCCGCCCCCGCCGCAGGCGCGCCCTCCGTCGCGCCCAGGCTCTCGACGATCCGGTAATCGCCGACGCCATGCTCAGCGAAATAGCGGCGGGTCAGGTTGACGTATTTGGTCGCGACCCGCATCCGCTCGCCCCGCCGCGCCCGATAGGCGGAGGCGACGTCCTCGAGATCGGCCATCGTGCGCACGTCGATCCAGGCCTGCGGCGCGGCGACGACGACGTCGGCCTTGCCGAAGCCGAGCGGGGCGATCAGTTCGAGCCGTTCGTCGGCGTCCGCAACCTTCTCACGCACCAGGTCCTCGCCGGTGACGCCGAAATGAGCGGCGCCGGCGGCGAGCTGGCCGACGATCTCGGCGGCCGAAAGAAAGGCGATCTCGACTCCGGGCAAGCCCGCGACCGCGCCGCGGTAGTCGCGCGCGCCCCGTCCCTGGGTCAGTTCGAGGCCGGCGCGGGCGAAAAAGGCCGAGGCGTTTTCCTGCAGCCGCCCTTTCGACGGGACCGCGAGAACGAAGGGCGCCTCGTTTGTCGCCTCGAGGGTCATCGGCCCGCTCCCCCGGCCGGCAGGCGGTCGAGCGTGATCGCCGCCCCGACGGCGGGAATGTCCTCCGTCGCCCCGAGCTTGCGGGCGAGGCCGTCGTAGCGTCCGCCGGCGAGCGCGGGCCGCGCGTCGGGCCGGGACGGATCGCGCGCCTCGAACACGAAGCCGGTGTAATAGTCGAAATCGCGCACGAAGGCGGCCGAGAAGCGGGTGTCCTCGATCGCCACGCCGCGCGCAGCGATGAAGCCGTTGCGCAATTCGAAGGCGTCGAGCGCCCGGCCGAGGTCGAGCCCGGCCGTACCCGCGAGGTCGTGCAGCTTGTCGGCGGCGACGTCCGGATCGCCCGACACAGCGAGATAGGATTCCAGGATTTGCCGTTTCTCGGTCCCGATCGCGTCGCCCGACCGGAGCGCCGCCTGCTCGAGGAACCGGTCGGCGATTTCGCCCGCCGTGCGGCCGCCGACGGCGTCGATGCCGGCGATCGACAGCAGGTCCTGGACGAGCGCGCGGGCCCCCGCATGGTCGGCGCTCTCCATCGCCGCCAGCACGCCCGGTTGGGCGAGCGCGCCCGGAACGTTGCCGTCGAGGATGGCCGCGAGGTCGCGGCCTTGCGCGAGCCCCCGCTTCAGGCGACGCCGCCAGAGGTCGGGCAGGGCGAGCGCCGTGAGCAGGGCGTCGAACAAGCCCGCGTCGCCGAGCCGCGCCGCCAGCTTTCCGCCCGCCGCCTCCGCCGCCTCCATGGAAAGCGAGAAGATTTCCGCGTCGGCCGCCTCGAGGTCCTTGCGGCCAAAGCTTTCGAGGCCGGTCTGGACGCGCTCGCCGCCGCCGTCGGCCTGAGCGCGGAAGACCGGTCCGAGGTAGGAATATTCAACCGCCGCGCCCGCCTTGTCGGAAGCCAGATAGGCGCGGCAGACGGGGATCGTATATTCGGGCCTCAGGCAGAGCTCCTCGCCGGAGGCGCCGGCGGTCAGGAACAGCCGGCCGCGAATCTCCTCGCCCGACATGTCGAGGAAGATCGAGGCCGGGTGCAGGACGACGGGCTCGATTCGCTTGAACCCCGACGCCAGGAAATGCTCCAGCGCCCGCTCGCCGGCGCTGCGGGCGATGGGAAGCGTGGCGTCGAACGGGCTCGCGTCCAAGCGGATTCATCCTCGATTTGGCCGCCTCCTTTAACAAAGCGCAAGCGGAGACGCAGCCCCTTTCCCATCGGAAGGTGAACGCGAACTCTCCGGCCGTTGGCGCCGTTGCCGCCACGGCGCGGCCATGGTCGGATGCGTAGAGGGGGCGCATTCCCCAACTCATGGGATCGCTCCTTGACTCAGCCGACGTTTCAGACCGCCCTCGGAATTCTGCGCGGCCTCGCCCTTGCTTTGATGCTGGTCTTCGCCAGCCGCGTTGCGGCGCAGGATCAAGGGCCGCTCAATCTCGAAGCGACCGGCGCCGCGCTGACCGCCATCGAGAACACGCTGAAGCAGCCGAATCTCAGCGACGCGGAGCTTCAACGCCTGCGCGCGGAGAACGATCCGCTCGGGATCGCCCTGCAGGCGGCGATCGCCAATATGGCGCCCCGGCTCGCCGCCTCGACGAAGCGGCTCGCCGAGCTCACGCCGAAAACCGACAAGGACAAGCAGGCTCAACCGCCAAACGACGCGGCCACCGCCGAAATCGCTGGCGAGAAGGAGAAACACGACGCGCTCGACGCCCGCTTGCGCGCCGCCCGCGCGCTGCTCTTCCGGGTCGACGACAACGACGCCCGGATCTCAGCCAGGCGACGCGCGCTGTTCGCGCACGAGACGTTCGCCCGCTCCTCCTCCCTCTTCAATCCGCACTTGTGGCGCAACGTGTCGCGCGAGGCGCCGGCCGACGCCCGGGCCGTCGGCGCGATCGTCGACGCCTGGACGTCGGACCTTAGCGGCCGGGTCACGGCGGGGCAGGCGCTCGGCGGCGCCGGCGCGGTCCTGGCGCTCGCGCTCGTCGCGGTCCTGCTCCAGGGGATCGGGCGCCGTGTCCTCGATCATCATCCCGGCGCCGAACGGCCGACACGACTGCGCCGGGCGCTGGCCGCCGCCTGGACCCTGCTCGTGCTCGCCGTCCTGCCGCTCATCGCCCTCATGGCGCTGACGGCGGCGCTGGACCTTTCCGGCCTCTCCGACTCGCGCGTCGAGGGCGCGCTCGAGGCTGTCCTCGATGCGGTTCGCCTGATCATCGTGGTCAACGCCGTCGGGCGCGCGATGCTGTCGCCCCGGGCCGAGGCGTGGCGGCTCATCCCTGTCGGCGATCGGGCGGCGCGACGGATTGTTCGCGGCGCGATGGCGACAGCGGCGATCTGGGCCGTGGAGCGCCTGATCGAACCCGCCGCCGACGCCGCCGCCTCGCTCAATATCGTGGTCGCCGGGCGCGCGGTCGGCGCGGCGCTGATCGTTCTGGTCGTCGCCTACACGCTGAGGCGACTTTCGCCCGCGCCCCAGGCCGCCGGGAATGCGCCGGATCGGTGGGCGCCCGTGCGCGCCGTCGGCTGGACGTGGGCCTTCGTCGTCTTGGGCGCGACCGCGATGGGCTACGTCGCGTTCGCCACCTTCCTGGTCAACCAGACGATCTTCCTCGCCATTGTCGGCTGCTGCCTCTATCTGATCGACGTCCTGGTCCAGGACGGGACCGCGGCGCTTCTCCGCCCGGAGGCCGAGGTCGGCGGTCCGCTCCGGGCGTTGTTCGGCCTCAGCCGTAGCGTGCTCGGGCAGATCGCCGTTCTCGTACAGGGCGTCGCACGGGTGGCGCTGGTGGTGATCGCCGCCGCGGCCGTGCTCGAGCCGTGGGGCGTGCAGTCGCAGGACTGGTTCAGCTCCCTGCGCGCCGCCTACTTCGGCTTCTCGGTCGGCGGCCTCACCCTGTCGCTGTCGTCGATGCTGGCGGCGGTGGTTGTGTTCGGCATGGCGCTGTTCGTCACCCGCCTCGTTCAGAGCTGGCTCCGCGACCGCCTGCTGCCGGAGACCCGCTTCGATCCCGGCGTCAGCAACTCGATCAGCACGATCTTCGGCTATGTCGGCGGAGCCGTCGCGGTGTTGCTCGCGGCCTCTCAGGTCGGGCTCGACATGCAGCGGCTCGCCATCGTCGCCGGCGCGCTCTCGGTCGGCATCGGCTTCGGCCTGCAGTCGATCGCCAACAACTTCGTCTCCGGCCTGATCCTCCTGTGGGAACGGGGCATCCGGGTCGGCGACCTGGTCGTGGTCGGCGCCGACCAGGGATTCGTGCGCAAGATCAACGCCCGGGCGACCGAGATCGAGACCTTCGACCGCGCGACGCTGATCGTGCCGAACTCAAACCTCGTCAGCAACATCGTCAAGAACTGGGTCCACACCGACCGGATCGGCCGCATCACCATCGCGATCAACGTCGCCTACGAAAGCGACGTCGAGGCCGTGCGCGGGATCCTGATCGACTTGGCCAGGGCGCATGACCTGGTCCTGAGCATTCCCGCGCCGACCGTGCTTCTCACCGAGTTCAGCGACTGGGCGCTCAAGTTCAACCTGGTCTTTTTCGTCGACGAGGTCGAGACGGCCCCGCGCACCCAGAGCGACATCAGTTTCGACATCCTGCGCCGACTGCGCGAGGCCCGCATCCGCATTCCCTATCCGACGCCGCTGCCCGGGCAGAATTGGTAGGGATGGAGAGGGAGCGCCCCCGGGCGCTTCCCGGCCAAGGCGGCGCGTTCTGATGAACGAACAAGCCATATCAAGACGTTAGGCGCAGGATTTTGAACTCGCGCAGGCCCATTAACCATGAATTGGCGCCGTTTTGCCATATTTCCTGTCGGAAAACCAAGGGGTCGGCTTCAGACGGCGATTTTTTTGACCGCAGACCAGGCCTGTCCGCGCCTTGCGCTCAGCTGGCGGCGACCTTCCCGGCCTCCCAGCCGATGATCGCCTGCTTGCGCGCCAAGCCCCAGTGGTAGCCGGTCAACGCGCCCGAGCGGCCGAGCACGCGATGACAGGGGACGACGAACGAGATCGGATTGCGGCCGACCGCGGCGCCGACCGCGCGCGCCGCCTTGGGCTTGCCGAGCCTCACGGCGATATCGGAATAGGTGGTCGCGCATCCCATCGGCACCGAGAGCAGCGTCTCCCAAACCCTGACCTCGAAGTCGGTGCCGATCATCACGATGCGCAGCGGCGTGTCCGGCCGCCATTGCGCCGGGTCGAAGGCGCGCGCGGCGGCCTGGGCCGTGCCCTCATCGTCGGCGACGAACTGCGCCCGCGGCCAGCGCCGCATCATATCCGCCAGCGCCGCGGCCCTGTCGCCGTCGTCGACGAAGCCGAGGCCGGCCATGCCGCGAGCCGTCGTCACCACGACCGCCTCGCCGAACGGCGAGGGGTGGAAGCCGTAGCGCAGCACGAGGTCGTCGCGGCGATAGTCGCCCGGCGTCAGCGCCTCGTGCGAGACGAACAGGTCGTGCAGCCGGCTTGGCCCCGAAAGCCCGACGTCGTAGGCGGCGTCGAGCACACTGGCGGAATCCCGCAAAAGCTCGCGGGCGCGCTCGATGGTGATCGCCTGCAGGAACGCCTTCGGCGTCAGGCCGGCCCAGCGCTTGAACACGTGCTGGAAGTGGGACGGCGACAGCCCCACCTCGGCCGCGACCTCCTCGACCGCGGGCTGGTCGCGCCAGCGGGTCGAGAGGAATTCGATCGCGTGCCTGACGGTGGCGTAGTCGGCGCTTTCGGCGGGAAGGGAAGGCCTGTCGAGCATGGTTGCGGTTCCGGGCGTCATGGACCCGAATCTGGCGCAATCGGCCGGCGGCGCCACCCGAAAACGACGGCCGCGCCTTCACTTCGCCAAGCTTCGGGGGGCCTAATTCGACAAGTTTAAGGTCGAGGCGCCCTGTAGCCGCGCTCGCTGAGCGCGGCGACGCATGGGGCTCATGGCGAGGACGGGTTTCCCCTTCTCCGCGAAGCGGGGAAGAGCCTGCCCCCGGGCGAAGACCCGGGGGCGGCCGAAGGCCGGATGGGGTGCGGAATGCAGGTATGGTCCGACGAAGGTTCGCGGTGACGGTCGCGCAATCCGACTGAAGCCGAAGCGGTGGGCCACACCCCATCCGACCCCCCGGATCAAAGTCCGGGGGCCGCGCGCCCTCCCCTGCAAGTCGCTACGGGATGCACACATCTCTCGCGGCTCGCTGCTGGCGTGCCCGACCCGCGGAGGGCGGCTTCCTCACCCCTTGTGGGGGAGGATTGAGGAGGGGGGTCGCGCCGAACTTCGAAAACTTGGCGCCATTTCCCCCGAATGAGAGGTCGGCGCGACCCCCCACCCTGTCCCGCCCCCACAAGGGGGGCGGGGACGCTCGCCGCCATTGAGCGGCGCACGCCTGCTAAAAGATGTGTGCATACCGTAGTGCAAGTCGGGGAAGGGGTCCGCGCCGCGATATGGGATGTGTGAATGCCTGGGGTCGGCGACCGTGTCTACAGAGCGGAGACGGAAGAGCAATCGGCTTTCATTCGGGATTCCAAGCAAGGAGGGTCGAACCGCCATGGCCGTCGATGGACTCGTTACGCTGGTGAGCAAGAGGAACCAGGCCGAGACGGTCGAGCGGCTGATCGCGGCCGTGACGGCGCACGGCGCCGCCGTGCTCGCCTGCGTCGATCACGCCAAGGCGGCAGCCGCGGTCGATATGACCCTGCTGCCGACCGAGGTCATCCTGTTCGGCAATGCGCGCGCCGGCACGCCGCTCATGCAGGCGGTCCAGACGATGGGCCTCGACCTGCCGCTGCGCGCGCTGGTGTGGACCGACGCCGCGGGCGTGACGCGCCTCGCCTACACCGATCCGGAATGGCTGGCGCTGCGCCACGCCGCCGCCGGCTACGAGGCGACGCTGACCGCGATGCGGCAGTTCCTGGCGGCCGTGGCAGGGGAAGCGACAGGCTGAGCGAAGGCCTATGCGTTCTCGAAGGGTGCGGCCGACCTGTCCGTCAAGGCCATTTCGCTTGGCCCTCCGACCCTGTCGAACCTTTCCTGTCTCTTGAAGGCGTCTCGCTGTAAAGGCGGCAATGCGCAAAGGGCCGTCCTTCCTCCCTTGCGCGACAGCAGGGCAAACCGCCGCGTGTCTAGTAGGAGCCGTGTGAGGGCAATCAGGACCCGAAGCGCCCCAATGGCGATTGGCCTTGTCAACGCTGTTCCGCGAAGGCAAGCTCACCTTCGGTTAAGGTCCGTATCCCGGCGTTACGTCGGCACAAAAGTTGCATAGTTTATCCGTCGCATCGAAACGCTAGCGCAGGGGGGCTGCAATGCAGGTACGGGCATTCGCGAAATGGAGTTCCGTTCTCTACCTCTACTTGATCTCGCTGTTCGGCGGCCTCGCTTGCCTCTGGGCGATCATGGGTTACGGGCAGGTTCAACTCGGTGGAGTTGAGCCTTCCGCCGTCATTGGCCAGACGCAGCCGCTTCTGCAGGCGATGGCGGAGCAACTGCGCAAGAACCTCGGCTCGCCCCTTGGCAGCTTGATGCTGCAGATTCTGACGATCCTGGCGGCGTCGAGGCTGTGCGGCATGGCGTTTCGTCGGCTAGGCCAGCCGCGCGTGATGGGAGAGATCCTGGCGGGCATCCTTCTCGGCCCCTCGCTGTTGAAGGTGCTGCTCCCCGATGTCCACGCCTATCTGTTTCCCGAAAGCTCGTTGCCGCGGCTCTTTTTTCTGAGCAACATCGGCCTTGTCCTGTTCATGTTCACGATTGGGCTTGAGCTCGACCTCAAGTCGTTGAGGACGCGGGCCAAGTCCGCGATCCTCATCTCGCATATGAGCATCATTGTGCCTTTTGTGCTGGGCGCCGGCCTCGCGCTGTTCCTCTATGATGAGTTCGCGCCGCGCCAGTTCGGCTTCACATCCTTCGCGCTATTCATGGGCATCTCCATGAGCATCACGGCGTTCCCGGTTCTCGCCCGAATCCTTCAGGAATTGCATTTGACGCGGACGGCGCTGGGTGCGGCGGCGATCACCGCCGCTGCGATCGACGACGTGACCGCGTGGTGCATCCTTGCCGTCGTGGTCGGTATCGTTAAGTCCGGGTCTCCGATCGGGGCCTGGGCGGTTGTCAGTCTCGCGGTGATCTATACCGCCTTCGCTCTCGTCGTGGCGCGCCCCGCGCTCTCGGATGGATTGCGATGGTCAACGCCCGGTTCCAACTCGATCCCCACGACGACGCTGGCGGTCGTGTTCATGATCCTTCTGGCGTCATGCCTCGCGACGGAAACGATTGGGATTCATGCGCTGTTCGGCGCCTTCATCGCCGGCGTGATCATGCCGGAGACCGGCGGCGTCAAGGCGAAGCTCGCCGACCGCGTGCATGATGTCTGCACGCTGGTCCTGCTGCCCCTCTTCTTCGCCTTCACCGGTCTGCGGACAGAAATAGGGTTGCTCAACGACGCGCATGCGTGGCTGATCTGCTTGTTGCTGATTTCGGTTGCGGTGGTCGGAAAGATGGGCGGCAGTATTGTCGCGGCGCGGTGGACGGGGCTGGATTGGCGCGAGTCGGCCGCGCTCGGCGCGCTGATGAACACGCGCGGCCTGGTCGAACTGGTGGTGCTCAACATTGGCTACGACTTGGGCATCCTGTCGCCGAAGATCTTCACCATGCTGGTTATGATGGCGGTCGTGACGACGATGATGACAGGCCCACTCCTCCGGCTGCTCGGCGTCGGGAGCAACGCTCCTGTCAATGCCTCTCCGGCGAGGGCGTAGCGCCCTCGCTGAGAGAGAACTCACTGGTGACGGAAACTTCGACCACTGGCTTCGCGCGAGCATTGCGAGGTGCAGTTCCCTGATGCCCACTGACGCAAATATGCAGTGACCGCCTTGCGGTCGATTGCGGGCGTTCCGTTCGCGAGCCCTGTAGACCCGCCTCAGGTCCATCTGCGCCGTCCCCGGCCGGGCGCCGAGCGCTTGATTTGAACCCCTCGCCGCCGACGCGACAGGCTGAGGCCAGACCTTTACGCGTCGTCGAACAACCCCGTGGGCAAGCCGTCGATACTCAGCCTGTTCTTCTCGCGCCGATAGGCCTCGAGCCCGTCCTCGCCTTTCGAGGACGCCCAGTTGTCGAGCGACGGCCGCTCGCCGCGATAGTCGAACCGAGGAACGCCGTAGCCGCACGAGGTTTGCACCCGATCGACATGCAGGCGGATGATCTGGCGCGCGCCGGCCGGTTCGACCCCTCCAAAGACGCTCGTGAGCAGATCGCGGTACGCCGCGCTTCCCCGGCGGAGAGCCTCGCCGCGCCCGTAGAGACGCAAAATGTTCGGCGGTCCGTCGAAGGCGCAGAACATCAGGGTCAGGCGCCCGTCGGCCTTGAGGTGCGCGGCCGTCTCGGCCCCGCTGCCGGTCCTGTCGAGCCAGGCGACGGTGAATGCGTCGAGGACGGCGAACAGGTCGGTCCCGCGCGGCGAGAGGTTCACATGCGCGCCCGGCGCCGCCGAAGCGGCGAAAAACACGCGCTGCCGGCTGATGAAGTCGCGGCAGGCTTCATCGATCGAGGGAAGAACCTTGGCCATGAGTCGAGCCTAGCGCGAGATGAATATAGGTTCGACCCCTTCCGTCATATGTGGACGGCCTCTGGCAAGCGGTTTTTGACGGTCTGAACGTTTTGGTCTGCTGCGGTCATATGTACGGCCTGTTGGCGCGGTATAGACCGCTGGCCCTGATGATATTCGACGGTCCTGGTCCCTATCATTGCGACGGGCTCTGGGCTCGTGACGGGTGTCGGGGTGTCCTGGACTTTCGTGGCGACCGTGTCGTTCATCACGTCGTTGCGCTTACCAAACTGTTCGAACTGAAACGCCTGGTTGGAGAGCCCTGTCTTCAGGCTTTTGTATAAAGTTCGGTTCGGAAGGCTTCGCCGGTCGACATCATCGCCCAGGCGATTCTGGCCAGCTTGTTGGCCAGGGCGACGGCGACGACGCGTTCGGGCTTTCTGGCCCTCATGGCGACAATCCATTCGGCCAGGGCGCCTTTGTATTTGTGGGCCACGCGCAACACCGACGTGCATCCCACGACCAGCATCTTGCGCAGATATCGATTGCCCTTCTTGGTGATGGGGCCGAGCTTGTCCTTGCCGCCGCTCGAGTGCTGGCTCGGCGTGATGCCCAAAGACGCGCTGAAATCGCGCGCCGACCGGAAGACGCCGGGATCCGGATTGAAAGCGACCATCGCCGATGCGATCAGCGGGCCGAAGGCGGGGATTTCGTCGAGCAGCCGGCTCGTCTGGTTTTTCGCGCTCGCCTGGGCGATCGTCTTCTCCAGCCCGTCGATCTTTTCGTCGAGGCCATCGATGTGCGAAGCCAGCATCGCGGTCGCCTGCCTGGCCTCTTCGGCAAGGGTTTCGTCGGCCTCGGCGAGCGCCAGCAGGTCCTCGACCCGGTGGATGCCCTTGGGCGCGATCAGGCCGAACTCCGAGAGATGCCCGCGCAGCGCGTTGACGGTCATGGTTCGCTGCTTGACCAGCAATTCCCGGGTCTTGTGCAGCATCAGCCCGGCTTGCTGATCGGCGCTCTTGATCGGAACGAACCGCATGTCGGGGCGCGACATGGCCTCGCAGACCCCCGCCGCGTCCTTCGCATCGTTCTTGTTCCGTTGAACATAGGCTTTCGCGTAAGCGGGAGGAATGAGGACCACGTCGTGCCCCAACGCCCGCAGCTCCCGCGCCCAGTAATGCGCCGATCCGCACGCCTCCATCCCGATCCGGGTTGGCGCAATCCCGGCAAAGAAACTCAGGAACTTGCCCCGGCTCAACTTTCGCGTCACCGCAGGCGCGCCCTCGCGCTCGATCCCATGCACCTGAAAAAAGTTCTTCGCCAGATCGACCCCAATCCTGATAAACTCCTTCATGGACGGCTTCCCTTTCCGTGACCGCCTACCGGTCACCCTTTGGCACTTGATGCCATTCGGGTGAGGCCGTCCACATCATCATTGCGAGCGACCCGGGGGTCGATCGCAATGACGGCAGTGAATCGACTTGCATTCATCTCATTCTACCGCGAATCGGTCAGCGCATCCCAGCCCCATTCGAGCAGCGGCAGCGCGTCCCTGGCGAAGGTGCAGAACGAACCGACCAGGGCCGGCTCGCGGGTTTCGGCTGCCGTGACCGGCCTCATCGCGATGAAGTGCTTTTGCCGCACCGCGGTGAGGATCGCCGGATCCTCGACCGTCTCGAAGCCGCGCGGGGCGCGCTTCAGCGCATCCTCGTCCCTCAGCGCGAGCCCCGCCTTCGCAAGCCTGCCGAGCATCGCCTTGTACGCCTTCGGGGCGCGGGCCGCCGCATTGCGCAGCCGAGCAAGCTGGGGCGGATCGACCTGATAGAAGCCCGCGGCGAAAAAGCACTCCTCGGGCGACAGGTGGAAATACATGAGGCCGGGATCGCTCTTGGACCCGGTCCGGGTCATCGCGGCCCCCGCGTTGGTCTTGTATGGGTCCTTGTTCTTGGCGAAGCGCACGTCGCGGTGGATGCGGAACGGCGATCGCTTGCGGTCGCCGGTGATCGGGATCCTCGCCTTGGCGAGCCCAGCGGCCGCGTCTTCGACGAAGTCGCCCATCGGCCCCTTGACGCAGCTTTCGTAGATCTCCCGGTTCGCCTCGAACCATTCCTTGGTCTGATGAAAGGCCAGCGCCTTGAAGAACGGCAGCGCCTGCGGCCCAAAACCCTCGAACGGCATGTTTGCCCCATCGCCTTGCCTTAAGGCCGAAATCTTAAGGAAACACGCGCACCCGGGCAATCCACAGTCGTGCTGCACGCCGTCTCCCCGGATCGCAGTCAGACTGCGATCCGGGGGGAAAGGCCGGCTGCGGTCAGCACGGCCACGATCCGCTCGCAAGTCATTCGGCCCTGGAAATGCAGCGTCAGGACCAGGCGATGCAGGTTCGGACCGCAGCCGCCGACGACGCCCGCCGGCAGATCGGCCGTCACCGTCCGTCCGTCCGGCGTCATGCCCCGTCGCGTAACGATCCGGCGGTCTGTCCGTGGCCCAGACGCTACAGGAAAAACACTGAACGATGTCCTGCCGCCGTGCTCGGCGAACGCGCCAAAAAGGCTGGGGTCGGCGGTCGGCCGCAAGGGCGCCCGTGCGACGCAATACGGCCAAACCCCGCCCCGGATTCTGAAGTCGATCCGGTCGCGTCGACAGATATTTTGACGGGCGCCTTTTAGCCCGGAAGATCCCAATAAGGCTCGGGGGCAAATCGATCGACCAGGAAGTCGACGAACGCCAGCACGGTTGGCGAGAGGTGGCGGGAATGGGGATAGACAGCGTTGATCGATAGGTCCTGCGCCACAAAAGTATCGAGGACAGTAATTAGCTTTCCGGACAGAACGTCCGGGCCGACAAGGAACGTCGGAAGATTGGCCAGTCCGTGACCGGAGAGCGCTGCGCTGCGAAGCGCGTCGCCATTGTTCGCGCTCAGCCGTCCATGGACGGACACGTGCAACGGGGCGCCGTCTGGGCTTACGAAGCGCCAATCGCGCGCCGAACCGATGTTGCTGTAAAAGAGGCAGATGTGAAACTTCAGATCGTTTGGCGTTTTGGGCGCATCGTGCGCGGAGAGATATTCCGGACTAGCGCAGATTACCCGCCTTGCAGTCGCGAGGGTGCGGGAGATCAAACTTGAACTCGGTAGCGTGGTGATCCGGACCGCGATGTCGAATCCCTCATCCACGAGATCGACGAATTCGTCGTTCATCGCCAGATCGACGACGACGTCGGGATAGCGCCAGAGGAAGTCGTTAATCGCCGGCATCAGATGGAGATAGCCGAAGCTCATTGGCGCGCTGACGCGCAACTTTCCGCGGGGAGCCACCCGCATCTCTTCGACGGCGCGATTAGCGTCTTCGAGATCGGCCAGGATCCGCGCCGCGCGCTGGAAGTAGGCATGTCCCGCTTCGGTCAGGCTCAAAGATCGCGTCGTCCGATGCAGGAGACGGGCGCCGAGCTCGCTCTCGAGGTCGCTGACTTGCCGGCTGACCGCCGATTTCGTGATCCGCAGGCGGCGGGCCGCCTCGGTGAACGACTGCGCCTCCCCGACGGCGACGAACGACTTGAGCGCGGTAAACTGGTCCATTTGTTCTCTCGGAGAACAGGTACTCGTCGCATACGCTAATTATTCCGGGTTCCGTTGCAAGGCCAGGCTCGTCGATCTTCATGCCGGTCCGGCTGAAGCATCGGTTTCGTGACGTTCGCTGCGCCGATCGGACGCAATTGCTCCCCTCCCCCCAATGGCGCTAGTCTAGATGTAGTGGGTGTGGGTCATAACCGGAGCAGCTTATTGCGTTGTCCCAGGTTTATCCACATTTGGTGTCGTCGGCACGGTAGCCGCTTGATTTTGGCCGCCATTTTCCGCGCCGCCGATGCTGTCCTGACGCATTCCGGTCGCGGTCTTTCTGCGTCTCGGCGCTCGGCGGGGCGTCGCGGTTCCCTTGCGCGGATTGGCGCGGCCGATGATGTCCCAATAGCTCGCGGGCGCGTGATGCGCCGTGAGGCCGAGCACGGTTTCGAACGAAGCGTGACGATAGAAGCGGCGGTTGTAGCGGAACACGAACTCGTTGAGATAAGTATCGGCGTGCTTGCGGCGCAGTCCGTGATAGGTGCCCAATCCCCACCGCTTCACCAGGGCGAAGACCCTATAAATCCAGGGCAGCACGATGTGCGCGGCCATCTTGCCGACGATGCGCGGATCGTGGCGGTAGTCGGTCAATCCTGGATACGAGGCGTGGCCGTCCGTCAGCAACGTCGCGCCGGGCTTTACATTGGCTCGCACGAAAGCCTCGATCGAGGCCGCCGTGTTGTCGGCGATCACCGCGAGGCGGACGCGGCCTGAACGGGTATCGACTTCGACGACGCCTTCGAGAAGCTCGCGATCCGGATCGACCATCGAGCGCCGCAGTTTCTGCGCCAGCAGCCAAGCTGTTCTGTAGGTGAGGCCGAGTTGATCCTCCAACTGCCGCGCCGACATGCCGTTGGAATGTGTCGCCATCAAATGGCCGGCCCAGAACCACGCCGTCAGCGGCAGCCGCGTGCGGTGCATCGCTGTGCCCGCCGTGATCGAAGTCTGACGACGGCAGCCATAGCACTCGAAGGTGTATGCCCGGCTCTTCAGCGCGGCGGCGCGATTGCCGCCGCAGGAAGGACACACGAAGCCGCTTGGCCAGCGACGGTTGAACAAGAAAGCCGCACAGCTCGCCTCGTCGGGAAACTCCTTCTGGAATTCGGTGAGTGATCGCCCCCTTGCCACAGGCTGTCCCTTCGGAGCCCCGAAGCGCGGCTCAACCGGGACTGGATACCACATTTAGGCGAACCTGGGACAACGCAAGAAGCTGCTAACCGGATAGGCATACTTCATTCAATACGCGCGCAAAATCAAATCCTTGCTCGCTGAGACCTTCGGTCTGCGTTCGAAGACCGAGAACGACGAAGATTTCTATTTTGGCGGCTCCTATTTCGCCGCGCAGATCATTCCGCCGCCGCGCATGATCGAAAGCCTGTTCCGCGGCAAGCGGGAGATCAAATTCCTACTCAACGACGACAACTACTTCCTGTCGATGCGCAACATGTGGGCAGACTTTCGCAACAACATGGCCTCGCGCAAGAATTTCGACGTGCGGAAGTTGCCGAAATTGCACGAGCGGCTGGTCGAGAACGCCGGAGTCGCGGTTTCGGAGTACGACATCGTCGCGATCAATGCGCCGTGGCTCGGCGAAGCGGTGAAGAAAAAGCTCGTCATCCCGCTCGACGACCATATCAAGGCCGCGGGCCTCTCCTCGCTCGACTTCCACCCGTCTGTCTGGTCGATGGGATCGTGGAGCGGCCAGCAGTTCGGAGTTCCGATCTACTGCACGATCGAATTGCTTGCGGCTCGTATTGACCTGTTCGAGAAGGAGAAGATCGAGTATCCGACGACTTTCGAGAAGACGGTCGCAGTCGCCAAACATTTTCACTCGCCCGCCAAGGGGGCGGTACGGCATCGCCTGGAACGGCGGCCGCGGAATGCCGATCGCCTCGACTTTCATGTTTTTGATGGGCTGCTGCGGCGAATCGATCCTGCGCATTCCGAAGAGTAGCCTCGGGATCGGCGTCGACGAGGCTCAGGGCGAGCAGTTGCGGCCGCAAATCCAGTCCGAAGCGGGTTTGCGCGTGCTCGACTACCTGCACAAGCTCAAAGAGTTTAGAGTTTTCCCCTCCCGACATTCTTGACATGGACTGGGACCGGAGGACCACGTCCTTCCTCTCCGGCGAGACCGCGCTCGCCTATTGCTGGACGGTGCGCGCCGCCCGATTTGAAACCGACGTCAGTTCGGCGGCCAAACGCAAGGTGCGCTACTTGCCCCAGCCGCGCGGCCCAGCAGGCGCGTCAAACAACCCGATCGGCGGATTCTTGCTTTGCATCCCGACAAATCTGCCGTCCGACCGAATTGAACTGGCATTCGAAGCGATCGCCTGGATGACCTCGCCCGAAGCGATGAAGGCCAACGTGCAGAACGGCTTTCCTGTCGCGCCGCGTTTCAGCGTCGCCGCCGATCCCGAGGCCGCGGCGACCTCTCCGATCGTGAGCGTCGTCGACCGCCTGGCGAAGCGAAACATGCTCAAGGGCTGGCCCCGTCCGCCGGTGCCCGAATATTTGTCTCTTGAAGCCATTCTCGGCGACGAGATCCACAAGGCCTTGCGCTGGGAGACCTCCGACAAGGAGGCGCTCGCAAACGCTCAGAGCCGGGCGGACCAGGTCATGCAGGAAGCGGGCTATTACTAGCCGGCATCAGGACCTGCGCCGCCGTCGGAGCTCGTTGCCGGCAATTCGTCGGCGCTGGCTATTGACCCTCAGGTCGATGGTGAACGTTCGGCGCGCGACGACGGCCAGGGGAAGCCGAGCGGGACCGGATCGCGGCGTCTGCGCCAACCGGGCTTGGCCGCTGCGCGCGGCGTTCGGCGGCATCAGAGCAAGCTGATTTTGGACGAACTCGGGCGGCGACCCCATTCGGCCGCTCGCAACGGCAGTTTTCAACTCGTAGAAAAAGTGAATGCTCGCCGCGCTTTACAACCGGGCCACTCAAGCTTGGGCTTCTGTTTTCGGCCGCCTGTTCTGGACCTGATAAGCGCCTGTTATGTGCCTGTTCCTGTCCTGCTAGATCAATTCCCACTTGCATAGATTCATGATTCTACAGCAAGATTCCCCTAAGCACGGGGAACGAAATGAAACCGCTGTCGAACGATCTTCGCGAAAGATTCGTCCATGCCGTCCTGATTGAGGGCATGACATGGCGTGCGGCGGGGGAGCGTTTCGCGGTCTCCCATTCGGCGGTGATAAAGATCGTCCGACAGTTCGTCGAGACGGACGCTATCGACCCGCAAAAGGTCGGCGGATCGAGGAAGCCGGCTCTCGTCAAATGCTACGACATGGTCCGCGCCATCGTCGATGAAACGCCGGATTTGACGCTGGCGCAGATCGCCGACGAGATCGTCGCGCGTGGCGGACCGAAGGTCGGCAAATCCACGGTCGACAGGACGTTGGCGCGCCTCGATCTGAGATTCAAAAAAAAGCCTGATCGCCGACGAGCAGACGCGGACGGACGTCGCCCTGAAACGCGGGTTCTTCCGCCGCATCGCCCAACGCTTCATGGATTCCACGCGCTTCATATTCTTCGACGAGACGGCGGCGAAGACCAACATGACGCGACTTTATGGCCGCGCTCCCGGCGGCGAGCGACTGGTCGCCTCCGTGCCGCACGGCCATTGGAAGACGACGACTTTCGTGGCTGGCCTGAGCCTGGACGGAATCGTCGCTCCGGTCGTCTTCGACCGGCCGATCGACGGTCCATCGTTCCTGGCCTACATTGAGCAGATAGTTGTGCCGTGCCTGCGGCCCGGCGATGTCCTGCTGATGGATAATCTCCGTGCCCACAAGCAACCGGCTGTGGCGACGGCAGTCCGCGCGCAGCTTCTTGCGTTGTCCCAGGTTCGCCTAAATGTGGTATCCAGTCCTGGTTGAGCCGCGCTTCGGGGCTCCGAAGGGACAGCCTGTGGCAAGGGGGCGATCACTCACCGAATTCCAGAAGGAGTTTCCCGACGAGGCGAGCTGTGCGGCTTTCTTGTTCAACCGTCGCTGGCCAAGCGGCTTCGTGTGTCCTTCCTGCGGCGGCAATCGCGCCGCCGCGCTGAAGAGCCGGGCATACACCTTCGAGTGCTATGGCTGCCGTCGTCAGACTTCGATCACGGCGGGCACAGCGATGCACCGCACGCGGCTGCCGCTGACGGCGTGGTTCTGGGCCGGCCATTTGATGGCGACACATTCCAACGGCATGTCGGCGCGGCAGTTGGAGGATCAACTCGGCCTCACCTACAGAACAGCTTGGCTGCTGGCGCAGAAACTGCGGCGCTCGATGGTCGATCCGGATCGCGAGCTTCTCGAAGGCGTCGTCGAAGTCGATACCCGTTCAGGCCGCGTCCGCCTCGCGGTGATCGCCGACAACACGGCGGCCTCGATCGAGGCTTTCGTGCGAGCCAATGTAAAGCCCGGCGCGACGTTGCTGACGGACGGCCACGCCTCGTATCCAGGATTGACCGACTACCGCCACGATCCGCGCATCGTCGGCAAGATGGCCACGCACATCGTGCTGCCCTGGATTCATAGGGTCTTCGCCCTGGTGAAGCGGTGGGGATTGGGCACCTATCACGGACTGCGCCGCAAGCACGCCGATACTTATCTCAACGAGTTCGTGTTCCGCTACAACCGCCGCTTCTATCGCCACGCTTCGTTCGAAACCGTGCTCGGCCTCACGGCGCATCACGCGCCCGCGAGCTATTGGGACATCATCGGCCGCGCCAATCCGCGCAAGGGAACCGCGACGCCCCGCCGAGCGCCGAGACGCAGAAAGACCGCGACCGGAATGCGTCAGGACAGCATCGGCGGCGCGGAAAATGGCGGCCAAAATCAAGCGGCTACCGTGCCGACGACACCAAATGTGGATAAACCTGGGACAACGCAATAAGCTGCGTCCGCGCAGCCGGCGCTTCGATTCTCTTCACTCCGCCTTATTCGCCGGATTTTAACCCGATCGAGAATTTCTTCTCGAAGCTCAAGGCCTATCTGCGCAAGGTGCAGGCGCGGACCAAATCCGACTTGGACGTCGCCATCGTCGCATGCTGCGCAACGCTGACGCGCAAGGAATGCGAGAATTTCTTCCTACACTGCGGATATGGAGTCGCGTAACAGGGAACCGCTCTAGTTCGCCTGATCCGCGCCGGCTTCAGCCTGCAATCAGAAGGTTGTATCATCGATAACGCCATGAAATTGCGAGAGTTTCCACCTCGGCCTGTCGACCCAGGCGTAAAAACGCCTGTTTAGCAGGCAAACCGGATGGTCGGCGGCGGCCCGCGGCCGGCAATCCCGGAGCATCACGCCTGCCGAATTAGTCCGTTTTGGACAAATGAGCGCGATGGGGTCGGATTTTGTTTGTTAGCTTCTCTCCAACGGCCCAAGCCAACGCCGAACCATCGCGCTGCTGACACGCTCCGGTTCGACGACAGACGCCGCGGGTGTTGCAAGGGAGGAGCGTCGACAAAATGCGCGTCTGTTCCTTCTTCAAACCGGTCGCCGCGTCCATGGAGCGACGGCCAGGCTTGTCCCCGCCTCGCTTGACGCGTGGCGGACCAGCGACACCTTTTCATCGAGTTGCAGCGGGCACCGAACGCCAACGCCGTCGCATAGGGGTCGCCGCGACCGGTTACTTGCGTGCCGCGCCGGCCCGACCGACGTTTCGCCGGATCCTTTCGGCCCCTTCCTTCAGCCAACGCGAAGACGACCCGCTTATGAGCAGGCCTGTAGGAATCGCACTCATCGGCATGGGCCGGTGGGGCAAGAAAATGCTCAACGTGCTCGGCGCGGCGCCGGCGGATATCCAGGTCGTGCGCGCCGTCGAGCCGAACCTCGAGACGGCGAGAGCGATTTGCGCCGAAAAGGGCGTCGCGTTGTCGGCCGAGTACGCGGACGCTCTCGCTGATCCCGCCGTCGAAGCCGTCGTGCTCGCCACCCCTCATGCGCTCCACGGAGCGCAGATCGAGGCGGCGGTCGCGGCGGGCAAGCTGTGTTTCGGCGTGCAAAATTGACCCCCCGATTTCCGGTTTGGTCGTCTGCCTGCTTTGGCGCGAAGCGGGCGGTAAGGGATGCTGATTGTGGAGACGATTGGTCGGATACGGCGCGAGCATCTGGGCAAGGGGAAGTCGATCAAGGAGATCTCGCGGACCCTGCATCTGTCGCGCAACACGGTGCGGCGGATCCTGCGGTCGGGGGAGACGGCGTTTTCCTATGACCGCGAGGTCCAGCCGCGGCCGAAGCTCGGGCCGTGGACGGAGGCGCTCGACCGGTTGCTGACGGCGAACGCCGAGGCGCCGGCGCGCGAGCGGCTGACGCTGATCCGCATTTACGCGGCGTTGCGGCCTCTCGGCTACGAGGGCGGCTACGACGCTGTTCGCCGCTATGCGCGGCGCTGGGGCGAGCAGCACGCGAGCGCGACGGCGGAAGCCTACATTCCCCTGACGTTTGCGCCGGGCGAAGCCTACCAGTTTGACTGGAGCCACGAGATCGTCGTCATCGACGGGGTGACGACGACGGTGAAAGTCGCCCACGTCCGGCTCTGCATGAGCCGCATGATGTTCGTTCGCGCCTATCCGCGCGAGACGCAGGAGATGGTGTTCGACGCGCACGACCGCGCCTTCGCGTTCTTTCGGGGCGCCTGCGGGCGCGGAATCTACGACAACATGAAGACGGCGGTGGAGACGGTCTTCGTCGGCAAGGCCCGCCAGTACAATCGCCGTTTCCTCCAGATGTGCTCGCACCACCTCGTCGACCCAGTCGCCTGCACGCCGGCCGCGGGTTGGGAGAAAGGTGAGGCACGAGAACCAGGTCGGGCTGGTGCGCGAGCGCTTCCTCACGCCGCGTCTGAGGGTCAAGAGCTACCACGAGATGAACGCCTAGAGCGGTTTCCCAGCGAAATGAATCGCGGGGGATTCCCGAATCAGGGCTGTTCATGATTCATGGGCTCCGCCGCGTGAAGGAGGCGGCGGGGATGGCGCTATCCGAAGATCTTCGCACACGTGTGGTGGAGGCTGTTGTGGCCGGCGGCCTGTCGCGCAACGCGGCGGCCAAGCGTTTCGGGGTCAGCATCGCCAGCGCCATCCGTTGGGTTTGGCGCTTCCAGGCCACCGGCGAGATTTCCCCGGCGCCGACGGGCGGGGATCGACGCTCGGACCGCATTGAGGCGCATGGCGATTATCTGCTTGGCCTCATTCGTCGTCAGCCGGACATCACGTTGTTGGAAATCCAGGAGCGGTTGATCGCCAACTGCAGCGAGCGCTTTTCTTTGTCGGTGATCTGGCGCTTCTTCGATCGGCACGAGATCACATTCAAAAAAAAACCGCGCATGCCGAGGAACAGCAGCGCCCCGATGTTTTGAAGCGGCGCCAGGAGTGGTTTGGGGCGCAACTCGATCTCGATCCGAGGAAGCTCGTGTTCATTGACGAAACGGGGGCTTCCACCAATCTGGCGCGCAAGGGCGGACGATGCCGGCGCGGTCGACGACTGCGGGTCGGCATTCCGCATGGCCATTACAAGACCATCACGCTCGTCGCCGGCCTACGCCTTTCCGGTCTCGTGGCGCAAAAGGCCTACGACCGGCCGATGAACGCGGCCACGTTCGAGGACTGGGTGGAGAAATGCCTCGCTCCCACGCTCTCGCAAGGCGACGTCGTCGTCATGGACAATCTGTCGAGCCACAAGGGAGCAAGGGTCGAGCAACTCATCAAAGCCGCCGGAGCCGAGTTGCTTTATCTGCCGCCTTACAGCCCCGACATGAATCCCATCGAAAAAGCCTACTCAAAGCTCAAGGCCTTCCTGCGCAAAATCGCCGAGCGAACCGTCACAGGCCTCCTGAACGCACTCGAAGCCTGCGCCGAAATCTTCAAATCTGACGAATGCGTGAATTACTTCAGGTCCTGCGGATACGATACGGATTGATCGGAAACCGCTCTAGTGCATCCGGCCGATACCTGGCGGCAACTCTGGGAGAGCGTCAACCGCTATCTCCCGGCCGTCAAGCGGCGAATAAGCCCGGATGCGCCGTTCGGCGTCTGCCTGCGCCTTTCGCCCGATTCCGCAAACACGCTCACGCGTCAGCCGGCGGAACTGGCAAAGCTGAAAGCATTCCTGGCCGAGAACGACATGTACGTCTTCACGGCCAACGCCTTTCCTTACGGCGCCTTCAAGGGGGAGCGGGTCAAGGAACAGGTCTACGAGCCCGACTGGCGGACGGACGAGCGCGCCGCCTACACGATGCCCGTCGCAGACGTCCTTGCGGCTCTGGCGCCGCCGGACATTCAGCCGTCGATCCAGACGCCTCCGCTCGGCTACAAGCCGCGGGTGACCGGTCCGGAAGTGGTCGACGCCTACACCCGGCAGATCCACGGCGTCGTCGCTTATCTTGCCGAACTCGAGACGAGGACCGGGCGCACGGTCACTCTGGCGATCGAACCGGAACCATCCTGCAATATCGAGCTAACGAGCGAGTTGATCGACTATTTCACCGACCATTTGTATTCAAACGCGTCGGTCAAGGCGCTCGTTGAACGGACCGGCTGGTCCGCAGCCACGTGCGATGCGCTCCTTCACAAGCACCTCGGCGCGGTTTACGACATCTGCCATCAGGCGGTCGAGTACGAGACCATAGCCGAGTCGCTCGAGAGCCTGCGTGGGGCCGGCGTGCCGGTGCTGAAATTGCAGCCGGCCTCGGCCCTGCGCATCCCGAAAGTGACGCGCGAGATTGTCGAGGCCCTTCGGGCGTTCGATGACCTGATCTATTTGCACCAGACCATCGAACGCCACGAAGGTCGTCTTTCGCACTATCTCGACCTGCCGGCAGCGCTCGCCGCCTGGGAGCAAAATCCGGTTCCCGGCGAGTGGCGAATCCATTTTCACGTCCCGATCTTCCTTGACGAAATCAATCTCTTCAAGACGACCCGCCCTGCGATCGAGGAGGCGCTTAAGGTTCACAAAGCCAACCCTGTCTCCGCGCATATCGAGATCGAGACTTACACCTGGGACGTGCTGCCGGAGAAGCTCAAAACCGGCGACATTGTCGACTACGTTGTTCGCGAACTTGAGTGGGTGCGTCGCCGGCTGACCTGAAGGAACGCCGAAGATCTTTTGAGCACCGCCGCCGAAGGCAGAAACGGCGGTAAGGCTGAGTACGACATCGGGGCGAAACGGCTAACGTTGCACGCCCTGCGGAAGCTCCCTGGAGGAAGGCGAGGGCGCCTGCGAAGACCGCAAGAGGCCGCAACCTTTGGCGTCGACTGCTCCCGATCGATGATTGCCGGCGCGCCGACGGCTATGCTCGTGTTCCGGCTTTGGCTAATGGAATCGCCGAACGGCAGGAAACCCACGGCAGGCGGAACGCCCAATCGGTTGAAAAAGGGTAGCCGTCGCTTGGCTATCATCGTTTAGCCTCAGGACGCCTGGAGCGGCCGACGGGCTTTCCCGCCAGCGAAGGGTGGGAGAAAGTCTCGACTTCCTTACGAGTTCCGCACCATGAATAATTCGAATAATTGAATTCGGTCCGCGAGCGGGCGACGGATATGGTGTTGAGGTCGCGGACAGGCCATTTGAGACGCTTGCGCGTCTCAATCCTCTCGCCGCGCTTGCCCGCGAGATTGACTTTGGCGCCGTGTGAAACTTAGAGACTCTAGGGCGGAGGGAGAGTCGGGAGAGATGGCAAAGACCGCCAGTTTGACCGGCTGCGCCGTCGTGGGGGGAGTCCTCCTGAATCTCACGATCCAGGCGCACGCCGACACGATCGTGCTCCCGACCTTTGACGTGGTCGCCACCACGCCGCTCGGCGGCGGCGAGATCAATGTCGCAAGATATCCCGGCGCCGTCTGGCAGACCGGCGCGCAGGACATCCAGACCTTCAACGATTCCACCATCACCCAAACGCTGGCGCGCCAGGCGCCGGGCGTCACCGTCGGCAACGTGTCGGGCAACGACTTCCAACCCAACGTCAGCTACCGCGGCTTCGACGCAACGCCGGTCACCGGCACGCCGATCGGCCTCGCCGTTTATCAGAACGGGGTCCGCATCAACGAGGCGTTCGGCGACACGGTCAATTGGGACCTCATTCCGGAGAACGCCATCGACAGGATGACGATCGTCGCCGGCGATCCAATTTTCGGCCTCAACGCGCTCGGCGGCGCCCTCAACGTCACGATGAAGAACGGCTTCACCTGGCAAGGCTTCGAGGCCGATCTTCGAGGCGGCTCGTTCTATCGCGCGCAAGAGGAGCTTCAGTTCGGCAAGCAGGTCGGCGACTGGTCGGTCTATCTTGCGGGGACTGAGATCAACGACGGCGGCTGGCGCACGGACAGCGCCTCGCAACTCGCCAACATCTATGGCGATCTCGGCTACAGGGCGAACGGGTTCGAGTCGCACCTCCAGCTGACCGCGGGGAACACCCAGTTCGGCGCGGCTTCAACCACGCCGATCCAGGAGCTGCAGAGCAATTGGGGCAGCGTCTACACCGTTCCGCAGACGACCGACAACAAGATGGGCATGCTTAACTGGACCGGGAACTACGCGTATTCGAGCACGCTGAGCTTCCAGGGGGGCCTCTATTTCCGCGCCTTCAACCAGGCCCATGTCGACGGCAACTCGACGAACGTCAGCGCTTGCGCTCCTTTCTCCTGCCTGAACGGCAATCCCGTTCACGACGTCACCGGCGCTGTCATCCCCGACATATCGCAGAACGGGACGTTCGACCTCGGCGAAATCGATCGGTCCTGGACGCAGTCGCGCTCTGTCGGCGGCAGCGCGCAGGCGGTCGACACCGACAAGATTTACGGGCGCGACAATACCTTCACCGTCGGCGGGTCGCTCGACTACGGTTGGACGAATTACACGGGCAACAGCCAGCTCGCCGTCGTCCCCGGATTCGTCAACAACTCCCTGCCGGTGGTTGGCTTCCCCTACGTTATCAGCGAGCCCGACAGCTATCTCGCGCCGATCGCGGCCAAGGCGAACAACACCTATGTCGGCCTCTACGCGCTCGACACGTTCAACCCGACCGACCGGCTCGCGCTGACCGGCGGCGCCCGCTTCAACTTCGCGGGAATCAATCTCTCCGGCGAAAATGGCGCTTTCACCAACGGCTACTCGACCTTCTTCCACGTCAATCCGACCGTCGGCCTAACCTACAAAATCACGCCCGACGTCAATTTCTATGCGGGCTACGCGATGACCAACCGTGCGCCGACCCCTCTCGAGCTCGGTTGCGCCGACCCGAACAACCCTTGCATCATCGACAACTTTCTGAGTTCGGACCCGCCGCTCAAGCAGGTGGTCGGCAATACATTCGAATTGGGATTCCGCGGACAAAACAGTCTGGGCCAGTGGGGCAAGCTGCAATGGTCGGCCGGCCTGTTCCGGACAACGCTCACAGACGACATTCTGCCCGTGCAAAGCCAATATAACGGCTTCGGCTATTACACCAATGTCGGAACGACCTTGCGCCAGGGCGCGGAGCTCAACACCCAGTGGAACGGCGACCGCTGGTCCGCCTACGCGAACTACACCTATATCGACGCCGTCTATCTCACGACCTTCATGGAGCCGTCGCCGTTCAATCCTGCTGCCGACGACAACGGACTTATTCCGATCACCAATGGCGCGCCAATCGCCGGCATTCCGAGGAACACCGTCAAGGTCGGCTTCGACTACGCCGTGACGCCGAACTGGAAGATTGGCGGCGACATGGTCGCAGCCTCAGGACAGGTGATCTCCGGGAACGAGAACGGCGCCTTTCCGCAGTTGCCGGGCTATGCGGTCTTCGGCGTGCACACGTCCTACCAGATCGGCAAGCAATTGCAGGTCTATGGCCTCATTCAGAACATTTTCGACCAGCGATATTACACGTCCGGCGGCTTGTACGACACGACGTCGTTCCCCAACGCGGCGCCGTTCCTGACCGATCCGCGCACCTTCGGGCCGGGCAAGCCTTTCGCCATCTACGGCGGCTTGAAATATACGTTGTAGCGCGCCTGGGACAGTGGGACGGCCAGATAAGGCCGCAGAATGGGCGTATTGGTGGAGGCGCGTCGCAGTTGGCGCGAAACAGAGTCCGCGACCGAAGAGGCGCCATCGGGCTGGGAGGAAGGAACAAGGGACGCAATGCAGGTTTTGGACCTTTCCCCGGTTGGGCTGTTCCTGTCGGCGGGCCTCGTCGGCAAGGCGGTGATGACGGCGCTTTTCGTCGCCTCGCTATGGTGCTGGGTGCTGATCGTCGAAGGAATCGTCGCAGTCGTCCGTATGCGCCGCGCTCTGCGGTCCACGCGCGCGGGCGGCGAGGCTGGGAAGTCGCTGGCTGGAGTCCTCGCCGCAGGCGAGTCGGAGGCGCACCGGCGCATTCCGGGCGAGACCGTGAGCGAGGTTCGGGCGCGCATCGCCGATGGCATGGCGCGTGCGGCGCGCGAGCTTCTCACCCGCGCCGAGGGCGGCTTGCCCAATCTCGCCGTCATTGCCTCGGTCGCGCCGTTCGTCGGCCTGTTCGGCACGGTCTGGGGCATCATGTCGAGCTTCGCTGCGATTTCGCAGGCGAACGACACGAGCCTCGCCACCGTCGCCCCGGGCATCGCCGAGTCGCTGGCGGCGACGGCTTACGGGCTCGCTGCGGCGATCCCGGCGTCGATCGGCTACAACCGCATCGGCGCCGCCTTCGCCCGCCTCGGCCAGGAGATGGCGTCTTTCGTCGAGGAGCGCGCGACCGATCTCATCTCCCGCCCGGCGGAGGTGGCGCGCGAGGCGAGCCAACGCCGCCGCAGCGAGGCGCCGTGATGGCGATGACTCCGCGCAAGATCGGCGAGGGCCTCTATCAGCCGCTGGCCGAGATCAACGTGACGCCGCTCGTCGACGTGATGCTGGTGCTGCTCATCATCTTCATGGTGACCGCGCCGATGCTGGCGGCCGGGATCAAGGTCAACCTGCCGGGCGCGAAGACCGCCCAGCCGCTCGAATCCAAAGATCCGGTGATCGTCGCCGTGACCAAGGACGGCGCCGTGTCGGTCGGCAAGGACGCTGTGCCGCGCGACGATCTGGTCGCCGCCGTGAAGGCGCGGCTCGCCGATTCCAACGGCGTGGTGCAACTGCGCGGCGACAGGGATGCGTCTTACGGCGATGTCGTGTCGGTCATGGACGACCTCGCCGCGGCAGGCATGAACCACCTTGCCATCGTGGCGAGCGGGCGGCGCGCCGGTCCCGCCCCCGCTCAGTCGGCCCGGAAGCCATGACCGACATTGCGCTCGGCGGGCGCGCGTTCGATCCGCCGACGTTTCGGACGCCATGGTTGCGACCGGCGGTCGTCGCCGTGGTCGTCGCGCTGCACGCCGTCACGCTCTCGATGTTGCCTTACTTGGCGTCTAAGCCGCCGGATCGGCCGAAAGACGTGATTCTCGACGTCGAGCCTCCTCCGCCTCCGCCGAATGAGCAGGCGCTACCGAAGCCGCCGGAAGCGACGAAGGAATCGCCGCCGCAGGCGCCGCCCCCTCAGGACCTTGCGCCTCCGCCGCCTCCGGTCGCGGTCGCGCCTCCGCCCGAGCCTGCGCCTCCACCTCCGGTTGTGGAGGCCCCGCCGCCCGAGCCTCACCCCCCGCCGCCTGTCGCCGAGACGCCCCCGCCCGAACCTGCGCCGCCGCCGCCGGTCGAAAAGCCGGCGCCTCCGCCCGCGCCGGTCGAGCTTCAGCCGACGAAGCCGCCGCCGCGGGTCCAGCCGCCGAAGGCCGTCGAGGCCAAGCCCGACCGTCCGAGGCCGCGAATAGCCCGGCCGAAGCAGGTCGAGGAGGGGACGACATCCGAACGGGTGACGAAGGCCGAAGCGCCCGCGGCTGAGCGCGCGCGTCCGGCGACGGCTGCGTCCCCTCCGGCTGGCGCCGCCTCGCAGGCGGCCTATATTTCGGCCATGGCCGCCGCGATCCGAAGCCGGCTCTTCTATCCGCCGGCGGCGCGGGCGCGCGGCGCAAGGGGCGTCGTCGGCGTCGCCTTCACCATCGGCCCGTCCGGCGCCCTCGCGTCCTTCTCGATCACCCGCTCGTCGGGCGATGAGATCCTGGACGCAGCGGCGGGCGCCCTGGTCCATTCGGCCCATTTCCCGCCGCCTCCTGGCGGCTCAGCCCATGTCTCCACGAGCTTCAACTATGACCCCCGCTGACGCTCCGGTCCTTAGAGCGCTCGTTCTCGGCTCGGGCGGCGGCGGAGGCGTGCCGCAGTGGAACTGCAACTGCCGCGTCTGCCGCCTCGCCTGGGATGGCGATCGGCGCGTGAAGCCGCGCACCCAGTCGAGCCTCGCGGTCAGCGCCGACGGCGAGCGGTGGCTATTGCTGAACGCCTCGATCGACCTGCGCCAGCAGATCCTGGCGACGCCCGCGATGCAGCCGAAAGGCGAGGGCCGGCAGTCGCCGATCGCTGCCGTGCTGCTCACCAATACCGATGTCGATCACGCGGCCGGGTTGCTCGCCTTGCGTGAGCGCCAGCCGTTTGCGCTCTGGGGTACCCGCGCGACGCTCGAGACGATCGGCGCCAACCGGATTTTCGATGTCGTTGGTCCCGACCTCGTTCCCCGCGTAGCCGTGGGCCTCGGCGAGCGGTTCGAGCCGCTGCCTGGCCTCATCCTCGAACTCTTCCCCGTCCCCGGAAAGGTTCCGCTCTGGCTCGAACAGGGCGAGGTCAAGACCGACGCCATCGGCGAGGGCACGGTCGGCGTCGCAGTCGAGGCCAGCGGTCGAAGGCTCGTCTATGCGCCGGGCTGCGCCGGCGTCACCGACGACCTGCATAGGCGCATCGAAGGCGCGCAGGCGCTCTTCTTCGATGGCACTCTCTTCACGGACGACGAGATGATTGTGAACGGCCTCGGCGAGAAGACCGGCCGCCGCATGGGTCACATGCCGATCGCCGGCCCGGGCGGAACGCTCGAAGGGCTCGCCCGCCACGCCGATGTGCGCCGCATTCTCATTCATATCAACAATTCCAACCCGATCCTGATCGAGGGATCCCCCGAAGAACAACACGTGAAGGCGGCGGGCTGGGAGGTCGCCTACGACGGAATGGAGGTAACCCCATGAACAAGCATGTTTCGTCCGAACCCTTGAGCCCCGACGCGCTGGAGGCCGCGCTGCGCGCGGTCGGCCCCGAGCGCTATCACGACCTTCACCCGTTCCACGACCTCCTGCACGGCGGCAAGCTCAACAAGGGGCAGGTGCAGGCCTGGGCGCTCAACCGCTATGTCTATCAGGCCGCCATCCCGCGCAAGGACGCCTCTCTCATCGGCCGTTGCGACGACCGGGACTTGCGCCGCGAATGGCTGCATCGCGTCACCGACCACGACGGGTTCGGCGAGGACAAGGGAGGCATCGAGCGCTGGCTCGCTCTGACCGACGGGCTCGGGCTCGATCGCGACTATGTCGTGAGCCAGGAGGGCGCGCTGCCCGCGACCAGGTTCGCGGTCGAGGCCTACGTCCATTTCGTGCGCGAGAAGCCGCTGATCGAGGCGGTCGCCTCGTGCCTCACGGAGCTGTTCGCGCCGTCGATCCATCGCCAGCGCATCGCCGGCATGCTGGCGAATTACGACTTCATCGACGAGAAGGTGGTCGCCTATTTCCGCCGCCGGCTCGATCAGGCGCCGAAGGATGCCGACTTCGCTCTCGACTACGTCAAGCGCAACGCCCGCACTGTCGTTGAGCAGAAGGGCGTGCTCGCGGCGCTGAGGTTCAAAACCGACGTGCTGTGGGCGCAGCTCGACGCGCTGCATCACGCCTATGTCTGCGGCGCGATTCCCCCCGGCGCCTTCCGGCCGGAATGATCCGATGGAAACCTCAGCCAAGCCGCGATTGCCGCGTGGGGTCAAGCTCCGTCACGACGACGTCCGCCAGCGCTGGACGCTGCTTGCGCCGGAGCGGATCTTCGAGATCGACGGAACCGCCGCGGCGGTGCTGCAGCTCTGCGACGGCGAGCGCGACCTGGCCGCCATCGTCGCGGAACTGGCCGCCCGCTACAATGCGCCGGCGGCCGTGATCGAGAAGGACGTCGTCGCCATGCTCGGCGACCTCGAGGCCAAGAGAGTGCTGGACACATGACTGCGCACGCACCCCCGATCGGCGTCCTCGTCGAGCTGACCCACCGCTGCCCGCTCGGCTGCCCGCACTGCTCGAACCCCATGGCGCTCGAGCGCCCGGCCGGCGAGCTCGATACCGACACGTGGAAACGGGTGTTCAGCGAGGCGGCGGCGCTCGGCGCGCTGCACGTCCATCTTTCAGGCGGCGAGCCGACGGCGCGGCGCGACATCGTCGAGCTCACGCGGCATGCCGCGCAATCCGGGCTCTACACCAACCTCATCACCTCGGGCGTCGGGGTCAGCGCAAGGCTGTGGGAAGGGCTGGTCGAGGCGGGTCTCGATCATGCGCAGCTGTCCTTCCAGGGCGCCGACGAGGCGACCAACGACCGCCTCGGCCACTACGAGGGCGCCTGGGCGAAGAAGCGCGCCTTCGCTGCGATGGTGACGGCCGCGGGCCTGCCCCTGACAGTGAACGCCGTCGTCAGCCGCCCCAATCTGCATCAGGTCGGCGGGTTCATCGACCTCGCCCTCGAACTCGGCGCCAGGCGTCTCGAAGTGGCGCACACGCAATACTACGGCTGGGCCCTCCAGAACCGCGCCGCCCTGATGCCGCCGCGCAAGGAGACCGAAGAGGCGATCCAACTCGTCCAGGCGGCGCGCGCGAGGCTGGCGGGCCGGCTGGTCATCGACATGGTCGTGCCCGACTATTACGCGCGCTATCCGAAGCCCTGCGCGGGCGGGTGGGGGCGGCTCGCGATCAACGTCTCGCCGTCCGGCAAGGTCCTGCCCTGCCACGCGGCCGAGACCATCCCGGGCCTCGAGTTCTGGAACGTGCGCGACCGGTCGCTCGCCGACATCTGGCGCTCGAACCCGGCCTTCAACGCCTTTCGCGGGACGGACTGGATGCGCGAGCCCTGCCGCTCCTGCGAGCGGCGGGAGATCGACTGGGGCGGCTGCCGCTGCCAGGCGCTGGCGCTCGCCGGTGACGCAGCGGCAACCGACCCGGCCTGCTCGAAGTCGCCGCACCATGCGCGCATCGAGGCGATGGCGGAAGCCGAAGCGGAAGCGGATGCCGGCGCGATCCGCTGGCGTTCGTACAAGGAGGCGGCTGCTCTGTAGATCTCCCGCTGTGACACCCGGAGTTGATGCCGCTCCAGGGTCCATGACCGCCGATTTCTGACCAGACCTCAATGAAATCAACAGGATACGACCTGAATCTGGCTCAAATCCGACGAGTGATTCAATGATTTCAATGGGTTACGGCGAGATTGGGCTTCCGCGCTTGCGCGCAAAACAAGCTGGCGCGATTGGCGCGGCGACCGAAACCCATCCGCCAGGCTCGAGGGGGGTGACCGACTGCCGTCTAGGGAGTCCTCCAGCATCCTGGCAGGAGCACGCCAATTCCGTTCTTCCGCCAGGAGGAGTCGCCTCGGCGCCGGGAAGCTTGGGAGGCGCTGGCTTACCCGAGGCCCGCCTGCAGGCCTGGGGACGGTCGACCGGCGTCACCGCATGCGTTGCCGCGGCTCCCACGGGAATTCTTCCCGAGTTCCGGCAAATAGCTTCCCGATTGGATGCGGACCCGCAATATGGCGCCTTAGCACTAATGACGGCCTTCGAATGGCCTGATAGTCTCGCTATCGCTAAGCGGGGTAAAGACCCTTCGTTTGGAAACGTGCCTTAGGAGAGAGCCCATGAGCTGGACTGCCCCGGTTGTCGTCGAAATCTGCGCCGGTCTCGAAGTGACCGCCTACGTCAGCGCCGAGATGTGATCGGTCGCGGTTTCGCCGACCGCCAAGACATGCCGCTTCTTCGCCGGTCGGCTCGCTCGCTTTCCGCGCGGCGCCGGAAGGGGCGTTTTGAAGAGAGGCGAAACCATTGATTGCGCGCGGCGCCGGCCCGGAAGGCTCGGCGCCGTTCTCGTCTCTGGAACGCGCCCTGATGACCCCACGTCGGTCACTTCCCGCAGTCGGTGAGATCCTTGTCCTCGATCGCGAACGCCTTGCCGACTTCGATCTCAACGTTCCTCGCCAGGCACGATCGCCCGTCCGCGAATTTGACCCGCGCGACATATACGCCGGTGACGACGCCCGTCACCTTGACCCGCTCGTCGTGGTCGACGGCCTTGTCCGGGTCGTTGAGGCACTGGTTCGGGCCGAAGACGCTGGTGTCGACCGGCGCCAGTTCGAGCGACGTCACCGTCGATGTCGTCAGATTCCAGAAGCGCGTATCTTTGGCTATCGCGGGCCCGGCGAGCGCGAGCGCGACGATCATGACGACGATCCTGAGACGCATGCCGTTTTCCTGGGCGTTTCCCACCATCCATCATGGCGTTCGGCGTCGCCCTGCGCAATGGGGCGGACCGCGCGTGCGAATCCGAAAGGGTGGAGCAACCCCCCTCCTTGATCCTCCCCCGCAAGGCTACCGCATTCACACATCTCGAAAGCCGGGCGCTATCCTTCTCCAGCTCTGCTGGGGAAGGTGGCGCGAAGCGCCGGATGGGGTGTGGTCCACTGCCGCAACATTGGGTCGGATTGCACGACCATTCCTCCGAGCCTTTATCGAGCCATCCTTGCTTTCCGTAGCCCATCCGGCCCTCCGGGCCACCTTCCCCGCTACGCGGAGAAGGAGGCGCGCCGAGATCGACTTGTGCGAATCTCATAGCCCACGAAGGCTGAGGAAAGCGCCTGCTCGGCATCGCAGAGCGATTGCCCTGCTGCAGGGCGCCCTCGTCCTCCTGGCGTTCCTCTGGATCGCCGCGCCCGCCCACGCCGATCCGCTCGCCGTCAAGGTCGGCGTCCTCCGGCAGACGCATACGCGCGATACGATTTCGATCCTCGACATCCCCGCCGCCGACGATTTCGTCGCCGGGGCGAAGCTGGCGATGGCCGACGACAATTCGACCGGACAATTTCTCGACCAGTCGTTCTCGATCGAAGACGTGAAGCTCGCCCCAGGCGCGGATGCGGGCGCGGCGGCGAAGAGCCTTCTCGACGCCGGCATCGGATTCCTGATCGTCGATTTGCCGGCGGACGCGCTCTTGAAAGTCGCCGACCTCGCCCGCGACAAGCAGGCGCTGGTGTTCAACGCCGGCGCGCCGGACGAACGGCTGCGCGAGGAGGACTGCCGCGCCAACGTCATCCATGTCGCGCCGTCGCGCGCCCAGCTCGCCGACGCGCTTGCCGAATATCTGATCTGGAAGCAGTGGCGGAAATGGCTGCTCGTTGTCGGCTCCCATCCCGACGACATCGCGCTCGGCGCGGCCTACGAACGGGCGGCGAAGAAGTTCGGCGCCAAGATCGTCGAAAAGCGGACGTTCGAGGACACCGGCGGCGGACGGCGCTCCGATTCCGGCGTCGTTCAGACACAACGCCAGATGCCCGTCTTCACCCAGAAGGCGCCGGACTACGACGTGCTGATCGCCGCTGACGAGAATCAGGTTTTCGCCGGCTATCTGCCTTATCGCACCTGGGACCCACGTCCGGTGATGGGGTCCGGCGGACTTTTTCCCACGAGTTGGGACGCCTCGCATGAGCTGTGGGGAGCAGCGCAATTGCAGAACCGATTCCAGCGCATGTTTCATCGCGGCATGAATGCGCGCGACAACCAGGCCTGGCTGGCGATGCGGATGATCGGCGACGCCGTCAACCGGACGAAGTCCGCGGACCCGAAGGCGGCGCGCGAGCTGATGCTGTCGCCGAATTTCGAGGTCGCAGACTTCAAGGGCGTCAGGCTGACGCTGAGACCCTGGAACCTTCAGCTCCGCCAGCCGATCCTGCTCACCGACGGACGCGGCACCGTCAGCGTCTCGCCGCAGGAAGGCTTCCTCCATCAGGTGTCGGAGCTCGATACGCTCGGCCTCGACCAGCCGGAGACCAAATGCAAGCTCAACTGAGCGTCGGTTCCAACCGGTGGGCCGCAGCGATCGCGAAACCATGAACGTCAGCGTTCCCCTCCCCGTCGCGACGGCGTCGCCTGCGGCGCTCTCGGTCGAGCATGTCTCGCACGCCTATGGCGCGCGCAAGGCGCTCGACGACGTCAGCGTCTCGGTTCTGCCGGCGACGTTCGCGGTTCTGCTCGGCCTCAACGGGGCAGGCAAGAGCACGCTCTTTTCCATCGTCACGCATCTCTACGCCGCCCAGGCGGGCGCCGTTCGCATCTTCGGCCACGACGTGGCGCGCCAGAGCGGCGCGGCGCTTGCCGAACTCGGCGTCGTGTTCCAGAGCCGCACGCTCGATCCCGACCTCAGCGTCGAGCAGAACATGCTCTATCAGGGCGCCCTGCAGGGCATCGGACCGCGCGAGGCGCGCGCCCGCGCCCGCGACCTCGTCGGCCGGATGGGGCTCGCGGACCGGCTGAAAGATCGCGTCCGCCAGCTCTCGGGCGGCCAGGCGCGGCGGGTGGAGATCGCCCGCGCGCTGTTGCACGCGCCCCGCCTGGTGCTGCTCGACGAGCCGACCGCGGGGCTCGACATCAAGGCGCGGGCCGACATTCTGGCGCTGACCCGCCGCCTCGTGACCGAGGATGGCGTCGGCGTGCTGTGGACCACGCACCTCGTCGACGAGATCCGTCCGGACGACCAGGTCGTCGTGTTGCACAAGGGCCGCGTGCTCGCCAACGATCGGGCGGCCGCGATCATCGCCGCGACCGGCGCCGACTCGATCGGCGCCGGCTTCACCAAACTGACCGGCGGCGCCGGCGAGGAGGACGCGTGAGCGCAGTCGCCGGCGGCGCGCGCCGGCCGTTCGGCCTCGCCGCCTATTGGGTCTGTCTTCAGGGGATCGTCTGGCGCGAGAGCCTGCGATTTTTGCATCAGCGCGAGCGGTTCATCTCGGCGCTGGTCAGGCCTTTGGTGTGGCTGTTCATCTTCGCGGCGGGCTTCCGCCAGGTCCTCGGCATCTCGATCATTCCGCCCTACGAGACCTACGTGCTCTACGACGTCTACATCACGCCGGGCTTGATCGCGATGATCCAGCTGTTCAACGGCATGCAGTCGTCGCTGTCGATGGTCTACGACCGCGAGATGGGTTCGATGCGCATGCTGCTCGTCAGCCCCGCGCCGCGCTGGTTCCTGCTGACCGCAAAGCTGCTCGCGGGCGTCGCGGTGTCGATCCTTCAGGTCTACGCCTATCTGGTGATCGCCTATTTCTGGGAGATCGAGCCGCCGTCGTGGTGGGGCTACCTCACGATCCTTCCGGCGCTCGTGCTGTCGGGCCTGATGCTGGGGGCGCTCGGCATGGTGCTGTCGTCGCTGATCAAGCAGCTCGAGAACTTCGCCGGCGTGATGAACTTCGTGATCTTCCCGATGTTCTTCGCCTCCTCCGCGCTCTATCCGCTGTGGCGGGTGCAGGAGGGAAGCCCGTGGCTTGCGACCGTGTGTGCGCTGAATCCGTTCACCTATGCGGTTGAGCTGATCCGCTTCGCCTTCTGGCAGAAGTTCGATCCCATGGCGTTCGCGGTCGTGGTCGGCTGCACGATCGTCTTCCTCGCGGTGGCGGTCGTCGCCTACGATCCGTCGCGCGGCATGCTGATGCGGCGCGGCGGATAATGGGAGGGCAATCCGGTGAAGGTGTTGCGCGCGGAAGATCTCCTCCCCCCTTGTGGCGGAGGATTAAGGAGGGGGGTCGCGCTAACCTTTCAAAACTCGTCTTCCTTTTGCCCCCCACTTGAGAGGTCAGCGCGACCCCCCTCCCCGGCCCTCCCCCACAAGGGGGGAGGGGGCGCGTGTCGCCCGCTCCTAAGTGGCTTCCCTCGATTGGCGCGCATGAAGATTGTCGCATCGCTCGTCGGGGTGATCGCGCTCTTCGCCTCGACCGGCGCCGAGGCCGCCGACACAATCCGCGTGGCCGTGCAGAAGACCGGCACGGTCGCCTGGGAGATCGCGGCGATGAAGGCGCTCGGCCTCGACAAGGCGGAAAACCTCGACATCCAGACAACCGAACTCGCCACCACCGAATCCGGCAAGATCGCGCTGCAAGGCGGAGAGGCCGACCTGATCGTCTCCGACTGGCTGTGGGTGGCGCGCGAGCGCTCGCTCGGCGACAAGCTCCTGTTCTCGCCCTATTCGACCGCGCTCGGCGCGATCATGACGCCGAAGGATTCGGCCTGTGCACGCCCTCGCCGATCTCGCCGGCCGCTCGCTGGGCGTCGCCGGAGGGCCGCTCGACAAGAGCTGGCTGATGGTCCAGGCGGCCGCGCTGAAGCAGGGTCAGGACCTCGCCAAGGCCGCCAGACCGGCCTATGGCGCGCCGCCGCTGATCGCCGAGAAGCTCATGAGCGGCGAACTCGACGCTGCGCTCGAATTCTGGACCTTCAGCGTCGGTCTCGAGGCGCGCGGCTTCCGCCGGGCGATCGACATGGCCGAGGTCGAGAAGGCCTTGGGCGCGAGCGGCCCGGTGGCGATGACCGGCTACGTCTTCACGGAAGCCTTCGCGAAAGACCACGGCGACGCGCTCCGGCGTTTCCTGGCCGCGGCGGCCAAGGCGCGCGCGGCGCTGGCGAGCGAGCCGTCGCTGTGGGGCCCCGTCAAGGCGCGTATGCATCTGACCGACGACGCCGCGCTCGCAACCTACCGCAAGCGCTACGCCGAGGGCGTACCGAAACGTTCGGTCGCAGAGGAGGTCGAGGACGCCAAAATGCTGTATCAGGCGATTGTCGCCGTCGGCGGGACGGACCTGGTCGGCGGCGTCAAGGAGCTCGATACCTGCCTGTTCTTCGATCCGAGCGCGGCGAGGTGAAGCTTGGCCATGCGGCTCCTCTCGCTCGGGGCGCTGATCGCGCTCTGGACCGTCGCCGCCCATTTCGGCGACCCGCGCCGTCTGCCGGGGCCGGCGGCGGTTTTCGCCGCCATGGAACGGGCGGCGGCTTCGGGAGAGTTGTTCGCCGCGATGGCGATCACGATGGCGCGCGTGGCCGCGGCCTTCACCCTCGCCATGGCGCTCGGATCCGCGCTGGGCTACGCGATGGGGCGGCGCGCGCTCGTCGACCGTCTCGCCGATCCGTGGATTGTCGTGCTCCTCAACCTGCCGGCGCTGGTGATCATCGTACTGCTCTACATCTGGGTCGGCCTCAACGAGACGGCGGCGATCGCCGCGGTGGCGCTGAACAAGTTGCCCAACGCCGCCGTGACCATCCGCGAAGGCGCGCGCGCCCTCGATCCCGCCCTCGACGAGATGGCGCGCGTCTTCGCCTTCGGCCCGTGGAAGCGCCTGCGCCACGTGGTCCTGCCGCAACTCGCGCCCTATATCGCCGCCGCGACCCGCTCGGGCCTGTCGCTGGTGTGGAAGATCGTGCTGGTCGTCGAGCTTCTCGGCCGGCCAAACGGCGTCGGCTTCGAGATCAACGAGGCCTTCCAGCTTTTCGACGTCGCCCTCCTGCTCGCCTACGCCTTGCCGTTCACCGCGGCGATGCTGATCGTCGAAGCCCTCGTGGTCCAGCCCTTTGAACGCCGTGTTTCCCGCTGGCGGCCCCGGCCCGCTTGATGTTCGCATCGCGCTGAAGCGCGTCAAGAACGCTGCAGGGCGGAGGATCGAGATCCTCGCCAATCTCGCCTTCCGGCTCGACGCCGGCGAGGTCGGCGCATTGCTCGGGCCGTCCGGCTGCGGCAAATCGACGTGCATTCGGATCGTCGCCGGCCTCGACGACCTGTTCGAGGGCGTGATCGAGCGGCCGGCCGGACCGCTCGCCGTCGTCTTTCAGGAGCCTCGACTGCTTCCGTGGCGCAGCGTCGAGGACAACATTCGCCTCGCTGCGCCCCGCATTGGCGCCGCTGCGCTTGACGCGCTCCTGAAACCACTCGGGCTTTCCGACCACCGCGCGCATTTTCCCGGCGAACTGTCGCTCGGGCTTGCGCGCCGCGTCGCGCTGGCGCGCGCTTTCGCCGTCCGCCCGTCGCTCCTTCTGCTCGACGAACCCTTTGTGTCGCTCGATGGGCCGCTCGCGCTCGCGCTCCAGCGCGAGCTTGCCGCGCTCGTCGCCGAACGCTCGGTGACCACGGTGCTCGTCACCCACGATGTCGGCGAGGCGATCCGGCTCGCGGACCGCATCTTCGTCTTGTCTCCCCGCCCGGCGCGGGTGATCGGCGAGATCCGGGTCGAGCGTCCCCGCGCAAGCATGAGCGCCGCCGAAGTCCGATCGATCGAACACCGCGTTGAGGCGCTGCGAGAAATGGCCTGAGCGCGAACTCTTGAGGCCGCGCGGTTCTACGTTCCCCCGGATCGCCACGCTACATCGGGTCTCGCGATGACGGTCTAGTCGCTCGCTTCAACCAAATCGAAGGGAGGCGACTTTCCCTCCCCCCTTGTGGGCTACGGCATTCACACATCTTTCAGCGAGCTGCAGCCGGCCGGTTTCCCCCTTCTCCGCAAAGCGGGGAAGGTGGCCGAAGGCCGGATGGGGTGTGGAAAGCAGCAGGTCCGTCGAAGCAGGCGTCGCTGACGGTCGTGCAATCCAACTTACGTCCGACAAGCGGGCCACACCCCATCCGGCGCTGCGCGCCACCTTCCCCAGCAAAGCTCTACGGGATGCACACATCTTTTAGCAGGCGTGCGCCGCTCAATGGCGGCTAGCGTCCCCGCCCCCCTTGTGGGGGCGGGACAGGGTGGGGGGTCGCGCCGACCTCTCATTCGGGGGAAATGGCGCCAAGTTTTCGAAGTTCGGCGCGACCCCCCTCCTCAATCCTCCCCCACAAGGGGTGAGGAAGCCGCCCTCCGCGGGTCGGGCACGCCGGCAGCGAGCCGCGAGAGATGTGTGCATCCCGTAGCAGCAAAGCTGGAGAAGGGTGGGCGCGCCTCGATTTGAGATGTGTGAATCTGATAGCCTTTTGGGGGAGGGTTAGGGGAGTCGCGCCGTCGTGTAATCGCCTGGAGCGAGACCCGAAATTCGCAAGGTCAGCGCCACCCCCCATCCCGACCTTCCCCCACCATGGGGCGTCGAAGACGCCCGTCTCTCGACGGGCTACGGGGGAAGGAGAACGCCTTCGATTGACTGATTATGACGCACGTCGCCAGAACTCCCGCACTTGCCGCGGAGGCGTGATTTTAGCGAACCGCAGTCGGGACCTCGGCCCCGCTGGCCTCGCCGCCCGAAAGGTTCGGCGCGTCCTGCTCCGCCTCCGCCGCGTGGCTCGAGGGAAGGATGTCCGGCAAGCCCCAGCGGCGGCAGGCGCCCCAAAGGCCTTTGGGCTCGAACAGGATGACGGCGATCGAGATCGCGCCGAGCAGGATCAGGTACCAGGCGCCGAAGTCGGCGAGCCACTGGCGCAGCAGAAAGAAGATCGCCGCGCCGATGATCGGACCTTCGAGGCTGCCGATGCCGCCGATCACGACGATGAAGATGACGTCGATCGTCCAGTCCGTGATGTTGAACGAGGCCGACGGCGCCACGCGCAGTTTCTCGAGCACGGTCATCACGCCGGCGAGGCCGAGGAAAGGCGCTGTCCAGAGAAAGCAGAGAATGCGTGTCCGGACGAGATCGACGCCGGCCGCGCCCGCCGCTTCCTCGTTGTCGCGCATCGCGGTCAGGCCCAGCCCCACCCGCGACCGCAGCAGCGCCCAGGTGGCGGCAAAGGCGATCAGCGCCAGCCCGAGACTCATCGCATAGAAGAGGTCGATGCGCTCGCCAAGCCGCGCGCCGAACTGCTTGATGACCGGGATCGGCAAACTGGCGCCAGAGCCGCCGCCGAAGCCCGGCAGCTTGCCGCCGATCAGCATCAGCACATCGGCGGCGACCCAGGTGCCGACGGCGAGATAGGCCGTTCGCAGGCGGAAGATGACCGCCATCACCGGCACGGCGACGACCAGCGTCGTCATCGCCGCGAGCGGGACTGCGAGCCAGACGTTGAGATGGGCGAGCGCAGTGAAGCCGAAGAAGGCGTAGGCCCCGACGCCGACGAAGCCCTGCTGACCGACCGAGATGATGTCGGCGTAGCCCGCAAGCAGATTCCACATCAGAGCGAGCGTGAGGACGACGAAGAACTCGGTCAGCACGGTCAGCGAATTGGCGTCGAATAGCCAGGGCCCGGCGAGGCAGGCGGCGACCGCCGCGATCAGGATCGCGCGGGCCGTGAGCAGCAGGGGCTTTGACGCAGCGGCCATCGCTCAACCCTTGGCGAACAGGCCCTGCGGACGCAGGACCAGGGCGACGAGGAAGACAAGATGTTGGGCGAGGATCTGCCACGAGGCGTCGATCTGCGAACCAAGGTTCTGCGCGATCCCGATGATGACGCCGCCCACGAGCGTGCCCCACAGGCTGCCGAGGCCGCCGAGCACCACCGCTTCGAACGCGGCGAGCAGACGGCTCGGTCCGATCGCGGGATCGAAGTTGGTCCATACCGACATGCAGCACGCCGCCGCGAGCATGGTGACGCCGACGACGCCCATGGCGACGGGATAGATGCGGGCCGAGGTGAGACCGATCAGGTCTGCGGCGGAGGGATCGTCGCTGACCGCGCGGATGCGCGCGCCGGTCGCGGTGCGGTAGAGGAAGGCGTCCAGTCCGGCGATCAGGGCGACGGCGAGCAGGAAGACCATGAGCGGATAGACGCCGACGGCGATCGGTCCGACGTTGAAGGCGGCGAGTTCGATCGCGCCGCCGGCGAGCTTGCGGGTGTTGGGGCCGTAAGCCTGCAGGAGACCATTCTGGATGATGATCGACAGGCCGAAGGTGACGAGCAGGATCGGCAGGATGCCCTTGCCGACGGTGCGCTGCAGCAGGAAGCGCTGCAGGACGTAGCCCGCGCCAAAGGCGACCGGAAGGAGGACCAGCGCGACCAGGAACGGCGACCAGCCGAGAACGCCGGTCAGCGACAGGATGACGAACGAGAACAGCACGATCATGTCGCCGTGGGCGATGTTGACGAAGCGCATCACGCCGAGCGACAGCGACAGGCCGAGCGCGAACAGCGCATAGAGCCCGCCGATCAGCACGCCCTGGACGAGGAGGTTGAGGAGCGTCTCGACCATTCCGCTCACGCGCCGAAGTAATGTTGCATGATGGTTTCCCGGTTGGCGTCGGCCGGCCGTCCGGACAGCGACACCTCCCCTTCGAGGAAGCAATAAAAGTAGTCGGAAACGGCAAGCGAGCGGCTGATGTCCTGCTCGACCACGATCACCGACACGCCGCGCTGGCGCACCTGCAGGAATGATCTCGTAGATCTCGTTGACGATGCGCGGCGCGAGGCCGAGGCTGATCTCGTCGCAGAGCAAGAGACGCGGATTGGCGAGCAGCGCCCGGCCGAGCGCGACCATCTGCTGCTGGCCGCCCGACAGTTCGCGCGCATGGCTGTCGCGCCGCTCCTGGAGCACCGGGAACCACTCGAACACCTGATCGTAGCGGATCTCGCCCTTGCGGCCGAGCTCCCAGCCGATGCGCAGGTTTTCGAACACGGTGAGCGACGGAAAAAGCCTGCGGCCCTCAGGCACGAGCGCGATCCCCTTGGCGACGATGTCGCGGGTCGCGAACGTGGAAAGATCCTTGCCGTCGAAGCGGGCCGAGCCGGTCACCCGGCCGGCCTGGCGCACGAGCGCCTTGAGGAACGACGACTTGCCCGCCCCATTGGCCCCGATGATCGAAACGATCTGGCCCTCGCCGACCGTGAGGTCGACATCGTGCACGGCCTGGAAGGCGTCGTAGAAGACGCTGAGTTTCTCGACCGAGAGGAGCGGGGCGGCGGTCATTCGCCGGGCGCTCGGCTTATATCGACGCCGGCAATTCGGCGCTTTCGCAGGCGCATCCGGCAGGCGTTTGGCGCTCCTCCCCCCTTGTGGGGGAGGGAAGGGAGGGGGGTCGCGCCGTTCTTTTCCGGTTTGCGCGCTCCCAAGCTGGGATCAATTCGCGAAAGGCGTACTGCCGGAGAGGTCCGCGCGACCCCCCACGCTGTCCCGCCCCCACAAGGGGGGCGGGGACGCCAATCGCCTCCGCGCCGCGGGGATGAAGCAACCCTCTCGAAGGACCCCTCACGCCCCAAGGTACACCTCCCGCACGCGCTCGTCGGCGAGCACCGCGGCCGGCGCGCCCTCGCAGATGATCGCGCCGAAATGCAGCACCGCGAGGCGGCTCGCGATGCGCTTGAGCGCATGGATGACGTGCTCGACCCAGACGATCGTCGCGCCTTGCGCGTGGATCGCCGTGAGGATCGCGAGAAGATCGTCGCATTCGGCGTCGGTCAATCCGCCGGCGATCTCATCGAGCAGCAACAGCTTTGGCTTCGCCGCAATCGCCTTGGCGAGTTCCAGCCGCTTGAGGTTGAGGAGCGACAGCGTTCCGGCCGGCTTTGCGGCGTGAGCGGCGAGACCGGTCAGGGCGAGTGCCTCCTGCGCCTCGCGCCGGCCGGCGAGGATCGACAAGCCCCCGCCGTGGCTCGCGGCGACCAGGACGTTCTCGAACACGGTCATATGCGTGAAGGGCTTTGGGACCTGATAGGTGCGGCCGATGCCGAGACGGCGGCGGAACCAAACCTTCATCGTCGTGACGTCGCGTCCCATGAAGCAGATCGCGCCCTCGTTCGGCGGCAGCACCCCGGCAATCAGGTTGAAGAGCGTCGACTTGCCGGCGCCGTTGGGGCCGAGCACACCGAGGATTTCGCCCTGGCGAACATTCAGGTTCAATTCCTCGATCACCCTGAGGCCGCCGAAACGGCGCGACACGCCGCTGAGCGCCAACATGGGCTCTTCCGCCGGGTCGCGCCCAGCGGAAGTCAGAGGTTTGCGAAGGTCAAGCATAGACGATCGGCGTCATCTTGCCGCCGAGCGGAACCATCGACGCCGTCGTGTTGTCGACGACGACGAGATCGAACGGGAACTTGCCGCCCTTCTTCCACTGGCCGATCACAAGGGGAGTGGCGCAGGTGTTCGGATAGGGCCCCTTGGCAAAGTTGATCGGCCCGACGATCGAGGCGTAGTCCATCTTGGCGATGGCGTCGCGAATCGACTCCGGATCGTCGAGTTTTTGCGTGCGCTTCGAGCGCATCGAACGCGGTCTCGAACAGCGCGTGGCGGAAGCCGAGCGTCATCGAGGTTTGCTTGCCGGTCGCCTTCTCGTAGGCGTCCGAAAGCTCCTTCGACGACATGCCGGTGAGGCCGGACTTGAAGGGGCTCGTGGGCGACCACCAGACTTCGACCGACAGGCCTTCCGCCCGGGGGCCGAGCGGCGCGATCGCGGCGGGGAACTCCGTCGCCTTGGCCATGGAGATGACCTTCGGCTGCAGGCTCTGCTGCGCCGCGGCGCTCATGAAGGCGGTGAACTCCGGCGGCGGCAGGACGCCGGCGATGATCTCCGCGCCCGCCGACTTGAACGCCGCGATCTGCGCGCTGAAATTGCCCGACGGCAGGTCGAAGCGGCCGGGATCGACGATCTTGTAGCCGCGCTTGGCCGCCATGCCGGTGAAGATCTTCGAGAAAGCGAGACCGTCGTTGTCGTTCGGCCACAGCGCGCCGACCACCTTGTTGGTCTGAACCTGATCCCAGGCGTCGTAATAGGCCTCGGCCATGTTCACGGCGCTGAAGAAGTAGTTATAGGTCCAGTCGAAGCCCTTCTTCGGATCGCCCTGGCGGCCGAAGAAATAGGGTTCGAGCGGACAATCGTTCGACAGGCACGGCACGCCCGACACCTCGCACTGGTCGGCGACCGGATTGACGGTCTCCGGCGTCGCGAAGGTCGTCATCAGGTCGACCTTGTCCTGGAGGATAAGGCCCTTGGCCACTTCGGCGGCGCGGTTCGGATTGGACTGGCTGTCGCGCACGATGATCTCGAGCGGATGCTTCGTGCCGCCGACGTCGATCTGTCCGCCGGTGAACGCCTTGATCTGATCGAGCGTCCACGGAAGCTGCTCGGTGAAGATCGCGAGCGGCCCGGTCAGCGGCGCGACGAGGCCGATCTTGACCGCTTTGGGCGCCGCGAAGGCGACGCGCGGCAATGCGGTCGCCGCCAACGCGGCGGCGCCGGTCTTCAGGAACGCGCGGCGTCCCATCGGAAATCTGGTCATTCTATCCCTCCCTGTCCTGGTTTTGGTTGCTCAAACTTGGCCGTCAGCCGGGCGGCGCCTCGGTCTTTTCCTTGGTCTTGCCGGCGACGCCGAAATGCAGCGCCGGAATCTCGCGCAGGATGATGCGGATCGAATCGCGCGGCGCGTCGATCGCCTCGATGATCGAATCGGTGACCTTGGCGATCAGGCGACGCTTCGCTTCCGCGCTGCGTCCCTCGATCATGGTGATCTCCACGATGGGCATGCGGCTACTCCGTGACGCGGATCGATACCGATCCGAGATTCTGCATGGTGAGCCGCACCCGCTCGCCGACTTTCAGCGAATGCGCCGCGGTCGCGCCGCCGGCCAGGATGATCCAGCCGGCCTCGAGCCGCCCGAGCGCGGCGCCCGCGATCCGCGCCGCCGCCACCAGCGAGCGCGACGGATTGCCGAGGATCGCCGCGGTCGAGCCGATCTCGACCGGACGGCCGTCGACCTCCATCACGAGGCCGAGGTTGGAGAAGTCCTGATCGGGCCGCGCCCAGTCGCCGACCACGAAGCCGGACGACGAGGAATTGTCGGCGATCACGTCGGGAAGTGCGAACTTGAAGTTCTGGTAGCGCGAATCGATGATCTCCATCGCCGGCGCTATTCCCCCGACCGCGGCCATTGCCTCGGCCGCCGTCACCACGCCGGTCAGCGGCGCCTTGAGAAGGAACGCGAGCTCCGGCTCGATGCGCGGATGGACATAACGCCGCTTCGACAGCGCCGCGCCCTCCTCGAGCCGCATCGCGTCGGTGAGCCGTCCCCAGACGACCTCGTCGACGTTGACCTGTTTCATCTTGGCGCGCGAGGTGAGGCCCATCTTGACGCCCACGAGCTTCTCGCCCCGCTTCAGGCGGCGATCGATCGAGGCGGCCTGCACGGCGTAGGCGTCGGCGACGCTGAGCGGACCGGACTCGGTGAATTGCGGGATCGCCGAGGCCGTGCGCGCCGCCTCGTCGACAACCTCTGCAAATTTGGCGATGTCGGTCATTGCCCAGCCGCCTGGGCTTCGCGCTGACGGACGATGTCGAGCGCGACGTCGACGATCATGTCCTCCTGACCTCCCACCATCCGGCGCTTGCCGAGCTCCGTCAGGATATCGCGCGTATCGACGCCGTAAACCTTGGATGCGTTTTCGGCATGGCGCAAGAAGCTCGAATAGACGCCGGCATAGCCGAGCGACAGGCTCTCGCGATCGACCCGCACCGGGCGGTCCTGCAGCGGACGCACGACATCGTCGGCGACGTCCATGAGGATGTGAAGGTCGACGCCGGTCTCGATCCCCATCCGGTCGAGCACGGCGATCAGCGCCTCGATCGGCGCGTTGCCCGCGCCCGCGCCCATGCCGGCGAGCGAAGCGTCGACGCGCACTGCGCCCGCTTCGACGCCCGCGACCGCGTTGGCCACGCCAAGCGTCAGATTGTGGTGGGTGTGGACGCCGACTTCCGTCTCGGGCTTCAGCGCCTCGCGGAACGCCTTGACGCGCTCTGCGTATTGCCTCGGCAGGAGCGCGCCCGCCGAATCGGTCACGTAGACGCATTCGGCGCCATAAGCTTCCATGAGCTTGGCCTGCTCGACCAGCTTCTCGGCCGGGGCCATGTGCGCCATCATCAGAAAGCCGACCGTGTCCATGCCGAGCTTTCGCGCAGCCTCGATGTGCTGCCTCGAGACGTCGGCCTCGGTGCAATGGGTCGCGATGCGCACGCTGCGCGCGCCCGCCTCGTAAGCATGTTTCAGGTCGTGCACCGTGCCGATGCCGGGCAGCAGCAGCACGGTCACGACCGCGTTCTTGCATTCCTCGGCGACGGCTGCGATCCACTCGCCGTCGTCATGCGCGCCGAAGCCGTAGTTGAAGGTCGCCCCCGTGATGCCGTCGCCGTGGCAGATCTCGATCGCGTCGACCTTGGCGCGGTCGAGGGCGCGGGCGACCTCGCGCACCGTCTCGAGGTGGTACTGGTGACGGATCGAATGCATGCCGTCACGCAATGTGACGTCCTGGACGTAAAGCTTGTTCTTGTTTCTGCGGGCCATCACGCGGCCTCCTTCTGCAACTGGCGAGCGGCCCAGCGATCGGCGGTGGTGAGCGCCGCCGAGGTCATGATGTCGAGATTGCCGGCGTAGGCCGGGAGATAGTGCGCCGCGCCCTCGACCTCGAGGAAGATCGTGGTCTTGAGGCCCGAGCACGGACCAACGCCGGGGATGCGCACCGGATGGTTGTCGCCGATGTGCTCGAACTGCACCTTCTGTTTCAGGCGATAGCCAGGCACGTATTTCCGCACCGCCTGAGCCATCTCCTCAACGGATTTCTCGATCGCCTCCTGCGTGCCGCCCTGCGACAGCGTAAAGACGGTGTCGCGCATGATCAGGGGCGGCTCGGCCGGGTTGAGGATGATGATCGCCTTGCCGCGCTCGGCCCCGCCGAGTTTCACGATCGCGTTCGAGGTCGTCTCGGTGAATTCGTCGATGTTGGCGCGCGTGCCGGGGCCGGCCGACTTCGACGAGATCGACGCGACGATCTCGCCCCAGATCACGCGACCGGTGGCGCGCTTGACCGCGTAGACCATCGGGATGGTCGCCTGGCCGCCGCACGTCACCATGTTGACGTTCGGCTCGTCGATGTTGGCGTCGCCGTTGATCACCGGAATGGTGAAGGGGCCGATCGCGGCGGGCGTGAGGTCGATCACCTTCTTGCCGTCCTGTCTGCAGGATGGCGTTGTTCCTGATGTGCGCGCCAGCCGAGGTCGCGTCGAACACGACCTTGATGTCCCGGTAGTTCGGCAGCTTGCGCAGGCCCTCGATCCCCTCATGCGTGGTCGGCACGTTGAGTCGGGCGGCGCGCGCGAGGCCATCGGACTGGGGATCGATGCCGACCATGGCGCCCATTTCCAGGGCCTTCGAGGTGCGCATCACCTTGATCATCAGGTCGGTGCCGATGTTGCCCGAGCCAATGATCGCGCAGGGTATCTTCGCCATCTAAGCTTCACTCCTTCGCAAAAGCCGCGCGGACGGAGCCGAGGCCCGAGATGCGCGCTTCGTAGACTTCGCCCCGCTTGACCGTCACCATCGGTCCGAGCGCGCCCGACATCACCGTGTCGCCGGCCTTGAGCGGGCGCCCGACCCGCGCCATGGTTTTGGCGAGCCAGAGCGTCGCCGAGAGCGGATCACCGAGGCAGGCGGCGCCCGCCCCGACCGACACTTCGTCGCCGCCCTGCTCCATCACCATGCCGCACAGCCTGAGCTCGAGGCCGTCGAGTTTCCTGGGCGAGGCGCCGAGGACGTAGAGCCCCGACGAGGCATTGTCGGCGATGGTGTCGAGGATGCCGATCTTCCAGTCGGCGATGCGCGAATCGACGATCTCGATCGCCGGCAGGGCGAACTCGACCGCGCGCAAAATGTCGGCGATGGTCAGGTGCTCGTCGTCGAGGTCGCGCCCGATGACGAAGGCAATCTCGGCCTCGACCTTGGGCTGGATCAGCTGGTCGGCGGCGACGTCCCAGCCGTCCGGCACGGCCATGTCGGAAAACAGCATGCCGTAGTCCGGCTGGCTGACGCCGAGCTGCTTCTGCACCGCGAGCGAGGTCAGTCCGATCTTGCGGCCGGCGAGCTTGCGTCCCTCTGCGAGCCAGCGCTCGGTGTTGAACTCCTGGGCGGCGTAGGCTTGATCGATGGCCCCGGCCGGCAGAAGCTCGCGCACCGGCGGCACGGGCGTACAAGTCCTGTAAGCGCCGAGGATGGCGTCAGCGACAGCGAGCGGCGCGATCTTTGTCACGATGCTTCCCTTCTCAGAGCTTGACGCAGACGTTGGTGAGCTCGGTGTAGAACTCGAGCGAATGCACGCCGCCTTCGCGGCCGATGCCTGACTGCTTGGCGCCGCCGAAGGCGGTGCGAAGATCGCGCAGGAACCAGGAGTTGACCCAGCAGAGGCCGACGTCCATTTGCGCCGCGACGCGATGGGCGCGCGACAGGTTTTCGGTCCACACCGAGGCCGCCAATCCATAAGGCGTGGCGTTGGCGAGCCGCACGGCCTCCTCCTCGGTATCGAAGGGCCGGATGTGGCAGCAGGGACCAAAGATCTCTTCGTTGACAATCGGCGAGTCGTCGGGCAGGCCGGTCCAGATGGTGGGTTCGATCCAGGCGCCGTTGGCAAGCTCGCCCGGCATGTCGGGGACGCCGCCGCCGGTGACGATGGTCGCGCCTTCCTGAGCCGCCTTCTTGTAGTAGCTCAGCACCTTCTCGCGGTGCTGTTTGCTCACCAGCGGGCCGAGGTTGGTCGACAAGTCTTCTGGCCGGCCGAGTTTCAATCCCTCGGCGCCCGCCTTCAGCCGGGCGACGAACGCGTCGAAGATCGGCCGCGCGACATAGACGCGCTCGGTGCCGAGGCACACCTGGCCGCAATTGGAGAAGCACGAGCGCATCGTGCCCTCGATCGCTTTGTCGAGATCGGCGTCGGCGAAAACCAGAGCCGGGTTTTTGCCGCCGAGTTCGAACGACACCTGCCGGATTCCCAGCGCCGCCTGGCGCATGATCGCTTCGCCCGTGCGCGTCTCGCCGGTGAAGGTGATTCCGTTGACCAGCGGATGCTGGGTCAGGAACTCGCCGGCCGAATTCGGCCCGAACCCGTGCACGACATTGTAGACGCCCTTGGGCACGCCGGCCTCGTTCATCACCTCGCCGAGCAGCGTCGCGGTGAGCGGCGTCTCCTCCGACGGCTTGACCACCACGGTGTTGCCGCAGGCGAGGGCCGGGCCGACCTTCCAGGTCATCAGGAGGAGCGGCAGGTTCCACGGCGATATGACCGCGATGACGCCCTTCGGGCGCCTGAGGCCATAGTTCAGCGCACCCTTGCCGTCCGGCGTCGGCAGAATGAAGGTCTCGGTCGAGACGCCCTTCACCGTGTCGGCGAACATCTTGAAGTTGGCGGCGCCGCGCGGAATGTCGAGGTGGCGGGCGAGGCTCGACGGCTTGCCGGTGTCGAGGCACTCGGCGGCAAGGAACTCCTCGAGCCGGGCGTTGATGCCGTCGGCGACCTTGCCGAGAATATCGGTGCGCTCAACGACCGTCATCTTGCCCCAGGGACCGGAAAGCGCCGCCCTGGCGGCGCGGACGGCCGCGTCGATCTCGGCCTTGCCGCCCTCGGGAACGCGGCCGATCACGCTGTTGTCGACTGGCGTGCGGTTCTCCCAGAACTTGCCGGTCGAGCCGCTGGTGAACGCGCCGTCAATAAAATGGGCGGCGTCGCGGCGCGCGCTGTCGAAGCTCACGGACGTCTTTCTCAAAGCCTGAACCGTCATCGTTGCACCTCTTTCCGACCGGCGCTCCTGTCGAAGCTCCCGGGCCTTATATCGCATTCTTGTGTGTTGTCGATATTTTTTTCTAATATCGACATTTAGTCCGTCATCGAAGCGGGGGAGCGCTTAGCCGGCGCCGAGCGCCGCACCCGCGCCGGCCACGGCCGCCGCACGATCGTCGTCCTCGGAGCCGCCCGAGACGCCGATCGCGCCGATCACCGCTCCGTCCTCGACAATCGGCAGGCCTCCGCCAAACAGGACCACACCGGGGCGGAGGGCGATGCCCTGATGGAGCACCGGATTGTCTTTCAAGGCGTTGGAAAGGTCATCGGTCGAAGCGCCGAACACGGCCGCCGTATAGGCCTTGTCCCTGGCGATCGTCACCGAGGCCGAAAAGGCGCCGTCGGCCCTCAGGCAGGCGATGAGATCGCCGCTAATGTCGACGGCCGCGGCGACCACGGCCGCGCCGCGCTCGCGGCCCTTCGCCACGGCCGCCTCGACCGCCCGCAAGGCCGCCTCCGCGCTGAGGATGCGACGCGCCACCGAAACTGGCATGATGTCCTTATCCCTTGAAGGTGTGCCCGCGTTGGCCTCAGCGGCGATGTAGCCGCGGTCGGCGACCGCGGCGGCGCGATCAGCGATCGCGCCGACAATCTCGCCGACATCGCGATCGCGATCGTCTTCCGATCCAAAAACCCTTCGCGCGAACGCGAAGGGTGATGATGCAAGCGTTGGCGAACGCGCCTTATGACACGACCGACAGGAACGCTTCGTTGAGCTGACGCTCGTAGTAGAAGATGCCCTTGCCGACCTGGGTCTCGTCCCAGGTGCGGGTCGGTTGGTCCGGGTAGTAGGTGTAGCCGCCGGCGAACGTCTCGCACCGATTGCCCGACGGGTCGAAGAAATAGATCGTCTGGCCGCGGGTGATGCCGTGACGCGTCGGCCCGATGTCGACCGAGATGTCGTAGCGGGTGATGATGTCGGCGGCGTGCCCGACCGCGTTCCAGTTCTCGAGTTCGAACGCGAGGTGGTGCAGCTTGCCCGGCTCCGGGTGCTTCACGAAGGCGATGTCGTGCGCCTTCATGCCGCAAGTGAGCCAGATGGCCAGCAACCCGTCGGGCATGTTGACGCGCTCAGCGCAGGCGAAGTCGAGCGCCTTCTCGAAGAAGTCGAGCGTCTTCTCGATGTCGGGCCCGTAGAGGAGCGAGTGGTCGAAGCGGCGGGCCGCCATGCCGTGCGGCTCGAGGTCCCAGACATCCGGATTATGGATGCGCGGCTTCGGATCGGATTGGTCGGCATGGGCGAAAAGCTCGATGCGATGGCCGGCGGGAATGGTGAAGCCGATGCGGCGTCCGATTCCCGGCTGCTCGCCCGCCTTCACATGATCGACTGCGACGCCGTATTCCTTCACCCGCTTCTCGTAGTGATCGAGATCGGAATCCTTGAGACACTTGAAGGCGGCGACATCGACGCCCGCCGAGTTGGCGCGACGCAGCACGATCGAGTGATGGTCGAATTCGTCGGCGGACTTGAGATAGACGCGCCCGTCCGCGCCTTCCGTCACCTGATGCAGGCCGATCCGCTTGGTGTAAAACTCGATCGAAGCCGGCATGTCCAGAACGCGGACCTGGATGAAGCCGGGGCGCATAATGCCCGTAATCGCCATAGTATTATCCTCCTTAGGCAGGTTGCAGGGCCCGTTCGCCCTTGGCTTTGACTGCGACCGGGGTCTCCAGGCGCAGGGAAAGATCGGATCGCGGATAGATGCAGCAGGCGAGCACCACGCCCGCCGCCTCGTCCTCCGCGGAGACACAAGCCCGACTCATCGGACCGGAATCGTATTCGCCGGAAAGCACGCGCACCCGGCAGACGCCGCAGCCGCCGCGCCGGCAGCCGACCGGCAAACGGCGCGGCAGGTTCTTGAGCTGTCCGAAGCCCTGAGCGCGCTCAAGCGCCACCAGTACGCGCTCACCCTCGTAGGCGTTCGCTGAGCCGTGCCCCTCGAGCGTGACCTGGAAGCGTTGCGGCGCCATCGTCAGAGCCTCTTGAACAGCGGACTCTTGGGCTTCGAGCCCGCGTCCTGCGCGGTGAAGAACTTTTCGGTGAAGATGTGCTTCTCGAACAGCCGTCCTTGCATCAGCGCGCCGATGCAGGCCTCGATCATTGGCGGCGGCCCGCAGAGATAGGCGGTCAGGCCTTCGAACTGCCCGTCGTACAGGCGCTTGGCGACGTCGTGGACGAACCCGCGCTCGCCGCACCAGGCGCTGGCCTCCGGCTCGCTCGACAGCGCCGGGACATAGCGGAAATTCGGATGCTCTTTGGCCAACGCCTCGAATTCGGCGCGACCATACAGGTCGGCTTCTGTGCGCACGCCGTGGACGAGGGTGATCGGCTCGCCATAGGCCTCCTCGAGAAGGTCGAGGATCATCGCGCGCGGGCTCGACACGCCGGTGCCGCCTGCGAGGAAGATCAGCGGCCCGCCGCGCGACTTGCGCACGACGAAGCGGCCATACGGGCCGGTGAAACTCACGCGGTCGCCGAGCTTCAGCGTCTCGTGGACGTAGCCGGTTCCGGCGCCGCCGGGCACCCGCCGCACCTGCAATTCGACATATCTGGCGTCGGAGGGCGCATTGGCGATCGAGAAGGCGCGCGGCCCATCGACGCCGGGCAGCTTGACCATCACGTACTGGCCCGCCTGGAAGTCGATGCCGTCGTCGTCGAGAGCGATCCGCACGCCTTTGACGTCGTGCGCGAGGTCGTCGAGTCCGACCACCTCTCCCTCGAAGTCGTCGACCGCGATCCGCCGGGCGTCGGGATCCTCCTCGACGTCGGCTTCGATCGTGACATCCGACTTCAGCGTCGCCGTACAGGCGAGCACGAAGCCGTCGTCGCGCTCGAAATCCATCAGGGCGAAGCTGGAGGCCTCGCCATGATCAATCTCGCCGTCCATGACCTGGGTCTTGCACGTCCCGCACAGGCCATGGCCGCAGGCGTGCGGCAGGTAGATGCCCGAGCGCAGGCAGGCGTCGAGAATCGTCTGGCCTTCGGCGACATCGATCGCGTCGCCCAGCGGTTCGATGGTGAGCTGGTGGGTCATGTCCCGTTGCGACTCCGGCGCCTCAGCTCGCCGAGCCCTTGTAGCCGTTGAGGCCGGGCGTCCAGAAGCGGATCAGAGACTTGTGGCCGACGCCGTGATCGGCGAGCGACTTGCCGAGGTCCGGCTTCACCTTCACCCCGTCGATCATCCACTCGGCCTTGTCCCAGTCGATGGTTTCGAAGTCGGGATGGGCGTTGTAGTGCCCCTTGACGATCGCCTCGAGGAAGGCGCCGAACGGCATGTCGGGCGGAAGCGGGAAAGCGAGCGCCGAGCAAAACGACAAATGCTCCTCCCAGTGGACATAGACGACGCGATTGCCGTGGAAGTTCTTTTCCAGGTCGCGATATTCGATTTTCTGTTCGTAATCGGGCGACAACGCCTGAAGGGCCATAGGTACCTCCCAGAGTTCGGAAATCTCGGCGATGCGGCGGGGCGCCGCATCGCCTGAAGGTTCAAAGCAGAGCTATTCCGCGGCCTTGACCGCGCCCGCCTGCCAGCTGTTCCAGAGCGCTTCGTCCGGCGAGCCGACGTAGTCCATGTTGTCGTGGCCGACGTTGAGACGGTAGTAGTTCAGCACGTCCGGAATGGTCGCGCCGCCGCAATTGCCCTGGAAGATCTGGTGCACCGGCAGCCAGGCCTGGACATACTTCTCCGGCTCGCCGTCGAAGATGTCTTTGCAGCCGTCCGAGCAGAAGTGATAGGTGTCGCCCTTGAACTTCGACTGGCGGAAGCAGATCGTCGTCGGATCGCCCGGCTCGGTATAGGCCATCGGGATCTGGCAGGTCTGGCAGAGCTGCGGCAGCGCCATGTTGTAGAAGCGCTTGCCCTGTTTCGCCATATCGGCCCACATTTCCCAGCGCGGCCGATAGAACTTGTCGAACGTGTTCGGGTACTTCTCGGAGAGCCAGTCGAGGTGCTCGCGGTCCGGCGTCCAGGTATGGAACGCGGCGGCGTGGCTGTACTGATAGAAGACGGCCCAGTTCTGGTGCGAGACGTGGTCGGCCTCGACCGTCGCCTGGTCCGCGTATTTCGGCGGACGCAGTCCGTAGCGGGCGAGATCCTGGAACAGCGAGCCGCCGGCCTCGGTGAAGTAGATGTCCCACGCCTCGCGCCAGGACATGACCTTCTTCGGCAGCATGTAGTCCATCATCATCGCGACGATGCCGAGCACCTTGTGGCCGCGCCAGAACCACTTGTCGACCCACTTCTGCACGATCGGCAGGTTGTCCGGGTGCTGCTCGAGCAGGAACTTGATGACCTCGATGCCGAGCGTCATGTGCCGGCTCTCGTCGGACTGCGCCGAGAAGCCGAAGGTGACCGTCGACATGTCGCCGTTATAGGCGGCGCCCGACATGAACGGCACGAACAATAAGTTCGTCAGCACATATTCGAAGGCGAAGCCGATCGCGATCATGAACTCGAACGGCCCCGCGGTGCGGGCGTCGTCGAAGAACGACTTCGGCACGCTGAGGTACCACACGCGGTCGTGCATGTGCGGGAACTCGCTGATCCCGTCGAAGAACTTGTTGTAGTGGCTGATGGTGTGGATCTGCGTCTGGATGTGGCGCAGTTCGTCGAGCGACTGCTGCTGCGCGGCGACGCGCGGGCCGACGCCACGCAGGTGACGGCCGGCGAAAGCGAAGCCGCGATGGGCCTGATACTCTTCGGGCGAGATGCCGGTGAGGAACAGCTTCACCACGTTGGCGTAGCGCCCGTCCGAGATCTTGGTCTGGCCGTTGTTCTGCGCGAAGGCGTCGAGCACGGCGTAGAGCTTGCGCTCCTTCTCGGCCTGGAACTTCCAGTAGGCGTCCATGGTCAGGCGGAAGGGGTCCTCCCACGCCGACCAGTCCTTGATCTTGATCCCCTCGAACGTGTCGTAGGGGAACACCTTGTCCATCGGCTGATAGGTGGTCTCCCAGTCGAGACCACGGGTCATGTGCGCGTAGCGCTGCTTCAGACCGAGTTTCTTGACGGCCATGTTGTCCTCCCGAATCCTTAGTGTTTCCAGCTGACCGCGAAGCGGTCGTCGTCTTCGTCGAGATGGCCCGCCATCGAGACGAGCACGAGATGGATCTCCTGCGGATCCCACGACCGGCCGATGCGGTCCTCGACGGAGACGCGGTTGACCACCAGTTCCATGTCGCGGTCGAGCTTGACGCAGCCCGGCATGTCGAGGACGCGAACGTCCGTGTTGTCCGCCAGGATCGCCTCGATGATCGGGCGGGCGTCGTCGTTGTGCAGAAGCGTGAGCGAGGCGACTTGCGCCATGATGATATCCCCCCTGATTAGATGTTGAGGCCGAGCGAACGGGCGCGCGCCTTGGCCGCGTCGCCGGCCGATTTGGCGGCGCTCGAGGCGCCAAGCGCTTCGGCGAGCGGCTGCGCCGCCTCGATCGCGAGGCCGATCCCGCGGCTCGCCCACTCGGAAACGAGCGTCTTGTTGGCGTCGCTCTCGGCCGCCACGGTCTTCACGACGTGGTCGCTCCATCGGCCTTCCTCAGCGCGCCAGTCGGACATGAATTCGGTCAGCATGGCGACCGGGAGCGCGCCGTCGCGCCAGGCCGCATCGAGATGCTTGTAGGCGAGGTCAAACAGAACCGCGTTCACCGCGAGCGTCTGGACGACATAGAGCCGGAACCAGTCGCGCTCGACGAAGCTGTCCTCGATCAGCCGGCGCGCGCCCTGCCAGGCGGCGTCGTTGAGCCAGGTCTCCTTGGCCTTGTCGAGGCTCGCGCCCGTCTGGCCGTCGACTTCGAGGCCGATGCGGGAGATGATCTGCGCCATGCCGAGATGATCGCCGGCCGAGAAGATGCAGGGCGCGGTGACCGCTGTGCCGTAGCCGCGCTGGGTCATCTCGGTCATGTTCATGTTCGAGCCCCAGTGCAGATGGCGCAGCGGCAGGAGGCCGCGCTCGATCGCCGCCTTGGACTCGGCCGAGAGCTTGTCGATCAGGCCGCGCTCTTCGATGAAGGCAAAGTTGCGCTCGACCGCCTGGTTCATGTTGGCGCGGGCGATGTTGTAGGTGGCGTAATAGAACTGGCGCGGATCGAGCGGCTTGTACCAGTCCTCCATCACCACCGCGGTCTTGCGGGTGTCGTACTGCCAGAACTCCGGCTCGTACAATGGCTTGTAATGGAAGTTCGCCGTCGCCTGGACGTCGAGCGTGGCTTCCTGGTAGCGCGAGGCCGGCTTGTCGCCGCCGAGGCGGCGGGCGACGTGACCAAAGGTCTGTCGCTTGGGTTCGAGGTCGATGGTCTTGATTTGAACGGTCACGATTTCCCTCCCGTGAAGCGTGTCAGATTAATTGCGGGGTGAACGCTGAGGCTCGTCTTCGGAGGATGTCTTCACGCGGCGCAGGAGGCCGGGCTGGCGGGCGCGCCAGGCGAGCTTGTCGAGTTCGCTTGCGACGTCGCCCTCGGGCGTCAGGCGTACGACCTCCTGCAGCGTGCAGAATTCTTCAAAAGCCGAAAAAGGCAGGATGAGTTCGACAGTCAGGTCGGCGTCGTTCACAGAGAATTCGAATTCGACATAGCGGCCGGAGCGCACTCCAGTGACTCGCACATACTTCTTCAGCGGCGTCTGGCTCTGTCCCATGATCCTCCCCGTAACCAACGTTGCGGTCGCGCTGTTCTTTAGGCCCTTCGCCTCGAGGCCTTCCGAGGGGCCGTCGCGCTTGACGGAGAAATGCCTATCGCGGTCGATATCGTCAGTCAAGAGAAATATCGATATTAAATCCTTTTGACGATTAAATTTCGGATTCTCGCGATAGGACGGAGTTCCGGAGCCTGACGACTCTAGGCTGCCATCGATATTTCACAAATACGCGTAAAATGGCCACTTCGCGTTCGGATGCTGCCTGAATTCGCATCTCGACGAAATTATCGTGAAGTGAGATAAATGCCGATATTCCAGTTGCGCTCCGGTCGGTTTTGCGCCACGCTTCTCGGCGCAAGATCGCGCGAGTCGGCCGTCGCCGACATCGAAACTCGGGTTTCACAGCGCCTTGAGGGGAGGCCAGGCACATGACGGACGCGCTCGTCATCGACCGCGTCGGCGAGGGCAAAGGCCGGACGCTGATCGAAACCGCCTACGCAACGCTCCGCAACGAAATTATCGACGGGACGCTCGAGCCGGGAGCGAAATTGCGCACCGAGGAGCTGCGCGCCCGCTACGACGTCAGCGGCTCCACAATTCGCGAAGCGCTGACCCGGCTGCTCGGCGAAGCTCTGGTGACGAGCGAGGGACAGCGCGGCTTCCGCGTCGCCCCGGCCTCGCTCGAGGATTTCCGCGACCTGACGGCTGTGCGCAAGCTGGTCGAAACCGAGGCGCTGAGACAAGCCATCGAGATCGGCGGCGAGACCTGGGAGGCGGACATCGTCGCGGCCTTCTACAAGCTCTCCAAGACGGAGGAGCGGCTGCGCGAGGATCCGGCCGCCGCTTCGGCCGAATTCGAGGTGCGCAATCGCGATTTCCACCGGGCGCTGATAGCAGCCTGTCCGTCGCCGTGGCTGCACAGGCTCCACGCCCTGCTCTACCAGCAGTCCGAGCGCTACCGCCGTCTCGTCGCGTCCAAGCGTACGATCCCGCGCGACGTCCACGCCGAGCACCAGGGCATCTTTGACGCGACCCTCGCCCGCAATGCCGATCTCGCGATGAAACTCGCTGGCGACCATATCGAGCGATCGGTGCCGGCGCTGCAAACTCTGCTCGCAGCACGCGAGCGTAAGGCGCGCGGAGAGTGACGTCCGCTTCGTCGGCTGCTTTGAGCGCTACCGGCGTCATCGTCACCCGCGGCGCGTCAATCGACAGCGGTTTGTTTGAGAGAAGCTTGCGCGACCAACGTTTCCTGCGTTTGAGGGTCGGGGCGCAATCAGAGAAGAGGCCGCGTCAAAAAGCAGCCTCACCTCCAAGGATACGTTGACAATTCCTTACGCCCGGGCCGCGGCCGCATCGCTCCTGCGAGAGCGGCCATAGGCGGCCGAGGCGAGACCGGCAAACCCCGCAAGCATCATCGCCCAGGTCGCAGGTTCGGGGACCGCCGTCAGGCTTCCGAACAGGCCATCGCTTTCGCCGTTGGGGCCGGCGGTAAAGTAGAGCGCATTGAGGCTTCCGCCTCCTGCCGCGCCATTGCCGAACCTCAGGCCCCACAGGCCATCGATCGCGAGCGGATTTCCGCCGGTCCCGTCGAGCGCGCCGATCCACGCGCCAGTCGTCGCGTTGTAGGCGTTGATCATCCCGTTGCCGAAATTTCCGACGAGAAGATCGCCGCCAAACGGCCCGAACCCCGCGGGCGCGATTGCGAGGCCCCACGGCGAATCGAGCGCGCCTCCGGAGACGAGGCGTTGTTCGCCCGTGCCATCGAGATTGAAGACGTCGACGAAGCCGTGCCCCAGACCGGCGACATCGTCATGCTTTTTGGCATCCTGCAGGGCGAAGGTGACGTAGAGCTTGCCATCCAAGACCTGAACGTCGAACGGCGCGTAGCCGGCGGGCAACGTCGAGTCGGTGAACGTCTTCGCAAGGCCAAAGCTGCTGTCGTACATTTCGATCTCGTTGGACCGAAAATTGGCGGCGTACAGCCAGCCGTCGGCGTTGTCGATCGCCAGTCCCTTGTAGACCGCGTTTTTCGTAGGGTCCGCGTTCCCGTTGTCCACGGCGATCAGCCCGTTCACCGCTCCGGGCCCGAACCCGAGCGCCGGGTTCCATCCGGAAATGGCGCCGTCTTCCGAGTCGAACAGGAAGGTCGCCGGGCTGCCGTTTTTGAGCATGAAGCCGCCCGCGACTCCGTTGAACACCTGTCCCGTCGGGCTCGACGACGGGGCGCCGGTGGCGGGGGGAACGTTGACGAAAAATCCGGCTTTGGCGACGGACGAGTTGTTCGGCGGAATCGAATAGAGCGTCGCGAGGCCCGAGCCGTTGTCCGATAGCCAGAACGGGCTCGTTGGGCTTTCGGCGATGCCCCACGGGTTGACCAGATCCGGATCGATGAGCTTAGCGGGAACGACGCCGTCGGAGATCAGATTGGTCTGCTGGAATTCGGTCGCTGAAGCGGGCAGGGCGCTCGATCCCAGCAGTCCTGCACTTGTCAACGAAACCATTAGGACCGTGCCGCAACAAGTTGTGAGCGGTCTGATTTTCATGGCGTTCTCCTGGGTGCATGCGTCGGCGTACTCCGGCGCAGCGGAAGAACACGTCGTGCGCGTCCCGTATTCACTGGAAAGTCGCCTCGGCTCGCGAAATCTTCAACCACGGCCGGCGTCGCCCGCGACCTATCCCGCCGAAACCTTCTCCGGCTATCGGATTCCGGCGAGGATGCCGACAAAATCGTCGCCGCGGGCGTTGGAGACGGCCTGATGGCAGGCCATGCAACTCGACGGCCGATCCTGCAGATAGGTCTCCATCGTCGCGTTGGTCAGGTTCTCCTCCGGCGCCGCGGTCGACTTGTAGGACTCGTCGCGCGCCCCGCCGCCGTCCGGCCCGCCAGGAAAATAGCGGCCGTCGTTGGATGGCGTTGGCGGTTCGTGGCTCGTCGGCCACTGAACCGCGACCAGCATGTAATGCTCCCACACCGTTCCCTTGACCCCCGCTGCGCTCCAGTAGGCGCGATTCACGGCCATGATCGTTGGGTCGATGGGATGACGGCGCATGACCTGCATCGGAACGGGATTGAGCTTCGGCGGGTTCGTCCAGTCGACGGGCAGGGCTCCAGCCGTTCCGTATGGAGGCCAGAGGCGCTTTGGCTTCGAAGGGTCATAGTAGGAATAGGGGACCCCCGCCTCGCGCGCGTCGGGTTCGCCAGATCCGGCCGGCGGGACGTTGTCGACCTGCTCGAATGTGCTCCAGATCCATTGCGGCCGATCCGCGGTCTTGATCGCGATATGCAGTCCGACCAGCGCTACGTCGTTTTCCGAGCAGACGACATGACCGGAGGCGAGGGTCTTGCCGACGTCGACGATCTCCGCGCGTTCGACATAGGCCCGCGCTCGCGAGACTGGCGAATCGGCGGCGGTCAGCGGCCGCCAGGCCGCCTTGACCGCGATCGAACCGACTGGAAAGCGCGCCGGATGGCCTGCATCGGGGAGGTTGAGCCCGCGGCTCCAGCCATTGGCTGCGAACGCGATGTATTCGGGCGCGTTGAAATGGATTTCGTAGCGGGTGTAGGCGCCGTTCTGCGCCACGAGCGGGTTGGCCGGCTCGCCGACGGCGAAGCTCGGCTGATTGAAGTCGGCGAACGGCGCAAACGAGGCAATCGTCTTTTGACGACTGTCGACGCCAGGGCCGCATGGATTCCGCCCGGCGGCGCTCGGCCAGGGCGTGGGCGCGACCAGCCGGCCGTCGTCATCGACCTCAAAAAGCTCGGCGTCGGACTTGAACGTCTCCCATACGCGTTTGCCCGGAGCGCCGAACTGCATTTCGCGATCCGGTTCGCCACGTCCGCGTTCGTCGGTCAGCGAAGGCCAGTTGAGCGCGATGAAGGCGCGCCAGGCAAAGCTGGCGAGGACGTCGCGCGAGTTGGTTTGCGCGTCCTCCATGCGGTCTGGCGAGACAATCGGCACGAGGTCCCCCGATACGGACGCGGTCGGCGTGAAGAATCTCGCTGAGGCGAGGAGCGTGGCGAGAATACATGCTCGCGTTCGCGATGAACCCAATGCATTACCCCTCATTCAGCGCGTCCGAGCCGCCCATCGATCGACCACGCGCCGGGCCCGAACACGGCGAGGAGCAGAAATCCTCCCGCCATGGCGAGGTTCTTCTGGAACTCGATCGTCTCGCCCGCGGCGAGATGGAAGACGACCGCCGTCAAGAGGCAGAAGCCGGCGAGCGCGACCGCCGCCCAGCGCGTCTTGAAGCCGACGAGAACCAGCAGCCCGCCGCCGAGTTCGGTCAGAATGACCAGCGGCAGGAACGCCGGGGCGACTCCGTGCTCGCGCATGTACGCCGCAACCCCGGCGTAACTCGTGATCTTGCCGACCCCTTCGGCGACGAAGATGGCGGCCATCATCGCGCGCGACAGGAGAACCATGGGGCCGGCGAAGCGGCGCAGGAACGCGAGGTCGGAGTCGAAAGCGACCGCGCGGTCTTCGCCTCGGGCCGGAGACGATCGAACGCTCGACATGGGACAGTTCCTTCGTGGGACCCACGCGGACGGCTGATCTCTCCGCCGTCCGCGCAGCCGTTGGCGTAAGGCGGATCAGAGGGCGTGCACGTCGGCGAGCGCTTTGGCGAGCTCGCCGTAATATTCGCACTGCGTGCCGCAAATCCTTCCGATCGTCGCCAGTTGATCCTTGGCGAGATCGAACTTGCCCTCGATTACATAGGCCTCGCCCAGGTATTCGCGCACCTGGGGATAGACCGGATCGAGCGCCACGGACTTGAGATAGTAGCCGATCCCCTCGTCGGTGCGGCCGAGCTTGCGTGTTGCGTAGCCGCGATAGTTGAGGGCGCGCGGCGTGTCAGGATTGTCGAGCATGTCGAGGACGTCGATCGCCTCCTGGAAGCGGTCGGCCTTCGCCAACGCATAGGCGTATTCGGTGAGCTCCGAATCCGGAAGGATTCCGCTGCTGCGCCGAAGGCAACGATGATGCTTGCGGTCCCAGACTTGACCGGGAGCGCATGTGGTGAGGTCGTCCGGCGCCTGGGCCCGGTACGGCGCTGCTTCGGAGCGGTGAATCGCGCCCCCGCCGCCGCCTCCTCCGCCGCCTCCCGCTCCGCCACCGCCTGCCCCCGCGCCGCCTCCCCCCGCTCCGGCTCCGCCGCCCCCTGCTCCGGCTCCACCGCCCCCTGCTCCTGCGCCTCCACCGCCAGCGCCCGCGCCGCCTCCACCCCCTCCGGCTCCGCCGCCCCCGCTGCCCGCTCCTGCCGCAAAGGCGGCCGGCGCCGCGAGCGCAAGGCCGAGAACAAGAACTCCGCATGACAGCGCGGGCGCCAATTTGCCGGCGGTTCCGCGCAACAACTCCAGGGAAACATTCATCGAGGTTCCTTTCCCGCTTGAGCGTGGAACCTCAGAAACACGCCGGCGCGATTTTTATTCGCGAAGCGGCTCCGCCTCCCGCGGACCGAAACCGGGCAGACGAGGTCCCGGGAAAGAGCCGCCCGACGCTTTCGTCCAGACGCCATTTCAGCAGGCCGCCATGCCGTTCAGGGTCATCTGGACGTTGGGGCGTCTCCAGCCGGTCGGCGCCTGAACAACGTCGTGACATCGTGCGACGACCCCCTGGTTACCCCAGAGGTCGTCGCACGATTGCACCGGAGGCGATGCTATAATTTCTTGCTTAGCGAATTTGAGTTTCCGCCATTGTGATAGTCAGAAGTAGAGCGCATCGCATGTTCAAGCGTCTCGAGGCCGCCTTGCCGGCAAGCCCCCTGCGATACGCCAGCGGAGGCGGGCCAGTTGATCGTCGACGAACTCAATCGCGGCGTTTCGGGTGCGGAGATCGCGGCGCGCGTGGGGGGTAAGCGAGAAGCGGATGCGGGGAGGGGCGCTGGGCGCGGCAGGAAGAATGGTTCCGGCATCCGTATATGGAGTGGATAACCGCGTTAACTGGTCACGGGAAAATACCTTGCTGGCCGGGAACCCGGTTCCCCGGCGTCGGCCCGCGCCTAATGCCCGCCGCCGCCCCCGCCCATGGCGACGGGCTTGTGCATCAGGGCGGCGAGGGTCATGCAGGCGAGAAAAATCACGGTGAGCGCAAGAAAGACGTCGGCCAGGGCGAGGACCTCCGCCTGTCGGCGCACCATGAGCGCGAGTTGCTTCGTCGCCGCGAGCGCCGCGTCCGAACCGCGATCGGCGAGCGCCGCAGCCATTGCGGCGAGCCGCTCGTCGGCGACGACCCGCCCCCAGGTCACGGATTCGCGCAACCGCTCGAGGTGCAGGTCCATGCGCTTGTCGAGCATGGTGTTGATCAGCGCGAGGCCGACCGCGCCGCCGAGATTGCGCATCAGATTGTAGAGGCCGGAGGCGTTCTTGATCTTTTGCGGCGGCAAGGTGCCGAGCGCCAGGAAATTGATCGGGACCATCGACAGCATCAGGCCGACTCCGCGAAAGATCTGCGGCCACAAGAGTTCATAGAAGTCCCAGTCGACCGTGACGAACGACGCCTGGTAGGTGCCGATGGCGAAGAGAATGAAGCCGGTCGCGATCATCACGCGGGCGTCGACCTTGGTCATCAACCGCCCGGCGAAGGGCGCGGTCAGGAACATGGCGACGCCGGTGACGAACATCGTCTTGCCGATCATCAGCGAGGAATAGCCGCGCACAGCCGCGAGATAGACCGGATAGATGTAGGTCAGGCCGTAGAGGCCGATGCCGAGCACGAAGCCGAACATCGTGCCGGTCCAGAAATTCCGATCGCGAAAGGCGGTCAGGTCGACGATCGGTTGCCTGGCGGTAAACATCCGCCAGAAGAACAGGACCGCGCTCGCCGCCGAAATCACGATCGCCGCCGTCACCGGGACGCTTTCGAACCAGTCCTTCGACGGACCCTCCTCGAGCGCGTATTCGAGCGCGCCGAGAAAGCCCGCCATCGTGAGCAGGCCGAAATAGTCGAAATGGGTGAGCAGCGACCAGTCCGGCTCGTCGAAGTCGATCAGGAGCCACGCGGCCACCGTCACGATGACGCCGGGGACGAGGTTGACGTAAAACAGCCAGTGCCAGGAAAACCAGTCGGTGAGATAGCCGCCGACCGTCGGCCCGATGGTCGGGGCGAGCGTCGCGACGAGGCCGATGATCGGCCCGATCATCGGCTGTTTCGAGCGCGGGAAAATGGTGAAGGCCGAGGCGAACACCGTCGGGATCATGCCGCCGCCGATGAACCCCTGCAGAGCGCGCCAGACGATCATTTCCTGGATCGTGTTGGACTGGGCGCACATGAAGCTCATCAGCGTGAAGCCGCCGGCCGAGATGGTGAAGATGACCCGCGTCGAGACCACCCGCGACAGGAAGCCGGAGAGCGGGATCATCACCACTTCGGCGATCAGGTAGCTTGTCTGGACCCAGGTGATCTCGTCGGACGAGGCCGACAGGCCCGCCTGGATTTGTGACAGCGACGCCGAGACGATCTGGATGTCCAGGATGGCCATGAACATCCCGAACACCATGAAGATGAAGGCGGCGAGTTGCTTGGCGCTGAAGTGGGCCTCGGCGGCGCCCGGCGGCGCGATCGGACGCGAGGGAGCGGCTAGCGCGCCCTGCGACGGCAGCGCGGCGGCGTCGCTCACGGCTTGGCGGTTTTGCTGACGGCCTGCTCGAGGCCGAGTGCGCCGAGCAGCGTCGGCTTTGGCTCGTCCGGGTCGCGCGTGTGGACCGTGGCGACGACCGACAGACCGGGCCGAAGGGGAACCGTCTTCAAAACCTCCTCGGGGAAGGTGATGCGCACCGCGACCCGCTGCACGACCTTGGTGAAGTTGCCGGTGGCGTTGTCGGGCGGCAGCAGCGAGAACTCCGACCCCGAGGCCGGCGAGATCGACGAGACGACGCCCTCGATCGTCCGGCCATCGAGCGCGTCGATGGAGACGTCAGCCTTCTGTCCCGGCTTGATGCCCCCAAGCTGGGTTTCCTTGTAGTTGGCGTCGACATAGGACGCGGCGAGCGGCACCAGCGCCATCAGGCGCGTTCCCGGCGCCACCAGGTTCCCCAGCTCTGCAGCCTTGTTGCCGACGACGCCGTCGAACGGCGCCACGACCCGGGTGAAGCCAAGATCGCGCTTGGCCTTGGCCAGCGCGGTCATCAGTTCGTCACGCTGGCGGGAGGCCTCGTTGCGCTGCGCCTTGAGGACATCGAGATTGGCCTTCGCGCCCTCGAGCGCGGCGACGGCCGAAGCGGCGCTCGCCTTGGCGGCGGCGACCGCCGCGGCGGTGCGGTCACGATCGGCGGTGGCCTGTTCCAGCCGCTGCTGGGAGCCGAAATTGGTCTGCGCGAGCTTGTAGGAGCGGTCGTATTCGAGCGCCGCGCGCTCGACGTCGGCGTCCGCGGCGCGCAATTGCGCCCGCGTGGCGTCGACCTGGGATGCAGCCTGCTCGATGACGGCGCCCTGAGCGTCGATCTGCCGGCCGAACCGGGCGATGGTCGCATCCTGCGTGTCGACCTTCGCCTGCGCGGCGTCGACCGCGATCCGATAGTCGCCGTCGTCGATCAGGGCTAGCAGGTCGCCCTGGCGCACGGTCTGGTTGTCGACGACCGGCACCTGCAGGAGGTGCCCAGACGCCTTGGCCGCGATAATGGCGGTGTTCGCGCCGACATACGCGTCGTCGGTGCTGACGAGAAATCGTCCCTCGACGAAATAATCGTAGGCGAGCTTGCCGGCGTAGCCGACGGCGGCGAGCGCGACGACCGGGAGAACAAAGCGGCGCAGGCGGCCAGGTCGCTTCGGCGCGGTCATCCCGGCGGGCGCGCCTCCGGCGGATCTCGGGGCGCCCGGAACCCCGGAGCCCGGCGCGATCGCCGGAACGCCCGAAGACGCCGTCGTCGCGACGGCGCGCGATGGGGCGGCGGGCGCAGAAACGGCGCCGGGTTTCTCGTCCGCTACGGCGGGACTGTCGGCCATGGAACCATTCCCTAAAATGCCAGACCGAACGGTTCGGTCATTTTCTGTTGACATAGCCCAATCCGAAGGCTATCGCAAGAAAAAATCGAACTGAACGGTTCGGTCGGAGTTCCAAGTCAGACGGGTCTGGTTCACGGCATGGACGCGCAAATCCTTCACCACGACGACAGCCGACGCCACGACGGCGGCGCCAAATTGCGCCAGATCATGGACGGCGCGCGCTCGGTGTTCCTGGCCGCCGGTTTTGACGGCGCGAGCATGAACGATATCGCCCGCTCGGCCGGCGTGTCGAAGGGCACGCTCTACTCGTATTTCGCGTCCAAGGACGACCTGTTCGACGCGATCATCCGCGCGGAATTCGCGCTCGCCGCCGAGCGGCTGTGCACGTTTCGACGCGAAGGCGACGTCCGCGACATGCTGACCGATTTTGGTGTCCGGCTCATTGCCCGCATGGCCGAACCGAACGTGCTGGCGCTGGCTCGGGTCGTGGTCGCGGCGACAGAGAAGTTCCCCAAGATCGGGGTCGCCTTTTACGAGGCGGGACCCCTGTTTGGCGCGACCCGCCTCGCCGGCGAACTGGCCGCGCTGGAAAAGACCGGCGCCCTCAAGGTTGCCGATCCGGAGCGCGCCGCCTGGCAATTCGTCGACCTGTGCCAGAGCTATGTCTACAAGCGGATCCTGTTCGGCGTCGTCGACCGGATTACGCACGAGGAGATCGAGGCGGCGGTCGTCGCAGGGGTGGACGTGTTCCTGAAGGCTTACGGGACGAAGGAGTCCCGTTAGCCGCGCAGCGAATGGCGCAGCGGACCGGGGCTCTGGGGTCCCTTTAGGATGCGCGCCAGAGCCGGACGATCTTGGACAAATCGCGCGGCGCCGGGATCCGACCGCTGCGCTGCCTTCCACACGCGGGGGATGGGAATGCGGGCCGGACCCTACAACCTAGCCGCGGCCGATCTTACGTCCCGTCACGGCCGCCTGTTTTACCGGTTTTGACCCTGATAGAAGGCCGTTTGACCGCTGTTCCGGTCCTGTTAAGTGGCCTGCTCCGCGCCCGCTCAAGCACGCAACCTGCGGGTTGCATGGCTTGCAACGCCATGACATTGCGTGGCTTTTCGGATCGGCGCGCCGCCCGCGGGGCAAAAAAGCGGCCTGCTATCAGGCGCCAACCGCCCGCGTCCGCAGCGCCTCCTCGAGCCGATCCCTGAGCCGCGCAGGTTCCCTGAGCTCGCACTCGTAGACGACCAGCGTCTGCCAGCCCAGCGCGGCGAGGGCGGCCAGGCTCCTCTCGTCCCGCGCGCGGTTGCGGGCGATCTTGGCCCGCCAGTAGTCGGCGTTGGTCTTCGGCATCCGGCTGCCACGCGGGCAGCCGTGCCCATGCCAGAAGCAGCCGTGCACGAAGATCGCGAGCTTGCGGCGTCCGTAGACGATGTCGGGCTTGCCCGGCAGATCGGCGCGGTTCAGCCGGTAGCCGGGCGCCAGCGGGCGCAAGATCGCCCGCACCGCCCGCTCGGCGCCGGTGTCGCGCGATCTTACCGCTCGCATGACGGCGGAGCGGTCATAGGTCATGCGCGGGCTCGCGCCTTGCGCGAACCGAAATTGTCGGCGAACGGCGCCCGCCACGACGGACCGAGGCCCGCCCGCGCCATGCCGCCGCAGACGAATTCGGAACGGGAGAACCGCATCAGGTCATCCAATCAAGAGGGTGCGGGGACCGAGACTAATGCATTTGGGCGGAAAGGACGCTTCCCGGCTTGACCAATGCCGCGCCGATGAGCGTTTATGGGGCCCATGAGCGCCTTCGCCTTTCCCTTCCCGGTCCTCGTCTGCGACACCGGCGGCACCAACGTCCGGTTCGCGCTGTCTGATAAGCCCGGCGCGCCGCTCGGGCCGATCGTCCACCTGATTACCGACGACTATCCGGGTCTGCCGGAGGCGATCGAGGCGGCAGCGCCGAAGCTCGCAGAGCGCCCGCGTTCGATGATCGTCTGCGGCGCCGGGCCGGTCGTCGGGCGCGAATTGAAGCTCACCAACGCCCCCTGGGTGATGGACGGGCCCGAGACGGCGCGACGCGCCGGGCTGGCGCAAGGGTTGCTGCTTAACGACTTCGAGGCGCAGGCCTTGTCCCTGCCGGCCATCAAGACCGACTGGACGCGCGGAATCGGCCCGCTCGCCTTTGGCGCGCAGGGACCGGAGGTCATCCTCGGGCCGGGCACCGGGCTCGGCATCGCCGCGCTGGTCGAGGCGAATGGTCGTTATACGCCCGCATCCTCGGAGGCCGGTCACATCGACTTTGGGCCCGTGACGGACGAGGAATTCGCGATCTGGCCGCATCTCGAGCGCGCGCACGGCCGCATCACCAGCGAAAGCGTGCTCAACGGGGCGGGGCTCGCCAGGGTCCATCGGGCGCGGATGATGGCGCTGGGTCGCCCCGATCCGCATCTGGAGCCGCCGCAGGTGACCTCAGCGGCCGTGGCCGATCCCAAGGGCGAGGTCGCCGAGAGCGTTCGTCTCTACTGGCGGATCATGGCCCGCTTCGCCGGCGACATGGCGGTGACGTTCGTCGCGACCGGCGGCGTGACGCTCTCAGGCGGCGTCCTGCCGAGGGTGATCGACTTCCTCGACGATGCGACCTTCCGGGCGGCGTTCGAAGCCAAGGCGCCGGTCGACGCGCTGGCGCGGCGCATACCCACCCGGCTTATCGTCCGCTCCGACGCGGTGCTCGCCGGCATGGCGGCGATCGCGGCGGCGCCCGACCGCTATGGCATCGACTATGCCTTGCGCGGATGGGTCTGAGCGGACGCGATCAGACGCGTCGACGAGGGAAATCTGGGCGATGGCCGTGCTTTTGCCTTTATGATAGGGAATCACGCCCTTTGAGCCGGCGTGGGACGGGGCTTCGACGGAGTGCATTGAGCGTGACGCGAATACGGGTTGCCTTGGCTTTGACGTGCGCCGCGGCGTTCTGCGGTCCCGCCTTGGCCGATTGCGGGCAGGACATGCAGAAGCTCGCCCAGGCGCGCAATGTCGAGATGCAGAAGGTCAACGACTTCGCCAAGGCGTTCAAGGGCAAGCCGATGGACCCGGCCGGGTTCTGCGCCAAAACCGGCGGATTGCTGCACGCCGAAGAGGCGCTGCTCGCCTACATGCAAAAAAACAAGGATTGGTGCTCGATTCCCGACGAGGCGATCGGCAACCTGAAGGCGAGCCACGAAAAGAACGCGGGCTTCAGCGCCAAGGCGTGCAAGGTCGCCGCGCAGATCAAGAAAATGAAGGAGCAGGCGGCCCAGGGCGGCGGCCAGCAGGCTCAGCCCTTGCCAGCCGGCCCGCTTTGAGTTCCTCGCCGGTGCGTGCCGTCCTGCCGGACGCGCGGCCGGCCAGTCTCGTCCTGCGGCTCACGCCCGACTTTGCGCTGCCCTTTGTCCAGCTCGCTCGGCTCGATCGCCCGGCGGGCTGGCAGTTGCTGCTCGCTCCGTGCTGGCAGGCGACGGCGCTGGCCGGGCTTGCCCTCAACCGAGGTCCGAACCTCGGACATCTGGCGCTGTTCCTGATCGGCGCGATCGTGATGCGCGGCGCTGGCTGCACCTATAACGACATCCTCGACCGCAAGCTCGACGCCGGCGTCGAGCGCACGCGCAACCGGCCGCTGGCCTCGGGCCGCGTCAGCGTCAAGGCCGCCGCGGTCTTTCTCGTTGCCCAGGCGCTGGTCGGCCTCGCGGTGCTCCTGAGCTTCAACCGCTTCTCGATCGGCCTCGGGATCGCCTCGCTCGCCATCGTCGCCGTCTATCCGCTGATGAAGCGGGTGACGTCCTGGCCGCAGGCGGTGCTGGGCCTGGCCTTCTCCTGGGGCGCCCTGATGGGCTGGGCGGCAAGCTTCGCAGGCTTGGCGCTCGCTCCGGTCCTGCTCTACGCGTCCGCGTTTTGCTGGACGATCGGCTACGACACCATCTACGCCATGCAGGACGCGCGCGACGACGCCATCGTCGGCATCCGCTCGACCGCGCGTCTGTTCGAAGGCCACGCCCGGCTCGCGGTCGGGCTCTTCTACGCCGTGGCCGCCGCTCTCGCGCTGATCGCGATCGCGCTGGTCGGCGGGGGATGGATCGCGTGGGTCGGCTGGCTCGCCTACGCCGCCCATCTCGGCTGGCAGCTCTCCAGGGTCGAGGGCGCCGACTCCGCGACCGCGCTGAGGCTCTTCCGCTCCAACCGGGACGCCGGGTTCCTGCTGTTCGCGGGGCTCGCGGCGCAGGGGTGGGCAGGGTAGAACGTCGCTGCCCGGCGCGCCCGGGCCGCTGGCGGGCGAGCGTCTGCGAAGACAGGGAGAGTCCCGTGACGCTCGATGCGCCGGCCGGGGCCGGCATGGACGAAAGCCCAGGCTCGATCATCGAACGCCGCCGGGCTCTCCGGGTCGAGTTGCCTTTACGGGGCAACTCGGCGCGCCCGCCTGGCGACGCGATCGAGTTCCCACCGGGAGCCCGCAGGAGCGTCGGCGGGCGACCGCGCGTAGTCGGCTTGGGCTCAGCGGCAAACGCGGCGCCGGCTCGGATTGGGTGGCGAAATTCGGACTTGAAGGGAACATCCGCCAAGCCATCGCATTGAAACCTTGGTTCTTCCTAGGAGACATCCGATGGCCTACTCGTCCGACAAGGGCGCGGCCTCCGCCGCTTCGACCCCTGACCCGTTCAAGACTGGGCCTTTCGGCGCACAGCCGGAGCGCGGGCCCTCGGAACCCGGGCGACCCTCCGCTCCGCTCGGCGCTTTGCTGGGACAGACGGCGCAGACGGCCGCAGACGCCCTCCGCCAACAGGCGACCGAGTTCGCGGGCGACGTCGGCCACGAGCTCGTCAGGACCGGCGAAGCGCAGAAGGCGCGCGGCGTCGAGGCGATTCGCGGCCTCGCTCGCGCCATCGACACCGCCGCCGACGAACTTCAGCGGCAGTCTCCGTTGGCCGCACGCGCGGTTCACGAGGCGGCGCGCGGGGTCGAGGACTTTTCGGACAATCTTTCCAACCGAAACGTCAACGAGCTCGTCGACGCGGGCGTCCGGCTCGCCCGCACCCAGCCCGCACTGTTCGTCGCGGGTTCCGTCGCCGCCGGATTCGCCCTCGCCCGCTTTTTGAAGAGCGGCGGCCGCGAGCAGCCCGGCGGCTTCGACTCCTACCAGATCTAGGAGGCGCTCATGGCGACACGAGAAACTACGCGCCCGATCGTTTCCTTGATGACGCATGTCGCGTCGGACCTTGGCTATCTGGTTCAAACCGAGTTTCGCCTGGCGAAGGCGGAGATGGCGGAGAAACTGTCGAGCGTGTCGAATGCCGGAGTCTATCTCGCGATTGGCGCGGTCTTCGCGCTCGCCGGCTTGATCGTCCTGCTGTTCGACATCGCGCATTGGATCACTGTCGCCGGCCTCGCCTACGAATGGAGTTCTGCTGATCGTCGCAGCCGTCGCGCTGGTGATTGGGGCCGTCTTGGCCATGGCCGGCGTCTCGAGGCTGAAAGGAACCGCGTTCGTCCCCGAGCGTACGCTCGGGCAGGTGCGGGAAGACTACGTCGTAGCAAAGGAGCACCTGCGATGACCGCCCAATACGACCGCGCCGGCGAAGGCCGCATGCCGACTTCCGGGGACTACGAGCGAGAGGCGGAAGAGACGCGCCGCCGCCTTGCCGATAATCTCGACGAGCTGACAGACCGGCTGACGCCCAGCCAGGTGCTCGACGAGGTGTTGACCTATTCGCGCGTCGGAGGAGAAACAATGTACCGGGCCTTTAGCAACGCCGTGCGTGAGAATCCGCTGCCGAGCCTTCTGATTGGCGCCGGCGCCATGATGCTCCTGTCGGAAAAGATGGGGCTTCGTCCGGGGAGCCTCCACTTTGGCGGATTAGGGGGTGGCGGAAGGACGGCCCGGCGCGCTGACGCCGGGACGTACGGCGGCAACGGCGGATCGCGGGCCTCGGCCGGGCGGTTGTCCGACGCGGCCAGCCGCATGGCCGGTTCGGCGAGCTCCGGCGTGCGTTCGGCCGCGTCCTCCGTCGGGTCTGGGATCGGCGACGCAACGGAAGCGGCAAGACGCCGTACATCGGATGCTGCCGGCGCGATTGCCGACAGGATGCGGAGCACCGCTGCGACGCTCGCCGACTCCGCGACCGGCGCGGCTGACACGGCGCGGCAGACGGCGGCGAGCGTCGCCGACGGGGCCTCGAGCGCAATCGACTCGGCGCAAATGACGGCGCACGACCTGCGCGATCAGGCCGCCGGCGCTGCCGAACAAGGGCGTCCGCGCGACGCAGAGGGCGGGCGACGCCGTGCGCGATTCCGCCGCATCGATGCGGGACGCCCTCGCCGATAAGGCGTCGTCGGTTGGCGGCGCGGTAGCGGAAGGAGCGAGCCGCACCCGTCGTCAGGCCGCCGACGCGGTCCGTCAGACGCGGGAAAGCGCCGTCTCCTTCGTCACCGAGCAGCCTCTCCTCTGCGCGGCGATCGGGATCGCCGTTGGCGCCGCGCTCGCGACCTTGCTCCCTACGACGGAGACGGAAGCCCGTCTGATGGGCGATGCAAGCGATGCGGTCAAGGAAAAGGCCGGCGAAGTCGGGTCGGAGGCGCTCGATAGCGCAAAGACCGTCGCGGCCAAGGTCGCCGACCGGGCCCAGTCGGCGGCGAGGGAAGAGGGCTTCACCCCGTCCGCGGTCGCCGATGCGGCGCGCAAGGTCGGAGAAGGCATGGGCGAAGGCGTGAAGGGCGCTGACCCGTCCGCCAACCCGGCATCCACGAATGAGCCGTCGGCCGCGAAAGGGGCGCCGTCGATGAAGACGCCGATGACCGGAACGGGTCCGCAGGAGTTCGCCTCCGACCCGCGCCGCGACTGAGCGGGGAGTCCCCTTGCCTGAGCGACAATCCCTGTGGCCAATTGTGCTGTACGGCGCGCTCGGGGTCGTGGCTTTGGCGCGCGCGGGGCGGCCGGCCCGGCTGGGACCGTCGGCATCGGCGGGCGCCGTTGAACAACGCGTCCGCCGGCGCGACGCCCAGGCGCGCGAGCCCCTACGGCGCGAGCCGAACCTCGGGTCGCGACGAGCGACCCGTCCGTGGAATATTCCCTGGAGCGGCTGGAAAGAGATTCTCGGGCGGACTTTCGCCAAGATCAACGAGGACCGCCTACTGTCGGTGGCGGCGGGCGCCGTGTTCTACGAGTTGCTCGCCCTCTTTCCCGCGATCGCGGTCTTCGTGGCGCTCTACGGCCTGTTCGCCAACGCTTCCACCATAGACGCGCAGGTTTCGGCGCTGTCGGGCGTCCTGCCCGGCGGCGCGCTCGACCTGTTGCACGAAGAGTTGAGACGCCTCGCCCAGGTCAAGGGCGCAAACGGCATAGGGTTTTTCGTCGGCCTTCTGGCGGCGCTCTGGAGCGCGACGTCAGGGGTCAAGGCCTTCATCGACGCGCTCAATGTCGCCTATGACGAGGAGGAAAGGCGGAGTTTCCTTCGGCTGAACCTCGTCGCGATCGCCTACGCCCTGATCGGCGTCGCGGCGGCGATGGTGGCGGTGGGCGCCGTGGTCGTCGTCCCGATCCTTCTCAGCGGGTTCGGCTTCGGCTCGTTTTCCGGGCGGCTCATCGCCATCGCGCGCTGGCCGGCGCTGCTCATCCTGGTCATTGTGGGACTTGCCGCGATGTATCGCTACCTTCCTTGCCGGCGCGAGCCCCGGTGGCAATGGCTGACCGTAGGCAGCGTCTTCGCCGGAACGACGTGGCTCGTCAGCTCGCTATTGTTTTCCTGGTACATCGCTCATTTTGGGACTTACAACGCGACCTATGGCTCGCTCGGCGCCGTCGTCGGCATGATGATGTGGATGTGGATCTCCATGGTCCTGATCCTGATCGGCGCGCAGCTCAACGCCGAGATCGAACGCCAGTCCGCGCCGGGAGCGAGGGTCGCCAAGCGACCGCAGACTTGACGGGCCTGGATAATCCAGCACGGGCCCGCCCCGCTCCGATTGCAAAGAGCTCATTGAAAGAGCTCGACATTCTCTGCGCCGCAGGAGCGAGCCGAGCGCTGACGACTCTTTGATCGGCGCGGCTCTGGGTCAGCACGGCGAATGCGCCCAAAGATGGCCCTAGCGGGAGAGGTTGGCGAGGCCGCCGCCGCGCGCCTATCATCCGCAGGACCCGAGGATGCAATTCGCAATGCTTAACGACCCCCTCTCGCACGGCCTGTGGGAAAAGACCGCGCCGCCCGCCCCGCCGACCGAGCCGTTGATCGGCGCCGTCACGGCCGACGTCGTCGTGGTCGGCTGCGGCTACACCGGCCTTTCGGCGGCGCTGAGACTCGCCGAGGCCGGCGCCAACGTCGTCGCGCTGGAGTCGGTCGAGGTCGGCTATGGGGCCGCCGGGCGCAACGTCGGCTTCGTCAACGCCGGCATGTGGGTGATGCCGGCGGAGATCCCCAAAGCGCTCGGCGCCGACTATGGCGAACGGGCGATGGCCCTGCTCGACGGCGGCCCCGCCGCCGTCTGGGCGCTCATTGAAAAACATGCGATCGACTGCGAGCCTGTGCGCAACGGCACGCTGAAATGCGCCGTCGGCCAAGCGGGCCTCGCCGAACTCGAGGAGCGCGCGGAGCAGCTTTGCGCGAGAGGCGCGCCGGTCAGCGTCCTTTCCGCCGCCGAAGCCGCGACCCGGCTCGGGACGAGCGCCTATTCGGGCGCCCTGTTCGACCGGCGCGCGGGCACGATCCAGCCGCTCGCCTACGCGCGCGGGCTGGCGCGCGCCGCCATCGAGGCCGGAGCGGTCCTCCACACGCAGAGCGCCGTCCGAATGGCGGAGCGGGCGGGCGGCGGTTGGCGGGTCACGACTGCCCGTGGCTCGGCGACGGCCGATTGGGTCATCGTCGCGACCGACGCTTACGGCGGCGCCCCGTGGCCGCAGGGACGGCGTGAACAAATTCTGCTGCCTTATTTCAATTTCGCCACGCGCCCGTTGAGCGCCAACCTGAGAGCCGCAATCCTTCCCGGCCGCGAGGGGTGCTGGGACACCCGAGCCATCATGAGCTACTTCCGCATGGATCGCGACGGGCGCCTCGTGTTCGGCAGCGTCGGCGCGCTACGCGGAACCGGGCTCGCGGTTCATCGCGCCTGGGCCCGGCGGGCGCTCGCCAGGCTTTTTCCGCAACTCGGGCCCGTCGAGTTCGAGCACGCTTGGTACGGCATGATCGGCATGACGGGCGACAACCTGCCGCGTTTCCACCGTCTAGCTGAGAGGGTCGTGTCGTTCTCGGGTTACAACGGCCGCGGGATTGGCACTGGAACCGTGTTCGGCTGCACGCTGGCCGACCATGTCCTCGGACGAATCGCGGAACAGGACCTGCCGCTGCCGGTCACGATTCCGGACGCGCCGGCGCTGCCGGCGCTGCGCGAAGCCTATTACGAGGCCGGCGCACAGATCGCGCACGCGGTCAGCGGCTGGGTGTAGGCGAAATTCGCGAAATTTCGACCCGCCTGCGACGCCGCGTCTGGCGACATGGGCTGAGGTTTGCGCTAGTGCTCTCGCCCGCTGAGGGAGGATAGTATCGGCATGACCGGATCCGCTGGAAAAACTTATCTCGGGCTGGACGTCGGGACCTCGTCGGTCAAGGCGCTGCTCGTCGACGCCGAACAGCGCGTGGTCGCCGAAGCCTCCCCGTCGCTTACCGTTTCGCGTCCTCACCCCCTTTGGAGCGAGCAGGACCCGGACGACTGGGTGAAGGGCGTCGAGGCCGGGGTCGCAGCGATCCGCAAGCAGGCGCCCGAGGCGTTCGCTGCGCTGGCGGGGATTGGCCTTTCCGGCCAGATGCACGGCGCGACACTGCTCGACGCCGCCGACAAGCCGCTTCGCCCGGCGATCCTGTGGAACGACGGCCGCTCGTTCGCCGAATGCGCCGAGCTCAAGCGCCGTGTCCCCGACGTTGAAAAGATTACCGGCAATCTGGTCATGCCCGGGTTCACCGCGCCAAAGATGCTGTGGGTCGCGGCGCATGAGCCGGAGATCGCCAAGGCGACCAAGCGCGTGCTGCTGCCCAAGGATTACGTCCGGTTGCGCCTGTCGGGCGAGGCCGTGTCGGAGATGTCGGACTCCGCCGGAACCTCCTGGCTCGACGTCGGCAAGCGGCGCTGGGACGAGAGCCTGCTCGCCGCGACCGGCCTCACGCTTTCCGCGATGCCGCGCCTCGTCGAGGGCTCGGAGGTTTCCGCGCATCTTTCCCCCGCCGTCGCCAGGGCCTGGGGCCTCGAGGGCCGGTCGATTCCGATTGCGGGCGGGGGCGGCGACAACGCGGCCTCCGCCATCGGCGTCGGCGCGACCGAGGCCGGCTCGGGCTTCGTCTCGCTCGGCACGTCGGGCGTGATCTTCTCCGTCACCGATCGCTACATCAGCCTGCCGGAGCGCACGCTGCACGCCTTCTGCCACGCGCTGCCGAACCGGTGGCACGGCATGGCGGTGATGCTGTCGGCGGCCTCGTCGCTCGCCTGGATCGCCGCCATTCTCGGGCGCGAGAACGAGGTCGGCGCGCTGGTCGCCTCGGCTGAGAGCTTTGCCCGGTCGAAGGCGGCCGTCGCCGCCGCGCCGGTGTTCCTGCCCTACCTCAGCGGCGAGCGCACGCCACACAACGACGCCGAAGCGACTGGGACCTTGGCTGGCCTGCGCGCCAGCCACGCCGCCGACGCGCTGGTATTTGCGGTGATGGAGGGCGTTGCCTTCTCCTTCGCCGACGCGGTCGACGTGCTCGACGCAGCCGGCGCGCGGCCGGTCCGGCCGCTGCTGGTCGGCGGCGGTGCGCGCTCCGACTTCTGGGGCCAGATGATCGCCGACGTCACGGGACTGACGATCGATGTCGCCCAGGGCGCCGAAGCGGGCGCGGCGCTCGGCGCCGCCCGGCTCGGCATGCTGGCCGCGGGCGCAGGATCGGTCGAGGCGGTCTGCACGCGTCCGCCGGTGCAACGCAGCTTTGTTCCGGACGCCGACAGCGCCGCGCTGCACGCGCCGCGGCTCAAGCGCTACCGCGCCCTCTATCCCGCGGAGAAGGCGACGCGCGGCTAGGGACGCACGTCGATCAAATCAGGCGAAAGGGAGTATTCCCGTCCCCCTTGTCGGCGGCTACGGAATGCACACATCTTTTAGCAGGCGTGCGCCGCTCAATGGCGGCTAGCGTCCCCGCCCCCCTTGTGGGGGCGGGACAGGGTGGGGGGTCGCGCCGACCTCTCATTCGGGGGAAATGGCGCCAAGTTTTCGAAGTTCGGCGCGACCCCCCTCCTCAATCCTCCCCCACAAGGGGTGAGGAAGCCGCCCTCCGCGGGTCGGGCACGCCGGCAGCGAGCCGCGAGAGATGTGTGCATCCCGTAGTTGTCGGCGGGGCGGGCGCAGCCGACGCGCGCCCTGGAGGCGCGCTGCAACCGCCTTTGCGCCCCTCGCCGAGGGAGCGCGCGTCGCCTATCCGGTCGCGATCGCCGCGGCCGCGCCGGCCACGGTCTGCCGTTCGGGGCGAGCCTTCAGGCCTTCATCCTCGCGCAGGTCGCGGCGGCGGTCTCTGCCGTGGCGCGCCTCGGGCCGATTGGCCAGACCGACGGCCAAAAGATCCAGGCGACGCTGATCCCGCGCATCCGCGCGCTCGCCTGCGAGCTCGACGCTCGCCGACCTCGGCTCCTGCGCCTTCCGCGCCGACATCGCCTCGATGCGCCACGAGACGCAGTATTCGCGTCCGTTCCGGTCGTGAGCCGCTTCCGTCAAACTCAGCGAGCAGCGGAACGAGGCGCCAATCGGATCGCGATCGGTGTAGGATCGGACACCAGAAATCGCGAGAAGGGAACGCCATGACCGATTCTGCACGCCAGAAATTCCTCGTTCTTTATCTGGTTCCGACCGCCGTCATCGACGAGTGGAGGAACACCGATCCCGCCACGCGAGAACCGGCGGAGCAGAAGATGCGCGCCGATTGGATGCAGTGGATGAGCGACCATGGAAGCATGGTTCTGAGCACGGAAGCCGGCGGCGCCACGAAGCGCATCACGCCGAGTGGCGTCGCCGACGCCAGGAACGAGATCATGCTGTACGCGTTCGTCGAAGCGGATTCGCATGAAGCGGCGGCGAAGGCGTTCGAAAATCACCCACACCTGGGGATTTCGCAGTCCTCGATTGAAGTGATGGCGGTCAGGCCGATGGGCGCCATGTAGACCGCGTTTGAACTCCGCCCATTCGGATTCGTCGGGCCGAGCGGGATCATCAGCGAGGATATCCGATGGCAATGCGAACGGGCGGCTGCAACTGCGGTCAAGTCAGGTTTCAGCTCGCAGGAGAGCCGGCGCGCGTCGGCCTCTGCCACTGCCAAGTTTGCCGAAAAGAGACGGGATCCCTCGGCAACATGTTCGCCGTCTGGCGCTCGGACAATGTATCGGTCACGGGTAAGACCCGAAGCTGAAAGCAATCGACCGACCATCGTCATTTTTGCCCCGGGTGTGGGTCTTCGGTGTTTGGAATTGTCGATGGCGCCAACGAAATCGAGGTTCGAGTTGGCGCGCTTGATGATGCGCCCTCTGGCCTTTATCCCGGCTATGAGTTGTGGGTTGGTCGGCGAGAGCGCCGGCTGGCGCCGATCGCCGGCTCCGAGCAGCATGACGGCAATCGAACCTAATTAGGCGTGCGGCGGACGCCAAGCGGTCCAAAGCCTACGTTCGTCCGGGCCGACAAGCGGCGGCGCCGCGGCTACGTGCAGGCTAGGCCTCCCATGGTCAGTAAAAGGCTTGCGGCCATGGTTCCGAGCGGGGCAAGTTCCCACTGTGGCTCAACGGACGCCACGGTCGTGGCGGGCAAAACCAGACCTATCAGGAGATCCGCGTCCTCTATGACCCAATCCAAGCAACCCCTCCGCGTCGGCGTCGGCGGCCCGGTCGGCTCCGGCAAGACGGCGCTGATGGAGCAGCTTTGCAAGCGGCTGCGTGATGAACTCGACATCGCCGCGATCACCAACGACATCTACACCAAGGAGGACGCGCGCATCCTGGTCGAGGCGGGGGCGCTGCCGCCTCGCCGTCGCGCTTGCAACTTCCGTCGAGCGACGCCTGGAGATAACGGCGCAGGGGGCGGCGTTCGTCGCCGCCGCCCGCGCGGCTTGGGATTGCGCACCCCTGCGCGCACTCGCCGAGGAAGAGCGCGTCGCTTATCCGACCGCCGTCGCCGCGGCCGGCCACGGTCTGCCGCTCGATGCAAGCCTTCAGGCCTCATCCTCGCACAGGTCGCCGCGGCGGCCTTGGCCGTGGTGCGCCTCACGCCGATCGGGCAGACCGACGGCCAAAAAATCCAGGCGACGCTTATCCCGCGCATCCGCGCGCTCGCCCGCGAGGCGGCAAACTCGACGCTCGCGGACCTCGGCTCCTGCGCCTTCCGTGCCGACATCGCCTCAATGCGCCACGAGACGCAAAATTCGGGGCTGTTCAGGTCGTGAGTATATTGCCGGCGGCCTCCACCGGCAGCGCCGGCTTCTTGCTGGCGCAAATCGCTCAGCCGCTGCTTCGACGCGGGAGTATCGTAGGGCCACTTCCTATCTCGGGCTTGATTGCCGCATTATACTTGGCCCTATAGTCTCATCATGCCTCATCCATTATGAACGAGCTTAATCCAAGGATTTGATATCAGCCTTACAAGATGTTCAATCGCGTATTGCCTGTTATCAAAAGCATCCATAAATTGTAGAGAGCCCAAGACAAGTCCAATTCCCTTTTCTGCAGTGGCCTTCTCTATGCGAAAAGGTATTATTCTTTTCTTAGCTCCAAGGGCGTATTTAATTTCATCGAGGATATATTTACTTCCGTTACATCGAGCCGAGAAAACCAGTAGCAACGCTAGCGAGTTGTCGATCGCGTTTGCAATCTCGTCATCATAGGGAACCCCGGGTTGAACGTCGCGGGGGGCTATCCAACAGCGCATGCCGCGACTTTCAATTTCACCGACTATCTGCATCACGATATCGTGGTTCTCACTCGCGTGGCTTACGAAAAGAAACGGGTCAACGTCCTCGGCGGCTTCTGCAAGTTGGCGCTCCGCATCGACGACGCGTTTCTGATCCTCCAGCGCGGCTTCTCGTTCCACGGCCAGGCGGCGCTCATTTACCTCGATGGAGCGGCCTACATACTCGCGGATGTCGTCGACTGGGATGTCGCCAGGGATTTCGAGCAAAGCACGTGCGCGCTCAAGCTGAATGCCTGAATCGAGCAGGAACCTGTCGTCCTTGCCGTTCTCCTTCCATTCCGCCATCGCGCGCAGGATCGCCGCTCGCGCCCGCATCTGCTCCCGGGTTCCGCTGACCCATCCTCGGAGGGTTGGCCAGCGCTTGATCAAAGCCTCATGCGCGACCTCGACCGTCGCATAGACGCTCGCGTCCCGCTGGCCCCGCCGCTTGCAGAGCGGTCACCAGCAGACGGCTCCTGGGACTGGAGAAAAGATTGACGATCTGGCGTTCCTGCGGGTCGTCAGGAATGGGGATACGTACGCTCTTATCCTCCTGCCCTTCGCCGGCCGTGACCAGCCGCAGGAAGAGACGCCGCGCCGTGTCCTGCTGTGTGGGCGTCAGCCGCTCGTACGCCTCCTGCGCCGTCCTCTCGATGGCGCCGGGCGCCGCCGACAGCCGCATAGGCTTCGGCGGTTAGCTTATCGCCGGCCCGATTTTCCCATGTCTCTTTCAGCGCGAACTGCAGCAGCGGCAGCCGGCCTTCCTCCAGTCCGACGTCGTCCAAGATCTGATCGACCAAATCCGGCGGTGCGAACAAAAGTCCGGCCTTCTTGGCCGGCGTCTCGATCGCCGACCGCAAGTCCTCTCGCCGCATCGGCGGGATGTTGACCTGCTGCTGTGGCAGGCGCGCGCTGAGCAGCGGATTGCGGATGAGATAATTGTAGAAGTCCGGCCGGACCGTGAGGACAACAGTGGCCCGTGAGCGGGGTCCGGACGTCGCGCAGATGAGCAGTTCAATGAATTTCTCGACGTCGGTGGCGTGCTGGCGAGCGCGTTCCGCGGCGGCTGGAGCCAAAGCGTAAAGCTCCTCCCACTGATCGACATAGATCAGCAGGCGATCCGGCTTTTCGGGCGCGCCGTCGAGACGGCGATCAACCACGCGCGTGAACATGTCGGCGTCACCTGCGCGATAGGCCGCGGCTTCTCCTTCCAGATAGGAGTCGACGGCGAACGGGCCGGCACTGGCCGGCGCAGTTCCGAAGGCCGCAGCGAGCGAACGCAAGGGCTGCGTGCCTGGGCGCAGCGCGACGACATCCCACGTAGTCTTCCGACCTTGCTGGCGCAACGCAGGCAGCAGCCCCGCGAAGACGAGCGAGGATTTGCCGCAGCCCGAAGCGCCGACGACGGCAACGAAGCGGTGCGCCTTGACCCTCGCATAAAGTTCGCGGATCGCATCCTCGCGGCCGCAGAAGAATTCTGCGTCCTCTTCCCGAAACGGCTCCAGGCCCCGGTAAGGGCAGATCGACGCGCGAAGGGCGGATGGCGCGATCGACCCGCCGCGAAGCGCAGCGCGAAGAGCTTCGAGACTGTCGGTCTGCTGAAGCACGGTCGCTTTCTTGCTGAAATCGACCCAGGCCAGAAGCTGCAAGAAGCCGGTCGGCGGCGAATCGCACCCTGGCATCAGGACCGGGATGACCGAGAATTCCTGGTCGACGGTCTGCCGCACAAGCGCGAGCTCACGTTCATATTGCTGGGTATTGCCGATCCCGTGCGGACCCACGAGGATGAGGACGGCCTTCGAGCGCCCAATCGCGTCTTCGAGCGCCGGGATCCATCGAAGCCCCGGACGAAGCTCGCCGCGGTCGAAGAATGTGCTGAAGCCCTGTGCGCAGAGCCAGCCATTTAGCTCCGCGGCAGCGGCAGCGTCGCTACGGGTGTAACTCAAGAACACATCGTAGCCGTCGGCACTCGCCATGGCGTGAGCTTATTGACCGCCGGGGGACAGTCAATCCCGTTTTTCGTGCCCGGGCTTGACGCCGAACCGAGAACAGGCAGAGCGTCTGTTGACGGACCTGCGTTCGACGGCGTTCCCCCCAATCGGGCCGCTACTGGACGGGAGGGCAGGAGATTGGATCAAATGTGTTTGCATTGACCTCTGCCAAACAACCCCTCCGCGTCGGCGTCGGCGGCCCCGTCGGCTCCGGCAAGACGGCGCTGATGGAGCAGCTTTGCAAGCGGCTGCGCGACGAACTCGACATCGCCGCGATCACCAACGACATCTACACCAAGGAGGACGCGCGCATCCTGGTCGAGGCCGGCGCACTGCCGGCCGAGCGGATCATGGGGGTCGAGACGGGCGGGTGCCCGCATACCGCCATCCGCGAGGACGCCTCGATCAACCTCGCGGCGATCGCCGACATGCGCAAGCGCTTCCCCAACCTCGACATGATCCTGATCGAATTGGGCGGCGACAATCTCGCCGCGACCTTCTCGCCCGAGCTTGCCGACCTCACCATCTATGTCATCGACGTCTCGGGCGGCGAAAAGATTCCGCGCAAAGGCGGCCCCGGCATCACCCGCTCCGACCTGCTCGTCATCAACAAGACCGACCTCGCCCCTTACGTCGGCGCCGACCTCGACGTCATGGCCCGCGACGCCAAAACCCAACGCAAAGCCCGTCCGTTCGTCATGGCCAACATGAAGACGGGTGATGGGGTGGACGAAGTGATCGCCTTTTTGCGCGAGAAGGGCGGGCTGGCGGCGGGGTGAGGTTTACGACGCTTCGTCGCGCGAGTGGACGCGGTGATCGCTTTCTTGTCCAAGACCGGGCGCGCGGCGCCATGAAGGAAACTGCCATCTCCTATTGCTAAAAGAAGAAAATCTATGCTATCGTTGCGGAAAATACAGAAATCGGACTGAGCGCCTATCGACACGCGTAAAACCCCCCTGGTTGTTTGACATGTGAAGACAGGAGACGGCAGATCTCCTCATTGGCCCAGCCCGAGCGATCCGTCGTCCGGAGCGCCGAAGCTCGCCCCGGCTCGACGGCGGCCGCGACGGTCGCCCGGGAATCCAGCTGCAAGTCCTTGAAAAAGCTCAAAACCGGCTCGAGAGTCTCGCTCGCTCGGCGGCGCCGGACCTTTCATCGGCCCAACCAAAACGATTTGCCGCTCGGAGCGCCGAGACTCTGCGCAAGCTGGACCGCGCCGCTGGCACGATGGCCCGGGAATCCCGCTGCAAGTGATTGAAAAGGCTCAAAACCGGCTCGGGATTTCCGCTGGGTCGACGACAGCGGATCTCTTCGGCCCAGCCTCAGCGATCCGTCGCCAGGAGGGGCGAAACTCACGCGAGCTGGACCGCCATTGCGACCGGCGCCCGGGATTCCCGCTGCAAGTCCTTGAAAAGGCTAAAAACCGGCTCGGGATTCCGGCACGGCGGCGACGTCGTCAGATGAGCCCGACGACAGAGAACGCCTCGCCGCCGTAGCCCGCCTCCGCCGGGATCCTGAGGCCGGGGCCGCCGTCGACCATCATCTTTTCGGGGTGCACGGTCACAACGGGCGTCGTCCGGGCGCCGGTCAGCGCCGACGCGGCGTCCGAATGGGCCGCGAGCTTCCACAGGTTGCGGTGGGTCGGGAACAGAAGCTTGAAGCGCTTCCCGTGCTCGGCCAGCGCCTCCTGCGGCGTGATCCAGACCGAATTGACCGCCTCCCGCCCGTCGTGGACCAGCGCCTGGTCGGCGGGGGCGATGGCCAGGAAGAAATGGGTGTCGAAGCGCTTCGGTACGAAATCCGGCGTGATCCAGTGGGCGAACGGCGCGAGCGCGTCGAGCGCCGGCGCGAGCTTCTCTCGCGTCATCAGGTCGGCGAACGGCGCGGTGCGGTCGAGCGCGGCCGCCCGAGCAGCCGGGACGAACCCATCCTCGCCCTCGGCCCTCGCGAGCAGCACCCCGCATTCCTCGAACGCCTCGCGGATCGCCGCGACCTTGAAGGCCGCGAGCGGATCGGCCGGTGCGATACGCGCGCCGAGTTCGGCGTCCGCCGCCTCCATCCGGCCGCCGGGAAAGACCAGCGCGCCCGAGGCGAAGTCGATCTGGTGGTGGCGCACGACCATGAAGGTCTCGAGCCCCGCCGGCCCGTCGCGCAGCAACAGGATCGAGGCGGCGGGACGGGGCGCGACGGGGACGGGCTTTTCGGTCATGCGCGGGCGCGCTCCATCTCTCTAAGTCGGAAGCGCTGGATCTTGCCGGTCGCCGTCTTCGGCAATTCGGCGACGAACTCGATCGCGCGCGGGTACTTGTAGGGCGCGAGCCGCTCCTTGACAAAGGCCTTGAGCTCCGCCTCGTCGACCGCGCCGCCTGCCTTCAGCACCACGAACGCCTTGGTCTTGGTCAGCCCCTCGGCGTCTGGCGCGCCGATGACGGCGGCTTCGAGCACCGCGGGGTGCTGGACGATGGTCGCCTCGACCTCGAACGGGCTGACGTAGACGCCGCTGACCTTGAGCATGTCGTCGGTGCGGCCGGCGTAGGTCAAGGAGCCGTCGGAATTGCGGACGTACTTGTCGCCGGACTTGGTCCAGCCGCCCTGGAACGTCTCGCGCGTCTTGTCGCGATTGCCCCAGTACATGAGCGCGGACGATGGCCCGTGGATGTAAAGGTCGCCGGGCTCGCCGTCCGCGACCGCCGCGCCGCCTTCGCCGCGCAGTTCGATGTCGTAGCCCGGCACCGGCCAGCCGGTCGAGCCGTAGCGCACCCGGTCTGGTCGGTTGGAGATGAAGATGTGCAGCATTTCGGTCGAGCCGATGCCGTCGACAATGTCGACGCCGAAATGACGCTTGAACCGCTCGCCGATCTCCGCCGGCAGCGCCTCGCCCGCCGAGGAGACCAGGCGGAGCGCGACCTCCTCGCGCCTTGGCAGGACGGGCGAGGCGAGCATGCCGGCGAAGCCAGTAGGGGCGCCGTAGAAGACTGTCGGCTTGGCGCTTCCGACTTCGCCGCGCCAGCGCCGGAACACCGCGTCAGGCGTCGGCCGCTCGGCCATCAAGAGCACGGTCGCGCCAACGGAGAGTGGAAAGGTCAGGGCGTTGCCGAGCCCGTAGGCGAAAAACAGCTTCGCCGCCGAGAAGCAGACGTCGTCCTCGCGCAACGCCAGGATCGCCTTGCCGTAGAACTCGGCCGTCCAGTACGGGTTGGCGTGCGAATGGACGGCGCCTTTGGGCCGACCGGTCGAACCCGACGAATAGAGCCAAAAGGCGGGATCGTCGGCGCGGGTTTTGGCCGCGCGGGCCAGCGGCGCATGACCCTCGAGGAACGCCTCGAACTCGACCTCGCCGAATTCGAGCGGCTGGGCCGGGCGCGAGACGACGACCTTGTGGACCTCGTGGTCGGACTTGGTCAGCGCGGCCTTGAGCGCCGGCTTCACCGCGCCGCTGACAATTGCCGCTTGCGCCCGGGCGTGCTCGAGCATGTAGGCGTAGTCATCGGCGGTGAGCAGGGTGTTGACCGGGACCGGCACGACGCCGGCGAGGATCGCGCCGAGGAACGCGACGGGCCAGTCGCAGGAATCGAGCATGAGAAGCAGGACCCGCTCCTCGCGCTTGACGCCGGCGTCGCGGAGCGCTGCGGCGAAACGGCGAACGCGCTCGTCGAGTTGGCTGTAGGTTAGTGCCCGCTCGTCGTCGACGAAGGCGGCCTTGTCCGGGCGGCCGGCATTGGCATCCAGAAGATGGCGGGCGAAATTGAACGCCTCTGGCGGCGCCTCGACGCTCGCGTTCATTGTTCCTCCCCGCGTTCCTGTCGCTGTCGCTCAGATGACGCGAATCGCGCGTTCAAGGCAACAGACCAAGCGGGCGGCGGGCCCTACCGACCCCTGGCCTGACGCTTCGAGGCTCAAGGACACCTGATCGACTTGCCTACGTCCACGGACGATGCAATATTTTGCCTGAGGAATTGGATATGGACCTCGCCACCAGATGTCAAGCACTATAGTGCCACACAATGCAGCCGCTGCACGCGGCGAGGCCGATGGAGGCGGCGGCAAGGATCCGTTCCTGATCGCGCTCGGTGAGCGTGTCCGGGATTTGCGCGCGCGCCGGGGCATGACGCGCAAGGCGCTGGCGGCGGCGACGGACGTGTCGGAGCGGCACCTCGCCAATCTGGAATACGGCGTCGGCAACGCCTCCGTGCTCGTCCTGCTCCAGGTCACCCGTGCGCTGCACTGCTCGTTCGCCGAGCTTTTGGGCGACGTGACGACCAAGTCGCCGGAATGGCTGCTCATACGCGAGATGCTGGAGCACCGCGACGAGACGACGCTGCGGCGCGCCCGCGTCGCGGTCGGCGAGCTGCTGGGCACCGGGGCCGAAAGCGGCGTCCGCGCGCGCTCGCCCCGGATCGCCCTGATCGGCCTTCGGGGCGCAGGCAAGTCGACCCTCGGGCGGATGCTGGCGGAGGACCTTGATTTCCCGTTCATCGAACTTACCCGCGAGATCGAAATGATGGCGGGCTGCTCGACCGCAGAAATTCTCGGCCTTTATGGGCAGAACGCCTACCGCCGCTACGAGCGCCGCGCGCTCGAGGAGGCGGTGCAGATCTACCCGGAGGCGGTCATCGCGACCGCCGGCGGCATGGTGTCGGACCTCGTCAGCTTCAACCTGCTCTTGCGCCATTGCACCACCGTCTGGCTGCAGGCGGACCCCGAAGACCACATGGCGCGCGTCGCCGACCAGGGCGACCTACGTCCGATGGCGGCGAGCGCCGAGGCGATGGAGGATTTGAAATCGATTTTGGCTGGCCGGGCGGCCTTCTATTCCAAGGCGGATCTCAAGGTAGACACCAGCGCCCAGCCGCTGCTGGAGACGTTCCAGGTTCTGCGCGCCGAGGTGCGCGAGGCTCTCGGGTTGGAGGCGTGACAACCTCAACACAGGATTGGCAGAGCGTTGACCCGAGACGGAGGGAGTCCCGGCCGTGCGAAATTTAGGTCGACACGTGGGCCGCAATCCCGCAGCGCGGACCGCGATGTCGAAGCCGAGCACAATCACGTTCCAAGACCCGAAAAGCTCACGGTACCGCGGGGCGAGGACATGGTCCTGGGCCTGCTCCGGACCCGTAAGCACTTCAGCGACCGCGACTGTCGTCATCGCCCTCTCGGGTTTCGAACAGCGGTTTGAACCGCCGGTCGAACTGGGGGACTCCCTTCGAGCCCGTGGATAATCGGCGCGGTGTTCGACCACGGAATGATCAACGTCGGGACGTTCGCCGCACTCGAGGCGCGAGAACCGCCCTCTAACGGCACAACGGTTACGTCCTTGACAAAAACCTTCCGCTCAACGCGAAGTCGATAGAGGTTCAACTCCGCTATGAGAAATTAGCGCTGTCCCTGAGCAGGGGCTCGGTCGAAACGCGCGTCACATTCTGATGAACGAACTTTCCAGGCGATTCTTTGTTATCAAGAACGTATTGCGGGCTATCTCGGCGTAGGGACTCAGTTTACCGTTGTGGAAATGGTACGGCTCATATTTTTCTGCAGCCATTAGCGCAACCAGACGCGGATCATCTCCGAACGCCTCAACCATGATGACTGGCTGATATTTGCGAATCGTTTCCAGGCCACCTGCAATTACTGCGTATTCCGTGCCCTGCACGTCGATCTTGATGAAAATAGGGTCAAGGTGCAAAGAATCTAGTGTTTCGACCTTACAATCGAATTTCATGATCTTCAAGGCATCCGCCCTGAACAGGTAGACCCGATCTGGATTGATCCACGACTTCGCCGATTCGAGATCGAGAGACGCCAGTCCGTCGTAGACAAAGTTTCTGTAGGAAGGCACATATAGCTGTCTGGTGGCGGCCTGGTCGGACAGGCCCACATCATGAACTTGGACGAGATCGTCGTCCCGGTAGCGCGCCTTCAGTTTCGCCGCGAGATTGCGATTGGGCTCAAAGCTCTCAATTCTCGCCTCAGGAGCAAAAAGGCGGATGGATTCAATCGACTGTCCTTGATTCGCCCCAACGTCGATGAAGCATCCGGGTTGATCTTTTCGAATATTATGTATTAATGAAAAATCTATGTCGTGTGGTTTCCGCATAAATCTTCTGTACTTGAAGTAGAACGAATCTTTTGCTTCCTTTAGGAACCACAATTCTGACTGCACGGTCCGAATCGCTTTTTTTGGAAGCAACATCCGCTGTTAACCGTAGGCTAAATTGATCTCACTGCTAGCTCTACGTCAACCGATTGAGTGCGTCAAGCTTCGTCGCGAGCTATGCGGAGATGGTGCAGCTGCTCGGGTTCCTTCGCGCGCCCGATGAAACGAGCCCGGTGAGCCTCGCCGATCTTGTCGCGCGGACGGAGGACCTGCTGGAATGCGAGCCCATGACCTTGGCGCGGCGAATGCTCGCGACCCAAGGCCCCGCCGGACGCCCCGCCCAGGCACACCGCAGGACGGCGCGCCGGGCGGGTGACGGCGCGCCCTCGATCCGCGCGCGTTGGAGCAGAAAGCGGACGCCGCTCGTCCGACACGCGGCGAGAGCCGTCGGGCCGGCGCCTGAGAGCCGGCGGGCGACGGCTCGCCGCGAAGGCGCCAGCCAACTCGCCGCGCGATCGCGCGATCGCCTGCTGACGACCTTTCGACCGGATCCGGATGGCGATTGAAACGCGGGACCTGCGCGGCCTCGCCGACCCGGCGGGGGTGCTCGATCAGACGAATTTGACCGCGCTCGGGTTGGTGGTGAGAGTCGCGGCGCTGACGCCGACAAGAGCGACGCTGTCGCCTCGGGTGTCGCCGATCGTCACGCCGCCGTTTGAGGCCGAGGAGGCATGGCTCAGGACCGCGGCCAGATCCTGGGCCTGGGTCATGGCGGCGGTGAGATAGGAGAAGTCGGAGGTCGACAGGACAAGCGTGTCGGCGGTCGTTCCCGAGGCCGCAAAGCCGGAGAGCGTGTCGTTGCCGTACCCCGCGCTGAAGGCGAAGGTCTCCGCGCCGGCGTTCGCGTTGCCTGCCTGGATCGTCTCGTTGGCGTGGTAGGCGAGGCTGAACGAGCCGTTGCCGATCGCGAGGGTTTCGGACTGCCCGGACCGGGTGAGCGTGACGTTCTTCTGGTACAGGTCGATTTCGTTCGACGTTGCGCTGAAGTTCAGGTCGTCGGCCACGACGTTGCCGCCGTTGACGACCGATTGGTAGGCCGAATAGGCCCGCCCCTTGACGTTGGTGTAGAGGTATTCGAACGCCGAACCGGACCGGACGGTCGCAACAGAGAGCGCGGCGCCATTGGCGAGGTCGGTCGTGGACTGGCTGGCGGTGAGAGCGAAATTGGCCGCGGTGAGATTGAATTGGCCGCTGATGTCGATCGTCATGTCGGGCGAGGTGTCCCCGGCGAGCGCCACCTGGACGACGGTCATGTTGTGGGTCGGATCCAGTTGGTAGCGCACCTGGGCGCCGGCGCTGGTGAAGGCGTTCGTGCCGATGAAGCTGAAGGCCTGCATGCCGGCGGCGCTCAGGTTGGCGTCGATATGGCTGAGATCGATGACGTCCTTGGCGACGCCGAAATTGAAGTTGATCCAGTCCGGCCCGAAAGGCGTCGAGTTCGGCGGGCGAGAGATAGGTGAAGATGTTGGCTCCCGGGCCGCCGAAGAAGAACTGCTTGCCGAAGCCGCCGACGAAATTGTTTTCGTGGAGGCCTCCCGTCAGGTGGGCGCTCGGGCTGCCGTACAGGGTCGTCGGGCCGGTCTCCGTTCCGGCGTTGATGGTGGCGGCGTTGGTCGAGACGAGGAGATTCGGCGTCGGCAGCCCGGCCGCCTTGTAGGCCGCCCAGGCGTTGGTGGAGTAGGCCGAGTTGGTGTAGTCGAAAATGACGTTTCCGCTCATTGTCACGCCGGACATCGGACCCGGAAAGAAGTCTTGGCCATATACACTAAAGCCGAGGTAGTTGTTGGTGATGGAGATGTTGCTGAACGTGCCCGTTCCCATGTTGCCGGCGTCGATGACGGCCGAACCGCCGATCAGGTAGTTGCCGGTCACGGTCACATTGCTGGTTGCACTGTTCATAGCGGTGATGCGAATGCAATCGTTCGCATAGAAGACGGAGTTCGGGTTCAGTGTCCAGTCGATGAAATTATTCGAGATGGTCATCGGCGCCGTGCTGTCGTTGATCGTGATCGCGTCCGGATGCAGACCGGTGCTCGCGTAGCCTGCTCCGGAGAAGTAGTTGCCGGAGATGAGGCCCCCGCCCGACACGTCGACGCCGTCGGATGGCGTGTCGAGAAAGCGATTGTTGGTGACGGTGATCGGGGTCTTCGACGTTATCCACATGCAGAGCGGAGAGGGGATGCCTTCGCCGTCGAACGTGCAGTTGGTTACGGTCGTGTTGGTTCCCTGGTTGACCTGGATGGCGTCGTACCCGGTCGTGGCGGCGAAGCTGCAGTTCTCGATCGTGATATTGCTGGCGCACACGGCAATGGTCGCGTTGCCGAAGTCATAGCCGCTGACGGTCGTGCCGGCTTGGCCAATAGAAACCACGTTGGTTTTGGCGTTGTAATACAAGGGGCCGCCGGGGGAGGTGGGGATCGAAGAGAGCGGCTTGAGCGAGGCGGCCGCGAGCGGATTGCCTGCCGGCGTGTCGATCCCGGGGAGTTGCACTCCCGGATCCGCATTGCGAAGCAACTGAAGTTCGGCGCTCGTGTACATGATAGACCTTTCGAACGTAGGAGATACAACGCTGGCGTGGGCGCCCGCGCGCAATCAGCACATACTCGCGGCCCTGCTTGAACCTGTTCGGAGGAAATAGTCAAATCATACGAGGAGAGGACCAGCTCTTAGGCGGGTAAACTTGACGCCGTCAACTCGACACTTCTCGACTCGCCGCCCCGGCGCTGCACTACTATTATCGAACAGGGATTCATAGACAACCTAAGGTTGTGCACAACCTGCTGGAACGTCGGCGAGTAAAGCAACGCACTTCAATCGGTCTTCTCTGTGGGAAAGGAGAGATCTTTGTTGGCGCCGTTCGCACCCGGGCATTGGAAAGTCCTGCGTTGCCGACTCCCCGAATGCGGAGCAACTCTGAACTGCTGACCTTACCCTGCCAATTACGCGCGCCACGTTCGCCGATCGGCGCTCGCTCTATCCAGCGGAAATGCCGCGCGTTGGGCGGATTTGTCGCACGAGCCCCTGCTGCCGGTCCGGGGAAAATACGAGAAGGCCGCCTCGGCGCGCGCGCGCTCCCTATCTAGGACCTAGCTATCGCTATGACGCACAGCAATAGGTAATCTTGCTGGAGTAATCAGAGAGACGTCCCGCTTTTCCTTCCACGCCGAGGAACGCGGGCGCGCGGTGAACTGGCGGACCCTCATTGTGCGCCGGCTCCTGGAAACGCTGTTGCGAGATTGCGCTCGACGCGCGCGGGCCGCCCGGGGTAAAGGACCGCTGAATTTAACGGTAGCCTATCCGTCCATTGTCATCTTCGGCCGCCGCGTCTGTCGAACCGAGGATTGAGGAATCCATGAACGCATTCCGCGCTGGTTTTTCTCAGTATGTCGCCCTTGCCCGAGGCGAGTTGCGGCTGACGTTCAAAGGCGCGCCCGCGGTTGCGCGGCGCGCGCTGATCATGCTGGCTTGGGGAGTCGGGGCCATCGTGGCCGGGTCTCTGGTTGGCTTTATGGCGATCACTCTTCCCCCGATGGCGACGGCCGCTTACGTCGGCGTCTTCGGTCTTGTGCTGCTTTGGGTCGCGCCGGATGTGCCGATGGTGTCGGACAAATTGCTCAGGCGCTTTTTTTTTATCGCGCTGGTCGTGTCTCTCTGCACCCCGATGCCTACTATTCGTTCCAGTCGCCGCCTTCCTTGGATTTCCCCTCGCCGCATCGTCAATTATGCGCTTATCGGGACTTCCGCCTTCTCTTTTCGACCTCGCCGGACGCCAGACGACGAATCGCAGATCTCGGAAAGCGAATAGGGCGATCGGCGCCTGCCTCGTCGGTTATGTTTTCGTTTCGGTTCTTCCATATTAACGTCGATAAGCCCATTTTGAGCCTGAGCGCTTTCGATTCCAAGCTCGTTGAGGCCTACATTCCCTTCCTGGCGGCGCTATACGTGATCCGAAATGAAAATGATGTGAGATTTTACAAGGATTAATCTTCTTTTGCGCGATTTTTATCAGTCTTATTGGAATAGTTGATGTTGTTATTCGGAAACCTTTATGGTTAGCATTATGCCAAAATTTTTCTATCGATTGTTGGCAAATTTTCCGTCGCTTCAAGTGGTGGCTAGCGAACTATATGCGGGGCGGGCAATTTCGTGCGCTTTCCGTATTCAATACCGCTCTTAGCTTGGCGGAGTTTGTGGGGATGATTGCGCCAATCGCCGCTGTTTTCGTCTTCATGGCCGCAACGTATTCTGGCGCATGCTCTTGGCGTCGGTCTCTGGTCTGCTTTGCCGGGATTTTCATTACGGGAGCGCGCGGCGGTCTCGTCATGTGATCGTCGCACTTTTGGCCGCTCCTGTCGTCCGGAGCTACCTGACGGATCGCACGCGCCTCATGCCGGCAATTCTCGGCGTGTTTGGCGTCAACGGGCTTCGCGGCTGTGGTTTTTGCGCTCCTGTTCGTGCCGGCCGTGTATATCCGGGTGCTCGGCGGCGGCACCGAGCAATACAGTAACGACGGGCGGAAGATCGAGTGGCAAATTGGGATACCCAAAATCGAGCACAGTCCTGTCGTCGGCAACGGGTTTGGGTTGGCCGCCGACATCATTCAATATAGCTCTCCTGGATCCGATTTTTATTCTGTCGATAGTGGAGTGTTGGCCGTGCTCGTCGAGACTGGCGTGGCCGGCGCGGTCACTTTTTTCGGCGCGCTCGGGTTTACGATTTGGATCGCCATCAGGCGCTACATGACGGATGTTTCGTGGCGGGGTACGCTGATGGGGGGCCTTGCCGGCGCACTAATCGCTTTTCTTACCTATCGCATGACGCTTGCGACGAAAGAGAATTTCCAATTGATGTATTACCTCACGGCCTGCGTCATGGCGCTCAATGCGCTTTATGTTGCAAACGAGGCGCGGAACCGGTCCTTGGACCAGGCCCAGGGCGACGATGCAGGACCGGGGACCGCAAATCGCCCGAGCGCAAGCTTCGTTGGCAGCGGCGGATCCGTTGAGGTTTCGTTCTGTGCCACCAGCCGATTGAGATGCCGGGAGCAAACGGGAACGGGAGGTCCGGCGCGCCGGTTCCCGGCTAGCTGATGTAACGGGCGAGTTTGGGAAAACGGCCGATCAACCAGAAACTCGCGAACGGCTATCGGAACGAGCAGTCCGAACGGCAGTAAGACCATATAGAAGATCAAGCATTTGGTCGGACACGTCGAAAAATCTCTTCATGACCGGGAACGCGGCGGCTATGATCATTGAATTCAGCAAATATATGATCAACGTATTACGCGATATGATGTTGTAAATGGGTTCCCCTCGCCGACCTTCGATTTGGGCATATCCGTGAAATAGAATTATACTTAGGGATCCTGCAAAAATATATCTCCATTCCCCCACAGGACCGGTAAATACTGGCTGAAGTATTGAAAAGCGACAAACCCGATCCCGGCCGCCCACCACCAATCACGCATGAACTTTCGCATGACTCCCCAGTGCAAGGCGGCCAGGCACCCCATCATAAAGAAAATATAGAACCAACAGATCCTATCGATATAAAAATCATCGGTAATCAGCCCTCTTTTCGCCGCATAAGCGAAGTAACAATATAGAATTAGTCCAATTCCGGTTAATGTGTACACAAAAGATTTCCTTAACTGCAGTATTCCATACGTTATGGTAGAAAATATAAAAAGAGTTGCGAGATACCACAAATCTACAGCCGGGTTTCTCTCCGTATTAATTATGATATGCCGATATCCATCCAGATAATTGAAGTCGTCACGATGCATCGGTGCAACGTACTTGAATAAATACTTTATGTTGATAATGATCACGGCCAAGACGACAAGCGGGACCAGGAGACGATTCGCTCGTTCTGCGACATACGATGACCATGGAGTTCGGCTCTTCCGAGAGAAATGGAGAAAAAAAGCAAATCCACTGAGATACATGAAAAGCGACATGTGAAAATTGTAAATAAAGAACTTCAGTGTATCGGACCATTCAGGACCCTCCGGATCCCAGATATGCCCGAGCACAACGAATATTATTGCAATGGCCTTTACATGATCTATGTCGACTTGGCGACCGGCCAGCAATTTCGAGGGCGCTTTCTCCCTCCGATCTACCGCATCCGTCTCGACATTCATCAGCAGGCGGCTCCGGGGCAAGGACTCTGGCGATCCCCTAGCACATTGCGAGTGCCGCTCCTACCGAGGAGACGCCGTGCCTCGGACACGATCTTAACGTCGAGCTGGGAAGGCGCTACTCGCGCCTCAAGGGCCAAGCGAATAGACTGAGCTGATGCCTCCAGCCCTTCGAAGGGCCTCGCCCCCTTGTCGAAAATCGGCGGGCCGGCTAAACGACAGAGGACGCCCTTGCGCTGACAACATTGAATTGGAATTTGACGGTGTGCGATTAAAAAATGCACCATAAGCCAAATGACGACCTGTATTCGCGACCGGACATCGGCGTCGTGTCAAGCGAATTGGTCGGTTCTTCGGTTGTTGCAGTGGCGCGTAATCCTTGGGTCGACGGATTGCGCGTCGCCGCCGCGGTCGGGATCGTCTGGTTTCACGCCCGCGCGCCGGAGGCTGAGTTCGCCTATTCTGGTCTAAGCGTTTTTTTGATTATGACCTTTTACTTTGAGGCCCGACGATCGGGCGCGGCCAGCCTCTCCGGCTTGGCTGCGCGCTACCTGATCCCGTGGGCGTTCTGGTTTCTTTTTTACGGCTTTGCTCATCTTGCAGTGAGCGAGCCGTTCCTTCGGAACTACGGCGCGAACGTTTCACTGCTGGCGACGATCTTGGCGGGAACGAGCATTCACCTTTGGTACCTGCCATTCGTGTTCGTATTCCTGGTCGCCTTACGCATGGCTCTCAACACGCCCGTTCGCGACATCGCGTTCCCCCTGGCCGCAACGGCCCTTCTGATCTACATAGCCACTGCGAGACTGTGGTTAGCGGCCGCGACTGAGATGGGGCCGCCCATTGGGCAATACGCCCAGGCGTTGCCCGCGGTCTTGACTGGCGTAGCGCTCGGCGCCGCGAACAACAGCTCGGGCGCGCGAGCGGTCATTGCCTTGCTCGTGGTCGCGCTCGCCGTTGCAGGACTGACAGTCTCGCACCAGTTCGGGTTGCAGGACGCGCTGGCCGCGACCCTATTCATCGTCGCTCTATTTCTTGGGAAGAAGCCGCTCGCGCGGAACTTGAGCTTCGGGCTCCTTCCCGCGCTCACCTATGGTGTCTACCTTATTCATCCAATCTTCCTGGATTTGAGCAAATCCACCTTTCCGCAAGACAGGCCACAGCAGGCAATCTTCGCCGCGGTCGCGGCGTTCTTAGCGACTTGGGTCATCCGCCGTTACGGAGGGCGATTCGCGAAGGCGATCACCTGAACCTTTGCGACCTTTAAAGCAGAATCCGATCAAGCTGGAGCATACCCTCAGGCGGCGTTTGGGCTGTCAGCGCAGGCTAAACGCGGCCCGGGACTTACCCCCGATTTAGTTCGTTCGGACACCGCTCTGAGAACCCATCTCAACGGAGACACAAAATTCACCCCAAGCGGCGGCGGAATTCCAAAAGGCAATTCCCCTACCCCGCCTCCGCCACGGGTTGACTTCGCTGCCGAGCTTCGACCATACCGGGTCGAAGCGACGGGAAGGCCAAAGGTCGATTGCCCTGTCGAGGCTGCTCGCGTCGCCAACCAAGTCCCGAACAATGGAAGCGGCGAGCTGGCAATGACAGAAGACGGCGCTTTGTCCATTCATCGCGCGAGCCCGGATCGAGGGACCGCGCGAATCGAGTGGCTCGATGGCGTTCGCGCTTGCGCCGCGACCTACGTGATGCTTCATCACATCTATCTTGGCCTGTTCCCAGGATTTCCGGAAAATCCTGGCCCTTTCGGCCTCGGTTGGCTGATGTACGGCCAGCTTTCCGTCGTTGTCTTCATTGTGGTGTCGGGTTTCTCCCTCGGGCTTGCGCCGGCGCACCGCGGCAATCGCTTGAAAGGCGGCGCATCGGGATTCTTCCAGCGCCGCGCATGGCGCATTCTCCCACCCTATTGGATCGCGCTCCTGTTCTCGCTGGCGGTCGACCACTTTCTGCTGGTCGAGGCGCCGGGGCACGAGGTGAACGTAAGGTCCCTCGTCGTGCACGGCCTGCTTATGCACGACATCATCAAGAGCAATACGCCGAATTCGGCGTTCTGGTCGATCGCGGTCGAGGCGCAAATCTACTTGTTCTTCCCGCTCATGTTGATGCTCACCCGCGCGCGGTCGCCGGTCGTGACGGCTTTGTCTGTGCTCGCACTTGTCTCGGTCGCCCACCTGCTCGCCCAGAACGTGGCGGTCCTGAGCCAACTCGACCATCTCAGTCTTCAGCTTTACGCGTGCTTTGCTTTCGGCGTTTGGGCGGTGGAGGAGGCGTCGTCGCCGAGCCGCCGGTTTCGCGGTTGGCCGCTCGCCTGGATCGCGGGGGCAATCGTCGCTGGTCTGATCGGGCTTGTCCTCGTCTTCGGCTTTCCCTGGGTGGCCGCCCGCTATTTCTGGATCGATATCGCTGTCGGCTTTGCCGTGGCGCTTTTTTTCGTCGGGCTCGCGGAAACTCCGTCGATCGCCGCGCGCGTTCTGAGCTCCGGCCCGCTGGATTTCCTCGGCCGCTTCTCCTACAGCCTCTATCTGGTGCACGTGCCGCTCGTCACGCTCCTGATGTTCTCGCCTCCGGTCGAGAACCCTTTCCTGAAATATGCAGGCGTGGCGGGGGTGATCGCCCCGATCACGATGGTTGCGGCCTATCTCTTCTTTTTGGCCTTCGAACGGCCGTTTCTCCATATTCGTTCCTGGTCCTCGTTGCGAGCGTGGATCGGCGGAGGGTTTCCCGCCCTGAGCTCAAAAGACAAAGCCATATGAAAGTCGTTGGCCCGACAAACGAATTGCCGGCGACGGTCTCAGCGAGCCTGTCGCTCACCGTGATCGCCCGCATGTTTGAGGTGCGATCAGTCTTCGAACAGGGTCGAGTTCTGCGCCGGATCTCGGTTGTCGAGGACGACGCCATAGCGGCTGAGGAATTCAGAATCGGCAATCACCGGCGATCCATCGAATGTCGGGAAGAACACGAAGATCAGGCGGCTTTTGAATTTGGGCCCGCAGCGATTCCGCGGGAACCTCCTTGCCGATGTCGAACGTCTTGTTATCCGGAGGCTGGGCGCCGGAGGTGAATTCCGATTTCGTCGCCGTGTAAATCTTCGGATCGAACTGCGTCCTCAAACCAAACAAATCCGGAAATAACCCGCGGAACCGGTGAGGCGGACCTTGCAGGGGCGCTGCGTTGCATTCGACATTGCGGCCGTCCGGCGGTAGCTTAACGGTTCAAAGGACGCGCTTCCCGCTCGTTATGTCCGCCAGCCGGAGAGAAAGGGAAACCGTCGGATAGCCCTAGCCTGACCGGAGGAGGTTCCATGGGCCCTGCGCTTGCCCGGTCCGAGGCTTCGCTCGAGGACCGGTGGACCGCGCCGGAGGGTTGGTTCTACATGACCGGCATGCAGGCGCTGGTCCGCCTGCCGATCCAGCAGCGTCTCCGCGATGCCGCCGCGGGTCTGAATACCGGGGGCTACGTTTCCGGCTACCGCGGCTCGCCTATGGGCCGCTATGACATCGAGCTCTGGCGCGCTAAATCGACGCTGAAGCGTCTCAACATCGTCTTTCGCCCCGGTCTCAACGAGGACCTGGCGGCGACCGCCATCTGGGGCGCACAGCACGTCACGAGCTTTCCCGGGGCCACGGTCGATGGGGTGTTCGGGATCTGGTACGGCAAGGGGCCTGGGGTCGATCGATCCGGCGACGCCCTGCGCCACGCCAATTTCGCCGGGACCGCCCCCAAGGGCGGCGTGCTTGCGCTCGCCGGCGACGACCATGGCGCCAGGTCTTCAACGGCGGTCAACTTTTCTGACACGTCCTTCGTCGCCCTCGGCATTCCGTTGCTGTATCCGTCAAATACCCAGGAATTGATCGACTTCGGCATGTACGGCATCGCGATGTCTCGCTTCTCGGGCTGCTGGGTTGGCATGAAGGTGGTGACCGACGTTGCGGAGGGCGGCGGCACGGTCTATGTCGGCCCGGACTCCCCCGCGATCGTCACGCCTGAGCGGCCGAGTCACCCGCCCGGGGGCGTCGGCGCACGCCCGATAGACATGCCGCTCATGCAGGAGGAGCGGCTCTATCAGCACAAACTGCCGGCGGCGCTGGCGTACGCGCGCGCGAACGTCCTGAACCGCATTGTCGCCGAACGCGACGACGCCAGGGTCGGCGTGGTCGCGGCCGGCAAGGCTTGGCAGGACTTGCTGCAGGCGCTCAGCAACCTCGGCCTCGGCGGCGACGCAGGCGCGGGTCTCCGGCTCCTCAAGGTCGGCATGGTCTGGCCGCTCGATCCGGTCATCGTCCGCGACTTCGCTGCTGGCCTCGATCTCATCATCGTCGTCGAGGAGAAGCGCCCGCTTCTCGAGGATCAGATCCGCGCGATCCTTTATGGGACTGCGAACGCTCCGCGGATCATCGGCAAATACTTCGACGGACCGACGTTCGACCCCGCCCACGGCGCGCTCGCCATGCCCAATTTCGGCGAGATCTCGCCGGAACTGGTCGCGGAAGCGCTCGCGCGAGCCTTGAAGCTCTCCGGCCGGGATTGGAGCCTCGCCGAGCCACCCGCGTCGACAAAGACTCTCAGCAACCGCCCAGCGCCTGTGAGGAGCCCCGGTTTCTGTGCCGGCTGTCCGCACAACCGTTCGACCCGCGTTCCGGACGGAAGTCGCGCGCTCGCTGGCATCGGCTGCCACACGATGGCGATGTTCGTGAACCCTATGCAGACGACCACCGTCTCGCATATGGGCGGCGAAGGCGCGATGTGGCTCGGACAGCAACCCTTCACGACGCAGGAACACGTCTTCGCCAACCTCGGCGACGGCACTTACGCCCATTCGGGAATGCTGGCGATCCGCCAGGCGGTCGCCGCCAACGTGCCGATCACCTATAAGATCCTCTACAACGGCTTCGTCTCGATGACCGGGGGGCAGCCGGTCGAAGGCGGCATGACGCCGCCGCAGATCCTCGCCGAACTCGCCGCCGAGGGCGTGAAGAAGCTGGCGCTCGTCGTCGATGATCCGGACCGCTATGTCGGAGTCACCCTGCCCGCCCGCGTGACGCTGCGCCATCGTGACGCCCTGGACGAGACGCAGCGCGAATTTCGCGAATATAAGGGCGTGTCGGCGATCGTCTACGACCAGCCCTGCGCCACCGAGCGCCGCCGCTTGCGCAAGCGCGGCAAATGGGTCGACCCGGCCATCCGCACCTTCATCCATCCGGAAGTATGCGAGGGCTGCGGTGATTGCGGCAAGGTGTCCAATTGCATGGCGATCGAACCGCTCGAGACCGAGTGGGGCCGCAAACGCCGGATCAACCAGTCGAGTTGCAACAAGGATTTCTCCTGCGTCGAGGGCTTCTGCCCGAGCTTCGTCACCATCCACGGCGGCCGTCTGCGCAAGCCCGCGCCAACGGCGCCGCGCGACATGCCGCCGGTTCCCGAGCCGACGCTGCCTGAGATGGGGGAGCGGTGGAGCGTGCTTGTCGCCGGCATTGGCGGCGCGGGAGTCGTCACCATCAGCCAGACCCTGGCGGTGGCCGCCTATCTCGACGGGCTTTACACCTCGAACCTCGACCTAACGGGCTTGAGCCAAAAATACGGCGCGGTCACCGCGCATGTGCGCATCGCTCGCCGACCCGAGGCCCTGCACGCGACACGGATCGCCGCGGGCGAGGCGGACGCGCTAATCGGCTGCGACCTGATCGTCGCGGCTGGAGACGAATCCCTCTCGAAGGTCAATCCGGCCACGCGCGCGGTAATCGACGCCAATCTCATCCCGACCTCGGAATTCGCCCGCAATCCGAACTGGAGCATCGACCGCGAGGCGATGATCGACCGGCTGAAATCCGCGCTCGGCGACCGGGCGCTCATCCTCGAAGCGCAGCGCCTCTCCAAGGACCTGCTCGGCGAGGCGATCGCAGCCAACCTCTTCATGCTCGGCGCAGCTTGGCAGCGAGGCCTCCTCCCTGTCAGCCGCGCCGCCCTCGAGCGCGCCATAGAGCTCAACGGCGTTGCGATCGACGCCAACAAACAGGCGTTCGAATGGGGCCGGCGTGCGGCGCACGACCCGGCCGCCGTCGAACGGCTTGCCGGCTCCGGCCACCCCGGCCCCAAGGCGGCGCCCTCGCTCGACGCGTTGATCGACCGCAACGCCACGCATCTCGAGACTGCACGCGGCGCAAAGGACGCGCGCCGCTATCGCGCGCTCGTAGAGCGCGTGCGTGCGGCCGAGCGGAGCGCAGGCACGAGCGAAGCGCTGACCGCGGCAGCGGCGCGCGCCTATCACAAGCTTCTCGCGGCGAAGGACGAATGGGAGGTCGCGCGTCTGTTCGCCTCACCCGAGTTCGCCGCGGCGCTCGCTGAGACCTTCGACGGCCCGTACACGCTTCACTTCCACATTGGCGCCTGGCCGTTCGCAAGACCCCATCCGCAGACCGCCGTCCTGGGCAAGGGTGAGGTGGGCCCGTGGGCGATGACGGCCTTCCGCTTGACGGCGAGGCTCCGTTTTCTGCGCGGCACGTGGCTTGATCCCTTCCGCAACAGTGACGAGCGCAAGCTCGAAAGGCAGCTCGTTGCGGAGTTCGAGGCCGACGTCGACGACGTAGTCGAGCGCCTTTCCGCGGCCAATCATACGGCGGCGGTTCGGCTGCTCAGCATCCCCGAGACGATCAAGGGCTATGGACGGGTGAAGGAAGCGAGCGCGGCGGACGCGGCCAAGGCGCGCGACGCGGCCCTCCGCCAGTTCAACGCGTCGAAGACTCCGATGGAGATGGCGGCATGAGCGTGAAGGGCAAGACAATTGTCGTGACCGGGGCGTTCGGCGCGCTCGGAAGCGCGGTCGCCGAAGCGGCGGCGAAGCAGGGGGCGTCGGTGGCGGCGCTCGACTACGCCCCCGCGCCGCCCCCGGCTCTTCAGGAACGGCTCGGGCCGCAGGCGCTGCTCGTCGGCGGGGTCGATCTCGTGTCGCCCGTTGCGGCCAGGCAGGCGATCGAGACCGTCAAGAGACGGTTCGGACGGATCGACGCGCTTATGAACATCGCGGGCGGCTTCCGCTGGGAAAAAATCGCGGACGCCGAGAGCGACGCCGGCTGGGAGCGGATGTTCGCAATGAACCTCAAGACGACGCTCAACGCTTCGCGCGCCGCGCTTCCTCATCTGATCGAATCGGGGGCCGGGCGGATCGTCAACGTCGGAGCCGAGGCGGCCAACCGCGCCGCCGAGGGCATGGGGCCGTACGCCGCGAGCAAGGCGGCGGTGCACCGTTTCACCGAGAGCCTGGCCGCGGAACTGAAGCTCGACGGCGTGACTGTTAACGCCGTACTTCCTTCGACGATCGACACCGCCGCCAACCGCAAGGAGATGCCGCAGGCGGACTTCAACCGCTGGGTCGCTCCCGCCGATCTCGCCGCCGTCATGCTGTTTCTTGCGTCCGACGAAGCCAGGGCCGTGACCGGGGCGCTGATCCCGGTTTCGGGAAAGACATAACCGCGCTCGGCCGGCCGCGTTCAGACCCGCGACAGAGTTCGGCGATCGCAACCTCACGTGCGATTTCAAGGCGTTAGACGCCAATTTGTGAATCGCGCCACCCGGCGGCAGGCCGATTGCCGTGTTTTTGCCACAATTTGGCCTGGGCTCGGCGCAAATACATCAATGATTTCAATGACGCCTTGGTTCGTCATGGGCGATCGACCCTCTTAAGCCCGTCGTCTTGACGCTCGGCGGAGCGCCGCCCTCTTCGCGCCGCCGTCGCAAGGCCTGCAATCGCCCGAGCCTCAGGCGCCCGGCTCGGCCGGATCCTAAGTCTCTCAGGCAGCGCGGGTCCCGGCGCTCGATCGAAAACATCATCTGCGTTCGCGACCACCTTGCTTGGCGGGCAAGGGTCGAAGACCAAGCCAAAGAGGCGGTCAAATCAATTCGGCTCGACGCCGCCGGAGGCTCCTCCTAAAACTCGTTGTCCAAGTTCAGGATCGAAAGATCATCGCATGAGCGCGCTCACCGGCGTGCGGGTCGTCGAACTCGCCCGCATTCTCGCCGGCCCCTGGATCGGCCAGACGCTTGCCGACCTCGGCGCCGACGTCGTCAAGGTCGAGAGCCCCGAGGGCGACGACACCCGGCGCTGGGGACCGCCCTTCATCGAGGCCGAAGGCGAGCGCGCAGCCGCCTATTATCACGCCTGCAACCGCGGCAAACGCGGCGATCGTCGCCGACTTTTCCACCGTGCGCGGGCGCGAAATCGCGCGCCGGCTGGCGCTCCGCTCCGACGTGCTGATCGAGAACTTCAAGGTCGGCGGATTGAAGAAATACGGCCTCGACTACGAGACCCTCAGCGCGCTCAATCCGCGCCTCGTCTATTGCTCGATCACCGGCTTCGGCCAGACTGGACCCTACGCCGAGCGCGCCGGCTACGACTACCTGATGCAGGGCATGTCCGGCTTCATGGACATTACCGGCGAGCCCGACGGACCGCCGACGCGGGCGGGCGTCGCGATCAGCGACCTCTTCACCGGACTCTATGGCGTCGTCGCGATCGAAGCGGCGCTGATTGCGCGCGAGCGCAGCGGTCGCGGCCAGCATATCGACCTCGCCCTGCTCGATACGACGGCGGCGATCCTCGCCAACCAGGCGATGAACTTCCTCGCCTCCGGCGTCACGCCGGGCCGAACAGGGACGGCGCATCCCAACCTCGCGCCTTACCAGACGTTTCCGGTCGCCGATGGCTGGATCATCATCGCGGTCGGCAACGATGGGCAGTTCGGCAGGCTCTGCGCCACGCTCGGGCTCGACGCGTTGGCCGCGGACGCCCGCTTCTCCACCAACCCCGCAAGAAACGCCAACCGCGCGGCGCTCGCCGGCGAGCTGGCCGCAACGACAAAGCAGTGGCTGCGCGACGCGCTCCTCGCCGCGCTCGAAACGGCGGTGGTGCCGGCCGGACCGATCAACAGCATCGCGGACCTTTTCGCCGATCCGCAATTCGCCGCGCGCGGCATGCGCATCGCGCCGCAGGGAATTCCGGGGCTGCGCAGTCCGATCGTGATGAGCGGCAACCCGCTGACGCTCGAGCGCCGCTCGCCACGGCTCGGCGAGCACGAGGCGGAGATCCTGCGCGAGATCGGTATGGACGAGTAGCGGCCGGCCCTTCCCACGGTCAGCGCCCCCCACCACCACCCTTCGGCCGGTCCCCCGAAGGACGGTGGTGGGGGCGCGCCGCAAGGCGGCTTGGCAGTTACCTTCCCCGCGCCGATGCGCGGCAGAGACGTCGACTTGACGGGAAATGTCGGCGCGCGCACATCGAACCGAAGAGGGACGAGGTTGGCATGAGCTCCATTCGAAGCGTTTGCGTCTATTGCGGTTCGAGCCGGGGAGACGACCCCCGCTTCGGCGAGGCAGCCGAATTGCTCGGAAGGACGCTCGCGGCGGAGAAAATCGCACTCGTTTACGGCGGCGGCGGCGAGGGCCTGATGGGCCGGCTGGCGCGGGCGACGCTCGCGGCGGGCGGCTTCGTCACCGGAATTATCCCCAGTTTTCTTGTGCGCAAGGAACACGCACTGACGGACGCGCAGGAGATGCTGGTGGTTGAGAACATGCACGAGCGCAAGCAGGCGATGTTCGAGCGCGCCGACGCCTTTGTCGCGCTGCCCGGCGGAATCGGCACGCTCGAGGAACTCGTCGAGCAGATGACGTGGGCCCAGCTCGACCGCCACGCCAAGCCGATCCTGATCGCGGACGTCGGCGGATTCTGGCGGCCGCTCCTCGGCCTCTTCGCCCACATGCACAATTCCGGTTTCATTCGGAGCGGATTCGAGCTGCGCTATCTCGTGGCGGAAACCATCGAGGATGTCGTGCCGATGCTGCGCGCCTCGGCCGAGAAGCGCGCCCTTCCCGAGGCCGACGCGGCGTCCGTGCGAGACATGTGACGAAGACCGAAGCGCGCGCGTCCCGCCGCTCGGGCGGAACAGCGCCGCGCCGTCTGGTCCGGCCGCGATGTCCATCTGCAAGGGCAGGCTGCGGCAAACCGCCTCGCTCGGAGAAAGGGCCCTTTTCCCGTCCTGGGAACGGCGCCATGGTCGCCCGCCGAGGACGAGCGCGGTCCTCGAGGCAAAGGGCGGGGAGGAATGGTCAGCGATGACGCAATTGACCTGGATGATGGCGATCGCCGGGGCCGCGCTCGCCGGGATCGTCGCCGTCGAAGCGCCACGGGCGCAGACCGCCGCCCCGGCCGCTCCCGCGGCTTCGGCGCCCCCCGCAGCTGTCCCTGCCGATGCCGCCACCGCGCCGAAGAAGGCCCGGAAGAAGACGGCCTCAGGCGTCACTGTGACGGTGATGAATTCACGCGCCTCCGACCTCGCCGAGCTTCAGGCGGCCGCCAGCGGCTCGGACAAGTTCAAGAAGGTTCTGGGCAAACTGAAAGCCGGAGGCAAGTCAGCGGCTCGTGTGCCGAAAGGCAAGGACTGCCAGATCGACCTGCGCGCCACCTTCGCGGACGGCGAGACGACCGAAGCAAACGGCGTCGACGTCTGCACGCAGAAGAATTCTCAACCTGACCGAGTGAGCGCGTGTTCGGCCCTCCGGTCACGGCCGGAGGGCCTTGTCTCGACGGTCAGGCGATTACTTCTGGCCGAACAGCTCGGCGACATAGTCCCAGTTGACCAGGCTTTCGACGAAGGCCTTGAGATAGTCCGGCCGACGGTTGCGATAGTCGATGTAGTAGGAGTGCTCCCAAACGTCGATGCCGAGGATGGGCTTACCGCCGTGAACGAGCGGGTTCTCGCCGTTCTGGGTCTTGGTCGCCTGGATCTTGCCGTCCTTGAGGGTGAGCCAGGCCCAGCCCGAGCCGAACTGGGTGACGCCCGCCTGGACCAGATCTTCCTTGGCCTTGTCGACCGAACCAAACGAATCCTTGAGCGCCTTCTCGAGTTCGCCCGGGATCGCCCCGCCGCCATTCGGCTTCATCCATTTCCAGAAGTGCAGGTGGTTGTAGTGCTGGCCGGCGTTATTGAAAACGGCGGCGTTCTTGCCGAAGGAGCCCTTGACGATCTCCTCCAGCGACTTGCCTTCCCATTCGGTGCCCTTGAGCGCATTATTGCCATTGTTGACATAGGCAAGGTGATGCTTGTCGTGATGGTATTCCAGCGTCTCACGCGACATGTAGGGGCCCAGCGCGTCATACGCGTAAGGCAGTTCGGGCAGCGAGAAAGTCATGCTACGGCTCCTTGACGCAATGGATCGGAATCGAATTCGGAGGCCGAAGGACGGCATGTCCCATCGGGATGGCATACTTAGCCGGGCGCGCCCGGCGCCGCAACTGCAAGCCGGGCGCGGCGGCAGCGCCAGCGGTCGGCCAAACTGAATCCACAACGCAGCATGAGGGCGTCATGTTCCAGCATCTCCTTATTCCAACCGACGGTTCCGACCTCTCGCAAAAGGCCGTGCTCTATGGGGTGGAGTTCGCCAAGCAGGTCGGCGCCAGGGTGACGGCGCTCACGCTGACCGAGCCCTATCGCGTCGCCTCGATGGACGCGGTGCTGGTCTCGGTCGGCGAGGACGAATACGAGGCGGAATCGCGCCGCATCTCCGATCAGGCGCTCGCGCTGGCCAAGGCGGCGGCCGACGCCGCCGGCGTCCCCTGCGAGACGATCCGCGATGTGCACGACCAACCCTACCGCGCGATCATCGACACCGCCCACGCCCGCAACTGCGACCTGATCGTGATGGCTTCGCACGGACGGCGCGGTATGTCGGCGCTGCTGCTCGGCAGCGAGACCGTCAAGGTGCTCACCCACTCGACGATTCCCGTGCTCGTCTATCGTTGAGGCGGATCGAAACGAGGCAATAGCGGGGGCGGTTACTGCGCCGAGATCTCCCTATGAGTTGAAATAAGGCTGGGCATGTTTATTTGCTTGTGTCGCCAAAGACCGAACTCGTGAAAATCGGGGGTACGGAATTTCCGCCCCTCAAAAAGGATTCGCGAAATTAACTCGGTCTCGCCCTACAAGCGAGCTGGGACCGTGGAGTTTGTCCGACTTTCGCCAAGTGAAGGACTGGCGGAAAGTCGAAGTCATTTTTGCACTATGCGTTTCGGAGTCAACTTGACAGAGATGTCATGGGAGCCAAGGAACTATTTAGCGTATTGCCCCTCAAATTGTCTCAGCCAAGATTAACTGAGATCGACCCGGATCAAATATTCATAAAGCCGAAAATTGATAGGATGTTTCAGGATTCCGTCTTTTCCGGTTTCATCCTGCGATTGTTTGCCTTTACTGGCCTCCTGACTTGGTTGATATCCAAGGGGCGTGGACCTTCGCACTGTTTCCTGGCACTAGCTTAGGAAGATATTTTACGATCAACGTTGGCCGTCATGAAGTTGCATTCGCTGTCTTCCGCGAGGCGGATCGAGACAAGCAGGTCATGGTATCGTTATGGATCGACTGATCTATGATTTTCCAGATACGTTACTTTGGGTAAAGACGCAAGGCGGTGGTGCTATAGATGACGCTTATACCTCGGCTTTGCCAAGATCTGTTGCTGATTTACTTCGACGCAAGTTTTGAGGAGGCGAGTAATTTCCTTCAACGGATGTTCCCCCCTCTTTTGATGCGATTTTTCGTTTTTGTGTTTGTGGGTCAATAGGTTGTCGGCAATTTTGCGGCGCCGTGTGTAGCCACTAAAATATAGATGTTTGGCTTGTCATTATAGGCGAGAAGGCGTAATGTCATAGCCATAATGTTCGTCGACAGCTCGCCCACCTGCGTCAACGGCAAGACCTACCAGCGCCACCTGCTGCGCGAGACCTATCGCGAGGACGGCAAGGTCAAGCATCGGACGCTGGCCAATCTCACCCATTGCAAGCCGGAGGAGGTCGAGGCGATCCGGCTGGCGCTGAAGCACAAGGGCGATCTGCCTCGCATCCTGGCGTCCGCCGCCGAGGGCGGGCCGGAGTTAAAGCAGGGGCCGTCGGTCGGGGCGGTTTGGGTTCTGTCGCAGTTGGCGCGCGAACTCGGCCTCGTCGCCGCCCTGGGCTCGGACCGACAAGGCAAGCGGGCGCTGTGGCAGGTCATCGCCCGCGTGCTCGACCAGGGCTCGCGCCTGTCGGCGGTGCGGCTCGCGGGCGGCCATGCGGTCGGCGCGGCGCTCGGCATGACCGGGTTCGACGAGGACGACCTCTACGGCAATCTGGACTGGCTGGCGGACAATCAGGCCGACATCGAGAGCCGGCTGTTCGCCCGGAGAGAGGCGGCCTCGGCGCCCGACGTCTTCCTCTACGACGTCACCAGCACATACCTCGAAGGCGAGCACAACGCCTTCGCGGCGTTCGGCTACAACCGCGATCGCAAGTCGGGCAAAAGGCAGATCGTGATCGGCCTCCTCGCCGACGCCGACGGTCGCCCGCTGTCGATCGAGGTCTTCAAGGGCAACACGTCCGACGTCAGGACGTTCTCCTCGCAGGTGAGCAAGGCGGCCGCCCGGTTCGGGGCCGAGCGGGTCACCTTCGTCGGCGACCGCGGCATGATCAAAGCCCCGCAACGCGCCGAGATCGCCGCCGCCGGCTTCCATTACATCACCGCGATCACCAGAGCGCAGATCGACGGGCTCATCGCCGCCGGCGTGCTGCAGATGGACCTGTTCGAGGATACGCTGGCCGAGGTCGAAGGCGCAGACGGCGAGCGCTATGTTTTGCGGCGCAACCCGGCGCGCGCCCAGGAGCTGGCCGCCTCGCGCGCCGACAAGCTCGGGGCGCTGCGAGCCGCCGCCGAAACGGCGAACACGTATCTGCGCGACCATCCGAAAGCGGCGGCGAAAACGCAGATCGCCAGGCTGAAGGCCAGGTGCGAGACGCTCGGCCTCGACAAGTTCGTCGCGGTCGCGGACGAGGAGCGGCGCGTCGTCGTCGCGGTGGACGAAGCGGCCCTGGCGGAGGCCGCGCGTCTCGACGGCTGCTACGCGCTGCGCACCGATCTGCCTAAGACCGCCGTCGACAAGACCATCGTGCACGACCGCTACAAGGACTTGGCCCGGGTGGAATGGGCGTTCCGCAACTCGAAAACCGTGCAGCTGGAGATGCGGCCAGTCTACCTGCGCGACGAGGACCGCACGCGCGGCCACGCCCTCGTGGTCATGCTGGCCTATCTCCTGGTGCAGGCGCTGCGCCGGCGATGGCGCGACATCGACCTGACCGTGCAGGAGGCTCTCGACCGGCTCGCTAGCCTCTGCCTCATCGAGGTGAGCGTCGGCGGTCGGCCTTCCTACAATCAGGTCCCTACGCCGCGCGACGACGTGCGCCGCCTGTTCGAAGCAGCCGACGTCGCCATCCCCACGGCGCTCCCCCTGGCCTCGGCCCGCGTAGCCACTAGGCAAAACCTCCCACAGCGCCGGAAAGCAAAATAAGTTCAGCCTCTTATCGGGAGCACGCCTCGCATCAGACGGGGGAACATCCGTTACAACTAAACGGTATGAGAAGAGCCCTTCTCGCCTATTGGAGTGAAGCCCTCATTGGTATGAAGGAGACGGAGTGTCTCCAGCGTCTCTTCAGCCCGCTTCCATAATTGGAATGCGGTCGCCGAGATTCGAGCCAGGGCGATCGGGGCGATTTAGGCGCGAGGCGCCCCTCACTCCCGCTTCACTCCGCGGGCTCGACGCGCAATAGCGACCCGTCCTCTACCGCCACGACCCGGACCCGGGCGCCCGCGGGGCAATCCGGGCCTGAGACGCGCCAGGAGCTGTCGCCGACGCGGATGCGCCCGAAGCCGCGGGCGATCGCCTCCTCGACATAGAAATCCTCGCCGACGAGCGCATGGGCCCGGCTCTGTGGCAGCGGACCGGGCTCCGCGCCAAACGATCCATAGACGCGCCGCCCAATCAGCAGGAGCGCCGCCACCAGCGCGGCAAAGATGAGGAGTTGTGTCCTGAAGGTCATCGGCAGGACATAATCGGCGACGCCAACGATCGCCGCGGCGGCGCCCAACCAGATGAAGAAGGCGCCGGGGGCGAGCGTCTCGACCGCGGAGAGCGCCAGGCCGATGACGAGCCAGGCAAGCGCAGCGTAGTGGATCGGTTCGACAAACTCGTCCATCGCCGTCTCGCCTCATCCGCCCCAGGGCGCGGGACCGCTCGGCGGGCCGGGTGTGTTGGAAGGGGGGGCCGCCGGCGGCTCGGGGGATGCCTGCGGCGCGCGGGTCGTGTCGGGGACGACAGCCGCCGAGGGGCGCAGCCGCGCCGCCCGTGGGCGGTCTGCTGCCGAAGCGGCGCCCCCTTCGCCGAGCGCGCTCGCCGCGATCTGGCTGAGGCCTCCCAGCGTGCCGGCGAGCGAGGCAAGCTCCATCGGCACGATGACGACCTTCTGGTTCGGCGCCTGGGCCAGCACGTGAAGCGCGGCGATGTACTTCTCGGCGATCAGGAAATTGACCGCGACCACGTCGCCGCCCGCGGTCGCCTCGCTGATGAGCCGCGTCGCTGTGGCCTCGGCCTGAGCCGTGCGCTCGATCGCTTCCGCCGCGCGGAACGCGGCGTCGCGCCGGCCCTCCGCCTCGAGCACGAGCGCCGCCTTGCGGCCCTCGGCGCGGGTGATGTCGGACTGGCGCATGCCCTCCGCCTCGAGGATCACCGCCCGCTTTTCGCGCTCGGCCTTCATCTGCCGCCCCATGGCGTCGACGAGGTCCCTCGGCGGCTCGATGTCCTTGATCTCGACGCGCGTCACCTTGATCCCCCACGGCTCCGAGGCGGCGTCGATCACCGTGAGAAGGCGCGAATTGATCTCGTCGCGGTGCGACAGCAGCTGGTCTAGGTCCAACGAGCCCATGACGGTGCGCACGTTGGTCATCACGAGATTGAGCAGCGCCTGCTGCAGATTGGCGATTTCGTAGGATGCGCGCCGCACGTCGAGCACCTGGTAGAAGGCGACGCCGTCGACCCGCACCGTCGCGTTGTCCTTGGTGATGATCTCCTGCTGCGGGACGTCGATCACCTGCTCCATCACGTTGAGCTTGCGTCCGATCGAGTCGATGTAGGGCACGATGAGCGCAAGGCCGGGAGTCAAGGTCTTTTGATAGCGGCCGAACCGCTCGACGGTGTAATTATAGCCCTGCGGCACCTGCCGCACGCCCATGAGCGCCGTGATTACGACGAACGCCACGATGACGAGCGCAAAGACGCTTGCCCCTTCGATCATCGACAAACTCCCCAGCGCCCGAAGTCCTTCTGGGCAGACGATTCGGCTTCAGCCCCGGCGGACGCAGTCTAGTCGTGAATTGGCCTCGCCGCCATGTCCGGAGCGGTTCGGTGCGGGCCGGATCCTTCGATCCGCTGAAATTGCGATCCGTCGCGCCCGTTTGCTGTCCCTCTTAGACGCACAAAAAACCAGCTCACCCCCCGGCGTGAAATCCGCCTTGGTGGGTTCCGCCCATCTGCGCGAGAGACCCGGTCCTAAGGCTGCTGGGCCGGGATCGGGATGTCGACGGCGCCCGGAAACTACGGTACCTTCGCACGTGTTAACCGCGGGCGCGACAATTCGCCTCAGCAGCACATCTAGGGGAGGCTTGCATCATGACGAGAATTCCATTCGCATCGATTGCTTTCGCCGGTTTGGTCGGCTTGGCGGCGTTGGCGGCTCCAGGGGTCGCGGGAGCAGCGCTCAACGCCTATTATCCTCCGAATTACGTGTTCCCAGACGGGATCACGGGCTTCGCGCTCCAGACGAGTGGGGGTCCGATCAATCCCGGGGTGCTCGTCGGCTTCAATCCGCAGCCGGACCCTCCGGGAACGCCCGAGCCATTTCTCGACCTTGCGAATTCGCTCCGACCCTCGATCACTCAGGAGGCGGACGGTTCCGTCTTCAAGTTCGAACTGTCGTTCACGGGCCTGGACGCCGGTCTGCTTCTGCCGGCGGTGCAGCAGCCCAACGCCGACGGAAACACCAATTTTCGGTTCGTCTTGGCGGATGGAAGCGTATTCGTCGCCGACCTCACGTTCTCGGGACCGGGTGGAGTTTCCAGTTGGGTCTCGTTCAACCCGCAGCCCGACCCCCCAGGGAGCCCGATCGGCTACACGGTGACTTTCGGCGGCGACGCGAGCGTCGCTCTTCAACTGAGCGAAAATGGAGTCCCGTTGAGCTTCGCGGCCGTTCCCGAAGCCTCGACCTGGGCGCTGCTGGGCCTCGGCTTCGCGGCGGTCGGGGGTCTGGCCTGGCGCAAGAGGAGAGCCCTCGAGGCGCCAGCGGCGATCTGAGCCCAGGTCGTAGGGCGTGGCGGACTCGCAGCGGCCTAATCCGCCAACGCGAGCCCGACCCCGCCCGCGGTGAGCTCGCGCCCGGAGGCCTTGGCCTCCTCGACCCGGTCGAGCCGCAGCAGCGCCAGCGCCTCGCGCCCGGACGACGAGCCGAGCGTGCCGACCGGGAGCTCGCCGTCGACCACCGGCGTTCCGGGCGCGGGCGCCTCAGCCACGAGGATCACGCGCGCCACGCGCTTCCGCCCGCTCCCGCGGTGCCTCATGCGCGAAACGACTTCCTGGCCGACGTAGCAGCCTTTCTTGAAGTCGACGCCATTCAGGAGATCGAAGTTGACGTCGTGCGGGAAGACCTCGCCATAGGCGAAATCGACGCCGCCCTTCGGCGCGACCGCGTCGATACGCAGCGCCTCGTAAGTCGCCAGATGCGCCGTGCCCAAGGCCTTCGCCTCCGCGTGCGGCAGGATCGCTCTCGAGCCGAGGCGCGGATCGCGCGGGTCGGCATAGACAATGGCGTGGTTCGGGGCGTCGCCCGCCTCGCCCCAGAACGCCACGACGCCGAGGGCGGCGCTCTCGTCGGTGATCGCGACCCTGGCGCGCAGCTTGTAAAATCCCAGTCGCCGGGCGAGATCGGCCGCCTGGACGGCGGCGCAATCGATGAGGAAACCCGAGCTCACATCACCGGGACCGCGCACGACGATCATGTCGAACAGGATCTTGCCCTGGGGCGTCAGAAGGCCGGCGTAACGCGCTTCGCCCGGTTTCAGCGCCTCGACGTCGTTGGTGAGAAGCCCCTGCAAGAAGCTCGCGGCGTCCTCGCCACTCACGCGCACGACTCCGCGGTCTGTAAGTTCAGCGGCCTTGGCGCTCATGCGTGTCACTCCGATCCCGCTTGCCGATCCCGCTTGCAATGCCGGGCCTAGTTAATTAGGCGGCGTCAGCCGTCGTGCAAGCGACGCGACGCAAGGATGGGGCCAATGCCGCAGACATTCGATCTCGTTCTTTCTGGGGGCACGGTCGTCAATCAGGATGGAATCGCCGAGCGTGACATCGGCGTCCGCGAAGGCCGCATCACTGCGATCGGCGATCTGAGCGCAGCTGCGGCCGGCGAGCGGGTCGATTGCGCCGGTCTGCACGTGTTGCCCGGCGTGATCGACAGCCAGGTGCATTTTCGCGAGCCGGGCCCAGTCCACAAGGAAGACCTCGAGACGGGGTCGCGGGCCGCCGTGCTCGGCGGCGTCACCGCCGTGTTCGAGATGCCCAACACCGATCCCTTGACGACGACCGAGGCGGCGCTCGCCGACAAGGTGCGGCGGGCGAAAGGCCGGATGCACTGCGACTTTGCTTTTTGGGTCGGCGGGACGCATGACAATGTCGCGAGCCTGGCCGAGCTCGAGCGCCTTTCCGGCGCGGCGGGAAATCAAGGTGTTCATGGGCTCCTCGACCGGCAGCCTGCTGGTCGCCGACGACGCGGGCGTGCTCGCGATCCTGAAGGCGATCCGCCGCCGCGCCGCCTTCCACAGCGAGGACGAAGAGCGCCTCAACGAGCGCAAGCCCCTGCGCATTGCCGGCGACCCCTCGTCGCATCACGTCTGGCGGGACGAGGCCGCCGCGCTCCGCTCAACCGAGCGCCTCATCCGCCTCGCCCGCGAGGCGCGCGCGCAGGTGCATGTGCTGCATATCTCCACCGGGCAGGAGATGGCGCTGCTGGCTGACGCCAAGGACGTCGCGAGCTGCGAGGCGACGCCCAATCACCTGACGTTGAGCGCCGAGGACTATCCGCGCCTCGGCGCCCGGCTGCAGATGAATCCGCCGGTGCGGGGCGCCGATCATCGGACGGAGATCTGGCGCGGTCTGAGCCAGGGCGTCGTCGACGTGCTCGGCTCCGATCACGCGCCCCACACGCGCGAAGAGAAGGCGCGGCCCTATCCTGAAAGCCCATCGGGAATGCCCGGCGTGCAGACGCTGGTTCCGGTCATGCTGGATCATGTCGCCGCCGGGCGGTTGACCCTGCAGCGCTTCGTCGACCTCACCAGCGCCGGTCCCGCCCGCATTTTCCGCATTGTGGGCAAGGGCCGAATCGCCGCGGGCTACGACGCCGACTTCACCGTGGTCGATCTCAAGCGGACCGAGACGATCCACGATTCCTGGATCGCCTCGCGCTGCGGTTGGACGCCCTACGACGGCAAGACGGTTAGCGGTTGGCCGGTCGGAACGATCGTGCGCGGAAAGCGCGTGATGTGGGAGGGGGAGGTGGTTGCGCCGTCGACGGGCGAGGCGGTGCGGTTCTGGTGAGGGGTGCTCAGCTCTCGAGCGCGAGCTTTGCGATATAGCCGGACCGCGTTTCCCCCGCTGCGCGCGCGCTTTCGTCCAGCCGGCGAAGAACACGCCGCGGCAATGTAATGTTGACGCGCTCGGCGGTATCGTCGAGCGCGGAAGGGTCGATCGTGACGACCGACAGGATCCATCCGGCATATTCCGGATTTGCACGGATCGCCTCCAAGGGCGAAGGCGACGGAACGGCCTCTCCGGCATCGAGCGTCGCGTCAATCCAAGCGAGCCCCGCCTCCTCGGCGCCGGCGATCGCGTCCTCAAGCGTTTCGCCCGCCGAGAAGCAGCCCGGCAGATCAGGAACGACGACGCCGTACTCTGACCGTTCGGTCCTGGGTTCGATGGCGATCGGATAGCGCATAATCAAAGCCCTGCCTGTTTGCGGATCGCGGCGACGAGGCCGACGCCGAGTTCGCGCTTCGGATGCGGCACGACCACGATCCCTCGGCGCGAAGGATGGACAAAGACGGGGTGCGCCCCCCGGATGCGTTTCAAGGTCCAGCCTGCTCTTTCTAACTCGCGAATAAGGTCGGCGCTCCGCATTGTGTGTATAATTCACACTCGGATCAGGGCGTTCAAGTTTGGGGCGTCTCTCGTCCAGTCCCTATCCCACCACCTGCATCGTCAGCCAGGTCGCCGCCAGCGCCGGCTTGTGCTGGCCTTCGATCTCGACGCTGACGTCGTAGACGAGCTGCCATTCGCGCTCCGAACGCTTGAGGACCGCGGTCAGCAGGAAATGGGCGCGCACCCGGCTGCCCGAACGCACCGGGTGAAGAAAGCGCACCCGGTCGAAGCCGTAGTTGATCCCCATCGCCGCGCCCTTGACCTTGGGCAGCGTGCTGTAGGCCATCGGCGACAGCATCGACAGGGTCAGGAACCCGTGCGCCACCGTTCCGCCGAACGGCGTGGCGCTCGCCTGCTCGGGGTCGACGTGGATGAACTGTTCGTCCTCCGTCACTTTGGCGAAGGCGTCGATGCGATCCTGGTCGACCACGAACCAGTGCGAGACAAAGGTCTGGCCGACATTCTCATGCAGCTCGGAAGGCTCGAGCGTCTTCGCTTCCGTCCAGGAGGTCATTCGTCGTCTCCGAACATGGCTGGCGGCGCCGCGACGCTGAGGCCGCCGTCGACCGGCAGGATCGCCCCGGTCGTGTAGGCGCCGCCGCGCCCGGTCAGGAACAGGATCGCGCCGGCGATGTCCTCGGGGCGGCCGAGGCGGCGCATCGGCACGACGCTCGCGCCGCGCTCCGCCCCCTTCTCGTCCGCCAGCGCAAACTTCGTCATGTTGGTCGGGAACGGCCCCGGCGCGATGGCGTTCACCGTAACCTGCCGACCGGCGAATTCGGCTGCAAGAATGCGCGTCAAATGATGCACCGCCCCCTTGGAAACGGCATAGGAATAGGCGGTCTCCGACTGCGTGATCGTGCCCATCACCGAACCGAAATTGATGACGTTCGATGGCTGCTCGGGCGTCGCCGAGGCGAACAGCATCGGCGCGAGTTCGCGGGTGAGCGCGAACAGCCCGGTCACGTTGACGCTCAGGACCCGGTCGAACGCCTTCCAGGGGAACGCCTCGAACGGCGCGCCCCAGCTCACGCCAGCGTTGTTGACCAGGATGTGCAGCGCGTCGGTCCGTCGCCGCGTCTCGGCGGCGAGTTCGGCCACGCCCAATTCGGTCGCGACGGTGCCGCCAAAGCCCTCGCAGGGACCGATCGCCGAGAGTTCCGCCGCCGCCGCCTCGCAGGCCTCCGCCTTGCGCGAGGCGATCAGCACGCGCGCGCCGGCGGCGAGCAGCGCCTCGGCGCAGACCCGGCCGAGGCCGGTGGCGCCGCCGGTGATGAGCGCAGTGCGGCCGCGGACGGAGAAAAGATCGGACGGCGTGAGCATGATATCCTCCCAATGACTTGTCAATTCGATCCGATCCTAGCAAGCTCGCGGGCAAGGCCAAACTCCAGCCATGAACGGCCGGAAAAATCACCAACTCATAGCAGGGAATCCCAATGAGCAAGGACGCGCTTCATTTTGTCGTCATGGTCGGCAGCCTGCGCAAGGGCTCCTTGAACGCCGCGATCGCCCGCGCCTTGCCGGCGCTGGCGCCCGAGGGCGTGACGATCGCGCAGCTGGGTTCGGTCGGCGATTTCCCGCTCTATAACGCCGACATCCAGGCGGAAGGCTTCCCGCCGGCCGTGACCGCGATGGCGGAGGCGATCCGGGCGGCCGACGGCGCCATCTTCGTGACGCCGGAATACAACCACTCCATTCCCGGGGTGCTGAAGAATGCGATCGACTGGCTGTCGCGCCTGCCGAACCAGCCCTTTGGCGGCAAGCCGGTGGCGATCCAGAGCGCCTCGCCCAGCCTGTTCGGCGGCCTCAGGGCGCATCTCCACTTGCGCCACGTCTTCGTCTATCTCGACGCCCGGCCGCTCAATAAGCCCGAGGTCATCATCCCGCAGGCGCAGACGAAGATCGACGCCGCGACCGGCGAGATCACCGACGCGGCGACGCGGGGCTTTCTCGTCGACCAGCTCAAGGCCTTCGCCGCCTTCGTGCGCGATTGACGCTTGGCGTCCGGCCGACCACATTCGAGGGCGAACCCCGGAGCGCGAAGGCCGATGAAAGTCTCGATCATTCAGATGAACTCGATCAGCGACAAGGCCGCCAATCTCGCGGCCGCCGAGGCGCTGATCGAGCGCGCGGTCCGCGAGGAGCGGCCGGACTGGGTGCTCCTGCCGGAGTTCTTCGACTGGGCCGGCGGCGGGCGGTCCGACAAGCTCGCCAACGCCGAGACCTTTCCCGGCGGCCCGGCCTACGCAATGACGCAGCGGCAGGCGATCAAGCATCGCATCTTCGTCCACGCCGGCTCGATCATGGAGAGAATCGAGGGCGAGGAGCGCATCCACAACACGTCCGTCGTCTTCAACCGCGAGGGCGAGGAGATCGCCCGCTACCGCAAGATTCATCTCTTCGACGTCACCACGCCCGACGGCGCGTCCTACAAGGAGAGCCAGACGGTGAAGCCCGGCGACCAGGTCGTCACCTACGATTGCGAGGGCGTCACCGTCGGCTGCTCGATCTGCTACGACCTGCGCTTTCCCGACCTTTTCCAGGCGCTCGCCGAGAAGGGCGCCGAGATCATTGCGCTGCCGGCCGCCTTCACCCTCCAGACCGGCAAGGACCATTGGGAGGTGCTGCTGCGCGCCCGCGCGATCGAGACCGAGACCTACGTCTGCGCCAGCGCCCAGACCGGCTCGTTCACGGTCGGCAACGAGCAACGCCACACCTATGGACATTCGCTGGTCGCAGACCCCTGGGGGCATGTCGTGGCCAAGGCGTCCGACGGGCCCGGAATCGTCTCCGCCCGCATCGATCCGGCGCAGGTGAAGCGGGTGCGGGGGCTGATCCCGGTGGCGGAGCATCGCAGGCGGCTCAGCGCATTGGCGTGACGGCGTGGCCCGGCGCAACTGTAGCCGCGCTCGCTGAGCGCGGCGACGCGGTCAACGACCGCGTCTACAACGTTTGACCGCGTCTACAACGCGTTTCTATACAGAGTCCGCTTGCCGCAATGACCGACACGCCGACGATCGTCGCCCGGGCTCAGGGCCGTCACGGCGAGCTGGCGCTTCGAGCCGTCGGCGATCATTACGAGATCATCAGCAACGGCGTGTTCCTGATGGACACCCGCAATGGCGAATCGGAGCGGCTGCTCGTCCAACTGGCGCTTCGCCACCGGCGGCCTCGCTCGCGCCTGCTGATCGGCGGCCTCGGCGTCGGCTTCTCGCTCGCCGAAGCCTTGCGCTCGGACCTCGTCGAGCGCGCGACGGTGGTCGAGATCGAGCCGCAGATCATCGCGTGGAACCGGATCTGGCTGGCGCCCTGCTCGAGCGGCGCCCTCGCCGATCCGCGGGTCGAGATCGTCAACGACGACCTCGTCGCCTGGCTCGAGCGCGGCGGGGAACCGTTCGACGCGATTTGCCTGGACATCGACAACGGTCCGGCGTGGACGGTCACCGAGGCGAATCGGGCGCTCTATTCGAACGAGGGCCTCGCCCTGTTGCGCCGGCGCCTGACTCCTGGCGGCGTCCTGACGATCTGGAGCGCCGCCGAGGCTCAAGGCTTTGCGGAGAGGCTGCGGGGCGCGTTCGAAAGCGTCGAGATTGTCCGCGTCCCTGTTCCGCGAGGCGAACCGGACATAATCTACCTCGCCTCGCGACCGTGAGGCTCGCGCGAACGAACGGCGCCGAACCGCAAAAACTTGGGGCAACGCGGCTTTATTAGGCTTCCGGCCCGCAAAAACGTCCGCATAAGCTATGTGACGATCGGACAGCAATGCCGGGATCTGTTGATGGCAGACGACGACCTCGACCTGCGCACGCTCGCCGACGGCGACCTTGTCGGCCAGATGCACGACGATCTTTACGACGGCCTCAAGGAGGAGGTCGAGGAGGGCGTCAACATCCTGCTCGAGCGTGGCTTTGCGCCCTACGACGTGCTGACCCAGGCGCTGGTCGAAGGCATGCGGATCGTCGGGATCGACTTTCGCGACGGCATTCTGTTCGTGCCCGAGGTGCTGATGTCGGCCAACGCCATGAAGGCGGGCATGGCGATCTTGCGGCCCCTGCTCGCCGCGACCGGCGCCCCGCGCATGGGCAAGATGGTGATCGGCACCGTCAAGGGCGACATCCACGACATCGGCAAGAACCTGGTCGGCATGATGATGGAAGGCGCAGGCTTCGAGGTCGTCGACCTAGGCGTCAACAACGGGGTGGAAAAGTACCTCGAGGCGATCGCCACCCATCAGCCGGAGATCGTCGGCATGTCGGCGCTCTTGACCACCACCATGCCCTACATGAAGGTCGTGATCGAAGCGATGAAGGCCAAAGGCATCCGCAACGATCACATTGTCCTCGTCGGCGGCGCGCCGCTCAACGAAGCCTTCGCCGAGGCCGTCGGCGCCGACGCCTATTGCCGCGACGCGTCCGTGGCGGTCGAAACCGCAAGGGCGCTGCTGGCCCGCCGGCAGGGAACGGCGATGGCGCGGGAAACCGTATGATGGGCGCGGCCCTCACCCAGACCGTGTCATCCCCGAGCACGCGGGGATCCAGGGCCGCCGCGCGCCCGCTTGACGCCGCCGCGGCCTCGCTGCGGCAAAAGAGGACGGCTGGCGGTCTGGATCCCCGCGTGCGCGGGGATGACAAACTCCGCCCGGAGCCCGTGGCCGAGACCGACGCCGCCTCGGCGTTGCCGGGCCCCAAATCCGGCGCCCGCCGGGTTCTGGTGATCGCCTGCGGCGCGCTCGCGCGCGAGGTCTTGGCGCTTCATCTCGACGGGCTGGATGTGACCTGTCTGCCGGCGAGCCTGCACAACCGGCCGGAGCAAATCCCCGAGAGGATGCGCGCCAAGATCCGCGCCCATCGCGCCGCCTACGACGAGATCCTGTGCCTCTACGGCGATTGCGGAACCGGCGGCGCTCTCGACCGCGTGCTCGAGGAGGAAGGCGTCGGACGCATCGCCGGCGCCCATTGCTACGCCTTCTATGCCGGCGAAGCGGTTTTCGCCGCGATGGCCGAGGAGGAGCCGGGGACCTTCTACCTCACCGATTTTCTCGCTCGGCATTTCGAGGCGCTGGTGATCCGCGGTCTCGGTCTCGACCGGTTTCCGCAGTTGCGCGACGCCTATTTCGGCGCTTACCGGCGCGTCGTGCATCTGGCGCAATTCGACGATCCGGAAACGGCGGCAAAGGCGCGCGCCGCCGCCGACCGCCTCGGCCTCGCCTACGAGCGCCGCTTCACCGGGCTTGATGGGATTGCGGCGTTCCTAGACCGGGCGCGCGACGCCTCCGGGGCATGAATCCGTCATGACGGATCGCCGCGTCGTCTTCACCCCGTCGGGCAAGCGCGGCGCATTCGCCGACGGAACGAGCCTGCTCGATGCGGCCCGCCGGCTCGGGGTCGACCTCGATTCCGTCTGCGGCGGGCGCGGTGTCTGCGGCCGCTGCCAGGTCGACATCGCCGAAGGCGACTTCGCCAAGCATGCCCTCGAATCCCGGCTCGACCACGCGAGCCCGTGGAGCGCGGTCGAGCAGCGCTTCGTCGACAAGCGGCGCGCGTTCCCGCCCGGGCGCCGGCTCGGCTGCCAGGCGACGATCTGTGGCGACCTCGCCGTCGACGTGCCGCCCGAGAGCCAGGTCCACCGTCAGGTCGTGCGAAAGCCCGCCGAGGAGCGGGCGATCGTCATCGACCCCGTCGTGCGTCTGCATACGGTCGCGGTCGGCGAGCCGGACATGCGCCAGCCCGCGAGCGACTTCCGGCGCTTGCAGGAGGCGCTGGCCGAGCAATGGGGCGTCGCCGGCGCCACCGCCGATCTTGCCGTGCTCAAGACCGTGCAGGCCGCTGTGCGTTCCGGCGGCTGGACCGTGACCGTCGCCCTCCGCAACGAGCGGGAGATCGTCGCGATCCGGCCGGGATTCGTGGTGGACGCCTATGGCGTCGCGGTCGACGTCGGCTCGACCACCATCGCCGCCTATCTCTGCGATCTTTCGAGCGGCGCGGTGCTCGCTTCGGCCGGCGCGATGAATCCGCAGATCCGCTACGGCGAGGATCTGATGAGTCGGGTGTCCTACGCGATGATGCATCCCGGCGGGGCCGCCGAGATGAACTCGGGTCGTGCGCGAGGCGATCGATGCGCTCGTCGGCGAGGCGGCGTCCGAGGCCGGGATTTCCCGAGACGAGATCGTCGAGGCGACGCTGGTCGGCAATCCGATCATGCACCATCTCGTCCTCGGGCTCGATCCAACCGAGCTCGGAAGCGCGCCCTTCGCGCTCGCGATCGACGGGGCCGCCGAGGTCAAAGCCCGCGACCTCGGCCTCTCGATCGCGCCCGGCGCGACCATCTACGCGTTGCCCTGCATCGCCGGCCATGTCGGCGCCGACGCGGCCGGCGTGGTGCTGGCCGAGGCGCCGCACCTTGGCGATGAACTCCGGCTGATCGTCGATGTCGGCACCAACGCCGAGATCGTATTCGGCGACCGCGAGCGGCTCATCGCCGCCTCGTCGCCGACCGGGCCGGCCTTCGAGGGCGCGCAGATCTCCTGCGGCCAGCGCGCCGCTCCCGGCGCGATCGAGCGGGTGCGCATCGACCGGGACACCCTCGAGCCCCGTTTCAAGGTGATCGGCTGCGATCTCTGGTCGGACGCGCCGGGCTTCGCCGAGGCGACCGCGGGCCTCGGCGTCACCGGCGTCTGCGGCTCCGGAATCATCGAGGCGATCGCGGAGCTTTATCTGGCGGGGGTCGTCACGCCCGACGGCGTCATCGACGGAACGCTGGCCGCGCGGACCTGCCGCGTCGAGCCGACCGGACGCGTCTTCGCCTATGTGCTGAACGAGGGGCCGCCGCGGCTCGTCATTCATCAGGCGGACGTGCGCGCCATCCAACTCGCCAAGGCCGCGCTCTACGCCGGCGCGAAGCTCCTGATCGAGCGCCGGGCGCCGCGCCCGAGCGGATCACGCTCGCTGGCGCCTTTGGGGCTGAGATCGACCCGCTCTACGCCATGGCGCTCGGAATGATCCCCGACTGCGCCCTCGACCGCGTGGGGAGCGCCGGCAACGCCGCTGGAACCGGGGCGCGGATCGCCCTCCTCAATCGGGCTGCGCGGGCCGAGATCGAGGCCGTCGTGCGATCGATCGAAAAGGTCGAGACCGCGATCGAGCCGGAATTCCAGTCCCTATTCGTCGCCGCCATGGCCTTTCCCCATAAGACAGACGCCTTTCCGAACCTCGCCCGTCGGGTCGCCCTGCCCGCTGCAAGACCCGCGCCGAACGACCGGGGCCGGAGTCGCAGGCGCGCGGTGTCGACCGGACGCCGGTGAGCGGCGATCGGTCGGTCCGGCGCGTACGCCGACTTTGACGCGGTGGCGAATTACGCGTAACGGGACGCCCCTTCGTGCGCGGGCCGGTCGCGCAGAGGCTCGCGCCCGACGGTTTTCCCTGACGTCCTTGCCATGACTGAGACTCCCGAGCTTGCCGCGGCGATGGCGCGGCTCGACGCGCTGACCGACTGGGAGCGCCGGCCCCGCAACCGCATGCGGGTCGGGCTCGAGCCGGCGCGCGACCTCGCGGCCCGGCTTGGCGAACCGCAAAAGGCGTTCCGGGCGATCCATGTCGCCGGCACCAAGGGCAAAGGCTCCGTTTCGGCGCTGATCGAGGCGGCGCTCGCCGGGGCGGACTTAAGCGTCGGCCGCTACGCCTCGCCGCATGTGGAGCGGGTGACCGAGCGTGTGAGCCTGATGGGCCGCGACGTCGAACCGGCGACGCTGGCCAGCGGCCTGACCGAAGCCCTCGACGCCTATGAGGCGGCGCGCCGCGAGGGGACCGCGGCGGCAGACGCCACCTGGTTCGATCTCCTGACTGTCGCGGCCTTCGTCTTCTTTCGCGAAGCCGGCGTCCAATGGGCGGTCGTCGAGGTGGGATTGGGCGGACGGCTTGAACTCGACCAACATTGTCGACGGCGAGATCGCCGTCTTGACCAACATCGGGCTCGAGCACACCGAGATCCTCGGCTCGACGCGGGCTGCGATCGCCGGCGAAAAGGCAGGCATTTTGAAGCCCGGCGCGATTCTGGTGACGACGCTTGCGGCCGACGACGAGGCGGGCCGCGTGGCGCACGCACGGGCGCGGGCGCTGGGTTGCGCCATTGTCGTCAGCGACGCAGGCGAAGACGCGACGATCGAGGAGACCAACGTGGCGCTCGCCGGCGCCGTGCTCGACGCGCTCGGCCGCAAGGGCGTGACCACCAGGGCCGGGGCGCCGGCCGGCGCGGCCTTGCTCGACGCCAAGGCTCGGGCCCGCGCGCGTCTCGTCGGCCGGATGGAGCGCTTCACGCTCGAAGGCGGGGTCCGGCCGTTGCGGCTCGTGCTCGACGGCGCGCATGTGCCGTTCAACATCGCCGCGGTCTTGCGCGACCTCGCCCGCGCGCCGGAACTCGCCGGCCCTTGCGTCGCCGTCGTGGCGCTCGCCCGCGACAAGGACGCGGTCGGGTTCCTGACCGAGCTCGGCAAACGCGCATCCGCGCTCGTCGCCACCAGCGTGCCGTCGGCCACGCGCGGCCTGCCTGCGGCTGAACTGCAGGCGATTGCGGCCTCGCTCGGGATCGCCAGCGAGGCCGAGCCCGACCCAGTGCGGGCATTGCGGCGCGGCGCCGAACTTGCCGAGACCTCGGACGCCTGGCTCCTGGTGACCGGGTCGCTGTACCTTGTCGGGGCGTTGCGCGGCGATGCCTTCGCCTCAGGCGCCGGACTGAAGCGGGGCTGACGCTCCTCGGGGTCGCCCATTAAGCCTGGATGCGGGCTGGGGCATGATCGGGCGTAAGATAAAGGCGTTCCGGGACCTGTGCGAGGACCGACGGTTCGCATTGCGGCCCCAGCCCATAGAATTTTTGAAAGCTCATGATGAGCGGGCGCCAAAGGTCGGGATCGACATGGTCAGGTTCGTCGTCCCGCATGATGGCGTTGCAGAGGTGCGTCAGGACGATTCTCAACTCGAAGCACATGGCGCCGCCGGGCCATTCCTTCTGCGCCAACTGATGGGTCGCCTCCAGCTTGGCCTCGAGTTGCACCGGACATTCGGCGACGCGAGGAGCCGCTTCGAATTCGAGGCCTGCTGCGTCAGCCCGGCGCGCTTGAATTTGTCAGCGCAATGAACGTAGCCGCGTCGCTTCTTGCCTTCGGGAACCGGATCCGTCCCCGTCGTCAGCGCCAGTCGGCTCACCGCCCCGACCATGTTCTCAGAGGGCAAGTTCAGCACGCATTCGCCTGTACGCACAACGTTTGAGGTGGTTTTCGACACGGCGCTCAACCCGATCATGCAGCGTAATCCCAGCCAAAAGATGGAGGACATCGGCGCAAGATTGGCGGAACCGTTCTCGTTGAGCGTGCTGATCAGGACCACAGGGGTGCCGAAATAGAGGATTGCAGGCTGTCTGACGCTATGCACCGAGATCTCCTTCCTTTTGCAGTCCGGACATTTTCCACGTGGCCGCCGTCCGCCGCCACCCGTTTCCGCCGCCCCCCAACTCCAATCGCGAAGGCCTCGGCCGCTGACGCGGCGGCAAGGGCAGGTCGGCTGTCCGTGACGGGCCCGCAGACCATGAGTCCGCGACCGTCCGCCGGAACGGTCGTCGCGAAGCCGCCCGATATGCTTCATAATGGCGGGGGAGCTTCCATGCCGATTTGCCGTCTCGAACCCCTGCTTGTCGATCGCATCGCCGCGGGCGAGGTCGTCGAGCGGCCGGCCGCGGCGGTGAAGGAACTCATCGAGAACGCGCTCGACGCCGCCGCGCGGGCGATCGAGGTCGCGATCGAGGCGGGCGGGCGCCGCCTCATCCGCGTGAGCGACGACGGGCGCGGCATGGACGAAGCCGACCTCGCGCTCTCGGTCGAGCGCCACGCCACCTCGAAAATTCCCGACGGCGACCTGACCGCCATCATGACCTTCGGCTTCCGCGGCGAGGCGCTGCCCTCGATCGCCTCGGTGTCGCGACTCGAGATCCGCACCCGGGCGGCGGGCGCGCCAAACGGGCTGAGGCTCGTCGTCGAGGAGGGCGGCAAGAGCGCCGTGACCCCTTGCGCCGGCGCGGTCGGAACGCGGGTCGAGGCGCGCGACCTGTTCGTCGCGACGCCGGCGCGGCTGAAGTTTCTCAAATCCGACCGCGCCGAGGCGCAGGCCGTCGCCGACGTCGTGCGCCGGCTGGCGCTCGGCAACCCTGAAGTCCGGTTTTCGCTTCTGACCGACATCGGCTCGCCGTTCGACTGGCCGGCGTGCGGGCCGGGCGAAGCCGGCCTCGCCGAGCGGCTGCGGCAGGCGCTGGGCGGCGAATTCGCCGCGAATTCGCTTGAACTCGACGCCAGCCGGGAGGGCGTGCGCCTCTCTGGACGCATCGGCCTGCCGACCTTCTCGCGGCCGAACGCGCTCGCGCAGTACCTTTTCGTCAACGGCCGCGCGGTGCGCGACAAGACGCTGTCGGGCGCGATGCGCGCGGCCTATCTCGATTTTCTGCCCGCCGACCGGCACGCGGCCGCGGCCTTGTTCGTCACGTGCGATCCGCAGGCGGTCGACGTCAACGTCCATCCCGCCAAGGCCGAGGTCCGCTTCCGCGACGGGGGGCTCGTCCGCGGCCTCGTCGTCGGGGCGCTGAAGCAGCGCCTGGCCGAGGCGCTGCATCGGGCCGCCTCCACCGGCGGCGCGGCGACCGTGCTCGCCATGCGGCCGCATCAGGGCTTCCGTTCAGCCGCGCCAGCGGGCGGCTGGGACTGGCGCGCCTCGCCCGCCGCGCCGCCCCCGGGTGCGGGGGTCTGGGGCGCCGCGGCGGCCGCAAGCTTCGCCGAGCCGGCGCAACAGAGCTTCGCCGCCTTCGCCCCGATGGCCGCGGTCGCGCCGCAAGAGCCCGACGCGCGGAGCGCGGACCCGGCGGCGGCGCCGCTCGGGGCGGCGCGGGCGCAGGTGCACAAGACCTACATTGTCGCCGAGACGCCGGACGGCCTCGTCATCGTCGATCAGCATGCGGCGCACGAGCGGATCGTCTACGAGACGCTGAAGCGCCAGCGCGAGGGGCGGGGAATCGAGCGGCAGACGTTGCTCCATCCCGTGGTCGTCGACCTCGATGCGGACGCGGCCGGGCTGATCGAGGCGCATGCCGAGGACCTGGCCTCGCTCGGCCTCGTGGTCGAAGGTTTTGGGCCGGGCGCGATCCTGGTGCGCGAGGCGCCGGCGGTCATCGCCCAGGGCGATCTCAACGGCCTCGTGCGCGACCTCGCCGCCGATCTCGCCGCCGAGGATGGCGCGCAGAGCCTCGCCCGGAGGCTCGACGAGTATCTTGGGACCTTCGCCTGTCACCACTCGGTGCGCTCCGGCCGGCCGCTGAAGCCCGAGGAGATGAACGCGCTCTTACGCCAGATGGAGGCGACGCCGGGCGCCGGCCAATGCAATCACGGCCGGCCCACCTATGTCGAATTGAAGCTCGCCGATATCGAGCGGCTGTTCGGGAGACGGTAGGGAGTCCAAGGCCGCCGAACCTTCTCCCCGCTCAGGCGAGGCGAGGGGACTTGGCGGCGGCCATCCCCCGGAAGCCGATCGGCTCGAACATCATTGCACTCTGGGTCCGCCGCCAACCATCCGTTGGCCTGTTAGCAGGCGATTTTCTCGCGCCACGGTCGGCGCTCCGTCCCAGAAAGTCCTGCAATGTCTTGGTTTTGTCGCCGCTACAATCCGCCGGTTGCGGACGCGGAACAGGCGCCTTAACAGGACCGGAACAGGCGCCGAACAGGGGTCAAAACTGTCGGGATCAGGGCAAAAACGTGCGGACGAGACGGGCCCGACACCGGCTTGGGCCGGTTGCGCCATGCGATCCGACGCAGACACGTCTTGCCCTAGCAGCAGCCGAGGCGGCCTTGGTAGTGCGCTGCGGCCGCCGGCTCGAGATCGCGCCAGGCGTCGAGGAATGGGGCGCGCCCGCCGATCTTCGCCCGGTAGTCCTGGCGAAGCGCCGATTCGGCCGCCTCGAGGTCGAGGTTGACGAGCCGCCCGTCGCGAACGACTTCGCGTCCCACGACGATCAGCGTCTCGATATGCGCCGCGCTTGCCCGGGCGAACACCAGGTCGACCGGCTCGACCGGCATGACGGCGTCGCGGTCGAGCCGGTCGAGGTCGAGGATCAGAATGTCGGCCGGCGCGCCGACTTCGAGCGCGCCACTGCCCGGCGCGCCGTTGGCGACGCGTCCGTTGGCGACGACGCCCGCGAGCCAATCGCCGCGCGCAATGACCGTCTCGTAGCCCCAGCCGCCGTGTAAAAAATGCCCGAGCCGCAGCTCGCGCACGCTATCGTCGTCCTCGTCCAGGGCGGAGGCGTCGACGCCGAGCGCGACCCGGCAGCCGCGCCGGATCGCCTCGGCGATCGGCGCGACGCCGCTCGCCAGATGCAGGTTCGAGCTCGGGTTGGTGGCGATGACCGTGCCCGCGGCGGCGATGCGGTCGAGGTCCTCGTCCCGCGCATAAACGCAATGGGCGAGCGTCAGGCGCGGCGTGAGCAAACCCAGCGTCCTCAGCCGATCGGCCACGCCCTCCGGGTAAGCGCGGTCGGCGAAGACGCGCTGATAGCGCGTCTCCAAAAGGTGCATATGCACGCGCCGCCCGGTCTCGGCCGAGCGTCTGGCGATGGCGGCAAGGAGGTCGTCGGAGCACCATTGCGGCCCGTTGGGGCCGAACTGCACGGCGAAGGTCGGGCTCTCGACCGCCTGCGCGATCGCCTCCACCCGCGCGATCTGCTGCTCGATGCTGAGCGGCGGCTGAAGGAAGGTCGCTTCGACCGTGGCGCGGGCGGCGTCCGGCAGCGTCGCCAGGACGGCGGCAGGGTCGCCGTAGACCAGCGGATTGCGGTCGCGCATGAAGACGGCGAGGGTCGCCCGCACGCCGACGTCGCGCGCCGCCCTGGCGATTTCGCGCGCCTCCTCGACCGGCGGCATCGGCCCGTGGAAGCGGGTATAGTGCGCCACGACCGAGCCCGCGCCACCCCGCGCCGCTCGGCCGAAAGCGGCGAGCGCTCCGAGATAGGGGTCGATCGGCGGCATCGCCGCGAGCCGCAACAGCCAGGTCTCGAGCGGCTTTGCCGCGGCGCCGAACGAGGTCGGCGACAACGGGCGGCAATGGTCGTGGGCGTTGGCGAGCGCCGGCAGGGCGAGGCGGCGCCGCTGGGGCGTCTCCGCCGCCGGCGCGATCGCAGCAATCGCGCCGTCCTCGATGACGAGGTCGACCGGCGGCCCCGCCGGCTGGCCGTCGGTCGGGAGCAGCGTGACGCCGGAAACCGTCGTGCTCATGGCGGCTCGTCGATCACGCTGATGTGGGCGGCGACGATCCGCCATCCTTCCGGAAACCTTATCCAGGTCTGCATCTGCCGTCCGACCTTGCCCGGCGCGCCGGCGCGCCGGAACAGGGTCGCGGCAATGGCGAGATCGCGCCCGTAAGTGACGATGCGGGTCTTGTCGAGGCGGCGCATGAGCCCGGCCGGCGAGCGCTGGGCCCGGAACGCCTTGATCGCCGCATAGCCGTAGAGGTTCTCGGTCGCGCCGTAGCGGATGGCCCCCTCGCTCGGCAGAAAGAAGCCGTCGAGCGCCGCGACGTCGTTGGCGATCAGGGCCCGCTCGTAATCTGCGAAGACGGCCTCGACCTCCGCCTTGGTTGCGGGATCGTCGACGATCATGGCGCGGCCTCCTCGCGGAGGGAAAGGCGGACCATCGCGGAGCGAAAAGACATGAGGTCGCACCGGCTGGCCCTCACCCGGCGGCCCTCGGCCGCCGCCCTCTCCCCGAGGGAGAGGAGAACGCGCGCCGCGGAGTCCCTTCCCCCCGGGGGGAAGGTGGCCGCGCAAGCGGCTGGATGAGGGGATGCAGGGCGATTCGGCGACGAGTTCTCGTGCTCCCGGTCGTCATGGCGCGCGCTTCCGCGCTTCGAGCGCCAGCCGCAACTCGGACAAGAAGGGAATATCGGCGAACTGGTCCGGCCGCACCTTGTCCCATGCGACCCCCGCCGGCTGGCGGAAGGGCGTCCGGGTCTCGATCAGCTCGATCTCGGTGGCGATGAAGGCCAACGCCGAATCGTGGCTCTCCATGACCACTTCGGAATCGTCCACCACCTGCGAGGAATGGACGGTGGTGGCGATCGGGGTCGAATTGTCGACCAGGCCGAGCTCGCGAAAAATCCCCTGCTCGAGATCGGCGAAGCCCGCGCCCTTGCCGGTGCGGCCGCCGCTGCGGGCGACCGCGACGCAGCCGACCACACAGAAATCGAGCTTCGGCATGTCCTCGAAGCCGACCTTGTCGCCATGCTCAAGAAACCCCTGCGCGGTCGCCGCGGTCTCGAAGTCAACGCCCTCCCGAATGAGCTTTTCCGGGTCGATGCGCAGGTAGGGGAAGCCCTTGGTGAGATAGGGCACGGGCGCAAACAGGAGCTTGCCGTCGTAAAGCGCCCTGAGCCGCACCGGGATCTGCGGCGGATCGGGATTGCACTTGACGACCCGCGCTTTCTTCCAGGCGTCGAGCTCGCTCAAGCGCTTTGCCGCGGCGTCCGCGCCGACGAAGTTCGGGATCCTGTCGAATGCCGGCCCGACATTGACCCCCGTCGCAACGAGCCGCTCCCAGACGCGGTTGCGCACGGCGGACTTGGTCGGATTGCGGCCTGCCCAGCGCGATTGACTTTCAGCCATCGGCGGCCCTCATGCGATGGCCGCGACGGGCGCGGCGACCACGCCGTCGCGCTCGAGGGCGCGCGCGACGCGCAGCGCGAGGTCCTCGCGCCAGGGCGGCGCGATGATTTGCACGCCGATCGGCAGCGTCTCGCCCACCGTCCAGACCGGAACCGCAGCGACCGGCAGGCCGATGAAGGAAATCGGCTGGGTAAAGAGGCCGAGGTTCGGCCGCACCAGCATCTCCTTGCCGTCGAGGACGAAGGTTGTCTGGCCGAGCTTGGGCGCGCGGCATGGCGTCGCCGGCGCGATCAGGACATCCACGTCGCGGAAGAGGGCCAGCGCCTGCGCCCGGAACAGCCGGCGAAACTTCTGCGCCTGGGTGACCCAGGCGCCCGGCAGCATTGCGCCGGCGATCAGGCGGTCGCGCACGTCGGGGTCGAAGTCCTCGGGCCGGGTCTGCAGGCGCTTGAGATGCAGCGCTCCGCCCTCGACCATGGTGATGAGATAGGCGGCGGCGCGGGCCCTGTGAGCTTCGCCCAGTTCGACCGTACGCTCGACCCTCAGCGCGGCCGCGACGCGGTCGACCGCCTCGAAGGCGCAGGGCTCGCCGGAACGGGCGAAGTAGCCGCCGAGGCGGGCGATGCGCACCTCCGCGATCCCCTCGTCAAGGGTCGCCGCCGCCGGCTCAGCGGGGACGTCAGCCTGCGCCGGATCGGCCTCGTCGCGCCCGAGCATCGCGTCGTAGGCCAGCGCGAGGTCGGCGACGGTCCGCGAAAAAGGGCCAAGATGGTCGAGGCTGGCGACGAACGGGAACGTGCGCGCCCGCGAAAGCCGCCCGTAGGTCGGCTTGAGGCCGAAGGCGCCGCAAAGCGAACTCGGAACGCGGATCGACCCGTTGGTGTCGGAGCCCAGCGCGATCGGCACGAGGCCCCCCGCCACCGCCGCGCCCGCGCCGCCCGACGAGCCGCCGGTCATGCGGGAGGTGTCATGCGGGTTGCGCGAGGGGCCGTCGTGGCCGTTCTGTCCGGTGAAGTCGTAGGCGTATTCGCCCATGTTGAGCGCGCCGACGAGAATCGCCCCGGCCGCTTCGAGGCGGGCGACCAAGGTCGCGTCCGCCTCGGCCGGCGGCAGATCGCGATTGATCTTCGAACCGGCCAGCGTCGGCAGACCCTTCACGTCGAACAGGTTCTTGACGGCGAACGGCGCGCCGGCGAGCGGACCGAGGCGCTCGCCGCGGGCGCGGGCGGCGTCGATCTCGGCGGCCTTCTTGAGCGCCCGCTCGGCGGTGACGTCGGTGAACGCGCCGATTGCCGCGTCGCGCGCCTCGATGCGTCCGAGCGCGGCCTTGGTGACCTCGACGGCGCTCGCCGCGCCGCCGGTGACCGCCGCGGCGATGCCCTGCGCGGACCCGTCCAGGAGCGGCGTCACGGCGTGAACACCGGAGCGGGCTCCTGCTCATCGCCGATGTCGGCCGAAAGCAGCAGGGCCGCCTGCTCGGCGGCGATTTGGAGATGGAGCACGGTCTGCGCTCGCGACTCCGGCGTCATCGCAAGACCGAGGAGAGGCGCTGTCGCATCGACCAGCGCCTCGGGGTCGAAAAGTTCATTCATCAGGCGATCGCCCTCTCCAGCGCCGCGAGGGGCGTCGTCCATCCCGCGATGGCGCGCTCAGCCCAGACCCTCTCAAGCGTCGCGGCCTCGAAGGCGGTAAAGTAACTCGGCGCGGCGTCTTCGACCAGCAGGCATTGGTAGCGGCGATCATTTGCGCTCAATGCCCGGCCATGTGGCGGCCGATGGTGGTCCGGTCCGCGCCGGCCGCGTCGGTGAGATAGGCGACCTTGCCGCCGGACATCACGGCGATGCGGTCGGACAGTTCGAGGATCTCGTCGAGGTCCTCGGAAACGAGCAGCACGGCCGCGCCCCGGTTGCGCTGCTCCATGATCTGGGCGCGGATGTCGGCGACCGAGGCGAAGTCGAGGCCGAAACATGGGTTGGCGACGATCAGCACGTCGACATCGCCGGAAAGCTCGCGCGCCAGCACCGCCCGCTGCACGTTGCCGCCGGAGAGATCGCGGATCGGCGTTTCGGTCGAGGGCGTCCTGACGTTGTAGCGTTCGATCAGCTCGCGCGCCTTGGCGCGAATCGGCTCGCGCGACAGCCAGAAGCCGAGCCGGGCCATCGGCGCCTTGTCGAACCTGCGGAAGGCCATGTTCTCGGCGACCGACATGTTGGGCACGGAGGCGTTCTTGAGCGGCTCCTCCGGCAGGCCAAACACCTTGAAGCGGTCGAAATGGTCGCGCCTGGGCTCGAAATCCTGGTCACGGATCAGCACCTGGCCGAGCTTGATCGGCCGCTGCCCGGTCAGCGCCTGGACAAGTTCGCTCTGGCCGTTGCCGGAGACGCCCGCGACGCCGACGATCTCGCCGGCCTTGACCTTGATGTCGAAGCCGTTGACCGCGTCGCGCCCCTCGTCGTTTTCGGCGAACAGGCCCGCGATCTCGAGCGCGACGCCGTTTTTCGGCGCCGTGGCGCGGGCGGCGGACGGCCGGACGACGGCGTCGCCGATCATCATCGCCGCCATCTCGCGGGTGGAGACGGCCCCGACCTTGCCGCCGCCGATGCGCGCGCCGCGCCGAAGCACCGTGAAGTCGTCGCAGAACGCTTCGACCTCGCGGAACTTGTGGCTGATCATCGCCACCGTGATGTCGCCGCGATGGGCCATCTCGCGCAGGAGGCCCAGAATCTCATCGGCTTCGCCCGGCGTCAGCACCGAGGTCGGCTCGTCGAGGATGAGAAAGCGCTGGTCGAGGTAGAGGAGCTTCAGGATCTCGAGCTTCTGCTTCTCGCCCGCCGCAAGCCCGGAGACCGGCCGATCGAGCGGGACCTTGAACGGCATGCGGTCGAGGAAGGCGTCGAGCGCCTTGCGCTCCTTGCGCCAGTCGATGAAGGCGGGCGCATCGGCGCGGCTGACGACAAGGTTTTCGGCGGCGGTCAGCGCCGGCACCAGCGTGAAATGCTGGTAGACCATGCCGACGCCGAGCGCCTGAGCGTCGCGCGGATTGCGCACCTCGACTTCGGTTCCGTCGATCAGGAGCTGGCCCTTGTCGGGCGTGTAGAAGCCCATGATGCATTTGACCAGAGTCGACTTGCCCGCGCCGTTCTCGCCCAAGAGCGCATGGAACGAGCCCGCCGGAATGGAGACCGTCACGTCCTGTAACGCCTTGAGGGCGCCGAAGGACTTGCTCATGCCGACGGTGTCGAGCGAGGGCCCGCGGGCCGGATGGGCGTTCATGCGAAATCCTCCTTGGCTCACGCCGCCGGCCGCGTCGCGATGATCGCGACCGGGCCGCCCCCGTCCGGCCCCTGATGCTCGGCGCCGCCGGAGACATAGATTTCCGTGTGACCGATGAGGCCCGCGAGCGCTCCCGCGACGAAGGCGCGCGCGTGACGGGTGGCGGAGATGTCGGAGTCGTTGAGCATCGTATGGCGGAAGCCGCGGACTTCCCCGTTCGAGCTCGCCTCGGCCTTGGCGAGCAGCGCGATGACGCGCGCCCGCTCATCCGGCCGCAGCTGGCCCTGCGCCTTCAGGCCCAGCTCGGCAAGTCCCGCCCGCACCGGATCGATGTCGATTGCGTCGCGCATCACGCAATGGTCGAATTCGCAACGGTCCGGTCCAGTGGTCAGCGGCGCCGAGCACGACGATTTCGTGATCGACCAGTTCCACGCCGGCGGAAGCCGAAGCGCGCGAAGAGAACAGCGACCAGTCGCGGCCGATCGATTCGTCGGTGATGCGGGCGCGATCGACCTCGCCGAGGGCGACCGCGACTCCGAGCGCGGAAGCGGCGCGCGAAAGACTCATGGACTTCAGGCTGTCCCGGGTCGCCGTGGTCAGTCCGCGCGCCTCGACATCGGCGACCCGGTCGGCCGTGAGCAACGGGCACTTGATCTGGACGAAGTGGACGTCATCCGGGGAGCTCAGGCCCGCATCCGCCATCGCGGCGCGTACGCCCTCGGCGACGTCGGCGACCTGTCTCAGGCGCCCGAGGCTTTCGAAGGGAAGCGGCGCGGTGCGCGCATGGCCAACGGCGAGCGCGCCCGATTCCGGCGGCGCCGCGACGTCGCGGGCTTCGAAGACCACGAAATGCGGCGAGAGGGCCCCCTCCGTCCCGCCGGACATCACGAGCTTGACCGCCTGTCCGGCGTCGCCCGGCCTGCGCCGGTGGAGCATGTCCTGCAACGCGCGAACCGCGAGACCGCGCGAGAAATCGTTGACGCAGCCATTGCCCTCCGTCTTGCCGAAAATGGCGACGATCGATTCCGGATCGATCGCGCCGGCGGCGATGGCAGCCTCCAATCCCGAAACATCGTCCGGGGCGCGCATTGCGACGCGATGGACGAAGGCCTGCCTCGTCAAGGCAGGGCCTCGATGAAGGCTTTCGACGAGGCGACGGCGCCGAATACGCCGCCCTGCATCGTCACCATCTTCAGCGCGGCGGCGTGATTGCCGGGGTCGGTCGCGCCGCAGCAATCCTCCAGGATCAGGCATTCGAAGCCGCGGTCGTTGGCCTCGCGCATGGTGGTGTGGACGCAAACGTCGGTGGTGATGCCGGTCAGCACGAGGTTGTCGATGCCTCGCGTGCGCAGGATGAGTTCGAGGTCGGTGGCGCAGAACGAGCCCTTGCCCGGCTTGTCGATGACCGGCTCGCCGGGCGCGGGCTTCAACGCCTCGATGATCTCCCAGCCCGGCTCGCCGCGGATGAGGATCTTGCCGCACGGGCCTTCGTCGCCGATGCCGGCGCCGATGCGCTGCGAGCGCCAGCGCTTGTTTGGCGGCAGGTCGGCGAGGTCGGGCCGGTGGCCCTCCCGGGTATGGATGACGGTATAGCCCTTGGCGCGGGCGGCGGCGAGGAGCGCCTTGATCGGCTCGATCGGCGCGCGGGTGAGCGAGAGGTCGTACCCCATTGTGTCGACATACCCGCCCTCGCCGCAGAAGTCGGTCTGCATGTCGATGACGATGATGGCGGTGTTGCCCGGCCGCCAGTCTCCGTTCCACGGCCACGGGTAAGGGTTGGCGTCGAGGCTCGGCAAGGAAAGGCTCCTTCGTTCTGTCCTGATGCGACCGGGCGGCCCGGCCGGGTCATGCGGTCAAAGGTTGCGGGGGTTCGGCTCGCGGGCCCAAGCTTACTTGGCCATCGACAGCTCGCCCGGCATGTCGCGGGCCGAATGGGTCGCGCTCGAGGTCGCGATCATGATGGCGAGCGTCAGGATGTAAGGCGCGGCGTTGAAGAAATAGTAGCCCTCGGTGACGCCAATCGACTGCAGCGATGGGCCGATGGCGCCGGCGGCGCCGAAGAGGAGCGCCGCGAAGATGCAGCGGATCGGGCTCCAGCGGGCGAAGATCACCAGCGCCACCGCCATCAGGCCCTGGCCTGACGACAGGCCCTGGTTCCAGGAGCCGGGATAGGAGAGCGAGAGAAACGCGCCGCCGACGCCGGCGAGGAAACCGCCGACGGTCGTGGTCAGGAGACGGACGAGATTGACCGAAATCCCCATCGCCCGCGCGGCGGCGGCGCTGTCGCCGACCGTGCGCACGACCAGTCCCCAGCGGGTGTTCCTGAGCGACCAGGCGAGAAGGAGCGCGATGACGATGCCGACGAAGAACAGCGGGTTGACGTTGAGCGCGCTCTTCAGGTTGGCGTCGTCGGTCCAGAACCCGAGTGGGATCGAATCGAGCCGTGGCGCGGTCGGCTGGATGTAGGGCTTGCCGAAGAAGAAGGCGACGCCGACGCCAAACAGCATCATCGCGATGCCGACCGCGACGTCGTTGACTTTGGGCAGGCCGCAGATCGAGCCGTGCATCGCGCCGAGGCAGGAGCCTGCGACGCCCGCGGCCAGCACGCCGAGCCAGGGCGATCCGGTGTGGTAGGACGCCGCATAGGCGACCATCGCGCCGAGCACCAGCGTGCCTTCGAGGCCGAGGTTCACCCGCCCCGACTTTTCCGTCAGGCACTCGCCAAGCGCGACGAACATGAACGGCGTCGAGACGCGGATCGCCCCGCCGAGCATGGCGATGAGTACGGTGAGGACTGCGCCGTTCATGTCCGGTCCTTCGTGGCCTTGGGCTTGAAGATCGAGAAGCGGCCGTAGAGCGTCTCGGAGGTCAGGAGGATCACGAAGATCAGGCCTTCAAGGACCTGCACCGTCGCGTCGGGCAGCCCCATGCGCCGCTGGATCAGACCGCCCGCAGCAACGATGCCGCCGAACAAGATCGCGACCGGCGGAATGACCAGAGGATTGTGACGCGCCAGGAACGACACCAGGATGCCGGTGAAGCCGTAGCCTGCGGCGAGCGAGGCGTTGGCGCGCCCCTGGATCGCCGCGACCTCGAAGAAGCCGGCGAGCCCGGCGCATGCGCCGGCGATCGCCGAGCAGGCGACGATCAGCTTGCCGACCGGCAGCCCTTGAGCCAGCGCCGCCCGGAAATTGCCGCCGGTCACCCGCGCGGCGAAGCCGAATGTGGTGCGTTCGATCAGTAAATAGAGCGCGACGCAAAGGGCGATCCCCGCGACAATCCCCCAATGCACCTCGGCGCCGGGGATGGCGCCGACCATATAGGCGTCCGTTAGCGGCTTGGTCGAAGGCTTGTTCGGATTGGAAATGTCGCGCAGCGCCCCCTCGACGAAGAAGTTCATGATCGCGATGCCGATGTAAGTCAGCAGCAGCGACGAGATCGTCTCGTTGACGCCGCGCGCATAGCGCAGGAAGCCGGCGATCCCGACCCAGAAGCCGCCGACGGTCATGGCCGTGATCGCCATCAGGATCAGAGTGATGAGCGGCGGCACGACCCCGATCATCGGAATCGCCAGCGCGGCGGCGGCGAAGCCGCCGATCACCAGCGCGCCCTCGCCGCCGATCATGATCAGGCCGATGCGGGCGGGAATGGCGACCGCGAGCGCGGTCATGATCAGCGGAGACGAGCGCTGCAGCGTGTTTTCGAGCGAGAAGGCGGTGCCAAACCCTCCCCGCCAGACATAGGCGATGAAGTCAGCCGGAGACTTGCCGATCGCCAGGAGGAACAGCGCGAACAGGGCTGCCGCGACGACGATCGCCATGAGCGGGATGACGACATATTCCGACTGGACGCGCAGCCGCCGCGCCCATTCGGAGGTCGCTGCATTCGGACCGACCGGCTGGATCAGGTCCGAAGCGGACGAGGGGGTCAAGGGCGCGTCCGACATCGGCGCGCGCTCCTCGTCCGCCGGCCTCAGGTCGTCGACCCGATGACGCCTTCGAGCAGGTAGTCCATTTTGTCGAGGTAGGGATCGAGGTTGCCGTAGGTCTTGTCGATGACGAGCTTGCCCTTGTTGTCCTTGAGCGGCCCGACATAGATCGGCGCGCCCTTGCGGAGGCCCTCGATAGCCGCGGTCGCAGCCTTTTGCGCCTCCGGCGTTGCGGCGGCGCCGAACGGCGTATTGCGGACGAAGTCAACCTCGTAGCCTCCGACGAGAAAATTCGGCGGGGTCTTGCCGGCCGCGATGTCGGCGGCGTAACCCTTGTAGATCGTCTCCCACTTGTATTCGGCGCCGGTGATGAAACCTTTCGGCGCGAGCGGAGCCTGGCTGGCGTTGTGCCCGCAACTCATCGCGCCCCGCTTCTCCGCCGTCTCGATCACCACCTTGGGCCCATCGACGTGGCAGGTGATGACGTCGCAGCCGGCGTCGACAAGCGCGTTGGCGGCTTCAGCTTCACGCACCGGCATCGACCAGTCGCCGGTGAAGATCACCTGCACGGTCGCCTTCGGATTGGTCGAGCGCGCGCCGAGCAGGACCGAATTGATGTTGGAGAGCACGCTGGCGATCGGCTTCGCCGCAACGAAGCCGATTTTGTTGGACTTGGTGCAGAGGCCGGCGGCGACGCCGTTTACGTAGTGCGCCTGGTTCAGATAGCCGAAATACGAGCCTGCGTTCTTCGGATCCTTGTCCTTGTTCCACAACGGCGCAGCGTGGCGGAACTGGACGTCGGGATATTTCTTGGCGAGATCGACGACGAACGGCGTGTAGTAGCCGAACGAAGTGGCCAGGATCAGGCCCGCGCCGTCGAGGTTGACCATCGATTCCATCGACTTCGACACAGCGTCGGTCTCGGGCACGTTCTCTTCCTCGACCACTTTGACGCCCGGCACTTGCTTCAGCGCCTGGATCGCGACCGCGTGCGCCTGGTTCCAGCCGAAGTCGTCGCGTGCGCCGACATAGACGACGCCGACCGTCAGATCCTGGGCGGCGAGCGCGCGCCCGATCGCGCCGATGTTCAGCGTTGCGCCCGCGAGCCCCAGGGCGGTGGTCTTGATCAGCGTACGACGCGACATTCCCGATGCAGACATTCCGACATCCTTATGCTCGAATCCGTGACGCGCCGCCGCGCCATTCCCCGCGTCAACTTTTGCAAAGAGCATGCCGAAGGATGCGGCGTATTGTCACGGGTTTCGCGCGACGAAAAGGGCGCCGATCGCCCTAATTGTCGGCGCCCTGCCGCAACGTTAGGCTCCTGCGCCCAGAGCTTGCGCGGCGCTTCCGGCGGCGCGTATCCTCCGGATGGGCCGAACCGGGCGGTCCGATGACGAAGCGCGTCGTCCGCTGCAGAGCGCTTTGCGCTGTAACGAAGCCGTCGATCTCGATGCGAATCCCGCTGTTGCACGATCTCGGTAGCGCATGTTCCATGGTAGAGCGGATTCACTCTTCCCCAAAACGATGCAAGCTCGCGCCATGCGCCTTGAGCCACGCCTCCGCCCGCTTCACGTCGGGCGAGACGCGACCGACCAGCGCCCAGTATTTTGCGGAATGGTTGAGGTGCACAAGATGCGCGACCTCGTGAGCGGCGAGGTAGTCGAGCACGTAGGGCGGCGCGAGGATCAGGCGCCAGGAGAAACTGAGGCGGCCGGACGACGAGCACGATCCCCAGCGGCTGACGGTGTCGCGAACGGCGATGCGCTTCGGCTGGACGCCGATCGCCTTGGCGTGGCGGGCGACCGCGGCCTCGATGTCTTTTAGCGCCTCGCGTCGCAGGAAGTCGTGCACCCGCCGAGCCACATGCGGCCGCTCGCCGGCCACGCAGAGGAGCGGTCCTTGCTCGGCCACCTCGGTCCAGACAACGCCGCGCGCCCCGGGCTTGTGGACGATCGTGTGATCGACTCCGCGCAGCGGCGTCTTCGCCAGCGGCTCGAAGGCGACCGGCCGCGGTAGCCGGGCTAGCCGCGCGCCGATCCAGGCCGCGTGGCGCTCGGCGAATTCCCGCGCCGCCGACATCGGCGCCCGCGCCGGCATGGTGAGCACCACGTCGCGGCTGGCCGCGCGCACCCGCAGGGTGAACCGTCGCGATCGCGTCGAGCGGTTGATCGCGATGCGGAAGACTTCGCCATTGTGGCTGAGGTCGAGATGCGCAGGTTCGCGCCCGCGCTCAAACAGCCGCAACAATCCGCCCATCGCCATGCTCAGCGCCAGAGTTCCTTTCGCCCTGCCCGATTCGGAGTCTAGCAGAATTGGCGCTGGCCGACTGTAGCCGCGAGCGCTGATCACAGCGGCGAGGTCGGCGACCTTGCCCTACAGCGCCGCGTTTCACGCCAGCCCATCACCCTAGCCGCCATTCGAGCGGCGGGGCGGGCTTTAGCAGCGTCGGCAATCCGGCGGCGACGAACACGACCGCATCGCAAACCCGCGCGACCGCGGCGTTCGCCCGTCCCTGCAGGTCGCGGAAGTCGCGCCCGAGCCGGGTCTCCGGCACGAGCGCCAGCCCGACCTCGTTGGAGACGAGGATCGCCGGCCCGTCGAGCGCGCCGACGGCGCTGGCGAGCGCGGCGGTCGCGGCCTCGACGTCCCGGCCGCAGAGCATCAGGTTCGAGATCCACAGCGTGAGGCAGTCGGCAAGCACGATTCGCCCCGCCCGCGCCTCGGCGGCGAGCGCCTCGGCGAGGTCGAGCGGCGCCTCGCGCGTCGACCAGCCGGGCCCACGCGACTGCCGATGGCGTGCGATCCGGTCCGCCATTTCTGCGTCGCCCGCCTCGGCGGTCGCCAGATAAACCCGCTCGGGCGCGGCGGCCTCGGCGAGCGCTTGGGCATAGGCGCTCTTGCCGGAACGCGCGCCGCCGAGGACGAGGACGCTGCGCGCCTCAACCGGGATCGCCATCGCCTACCCCTCGAATCCGCGTGGGCGCGCGCCCGGATCGCACAGGAGAAACCGCTCGGTCGGCATCCACCACACCTCGTCGGGCCGGAACCTGTCGATCGCTCCCCAGTCGAAGGCGCAATGGTCGTGGCTCAGCCAGATGACGCGCCGGACATGAGGCAGCAGCATGGGCTCGAGATGCGCAGCGGCGAAGGAGTCGCCGATGATCAGGACCGTCGGACCGGCATGGCCGGAGTCGAGCCAATAATCGCCATAGGGGTCCGCGGTCAGGAGCTGTTTCTTGCCCTCCGGCAGCCCGAGCGCCTCGACCTCCTCGCTGACGGAATCCTGGACGCCGAGCATCCGGGCGAGGTCGCCGCCCTCGCGCAGCGACGGCGGGGAAAGCGCGGCGGCCCGATCGAGCCGCCAGTCGGGGTGGCCGTCCGCCTCGACCACGGCGTTGAAGGCGGCGAGAGCGCCGAGCGCCGTCCAGTGCGTATCGTAACGGAAATAGGCGGCGCCTTCCGTGCGCGCTTTCGCCATGACCGGCCGGAGGTCGACCGTCTTCACGCGCCTGGCCGCGAGGCCGTCGAGGAAGAGGTCGTATTCGGTCCGCCGGCCGTGATTCTGCGCCCAGTTCGGCAGGTCGTCCTGGTAGACGGTCGAACTGTTCGGGGGCACGGCGACGAGAAAGCGCACGCCGCGTTTGGCGAGCGCCGCTTTCATTGCCACGACAAGGTCGACCAACTCCGCCACCCGCTCGTCACGCAGCACGAGTCCGGCGCTCTGCCGCACCGCCTCCTCACCAAGATAGAACATGCGGCCATCGCGGCCGACGAGCACCGAATCCGAGCCGGCCCCGAGCATCGGCTTGGTCAGGTCCTTGTGAGCGCGGATCATCGCCTGCCGCAGGCCGAAGTGGTCCTTGAGATAGGCGTCGAACGCGGCCGGCAGCGTATGCCAATCGGCGCCGGTCCCGGGCCAGCCCGGCACAGGCGCCAGCCGCCGCCCCTCCTTCAGGACGCTCGCCGGACTGTCGGGCGCGATCAGGCCGACAATGAGCGGCGCTGCGATCAGGATGGCGGCGGCAGGCGCAAAATAGCGACGGCGGCTCGCGATCATCGCCGCTCGAGCCCGACCGGCCAGGCGCCGAGCTGGCAATTCAGAAAGCGCTCGGTCGGCATCCACCAGACTTCGTCCGGGTGGTAGGCCTCGATCCACTTCCAGTCGAAGCCGCATCGCTGATGGTTGATCCAGATCGCCCGCGCCGCGTGCTGGACGAGCATGAGGGGGAAGAGGTCGGTGGTGAAGGAATCGCCGATCACCATGACGGTTGGCCCCGGCCTGCCCGAGACCTGGACGTGGTCGGGCATCGGTCCCGGCGACAGTTCGGCTTCGCGCCGGCCGCCCGAAAGGCTCAGCTCCCGGTTCAACTCACTCAGCCCCTTTTCCACGCCGGCAACGCGCGCGACGTCGAGCGTCGTGCGCGGAATGACCGGGCCGAGTGCGGTCGCCGGATCGATGGTCCAGTCCTTGTGTCCGTCGACGTCGACAATGGTGTTGTACGCCGCGATCGCGCCGGACGCCGTCCAGTGCGAGTCGTACATGAAGTAGGCCTTCTCGACCTTGCGCAGAGCTGCGAGCGGCGGCCTGAGATCGATGGTCTTGATCCCGCGCTGCGTGAGTTCGGCGAGGAACAAGTCGTATTCGGTGCGGCGGCCCTTGTTCTGCGCCCAGACCGGCAGGTCGTCGTTGTAGATTGTGGCGGAGTTGGGCGGCGACGCTACGAGGAAGCGGATCCCGCGCGGTTGCAACGCGTCGCGCATCCTGACCAGCATGTCGACCGTCTCGGCGACCCGCTCGTCGCGCACCACGAGCCCAGCGCTCTGCCGCACGAGGTCGTCGCCGAGATAGAACATCCGGCCGTCGCGCCCGGCGATCACCTCCGTCCCGCCGAAGCCGAGCATCGGCTTGGTCAGGTCGTGGTGCGCCTGGATCATCGCGTGGCGCAAGCCGAAATGGTCCTTGAGGAAAGCGTCGACCGCGGCGGGAAGCGCCAGCCAGTCGGCCCAGCCCTTCGGCGTCGGGGGCGCCGGCGCCAATCTCCGCCCCTCGGCCTCGACCGTCGCCGGGCTGTCGGGCGCGAAGAGCCCGACAGCGAGGGGGGCGACAAGCAGCAAAAAGGCGAGGCCGGCGAACCACCGCCGCCAGCGGGCCAACAGCCCCGCAGGGGATGCGGCGCGGCCGGGATGGTCTTCTGCGCCGATGGCGGCTTCGGCTCGAGCGGTCATGCTATTTCGCCGCCGCGGCTTCCGACGGGAAGTTCAGCGGCCGCGCGCCGGGGTCGCAGACGAGCGCCCGCTCGGTCGGCATCCACCAGACCTCGTCGGGCCGATAGCGGTCGATCGCATCCCAGTCGAAGGCGCACTGCCGGAAATGCATCCAGATCGCGCGACCGGCGCGCTCGGCCAGCAGAGGCGGAAAGAAGTTCTCCGTAAACAAGTCTCGCCCAACTGCTCGACGACAACTTCGGCTTCTTCCACAGACATCTTACCGAGAACCTTGTTCACCTCATCAAGAGACCCGGAGACCAATGCTTTCTGGAGATCTTCGGAGAACGACTCGAAGATCTTGCGCGCTTCAATTTCAATGGGTTCCTGACTGTTTGGCTGTGGGAGGTTGATGGTGATCTTCGTGTTAGGGTCAACGGCGTGCAGTTGAATCTGCTCGACACCCGCAGGGTCGTTTGAAGCGGAACCGTCTTTACTTAGCTCAAAAGCGCGGCTCTTGATGCGATGGTAGGTCTCATTCACGTCGTTACTGAATAAGGCTGATGCGCGGTGGTCCTTGGTTGTAATACTATTACAATATTATGTCAGTAGGAGGTTCTCTAATTCTCTCACAGACGCTTATAATTGAGGCAACATACCGACTAAAGAATAATTTGATGCCATCAGGGCCCAATGATCGACAGTATTGCAGGAGGAGACCTTGGTGCACACATTGGCGGGCGTAATCTCCCTCTCCCTTGATTTGAGCATTGAAAGCTTCGACAAGTAGGCCATCGGTTTCTTTCTCGGCAACGATCTCTGGATGTGCGCCGATGAATTGCAGATAGGCAGAATAGTCATTGGGCCGGAGACGGGCGAATTGCTTGCCAAGTTCACTAATTTCGACATTGGCGGGGTCATCATCGTCGTCATTTTCGGCCAGTTTACTTGAGGACTGAGTCCCCGCACCTGGGTTCAATAGCTCAACTTGAGATTCCTTAGTGGGAGCAGCATCCTTGGGTTTTCCAGTGGGCTTGGCAACATGCGATGTGTTGAAGCCTTCACGTAGTTGGTCACTAGTGATCTTGCTGCCCTCTTCCTTCTCCAACTGAGCAAGTTTTGTCAACAATTGCTTCTGCAGATCTTGGACCTTGGCCTGGTGACCTTCCACGCCTTGGATATACGCCTTCATCAGGTTGTCGGGCTTTGACTCATCAAGCTCCTTCTTCACCTGATCCACCAAAGAGCTCATCATCTGCGAGTACTTCGGTTGCTCCTTTTCCTGTGTATGAACACCCTCTGGTGGCGGGGGAGCTTGGTCATCTGCAGGGTTGCTTGCAAACTCCATAATCGTTTGAAAGATAGGCTGTTCGGGGGAGGCTGAAGAGTCTTCGTGCTTCTTGAGGGAGGCAAGGAGTTTATCGATGCGCGCGAGAAGTCCATCGTTGATAATGCGCTCGTACTTCAGAGTCTTGATTTCGTACCGGCGCTGTTCTCGCTGCTGATGGATTTGAGATTGCTTGGCTCTGATGAAAGACCGCTTATCGACATTAGGATGTACTTCAATATCGGAGTCATCGGATAGCTCAAGGGCATCCCATTTGCTGTAGTCGAGGACCATATTGGCAGGATGCGGTTTTTTAGTAGGCGGGGCGGGGTATGGTATGTAGTGATTAATGTGAGAGATAGTGAGTGGCTTGAAGTACTGATGGGATTAAATCAACCCCAGAAAATACTGATCTCCAGATCTCAGACAAAGATCCAAATCTTCAAGCACAAACAAGCTAGAGGAAGGAAATCGCCAGCCTAAAGGCCGAAACATCTAAAGCTCTCTACGAGTCTCGATGGGCGGTGTGATTCTGCCAGGACCTTGCCGACAACGGGGTTTCGCCATCTTGCATCACCACATGCTTTCGGAGAATGTTCTATATGGTCATGAACCGGGCAGCACGTTTGTTTTTCGATAAACCCGCATGCGCATAATAATACAGATAATGGCCTGCTCCTTTTCTTATCAGTGATTATTATCCTGATATATCCTTGAGGCATTGACCTGAAATACACAGCCGGGAATATGCGCGGTGTCCGGCTTCCGGCTTGGACGGGCCCGAGCCCTCGGTCAGTTTTGAGACCGCAGAGTGCTGTGCTGCGAGACCTAGTTCCTCAGCCAATTCAGCTCTCTGTACCATCCTGTGGCTTCAATTCTGCCAGTCGGCTATACTCAACATCCTCCCAACGTCTCCGCGACAGACCCGGCAGCCTTTTCCGGTTGACCGAGGTTCCCCTGTCAATTCACCAAAATGGCTTCCAATATAACCCCTCGACGTCTCGCATGGTTTCGCAAACCCGATCTCTCTCCTCTACAACTTGCCGCCTTCAAGAGAAACCGGTAGTGCCTTCCAATTCCACCGGTTCCAACACCCGCTCCACCCCGGAAAAGGAAGAGGATGACTTGGAGAAAGGATTCGAACTTTCAGAGCGAGCCGCACAAGCTGCGCAGGTCAATTTGAGTGCTCGTTTGGCCAAAGAAGGTGCTTCAGGCAAGAAATCTGGATTCGCGGAAATTTGGAGGTTGTTGAAGGTTGCACAGCCTGAATCCAAGAAGCTTGGATTTGCGTTCTTCTTCTTGCTCATTTCTTCGGGTATTACTATGTCGATTCCTCTCTCAATTGGAAAGATCATGGATACTGCTACGAAGAGCGTAGCGGAGGGCGGTGGTGAACTGTTTGGAATGAGCCTTCCAATGTTCTATAGCGCCCTAGCCGGTGTACTGGTTATTGGTGCGGCTGCCAACTATGGTCGTATTATCATCCTCCGTATTGTTGGTGAGCGCATCGTAGCTAGACTGCGTTCCAAGCTTTTCCGCCAGACTTTCATTCAGGATGCCGAGTTCTTCGACGCAAATCGTGTGGGTGATCTGATCTCTCGACTTGGCTCTGACACCATTATAGTGGGCAAGAGTATCACGCAGAACTTGTCGGACGGATTACGTGCCGCCGTCAGCGGTGTAGCTGGATTCAGTTTAATGGCTTATACTAGCGTAAAGCTATCGAGCATTTTGTTTCTACTGCTCCCTCCAATTGGCCTGGGTGCTTTGTTCTATGGTCGTGCCATCAGAAACATCAGTCGTCAGATGCAGAAGAACCTGGGAACTTTGACCAAGATTGCTGAAGAACGGCTTGGCAACGTTAAGACAAGTCAGTCTTTTGCAGGTGAGATCCTTGAGGTAAATCGATACAACAAACAAGTTCGCAAAATTTTCGACACTGGCAAGAGGGAATCACTAATCAGTGCGGCCTTCTTCAGCTCAGTAAGTACTTAAACTGTGTATGATTTTAAACCATCTATTCGCGCCTACTGACTATTGTTAGACCGGGCTTATGGGTAATATGACAGTATTATCTCTTCTCTATGTTGGAGGAGGTATGGTACAATCGGGAGCCATAAGTATTGGAGAGTTGACATCGTTCTTGATGTACACCGCATACGCTGGCTCAAGCATGATTGGTCTCTCCAGTTTCTATTCCGAACTCATGAAAGGCGTGGGTGCTGCAAGCCGACTTTTCGAGTTGCAGGACCGACACCCGACGATCCATCCTACCAAAGGCCTTCGCGTAGATTCTGCACGCGGGCCGATCCGTTTTGATAAGGTGAACTTCAGCTATCCGACTCGTCCAGCGGTGGCAATTTTCAAGAACCTGGATTTCGAAATTCCCCAAGGAACTAATGTTGCCATCGTTGGGCCTTCAGGTGGTGGCAAGTCAACAATTGCGTCCCTTCTACTTCGATTTTACAGCCCCACTGCTGGCAAAGTGTACATCAATGGCAAGGACATCAGTGAAATGAATGCCAAATCCCTTCGAAGAAAGATTGGTGTCGTTTCCCAAGAGCCTGTGCTCTTTTCCGGCACCATCGCTGAGAACATTTCTTATGGTCGGCCTGATGCCACACGATCAGAGATCATTGCTGCGGCACGCAAAGCCAACTGCCAGTTCATCAGTGACTTTGTAAGTATTAATCTAACCTACGCATGCCGCCAATACTGACATACAATTAGCCCGATGGTCTTGACACCCACGTTGGGGCTCGCGGCGCGCAGTTGTCCGGTGGACAGAAACAGCGAATTGCTATTGCAAGAGCACTAATCAAAGACCCCGACATTTTGATTCTTGACGAGGCCACATCAGCGCTCGACGCCGAATCCGAGACCTTGGTCAACAGTGCATTGGCTGCTTTACTGCGCGGAAACAATACCACAATCAGCATTGCCCACCGTCTGTCCACAATTAAACGCTCTGATACAATCATTGTCCTCGGACCGGATGGCACGGTTGCTGAGCAAGGCTCTTTTGAGGAACTCAGCGCTCGCCCAGATGGAGCTTTCACCAAGCTCATGGAATGGCAAATGAGTGGTGGAGAAGTTACCTCACCCCCAAAGCGAGCAACGGAGCCAGAAGAGCTTTGGGAACTCCAGAAGGAGACAGAATCGGAAATTGTGGAGGAAGAGAAGGCCATCGAAAAGTCTTCTAACAAAAAGGAATAAACATACATTCTCTTGTTTTGACGCCGCTACTCCACTCACCTAGGGAACTTTTGTGAGAAAGTCTCCGCCGAACATGTGCTTTCACTCCTGGGTTTGCTCTCTTCTCTTGCATCTTTTCAACCTTTTCTTTGGGCGATTTGGCGATAGACTTTATAAAGACGCGTAACTATGTATAAACACCCAACATATTGGATTATACCATACCATCAAGTTCTTGTTTATGAATCCAGAATTAAATGACGCTCGATTGCGTCCTCGTTGACACGCCATACAGCTTTGCAGGTAACACCTGCGTAAAAATATCATTGGCCTAGGCATTGGCGCCTGTAACCAACACTCGTGAATTCGCGCATATATGTGGCAGGTCAAATGTGATGTGACGGTTCATGCTTGTTTTTTTTTCGGCGCCACCTGCATGGACCCCTGCACCATGTTCACGGGGGCGTATAATTCGGACTCGATTCCATGCCCAACTGTCTAAACTTCTCCACTTTCATCCACCTTCAGTGTTCTTCCCAGGTATACCTGTTTCGGAATATCAAGAACCTCGCCCCCAAATTATCAACATGAGCGACGATATGAGTGATAGCTTTGATCCTATAATTACCTCAACATCATCACAAGGATACACAATATGGGCAAAATCGCAGCCTAGGTTGCTTGAGTCCCGTGAGAATCCAACAGAAGAGCAAGTCAAATCTCGCATCGATGAAATTTATAAGTCCGGTATACCCTTTTTTACAAAGCAGGCAATTCGAGACTTGTGGGATCAGATTCGGAGCCAAGCCAGTGCAGGGGGCAAAGTTGTCATCAAGGACATGACTGGGGCTTTTCTTGAATGGGAAGTGAAGCTTGGAAAGGTCATTGAGCTTTCAAATGGCAAGGACTTGGAGGATGTGACTGAATTTGTCTAGTAAGATCAATATTGACCTTTGGTAGCTGCGGCTACTGAAATGACTTCCTACATGTTTCAACAGCTAACGCCGATCAGTAATAAACTTGGGGTGAATTACGGGTCTGCAACAAGACTCAAAGGAGACTTGAGATGGCATGGGATCGAAAGTTCAGCTTATGCTTCTCTACAGTTGATGCACCAGCTGTGCCAGGGTAACAGTAGAGAGAAGAAAGAGTTTCTGGACGAGGAGCTAATTTGAAGCCTTGAAGCTGTTGTTCAAGATTTCCAAGAGAAGAGAGAGGAATGGGAAAAGAGTGAGACATGCAAAAATCTCGAATCAATCTTGCGTTCATTTGCGAGTGGCCATCCTATTAACAACATTATCGGGTTCGCCTGTGGTAGCTTGGATCTACAAAATAACAAGCATGCTGCGCTCCAGACTGCATTGCTTGTTACTGTGAGAAACTGGCTGAAGGAGCGAGATCATGACAGTGATATATCATGCTATATTCAGGACCCGATTAATACCTCCATTGATAGAGAAGTCCTCGCTGACATCGACTTCGAGATGATTGATGATCCTCGCGGTTGGCTTGAAGTTGATGAGCGATCGGTTTTACTCTCTGTTGCACCCAATGTTCCTGTGAAGGAAATCATCGCAGATATCGCTAGACCTGCCATTGCAATCTGGTACCAAGTAGAACATGAAGATACGAACTCGTGCGTATCTCCCCGAGCTTCCCGAGCTATTATATATGGAGGTTTTGTATCTGAGAACTCAGAATTAACATACTCGTCAGGACCGATCCCAGCACCCTGAGAGTCAGAAATATGATGGAAGAGTATGATATGCACGAGTTTGCATCCGACGATGAGGAGTGGAAGAAGGTGGTTATCTATATTCGGAAGTCCGAGGCTCCCCCAGCTCCCAACCACGACGGCACGTTCTTCGCTCCCAAGTTTGGTGATCAGTAAAAGCTACATACACCCTCTGGCTAGTTTTTCGTCAAGATGCATATCCTATACTAGTATAAATAATATACAGCAAAGCCCCTGGGCACTGTGGAGAGCTGAACTACTATACTGATTTATGAAGTCTTTTTAAAGATCTCTCTAGAGGGTTTTCTAAAGGGGGTTGTAAAGGTATTCTAGCAAATGCAGAAAGAAGGTCATTTGGACGATGCGACCATAGGGTAACAAGACATTTATCAACAATATGACGCCTGATCATAAGAAGACACCAATGAAACGCGGCAAACTACTGCTTGGTTCAGTTCGCATTCTCCGCATTTGGTCATTCATTACGGTGAATAGGTGCCAGGGGTCGGATGTTGTAACATGTCTGGATCCGGATCTTCCACGGCTGCATTTCAAAACTAGTAGGGATATGTAAGGATGGTCCATGATTTATTGCAGGTGCAGGTACCGATCGACTTGAAAAGGTACCTGAACAGGCGGTATATGTGATTTCTTTTTCAGCGTCGTATTTGCTTACTGATTTTCTGCCAGTATGACTGAGAGGGAAAAGCGTATCTGACCTCTGATCTTCATGGCCCACGAGAGGTCATGTGGACCCGCCGTCCCCGCTGATTCATCCAAGCTGCAACCTCACCCCTCACGCTCTCTTTAAAGAGCGCGGCTTCTTCCCACTCAGATCCGGAATTCAAATGGGATTTCTCCTCCCGTAATAATTAATTATGGAACGGATACGCAGAATGGCCTCGGATACGGCTTACGAACCTCTGGAGGATCAAGTTGAGGACGACTCTGCTGGAATAGAGCATCCTCAACGACGGCCATGGTCTCGCTTTTCGCGGTTTGAATATAGCATTTTCTTTCTCTTAGGAGTTGCCATGCTATGGGCATGGTAAGTCAATATCGCAGCCGAAAGAAACTCCATTAGCAACCCCCCATGGAACTAATCTCCGTCGGTAATGCTCCAGGAACATGTTCTTAGCCGCAGCACCATACTTCTACGAGCGCTTTGAATCAAGCGAGTGGACCGCAACCCACTATCAGTCCTCCATTCTATCGGTCTCAACAATTACCAACCTTGTATCGGCATATACCCTCGCCAGGATCCAGAAGAATGCGTCTTATCCATGGCGCATAATTCTTTCACTACTTATGAATTGTGTCATTTTCACCTTACTCGCATTTTCAACTATTGTGTTCAAGGATATCTCGGTGCGCGCATATTTTGGCTTTTTGATGGTCATGGTATTTGGTGCCAGTCTGGCTACGGGTCTCAACCAGAATGGCGTCTTTGCATATGTTGCAGGATTTGGCAGAGAGGAGTATACACAGGCCATTATGAGTGGCCAGGGCGTGGCTGGTGTGCTACCATGCATTGTTCAAATTATTTCTGTCGTTGTGGTCCCAAGGAAAAACACCAATGACCAAAACTCGCAGACATCATCTCCCAAATCTGCTTTTATCTACTTTTTGACTGCGACTGGAGTTTCTGTGCTGACCCTGCTTGCGTTTCTTTATCTTCTGAGACAAAGGCCTGACACGCGGGTGAAGTATACGCATGAAGATGAGGATTCAACTCTAGTCGACCATGATGAGCTCAATGATCAGACCGTGAGCTTGTGGACCCTTTTCAAGAAACTTCGATATTTGGCTATCGCTGTGTTCTTGTGCTTTACAATGACCATGATGGCGTTTCCGGTCTATACTTCTGAGATATTATCTGTCAATGACCCGCAGAAGTCAAGGCTTTATGACCCACCCATCTTCATCCCACTGGGATTCTTGTTCTGGAACATAGGAGATCTTTGTGGAAGGTTGTCCGTCGCTATTCCAAGACTATCTCTTGCGCACCGCCCCTGGCTTGCTTTTGTCCTGTCCATTGCACGTGTGGGATTCATCCCACTATACCTGTTCTGCAATGTCAATGGTCAAGGTGCCTTTGTGTCCAGCGATTTTTTCTATCTTTTCGTTGTGCAACTGTTCTTCGGAGTCACCAATGGATATTTAGCTTCGAGCTGCATGATGGGCGCCACATACTGGGTGGACCCCCACGAGCGAGAGGCAGCCGGCGGATTTATGAGCATGATGCTTGTTGGCGGTTTGACAGCTGGTAGCTTATTGAGCTTCCTCGTGGCCAGTTAAGAACGGCTCGAAGTTGCATTTGCAAGTTGTCTTGGCTTGCATTATTATCGATCTATTGTATAGACTTTTACGACTTATGACTGCACTATCAAATACATTTCGGTATCATATAGGACGTTGACTTTCTTATTTTCCTTTCATTCCAACCATATTTGGCATGTCCTTGGTTCTTTTAAATAATCACGTTGCTCTTGAAGGGATCTTGTAAAGAACTCGCTCTGCTCACCGCCATGTGGGGTCTATCAAAGCTTAAACAGGTCATCCCAACATCTGAAGATAATGCAATCATAGAAATCTAAATCAAACTGTCTCAGTCTGCATAAGCCCAGGTCGACGTCCCTAAATATGCATCAATGCCGGATGTTTCCTGCAGAACCTCCAAGGCCAAAATGGATTTTTGGTAAAACTTACCAAGATATGCTGTTTTTGGAGCTTTATCACAGCCTTATAAACTCTTACTTGATGCCCTTCCTATTTTGGACAGACACCAGCGCCACCACTTCATGTTTTCCCATGGATCATTGACGTGATTCCTTTTCTCTTATTTCTTTTCTTCACTCGCATTTTGCAGTCCTCGTTACCTCTTTCCCTGATCATTGAGCCATTCAATTTCAAATTTGTTCTAAGCGCATGAACCCCTCGTACCTTCGAAATCGAGAAATCGTCTTCTACGAATATGGCACCAGAAGTTTCTACTGAGCCATCTTTCTGGGCAGTTATGCAAGCTCTCCTCATGCTGGTAAGTGCAGTTCCACTCCAATTGCATTGTCAGTGGTCTATCTTCTTACATTCTATTTTCTCTTGCAGCTTATTGGGTATTGTGCTGGATGGACGATGTACAATCTGTATTTTCATCCACTCAGCCGATATCCAGGTCCCAAGCTGGCCGTGTGCTCTCCAATTTCTCATCTAATGTGGGATATCCGAGGAAAGCAGCATGCTGTCATTAAAGACTTGCATGACAAGTATGGGGAAGTGGTCCGCATTGCTCCTAATGCCCTCGCCTATCGGGCTGCTGCTGCCTGGAAAGATATCTACGGCCATCGAAAGAAGGGACAAAAGGTCTTTCTCAAGGACCCCGCACTTTATTCACCAACGCCTAATGGAGTTAACGCCGTCATCACCGCGAATTATCACGATCATCAGCGTATGCGTCGCCTGTTGACGCATGCTTTTTCTAATAAGGCCCTTGGTGAGCAGGAGGGTATTCTTCATACCTATGCGGACATGCTGATTGACAAACTGGGTGAGGTCTTGTGCGTTTCTTGCTCTTCAGTCGTGGATTTGACCCGCTGGTTCAATTTCACTACTTTCGATCTTATCGGTGACCTTGCCTTTGGAGAGCCTTTCGGCTGCCTCGCTAATAACACGTACCATTGGTGGGTATTGATTATTTTGGATGCCGTCAAGGCAAGTGCATATCTCAAAGTTTTCTGGTTTTTCCCATTTCTACTTCCTCTTTTTGCCCTCTTGGTCCCCAAACATCTACTTGATAAGCGCATTGCCAGTTTCAATCTAAGTGTTGATAAAATTCGCCGCCGTATCAACAGCAATACTACGAGACCCGACTTTACATCTTACATCCTCAAGCACAGCAAAGATGGGAAGGGACTATCGCAATCCGAGATCGATGCCAATGCTGCTGTCTTTGTGCTCGCTGGAAGTGAAACAACGGCCGCTCTTCTTTCAGGCTGCATGTACTACCTGCTCCGCCATCAGGTAAAGTATATTCGACTAGTCACAGAGCTTCGTGCCGCCTTCGAGAAGGCATCTGACATCAATCTCGCTGCTATTGCAGAGCTTCCCTACCTCAATGCTGTCCTCACTGAGAGCCTTCGCATTTACCCTCCTATCCCTGCTATGCTTCCGCGTATTGTGCCGGAGGGTGGAGCCATGATCAATGATGACTACGTGCCTGAGGGTGTAAGTATCGCATTACATCCCGTCTCATGATTCTGGATGGGAATGAAGGCTTGTGCCTTCCCTCGATACTGACGACTTCAGGTATCCGTCTCGGTTTCTTTGTACTCTGCATTCCGCGCAGCAACTCACTTCAAGGACCCTGACTCCTTCGTCCCGGAACGCTGGCTAGCCGGTCCCGAATCTGAACCCTACGCATCAGACAACAAAGAAGCTTTCCATCCTTACTCTTATGGACCTCGTAATTGCCTTGGACAGCAGTAAGTGATATAATACACCCATCAACTTAATTATTTTCCCTAATCTCCAGACTTAAGAAACTAACAAGATCTCATGGGTCTCCAGCTTAGCAAATGCTGAAATGCGTCTTATTCTCACCAAACTCCTCTTCCATTACGACTTCACCCTCCAATCTGAGTCCTTCAACTGGGTGGTCCAAAACTCGTTTTCACTTTGGAAGCGCCCACCTCTCATGGTTCAGCTTTCTAGTGCTGGAGCTGAGACCAATGCCGTGCTTTGAGTTGTCGATCTGTGGATAATTTTGACTGGTCATATTAGACATTGAATCTTGGATGAACAATCTCTCCTCGAATAAGGCTTGGGCTGTGGCTTGTCGTTGCATTTTGAGATGTTGATTGCCGAGCCTGTTTGGGATGTGAGCTGGTGGTTTATCTTGGATTTCGTGTCTTTGAGGAACGTTCAGTCCGGGGACATGTTGATGCTCAAAAATTTCTGATGGCTAGTGGTTAATGACTATTGCTGGTGGCTATTCTTAGCTCTAATTGTACTTAAGCTTAGTTGTTCTCCCTCTTCTATGGAGAATGAAAAACCATTCGTTTTATGTACCTTGTTCTCCTCGGTATCTTGCCCTGAACACCAGACGGTTCTTGAGTGCCATACGCATGATAATGAGCAATGTATTTGTAATCAAAGATGCGTTTATAATCAGAAATGAATCGTTGATATGCTCTGTCTGGTGCATGTCGCACGCAGAATCCAAAGAAAAGCCAATCAAAACTCCTCTATATGTTGATATGTTGATATTCACACCCTAATAAGCCCAAAACTCCATAATCCTATGCTTAGTCCAATGCAATGTGTCGATGAAAAACAATAATGCCAACATCTAGTTCAAAAGAAATCTTGCTCAGCCAGCCATTGTGAATCTATTGCGTAGGCAACAAGATCAGCTGCGCAACACATATCCTCGTGTCCATTTTCGAGGTCCAGAAGATCCAAGACGGTCTTCATTCTACCTTCAAGAGTCTGCTTGAGCTGCATAATACGTGTTTGCAGATCTTTGCTCTGGCGTTCCTTGACAAGGGTTTCAGCCAAGTTCTGATCATTCGGCTTGTTCGTCTTTGCTTTTGACGGTTGTCTCTCCATATTTCTATTAGGTGAACAGGGTGCCAGAGCCTTTCTTTGAGGGTGTGATACGGGGGCAGGTGCTGACTGTGCTGGCTCGGGTTTTCGATTTTTCATGAGGTTCTTGAGAATGAAAAGTAGCCAAACTAGGTTTGTTCGTGGAGCATACTCTGCCCAGATACCCGGAATATCGGGTGTCTTCTCAGTCTCCAAAGGATTTCCTGTGTAGAGAGTAGCTCGCATACTGTGAAGGCAAATGATTAGCTTCTTGCTTTGACTGAAAATGGTGAAAGAGAGACGCACTATCGATAAGTATTTCTGAGAAGTATTTCATCCTCATCCTCGCCAACCGCATCGAAGATCTGCTTCTTATCTAAATCGGAAGAAGCATCTCGATAACACCAACAGGATGATCAGGCAAATCAGCCAGCCGCAGGTCGGCACGAGAGAGCGAGTAGTCAATTATAGTTGTCTCCAAGGCGCTAAGTCCGAATCCACTAGCCGAGCTCTGTCGCGCGATCTCCATGTCAGAAGGAGGCCTCATCGCACCATCAGGTCGAGTAGACCGAATGCAAATATTGCCTAGATGGAGGTCCCGGTGCTGGGTCGGTGACGTTAACTTTTTATGATCTTGGGTTCTAGGTTTCTATGGAGACTCACCTCGAAAAGAGCATACTCCTCCGCGCGAGCCAAAGACATAGCAACACCCCAGAAAATGTCATAAATCTGGAAAATCGACGACCAGCGAAACTTCTCCAGCTCACATCCCGCATCATCCATCTCCAGAATCGCCCACAGTTGAGTATCCGGGTATGCCTTCTTATTCGCCGGGTTGGGATTTATGCTGTCATCATTTGTCGCCTTGTAGTGATCCCAAGCCCGCTGAAAAGATTCCGGGAAACGACCTTGCACTACATGGATTTCTCTGAATCGGGCGAATCCCGGAATTGGATCAAGATACTTGAGCATCTTTATTTCAGAGACCATCTCTTCGATGCTAGTGAATTTCTTGGATCCAGGACCTTTCCTTGCACATAGTGGTACTACCTTGAACACGCCGTTCCCGTATGCCTTGAGTTTTGCAAGTTTAGATTTTAACACTGCGGGTCGGCTACTTTCGTCGCGCAAGTGTAACTTATAAACCTCTCCATATGAACCCTCGGCGAGTTTTGCGACGTCGAACATGGTAGCTGAGCGCGAAGCCCATGTACTGAATCTTTGAACATTCTGGGAGGCGAGTAGCGATAATGCTTCGTTGAGAATTGGCTGAACGTAACTGTTGACTTGGGGATCGTGGATGAATCCAGATGATCTTCGTGCTTTGGGGGTTTTCTTTCGTGGCGTCTGATTGCTGGTGGATGATGCTTCGTTCTTCTCTGTTGTCGCCGGGTATGTTTTCTTAGGCTTTTTGTTGTAGATCACGACCTCCACCCTCTTGTGATAACCCTTCTTTCTCGCAGGCGCGGCCTCCGGGGTAGGCTGCTTAGTCGAAGTGCGCTCCGTTTGTTGTGGAGAGGAATCCGCTGTCAATTTGTCATGTGAATCGATGTCTAGGTCGGCAAACTGGCTTTCTAAGTTGTCTATTGTTGTTGCTGGCGCGGGTGCTGGAGTATCGACTGTGTCCTCAGCGATGGACACTTGGGCAAGCTTGGTCTGGATAGCTTTGACGGCGTCGTTGGATTCCTGGGGCTGATCTGATGACCTTGACGGACTCTTTGGATCAAATACCGCTCGTGGTGCCTTGTTCTTCTTCTTGCCATAGACTTTCCTTTGCGCTACTGCCCTGGTCGAGAGCTTCCGAGGCGGCGGCGATGTCGCGTGATCGACTAGTGAGGGTGGCCCAGTCGTCATGATGGGTGAAATGAAGTCGTTGATGATGCTATGACAATCCTTCTTGTGTATACTTATCCCCGACAAAACTAACAGGTAATTCAGATGAATGTGATGAAGAAATGGTCGATAATAATGGGTTGAAATGGCCCGACGAGAAGGATATTGATGTTTAGCCAGATTTGGACTAGCGCGGCCGTTGCTCTGGTGAGGCATGCCGCTTGCCAATGACCAATCACAGCACAGTCTTATACTCGGCCCTGACATCAGGATTCAAGCTTCATCAGTCTCGATCTCTTGCTGAAATCTTGGTGCCGTGTTGTTATTTCATGATGTGTAACTCAGATTTACATATTATTGTGCTGCTGCAGTTCGTAATTATCCATGTATACTCAATTCTAATGTCATATGGAACATTGAGTCTCAAATATAGTATCTCTGGGTAAGCTCCACGGCTAAGGGACAGACGCCAAAAATATATCTGAATCCGGAGGAAATTTGCACTTTCTGCAATACTAACATTTGAATCTATAAGAAGTACCTTCTCACATACACGAACAAGAAGAACATAATTGAATGAAATAATTATTACTGGATGAATTGCCAATCCCACATGCGTATCAAGGGGTAATAAGCTGACAAGTTTCGAATCTTCTCGAGGTCGTATTGCCTCCGTATTCGGCGATATTCTATAATATCATCTGGGCAGTCTACGACTTCTGGAACATTGAAACAAGACCCCAATCAGAGACCTTGCCTCACACGCTAATCTGCTCCGTGCTCTATGTGTTTCTAACTCCCGAACGTGGACTAGACTCTGGGCTTCCTTACGTGATCGGCGTCAGAATGATCCTCTTTTGGCCCGCGTAAGACTTCGCGTCGCGGGTTCGTGATGTTTTTGCTCCCTCCTTTCCTCCCCAGACCTTGGAAGAAAAGTGAATTGGGGTTAAATCATGTAAGTAAGGTGCCAAAAAAGAGACTTATGCATTCCATAGCTGCTGGATGAAGCGTGAATGGTCCAGTCGAGCACCAAGTGGGAATACCTTCGGGGCTGGTCGGAAAGAGTGGGCCCCGGGACTGAAGTCCAGGATGTGACGTACCCAGTAGCGCTTTTTTCAAGACATTCACACAGAATGATCGACGAGGGATGTAGAGCAAGGAAAGAAGGACAAGATAGAATTACTGAATATGTAACAACGCCGCAAAAGAGAAACAGATTCCATTACAGTGTGTAAAAATTTGGGATAAAAAAAAAAGTAAAAAAAAAAGTGTGGTCGGGGCACGCGAGGCAAACCTGTGACCCTCGGGAACTGCGTTTTCCCTTTTTTTCCCTTCTCACTCCTGAATTTCGCCATCGCGACTTCTACCCTCGACTCTTTTCCCCTCCCCCTTCTATATTCCTCATCTTTCTCGATGCGAGGGCATGGCGTTCAACTTCAACTGGTCGCCTTTAATGGCGGACGCGGGTTTTTACACTCGCGCTCAAGAACTCCTAACTGCCGCCCTCAATAAGTCCCCAAAGCCGCCCATCATTGTCGATGACATTATCGTGACCGAACTCAACCTGGGCTCGATGCCCCCCAGATCTGGAGATCCTGGAGATTGGAGATTTGGCGGAGGATCGATTTCGGGGCATTTTTAAAATGTCATACTCTGGCGATGCGTTCTTGACTCTGAAAACCCGAGTTCAAGCTAACCCACTCAACACCTACCTTATCACTCGCCCTTCTTTTGCGTCGCCGAAACCTCTGGCTGCTGCGTATGTGCCCTTTGATAAATGCGCATGTCGCAAAATCACCGGCGACTTTTTATAGCTGCTTTCTTCGTGGCGTGGCTGACGGTATCGCAATATTAGTACCCCGCTTACCATTCCTCTCCAAATTACCCTTTCCGATTTTAAGCTCTCCGGCTTCGTTATATTGGTCTTCTCTAAACAAAAAGGAATTACAGTTGTTTTTCGAAATGACCCCCTCGAATCTTTAAAGGTCTCGTCGACATTCGACTCTATCCCTTTGTGCGCGACTTTTTACAGAAAGCGATCGAAGCGCAACTACGAATTCTGTTTATGGACGAGCTACCCGCCATCATCCATCGACTGTCGCTTCGCTTATGGGTTCCCGAATATCGCGCAGGGGAGGATGTCGCAGAATGAACCGAGAATACCGAAGACCACTAGTGAAGGCCCCGGTCAAGACCCGTTGGCGAGCCCGCCACAAGACCCCGTCGATTCGCTTGGAAATGCGCTGAACGAAACCGAAATCGCATCCCTATCCTTAGACTCTTCGGTCGAGACCCATTCTCTGTTCTCTCAGAAGAACCTCCTCCGTCTTGCCGCCCTTACAGATTCCCAACGAACCCTTTCGCTGTTCACGCCCTCCATCAACGAAGTGGTCTACCGCGCTTGGACTTCACCTTCTGACCCTAGCGAACTACCAGCTAGTATTTTGTCTCCTTCAGCCCGACTTTTCCCGCGCACATTCGCAGTCGGCAGCATGGCATCGTCCTCCACGAGAGCGGCAGCACTGTCTCTATGCAAAGCCGACCATCTCTATCCGGTCATTCTCTCAGTAGTTATGGTCTCAGTTTGGGTACGGGACGTCACTCGAAGGCGCATTCTCGAAGGCGTAAGAAGCGCGTGGTGGATTTGCGTCGTCCCAAGACGACCGATGACGCCATGAGTGTGAGCGACGACGGAACTCATGACCGAGTCCATCAGCCCTCCATCCATCGCTCTGCTCCTTTCCCGTTGTGAATGAGCTAGTCCGATGACCCAGTGACACCCCCACTGTCCCCCGAGACAGATTCTCACCTGCCTACCGTTCCGGAACGACACCGAACAAGCATCTCCCGACCTGTTCTCCCTCGTGCCGACATGCTTATGAGAAGGACGAATCATCCTACATGCATGAGACAATTCGCCCTTCTAAGTTCCCCGGACGTAGATGTACTCCTCGTCCCTTGCGCACTAGCTTTCAAAATGAGAAGGCCGAGGCCAGTTCCTCCGGTGCTGCTCGGCCACAATTGCCTGCCACGGTCCTTCCTTTTACCGAAGGACGGAGGAAAGTGAGGATCCGTTGATCCCCTGCCTAGTGGAACGCCTAGCTGGCGAGATCGCTCGCCGAATGCGCGAAGATAAGCTCATGTCGACCAACGCCTGTAGCAACTTCTGGACCGAAGTCAGGATGATGCACCTCCGCCGGCTTATGGTCATTAAGCACGCAACTCCACCACCTTGCAACCTTTCATTAATTTCTCTTGCATCTCGACTAAATCTCGATTTTAATGACTGTTACGACTTTCCTTTGTTTTTTCATATCTCTTTTTCATTTGTTGCTTTTCTTGGAAGCGGGATTGTACAAAATTTTTGGGTTCTACTCGGATTGGCGTGGAATTCTTTCTTCACTTTTTTCTTGTGCTTTTTTTTTTGGATACCACACTCACTCGAGTATTTTTTGTATCATCTTGGGTTCTGGTAATCATCGGGAAATAGGAAACTGGGATTTGTATTTTGGAACATTTTGATCATTGATGAATCTTGACTTGATCAAATTTGTTGTATTTTGTACTCCGTAACTAACTCTTAGGTTCAAAGAAAAAATATGGAGAAATTGCGTGGGGGCGCTAGAGCCGGCGTAGCTTAGCTCCGCACTTCGTTCTCTCTCAACCTCCTTCCCCTTCCACCCACCATCCTGTCTTCAACCAACCATGGCGGGCGTATTCAAGAACGTATTTGGTGGCCAAGCGCCAGGTGCTGCCTCTGACGATGGTAAGCCGTCTTGATTTCCTGTTTCTGCGCTCAATTGCACGTCAGCGCACCGCTCTATCCGCCGATCCCTGTAGATTTCGCCGACTTCGTCGAGGCCCCGAACCCATCGCCTGCGTCCATTGTCGCCGACACGACCACCATCCCGGCAGCTAATACCCATGGTGCCGCTGTTCCTTACACAGCATGGTACCGGATCTGGGAGCGTACATCTCCCAAGGACTTCATGCAGGAGGCGATGATCATGCCGTTCATCCTAGTGCTCGTCCTCTTCCATCTGTGGGGTACGAGGAAGAATCGCCGGAAGGCGCGGGAGTGGGCTAAAGCCCATGTCCCAGCTCTCCAGAAGGAGTTCGCCTCGGTTGGATTCGATGGTATCCCACACACCGAGAATGAGACGGTCACCGTTGAATTGACCAACCCGGAGAAGAGCATGAAGGAGAAGTCGGCTTACGAGTTCTCAACCTATGCGTCCGGTCGCCAGAACGTTGCCTTTGTCGATGTTTCTCTGAAGCTGCCCAAGCGCTACAACCCTATCACTTTTCTGATGGAGTACGCCTTCAGCTTCTTCTTTGAGAGCTGGGAAGCACCCTCCGAGAAGTATGAGGCTTTGATGTACGCATTCGATGGAAAGGAGAAGGATCTGGTCCCTGTTGTTTCCAAGGATACTCCTCTCAAGGTTAACAACTCGACCTACGATGGATTCATTTGGGCCGTGGTTCACAAGAGCCACATGCGGAAGTTCCGCACCGACCGTTACGACGCCTCGATGACCTTCTCCAAGGATCACCCCAAGCTCCCCCAGTGGGTTACTGTGATGTCGGAAAGTGCTGAGATCACCGAAACCCTCCTGAGCAAGGACCTTATCCAGGCCATCGAGCAGGCTGGTAATGACTTTGAATTCTTGATTGTGACTGACCAGCCTATCGACAAGCCCATGAAGTAAGTGCCCGGACTATTATAATGTTATGTTATTTGCCGCATTCGATATCTAACATTGTCACTCAGGCTTGATGAGACCACTCCTAAGAAGCGCGTCCAGCTTTCGGTTAACCTCTCCTCCTCTTTCCGATTATTCTGCAACTCTGCCCCTTTTCAACCAGTTCCTGCGTTTTGGCGATAAACTCGTCGCAGCTGCCCACTTCCGTGGTGAGGTTCTGCGCAAGGTCCGCAATGCCCGTGATGAGGAGATCAAGAAGTTGCGCCGTGTCGAAGAGGACGAGAAGGCCGAGGAGCGCAAATTGGCGCGGAGAAGATCAAGAAGGAAGAGCGTGAACGTATCCTGCGGGGAATGACTGCCGAGGAGCAGCGCAAGTACCTGGATCGCGAGAGCCAGAAGGAGCAGCGCAAGAACCAAAAGCGCATGACCCGTCGGGGTTAAACTGTGGCCGAGCTTGGGATCTGGGGATTATTCACCTTCTTTTTCCTTTGGCTTTCTATGCACTCGCGCCAATGTTGGAGCTGGTCGGCTAGGGAAAATGTTTTAATCTGCTTATTTACTTACTAAATTTTTGTCCCCAGATGTATTCATACCTGATTAGTGTCCACGACTCGAAGCTCCATTTGTTTCTGCTTCGAGTTGGATATTTGATGTCTTCTATGTCAATTTTCAATGTGCAATTTATATGACAGAATCAAATTACTCGATGTATTAGCAACTACGACTGTCGGTGCTTGCTCTTCCAAGGTTGTCTAATACCCGCCTTGTCACTTATCACCCTCGATGGTCTCTTTCTATAACTTGGTACTTTGAGCTCAATACTTGTCCTCATTGTTAAATCAGCGCTCTTTTCTTCTCATTATGCATCTCCACAACCTTCAGACCAGTGTATTTCTTTTCATCGCAAGCCTATCATCGGCCTTCGTGATACCAGACCTCCTCAAAGCCCAGTTCCCAACGGATCATATCCGCGACATCACCCAGAGGCAGCAATCCCCAGTTCCATGTGGGAAAATCATCACACACTGCAACATGCCCGGTGTCGTTGCGCTTACATTTGACGATGGCCCCTACGTATACACCGGGCAGATGCTGGAAACACTTTCCCAGCATGGCGCCCACGCAACCTTCTTCCTTAACGGCGTGAACAAAGGCAATATCGACGCATTTCCTGAACTTGTCCAGCGCGCCATAAACGAAGGTCATCAGCTCGGTTCTCACACGTACGTACTCCCACCCACGATTCCCACTTCATACATCACGCAAAATATGGGAATGTATAATGCAGATCACTCCTAAAACTACCCAAAACCTTCCTCAAGTCGTTACTTTCCCAGCAAGCATATATTGTTTCTACCGGGACCCATTTTTTTTAACTGACGCAAACTAATCATATCCATTTCTGTCTAGATGGGGCCATCCATCCCTCGATACCCTAAGCTACGACGAAATCGTCAGCCAGATGACTGATCTCGAAGATGCTTTCATGCGTATCCTGGGTTTCTATCCGACGTATATGCGTGCCCCTTACTTGATGGTGACGGCTGATGTGTTAGCTGCCATGTCAGCACTCGAATACCATGTTATCAGCGCGAGTATTGATACGAAAGACTACGAGAACGACCATCCGGATGATAGCTGGCGCAGCTTTGAGAAATTCCGGGCTGAGTTGGATGCCGGTGGGACTATTGTGTTGGCGCATGACACTCATCAGACTACCGTGGAGGTTTTGGTAGATAATATGATTGCAGAGATTAAGTCGAGAGGTTATGAAAGTATGTGGATTCTTTCCTTTCCACCGTTTTCGAATTGGAGGTTTTCAGCCTGAGTGGTGTGCTTTTACTAACATGATTATTTCTGGTCAGTGGTTACCATTGGAGAGTGTCTTGGAGATCCACCGGAGTATTGGTATCGCTCGGGTCGTTAGATTGGCCTTTGTATTGTTGACTGGGTTTATGGAATGCTACTGGGTGGGTTTTCGAGAAAGGTCTCTATTGTGCTTTCAACGTATCATTACTTTATTCCCTTGGTTGTATATAGGCTATTATTACCTAGATAGGCAAGGCGCTTTAGGGGAAGAACCTTGCACAGGCTCATTCATCCAAGGTGACTGCTGTCGATTCATTCCCCGCAACTATTCCCCCACTAGTCTTCACTCTCGACCATTCATAAATTTATCCGCATTTCTAATAGTCTTTCCGCTGATTATCTACTAGTCAGCATTCAATAATTAATTTATATCACCCCTTTTTTCAAGATGATCATGACAAAGTGGCTTTGAATCATATTAACATAGCCTAAGACCACCATGAATGTCTGATATACTTGCTTATACGATAAAAAGGCTCAAGAAATGGAGTTGAATTTAGCTTCTATTCACAGCTCAACTCATAGACATCTATCTCTAAATTCTATACATCACTCTTTCCAATCAGATATGTGCACGCGTCGCACGAGATATGAACCAACAAGCATGTCAGATGCTAAACAAAAGAAATTCATTCATACATAAGGGGAAATCAGAAGTCGCCTACTGCTTTCCGAAGATCTTCACCCGCTCCTCAATAGGCTGCTGTGCCTTCTCACCAGCCGGAGCCTCGGGGCTACCGAAGACCAACTGAGCAACCAGACGCCACTCAGAAGGCAGGTTCCACTGCTTGGCAACGGGCTCGTTAATCAGAGGGTTGTAGTGTTGCAGGTTAGCACCGAAGCCAACGCTCTCAAGGGCAGTCCAGACTAGATTAAAATGTTAGCTTTGATTCTCCTGTGAAAAATTCAGGATATACATACGGAAGTACTGGTGCATGGCATTGGAGTGATCAGCCCAAGGCTCGAAGTGGTCCTTGAAGGCGGCGAACTTCTCCTGGAAACCCTTGATGTGGGCTGGGTCCTCGTAGAAAAGGATAGTGCCGTAAGCAGCCTTGAACATCTGCAGCTTAGGGAGAGTCTGGTTCTTGAAGGTTTCCTCGGGGACTGCACCGGAGGCAACAAGACCCTCGAAGGTGGAGGCTGCGATATCCCAGAGACGATCGTGCTCTTCCTTGAGGAGGACGACGAGACGGGTGGACTGGGTGTTGAAGGAGCTAGGGACGTTCAGGATGGCGGCATTGACGAGCTCCTCGATCTTTGCGTCGGAGACGGGTGCATTCTTGCCCAGCTTGTAGATTGTGCGGCGGTTCTGGGCCGCTTGGATGAGGGCGTCGATAGACATGGTTGCGTTGTGTATAGGGCTTGACTGGAAGCTGGGACTGAAAGATGTCGAAAAGGGACGGAGGGGCAGAGGGGACTTCAGTGGGGATTGAGTAGATAATGTAGTTCGTGGTCTTGTAGTGGATCCTAGAGTACGGCTGATAGAATGGAAAGTAGAGCCCGGTCGAAGAGCGCGGGATGCCATTTTTATAGTCTGAAAAAAGTGAAGATTCGGATATAGAATGGGTCCCTTTTTGTTTTCTGTTGGCTTTCTAGATTGTTCGCTGGCTTGTATGACTGACAAATTTTTGTCGGCGCTCTTCCGCCCTTGTTATATAGTATTCGTGGACTTTTCGTGCTAGCGCAGAGGGTTATATCCGAAGTGCTTTGACAAATAAGGCAAAATCGCGGAATTACGGCCTTGTGCTGAGTAACGCCAGTGGCTAGATGCAAAGTTGGATCAGCATGACCAACCACGGTGGATCCCCTGGTGGACTGATCCATGGGTGACTGATTTTCGGATTAAAAGTCTTAATTTAGTTTTTCTTTCCCCTGAAAGGGTGCGTCATTGAACGATGTTGATATGAATCTGACAAAGTGTAGAAGTTCATACAGGGCAAATTCTGTGAACCAATCGCCGTAGAGCTATTCTTGATGGAACAATTGGATCGTGATTTTTCACATAGCTTGCAAATGAAGACGCTGTACTTGGAAAATCTTAGCCTTCTTTGAGTGGTATTTGACGTGGGGGATAGAATCTAACACAGGTTACTCGTAACTAATGCTGCAGGAATTCGATTAGTGCCCGGGCGGAAGACACCACGGCAGTCTGAAGAGCTCGGAAGCCATTAGACTCCTCTGCGACGAAATATGCACATCGAGTTACGGTAATGATGGGATTATCTTCTTTGCAACATACTGTTTTATTTCGGGCCATATATATAAGGCTAGCTATATAAATACTACTCTTGGGAGTACTGATATGATGGTTTCATTATGATCCCATCGGTACAACCAGCGACCGTGCCAAAAGAGTCGAACGGACATCTTGGGTTATAACAGCGCCCGCGATTCATCGGATCGAGAGAAGCAACATCGCTATGGATTCGAATAAAATCTAATTAAGCAATTTTAATTAGCAACGGGTCATGAAGATATGGTGAGTGTTTTGTAATCCAAATCAGAGTAATGCCAGCAATCAATCAGAGACCCGTCTTGAAACATTAGGTATGTTCAGTTTTCCTCAAATATACTTTGCAGTAAGGGAAATCGTGGTCTTCATCACCGAAGTCGTAGGCGATTACAGGAGGATATAACACAGTGCGTGTGTGGGTATACTTTAGCAGAACAAGGGGATGCGTACCTGGACCAGTCGGAGCCTTCCCGCCAGCGGGGGAAGGGGCGTGGCAGCGGGAAGGTTATGATGCCGGAAACATTATCCTGGATTCCAGATACCTCTCATGCCTTGCGACATCGTTCCTGTCATGACAGTGAGTGGATTTTGTGGCAAATAAAAGCTTTTCTGAGTGACGCCGATTGTCATCCACCTGTTATGGGTGTCATGATGGAAAATCAGTGGTTTGCTGAGTGACTGAGGAGGAGATTTGTCCCCAAATCATCAACATGATAATTTCCGCTTTAAAGGCGATTCTCATGCCATTTAGAGAGTGTCAAAAACTATGTTCTTGATACCCCTGAGAAATCTTAAATACTCATTCCTGTGTAGGGATAGGGCATCGGCCCTATCATTTTATCCACTGTTGTTACTGGTTTTTTGATGGAGCATATGTCGTCATTGATGGAACCGTGCAAATGTGTGTTCCACAGGGTGCATCGCAGTATTGCTAGGAACTGGTCGAGGAAAATATGTTCTTGTGAATTGGGCTTTTCTTTTTAATTTGAAATGTCTATTTGAGAGTCTATGAAGATTTTGGCTGCAGAATATTGCTGATAGTCGAATTGAGAAGAATCTTTCACGCTCTTGGCAAAGATGGTCGAGTTGGCGAGAAACGGCGAGAAGGTTAAGAGTTTAAATTGAAAAACTTTCCAAAGACATACTGTATATAAAATCAAGGCCTATCATTTCATAAATCTCGAACCTTATCATATTGAGCCTCACTCTAGGAAGAGGAATCCAAAGCATCTGAATGGCAGGTTCTTGAAACCGGGCAATCAAGCTAAACCGGGTTGAGAATATTTGCCTGAGGACACAAACCGGTCACAGCCAGCGCGAGTGCTAACTACTCATTTTTTAATTCAATAGAATATTTTTCATACTTCTTTTTATCGTGGTGGGTTTGAAGCAGTGAATTTCAAGTCTGAATAATCAGAATATGGTCTTGTTTTCTTAGAAACTCCCAACTTTAGATCTCAAAGAGTGGATCTGCACGCCAGGGAAGATAATATAACGAAACAAGACCAACTAGGAAACAGACTGCACCTTATTTATTACTGACTAATATTAGAATGGAGAGTGAGATACCGCCTCCACTTCATTATGGCCTGAGGCTTGGCAGACTGTATAAGTCCGAGATGGATGGCACTAAGTAGAGCTGTTTTGAGGACTTAACAATATGTTTTGAATCAAGTTTTTGTCGTAAATTAGCCAAAATGGAAAGAACAATTACGTTTTATCATGTCATAAAACATATCATGAACCAAGTCTCCTCCAAAATATCCAGTGCTTATGCTGGGTTCTCCTCTGCTGACATCGTCTCATCGTCTTCTGAGCGTTATTCCCCCAATCACCCATTCTAACAGCTACCACCTTATCCCGCTGGACATTACGCTGATGTCGACTCCATAGAAGGGAAAGTCCACCTGCGATCAGTGCAGCGCCCACAACAGAACCCACAACAATACCAGCAATCTGACCTCCAGAGAGTCCAGATGAATTGGACGAACTAGTTTCAGAGCTTGTTGAGGATGTTTGCGTCGAAGTATCAGTTACTGATGCATTGAAACAGAGAACAGTCGTTGTAAAGCCCTTGAGTGGAACGTAGGTAATATCTGCGCAGGCATAGTAGGTCTCATTCGTGTCGGTGTCAAAGGTGGACTGGTAACTCAACTGCAGCGTTGCATTGGAGCCGGAGGTAATGTTTGACGGTAGGTTTGGAATCGAGTAGCACTCATGATTTGGGTAAAGATCTGGGAAGTTACTTCCAGATACATCGGTCACGAAGTCGCTGTTCGAAGTAGGATCTAAGCCGTCACATGTCAGTCATTAAATTTTCTATGTTAGCTGGCGCAAGTTACCATTGTTGTAAGAGATTGCCAGATTGACGTTGTAGGATTCATCCTGGAGAACTATGGATACCTCGCCATTGGCTATTATGGTTTGATGTAGTTATGGTTCGTTCTCGGAGATGAAGACGCACTCAATGGGAATTCCGTTCGGTTTTCAACGCCTGCATTTGATCCGCATGGGGCGGTGTTATCAGTTGTCTTCGACCAGGTTCGATCTGGAGGCCACAAGAAGGCAGCTGGACCCATATCAGTAGCTTCATCGGCAGCATTGGTTGGACCAAAGTAGAGACTGGCAAGAGCCAGGAGAGCTGTGTATCCGTGCATTGTTCTGGGTGACTTTGTAGCAGTGACTTCGAGAAAAGAGCTCTGATCTACAGGAAAAATGATCTGCGGTGATACTTATATAATGACAATTTGGATCGAAGCTCTGAGAGGCGTTCTAATTTCCGAAAATGTCAGGCGAAGTCGGTTAAATATACCTAGCCCGCTAGCAGCAAGAAGAGCGGAATCGATCTACAGTGTTTTCCTTGGCTAACGGCAAAGTAACGGAGATTCCGGATGCTGCATGGCTACTGCATGCTAAGATTAAGTGCGCATGAGATGGAGAGCCACTTGTCTTGAACAAGGAAATGAACAGCGGATGGCGATAGAACGGTGTGGAAGACATATTGGGGGGTGGGGGGAAAAAGGGCGGATGCAGTCTTCATTGGCTTGAATTTCTGGTGATCCAAGTTAACTCATGATACCCAGGATCCTAGCGTCTTGTAAGCGACATATATTAGTCTGTTTAGTCTGTTTTGGTGGAGACTAGTAGGGATCCATAACATGATCCTACCCGGAAGGGCATTCGCCGATGGCAGGAGATTAGATTGATAAGATTGAGTGTGCCCCATGATTGGCGGT
>CAVYON010000055.1:0-9622 GCA_963770035.1 uncultured Alphaproteobacteria bacterium | reverse complement strand
GGATCTAAAGCGTGGCAATAGTAGGCGGCGGTTACTGCGCCGAGAGTCTCCCTATGAGTTCAAATAAGGCTGGGCATATTTATTTGCTGGTCTCGCCCAAGACGGAACTCGTAAAAGTCGGCGGTACGGAATTTCCGCCCCTCAAGCGATTCCGCGAAGTTAACTCGTCTGCGCCCTACAAGGAGCTGGGCCCGTGGAGCCTATCGGACTTCCGCCAGGTAAAAGACTGGCGCAAAGTTGAAGCGTTCTTGCACTATGCATTTCGGAGTAAACTTGATGTTGAGGTAATCGGTGCCAAGGAACTATTTAGAGTAGCACCTCAGATAGTCTCAGCGAGATTAACTGAGATTGACCCCGATCAAATTGTCAGGAAGCCGTTGATCGATCGAATGTTTCAAGATTCTATATTTGCCGGTTTCATCCAACGCTTGTTCGCGTTCACAGGACTGTTGAACTGGGTTGACATCCAAGGTGCTTGGACTCTGGTGCTTTTTCCTGGCACGGCGGGAGGGAGGTATTTCACAATCAATATCGGCCCACATGAAGTTGCCTTCAGCAGTCTGCCGCGCGGCGGATCGGTAAAGCAGGTTCATGGGATTGTTTTGGATCGATTGATCTATGATTTTCCAGCCGTCTTGAAGTGGGTGAATGAACACAATGGCGAGGCTCAAGACGATAGCTACACGACGGCTTTGCCAAGATCGGTGTTGCTAATGTTTAAATCCACATTTGCCGAGGCGAATACGCTTCTTCAGATGGACGGTATGAGAAGAGCCCTTCTCGCCTATTGGAGTGAAGCCCTCATAGGTATGAAGGAGAGGAGCGTCTCCAGCGTCTTTGCCCGCTTTCATAATTGGAATGCGGTAGCCGAGATCCGAGCGAGGGCGATCGGGGCGATTTAGGCGCGAGGCGCCCCCTCACTCTCGCTTCACTCCGCGGGTTCGACCCTTAGGAGGGACCCGTCCTCGACCGCCACGACCCGGACCCGGGCGCCCGCGGGGCAATCCGGGCCTGAGACGCGCCAGGAGCTGTCGCCGACGCGGATGCGCCCGAAGCCGCGGGCGATCGCCTCCTCGACATAGAAATCCTCGCCGACGAGCGCATGGGCCCGGCTCTGTGGCAGCGGACCGGGCTCCGCGCCAAACGATCCATAGACGCGCCGCCCAATCAGCAGGAGCGCCGCCACCAGCGCGGCAAAGATGAGGAGTTGTGTCCTGAAGGTCATCGGCAGGACATAATCGGCGACGCCAACGATCGCCGCGGCGGCGCCCAACCAGATGAAGAAGGCGCCGGGGGCGAGCGTCTCGACCGCGGAGAGCGCCAGGCCGATGACGAGCCAGGCAAGCGCAGCGTAGTGGATCGGTTCGACAAACTCGTCCATCGCCGTCTCGCCTCATCCGCCCCAGGGCGCGGGACCGCTCGGCGGGCCGGGTGTGTTGGAAGGGGGGGCCGCCGGCGGCTCGGGGGATGCCTGCGGCGCGCGGGTCGTGTCGGGGACGACAGCCGCCGAGGGGCGCAGCCGCGCCGCCCGTGGGCGGTCTGCTGCCGAAGCGGCGCCCCCTTCGCCGAGCGCGCTCGCCGCGATCTGGCTGAGGCCTCCCAGCGTGCCGGCGAGCGAGGCAAGCTCCATCGGCACGATGACGACCTTCTGGTTCGGCGCCTGGGCCAGCACGTGAAGCGCGGCGATGTACTTCTCGGCGATCAGGAAATTGACCGCGACCACGTCGCCGCCCGCGGTCGCCTCGCTGATGAGCCGCGTCGCTGTGGCCTCGGCCTGAGCCGTGCGCTCGATCGCTTCCGCCGCGCGGAACGCGGCGTCGCGCCGGCCCTCCGCCTCGAGCACGAGCGCCGCCTTGCGGCCCTCGGCGCGGGTGATGTCGGACTGGCGCATGCCCTCCGCCTCGAGGATCACCGCCCGCTTTTCGCGCTCGGCCTTCATCTGCCGCCCCATGGCGTCGACGAGGTCCCTCGGCGGCTCGATGTCCTTGATCTCGACGCGCGTCACCTTGATCCCCCACGGCTCCGAGGCGGCGTCGATCACCGTGAGAAGGCGCGAATTGATCTCGTCGCGGTGCGACAGCAGCTGATCTAGGTCCAACGAGCCCATGACGGTGCGCACGTTGGTCATCACGAGATTGAGCAGCGCCTGCTGCAGATTGGCGATTTCGTAGGAGGCGCGCCGCGCGTCGAGCACCTGGTAGAAGGCGACGCCGTCGACCCGCACCGTCGCGTTGTCCTTGGTGATGATCTCCTGCTGCGGGACGTCGATCACCTGCTCCATCACGTTGAGCTTGCGTCCGATCGAGTTGATGTAGGGCACGATGAGCGCAAGGCCGGGAGTCAAGGTCTTTTGATAGCGGCCGAACCGCTCGACGGTGTAATTATAGCCCTGCGGCACCTGCCGCACGCCCATGAGCGCCGTGATTACGACGAACGCCACGATGACGAGCGCAAAGACGCTTGCCCCTTCGATCATCGACAAACTCCCCAGCGCCCGAAGTCCTTCTGGGCAGACGATTCGGCTTCAGCCCCGGCGGACGCAGTCTAGTCGTGAATTGGCCTCGCCGCCATGTCCGGAGCGGTTCGGTGCGGGCCGGATCCTTCGATCCGCTGAAATTGCGATCCGACGCGCCCGTTTGCCGTCTCCTCTTAGACTCACAAAAAACGAGCGTCGCTCCACGGCGTGAAACCTGCCTTGGCGGACCGCGCGCATCTGCGCGAGAGACCCGATCCAAGGGCTGCTGCGCCGGAATCGGCTTGTCGACGGCGACTGGGAACTCCGTTACGCTCCCGCGTGCGCCCTTGGGCGCGAATTTTCGCGTCAGCAACGCACTTCGGGGAGGTTTGCATCATGGCGAGGGTTCCATTCGCATCGATTGCGTTCGCCGGTTTGGTCGGCTTGGCGGCATTGGCGGCTCCAGGGGTCGCGGGAGCAGCGCTCAACGCCTATTATCCTCCGAATTACGTGTTCCCTGACGGGATCACGGGCTTCGCACTCCAGACCAGTGGGGGTCCGATCAATCCCGGGGTGCTCGTCGGCTTCAATCCGCAGCCGGACCCTCCGGGAACGCCCGAGCCATTTCTCGACCTTGCGAATTCGCTCCGACCCTCGATCACTCAGGAGGCGGACGGTTCCGTCTTCAAGTTCGAACTGTCGTTCACGGGCCTGGACACCGGTCTGCTTCTGCCGGCGGTGCAGCAGCCCAACGCCGACGGAAACACCAATTTTCGGTTCGTCTTGGCGGATGGAAGCGTATTCGTCGCCGACCTCACGTTCTCGGGACCGGGTGGAGTTTCCAGTTGGGTCTCGTTCAACCCGCAGCCCGACCCCCCGGGGAGCCCGATCGGCTACACGGTGACTTTCGGCGGCGACGCGGGCGTCGCTCTTCAACTGAGCGAAAATGGAGTCCCGTTGAGCTTCGCGGCCGTTCCCGAAGCCTCGACCTGGGCGCTGCTGGGCCTCGGCTTCGCGGCGGTCGGGGGTCTGGCCTGGCGCAAGAGGAGAGCTCCTCGAGGCGCCAGCGGCGATCTGAGCCCAGGTCGTAGGGCGTGGCGGACTCGCAGCGGGCCTAATCCGCCAACGCGAGCCCGACCCCGCCCGCGGTGAGCTCGCGCCCGGCGGCTTTGGCCTCCTCGACCCGGTCGAGCCGCAGCAGCGCCAGCGCCTCGCGCCCGGACGACGAGCCGAGCGTGCCGACCGGGAGCTCGCCGTCGACCACCGGCGTTCCGGGCGCGGGCGCCTCAGCCGCGAGGATCACGCGCGCCACGCGCTTCCGCCCGCTCCCGCGGTGCCTCATGCGCGAAACGACCTCCTGGCCGACGTAGCAGCCTTTCTTGAAATCGACGCCATTCAGGAGATCGAAGTTGACGTCGTGCGGGAAGACGTCGCCATAGGCGAAATCGACGCCGCCCTTCGGCGCGACCGCGTCGATGCGCAGAGCCTCGTAGGTCGCCAGATGCGCCGTGCCGAAAGCCCCGGCCTCCGCGCGCGGCAGGATCGCTCTCGAGCCGAGGCGCGGATCGCGCGGGTCGGCATAGACAATGGCGTCGTTCGGGGCGTCGCCCGCCTCGCCCCAGAACGCCACGACGCCGAGGGCGGCGCTCTCGTCGGCGATCGCGACCTTGGCGCGCAGCTTGTAGAAGCCCAGTCGCCTGGCGAGCTCGGCCGCCTGGACGGCGGCGCAATCGAGCAGGAAACCCGAGCCGCCGCCGGGGTCGCGCACGACGATCATGTCGAACAGGATCTTGCCCTGGGGCGTCAGCAGGCCGGCGTAACGCGCTTCGCCCGGTTTCAGCGCCTCGACGTCGTTGGTGAGAAGCCCCTGCAAGAAGCTCGCGGCGTCCTCGCCACTCACGCGCACGACTCCGCGGTCTGTAAGTTCAGCGGCCTTGGCGCTCATGCGTGTGACTCCGATCCCGCTTGCCGATCCCGCTTGCAATGCCGGGCCTAGTTAATTAGGCGGCGTCAGCCGTCGTGCAAGCGACGCGACGCAAGGATGGGGCCAATGCCGCAGACATTCGATCTCGTTCTTTCTGGGGGCACGGTCGTCAATCAGGATGGAATCGCCGAGCGCGACATCGGCGTCCGCGAAGGCCGCATCACCGCGATCGGCGATCTGAGCGCAGCTCGGCCGGCGAGCGGTTCGATTGCGCCGGCCTGCACGTGCTGCCCGGCGTGATCGACAGCCAGGTGCATTTCCGCGAGCCGGGCCTAGTGCACAAGGAAGACCTCGAGACGGGCTCGCGCGCCGCCGTGCTCGGCGGCGTCACCGCCGTGTTCGAGATGCCCAACACCGATCCGTTGACGACGACCGAGGCGGCGCTCGCCGACAAGCTGCGCCGCGCGAAAGGCCGCATGCACTGCGACTTCGCCTTCTAGGTCGGCGGGACGCACGACAATGTCGCGAGCCTGGCCGAGCTCGAGCGGCTGCCCGGCGCGGCGGGAATCAAGGTGTTCATGGGCTCCTCGACCGGCAGCCTGCTGGTCGCCGACGACGCGGGCGTGCTCGCGATCCTGAAGGCGATCCGCCGCCGCGCCGCCTTCCACTGCGAGGACGAAGATCGCCTCAACGAGCGCAAGCCGCTGCGCATTGCCGGCGACCCCTCGTCGCATCCCGTCTGGCGCGACGAGGCCGCCGCGCTCCGCTCGACCGAGCGCCTGATCCGCCTGGCCCGCGAGGCGCGCGCGCAGGTGCATGTGCTGCATATCTCCACCGCCCAGGAGATGGCGCTGCTGGCCGACGCCAAGGACGTCGCGAGCTGCGAGGCGACGCCCAGTCACCTGACGTTGAGCGCCGAGGACTATCCGCGCCTCGGCGCCACGGCTGCAGATGAACCCGCCGATCCGCGGAGCGCCGATCATCGCGACGGAGCTCTGGCGCGGTCTGCGCCAGGGCGTCGTCGACGTGCTCGGCTCCGACCACGCGCCCCACACGCTCGAAGAAAAGGCGCAGCCCTATCCCGATAGCCCGTCGGGCATGCCCGGCGTGCAGACGCTGGTCCCGGTCATGCTGACCATGTCGCCGAGGGGCGGCTGACCCTGGAGCGCTTCGTCGACCTCACCAGCGCCGGGCCCGCCGCGCATTTTCGGCATTGCCGGCAAGGGCCGTATCGCCGTGGGCTACGACGCCGACTTCACCGTCGTCGATCTCAAGCGGACCGAGACGATCCGCAATTCCTGGATCGCCTCGCGCTGCGGCTGGACGCCTTACGACGGCAAGACGGTTAGCGGTTGGCCGGTCGGAACGATCGTGCGCGGAAAGCGCGTGATGTGGGAGGGGGAGGTGGTTGCGCCGTCGACGGGCGAGGCGGTGCGGTTCTGGTGAAGCGCTACAGGGCGCCCGCATCGACACGTCGAAAGCGTCGTAATCGGCGCGCAGGCCGTCCTCGTCCCGGCTCAGGAGCCCTGCGGCTGCGAGAGCCTCCACGTCCTCGTGCACGCGGCGGTAGTCGCGTCCGAGCGCCTGCGCTAAGGCTCGGATGCTCCTCGCAGGCGATTGGTGCAGATGGCGCAGCAGCTCTAATCGCTTGGGCGAAAGCGTGCGAACCATCGTCTCCCAGCTCTCAAACCCGATGTGTACCTCCGCGTTGTCCCCGGCAAGTTCGCCGCGCTGCGCCCGGCGCCATGCGTCCACGACCCGGCCGCCCATCCTGTTTAAACTGTCCCCAACGTGAATGTGGATCGCCTTGCTCACGGACTGCCCTTCAAGCGAATAAGTTGCACTTAAGGTCGTGAAATCGGTATTCATCATTTCAGCACGCCTGAATGATTATACACATTGTAATCACCGGGACGCGGGTGTCGCTTTCGCTTTGTTAAGGTGCAACTATCAACGGTAGCATTTATACCTCGCCCCAAGCGCCGCCTTTCGGGGGGCTGGCCGCCGGGACGCGGTCAGTTTCGGTAAGCTCAATTCTTGTTCTTTCGCTCAACCAAGGTGTTGCCCGTAATCATAAAGCGCCGGCTGGACCATTTGTTCAGTAGCGATGCTAATCCAGGTCCGTAGGTTCCGGGTTTGCTTCCGTTAAATCCGAAACTTCCTTGTAATTCTGTGTTCGAATTATAAGCATTTACAAGCGCGTCGATCTGAGATTCCGTTGGATCTACTATCACTTGTAGCACCTCGGCCAATAAGTTACCTCTGTCAAAACTGCCGCACTTTTTCAGCGCCTCCACGTAGGCATCAAACATCCGTTCGCGAGTTATGAGTAATTTCACAACCTCGAGAGGTGCGTCGTCCCAGTTGCAACGAAGAGCTTGGAACTTGCCAATAAAGCCGTACGGGTCCGTTCCAAGACGAACCGCCACTATTGGAACTCCACGCGCGAAGGCATATCCAATCTCTTGGTCAGTCCACAGGCTATCATGAAAATCCTCTGTCAACAGAGCGGCAAAGCCGTCCATTGAAGCGAGTGCATTTTCAATTTCGTCCTGCCACGCTTTCGTTGGATTGATGTCGTCATGAGCGACGAAACATGACACACCAAATCGGCTGAGTTTGCGTTTAAGTTCCGAAGCTTCCTTCCTTACCTCAGATTTGTGACTTAAAAATAGCCTAAACTGTCTGTCACTCCAAATACGCTTGGCGGCGTCATCCGATACAAGTATAGAGCCCTCCAAAAGGAGTCCGGAATCCTTCCTCCAATCCCCTTCAGTCGAAATGCCCAATTCAATGAAAACCTTGTCTATGTATTCATCCCTAAAATTGTGGAGTGCGTTTAGGTCCTTTGCTATTTTTTCTTCCACCGAACCCTTATCGTCGAACAGGGTTACGTAAAACTCATTAGGTAAGACAAGATACAAGGCGTGACCATGAACGCCGCCATTCCAATTATCATACGTCCACTCTTCTTGAACTCGGATGCTCGCATTTACAATTATTTGCTGAAACCGACGTTCCCCTCGGTGCCCATACAGCCTCGACAAGGTTGCCAAGTACCGCTCAATCTCTCGCGGTAACTCAAATTTATCTACGTTTGCCATATCAGTACATAAGCGCCCACAATTTAAACTCAAAATTCTCAACACATCGAAGGCGCTGCTGACGTCGAAGCTTTTCCACCCTCGGTAGCTGATCCCCTATATGTCATAAAATGCCATTACTCGTCCAGTCCCTCCCCACCACCTGCATCGTCAGCCAGGTCGCCGCCAGCGCCGGCTTGTGCTGGCCTTCGATCTCGACGCTGACGTCGTAGACGAGCTGCCATTCGCGCTCCGAACGCTTGAGGACCGCGGTCAGCAGGAAATGGGCGCGCACCCGGCTGCCTGAACGCACCGGGTGAAGAAAGCGCACCCGGTCGAAGCCGTAGTTGATCCCCATCGCCGCGCCCTTGACCTTGGGTAGCGTGCTGTAGGCCATAGGCGACAGCATCGACAGGGTCAGGAAGCCGTGCGCCACCGTTCCGCCGAACGGCGTGGCGCTCGCCTGCTCGGGGTCGACGTGGATGAACTGTTCGTCCTCCGTCACTTTGGCGAAGGCGTCGATGCGATCCTGGTCGACCACGAACCAGTGCGAGACAAAGGTCTGGCCGACATTCTCATGCAGCTCGGAAGGCTCGAGCGTCTTCGCTTCCGTCCAGGAGGTCATTCGTCGTCTCCGAACATGGCTGGCGGCGCCGCGACGCTGAGGCCGCCGTCGACCGGCAGGATCGCCCCGGTCGTGTAGGCGCCGCCGCGCCCGGTCAGGAACAGGATCGCGCCGGCGATGTCCTCGGGGCGGCCGAGGCGGCGCATCGGCACGACGCTCGCGCCGCGCTCGGCGCCCTTCTCGTCCGCCAGCGCAAACTTCGTCATGTTGGTCGGGAACGGCCCCGGCGCGATGGCGTTCACCGTGACCTGCCGACCGGCGAATTCGGCTGCAAGAATGCGCGTCAAATGATGCACTGCCCCCTTGGAAACGGCATAGGAATAGGCGGTCTCCGACTGCGTGATCGTGCCCATCACCGAACCGAAATTGATGACGTTCGATGGCTGCTCGGGCGTCGCCGAGGCGAACAGCATCGGCGCGAGTTCGCGGGTGAGCGCGAACAGCCCGGTCACGTTGACGCTCAGGACCCGGTCGAACGCCTTCCAGGGGAACGCCTCGAACGGCGCGCCCCAGCTCACGCCAGCGTTGTTGACCAGGATGTGCAGCGCGTCGGTCCGTCGCCGCGTCTCGGCGGCGAGTTCGGCCACGCCCAATTCGGTCGCGACGGTGCCGCCAAAGCCCTCGCAGGGACCGATCGCCGAGAGTTCCGCCGCCGCCGCCTCGCAGGCCTCCGCCTTGCGCGAGGCGATCAGCACGCGCGCGCCGGCGGCGAGCAGCGCCTCGGCGCAGACCCGGCCGAGGCCGGTGGCGCCGCCGGTGATGAGCGCAGTGCGGCCGCGGACGGAGAAAAGATCGGACGGCGTGAGCATGATATCCTCCCAATGACTTGTCAATTCGATCCGATCCTAGCAAGCTCGCGGGCAAGGCCAAACTCCAGCCATGAACGGCCGGAAAAATCACCAACTCATAGCAGGGAATCCCAATGAGCAAGGACGCGCTTCATTTTGTCGTCATGGTCGGCAGCCTGCGCAAGGGCTCCTTGAACGCCGCGATCGCCCGCGCCTTGCCGGCGCTGGCGCCCGAGGGCGTGACGATCGCGCAGCTGGGTTCGGTCGGCGATTTCCCGCTCTATAACGCCGACATCCAGGCGGAAGGCTTCCCGCCGGCCGTGACCGCGATGGCGGAGGCGATCCGGGCGGCCGACGGCGCCATTTTCGTGACGCCGGAATACAACCACTCCATTCCCGGGGTGCTGAAGAATGCGATCGACTGGCTGTCGCGGCTGCCCAACCAGCCCTTTGGCGGCAAGCCGGTGGCGATCCAGAGCGCCTCGCCAAGCCTGTTCGGCGGCCTCAGGGCGCATCTCCACTTGCGCCACGTCTTCGTCTATCTCGACGCCCGGCCGCTCAATAAGCCCGAGGTCATCATCCCGCAGGCGCAGACGAAGATCGACGCCGCGACCGGCGAGATCACCGACGCGGCGACGCGGGGCTTTCTCGTCGACCAGCTCAAGGCCTTCGCCGCCTTCGTGCGCGATTGACGCTTGGCGTCCGGCCGACCACATTCGAGGGCGAACCCCGGAGCGCGAAGGCGAC
>CAVYON010000054.1:0-28775 GCA_963770035.1 uncultured Alphaproteobacteria bacterium | reverse complement strand
GAGCGGTTTCCGATCAATCCGTATCGTATCCGGAGGACCTGAAGTAATTCACGCATTCGTCAGATTTGAAGATTTCGGCGCAGGCTTCGAGTGCGTTCAGGAGGCCTGTGACGGTTCGCTCGGCGATTTTGCGCAGGAAGGCCTTGAGCTTTGAGTAGGCTTTTTCGATGGGATTCATGTCGGGGCTGTAAGGCGGCAGATAAAGCAACTCGGCTCCGGCGGCTTTGATGAGTTGCTCGACCCTTGCTCCCTTGTGGCTCGACAGATTGTCCATGACGACGACGTCGCCTTGCGAGAGCGTGGGAGCGAGGCATTTCTCCACCCAGTCCTCGAACGTGGCCGCGTTCATCGGCCGGTCGTAGGCCTTTTGCGCCACGAGACCGGAAAGGCGTAGGCCGGCGACGAGCGTGATGGTCTTGTAATGGCCATGCGGAATGCCGACCCGCAGTCGTCGACCGCGCCGGCATCGTCCGCCCTTGCGCGCCAGATTGGTGGAAGCCCCCGTTTCGTCAATGAACACGAGCTTCCTCGGATCGAGATCGAGTTGCGCCCCAAACCACTCCTGGCGCCGCTTCAAAACATCGGGGCGCTGCTGTTCCTCGGCATGCGCGGTTTTTTTTTGAATGTGATCTCGTGCCGATCGAAGAAGCGCCAGATCACCGACAAAGAAAAGCGCTCGCTGCAGTTGGCGATCAACCGCTCCTGGATTTCCAACAACGTGATGTCCGGCTGACGACGAATGAGGCCAAGCAGATAATCGCCATGCGCCTCAATGCGGTCCGAGCGTCGATCCCCGCCCGTCGGCGCCGGGGAAATCTCGCCGGTGGCCTGGAAGCGCCAAACCCAACGGATGGCGCTGGCGATGCTGACCCCGAAACGCTTGGCCGCCGCGTTGCGCGACAGGCCGCCGGCCACAACAGCCTCCACCACACGTGTGCGAAGATCTTCGGATAGCGCCATCCCCGCCGCCTCCTTCACGCGGCGGAGCCCATGAATCATGAACAGCCCTGATTCGGGAATCCCCCGCGATTCATTTCGCTGGGAAACCGCTCTAGACCCTCGTCCTGGACCACTTGAAGTGCGCGCGCCACCGCGGCCGCGTGGGCCGTCTCGATGGCGTCGCGCTGTTCGGGCGTTCCAGCGGCCCAGAGCATCGATACCGACTTGCCGGGGGTCAGGGTGACGTCGGTCCCGGCGAAGTGCCCAGCGCCCGCGCCGCGCACCAGCGGTTCGCTGGATTTCGGGTCCCGTCCCGCACACAGATCGCGAAAGGACTCGATGTCGATCTTCGCGTCGTGGGCGACGACCGTGCCGCCCGGCGACCACCAGACCCCGCCACCATGGTTGGCGTAGTACTCGTCCCTTCGATCCGGGCGCGCCTCGCGGCGGTTATCCGCAGCGTAGTACGCGCCGGCCGCGGGGCCTGACCCGAGCCGGTGCAGCGAAGCAGTCACGGCTTTGGCTTCTTCTCACCCCTGTACCGGCAGATGTTCCAGAGATCGACCCCTTGCGAGGAGGCCTGGGCCTGGCCGACGAAGCGGGCAAGCGTGGCGAGGTGGTGGTCCATCGCCTCGAAGCGCTCGACGAGGACGCGATGCCGGGTCGCGATTTCGAGGTGCTGGGCGATGCATTCGACGGCGAGGTCCTCCGGCCTCCAGTTGTTCGCTTGCGCCGTCGTACATAGTTTTTCCGCGAGATCCTCTTCAAGCTCTATGGTAAGTTTACGTAACGTCAGCACGGTCCGCTCCGAATCGGTGTCCTTCTGGAGCATGGTCTGAGTTCAGGCGTGCGCCAGCCTCGTTTCGGCGCTTGGTTAACCCGAAGCCACTTCAGTGCGTAAGGTGTGCGTGATAATTTCTATGGTCTTTTGGTAGTCCTCCCGTGGTCTTTCTGTAGTCTTCAAGCAACCGTTCACACCCCCGGTTGAATTACGCGGCGGCGGGGATGGCAGCTTCTTGCGTTGTCCCAGGTTCGCCTAAATGTGGTATCCAGTCCTGGTTGAGCCGCGCTTCGGGGCTCCGAAGGGACAGCCTGTGGCAAGGGGGCGATCACTCACCGAATTCCAGAAGGAGTTTCCCGACGAGGCGAGCTGTGCGGCTTTCTTGTTCAACCGGATGTTCCCCCGTCTGATGCGAGGCGTGCTCCCGATAAGAGGCTGAACTTATTTTGCTTTCCGGCGCTGTGGGAGGTTTTGCCTAGTGGCTACGCGGGCCGAGGCCAGGGGGAGCGCCGTGGGGATGGCGACGTCGGCTGCTTCGAACAGGCGGCGCACGTCGTCGCGCGGCGTAGGGACCTGATTGTAGGAAGGCCGACCGCCGACGCTCACCTCGATGAGGCAGAGGCTAGCGAGCCGGTCGAGAGCCTCCTGCACGGTCAGGTCGATGTCGCGCCATCGCCGGCGCAGCGCCTGCACCAGGAGATAGGCCAGCATGACCACGAGGGCGTGGCCGCGCGTGCGGTCCTCGTCGCGCAGGTAGACTGGCCGCATCTCCAGCTGCACGGTTTTCGAGTCGCGGAACGCCCATTCCACCCGGGCCAAGTCCTTGTAGCGGTCGTGCACGATGGTCTTGTCGACGGCGGTCTTCGGCAGATCGGTGCGCAGCGCGTAGCAGCCGTCGAGACGCGCGGCCTCCGCCAGGGCCGCTTCGTCCACCGCGACGACGACGCGCCGCTCCTCGTCCGCGACCGCGACGAACTTGTCGAGGCCGAGCGTCTCGCACCTGGCCTTCAGCCTGGCGATCTGCGTTTTCGCCGCCGCTTTCGGATGGTCGCGCAGATACGTGTTCGCCGTTTCGGCGGCGGCTCGCAGCGCCCCGAGCTTGTCGGCGCGCGAGGCGGCCAGCTCCTGGGCGCGCGCCGGGTTGCGCCGCAAAACGTAGCGCTCGCCGTCTGCGCCTTCGACCTCGGCCAGCGTATCCTCGAACAGGTCCATCTGCAGCACGCCGGCGGCGATGAGCCCGTCGATCTGCGCTCTGGTGATCGCGGTGATGTAATGGAAGCCGGCGGCGGCGATCTCGGCGCGTTGCGGGGCTTTGATCATGCCGCGGTCGCCGACGAAGGTGACCCGCTCGGCCCCGAACCGGGCGGCCGCCTTGCTCACCTGCGAGGAGAACGTCCTGACGTCGGACGTGTTGCCCTTGAAGACCTCGATCGACAGCGGGCGACCGTCGGCGTCGGCGAGGAGGCCGATCACGATCTGCCTTTTGCCCGACTTGCGATCGCGGTTGTAGCCGAACGCCGCGAGGGCGTTGTGCTCGCCTTCGAGGTATGTGCTGGTGACGTCGTAGAGGAAGACGTCGGGCGCCGAGGCCGCCTCTCTCCGGGCGAACAGCCGGCTCTCGATGTCGGCCTGATTGTCCGCCAGCCAGTCCAGATTGCCGTAGAGGTCGTCCTCGTCGAACCCGGTCATGCCGAGCGCCGCGCCGACCGCATGGCCGCCCGCGAGCCGCACCGCCGACAGGCGCGAGCCCTGGTCGAGCACGCGGGCGATGACCTGCCACAGCGCCCGCTTGCCTTGTCGGTCCGAGCCCAGGGCGGCGACGAGGCCGAGTTCGCGCGCCAACTGCGACAGAACCCAAACCGCCCCGACCGACGGCCCCTGCTTTAACTCCGGCCCGCCCTCGGCGGCGGACGCCAGGATGCGAGGCAGATCGCCCTTGTGCTTCAGCGCCAGCCGGATCGCCTCGACCTCCTCCGGCTTGCAATGGGTGAGATTGGCCAGCGTCCGATGCTTGACCTTGCCGTCCTCGCGATAGGTCTCGCGCAGCAGGTGGCGCTGGTAGGTCTTGCCGTTGACGCAGGTGGGCGAGCTGTCGACGAACATTATGGCTATGACATTACGCCTTCTCGCCTATAATGACAAGCCAAACATCTATATTTTAGTGGCTACACACGGCGCCGCAAAATCCTGACAACCTATTGACCCACAAACACAAAAACGAAAAATCGCATCAAAAGAGGGGGGAACATCCGTTCAACCGTCGCTGGCCAAGCGGCTTCGTGTGTCCTTCCTGCGGCGGCAATCGCGCCGCCGCGCTGAAGAGCCGGGCATACACCTTCGAGTGCTATGGCTGCCGTCGTCAGACTTCGATCACGGCGGGCACAGCGATGCACCGCACGCGGCTGCCGCTGACGGCGTGGTTCTGGGCCGGCCATTTGATGGCGACACATTCCAACGGCATGTCGGCGCGGCAGTTGGAGGATCAACTCGGCCTCACCTACAGAACAGCTTGGCTGCTGGCGCAGAAACTGCGGCGCTCGATGGTCGATCCGGATCGCGAACTTCTCGAAGGCGTCGTCGAAGTCGATCAGGCCGAAATCCCTTTCCGTGAAGGCGATATGTTTTTCGAGCCCGGCGACGCGGGCAAAATCCTCATCATCGGCGCTGTCGAGGTGATCGAACGCGACACCCACCTGTCCAAACCGCGCCGCAAACACGCAAAATATCTCGATACCCGTTCAGGCCGCGTCCGCCTCGCGGTGATCGCCGACAACACGGCGGCCTCGATCGAGGCTTTCGTGCGAGCCAATGTAAAGCCCGGCGCGACGTTGCTGACGGACGGCCACGCCTCGTATCCAGGATTGACCGACTACCGCCACGATCCGCGCATCGTCGGCAAGATGGCCACGCACATCGTGCTGCCCTGGATTCATAGGGTCTTCGCCCTGGTGAAGCGGTGGGGATTGGGCACCTATCACGGACTGCGCCGCAAGCACGCCGATACTTATCTCAACGAGTTCGTGTTCCGCTACAACCGCCGCTTCTATCGTCACGCTTCGTTCGAAACCGTGCTCGGCCTCACGGCGCATCACGCGCCCGCGAGCTATTGGGACATCATCGGCCGCGCCAATCCGCGCAAGGGAACCGCGACGCCCCGCCGAGCGCCGAGACGCAGAAAGACCGCGACCGGAATGCGTCAGGACAGCATCGGCGGCGCGGAAAATGGCGGCCAAAATCAAGCGGCTACCGTGCCGACGACACCAAATGTGGATAAACCTGGGACAACGCAATAAGCTGCCGGGGATGGCTGGGGTTTCGGCGGCGGCGCGAGCGGCGGCGATGAGATCGCTGGCGTAGGCCCAGGGGTCGAGGCCGCGCTTGCGGCAGGTTTCGATGATGCTGAGGCCTGCGGCGTAGAAACGGCTGCCCTCGTCTGTGCGTGTGTCGTAGCTGATGCGGCGGGCGATCACGGCGTGACGGAGTGCGCGTTCGGCGTCGTTGTTGGTGGGCGGCAGGCGGGGGTCGTGGACGAAGGCGATCACCGCGTCCCAATCGTTGAGGATTTCGTTGGCCAGGTCCCGCACCTTCTGCTCGATCTCATGACGGTTGCACTGGCAGTTCCACTTGATGGCGTCCATCAATCGCCTGACGGCCTTGCTGTCGGCCTTGCTGTCGGCCTCGCCGTCACGGACGCGCTCGATGAGGCGACGCAAATCGCGGACGAGGTCGCGGCCGAAGCCGTCGCCGTCGCCGTAGAACCCGCCGGCGAGCGCCAGGCCTTTGCGGATCAGATGCGCCAGACAGCGCTGACGGCGGGGATGGTCGCGATAGGCGGCGTAACCGTCGGTGACGAGCCAACCGAGAAAAGCTTCGCCGATCAGGGCCGCCAATTCTTCCTTGCGCCGGCTGCCGATGCGAAAGACGACCGCCGTCGCCGTCACCGCGACCCACATCCACATCAAGGCGCCGCGCTGATACCACGGGGTTTCGTCGAGATGGACGATCTGGGCGGCCTTGACCTCTTCGATGAGCCTGTCGACCACCGGCTCGCTGGCGAGGCCGAACTCATGAACGCACCGATTGATCGTGGCGGTCCCGAGTTCGAGCCCCAGCCATTCGTCGAGGAATTCCTGAAATCTTGAGGCGCGACAGGCGAAAGCGCAGCGACAGCGATGCGATGAAGGCGCAGAGCATCGGGCCGACCAGACAGCGCTCGGTCGCGATCAAGTCGCGCTTGCGGCCCTCGACGCGCGAACGCGCGCCGACCCCGGGGCGTTCGACACTCTCATGACCGCAGCGGCAGCGCGCGGCGAAATACACATGTTTGATCGCCTCGATCTCGAGCGACATGTCGCCTTGCGTCAGTTCGAGACTGACGTGGGCGCCAACCTTGCGCCGCGAGGCTTGCGCATCGAGGTTTTGGCCGCAGGCCTCGCAGGTCAGCGGCGCATGCTCGCGTTCGCCGCTGACCAGGATCGGTTGGCTGCGCCAGAACCCCTTGGCTCCGAGCGGCTTGCCGGGGCGGCGAGCGCCCGCCCGCTCCGCCGGCCCCTTCGCCTCGCCGGTGTGGCTGTCGGGCGAGGCCGATGCTGTCTCGTCGGCGGACCCTCCCGGCTCGCCCTTCTGTCGTCGGTCCTCGCGGCGATACGGGTTGTCGCTCGAAGGCGGACGCGAACTGGTTCGGGAGTCTTCGGACAAACGTGCGTTCTGCGCCCGCGCCAGAGACAGAAGCTCGCACGCCGTCGCCAGCAAATCCTCATGCGACAGCGTCGCGAGGTCCGCCGGCGTCAAGGCCTTCAAATCGTCCGCGAATCGGTTCGGCACACAAGGGGTAGAATTGCCTTCCCGCCGATACGCAAGCCGAAAATGCGAAACTCGTCGACCCTTCGCTCCTACGCCGTCGCTGTTCCACCCTCATCAGCACCCGCCGGCCGCGATAGGGTGGGTGTGAACGGTTACGTCTTCAATGGTCATCTTGTGGTCCCTGGTGGTGCTCCTGTGGTCCACGTTGGTCCTTAATGGTCCGTAACTGGTCACGATCGACTCCTTTCCGCTTCATGCGCAGGATGTTTACGGGGGTCGGCTACCTGTCGGCAGGTGAAGATCGATCTGGTTAAGCTGGACGCCCATCTCCGCGCCGCGAAGTCGGAGCGGCCGGTAGATATTAGTCCCGGCGGTCGTCGCCGCACCGGGGCCATGGACGTTGTCCGTGGTCAGATCGATGCGCTGCACGCCGATACGATGCTGGCGCCACCTGGGTTGAAATCGCGGCAGCCCTCGCCAACCAAGGGGTCGTTCAGTGCAACGGGGCCCCCCTCACCGGTAAGCGATTGACCGACCTCAAGCAGCCTCAGGGCTGGCGGCTTCGGCCTCAATCTTACTGCCGCCGATTACGGGATCCACCTCGATCCCTGGTGGACCCCGGCGGTCGAGACTCAGGCCTCTGACCGCGCCGATCGCATCGGCCAGCAGCGCCTGGTGACTACGACCCTTGATGTGTACGCCGGATTGGCGTACCTATCTTGCGGTAAGGACGTAGGAGCGCCGGATGGGCCAAACTGCTGAGGTGAAACGAGACCGCATGCACCTGCGCTTGGACGCAAAGACCAAGCGCACGCTTGAGCGGGCGGCAGCCTATGAAGAAACGAGCGTGAGCGATTTCGTGCTGGCGAACGCGGTGGCAGCGGCCGAGCGGGTCATCGATTTGCATGAGAAGATCACCCTTTCGGCGCGGGATTGGGATGTCTTCTATGACGCGCTGATCAACCCGCCGGAACCAAATGAGAAACTGAAGGAGGCCGCGCGCCGCTATCGCGAGCGCGTCGGTGGATGAGCCTTCCCTGGTCATTGAGCCTCTCGGTTCACACCATGATCGCGCGGCCTTCTCGTGCGGGGAACCGGCTCTTGATGGGTACCTTCAACGACAAGCCTCTCAAGATATCCGGCGGCGCGTTGCGCAGGTGTTCGTGGCTGTCGGCAACGTGGCTGAGAAGATCGCCGGCTATTACAGTCTGAGCGCCGCGAGCTTCGAAAAGGACGAATTGCCGCCGGCCTTGGCAAAGCGGCTGCCGCATTATCCCGTGCCGGCCGCCGTGCTTGGCCGTCTCGCTATCGATTGCGAGCTACAAGGGCGCGGGCTTGGCGAGACGCTGCTCCTCGATGCGATCCGCCGTGTCGTCCGGGCGAGTACGACGATCGCCGTGTACGCCATCATCGTCGACGCCAAGAACGAACGTGCGCAGGCGTACTATGAGCGCTATGGCTTTCGTGCTTTTGCCAGCGAGCCGCGTCGCCTCTTCCTGCCACTGGAGACCTTCGAGAAGCTCGGCTTGTAGGCCAGTCATTGGTGCGCCAGGCGAAGCTGGCGTGATCCAGCCGGTGCAAATCCGGTCCGGGTAAGGTGTAGCGCCCGCCCGGTAGTGAGTGTTGCGTCGTGGAAGGTGACGACTGCGGCGAAGCGTACACAACAATCGTGTGGGGTGTGGGATTGAGCCACGAAATGGCGATTTTGCAGGGGCCGAGACGGTCAATGGCGTCGAAGGCAACATGTGCGGCGTCGTTATGCGAGGCGCTTTCAGAGCTGGCCTCAAGAATCTGAACAGGTCGATAAGTGGATTTTCTGCCTGACACCGGCGAGATTGGCCGAGGATCAGGAGATCAGATGACGAAGCGCACGCGTCGGAACCACACACCGGGCTTCAAGGCGAAAGTGGCCTTGGCGGCGATCAAGGGCGAGAAGACGCTGGCCGAGCTGGCGCAGCAGTTCGATGTCCACCCCAACCAGATCACGCAATGGAAGGGTCAGCTTCTCGAAGGGGCGGCCGGCGTCTTCGGGCATGGCCGGGTCGAGGCCGGGCCGGCGCCGGTCGATTTGAAGGCTCTTCATGCGAAGATCGGAGAGCTGGCGCTGGAGAACGATTTTTTGGAAGGCGCGCTCACCAAGGCGGGCTTGCTGAGCGCAAAGCGATGATCGATAGATCGCACGATCTCCCGATTACCCGCCAGGCGAAGGTTTTGAACATCAGCCAGGGCGCGGTCTATTACAAGCCGCGTCCGGTCTCGCCCGAAGACCTGCGCCTCATGCGGCGGATCGACGAGCTGCATCTGGAGCGTCCGTTCGCGGGCGCCCGGATGCTGCGCGACTTTCTCGGCCGCGAGGGCATGGCGGTCGGCCGCCAGCATGTCGCGACCCTGATGAAGCGCATGGGAATCGAGGCGATCTATCGCCGTCCGAACACCAGCAAACCCGCGCCCGGCCACAGGATCTACCCGTATCGGCTGCGCGGCGTGACGGTCGAGCGGCCGAACCAGGTCTGGGCGACGGACCTCACCTACATCCCGATGGCGCGCGGCTTCGTCTATCTCGTCGCCGTCGTCGACTGGTTCAGCCGGCGCGTGCTTTCGCACCGGGTGTCGATCACGATGGAGGCCGGCTTCTGCGTCGAGGCGCTCGAGGAGGCGATCGGCAAGCACGGCAGACCCGAGATTTTCAACAGCGACCAGGGCAGCCAGTTCACCAGCGAGGCGTTCACCGGCGTCCTGGAAAAGAACGGCATCGCCATCAGCATGGACGGCAGGGGCGCCTGGCGCGACAACGTGTTCGTCGAGCGGCTCTGGCGATCGGTGAAGTACGAGGAGGTCTACCTCAAGGCCTACGACACCGTCGCCGAAGCGCGCGCTTCGCTCGGGCGATATCTCGACTTCTTCAATCGTCAACGCCCCCATTCGAGCCTTGACCGGAAGACGCCGGACGAGGCCTACTTCACCCCGCAGCCCATCGCGGCCGCCGCATGAAATTTCCGCCGCCGCATAGGGGTTGGACCGTCGAGTAGGTACGAAGGATTGCTCCTTCGCGCCTCTCACAGAACCGGACATGCGGGCCTCGCATCCGGCTCTTTGGATCGATATCTCAGAGCTCCAGCACGAGCTGGGCCGAAACCTGCGGTGGGTTGAGCCACGCTGGCGTTGGGACCGCTCGTCTTCTTGCGCTTCGCTTTGTGCAGCAGAAAGCTTTGCCGCTCGGATGCGTCCGAGCGCTCATCCTTTCCGCCCCCCGAAGGGCTGTCTGAACCGCTCCGGGTTTGCCGGAGGCTCCAACTCTTGAGAGGATGGAGCGATGGAAGGCAAGCAGAAGACGAGCAAGAGCTTTTCGCCGGAGGTTCGGGCTCGTGCGGTTCGGATGGTGCAGGAGCATCAGGGCGAGCACGCATCGCAATGGGCGGCGATGTCGTCGATTGCGGCCAAGATCGGCTGCACGGCGGAGACGCTGCGGCTATGGGTTCGGCGGACTGAGCGCGACCAGGGCAGGCTGGCCGGGCTGACGACCGACGAGCGGGAGCGGCTCAAGGCGCTGGAGCGCGAGAACCGCGAGCTTCGCCAAGCCAACGAGATTCTTCGCAAGGCGTCGGCTTATTTTGCCCAGGCGGAGCTCGACCGCCGGTACAAAGCCTGATCGCCTTCATCGACGAGCACCGCGAGGTCTACGGGGTCGAGCCGATCTGCAGGGTCCTGCCGATCGCCCCGTCGAGCTACCACGAACATGTCGCGCGCCGGCGCGATCCCGAAACGGCTCCGGCTCGCGTCCGGCGCGACGCCGTTCTGCGCGAGAAAATCCGGCGCGTGTTCGACGACAACTTCCAGGTCTATGGGGTGCGCAAAGTGTGGCGACAAATGCAACGGGAAGGTGAGGACGTCGCGGGTGTGTTTCGGCGTGCAAAATTGACCCCCTGAGGGGCGTCATCGGCGTGCAAAATTGACCCCCCGATTTCCGGTTTGGTCGTCTGCCTGCTTTGGCGCGAAGCGGGCGGTAAGGGATGCTGATTGTGGAGACGATTGGTCGGATACGGCGCGAGCATCTGGGCAAGGGGAAGTCGATCAAGGAGATCTCGCGGACCCTGCATCTGTCGCGCAACACGGTGCGGCGGATCCTGCGGTCGGGGGAGACGGCGTTTTCCTATGACCGCGAGGTCCAGCCGCGGCCGAAGCTCGGGCCGTGGACGGAGGCGCTCGACCGGTTGCTGACGGCGAACGCCGAGGCGCCGGCGCGCGAGCGGCTGACGCTGATCCGCATTTACGCGGCGTTGCGGCCTCTCGGCTACGAGGGCGGCTACGACGCTGTTCGCCGCTATGCGCGGCGCTGGGGCGAGCAGCACGCGAGCGCGACGGCGGAAGCCTACATTCCCCTGACGTTTGCGCCGGGCGAAGCCTACCAGTTTGACTGGAGCCACGAGATCGTCGTCATCGACGGGGTGACGACGACGGTGAAAGTCGCCCACGTCCGGCTCTGCATGAGCCGCATGATGTTCGTTCGCGCCTATCCGCGCGAGACGCAGGAGATGGTGTTCGACGCGCACGACCGCGCCTTCGCGTTCTTTCGGGGCGCCTGCGGGCGCGGAATCTACGACAACATGAAGACGGCGGTGGAGACGGTCTTCGTCGGCAAGGCCCGCCAGTACAATCGCCGTTTCCTCCAGATGTGCTCGCACCACCTCGTCGACCCAGTCGCCTGCACGCCGGCCGCGGGTTGGGAGAAAGGTGAGGCACGAGAACCAGGTCGGGCTGGTGCGCGAGCGCTTCCTCACGCCGCGTCTGAGGGTCAAGAGCTACCACGAGATGAACGCCTGGCTCATCGACAAATGTGTGGTCTGGGCCAAGGCGCACGCCCACCCCGAGCAGAGCGGGCGGACGATCTGGGACGTTTTTGAGGAGGAGCGGCCGAAGCTCATTCCCTATGGCGTCCGCTTCGACGGATTCCACGCGCTGCCGGCCTCGGTGTCGAAGACCTGCCTCGTCCGCTTCGACAACAACAGATATTCGGTCAACGCCAGCGCCGTCGGCCGTCCGGTCGACATCCACGCCTACGCCGACCGCATCGTCATCCGCCAGGACGGGCGGGTTGTCGCGGAGCACCCGCGCGCGTTCGGCCGCGGCAAGATCGAGTACGATCCCTGGCATTACGTGCCGGTCCTGGCGCGCAAGCCCGGCGCCTTGCGCAACGGCGCGCCGTTCAGGGACTGGGTGCTGCCGGCGGCGCTGGACCGCATCCAGCGCAAGCTCGCAGGCTCCGACGACGGCGACCGGCAGTTCGTCAAGATTTCTCGCCGCGGTGCTCTCCGACGGATTGCCGGCGGTCGAGGCCGCCTGCGCCCAGGCGCTCGCCGAGAATGTTCATTCGGCCGACGTCGTCCTCAACATTCTGGCGCGGCGGCGCGATCCCGGACCGGCGCCGCCGATCCACACCCCCGCCGCGCTCAGCCTGCGCCATGCGCCGGTCGCCGACTGCGCCCGCTACGACACCCTAACCCGACTTCACCAACTGGGGGTATGCGGCGAGGCGAACACATTGGAATCGCTGAGGGGCGAGTCCAAAGGTCGGCACTACAGGGGGTGAGAGTTCAGGCGGCTTTGGCGTCGGTCGCGGCGGCGATTTTCGGCGGCGGCTGCGCGGGGAGCTCGAGTTTGAGGCGTTGCAGCAGAAGCAGGTGATCGGTCTCCGGCTCGGTATGGCGGGACAGGAGGACGGTTCGGCCGTCGGTCGTGGGTAATTCGACGTCGATCATCTGGATCGCGGCGAGCTTTTCGAGCACGGCTTTGGGCGTCAGTCCCGGCGCCAGCGCCTTCAACCGTTGTTTGAGCGTGACCATCAGGCAGTAAGCCAGAAACGCCACGAAAATATGGGCTTCGATGCGGGTTTCGAGTTGGTGATGGATGGGGCGGACCGAGAGGTCGTTCTTCAGTTCCTTGAAGGCCTGCTCGATTTCGACCAGTTGCAGATAGAGCCGCCAGAGATGGCCGGGATCGTCGCCGTTGATGTTGGTGCGCAGGAGATAGCCGCCCTCGCGGCGCCGCGCCGCCCGAAGCTTCTTGCGATTGATCGCGAAATGGAAGGTTTGCGGCGTGACCGGCTGGTCCTTCGTCGGCGTGTGGATCGTCATCAGGCCATAGGCCTTGCCGGCTTCTTTCTTGGCCGCGCCGAGTTTGAGCAATAGCTCGTCGCGCGTCAGGTCTTGCGCCTGGAGTTCGCGGAGACGCTTGATCAGCTTGCGTAGGCGGCGACGGCGCATCGCCTGTTCCTTCTCGCGCCGGGCTTCGCTCCGGGCGAACACGTAGGTCTCTACCCCGTCTTCGATCAATTTGACCCGCACGCTCTCGCGCACGTTTTCCCACGGCTTGACCGCGAGCGCCTTTTCCAACTTGGTCAGCCGCCCGCGCGGCGTGCCCACGAGATAATGGATCGGCGTCGACGAGCCCCGCATCTCGGCCAGGACCTCCTCGGTCGGAACGCCGCGATCCATCACCCAGGTGCGTTTGGCGGCGCCGTATTGCGCCTCGATCTTGGCTAAAAACGCCTTCAGCGTCGTCTTGTCCGAGGTGTTGCCGTCCATGACCTCGTAGGCCAACGGAAAGCCGTCCGGTGTGACGATCAGCGCGATCACCACCTGCACGCAATCGGAACGCTTGTCGCGGCTGTAGCCAAACTTCCGCTTGCCCTCTTCTGGCGGATCGCATTCGAAATAGGGGCTCGTCAGATCATACAGCAGCACCTCGAAATCGGCCTGAAACAGGTCCTTCCAGCGCTCGCGCAGAAACGTGAACAGCGCTTTCTTGTGCTCCGCCAGCTTGTCCAGGCAACGATAGAGAGTGTTGGGCAGTGCGAGGGCGGCATCCTCGCCGAGCAGATCGCCCATCGCGCTCTCATCGAACCATTGCCGATGCAGCCGCCACTCGCTGCCCGGCGAGATCAGCTGATAGCTCGCCAGCGTCTTCAGAATGTTCAACCAGCTCGTTCCCTCGCGCGAGGGCGGCAGCGCTGGCCGCCAGAAATCGTCCAGTCGCAATTGCTCCCAAAGCTCCATCGCCAGCCAGCACGCGCCCCATTGGCGCGGCCGGCGCAACCGCATCTCGCTCAACCGGATCGAAACCACGTCGCAGTCGAGGGCCGGCGCGACGCGGTCCTCGGGGAAAAGCGCGATCTCGGTCGAGCGTCCGCCTTCGTCGAACGCCTCGATCGCCCGGCTCCAACCCGCGCGCTGGCTGTCGTTGATCTCTCCGAGATAGAGCACCTGCCGTTGAACGACCCGCCCACCCTCGACGCGCCAATTCTCCACCACCGACCAGGCCCGATGCTCCTTGCCGTCCTTGCGGCGAATCTTGTGGCGCAAAAACATGCCCGAGACTCGCGCCGCCCCGAACGCCGCGCAAGGGCCTTGGTCGGCACTACAGACAATTCTCGGACACTCGGCCCAATACAATCAATGACTTGGCGCGCTCGCATACCCCGAAAATCGCAAAAATCGGCGCGAGTTGGTGGTCGGGTTAGGGTCTTGAAATCACTCCTGCGGGTCCCCAGAACTGCGGAAGTTGGGCTAGCAGGCGAACCGATCGTCGGCGGCGGACCAGCGGAGCGGCGCTTACGTCTTTCCGCCGGCCATGAACGCCCTGAAGGCGGCGCGGGCCTCCGGCGAAGCGAGCGCCGCGGCGAACGCCTCGTTCTCAGCCGCCATCGCCGCCTTGAGCGGCTGAGGATCGCCGCGCATCAGCCGCCGGGTCGCGAGCAGCGCCGAACGCGGCTTGGCGGCGAGCGCGGCGGCCTTGCCGAGCGCGTAGGCGAGCAGGGCGTCGGCTGGGACGAGCGCATTGACAAAGCCGAGTTCGACCGCCGCCTGGCCGTCGAACGGCTCGGCCAGCATCAGGAACTCCGCCGCCTTGGCGCGGCCGAAGCGCATCGGGGCGAGCAGGGACGAACCCGCCTCCGGGACGAGGCCGAGATTGACGAACGGCATGAGGAAGCGCGCGGCGGGCGTCGCATAGACAAGGTCGCAATGAAAGCAGAGCGTCGTCCCGACACCGACCGCGAGGCCGTCCACCGCGGCGATCAGCGGCTTGCCGAACTCGGCGAGCCGGGCGACGAAGCGGCCCGCGGGGAAGGTCGCGAAGCCGCTCGCGCCGGTCGCGGTGGCGGCGACCGCCAGGAAATCGAGGATGTCGTTGCCGGCGGTGAAGACGCCGCCGCGGCCGGCGAGCACGAGCGCGCCGATGTCGGGGTCGCGCTCGGCGTCATCGAAGGCCTCGATCAGCGCCTCGTACATGGCGCCGGTGATCGCGTTCTTCTTCTCCGGGCGAGCGAAGGCGGCGAGGAGAACCGCGCCCTCGCGCTGAATCTCGATCCCGGTGCTCATATCGCGTCCGCCAGCACGAACTCGTAGGCCTTCATCGCCCCGGCGCCGGACGCGACGATCCGGTTCAGTCCCGGGGCGACCGGAAGCAGCTTCTCCGCATAGAAGCGCGCCAGCCCGACACGCGCGAGTTCGCTGTCGTCGCCCTCGCGGGCGAGAACCTCGGCGGCGAGACCCGCCCTCGCGAGGCAGGCGCCGCCGAGCGTCAGGCCGAACAGGCGCAGATAGGGGGAGGCGCCGGCGAGCGCTGATTCGGTGTCGGACGACAGCCAGATCTGCATGGCGCGGGTCGCCTCGTCGAGCGCCTCCGCCGCCTCGGACAGGCGCGCGCTGGTCGCGCCGAAGGCCGCGCCGCCGCGCTCGGACACCGCCCGCGCGACATCGCGGATGCCGTTGACCTCGTTGCGGGCCGTCGCCCCGCTGGCCAGCGGCAGCTTGCGCAGTACGAGATCGATACCGTGAATGCCGTTGGCGCCCTCGTAGATGGCGGCGATGCGCGAATCGCGCATGTGCTGGGCCGCCCCGGTCTCCTCGATGAAGCCCATGCCGCCGTGGATCTGGACGCCGAGCGACGCAGCCTCGTCGCCGAGGTCGGTCGAGAAGGCCTTGGCGATTGGCGTCAGGAGGGCGGCGCGATTGGCGCCGGCGGTCCGCTCCGCCTCTGTGCGCCCGTGGCTCGCCAGATCGAGCGAGGCGGCGGTCAGGTGGCAGATCCCCCGCGCCGAATGAACCGAGGCCTTCATCGTCATCAGCATGCGCTGCACGTCGGGATGCTCGATGATCGGGGACATGCCCTCTCCGCCCTTGGCGCTGCGGCCCTGCCGGCGCTCGCGGGCGAATTCGAGGGCCTGCTGGTAGGCGCGCTCGGCGATGGCGACGCCCTGCGTGCCGACCGCAAGCCGCGCCGCGTTCATCATCACGAACATGGCGGCGAGGCCACGGTTCTCCTCGCCGACCAGCCACGCCTTGGCGCCCTCGCTCTCGCCGAAGATCATGACGCAGGTCGGCGAGCCGTGGATGCCGAGCTTGTGCTCGATGCTGGCGCAACGCAGGTCGTTGGAGGCACCGAGGCTCCCGTCCGGGTTGACTAGGAATTTCGGGGCGAGGAATAGGGACAAGCCGCGCGTGCCGACCGGCGCGCCGGGCAGGCGGGCAAGCACCAGGTGGACGATGTTCTCGGCCATGTCGTGCTCGCCGTAGGTGATGAAGATCTTCTGGCCGAACAGGCGATGAGTTCCGTCGCCGGCGCGCTCCGCACGCGTTCTGATCCCGTTGAGGTCGGAGCCGGCCTCGGGCTCCGTCAGGTTCATGGTGCCGGTCCAGCGGCCAGAGATCATCGCCTCGAGATAGATGTCGAGCAGATCCTTCGAGCCATAGGCCTTGAGCGCGCCGATCGCGCTTTCGGTGAGGAGCGGGCAAAGGGCGAAGGCCATCGAGGCGCCGTTCCAGATCTCCGTGCAGGCGACGTTGACGAGGTGCGGCAGCGCCATGCCGCCGAACTCCGCCGGCGCGGAAACCCCGCCCCACCCGGCCTCGGCCCAGCGGCGATAGGCGTCGGCGAAGCCGGGAGGCGTGGCCACGGCCCCGTTCGCATAAGCCGCGCCCACGGTGTCGGCGGCGCGGTTCAACGGGGCGATCTCCTCGGTGGCGAAACGTCCGGCCTCGGAGACGACCGAGGCGATTGTTTCCCAGTCGAACTCCCCATCGAGCTTTGCGCCAATGAGCTCCGGCAGACCCGCAACCGCCTTCAGCGAGAACAGGATATCGGCGACCGGGGATCGATAGGCCATGGGAACTCCTCCGATTTTCTTGGGCGTCAGCGCGCCGACTTGATAGGGCAAAGCCGAAGTCGATTGAAGATAGACCAAATTCGCAAAGCGCGAGACGGAAAGACAACATGGCGACGCATCGCCGCTTGACCCAAAGAGGCCCCGCGACGCCCGAGATGATCGCCGCGGCCGCCGAATGCCTCCGGCTCGGCGGACTTGTCGCAATGCCGACCGAAACCGTCTATGGCTTGGCGGGGGACGCGACTTCGGACCAAGCGGTGGCGGAAATCTATGCGGCGAAAGGTCGCCCCGCGTTCAATCCGCTAATCGCCCATGTGCTCGGGGTGGAAGACGCGCTTGAGCACGCGAGGTTGGACGGCGCCGCGGAGCGACTGGCGCGCGCTTTCTGGCCAGGGCCGCTCACCCTGGTTGCGCCGGCTGCCCCCACCTGCCGGGTCAGCCTACTTGCGCGCGCGGGGCTTGACACACTGGCGCTGCGGGCGCCTGCCCATCCGGCCGCCCGCGCTCTGATCGAGGCCGCCGGTCGGCCGCTCGCCGCGCCCTCGGCCAATCGGTCTGGCCATGTCAGCGCAACGACGGCCGACCATGTGCTCGCCGACCTCGACGGAAGGATCGACTGGGTCATCGACGCTGGCCCGTCGCTGCACGGCATCGAATTCGACGATCATCGCTTGCCTCGAGGCCGGCCCGACGCTGCTACGCCCCGGCGCCGTGCCCCAGGAGGCGATCGAGACGGCGCTCGGGCGTCCGCTCGTTCAAGCCGCCGCCCGCGATGGCGCGCCTCAGGCTCCGGGGCAACTCGCGTCGCACTACGCACCCCGCGCGCGCCTCAGACTCCAGGCCCTCGCCGTCGCGCTCGACGAGGCGGCGCTCGATTTCGGCGGGGTCTTGGCCGGCGCGGCGTCGGTCGCTCGGCTCGACTTGTCGCCGTCGGGCGACGTCGTCGAGGCGGCGGCGAATTTATTCGCGTTCCTACGGACGCTGGACAAACTGGGTGCTGCGGCGATCGCCGTGGCGCCGATCCCCGCGCAGGGACTCGGCGCGGCGATCAACGACCGCATGCGGCGGGCGGCAGCCCCTAGGGACGGCTGATCTCGGCAGGGGAACCTGTTGCGGCCTTGCGAATTCCACTGATTGCGAGGCAGGGCGGCGGTCAGGAACGGCGACTGAGTTCTGGTTCCATGCCCTATACGCTGAACTGGGACGAATTCCGGCTGGTGAAGGCGATCGCCGACACGCGGTCGCTGGCCGGTGCGGGAGCGCTCCTCGGGCTCAATCACTCGACCATATTCCGGAGACTCGCGGCGCTCGAGACGGCGGTTGGCGCGCGGCTGTTCGAGCGATCGCGCACGGGTTACGCCCCGACCGCCGAGGGCGACGAGGCGATCGCGCTCGCCAACCAGATGGCGGAGTTGGTCGCGGACTTCGAGCGGCGCGTAGCGGGCCGAGACCTTAAGCCGACCGGCCTCCTGCGCGTCACCACGGTCGAAGCGATTGGCCAGCGCTTCCTGCCCGCGATCCTGACGCAGTTCCAGGCGCAAAACCCTGGCGTCGTCATCGATCTCATCGTGTCGGAGCGGGCGCTGAATCTGTCCCGCCGGGATGCGGACGTCGCCATCCGAAATCACTAGCTAGTCGCCCGAGTTGCTCAAAATTGGGGGTATAGTCTCTTGAGTTTGACGCGGGCATCGTTGGTGGTGAACTGCCAATCGGCTTTGGCGTGATGTTTGTTTCGATGGGCCTCTGAAGCGGCGATCTCTTTTCCAAGCGTTGGCTTGTCGGGAATGCGGCGGTCGAGGCATTGGTTGGTCAGGACGGCAAGTTCGGATTTAAGCCATGTCGAGCCAGCTTCCGTGTTTAGGCGTATAATGCCACTCGAAACGCTTGGCGACGCGGCGAGCCTCCTCTGGCGGGAAGGCCACGTAGAGCGAGGCCGCCGTGTGCGTGCTCAGGCTATCGCGGGATTCCTCGCCCTTCCGGAAATCGTTTGACCGAATCAGCGGGGTCGATTCCAATCGCCGGGTGAAGACGAATCGAAATTTCCTCAGCCCGGCGGATCGGGCCATCCTGACGGAGATCGCCAAGGACGGGCTGGAGGAGAGCCGCATTACCCGTCGGGCGAACGCCATCCTTCTGCTCGACAAGGGATGGTCCTACGCCGAGGTCGCCGAAGCGCTGTTCATCGACGATTCGACCGTCCGTGCCTGGTTCAAGGCCTACAACGAAGGCGGCGTCGAGGGGCTCATCCTGTTCGACCTGAAGGGCGGAACCAGCCCGCTGTCGCCTCCCCAGATCGACGAATTGCGCGCCTGGGCGACGGAGGTGCTGCCGACGTCGACTACCGAAATCGGGCAGTTCATCCTAGAGAAGTTCGGTGTCGACTATGGCCGCTCCGGGCTGATCAAGCTGATGAACCGGATCGGCTTTGACTGGAAGAAGCCGGAATCCGTGCCCGGCAAGATCGACGTGGAAACCCAGCAGAAGTTCATCGACGCGCACGAGGACTTGCGCAACTCGCTCGGCCTGGACGAATCCGTCGTCTACGTCGACGCCGTCCATCCGACCCACCAAGCTCAGCCGGCGGGACGCTGGCTGCCGCGCGGACAGCGCTGCGCGCTCCCCTCGGCGTCGGGGCGCGACCGGCTGAACCTGCACGGCGCGATCGATCTGGAGACCGGACAGACCCGCATCATGGACGTCGAGACCGTCGACGCGACAAGCACGATCCACTTGTTCGAAGCGCTGGAGAACGCCCAGTCGACGATGAGCCGCATCCACGTCTTCCTCGACAACGCCCGCTACCACCACGCCAAAGCCGTCCAGGAGTGGATGCAGCAGCCGGGACGGCGCATCGTCCTGCACTTCGTGCCGACCTACTGCCCCCACCTCAACCCAATCGAACGGCTGTGGAAGGTGATGCACCAGAACGTCACCCACAACAAATGCTACGCCAAATTCCGCGATTTTGCCGAAGCCGTGCTCGGCTTCCTGCGCAAGACCGTGCCGGAGCGGTTCGACGAATTCTCGTCGTCCATCACCGACAATTTCCGCGTCATCAACCCGAAGGACTTTCGGATCCTCGCGTGACGCCGCTATATCCTGAACCAGGACAATCTGTTTGGCGTCGGGAATCGCACCTGCGCGTAATCGCCGGCGGCGTGATGGTCGGTGACCTTGACTTTGCGCCAGCCCTCCAACGGAGCGAACGTCATGAATATGTTGGCCACGCCGTTGCGTTCGTCGGAACGTGTCAACGACAATGAGACTCCTGGGTTGGTAATTTAGGCTTGGATTTCAGGCTTGATTTGGGGCGCTGCAGCGCGACAATTACGGAGGCCGCTTAGCGACAATTAGACTGGCCAAATCGGGCAGTCGTCGAGTAGCGGTGCGCAAGATACTACATAGTTGTCGTTTGGCAAGAGGGTGTCTTGGCGACAACTACTTTATTTGTCGCTGACTGTTTTCGGCGGTGGCCCGAGTAATTGTCGTGGGGGGTCCGGTGAGCGGCAATCACCCGCGACGGGTTCTGATGGAAAGCTAAGCCAAGTCCGGGGTTTCCTCCTTTGCGGCTCTGCGGGCGGCGGAGCGCTCCCGGTAGCTTTCGCCATTCATTTCGATGATCGTCGCGTGATGGACCAATCGGTCCACCGCCGCCGCAGTCATGGCGGCGTCCGGAAAGACGGTGTTCCAGGCTGAAAACGCCTGATTTGCGGTAATGGCGATGCTGTGCCGTTCGTATCGATGCGCGATGAGTTCGAACAGGACGCTGGTCTCGGCTTGATCCTTACGGACATACGAGAGGTCGTCGAGCACGATGAGGTCGAACTTGTCCAACTTCTCCAGGGCGGCGATCAGGGAAAGGTCACGCCGCGCGGTCTGAAGCCGTTGAACGATGTCGATGGTCCGGGTGAACAACACCCGCTTTCCCGCGTCGATGAGGGCATGGCAGACGGCCGCCATAGCGTGACTCTTGCCCGTGCCGCTTTTCCCGAACAGCAAGAGATTGTCGCCGTTCCTGATCCAGTCTCCGCCGGCGCCGAGGGACAGAAGTTGCTGTTTGCGCACCCCCGGGGCGACGTCGAAATCGAAGCTGGCGAAGGTTTTTCCGGGCGGCGCTTCGGATTGATCGCGATGACGCTGGATGCGGCGTGAGGCGCGCTCGGCGACTTCGATCTCCATCAGCGCGGCGATCGTTTTCTGGGCCGGCCACCCGTCGCGATCGGCGGACTCGGCGATGCGCCGCCAATTGCGCGCGATGCTGGGCAGGCGCAGTTCGGTCAGCAAGGAGGCGAGGAAGGTTGCGTCGGCCATGGTCGTGTCCGTCATGGCCTTCCCTCGCAAGCGGAGGGTAGAAGCCGATCATAGGCCTGGAGGTTTGGCGCGGGGATCGTGACCTCGCTCGACAGGATCGGTTTGCTCGCGAACTCCTTCTCGAGTTTGGCGATGTCGGGCAGCTGGCCGGAGTCCAGGATCGCATCGAGACGGGAGGCCAGAGCGATCTCGCAGGCTTCATGGGTCGACGCCAAAACCAGCAATGCGACCATCGTCCGGCAGGCGTCTCTGGGCGGCAGGGCGTCGTCCAGGACGGTCCAGGCGCGGGTGTAGGCGGCGCGCGGGAAGAGGGCTTCGCGGTAGACGAGGTATCGCAGGGCTTGCGGCTTCCGGCGCAGCGTGCCGATCAGATGATGATAATCGATCGCGTGGCCGCGCGCGCGGTCCGTCCGCACCCGCGTCATGCGCATGACCGGGTCCGGACCGAGGAAGCATTCCAGCCGGTCGTCGAAGAGACGCACTTCAATTCTGTGGCCAATCAGCCGGGACGGGACGGAATAGAGGACCTTATCGACATTGATGGTGCTGTTGCGCGTCACCTTCGCAGTCACCGTCGCGAAGTCGGTGGTTCGACGCTTGGGCAGCGCTTTGAGCGTCTCGCGCTCCGCGGCGACCGCCTTGGCGCGGCGAGCGTTGTGACGGTCGCACACGCCGCCGACGAAGGCGCGGTAGGCTCCGAGACTGTCAAAATCCCGGCTTCCCCGGCGCCGCAGCCTCTGGTCGAGGCGGATCTTGATATGGCCGTTGGCGGCCTCGATGCTGCCATTCTCATTGGCCACGCCGGGATTGTTGCGGGTGGCCTCCATGCCGTAGTGCCGGCACAAGTCGCCGCAGCGCCTGGTGAAATCAAGCTCGGCGTCGCGGTCGAGGTTTTTGAAAGCCGCCGACAGCGAGTCGGTTCGGTGCTCGCGCGGGACGCCGCCCAACTTCCAAAGCGCGTCCTGCAGGCCTTCGGCGACGGCTGAGAAGCTTTCGCCGCCGAGGATCACCCGCACATGCTCCCAGCCGCTGCAAGCCAGCCGAAAATGATAGAGGCGGTGAGGGAAGGGCTCGCCGGCGATGGTGACGGCGAGGCCGTCGGCGACGGTGAAATCCGAAAGCGCCTGACGGCCGGGATCATGGCGCTGAGGGAAGAAAACCTCCTTGTCGCCGCCGTGAAGGGCGCGCCATTTTGCGATGCGACGTTCGAGCGTGCGGCGGACGCTGTCGGGCAGAGCGTCCGGGCCGAGTTCATCCTGAAGGTCCTCGAAAATCGTCACCGCCATGACGCCGGGGATCTCGAGCATCTCCCGCGCCCGCGGCCAGACCTCCGTCAGCGGATCGGCCCGGGTTCGCCAGGTTCGCGGCTGCTTCTTTTGTGATGGCAAACGCGCGTCGTTATCGATGCGACGCGCGGTGCGCGCGCTGAAGCCGGCGCTGGCCGCTGCGGCTTCCTGGTTTTGATGTCGGGAACGGGAGGTCATGTAGAGCATCACCTGGCGGTCGGTCACATGAAGGTTCGGCATCGAGCTCAGATCGTTGGTTATTGAGCTGCGATACCACCCTCGACGCCGAACGGCCGACGTCCCTCAGGGGGACATTGAAACCGCCGTCCGGCAGCGCCGCTTTCCGGTCGGGGCTTTCGCCCCTCCCTTCAACCGGCGCTGCCGGACGCCCTAACCGGCCAAGATAATTGTCGATGAACCGGCCATCTTAATTGTCGCCGTGCAGGGCGGGTTGATCCAGACGGCGGTTGGCTTGTCGGGTGGCGAGGGGATGTTTTTGACGAAGCGGTTCGGGTTGGCGCGGAAGGCGTTTTCGAGGGTCTGCTTTCGGGCGTCGTAGACTTCGTCGGCTTGTCCGTAGTGGACCTGGTTTGGCGTCATCAGGCCGATTCCGAGATGGTGGTGTTCGGCATTGTACCATTGGAAAAACCTGCGGCAGAAGGCTTTGGCGTCCTGGATGGAGCCGAAGCGTTCGGGGAACTGAGGCTGGTATTTGCAGGTTTTGAAGAGGCTTTCCGAGAAGGGATTGTCATTGGATGTGTAGGGCCGGCTATGGGACTTGGTGACGCCCAGGTCGGCGAGCAACAGGGCGGTGGCTTTGGCTTTCATGGAGGGTCCGCGGTCGGCGTGCAGGGTGAGCTGGCCGGGCAAGACGCCGTGCTTGGCGGCGGCGTCCTCGAACAGCGGTTTGAACAAGGCGGCGCTTTCGGCGTCGGCGACCAGCCAGGCCACGACCCTCCGGCTGAAGATGTCGATGATCGCGTAGAGATAGAAGTAGGTCCATTTGGCCGGTCCCATCAGCTTGGTTATGTCCCATGACCAGACCTGGTTGGGGCCCTCGGCGATGAGTTCCGGCTTTTTGTAGACGGGGTGGCGCAGCTGTTGGCGACGCTCCTTCACCTCGCCGTTCTCGTGGAGGATGCGATACATGGTCCGGATCGAGCAATGATAGAGGCCTTGGTCCAGCAACTCGGCGTAGACTTCCGCCGGGGGTTGGTCGACGAACCGGGGTTCACGCAACAGATCGAGTACGGCCTGACGCTCGGAAACGGCCAGCGCCCTGGCGGGACGAGGGCGCGGACGAAACGGCGCGGGAGGGCGCCGGGCTGTCGCGGTCCGGCGATGGAAGCTGGCGCGCGACAGGCCCAGCGCCGCGCAGGCCGCGCCGATCAGCCCGCCGCCGGGAGGCAGGGCCGCCACGGCGTCCATCAGGACGCCTCGTCGCCGGGCATCGACAGGCCCAGCAGCAAAGCCACTTTTTTTTGGATTTCGACGATCGCCTCGGCGCGCTGCAAGCGCAGCGTCACGCTTTTGTAGTCGCGCTGCAACTGGGCATGTTCGGCCGCCAGCGGATTGGGCTCGGCGACCTTGGGGCCGCGCTTGACGGCCTTCAGCGCCTCGCTGACGCCGGCGTCGCGTTGCCGACGCCAATCCGTCAACAGCGAGGAATAGAGCCCCTCGCGCCGCAGGATCGCGCCAATGCCGCCCGGCCCCGCCTCATCGACCTGGCGAAGGATCCCAAGCTTGTAGGCGGCCGTGAACGTCCGACGTCGTGGCCGGTCGGAGAGTTCAGGCGAGGCCGCCGATGGCGCCGCAACGGTCGAGTAGGCACGAAGGATTGCTCCTTCGCGCCTCTCACAGAACCGGACATGCGGGCCTCGCATCCGGCTCTTTGGATCGATATCTCAGAGCTCCAGCACGAGCTGGGCCGAAACCTGCGGTGGGTTGAGCCACGCTGGCGTTGGGACCGCTCGTCTTCTTGCGCTTCGCTTTGTGCAGCAGAAAGCTTCGCCGCTCGGATGCGTCCGAGCGCTCATCCTTTCCGCCCCCCGAAGGGCTGTCGGCGAACACGAAGCTCAATTGTCGTGGTCCCTTCTTTCTCAATCCATCTCCTCCTTTGCTCCGCCGGCTTTCACCAGCCTCCTCGCTCCTATGAGGAGATCCGACTTCTGCGTGGACGTCGTCCCGTCGTCGTTGCCTCCTTTGGGTCTACCGCTCGCGCGGACCCACGCAGACCTCCCTGGGTAAGTTCACTGGATGTCCCGCCGCTCCCGCCCCTATTACCGCCCCGGCCTCGAATGGATTTTGGGCGTCGCGTTTCCGTACACGCTGACCCGGCCGGTCCGGCTTGCTCAGGGGTTACCTTTCGTTCGGTGCTGCGGTTCGCCTCGGGCTTCTTCCCCACACGGCCTCACGGCGCCAGCGCCGGCGTCTCACGACGGCGAATACTGCGTGCAGTTGCCTCCGGCTCGCGGTTGCTACCATCTCGCCCCGCGAAGGACTTTCACCTCCAATCCAGTGCCCATGCCAGGCACACGTCGAGTAGGCACGAAGGATTGCTCCTTCGCGCCTCTCACAGAACCGGACATGCGGGCCTCGCATCCGGCTCTTTGGATCGATATCTCAGAGCTCCAGCACGAGCTGGGCCGAAACCTGCGGTGGGTTGAGCCACGCTGGCGTTGGGACCGCTCGTCTTCTTGCGCTTCGCTTTGTGCAGCAGAAAGCTTCGCCGCTCGGATGCGTCCGAGCGCTCATCCCTTCCGCCCCCCGAAGGGCTGTCGCCCGAACACGAAGCTCAATTGTCGTGGTCCCTTCTTTCTCAATCCATCTCCTCCTTTGCTCCGCCGGCTTTCACCAGCCTCCTCGCTCCTATGAGGAGATCCGACTTCTGCGTCGGCGTCGTCCCGTCGTCGTTGCCTCCTTCGGGTCTACCGCTCGCGCGGACCCACGCAGATCTCCCTGGGTAAGTTCACTGGATGTCCCGCCGCCCCCGCCCCCATTACCGCCCCGGCCTCGAATGGATTTTGGGCGTCGCGTTTCCAAACACGCTGACCCGGCCGGTCCGGCTTGCACAGGGATTACCTTTCGTTCGGTGCTGCGGTTCGCCTCGGGCTTCTTCCCCACACGGCCTCACGGCCCCAGCGCCAGCGTCTCACGACGGCGAAGACTGCGTGCAGTTGCCTCCGGCTCGCGGTTGCTACCATCTCGCCCCGCGAAGGACTTTCACCTCCAATCCAGTGCCCATGCCAGGCACACGTCGAGTAGGCACGAAGGATTGCTCCTTCGCGCCTCTCACAGAACCGGACATGCGGGCCTCGCATCCGGCTCTTTGGATCGATATCTCAGAGCTCCAGCACGAGCTGGGCCGAAACCTGCGGTGGGTTGAGCCACGCTGGCGTTGGGACCGCTCGTCTTCTTGCGCTTCGCTTTGTGCAGCAGAAAGCTTCGCCGCTCGGATGCGTCCGAGCGCTCATCCTTTCCGCCCCCCGAAGGGCTGTCGGCGAACACGAAGCTCAATTGTCGTGGTCCCTTCTTTCTCAATCCATCTCCTCCTTTGCTCCGCCGGCTTTCACCAGCCTCCTCGCTCCTATGAGGAGATCCGACTTCTGCGTCGGCGTCGTCCCGTCGTCGTTGCCTCCTTCGGGTCTACCGCTCGCGCGGACCCACGCAGATCTCCCTGGGTAAGTTCACTGGATGTCCCGCCGCCCCCGCCCCCATTACCGCCCCGGCCTCGAATGGATTTTGGGCGTCGCGTTTCCGTACACGCTGACCCGGCCGGTCCGGCTTGCTCAGGGGTTACCTTTCGTTCGGTGCTGCGGTTCGCCTCGGGCTTCTTCCCCACACGGCCTCACGGCGCCAGCGCCGGCGTCTCACGACGGCGAATACTGCGTGCAGTTGCCTCCGGCTCGCGGTTGCTACCATCTCGCCCCGCGAAGGACTTTCACCTCCAATCCAGTGCCCATGCCAGGCACACACGCTCGGCCTACGGTCTCCCTTCGTCCCAACCCCTATGCGGCAAGAAGCCCCTCAAACCCGGCAGAACGTCACCTATCGAAACGCGGAAACTGTGCAGACGACCGGAGCCAGCTCTGAGTTGATCGACTCGCTCAGACGCGAGATCGAGGCGCTTCGGGCCGAGAACGCCGAGCTTCGGCGACGCTTGAACCTGGACAGTTCCAACAGCTCCAAGCCGCCGTCGAGCGACTGAACTGGACCCCATTCATGGGACCACGGGAGGTCGGATTTAAGGTGTAATCTCGCCTGCCCTTGTCTCTCAAGAATCGAGCCGCTTCTTGCTGCTTCTGTCTCTGCTGTGGGTATGTGGGCAACGCGTTTGCGTTGTCCAAGCGAAGCGGCATATCCACAGCCCTCGCCGCCGCCTCGATCTTGTCCATGCCGACGCGCCACACCGCCATCGGCATCTGGTTGTTCAACGCCTGGTGCGGGCGGCGAAAGTTGTAGAACCCGACGACACAACGCCCACGAACTCGGCGAACGCGAGGTCTTATATCCTTTTCATCCCTGGTCGGGATGCCTGGTGCGGGTGCGCGAGGCGAGGGAGCGGACGAGCGGGGACATTCTACGATGCACGATCGGTCGGGATGACGGCGATCGCGGTCGGGACCTACCGGCCTGGATGTTCGATCGCGCCATTTGCGGGTTAGTGAGGATTTCGGCGTCTCCCGTCGCCGAGATTGCGGCGCTGGTGAAGCTGCGCGCCTTGTTGAACGACGCGCTGAGGCCCGGACGGCCGGGAGCTGCGGCATCGATCGGCGCGTATTTGCGCGCATCCATGGGTTCTCACGATCCGAATCGGAGAGAAGCCCATGCCCGCACGACAAGCGCCGCACCGCTGCGCAGCGACAATCAGGATGAGAACCCGTCGACGCCTTCCCATCCAGATTGTCGCGCTACACACCGCCACCGCCGACATGCGGAACGGCCTCAGTTCGATCTCTTCGACGCCGTACGCAAGGTCGCTCCCGGGGAGCCGGAATGGAAGGCTCTCCCGGAGGGGGGGCGCCGGGAAGTCATGGGTGCGATTCAAACCGATGCAGGGTAGGTTGGGTTGAGTGATTTGGCAGGAGGCGACGGATGGCGGTCGGGGAGTTGAGCGATGAGGGGCTGGTTGCGGCGTTGCGGGCGCATCCGGAGCTCCGCAAGCGGGTGTCGTCGATCGTGGCGGCGATCGAAGGCGCCGATGGCGAATTGAAGGAAGCCGACGCTGCGGAAGAGCGCATCGTGGATGAGATGCGTCTTTTGGGGCGTGAGGCGCTGAAGAGTTGGGCAGAGAACCGGGTCGAGGCGACGGAGCGGGAGATTCGCCAACGCCCTCGGATGCATCGCCAAGGCGAAAAAAACTCCGCTGGCATACGAAATTTGGCGAAATAGAGGTCCGGGAGCCGCAATATCGGTTCGGGACGCAACGGGTGCGTCCGTTCGTGCTCGGGGCGAAGGTGAGCCCGCTCGGATGTTCGCGGCCGCTGCAGCGCGCCCTCGTCGACTTCGCGGCCGATCAGCCCTTCGCGCAGGCGCGCGCCAAGTTGCAGGAGCACTACGGCTTCGCGATTGGCGAGAGCACGATCCAGCGGATCACGTTCGCCCACGCCCAGGCGATGCACGAAAGCAGGTGTCGGGATTTGGAGTTTCCGGAAGCGCCGGGCCTTCGCAAACCGATCGTCGTCGAAACGGACGGCGGCATGGTTCCGATCGTCGAGCCGAGCAGCGAGGGGAAAGACAAGCGCAAGGGCAAGACGCTGTCCTGGCGGGAGGCGAAGCTGTCGCTGGCGCACGCGCAAGGGAACTGCACGCCGGTTTATGCGGGCTCGATCGAGGGCGGGGTCGAAGAGGCCGGGCGTCAGTTGCTTTCGTGCGCGGTTCGCGCCGGCTTCGGGGCGAACTCCCGGGTTCACGCGGTCGGCGACGGCGCGCCCTGGATCGTCGGCCAAGTCGAGGCGCAGTTCGGTGATCAGGGCTGCTACCTGATTGATTTCTATCATGTCTGCGAATACCTGGGCGCCGCCTCGGCGGCGATCGCGCCCGACCCGGCCGCGCGCAGCGCCTGGATGGAGACGCAGAAGGAGGCGCTCAAAGGCGGCCGTCTCGACGCCGTCCTGCGGGCGCTCGCCGGACATTGCGAGCCCCCCGAGGTCGATGACGAGCGTGCGCCCGTGCGAACCTGCCATCGCTACCTCGGCGCCCGCGTCGGCCAATTGAACGATCGCCAGGCCTTGGCCGACGGGCTGCCAATCGGCTCGGGCGAGATCGAAAGCGCTCATCGCTACATCGCCCAACATCAAGCGAAAAACAAAAACAGGGAAGCAGCGGCAGGGAAGAGAAAGCGGTATGCAGATTTCATGAACCATCCTTGGCAGAGCGTTGCAGCTCCCGAAGTATTATTCATATAGAAAATCATTTCCAAATCATCGCAAGGGTGCGTTGCCCATGTGCGCCAGCGCGACTTCTGCTTTTTCTAACTCCGGTCCATAATTTT
>CAVYON010000053.1:0-655732 GCA_963770035.1 uncultured Alphaproteobacteria bacterium | reverse complement strand
CCTTGTTATTGTAACCTACTGAACGAGTTCAGTTTACGTATTGCTCACGCCCATTTCAATATCCGACATCCATTAAAGACCGCTTAGGAAGAGATTAACGTCACGCCGCCGTGTCTATCGGCGCGCGAGCGTTTTCATTTCCGGCGCGCCGTCATCCAGCAGACGACAAATTGGTTTGCCGCTCGACGAGGTGGCGCGGTTCGGCGCCAAGGCGACGCACCGAAACTACGGAATCAATTCAAACAACCGGCGACCGTCATTGCGAGAAGCGAAGCGACGAAGCAATCCATGCCGCCGCCGCGCCCTGCTGCATGGATTGCTTCGCCTTCGGCTCGCAATGACGACCGAAGAATTTGGCGAACCTATTTTGTTACCAGTCCAGGATAAGCTGACCGCCGCATTCACTGGATCCTCAGTTCCCGTTGGGACGTGCAGACGCCGTTCAAGAACAGCAGGAGAAGCGAAGCCGTCATTCCATCGCGGGAGGCTCCTGGCATCCCGTCGACTGCCTTTCAGGCTCTCGGCAACGTCTTCGACAGGCGTCAAAAGCCTACCGTAGTTCGATCGCCCCGGCCATGACCGGCTCGCAGTGGCCGCCAATGAAAGTCGCAGTGACCGCGCCGTCCACCTTTTCCGCGGCAGCTCGCAACAGGCTAGGTCGTCCAAGATCGATGCCTTGTCCTATCGCAGCCTCTAGCCGCAACGAGGATTCGGGTCGCAAATGGGCCAGGAGCCCGATCAGCGCTACATTGGCGCTGCCGGTGGCGGGGTCTTCGTACACGCCATGCAGCGGCGCAAACATTCGCGATTGAAAGTCGGCGCCCTCCTCTGTGTCCTCGACATACAGGTGAATTCCCGTCACCGCGTCTCGCGGGAAATGCGACAAGAAGACATCCATGCGCTGCTGGGCCCGCCGCAGCGCGGCTCGATCGCGCACTTCAGCAATGACGAATGGCGCGCCGCAACTCGCCAGGCACGGTGGATGGCGGCGAACCTCGATATCCGAGGGGTCAAGCGAACATGCTCGCGCGACACTCGCGGCGTCGAAATTGCGAACGACATGAAATCGCTGAGGCGCGGCCAGAGTTGCCCCCTTAATGACTTCATCGACAACATCGATCGAGACGCGAACGGGTCCGGCTATTTCCTCGAAGATCATCGTCCGGCGATCGAAAAGGGCGCCGCAAACCGTATCTTGATGCGCCAACACAAATGCCGTGCCAACGTTTGGATGGCCCGCAAACGGCATTTCCGCGCGCGGCGTGAAAATACGTACGCGAGCGGTGTTCGCAGGATCGGCGGGGGGCATCACGAAGGTTGTCTCGGCGAGGTTGAACTCGTTCGCGATGGCCTGCATTTGGGCGCCCGAAAGCCCGCGCGCATCGGCAATCACGGCCACCGGGTTGCCGCCGAACTGCCGATCAGTGAAGACATCGACCGTTTGAAAGGACACTTTCATAAACGGATATTCCTTGGATTACCGGCCGACCACTAAATCGAACGTGGACGCCAGCCCTCTAAGCCGACTGTGCCCGGCGAGCAATTCGATTGCCTCTCTTTGGACGGTGCGCCGGTCTTACCGGTTCACCGGTCGGGAGATCGCGAGGCGCGAAGCGGCCTGAGGCGCCCTGTAGACGCGGTCGGTGACCGCGTCGGCCGCGATCAGCGATCGCGGCTACAGGAGGCGCCCCTCAGAATTCGCGCCAGTCGTCGCTCTCGGCCGCTGCGGCCGCTCCGCCTCTCACGGCTGGGCGCGTGGCGGCTCTCGGTCGAGCCGCGGGAGCCGGCTCGGCGTTCGCCCGGAAGGCGTGCGGGGCGGCGGCCTTGAGCTGCCGGCGCAAGCTGTCCTCCGAGACCTGCGAAACGTCGAACTGACCGATCAGGCGGGCGAGCTGCTCGCCCTCGGTTGCGAGCGATTGGCTGGCCGCGGTCGCTTCCTCCGCCATCGACGCGTTCTGCTGCGTCATCTGATCCATGTGGGCAATTGCGGCGCTGACTTCAGCCAGCCCGGTTGCCTGAGCGTGCGCGTCCGCCGCGATCGAGGAGACGGCGCTGTCGATCGCGGCGACGCTGGTCTCGATCTGCGACAGGGATTTGGCGCTGTCGGAAACAAGCGTCACGCCGGCCTTGACCTCCTGGTGAGACTGGGCGACGAGGCCCTTGATTTCCTTGGCGGCGTCGGCCGCCCTCTGCGCGAGCGCGCGCACTTCCGCCGCCACCACGGCGAATCCGCGGCCGAAGTCGCCGGCGCGCGCCGCCTCGACTCCGGCATTGAGCGCGAGCAGGTTGGTCTGGAACGCGATCTCGTCGATCGCCCCGATGATTTCGCCGATCTTGCGCGACGACCCTTCGATCTGCTTCATCGCATCGGCGGCGCGCTGCACCGTTTCCATTCCTTTCTTGGAAATCTGGCGCGTGGTCGCGACCGCTGCGCTGGCCTCGCGCGCGCCGCCGGCTGTCTTGGTCACCCGCGACGTGATCTCGTTCAACGCCGCTGCCGATTGCTCGAGGCTCGAAGCCTGTTGCTCGGTGCGCTTCGACAGGTCGTTTGTCGCGACCGCGATCTCGTTCGTTCCATTTCCGACCGCCGATACCGATTGCGCAACGCTCGAGAACGCCTGCTGGAGCTGGTCGAGCGCAGAGTTGAGATCAGCGCGAAGCGGCTCATACGAGTCCGCCAGGCGATCGGTCACCCGAAATGCGAGGTTCTTGTCCGCGAGTTTCGAGACCGCGATCCCGAGCTTTTGAATCGCCTCTTCCCGTTCGGCGGCCGCGCTCGCCTGGCGCCGGGCGTTCGCCTCGCGCTCGGCGGCGGCGGCGGTCCGAGCCTCAGCGGCCTCCGCTTCGATCCGCTGGCGTTCAATCGCATGGTCCTTGAACACTTGCACGGCCGACGCCATGCGCCCGACTTCGTCGCGCCGCTCGCGGTTCTCGACCTCGATCCCCAGGTTCCCGCTGGCCAGTTGGCTCATTCGGTCCGCAAGTTTAGATAGCGGCAGGGCAATCTTTCTAGACGTAATCCAGATCGATAGCGCGCCCGCCACCAGAGCCGCGGAAGAATCCGACCGTCGCGAGTAGGACGACTCCCGAGCGCCCCTGGGCCTCGAGCTCTTTTGCGACAGACTGATTCTCCTCGGACAGCGTATCGGCCAGGGCGGTCATGTCGTTGATCAGCGCTGTCGAGCGCGTTGTCGACATGGTAAAGCTGGCGGGCGCCCTCGGACAGTTTGTCGAGATCCTCCGGCGAAGTATCCCGACCCTTCGACAGCCCCGGGGTGTCGAGGGCGACATTGAATGGGGACTCCGCGCTTTCGACGATGCCGTCGAACTGCTTGGCAAAGTCGGAAATCTGAGGCGCATGCGTGGGCAGAAGACGCACGGCCTCGGCCAGGAGGGCGTCCGCGCGGGTATGCGCATCGGCGAAGGCCGTCTTCTCCTTTTCGCTGCCGGAAATGTCCGAACCATCGTAGATCAGCGACTGGAAGACCGTGAGCTTCAGACGATTGACTTGGCGCGTGGCCGTCAGGATCGCCACCAGCCCCCGGTCCTGCCGAACGGTCATGTCCTTTCCGGCGGCGCCGAGCATGGCTGTCTGATAAGCGCCGACGCCGACGATCATCAGCACCATGAGGGCCATGACGACGACCGGGATCAAGGCCTTGGTTCGAATGGCCAGATTGTCCAAAAGCATGGCGGAGTCCTGCACCCGCCGTGGTCAAAGGCGCGGGGGCGGCGCTTGGAAGGGGAGGGACAGCCCGTCGGCAGGGCGCGTGCGCGGCGTCATGCCTGGGCCGGACGGACCCGGCTGCACTCGGGATTCAATAATCGGCATGGGTTAACAGCGGCTTAGGGACATGCGGCTGGCGAGGCCAACATTATGGCTATCTGGACGTCTCGCTGTCCTGGAGCGCCTGCAGCGTTGTCGACGTCCCGCCGCTGATAACCGGAGGGAACCCGCGACAAGGGGATGGCGTGGAACCTGGGAGCGGACAAGGTGGAGGAGCCGCGTCCCCGGATCTCCCACGACAGCGGACGCATGGCCGACGCCAATCCCAAGCGCGAAGCCGATCCGATGACCAACATCGAGAAGGATCCGGACGACTGGGTCTCCGCCGACGACCCGATGACCGGGGCGCAGGCCTCCTATCTCAAGGCTGTTTCCGAACAGGCGCACGACCCCGACAGCTACGCGGCGAACCTGACCAAGGCCGAGGCGAGCAGGCGGATCGACGCGCTCAAACGGCAAATCCAGGAACGCTGCGGCCGAGCGGGCGGCGGGTAGGGGCTGTCGGTCGCTTCTCCTCGCATCCCCCGTTGACCGACGGGCGTCTTTCGACGCCCTATGCGCGTCGAGAGGGGGCATCTCTCGACGCCCTGTGCCGGGGGGACGGTCAGGATGAGAGCCAGGGTGAGCGCCCGCGGGCCGGTCGCCAGGGATCTCGCCGACAGGGCGACGAAAGACGCCCGTTCCCCGCAACCCGGCGGCGCGTCGGCGCGCAAGGGCAAGCGACGATCGCGGTTTTCCTTCGCGGAATCATATGGATAATCGGAGCAGAAAAATAATCTCTTTCCAAAAATCAGAAAAATGGCTACAATGCGCGAATTGGCCCCGAGAGACAGCCAGGAGCGCGAACATGACCGATACCCAAAACATCCCTTCTGCCCGCGATCAGGCGCGCCTGCGGCGACGGCAGCGGCGGGCGGCGAAGCTCGAGATGCGCGAGGCCTGTCTCCAGGCGCTGGCGGCCGGATTGACCCAGGAGCAGATCGCCAAGGCGAGGGGCGTGAGCGTGGCGACGATCCGGCGCGAGATCGACCGCGCCATCGCCGCGCGGCGGGTGCGCGGAGTCGAGGCCCACGTCCGCCTGCAGATCGAGCGCGCGACCAAGGCGCTGGCGCTGCTCGACGTCCGCATCAGCGCCGGAGAGACGGCGGCGGTTGGGCCGTATCTGAAGACGCTCGCCGCGCTCGACCGCTACCATGGCCTCGACGCGTCTTTCGTTCCGCCCGCTGCTGAGCCCGCCCGGCGCGCGCCGCCCTCGTTGCCCGCCCCGCCGCTCGCCCTCACCCACGCCGCCGCGGCGTTGGCGCCGCCGCTGGTGGAAACGGCCGAGCTCGCCTGCGGCGAGGTCTGAATTGGCGCGGTTTAGGCCGCCCCACGCTCAGGCGTAAGGTGAGCAAACGTCTATAAGTTATTGTGATTATTGGAAGCCTGGGTCGATTCGATGGGTCAAAATATGGCGAAAATACGGCAATCGTCCCTCCGAGAGCCTGCGCAAATCACAATCTTGCGCCTAACGTCATGAAATCGTTGGCTCGGTCGACAAAACGGGCGCCGCGCATCTCAGCCGCTGCTGGCCGCCTGGAGTTCGGCGGTCAGTCGCACCACGTCGTTGATGACGATCGCGCCGCGGCGGCGCTCGATCAGGCCGTCGCGCTCCATGGCGTTGATCTCGCGCGACACCGTCTCCCGGCGCGTGTTGATGCGGGCGGCGAGCTCGGACTGATTCGGCGGCGTCACGATGATCGCCCGTTTGGGGTTCTCGCGGTCCTGCCGGGCAAGCCGGAGAAGCTCCGCATGGACCCGGGAGCGCACGTTGAGGGCGCCGAGTTCGCTGACCCGGCCGGACATCGCCCGGAGGCGCTGAATCAGCGTCCCGACGACGGCCTCGCACAGCGGGCGGTGGCTGAACATGGTCTCGACGAAGACGTGGGCGGGCATCTTCGCCACCAACGAATCGACGATCGCGAACACGCTCGCGGCGCGGGGCGCGCCGTCGATCGCCGCCATCTCGCCGAAAATCGAACCCGCCTTCATGTCGTTGAAGATCAGGTCCTGGCGGGCGGTGTTGTAAACCGCCCGCAGCTGGCCGGACATGATGAAATAGACGTCGCGGTCGTTGGCCGACTGGTCGACAATCCAGGCGCCGGCGGTCGTGCGCAGCCATATGCATTGCCGGTCGAGGACCCGGCAGGACTCCGCGTCGAGGGTCCGGAAATAAGGATGCGCCGACAGCGTGCTGGGGACCGACATCGTTTTCCGCCCAAGGCTAGGGGCGGAGGGTGGACGACCAGAGCCGCTGCGTCAAGCGCCGAGCAAAACAATGAAAAACAACCCCCTCCCCGCCCGCTGGTGCATGCCGGGGGTTTGGGCATCCGGTCGGCGGCGCGCCTCTTCGGCCGCTTCGACGCTCCGATCCTGCCCGACGGGATCGCTCCGGAGTGTGACCAGGATCACACTCCAGGCTTGCCGGTTCACAATATCCGCGGCGCTGTGAGGGGCCTCACAGCCCATGGCCGCCGGTTGGGCTAATGCATTGCTGCGGCCGGATGGCTCCGGTCGATCGACGGATAGCCGCCGTGCGCCGCGTGAAGGGGGCGCGGTTCCGGCGGCGCCCCGCGCGGGGCCTCCCACCGCGCAGGGAGAGGGCGCGGCGCCCCGGCCATTCCGCGGGTTTGGGCGCCGCGTCCGTGCTCCCCGAGGTGGGGCCTATCGGATATGGAATTCCATGTGGAAACGGGCGTGGCGCCGCGCGACCGCCGGGTAGCGCGACGCAGGCCTTGCGGCTTCGGCGGGCGCTCTCACGACCCGGTCGCCGCCGTGGGCGCCATCCGTCGGGTCCGGCGAAACCGCAACGTCCTTGGCGCGCGGCCCGTGAGCGGCGAGGCACGCGTTATAGGCGAGCGGTTCCTCGATTTTGGCGCAGGCGGGATCCTCGTCCGCACGCGCCCGCATCGGCAGGACCGCCGCCGCGACGGCTAGAATGAGCGCGGCGCGCATCGGCGGCTAGCCCCTGAGCGCCGCGCCGGTCTTCTTGGACACTTCGGCCACGATCCTGGCGACCGCTGCCTCGATCTCCGCGTCGGTCAGGGTGCGCTCGCGCGGCTGCAGGGTGACGGCGATCGCGATCGACTTCGTCCCTTCCGCCAGGCCCTTGCCCTGATAGACGTCGAAAACGTCGATGTTCGAAATGAGCGTTCGCTCGGCGCCCTGAGCGGCCTTGAGGACGTCGCCCGCCCGCACGCCCTCAGCGACGACGAAGGCGAGGTCGCGTTCGACCGGCATGAAGTCGGACCGCTCCAGTTTCGACCTCGCCTTGGTCGACCTCGCCTTTGGGGCGGGAACCGCGTCGAGAACGATCTCGAAGGCGACGATTGGCCCCTCCGCGTCGAGCGCCTCACAGACGCTCGGATGAAGCTGCCCGAACCAGCCGACGACGAGTTTTGGCCCGAACTGCAGGGTGGCCGATCGGCCGGGATGCAGGAAGTCGGGGCCGCCGGGAACGACCTGGACCGCGTTGGCGACGCCGAGGGCGGCGAGCACCGCCATCGCGTCCGCCTTGGCGTCGAACGCGTCAACCGGGCCGCTGCTGCGCCAGCTGCGTCCTTCCTGGCTCGCCTTGGCCAGTCCGCGCCTCACCCCTGCCGCCGCGATCCTCTGGTCCGCGTCGCCGGTCCCGAGAAAGACCTGGCCAATCTCGAACAGCGCCGCGTCGCCGAGCGCCCGGCGTCCGTTGCGCTTCACCGAGGCGAGAAGGCCGGGGACGAGGCTCGGGCGCATGTCGGAGAGATCGGCGGCAATCGGATTGGCGAGCGCCAGCGCCGGCTTTCCCCCGCCGAACAGTTCGGCCGCCGTGCGCGAGATAAACGACCAGGTCACCGCCTCTCGCAGGCCGAGCGAAGCGAGCGTGCGCCTGGCAAGACGCGTCCGCTTCTGCTGGAGCGTCAGCACCGGCGCAGCGACCCCGTCGTCGTGCCGGGGCAGGGGCGCCGCCAGCGCCCGCTCGAGCCCGGCGATGCGGATGATCTGCTCGACCACGTCGGCCTTGACCTGGACGTCCGGGCGCCAGGAGGGGACCTGAACCTGGCCGTCCTCGACGCCGAACCCGAGCCGGGCGAGGATCGCCTCGCCTTCGGTGCGCGGGACGTCGACGCCGATCAGGCGCTTGACCTCGCTGTAAGGGAAGGGAATCGTCCGCCGCGGCGCGGAAGGGTTTCCGGCCACGATCATTCGCGACGGCTCGCCGCCGCATATCGTCAGCACGAGTTCGGTCGCGAGATCGCAGCCGGGCAGGCAGAAGTCGGGGTCCACGCCGCGCTCGAACCGATAGCGGGCGTCCGTCACGATTCCGAGCTTGCGGCCGGTCTGGGCGATGTTCGTCGGGTCCCACAGCGCGCTCTCGATCAGCACGTCCCGCGTGCCTTCGTCGCAGCCCGAATGCTCGCCGCCCATGACGCCGGCGATCGATTCGACGCCGTTTTCGTCGGCGATGACGACCATGCTCTCGTCGAGCGCGTAGGTCTTGCCGTCGAGGGCCAGCACGCTGTCGCCCGGGCGCGCCCGGCGAACCGTCAGGTCGCCATGGACCTTGGCGAGGTCGAAGACATGCAACGGGCGGCCGCGGTCGAAGGTCACATAGTTGGTGATGTCCACGAGCGCGCTGATCGGCCGGAGCCCGATGGCGCGCAGGCGCTTCTGCATCCATTCGGGCGAAGGCCCGTTGGCGACGCCGCGCACAAGCCGCAGCGCGAAGGCGGGGCAGAGATGTGCGTCGGCCGGCGCGAAATCGAGGCGAACCTCAGTCGGGCAATCGAAGGCGCCGTCAAACGTCCTGGGCTTCGGCGTCTTGAGCGTTCCGAGGCCGGCCGCGGCGAGATCGCGCGCGATGCCGGCCACGCCCGTCGCGTCGGGGCGGTTCGGCGTTAGCGCCACGTCGATCACTGGATCGTCGAGCCCGGCGAAGCGTGCGTAAGCGACGCCGACCGGCGCGTCGTCCGGCAGCTCCATGACGCCCTCATGATCGTTGCCGAGCTCGAGCTCGGCCGCCGAGCACAGCATGCCGTTCGAACTCGACGCCGCGGATCACGCCCTTGGCGAGGGTGATGTTTTTTCCGGGGATGTAGGTCCCGACCGGCGAGAAGACGCTCTTCATGCCGGTGCGCGCGTTGGGCGCTCCGCACACGACCTGTACCGGACCGGAACCCGCCTCGACTGTGCAGACCCTGAGCCGGTCAGCGTTGGGATGCTGTTTGGCCTCGACGACGTAACCGACCACGAAGCTGGCGTATTTGGCTCCTGGGTCCTCGACGCATTCGACCTCGAGGCCAATGCGGGTCAGCGTGTCGATGATTTCGGCGAGTCCCGCCTGCGTGTCGAGATGGTCCTTGAGCCAGGAGAGAGTGAATTTCATCGTCGTGGTTCTTTTCTCGATCGCGAGACCAACAGGGTCGCGAGCTGGAGCTTCGTCGCGCTATCCAGGCTTTCCAGTTCGTTCACGGCGGCGCGCGCTGCGGCCACAAGCGCGACCGCCTCAGCGCGAGAGAAGGAGACGCCATCCGCGGTGCGCCGTGGCTCGGGATGCGGCTCGGGACTGTAGTCGGCCCATTCACGCGCCATTTGCAGCTCGCGGAACGCAACGCCGATCTTTCCGACGGCAGGTCCGAGAGGGTGCGCGCGCTCGGGTCCGCGCTCGTTCAGAAGGGTCAGCGTCCGGCCATGCTCGAGCGAGCGATAGAGAGGTGTGAAGGCTTGCCAGGGCTGAGTCCATCCGACGAGTGTGTCGGCGCACATTTTGCACAGCGCCTGAAACAAAGCGTAGTACGCGGTCGAAACAGCCCGACGCAAAGCGGCCTGTCGAGGCTTTCGCGCGTCCGCTTTGGTTGCGAGGAGTTCGGCGACGTCCAACTGATCTTCGGTAAGCTTCCACATCTGACGAGGTCAAGCTGCGCTACGAGTGTCTTCGGCCTGCTCGTCGCCCGGGGCGCTGATGCTGACATAGGGAAATCGCGCGTCCCCGAGGTCCTGGAGTGCGTCTCTCATCGCCATCACCAGTTCAATGAAGTCAACGCCCGACGGACGGAAACGCTGGTCATTAAGGTCGATGAGGACGCTGAACGCGGGTTCCCCGGTATAGTCGTCCTCTGCAATCACGCGAATGTTCGCGACGGCCGCGTCGCCGAGCCGTCTTCTGGCGGCCGACGCGATGGCTTGAGCGGCGTCTTCGTCTCTGCTCACGGGTTCGTCTCGGGGCTCAAAGGAAACTCAGATGTGCCTAGCACTATTCGAAGCCCGGCGCATCGCACGCTTCAGCCGCTGAGGCCTCCCGCCAGCGTCGGCATGTCGAGCGGCTTGAAGCCGTAGTGGTTGATCCAGCGCAGATCGGCGTCGAACAGGTCGCGCAGATCCGACATGCCATACTTCAGCATGGCGACCCGGTCGATCCCCATGCCCCAGGCGAAGCCCTGATAGACCGCGGGATCGATGCCGCAGTTGGTCAGCACATTCTCATGGACCATGCCGCAGCCGAGAATCTCGAGCCAGTCTTCGCCCTCGCCGAACCGGATCTCGCCGGCAGAGCGACGGCACTGAATGTCGACCTCCATCGACGGCGAGGTGAAGGGGAAGAAGCTCGGCCGGAAGCGCATGCCGACCCTGGGAACCTCGAAGAACGCCTTGCAGAACTCCTCCAGCACCCACTTGAGGTTGGCGAGCGTCGCGCTCTGATCGATCACCAGGCCCTCGACCTGGTGGAACATCGGCGTGTGGGTCTGGTCGAAGTCGGTGCGGTAGGTCCGGCCCGGGCAGATCACCCGGATCGGCGGCTTCTGGCTCAGCATCGTGCGCACCTGCACCGGGCTCGTATGCGTCCTGAGGAGCTTGCGCTCGCCGTTCTCGTCCGGGCGCAGGAAGAAGGTGTCGTGCATTTCGCGCGCGGGGTGGCCGGGCGGGAAGTTGAGCTTGGTGAAATTGTAGTCGTCGCTCTCGATGTCCGGCCCCTCGGCGACCGAGAAGCCCATGTCGGCGAAGATGGCGACGATCTCCTCCGTCACCTGACTGATCGGATGGATGCGGCCGGTCTCGACGCCGGCGGCCGGCGCAGGCAGGGTCAGGTCGAGCGCCTCCCGCTCGAGCTGGGCGACGAGCGCGGCCTCTTTCAAGGCGCCGCGGCGCGCGGCCAGCGCCTCGGTCACCGTATCCTTGAGCGCATTGATCGCCGCGCCCCGGGTCCTGCGGTCCTCGGGCGAGAGCGTGCCGAGGGTCGCCAGCAGCGCCGACACGGAGCCCTTCTTGCCGAGCGCCGCCACACGCACGGCCTCGAGCGCCGCCTCGTCGGCCGCGCCCGAAATCGCGGCGAGCGTCTCATTCTTCAGGGCGTCGAGGTCGGACATGGGGGTCTTGGGTCTGGGACACAGAACCACCGCCCCGCGCAAGGGGCGCATGGCGGCGGCGGACGATGGGTTGAGCGGCGCCCGGTCAGGCCGCCTTCGGCAGGTGCCCCTTCGCCTGCTCGACGATGGCGGCGAACGCGGCGGGCTCGGAGATGGCGAGTTCCGACAGGACCTTGCGGTCGACCTCGATCCCCGCCGTGGCGAGCGCCGAGATGAACCGGCTGTAGGTGAGGCCGTGCTCGCGCACCGCCGCGTTGATCCGCTGGATCCACAGGGCGCGGAACTCGCGCTTGCGGTTCTTGCGGTCGCGGTAGGCGTACTGCATCGACTTGTCGACGGCGGCCTTGGCGGCGCGGATGGTGTTCTTGCGGCGGCCGAAGAACCCCTTGGCCTGCTTGAGAACCTTTTTGTGCTTGGCGTGGGCGGTTACGCCCCTCTTGACGCGCGACATCGTTCAAAACTCCGGAAAAAGGGCTTAGCCGTTCGGCAGGTAGAACTTCTTGACGTTGGCGCCGTCGGTCTTGAACAACACCGCCGTGCCGCGCAGATTGCGGATCTGCTTCTTCGTCCGTTTGATCATGCCGTGCTGCTTGCCCCTCTGGGCGTAGATGACCTTGCCGGTCCCGGTGATCTTGAAGCGCTTCTTAGCGCCGGATTTCGTCTTCAACTTGGGCATTTGGCTCTCCCGGGCTTGACGCCCTGTTGGAAGGTTAAGCGGAGCGCAAGGCTCCGTCGCGTCGGAACGAGCGAAAAGAACCGCCACGGCAGCCCGGCCGGGCGGTTCTTGAGGGGTCGGCTCATACGCGAAAGGGACGGGGAGCGCAAGGGCCCGTCGAGGCGTGACCGCGATTTTCGGACAGGAGTCCAGTAAAATCAATGACTTAAGGGTCGGATTCGACGATTCTCGAGCGAGCGATTCAAGGATTTCAAGGGGTTACGGCAATGTTGGCGGTTGCGGCGACGCTTGCGGCGCGCCGCGCCGCCCCGGCGCCTGCGTTCCGGCGTCTCAAGCAGGCGCCGCTAGTCCAGCGGCTGGGCGACCGCGGCCGCGAGCTCTTCGCCCGTGTCCGGCGCAGCGCTTTCCAGCTCGGGCGCGGCGACATGGGCGATCGCCAGCGGCGGGGCGGGGAGGGCGACGGACGGTTGCGGCGACGCCAGGCGGGCTTGCGGCGGCTCGGCGGGCGCGCCGCCGGGCGTCTGATAGCGGTCGAGCGCCGTCACCAGCTTCACCAGCGGTCCGACGGCGGCCATGTCGCCCTTCTCGATGCGATGGGTGACGACCGCGAGGCCCCGGGTGAGGCGAGCGATCTGCAATTGCGCGTGGCCGTCGCGGCTCTCGATCTGGCGGGCCCGGATCGCTCTCGCGATGTCGCGTCGGACGACGGCGAGGCTCACCTTGCGCGCGGCGGCGATCTCCTGATGGGTAAAGCCCTTGGCGAGCCAGTCGAACGAGGCGTCGCGCAGCGCCGCCGCCCGGGTTCGCCGGGCGCGCCGGTCGAGGCGCCGCTTCGCCTCCGAGTCGGCGACAAGCGCGCCCTGGTCGCCGGCGCCGAGGGGACCCTCGGACGCAGACGTCGCCCGCTGCGTCGGTTCCGGGGCGGAATTGTCCAGGCGCGCCTCGTCGATCGGAGACGGGCCCGCCGGCGTTTCGCCGCCGGGCTCGGCAAAAGAGGGATCGGTCGGATCCGTGCAGGGGTTCGGCAATTCGGTCATTGATGGCTCCTTCTCTGGCTCATCGGAACCACACTACAACAATTTCTGATTTTCGAAAACAATTAGTTTCGCGCCAAAGCCGCCAGGGGCCCCTGCGCACGCGTTTCTTGCCGGCGGGCGGGCGTCCCGACACGGATTCGAGACGGGCGGCGAAACAGCTCGAGTGGGGCGGCCCAGGAGTCCGGCCCGCAAGACGGATCGCCGCGTCCAGCGTAACGACTGCTACGCTTGCGACGCCGATGACTTCGACGGCGTCGATCGTTCGAACGCGCGCCGCCGCGTCAGGACGTCGTCGCGACGAACCCGTACAGGCGACGCGCGATGTCGCGGTGATGGGCGCTCTTGTCACGGTAGCGCGCCGTGTGGCGAGGGCGCGGCGAAAACACCTTGCCCTTGCGCACGATGGCGGCCGCAGCCTCGTCATAGCTGCGGAACACGCCCGTGCCGACGCCGGCGGCCATCGCCGCGCCCGCGCAACTGGCCTCGCCGGGAATGGCGACCACGTCGCGGTCGAAAATATCCGCCTTCATCTGCAGCCAGCGATCGGAGCGGGAACCGCCGCCCACCGCATGGATCGGGCCAATCGCGACGCCAATCGAGGCCTGCAGTTCCAGATTCCACTGCATTTCGAGCGTGATGCCTTCGAGCATCGCCTTGGCGAATTCCTCGTAGCTTGTCTCCGCGCCAATGCCGATGACCGCGCCGCGCGCTTTGGCGTCGAGCCATGGGGTGCCGGTTCCGATGAGGTGCGGAAAGACGAGAAGGTCGGTCGGTTCCTCCGGCAGATTCGCCAGGATCAGGTCATAAGGGTCGAGGCCGGCCGTCGCGGCCTGCTCGATATGGTGGCGGCTGACCACATCGCGGAACCACTTCAGCGCGACGCCGCCGGCGATGTAGGAGAGCGTCAGCAAGAGCGAGGGCACGGCATGCCGCTCAGTCGGGAAATTATAACCGAGCGCCGCCGCCGAGAGGCGCACGCCTTTCACGGGAATCGAGACGCACTCGAAAGTGCCTGTGCCGTCGACGGCGCTTCCCTCGTTCACGCCGCCGCCGCCGAGCGAACAACATCCCTGGTCATGTCCGCCGGCCACCCATTCGACCTCCGGCGGGAGGCCGAGTTCGTCGCACCTGCCGGGCGCCGCGCGACCGAGCCGCATGCCTGACGCAACGGGTACGGCGAGGCGCCCGGTTCGATCCCGGCGAACGCGAGAAGATCCTCCGCCCATGCGCAGCGCTCGAGGTCGAGGCCCATGGTTCGGGAGGCGAGCGACGTGCTGATCCATGAGCCTACGCCGAGCCGCGCGAGCACATAGTCCTCGACACAGGAAAACCGGGCGGCGGCGGCGAAAACATCGGGCCGATGGGCTTTGAGCCAGGCGATCTTTGGCAGCGTGTACATGGAATGGACCGGCAGACCGGTGCGCTGGAAGATCGCTTCCTTGCCGAAGGCGTCGGCGTAGGCGGCGGCTTCGTCGATGGCGATCGGCGCCGTGTTGAGGATGAACGGCGCGATCGCAACGCCGGCCCGATCGACCGGAACGAAACTTTCCCCATGGCTGGATATCGCGGCGGCGCTGATGTCCGAATGAGGCGCGACGCGTCGAACCCGGCGGATGACGGCGCCGAGCGCCTGCCAAAGGCTGTCCGGCTGCAGTCCGTTTCCGGTCCCGGAGGCGCTATATTCCAGCGCGGCGCCGCCGAGCGCGGCGCCGTCCGACGAGTAGAGCGTCGCTTTCAAGGCCGTCGTGCCGATATCAATTCCGAGTAGCGCCGCCATCGTCTGCGTCTTTCAAAAAACCGGAGAGTGCTTACGCGCCGCTCACAGCCTCCTGTAACACGGCCGGCGCCGGGCGATTCCGCTCTTGTCTCAGTCGATTTCGGCGAGGTCGTTAGCCAAGGCGCCGTTCCAAAGCTTCGCTCAAGGCCGCCTTCATGGGACCAACGCGATGGCGGAAGCCCGTTGCCCGAGACGGATTAGGACACCCGGCAAAACTAGGGAATCAATTCAAGCAACCCGCGACCGTCATTGCGAGGAGCGAAGCGACGAAGAGCAATCCATGCCGCCGCCGCGCCCTGCGGCATGGATTGCTTCGCCTTCGGCTCGCAATGACGACGGGGTTTGACGCACTTATTTCGCCGAGTGTCCTTAGCCCTTTTTGTAATCCCGTCGCTCCGGGCAGACGCCGCCGCAACCGAAGAAGTCGCGTGCTCCGCGAGATCTTACGCGAAACCTTGCGCCCCGGGAACCGTCCAGCCGACAATGGCGCCGGCATGGGCTGACAGGAACAAGGACTTGCGTCCGGTCCTGACGACGATCCGCACGAGTCGGCGACGAACCGGCCGGAAGCGCTCCCGTTCGTCGGAGGTGAGATCGAAGAAGCCGATCGCCTTGTCGGAGATCGTGCAGCGAGCGGCGCCGGCGCCCTCGTGGATGGCCGGAACGAGACCGGCCGTGACGGCCTGGTTTGTGAGGGGGCAGGGAACCGTCCATCCGCCGGCCGCCGGCTTCGACACCGGCCGTGAACCGCGCCGCCCGTCGAGGCGAACAGCTCACCCGGCCAACCCCGTGATCGGGGCCGGCCGGCGTCGCGCCAGCCATGATCAGTCCGCTCGTCGGCGCTCGCAGTCGACCCGGCGCTGCCAATCATGGTCGGCCCGGGGTGCGCCGATTACATCGCAAACTGCGCGTTGGCGGAACGGAAGCTCTGCGCCAGCTGCGGGCGTTCGCGGAGGCGGCCGTGCGCGGGCCGCGCATGGCGTAGCGCGTGCGCGCATCAGGCGAATGGCCCAAGCCTGATGAGCAGGCCCCCGAGGATAAGAATTCCGAGGCAGACGACGAGCGATGCGACCGCCAACGTCAGATCCCAGGGCGTGACGTCCTGATCGTGCCTCAGTCGACTCGTGTACCGCCAATGCTGCACGCAGGCGATCATCAAAGCGACCGTGCCGAGGCCGGTCAGGACGAGCCCCAGGTGTCGTGTTTCCGAGACCGGCGCGCCGCCTGTTGCGTTGATCTGACCGACCTCTTGCATCACCTTGTAAATCGTGAACCCGAAGGTCATCATCGAGAACGACGTCCGTATCCAGCCCATCAGCGTTCGCTCGGCGGCGAGACGGGTTCGGTCGAGGGCGAGGATGTCGTTGAGGCCGAGCTTCTGGTAGTTCATCGCCTGCTTCCTCTGACCGCGGCTGCGACCCGGGTGACGACGCCGCGCACGACGACGTAGGGCGCGATCGCCAGCAGGACAGCGACGATGAGCGCTTCGCCCGGATACACCTCCAGGACGACGGTCTGATAGACGAGGTCCAGCAGGATCGCGACGAGGAACACCTTGCCGACCCGCGCCCAGCCGTCCTTGACCAGCGCAGCGTGATCGGCGGGATCCGTCAGGATGGCCCAGAGGTAGGGCGGCTTGCCGAGCCTGGCGTCCTGCAAGCCGGCGATGACCGCGAAGACGGACGCCACGGCCGGCTGCAAGACGAATCGGAAGCTCATCGGGCCGGTGAGACGATCCGCGAGGTTCTCCAGGATACGGGCCAGCATTGACGATCGCCTTCCCTTGCTTTCACCCGAGGATGTTGATGGCGCGCGAGGCGACGATAGCGAGCGTGGCGAGCGAAATGCAGCTTTCGAGCATCATCATGAGTTTGGCGCGGGCGGTGAGCGGCGCGGCGTCGGTGGCGCTGAACGCGGTCGCGGTCGAGAAGGCGAGGAACAGGTAGTCGACGTAGCCCGGTCGCCAGTCCCGCGCGACCTCGTCGGGAAGTCCAGACTGGGGAAAGAGCCAGTCGGGCGCGGCGGCGGCGTCGCTCGTGCGGACTTCCGGACCGCCTCGATCGATATCCCAGTAGACGATCGAGAACGCCAGGACGTTGGTGACCCAAGCTTCAATTCCGACCGTGAGCAGTTGCGGACCGCCGAACCGTGTCCCCTGGTTCATGATTTCCATGACGAGCAGGGCGACGGCCAGAAGCGTCATGACGAGCAGGGCGGACGCCAGCGCGAGCATCGTCCGGCGCTCGACGCGGAGCCAGCGCGGGCGATCGCCGCCGAGCCGAACGCCGACCATCAGCGCGAGGAGAGCGCCGCCGATGGCGAAGCCGGACCAACTCGGCAGTATCCTCAGTCGCTCCGGCATCAGTGAGAACAGCGAAAGGACGGCGAGGATCGCAAGCCCGACCGGCCAGCGGGGCTCGACCCGCAGGCCAGCGTGGACATCGCCATGCCGTCGGCCGACAAGGGCGCGGACTATGCCTGCAGCGTTCATCGAATTGTTGCCGCGCCTATGGATCGGCTCTATCCCATGCGAAGCGAAGTCGACTCCGGCAGCTTGTCGCCGGTGACCTTCTTCCACCGCTCTTCGAGGAGTTCCCTGGCCGCCTGTTCGAGGAACTGCGGCGCAGCCCATGCGTGCACGTCGAAGTCGTTCTTGATGTAGCCGTGGCTGAGCATGAAGGCCTTGCCGATCTCGACCGAGACCAGGTTTTGCGGCGACAGGTTCGGGACCATGTCGATGTCCTTGATGCCGCGATAGGTGTCCTCGACGTCGAGGTAGAAAGTTTGCCTGTCGAGGATGGCGGCCGCCGCATGCTTGTGCTCGTTGGCCCAGCGCCCGACCTTGATCATGCCCCTCATGAAGGCGACGACCAGTTCGGGGTGCTCCTCGGCCATCACGTCGGAGCAGGAGATGGCAGCGGGGATGTTGGCGACCTGCAAGGTCCAGTCCGGGTATCGCGACAAGTCCTCAATGGCCTTGAACTTGCCGGTCGCTTCCTGAAGGTGCTGGAACGGCCCGCTCTGCGTGTAGATCGCGTCGACCACGCCCTTTTCGAGCGCGGTCTCCAACGGGCGAAACGCAAGGTCGTGCTTATGGTCGCGCTTGAGCCAAAGCTCGGACGGGTTCTCCATCGGCGGCCCCACCATCGCCGGATCGTTGTACCAGTCGTCGGCGTAGGGGAACTCGACGATCTCCACGTCCTTGCGGGTCATGCCGTTCATCCGGAGCATCAGCTCGATGCCCTGCTCCTCCTGAATGCGCCACCAGTCGTTCTTGATGGTGTTGAGGCTCTTCGACAGGCCGATCTTCTTGCCCTTCAGATCGATCATTTGATAGAGGTCGTCCCTGGCGCGGACCATCATGCAGCCGCCTTCCCGTGGCGCGTGCGTCAGCCCAAGAAGCCTCGTCCGGCGAATGTCCGCGTGGACATGGATCGGTGGGAACAGGCCGCCGAAACGGATCAGGTTATCGACATTGTGGATGTAGTGCGGGTACCAGTCGTTGTCGGGCGTGGAGCGCATGAAGGCGTACTTCACGCCGATCTTCTTGTACTCCTCACGGGTCCAGCCCAGTTCCTGGTCGACGTTGCTGGCGGAGACCAGCGGACAGTTCGTGTACCACACCTCTTTCCAGTTGAGCGGAACGGTGCTGAGCTTCTGCGTTGTCATATTTTGAGTTTTTCCTTTCGTGAATGAGTCGCCGCGTTGCGGTTCGGGTCCTATGTCGGTCCGAGCACGCCGTTATGGGCCAGCGAAAGCATGCCTCCCGAGACGTCCCGGGCCTTGAATCCGTTCTGCAAGAGGATGCGCGTCGCCAGATAGGCGCGCTGGCCCGAACGGCAGACGACATGGATCTCACGGTCACGGGGCAGTTCGCCAAGCCGCGCCCGCAACGCCCCGAGAGGGATGTTGACCGCTCCCGGCACGCTCTCGACCGCGAGTTCCAACGGCTGGCGCACGTCGAGGACGAACGCGTCCTTGGCGGAATCCCAGTGGCTGATCGGCATGTCGCCGCGCAGCACGTCTGCGGCCACCATGCCGGCGAAGTTGACCGGATCCTTGGCGCTGCCGAACTGCGGCGCGTAGCAGAGTTCGGCTTCCTCAAGGTCGTAGACTGTCGCGCCCATCTGGATCGCCATCGCGAGCGCGCTGATCCGCTTGTCGACGCCGTCGACGCCGAGCGCCTGGGCGCCGAGCAGCCGCCCGTTCGACTTGCGGAAGAGGACCTTCATCGCGATCGGCTTCGCGCCCGGGTAATAGCCGGCGTGCGAATTCGGATAGAGATAGATCTTCTCGAAATCTGTGTCGCCGAGCCGATTGAGCGTCTTCTCGCTGGCGCCTGTCCAGGCGGCGGCGGCCCTGAAGAGGCCGATGATCGAGGTGCCCTGGGTGCCGCGGAAGCGGGAGTTGCGTCCGGCGATCACGTCAGCGGCGATGCGGCCCTGCCGGTTCGCCGGGCCCGGCGAGCGCGATTAGGCTCCATTCGCCGGTGACGAAGTCCTTGACCTCGACTGCGTCGCCGACCGCGAAGATGTCCGGATTGCTGGTGCGCATCTGTTCGTCGACGCGGATCCCGCCGCGCTGGCCGATCGTCAGGCCCGCCATCTTGGCCAGCGTGGTATCTGGGCGCACGCCAAGCGACAGGATCACGACGTCGGCGGGATAGATCTTCTCCGGATTTGGTTGTCGACCTCGATGACATCGTTCCCGGCCTGCTTGAACGCCGAGACGCCGTCGTTGAGGGCGAGGCGGATGCCGTGCCGCTCGACATAGCCCTCGACGATGCGCGCCATCTCGCGGTCGAGCGGCGCCAGCACCTGGTCGAGCATTTCGACCAGCGTGACGTCGAACCCGCGATGGACGAGATTTTCCGCCGTCTCGAGGCCGATGAACCCGCCGCCGACCACCACCGCGCGAGTCTTGGGACGCAACGTCTGGAAGCCCGAATAGCGATGCATGCCGGAGAGGAATGGCGTCCCCTTCTCGATCCACTCGCGGATCGCCCGCGCGTCGGGCACGGTCCGGACCTGGAAGATTCCGGGCAGGTCGATGCCCGGCAAGGGCGGACGAACTGACGGCGCTCCGGGCGACAGCACGAGCTTGTCGTAGGATTCGGTCGTCACTTCGCCGGTCGCGACGTTGCGCAGGTCGACGGTCTTCTTCACGGGCGAGATCGCGATCGCCTCGCAGCCCGTCCGCACGTCGATGGCGAACTGGTTCTGAACGTGCTGGCGTCCGCGACGAGCAGGCTCGACTCCTTCTCGATCACGCCCCCGACATGGTACGGCAGTCCGCAGTTGGCGTAGGAGACGTATGGCCGCGCTCCACCATCAGGATGTCGGCGGTCTCGTCGAGCCTGCGGAGCCGAGCCGCGCATGACGCGCCGCCGGCCACTCCGCCGACGATGATGACTTTCACGATTTGATTTCCTGTGTTCGATCGGGACTGACCTGTGACACTTGGCGGTCAGTGAATTGGCGCTAGCTTACATCGAATTACGCCGTTCTGTCTTGACATTTGCAGACAAAGACTGGTCATTGAAAGACAAATGCGATAGTCGGGGCGCGTCATGATGACTCCCATCCGTTTGAGGACCACACGGCACGTCAGGGCAACACGCGCCCCCGAAGACGCCAACGTCCGCGTCGGGGTTCTGACCGCCGCCCCCGCGCTCCTGCGCAGCCTCGAAGTCGACCCCGCCGCGGCGCTGGCCGAAGCCGGGCTGCCGCCGGCGCTCCTCGACGATTCCGACAACCTGGTCGCGTATCGTGCGCGAGCCCGCCTGTTAAGCGTTTGCGCGGCCAGGACCCGCTGCGGGCATTTCGGCCTCCTGCTGGGGCAGCAAGGGCGCCTCTCCCATTTCGGACTCGTCGGGTTCCTGGTGCAGAACTCGCCCGACGTCGGGACGGCGCTCCGGAATTTCGAACGCTATCTCCACCTCCACGTTCGCGGCGCGACTCCAAGGCTGTCTGTCCGCGGTGAAGTGGCCGTCCTGGGCTACGACATCCAGGAGCGCGACATCGAGGGCCGCGACCAGGTCGAGGACGCGGCCATGGCTGTCGCATTCAATATCCTGCGTTCGCTTTGCGGAGCCGACTGGAAGCCATCGGAGGCGCACTTCGCCCACCGCAAGCCGAACGACACGCGACCGTTCTCGCGATTCTTCCACGCGCCGCTCCGCTTCGACGCCTTGGAGACCGGTATCCAATTCTCAACCGACTGGCTGGCGCGTCCCTTGCCGGCAGCGGACGCCGACCTGCGGCGGCTCCTGCAAAGACAGGTCGATGCGCTGGACTTGGGGCGCGGCGCGAGCTTGCCCGACAGGGTCAAGGGCGTCCTCAGGACGGCCATCCTGACGGGACACGGCGCGGTCGAGGACATCGCGCCGATGTTCTCCATGCACAGCCGGACGCTGCATCGACGCCTCGCCGAGTTCGGCGTCACATTCAAGGAGTTGGCTGACGAGATCCGCTTCGAGATCGCGCGACGGATGCTGGAGGGGTCCGCTATGCCGATCGGTCAGATCGCCGACGCGCTCGACTACGCCGACGCGAGCGGGTTCACGCGGGCCTTTCGGCGGTGGACGAAGACCACGCCAGCGGCATGGCGCGACGCACTCGTCGCGGCGATAACCAGGCGGCGCACACAGCCGCCCGCAGTCGTTTCGTAGCGAATGACGAATGTCTGGAGTGGGCGGACTCTGCGCGTGCAGGCTCGGGCGTGAACGCGCGCAATGCGCGTCAGACCCGCCGTTCGGCCACCGGCCTACTCCCCGCCCATTTGACGCGTCCAAGGTCGCGGTTGGGCTTCCGCGCTTACGGTGGCTTGACCGTCCTTGCGATAAGGCCGCATGCCAATATTTCTCTGCCCGCGCGACCCGCGTCGCGAGATCCGAGGCGGCCCGGAAAAGAGATATTTGAGCGCCTGTCTCGTAACGAACGTAACGAAAGGACTTCAATCGCCATATTGAGCTTGGAGCCCAATGCGGCGGCGCCGGCGGCGGCAGGCGGGCGCGGGCAAGCTCACTGGCGCGGTTGCCGGCTTCCGATCCCCTGTGCGAAGCTGGCTTTGTTTCCACTGGCCTGGAGGACGCGAATGCGGATCTCGATCATCCTGGCGGTTGCGGCGCTCGCGCTCTCCGGCTGCAACGCCAATCAGGCGGTCAATCCCTCGTCGCAGACGGCCTCCCAGGTCTTCGCCGGTCATTTCGAGGAGACCAATCCTTACGATCCCACCAGCTACGCACAGAACAACACCGGGCGCGGCGGCGGGCGATAGGAGCCGGTCGCGCGATAAAGGCTGACGGCGTCGCCGGGCGGCTCGCGATCAGGGTTGCGGTGTCAGGGTTTCGGGTTGCGATGACTGGCGTTACGACGACAGGCGCCAAAATCCCTTTTTGAGGGCGCTGTGATCGTTTTCGTTTTTGAGCCCGCTCGGAAGGTCGCTCTCGACATCGAAACGCGAGGCGGTCGAGCCGGATCTGGCGGTAGCTTTTACGCGCCGCTGCTCACGACGCGGGCGCTGGTGATCGAGAAGAACGGTGGCGGCGCGGTCGGCAATCTCCTGACAATCGTCGCGCTCGCCAGCATGCCGGCTATCGCCGATTACAACGCATCGAAGGCGGCTTCGCCGTCGTCGCGGGGCGTCAAGCGGGCCGCCGGAGAGGCTCGCCAAGCGGCGTGACGCAGTGCCGCATTGACAAGTGTGATCATGTTGCACTGCAGTATAGAGCGCCGACGGACCAATCCCCCTAGACAATTTTTTTTTAATATCCTATCCATTGGAGGTCTAGGGTTCTTTAGGCTGGAAACGGTTGGAGGCATAGATGGCCAGTAGTGACGCAAAGAAGCCTGCCGCGGCAAGTTCACCCGGGGCTGCCAAAGCAAAAGTTTCGCTAAACTCGCTCTCTCCGGAAGACGTTTCGTCCCTGAAGGACGAACTTCTGAAGACGGTCGCCACACGCGCGAACAACGCACACGCGGAGGCCTACGGCAGACACTCGAACGTGCATTCCAGCAACAGTAACGCCGAGCTGACAAAGGCTGTGGAAAAGAACGTATGAGCGGCGCCGGCGTGTCCACGACCGACCTTCCGGACACGTTTAAGACTCCATCCATCGAATCGAACGACGCCGTCCTCGATTGGGTGATCCTCAAGATCGCCCAGCGTTGTAATCTCGATTGCACATATTGCTATGTGTACAATCGGGGGGACTCGTCGTGGAAGTCACGGCCTGCATTGGTGTCGGAAAGAGTGATCAAGGCGCTCGCGGCACGCATCGTCGAGCACTGCGAGGCCTACGGCCTTGATCGCTTCATCATTGAACTGCACGGCGGCGAACCGCTCCTGCTTGGGCGCCGCCGGATGCAAAAATTGATCGACGCGTTTCGTCGGGACTGCTCGGGCATTCACATCGAGTTTTTCCTTCAGACCAATGGGCTGTTGCTGGACCAGGACTGGCTGAAGCTCTTTGCCGACAACGCCATGCGCTTCGGCATCAGTTGCGACGGGCCCGAGGAGTTCGCGGACAAGCGCCGCGTCCACAAGGATGGGCGAGGCAGCACGCGGGAGCTCTTGCAGATCATCCGCTCGCTGCGCCAGGAAAGCCGTCTGTTCGATGACCTGAAGCCGGGATTCCTGTGCGTCGTCGATCCCGAGGCCGACGGGCGTCGCGTGATCCGCTGGTTCGTCGAACAACAGTTTCGCAGCTTTGATCTCTTGCTGCCGGATTGTACGCGCGCCAACCTGCCGCAAGGGTGGGTCGGCCCCGAACCCTATCGCCGATTCCTCCTCGACGCCTTCGACGAGTGGCACTCCCTCGGCGCGAAGGCGCCGAGAAGTCCGGCTGTTCGAGCAGATGTTGTCGGCGTTCCTCGGGGTGCGTCCCAGCATGGACTACCTTGGCGGGGATATTCGCCGGCTCTGTGTCATCGAGTCGGATGGCTCGATGGGGCTGAGCGATCTTCTGCGCATTTGCGGCGGCCGCTACGCCGAGGACGAGCTGAACGTGTTCGACGATCGTCTTGACGCCATTGGACCGACGCACGGGCTCGATCGTCTGCGGCAGCCCTGCGCCACCTGCCAGAACTGTGTCTATTTTGACGCGTGCGGCGGCGGCCTCCTGTCCCATCGTTTCGATGGCGTCTCCTTCGACAACCCGTCCGTGTACTGTTCGGTTCTCTATGCGCTTGCCGATGCGGCGTTCGACAAATGGCGGGCGGCGCTCCCAGCCCACGCGATCTCGCTTCCGACAACAGGTGTGCATTGCTAAATGGCGTTCCCGGTGACGTCGGTTCTCAGATGGGACAGCGTGGCCAACGAAACCGTGTCGCTGCGCGCGGCGTTCGACGACGCCATTGAGGCGACCGTGGCGTCCGACGCCTTCGCGGAGGCGATCGGCGCCGGCCTCGCACGCGCTCTTCAGGCGCTCCCGCAGCCGCGTCTGCGGGAGGTGCTCCGGTCGCCTCAGATTGTTGCGCAGATCATCCGTTGGCGGCGAGACGGCATTCCGGTGGATCGGGCCTTCGTCAGCGAGGCTCTCCTGGCGGAACTCGTTCTCGAAGGCCATGTGTCCGACCTGCCGGTTTCGATCTGGAGCGTCCGGGGCGACGTCCAGCTCGTTCCCGAGGAGGGGGGGCTCAGGCGCCGCCAGACCCCGTGGCTGATCGCGGACCGGGTGGCGATCGACGATGGCAGCTTGCAGACGTTCCCTTACGACGGCGAGAGCGAGAAGCTGCTGTTGCCGCTCGGCGAATCCGACTCGCAGGCGGTTCGGGAACGGCTTGTGGACTGCATGAGCAGACTTTCGGCGGCTGTGCCGGCCGCCGCGCAGTTCGCCCAGACGTTCCTGACGCAGGTGTCGTTGCGGTTTGAGCCCGGCGCGCCCTCGAAGATTAACTCGAGCTCCTTCTCGCAATATATTGGCCTCGCGCTGTTGGTGAACCCGCACCTGCCCGCAGTCGATGTCGAGAAGCTGACAGACTCGATTGTGCACGAATCCATCCACTCCATGCTGTTCATGCTCGAGGAGGTTGCGTCACGATTCCTGCTGGACCGATTGTCCGCCAAGATTATGGTGAAGTCGCCGTGGTCGGGAAACGTCATCAACTTGCACGCCTACTTGCATGCCTGCTTGGTCTGGTATGGCCTTTACTGGTTTTGGCGTCGCGCCTCTTTGACAGGCCTATTTTCGGCGGAGAGATGCAAGGCGTTGCAGGACAAGGCGCGATCGGGATTTCTGCATCAGCCGTGGCAAGGGATCGCGCAATACCACGACCTCTGCTCGCCGCAGATCCTGTCCCATCTGCAGACGGTCGAGGCCATCATGGCGTCTGCAGACGAACTGGAGCGATCCGCTTCATCGGCGACCGCGTCGGTTGCGCCCATGTCGATGGCGTAGCTTCTTCAGGCAAAGGCAGGTTGATCATGTCGGAGCCACAGGAACAGGTTGTCGACAAGCGCCAGCTCCGTGAGATCTGGCTCCAACACCAGCGCACGGTCGGAGAAACGTATCACCTTTATATCCACAATCCATTCTGCTTGACCGAGTGCACGTTCTGCAAACATCGCGGACTGAAGACGAAGATCGGCAGCGACATCTACGAGACGTACTACCGCCACTACCTACCCAGCCTGATTTCTCACTATTCGGACGTCATCGCCGGCCACGAGTTTCGCAGCGTCTATTTCGGCGGCGGCACGTCGTCGATGATGACGCCCAATATCATGGCCGATATTTTCAATTCCATCCCGAAATTCGACGCGATCCCGTTCAAGACATTCGAGTGCAATCCGTCGATGATGAATGAGGAGAAAATCGACATCCTGGCGTCGAGCGGGTTCAACTATGTGTCGTTCGGTGTCCAGACCTTCGACGCGCGCGTCTTGAGGGCAAATAATCGTCCTGCCGTGCCGACCGAGCGATTCAACAGGCTCTGCGATCGCGTCTGCAACAATGGCATGGCCCTAAACTGCGATCTGATCACGTTCATCGATCGAAAGGACCCATCGGACTTGAAGCAGTTGGCCACAGATCTCGACACGCTTGCCGACAGCGTGCGGCCGGACGTGATCACCGTCTATGCCGAAACTTTCAGGCTGATGTCGCTGGCGCCCGCCGAACAGGTCCGGTTTGCCGGGCTGCTGCGACAGTGTCTGGTCGAGTTCGAGGACAGGAGCCAGGGCCGTTACAGGATCTTGTCCAAATCCAGAGAGGAGTTCTTCTCGCTCGACGCCATTCGAAAGGGCCTCATCACCGACTACCGGATCTACCGTACCGACATTAGCGATCGGGCTCTGGAGGCGGCGAGATCGTACAATTGCTCGGGCGAGCATAAGGCGCCCTCCAGCCAAAACACGCTCGGTCTCGGCAGCCTCCCCGGTGAGCCGGATCCGTCCTACACATACTTGGGGAAAGACTTCTACTGCGTCGAGGTCAATCGAGATTGGGTCCCGGAATACCGGGTCATGTGGGACCATCGCGCGCTCGCCCTGGCGTGATTCGAGGCAGGGGTCAAAGGTGCGGTCGCCGGCCCGGCTTGCGGGCGGCTCGGCGTCCGGCGCGCGCCAAGCGGAACGATTCCGCTTCTCGATCCTGCGAAGGAGGACCGCGATCGCCTCGCCCTTCGGCTCACAAACCAGGGCCGGCAAAACCTCAAGCTTGGCGCAATCTTACGCCCTCATCCTCGCCATGACGGGAGCGCTCGTGCGCGTATCCCGCGACCCCTTCGATCGACCGGCGGCTGCGCCGGTTTGACCGATTTCAATCGTAGGCGCATTTTGGCGCCGCACTCGCCGGGCCGCTTTGACAAAGCCGCCCGAAGGGGGAGTGTTGCGCGTTGGCTTGAGAGCAGCATGGAACCGGATTTCGACGCCCTGATCTATCAGACCGGGACTGTTTTTACCCCCGGGGCCCCCATCAACGAACGCGATCTCTTCTCCGGCCGGAAGGATCAGGTCCTCAAGATCATCGACGCCGTGTCCCAGCGCGGCTGCCATGCGATCCTGTACGGCGAGCGCGGGACGGGCAAGACATCGCTCTCCAACATGATTTCCGCCTTTCTCGCCAAGCGCCAGGCGTTCGTCGTGTCGCGGACGAACTGCGACATTTCCGACACTTACGCCTCGCTGTGGACCAAGGCGTTCAAGGACATCGAGGCGGCGAAGCGGCAGCCGAACATCGGCTTCGTCGGCCTGCGCAACCCGCTGACATCGCCGCCGCCGCCCGACTCCGACCTCAATGCGGAGACGCCCGACGGCGTCCGACGGACGCTGCAGGATCTTTCGAGTTCGGCGTCCCTGATCGTGATCTTCGACGAATTCGACCGGATCCGGCGCCCCGAGGCGATCACAGCCATGGCGGACACGATCAAGGCGCTCTCCGATCATGCGGTCAACGCGACGGTCCTGCTCATCGGCGTGGCCGACTCCGTCGACGAACTCATTCGCGAACACCAGTCGATCGAGCGGGCGCTCGTGCAGGTCCACATGCCCGCGATGTCGGCCAACGAGATCCGCAGCATCATCATCGCCGGGTTCGAGCGGCTCAACCTGGAGATCGACTTCGAGGCGCTCGAGGATCTTGTCAACTACTCACAGGGCGTGCCCTATATCACCCATCTCCTGTGCATCTACAGCGTGCGCGCGGCGCTGGAGGCGCGCAGCCTGGAGATCATGCCCGAGCATGTCGAGCAGGGCATGCACAAGGCGCTCGATCAGTGGCAGCAGTCGATCAAGTCGCTCTACAACGACGCGATCAAGAGCGTGCAGAACTCCAACTTTTACAAAGAGGTGCTGCTCGCCTGCGCGCTGGCGGAGGTGGACGACCAGCGCTACTTCACGCTCGCTGCGGTGAAGCCGCCGCTGTCGCTGATCCGGAACGCCAACTCCGAGCCGGTGCTGTTCGCCCGTGCGCTGCGCCACCTGAGCGAACCTGGGCGCGGCGCCGTCCTGCACCGGGTCGGCGACGGCTTTCGCTTGCGCTACCGGCTCTTCAACCCGATCCTGCGGCCTTACATTATCATGCGCGGCGTTCGGGATCGGCTGATCGACAAGGCGCTGCTGGACCGCGCCGCACTGCCGCCAGTGGAAGAAGAAGAACAGGAACAGGTGAACTGATCGTCGTCGAGCGCGAACGACGGCGGCGGTCCCTTTTCTCCCTCGGAGGCTCGGCGGCGCGGCCCGGGCTTGCCGCCCATCTTACGCGACTTCCGACAGATTGGCCTGCCTGCGGGTCTCGGCGATGGCGTTGAACTTTGCGCCGAGGTCCGGATTGGCCCGCATCAGGCGATCGAAGTCCAGCCGGCGCAGCACCAGGAGACGGCTGTAGGTCTGCGCCTTGACGTCGGCCTGCCGCGGCTCGCCGGTGATGAGCGCCATCTCGCCGAACACGTCGCCGCTGCCGAGCAGCACGTTGCGATGCGGCAGTACGACCTCAGCCGCTCCAGAGGCGATGAAGAACGCCGCGTCGCCCCGGTCGCCCTTGCGCACGATCAGTTCGCGCGGCACGACGAAGCGGGGCCGGAGCAGCCTTGCGATGCTGTCGAGATGCTTGTCGTCAAGCCCGGCGAACAGGTCGAGCCGCGTCATCAGCGTGCGCGAGTCGAGACCGATGTCGAAGCGGGGCAGGGCCTCGGCGTCGCGCGCGACCGCGGCGCCCGCGAGGAGGTCGCGATAGACCTCGACGGCGATCAGCCCCTCTTCGTAGAGCGACTTGTATCGCCCGAGCTCACGTCTCAGCGCCGTCTGCCGCAAAAAGCGCGCCTCGAGCGCCGCGGCGTATTCGGGATAGGTGCGGCGCAGGGCATCGACGCCGATGGTGATCCGGTCGAGACGGTCGGTCAGCATCCGGTCGACCAGGGCCTCGACGCGGTCGCTGAAGATCGCTCGCGAGCGCTTGGCCGTTTCGCTGTTGAGCTCCTGGATGATCAGCCGCATCGTCAACAGCCACTCGAACCGCTCGCCGAGCCGCTCGGCGAGAAAGCGGCGAATGCCCAGGCGCCGATGCAGGAAGTAGGCGGCGCGAAACCCGATCGGGAACACGAGCCCCGCCTCCCAGGCGCGCTTGTAGCCGAGCCTCCCGTCGGCTCGCGCGCCTTCCACCATGGCGTCGGTGCTGCGCATCAGCGCCTGCACCACGGCGGGAGAGGCGGTCCGGGCGGCGAGCGTTTGCATCACCAGCGCCCGCTCCTGGTTGCCGAGCGCGACCAAGGACACCGTGATCCGCTCGTGCTCGGTCAGCCCGATTCCGCCCACCGCCCGGCGTTCGGCGGCCTGCCTCATCCACACTTCATAGGGGGCAAGCGCGGCGGCGGTGGCCTCCTTCTCGAACGTGTGATCTTCAGCGGCCTTGCGGATCAGGGCGACGGCGTCGGCGTAGGAGACTTCCAGCACTCGGTCGCGCAGCACCTGGTCGGTCGGCGACAGCCGGTCGAGCCCGAAGGCGCGGATGACCAGACGCAGCGTGCTCCCGTTGACCAGCAGGGTGAAGAACACGAGGCCGGTCGCCAGAACCGCGACGAACTCGCGGATCGAGGCGGACACGCCGGGAGTTTCGGTCACCGAAAGGGCCAGCACCAGCGTCAGCGCGCCGCGCAGGCCGCCCCAGGCGATGGCGATCTTGTAGGCCGTGCTGATCGGCTTCATCAGCCGGGCGACGCTGAGCAGCGGCAGGAGGAGGAACAGCACCGCCAGGCGGGAGACAAAGGCGGCGACGACCAGCGCGATGAGCAGGAAAAAGTCGCGCAGGCTGAGGTCGACCAGCAGTTTCGGCACCATGATCGAGGCGAGCAGGAAGACCAGCGAATGCGCCCAGAACGCCACCTGCCGCCACACGCCTTCGAGGAACGACCAGTTGACCGGGTCGATGCGCGTGCGCCCGAGCGCGCTCACCGTCATGCCCGCTGTCAGCGTCGCCACCACGCCGGAGACCTCGAACACGCGGTCGGCCACGATGTAGGCGAGATAGGCGAGCGCCAGCGTCAGCGTCGCCTCGGCGAGCGCATTGTCGCGCGTCCAGCCGACCAGGGTCAGCATCAGCCGCCCGGCGACGACGCCGAAAACGCCGCCGCCGATAAAGGAGACAAAGAACGAGATCGCGCCGTCGCCGAGGTGCGGCTCGGCGCCGGTGACGATGATGCCGAGCAGGACCGTGTAGGCCACGATCGCCGACGCGTCGTTGAGCAGCGATTCCCCCTCGACGAGGCGGGTCAGCCGGGCCGGCGCCCCGACGTCGCGGAAAATGGCGATCACCGCCGCCGGATCGGTGGTCGAGACCACCGCGCCGAGCAGCAGGCAAACGACCAGCGGCTGCCCGGAGATCGGCCACAGCGCGAGGCCGACGATCGCGGCGGCGACGAGGGTGGCGATCACCGCGAGCACCAGGATCGGCGCGGCGTCGTCGAGAACGCGCCGGACGTCGGTCGTCATCGCCGCCTCGAATATCAGCAGCGGCAGGAAAACGTAGATGAACACCTCCGACCCAACCGGCAGGTCGGCGAACAGCCGCGCCACCTCGGCGGTCCGTTCGGAGAGATGTTCGTGCGTCAGAAGGGTCGAGATCGCGCCGATCGCCGCGCCGATCGCGGCGAGCAGAACGACTGGGGCGAGCCGCAGCCGCTCGGCGACCGGCTGGCTCAGCGCCACCAGAACGAGCAGCGCCGCAAAGACGGCGAGGATGGGGATGATGTCCTGCAAGGGGCTCCTGCACTGCGTTTGGGCGTCCCACGCCGGGGCGTGGCGCGCAATGTCGAGGCGACGGCTTGGGCTTGTCAACCCGGTCCGCGTTGGCCCGAAGATCGCAAATCTGTCCGACCGCTTGTCGAAGGATGATCCAGTGAGCGGGACGTTGGTGCGCTGTTCTTGCGGACGGAACTCGGGCGCGCAGCCGCGCCTCTACGTCACTCTGCGCACATCGCAGTCGATGGCACAGTGACCCTTCATTGTGGGTCGATTGCGCAGCGCAGGCGTCGGAGCTAGGGAGCCTCCGGCGTCCGGCCCAGGGACTCTCACGCTTCCTCAGAGCGAAGCCGCTCGCGGGGAATCGCGACCAAGGCCTCGAGGCCATCGGCGCGCCATTTCCTCTCCACGGAAAAGCCTGCGAGCGCGGCGGCGCGTTCGATCAGGTAGGTCCCGTAGCCTTGCCTCTCGGGCGCCGCCGGGATCGCGGGTCCGCCGGTTTCGCGCCAGCGGATCACGTAGCGCCCGCTGTCTTCCGAGCAGGCGACCTCGACTTGGCCGCGGTCGGTCGACAAGGCGCCGTACTTGACCGCATTGGTCGCAAGCTCGCGCACAATCAGTGCGATCGTCGCCCCGAGCCGCCAGGTCATGATGGAATCCTGGCCCCGGATCGTGATGGCGCTCGTCTCGTCGCTGCAGAAGGGCGCGATCAGGCGGCGAAGAAGACCCATCACGGTCCGCTCCTCGCTCTCGATGAAGGCCGGTGACGCCTCCTCGAGATAGGCATGCGCGGCTTCCAACGCGGCGATCCGATCCCGCAACTCGGCAATGAACGGCCGCATTTCGGGCTTCCCGCGCGCCGACAGCGTGAGAACGGCGCCGACGACCGCAAACACGTTCTTGAGCCGATGGACGAGATCGAGCGCAGCGACCTCATGGACGCTGTCGGCGTCGGGCGTGGACGGCGGCTCAGGCAGGTGGATCATGAAAGGCGAATTCCGCTAGGATGCTCCGATAGAACAGAAGGAGAGCGCGGCGTCTGCACACAAATGCACATTGATCCTGCCTTGGATCCTGCCTTGATCCTGTCTTGTCCTGTCTTGCCTCGGGCGCCCAAACGGTCCACAAAGTCCGATAGACGATCGTTTTCGAAGACAGGCCCCGCCTTGCAGAACAACCTGCTGCTCGCGATGAAGCCTGCGGACCGCGCGCTTTTGCGGCCGCACCTCCAGACCGTGCGCCTGAACAAGGACGAGGTCCTCTACGAGCCGGGCGACGATGTTCGCCATGTTTACTTCCCCCTCGACCCGACGTTGCTCGCCTTCCAAGTTGTCCTGGAGGATGGGCGGGCGGTCGAGACGGCGGTGATCGGACGCGAGGGCGCGATCTGCGGCGTCGTCAGTCAGGGCCGCCTGCCCGCCTATTCGCGCTCCATCGTTCTGCACGAGGGGCCCGCGCTGCGGATCAGCGTCGAGGAGTTGGAGGCCGCCAAGTTCAAATCGCTGTCGATTCGGCATCTCTTCGCTCGCTATTCCGACTGCGTCATGGCCCAGGTCTTCCAGTCCGGTCGCCTGCAACGCGGCGCATTCGGTCGAGCAGCGCGCGGCGAAGTGGCTGATCGCGGCGACCGAGAGGACGTCCGACAGCCGGGTGCCGCTGACCCAGGAGCAATTTTCGGACATGCTCGGCGTCGGCAGAAGCTACGTCAGTCGCGTGATGGGGGCGTTGAGGGAGAAAGGGCTGATCGACGGCGAGCGCGGCGCGATCAAGATTCTCAACCTCGACGGACTTCGCGCGGCGGCCTGCAATTGTCAGGATTCCGTTCGGCGTCACTTCGACGAGGTGCTCCAGGGCGTTTATCCCGACGCTGAGATCGACAAGGCCTCCTGAAGCGATCTCCAACGCCGGCCGGAGCTCTCATCCCGCCGCAATCTGATCGATGGTACACGTCCTCGGGGGCTTGTCCGGACGCCAGCGGAGGAACCCCGTCCCGTGGCGGAAGCGGTCGCCGCTCACGTGGTCGAACCGGACTTCCACAACAAGTTCCGGCCGCAACGGCTCCCACGCCCCGCTGCGCTCCGTGCTCCAGCGGCTTGGACCCCCCGGCGCCTTCCCGGTGAAACCGGGCGGCTCGCGCAAGGCCTCGAGCTTTTGCGTCAGATCGGCGCGGTCGAAGGCGCCCAACGCCGAGGTGAAGCCGACGTGATCGAGCAGGCCCTCGGCGTCGTAGAGGCCGAGCAGAAGCGAACCGACGACCCGGCGCCCCTGCTCATAGCGGAAGCCGCCGACCACGCAGTCGGCTGTCCGCATCCGCTTGACCTTGACCATGGCCCGCTGGCCGCTCTCGTATGGCCGGTCGAGGCGTTTGGCGACGACGCCATCGGTCCCGGCGTAGCCGGAGAGCCATCGCTCCGCCTCGTCGGGATCGGAGGTACAAGGCGTCATGGCGAGACCATCGAATCCGGCGACCTTGCGGTCGAAGGCTTCCAGGGCCCGACGCCGCTCCCGAAGAGGGCGGTCGATGAGCGGCGCGCCGTTGGGCGCAAGCAAGCAATCGAAAAGAACGAGCCGGGCGGGCGTCTCCGCCGCCAGCTTCTGGATCCGGCTCTCCGCCGGATGAAGGCGCATCTGCAAGGCGTCGAACGACAGGCGGCCGTCGATCTCGATCACGAGTTCCCCGTCGAGGACGAAGCGCTCGAATGGCAGGGCGCTGAGCGTCGCAAGGACTTCGGGAAAATAGCGGCCGAGCGGCTTGCCGGACTTGCCACGGAGATCAACCGCATCGTCCGCTCGGAAGGCCAGGGCCCGGAAGCCGTCCCACTTCGGCTCGTATTGCCATTTGCCGGCCTCGCGGGGCAGGGCGTCCGCCGAACGAGATTCCATCGGTTCGATGTCGGTCGGCAGTCCGAATTCCGACGGCGCGACCTGTGCGGCGTTCTTGAGCATGCCTTAACCCATACGAAGCGACGGCGGCCGGAACGAGGCCGCCGTCGCGTTGAGAATTCAGGGCGGCGGGTGCCGGTTTCTGTCGAAACGCGGCGCAGGCCGCTCGATCAGGCCGCCTTCCGGTTCACGCTCTGCCCCGCAATCTGGGTCAGGAGCTTGTCGGTCTTGATTTCTTCCTGCAGCGTCTCGTCGAGAAGCTTGGCGGCATCCTCGTGGCCAAGCTCCTTCGCCCAGGCCTTGAGCGCGCCGTAGCGGGCGATCTCGTAGTGCTCGACCGTCTGCGCCGAGGCGATCAGCGCCGGATCGAGCGCGTCGCTTTGGCTGAAGTCTTCCATGTTCTCCTTGGCTTCGTCGATGATGCCGACGATCGCCTCGCAGGTCTTTCCGCGCGCCGGCTTGCCCATCAATTCGAATATCTGATTGAGTCGCTCGATCTGGCCTTCGGTTTCGTCGCGATGCGTTTCGAAGGCGGTCTTCAGTTCAGGCGTCGTCGCCTCTTTCGCCATTTTCGGCAGCGCGCGCAAAATCTGCTTTTCGGCAAAAAAGATGTCCTTCAGCGTTTCGGCGAACAGATCCTCGAGCGGGTTGGCGGATTTGCTGCGATTGGGCATGGATGGCTCCCTTGAGTTGCGACCGTGCGGATAACCATGCGCGGCCTCAGAGGTTCCCCGTCGCAATCGCGGCGCGAGCGGGCAAGCGCCGCGCCCGTCGCCAGTTTGGGCGCGGCGCGCCGTGATCGGCGGCTACCGTTTTCCCGTATTGGGTGCTAAATGTCGGAGTGAAATCCATGCGGGGCGGAACGCCGGCGCGGAGAGGAAATCGCGCCGCCGGATCGGGAGGAGACTTATGGAGTTACGCGAGAAGCTGACCTGGATCGCGGTGGCTCTCCTGGGCGCCGTGGCCTTCGCCATCGTGGCGCTGACACGCGGCGAGCCGGTCAACGCCGCCTGGCTCGTAACCGCAGCGGTCTGCATCTACTTCATCGCCTACCGCTTCTATGCGCTCTTCATCGTCAGGAGGGCGCTCGGCGTCGATCCGAAACGCGTGACGCCCGCTTATCGCCACAACGACGGGCTCGATTACGTCCCGACCAACCGCTACGTCCTCTACGGCCATCATTTCGCGGCGATCGCCGGCGCCGGCCCGCTGGTCGGGCCGGTGCTCGCGGCGCAGATGGGCTATCTGCCTGGCACGCTCTGGATTCTCGCCGGCGTCGTGTTCGCCGGGGCGGTCCAGGACATGGTCGTGCTGTTCTTCTCGACCCGCCGCGACGGCAAGTCGCTTGGCGAGATGATCCGCACCGAAATCGGATCGACGGCGGGCGGCGTCGTCGGCATCGGCATCATCCTCATCTCCGTGATTCTGCTGGCCGTGCTCGCGCTCGTCGTGGTCAACGCGCTGAAAGGCAGTCCCTGGGGGACCTTCGCGGTCGCCAGCACCATTCCGACCGCGCTGTTCATGGGCCTCTACAGCCGCTTCATCCGTCCCGGCCGGATCGGCGAGATGTCCGCGATCGGCGCCGTGTTGCTGCTCCTCGGACTGGTCTACGGCAAGACGGTCGCGGAGACCCCGGCGCTTGCGGCCGCGTTCACCTTCACCGGCCCGCAACTGTCGCTTCTCGTCATCGGCTACGGCTTCGTCGCCTCGGTGCTGCCGGTGTGGCTTCTGCTTGCGCCGCGCGACTATCTGTCGACCTTCCTCAAGGTCGGCACGATTCTCCTGCTCGCGATCGGCATCATCCTCGTCCGGCCGACTCTCGAAATGCCTTCCGTGACGAAGTTCATCGACGGCTCCGGACCGGTCTGGGCGGGCAGCCTGTTCCCGTTCCTGTTCATCACCATCGCCTGCGGCGCGGTGTCGGGCTGGCACTCGCTGATCTCGTCGGGCACCACGCCGAAGATGATCGAGAACGAGAACCAGATCCGCTTCATCGGCTACGGCGCGATGCTGATGGAATCCTTCGTCGCGATCATGGCGATGGTCGCCGCGACGACCATCCACCCCGGCGTCTATTTCGCCATGAACAGCGGCGCCGGCCTGATCGGGACCGATCCGGCGCATGCGGCCGAGGTCATCTCGAGCTGGGGCTTCGCAGTCACGCCCGACATCTTGACCCAGGTCGCCCACGATGTCGGCGAATTCGACGATCCTGTCGCGCACCGGCGGCGCGCCGACGCTCGCCGTCGGCATGGCGCAGATCCTCTCGGGCTTCCTCGGCGGGCAGGCGCTCGCCGGCGTCTGGTATCACTTCGCCATCCTGTTCGAGGCGCTGTTCATCCTGACGACCGTCGACGCCGGCACCCGGGTGCTGCGCTTCATGCTGCAGGACCTGGTCGGCGACGTGATCCCCGCCTTCCGGTCGACGGAATCCTGGACCAACAACCTGATCGGCTCCGCGGTCGCCTGCGCGGCCTGGGGCTATTTCCTCTATCAGGGGGTGATCGATCCGTTCGGCGGCATCTGGACGCTGTGGCCGCTGTTCGGCGCCTCGAACCAGATGCTGGCGGCGATCGCGCTGATCCTCTGCACAGTGATCCTGTTCAAGATGAAGCGCCAGCGCTTCGCCTGGGTCACGATGGTCCCGGCGGCTTGGCTCGTCATCTGCACGGTGACGGCCGGGCTCGAGAAGATCGCAAGCCCCGACCCGAAGGTCGGCTTCGTCGCCCATGCGCGCCTTTTCGGCGACGCCATCGCCTCGGGCAAGGTGCTCGCGCCGGCCAAGAGCCTCGACCAGATGGGACGGATCGTGTTCAACGACTATGTCGACGCGACGCTGGCGGCGATCTTCGTCGCCATCGTCCTCGTCATGCTCGTCTATGGCGTCCGCGAGGCGCTGAGGGCGTTGCGCAGTGCGAAGGTCACGACCCACGAATTGGGCGGCGCGGCGGTGGCGGCGGAATGAGCGCGAGCCTCGCCACCCGCGCGCGCTTCGTTTGCGACCGGGTCGCCGAGACCGCGCGCCTGATGGTCGGCGTGCCCGACTATCCGACCTATGTCGCGCACCGGAAGGCCAACCACCCTGGCGAGCCGATCATGACCTATGAGGCGTTCTTCCGCGAGCGGCAGCAGGCGCGTTACGACGTGAGCAAGGGGCGGCTGCGCGGCTGCTGCTGAGGTCCGGGCTTTTGAGGCGATTCGGTCGGCGGCGCGTCGGGCGCCCATCATGGCGTTCCTCCGTTCAGCGAGCTAGGTAGCGCCGCCAGAGACGCCCAGGCGACGCGCGCCCCAGCCACGGCGCATCCGCCAACATTCCCGCAACCCCTTGAAATCATTGAATTGCTCGCTCGAAAAACGCCGAATTCACCGCTTAAAGCATTGATTTTATTGGACTTCTGTCCGAAAATCGCGGTCGCGCCTTGACCGCCTCCTTCACTCTCCGTCCCTCCCAAGTCTGAGCCGACCCTCAGCACCGCCAGGCTTCCTCCTGGGCGCCTGACAGCAAGAGCGCCCAGCCGTCATAGCGACATTACGAAAATGTATAGACAGCGCCCCGAATTCGGACGCCGTGAAACGGTCCTTTGCGGCGGAATTTCGAGCACGCGTTCGACCGGCGCGCGCCGGGGTGGTTGGCGCTTGCGGAAGAGGGGCCTTTGTCGACCTGGATGATCCTTGACGCTGACACGGGCCCGTTGGCCGGGTTTAGCGACCGCGGCATGCGGCGATTCTGGCTCCGGTCCTTGCTCGCGCCTCGTGTCGCCTGGAGCTGGCGAGATCATGCGCTGAGCCTCTACCGTCAGCACGGCGCTGTGATCCCGAACGCACGGGTGCTGTCCAAACCATTGCACGGTTATTTGCGGCGCGGGCTCAACCCGGCGACCCGCCTCAGCGCGCTCGTCGAGCACTACCGGCTGTTCGGAACTCTGATGGGCGCCGACTGCCTGCGGGACCTATGTGCGGGCAGGCCGGTTGAACTCGCACGCCTCCAGGGCCGAAAAGACACTACATTCCGGCTGTTCCTGATCGACGCGACAATGGTGCAAACCCAGCGCGAAGGCGAATGCACCCTGTGCCTCGCCCGTGAGGGGTCGGCGACGCTTCTCAGCCGTCTGACCTTCAACCTCTCTACCGTCGACGGCCGCATCGCCCTGGCGATCGGTGGGTTGCAGGGTCCGAAGTCGGGCCACAAGCGCGAGGTGATCGACGCGACGCGCGACCTGTACGGGCTTCGGCCCAAGGACGCTGCGCTTTTGGCGGCGAGGGCGATCGCCGATGGACTGGGCGCCGCCGTTCATGCGGTCGGCGACGCGCTGCACGTCCATCGAACGCTGCCGGACGACCCGAAGCATTCGCGCTACGACGCCTATTGGGCCGAGCGGGGCGCGATCGCCGGGGGACCTTTCGGCTTCGTTCTTCCCCCGCTTGAGCCGTCCTATCTCCGCCAAAAAAGCGCGACGAGGCCAAGCAAGCGATCGTGGCGGCGGCTCGCCAGTTCCTGGCAAGCGCGGCGGGAGATCCTGTCGTGACCCTCGCCCGTCCCTGGACGCGCTCGTAAGTAGCGCGCCTGGGAGCCAAAGCAGCGCCCCGTCTCGATCGAGCCATGAATTGGGAGCACACAGCCGGCCCGGAGGAATGCGTCTCTCAAGGTGTGCAGTCCCCTTGCGACTCCGAGACGAGGTCTGTTTGCCAATGAGAGAAGCGATGAAGCAAAACGTAGCCCCCACGCCTGCGCGTTACGGCGCCGGGGCTGTAATTTTTCATTGGACGGTCGCCCTATTGATCGTCTTCCTCGGCGCCCTTGGGCTCCTGTTCGAAGATATTCCGAGGGAAGCGCGGCCGTTCTGGATCAATGTTCACGTTTGCGTCGGCCTGATCTATTTTGCCTTGGTGGCCGCGAGGCTGCTGTGGCGCGCTACGCACAGGGCGCCCGAACTTCCGCCCGATATCGGCGAGTTCAGCCGCCGAACATCGCCCGCTGTTCATCACCTCCTCTACGTTTTTATGCTTCTCATTCCAGTCGTCGGCGTTGTGGCGCGCGTCTGGCATGGGCGGGGGTTCGACTATGGGGTCTTCCAGTTGAATTTTGGCGTCGCAGCCAATCCCGCCATCTTCGATCCCGCAGAGGAGATTCATCAACTGTTGGCCTACGCCCTTTTTGCTCTGGCGGGCCTGCATGTCGGGGGCGCGCTCTATCATCACTTCGTCCGACGCGACGGCATCCTCCTACGGATGGCGCCCGGCGGAACGGCCTGACCGTTCCAGTCGGCGATTGCCGCGTCTCCGCTACGCCGCTCCCCGCGCCTCGGCGAAAGCAGCCAACGCCCGGGCGCGGGCGGCGTCGTGATCGACGATCGGGTGCGGGTAAGTCTTTCCGAGAGCGACCCCCGCGCCCGCGAGCCCCTCGGCCGGCGCGCGCCAGGGCGCATGGATGAACCGCGCGTCGAGACGCGCGAGTTCGGGGACCCAGCGGCGGACGTAACTCCCCTCCGGGTCGAACTTCTCGCCCTGCAGCACTGGATTGAAGATGCGAAAATAGGGCGCGGCGTCGACGCCGCATCCGGCGACCCATTGCCAGCTCGCCGGATTGCTGGCGGGGTCGGCGTCGCAGAGCGTGTCCCAAAACCATTGCTCGCCGCGCCGCCAGTCGATCAGGAGGTGCTTGATGAGGAAAGACGCCGCGATCATCCGCACGCGGTTGTGCATGTAGCCGGTGCGCCAGAGCTGGCGCATGCCGGCGTCGACCACCGGGTAGCCGGTCCGCCCGCGCGCCCAAGCGCGGAAGCCGGCTTCGTCGGCGCGAAACGGAAAGCGGGCGAATTCCGGCCGCAGCGGACGCGTGGCGAGATCGGGGTGGGCGTAGAGCAGGGCGTAGGAAAAGTCGCGCCAACCGAGCTCCGACAGATATTTGGCGGCCGCGCCGGCGAGCCAGGGCGCGGCCGCCGCGGCATCCTCGATCGTGCAAGCCGCCCGGCGGGCGGATAGTTCGCCGAACCGCAGATGCGCAGACAGCCGGGAGGTCGCGTCAGGCGCGAGCCGATTGCGCTCATCCGCGTAATCGATGAGCGCAGTCTCGATGAAGCGGGCGAGCGCGGTCTGAGCGCCCGATTTGCCGGGCGTCTCGCCGAGCGCCAGCTCGCCGGCCCAATCGGGGGCGGTCGGGGTGAGGCGGAGCGCTTCGATCGGCGTGCGCGCCGGCGCCGCGGCTGGCCAGGGCGCGGCTTCCAGCCGCGCAGGCGCGGGCATGGGCGCGGGCAGGGGGCCGAGCCCCCGATGGCGCCGCCAGAACGCCGAGTAGGTTTTTGCCGGCTCGCCGTCGGCCTTGTTGAGCTGCCACGGCTCGCGCATCAGCCGGGCGGCAAAACTCAAGGCCTCGACGCCGCGCGCCTTCAGCGCCGCCTTGACGCCGGCGTCGACCGCGACAGCGTTTCCCTCGTAGCGCCGTGTCCATGAGACCCGCGAGGCGTTGGCCGCTGCGGCGAGCGCGAGGATTGTCCGGTCCGCCGGGCCTTCGACGATGTCGAGCCGGCCGCCGCGCGCGGCGAGATCGCGCTGAAAGCTCGCGAGCGAGCGGTTGAGCCGCCACTTGGCCGCGCCGCCGAGCGGCCGGCCGTTCTCAGGGCGTGGGTCGTGGGCATAGACAATGAGCGCCGGTTTCCCGCCCGCCGCGGCGAGCGCCGGCTGGTCATCGAGGCGGAAGTCGTCGCGCAGCCAGACAATGTCCATGATGCTGAAGCCCTCTTCTCCGCCGCACGGCCACCCGCAGCCATCGCGGCTCTGGCAGTACGACAGAATCCGCAGGCTGTTGCATTCCGCGCCCCCCAGTTCCCGCGGGTAAGGGCGGCGCACTCTTCCTCGCGCCAATACGCCCGCTCGGCTTCGAGCCGTCGCATGAACGCGTCGGAAAAGGCTTGCCTTTATCGGGTCTGGGGACGTGGGATGAGTGCGGAAAAGTTGCTTTCGCCATCGCCATCTTCTGCGGCGGGTCGATCGGCCTCATCCTTCAGCGGTGCTGCCGGAGAAACACACGACCGGCCCGACCCGCGACATGATCGGCGCCGTCGTCGGTCTCCTGACGCTGCTCTCGGCGCTGGTGCTCGGCCTCCTCATCTGGACGGGCTACGGCGTCTACGCCGGGCAGAACGCCGCCGTGCAGGGCCTCGCGGCCAAAGTGCTTCAGCTCGACCTTGCGCTGTCCGACTATGGCCCGGACGCGATCCCGGCGCGCAAGCAACTGCGCGACGGCCTTGGCAAGACGATCGACGAAGTCTGGGCCGCCGACCAGACCGACGCCAATTTCGCCGCCGACCAATTTTGCAGCGGCGGTCCGAAATTTGCGGGCGCGGGAGGGCGAGTTCGCCAAGCTTCATCCGACCACCGACGCGCAGACGCAGGCGCTGACGGCTGCGAAGGCAGCGATCGGACGCGATCAGCCAGGCGCGGCTGCAGATGTCCTTCGCGCTGTCCGCGCCGGTCTGCTATCCGCTGCTTCTGACGGTGGCCGGCTGGATCACGTTCCTGTTCCTCGGCTACGGCCTGATGTCGAAGGCCAGCGCGACGTCGGTGCTCGGCGTCCTGGTCGGCTCGATCGCGGTCGCCTCGGCCTTTCTCATGATCCTCGACCTGTCGAGCCCCTATTCCGGCGTGTTCCGCACCTCGTCGGCGCCGCTCGAACAGGTGCTGGCGGTGATGGGCAAGGAATAGCGGGCCACACGAGCGCTTGAAGCGGCATCGCCGCTTCAAGCGATTTTGTCTTGCCTTTCGCAGGCGCCCGGCAGAGGTTCGCGCCGCCATGACGACCGAGGCCGCTGCTTCTCCCGAATCGATCCATTCCGCGCCGCGGCAGATCTTGCGCAGCGATGCGCGATTTTGGCTCGTGAGCTTTGCGCTGTTCCTCTCGGGGCTCGCCACCTTTGCGCTGCTCTATTGCGTGCAGCCGATGCTGCCGGCCTTTGTCCACGCCTTTGGGCTGAGCCCGGCGGCGGCGAGTCTGTCGCTTTCGACCACGACCGCCGTGCTGGCTGTCGCGATGTTTGGGGCGGGGGCGCTCTCCGACGCCTATGGCCGCAAGACCGTGATGGCCGCATCGCTTATCGCAGCCGCCGCGGCGACGCTGGCCGCGGCGCTGGCGCCGAACTGGCCGACGCTGATCGCGGCGCGCGCGTTGACCGGGCTGGCGCTGTCGGGCGCTCCGGCGATCGCCATGGCCTATCTCGCCGAAGAGATCGACCGGTCGGCGATCGGGTTGTCGATGGGGCTGTTCATCGCCGGCAACACGCTCGGCGGCCTCGGCGGTCGCCTTGCTGCGGCTTCTATCGTCCAATTCTGGGGCTGGCGCTGGGCGCTCGGCGCCCTCGGCGCTGTCTCGCTCCTGTGTGCGGCGGCCTTCGCTTTCGCCCTTCCTCGGGAAAGACACTCGACGCCGAAGGCCGAGCTGGTCGCGATCGGTCCGGCGATCCGGATGCACCTTGCCGACCCCGGCCTTCGCCTGCTCTACGCGCTGGGCTTTCTGGTCATGGGCGCGTTCGTCACGACGTACAATTACATCGGCTTCCACCTCGCGGCGCCGCCCTTCTCGCTGAGCCAGACCGCAATCGGGTTCGTCTTCGTCATCTACCTCTTGGGGGCGGTCGCATCCGCCGTCGCAGGCGACCTCGCGGGCCGTTTCGGCCGCAGGCGGGTCGTCCTGCCGGCCGTCGCGCTGATGCCGCTCGGCGCCCTCGTGACCCTGTCGGGCAGTCTTTGGGTCATCATCGTCGGCGTCGCGCTGGTGACGGTGGGCTTTTTCGCCGGCCATTCGATCGCCTCGAGTTGGATCGGCTTGCGCGTCCAGCACGCGCATGCGCAGGCGAGCGCGCTCTATCTGTTCTTCTATTACGCCGGCTCGAGTCTCGCAGGCTGGTCGGGCGGCTGGGCGCTGGCGGCCTGCGGCTGGCCCGGCGTGGCGGCGTTTCTCGGCGCGCTCTCTATTGTCGCGCTCGTCGTCGCCCAGCGGCTGACCCGCGTCCCGCCGCCCGCGCATCTCGTGGCGGCGCCGGAGCCGAAGCCGAAGCCGTTCCCGCCGTCGGCGTAGCCGCAAGAGCGGCGGCGGCGTGCGGGCCCGAGCGCGCGGGGCGCGCCCGCCTTACCCTGCCTCAGTAGGCAACCGGATCACAGCATACGATGGCTGAGCTGCATGATGTCGCGGTAGGGAATGGCGCCATTGAAGACATTGTCCTCGCCGACGATCGGGATGGCGCGAAAGCTGTACCGTGCGAAGAGCTTGTAGGCGTCTGAAACGGTCTCATTCTCGTCCAGCGTGACGAGATTCGTCGTCATGATTTTCTCGAGCGTGTCGTGCAGCTCCGACTGTAGAATTTCCTTGATGTCGACGACGCCGAGGAGATGGTTGCCGTCGTCCGTCACGTAGATATACATAATCACTTCGGCGTCCCGGGCCGCCTTTCGGAACCGCAAGACGAGCTCGGACACGGTGGTGGCGGGCGGAAACGTGATGCAGCGCGTCGTCGCGTAATCGACGATGCGCAGATCGTGATTGTCGATCAACGTGTGAATCTTCGTCGCTTCGACCGGATCGACCTTGTCGAGAATAGCGTCGCTGTCCGAGGAGGGCAGCGCGGCGAGGACGTCGGCGGCCTGCGCGGGCGTCATCTCGTCGACCAGCTCCGCGACACGCTCGACCGACAGCGACGAAACCAGACTGCGCTGCACGCGAGGCTCCGCCTCGATAAGCGTCTCGGAGGCGTGGTCGGTTCCTAGTTCCTTGAAGATCGCGACCCGGCTGTCGTGGTCGAGTTCCTCCAGAATGTCGGCAAGGTCGACGGGATGAATTTGCGGCAGTCTCGCCTTGAGGAGGTTTAGTTTCAGGTCACCGCTGAACCGGCCGATGCCCGGCGACAGAGGCTGCACCGAACTCCAGGGAATCATGTCGTCTGTAATCGTCGCCGCGATGCTGCGGATGAAACGGGCGACCCGCCCAAGGCCAATGCGGCGCAAGAACCCGGAGCGCGAGCAGTCGACGCCAGTGACGAAGAGACGGCCGTTCAGCCGCGCGAGCCTGATGTCGTAGACGACCTCGACCTCGTCGTCATCGCTATCCAGAACTTTCTTGTCGAGCAGGTGGTCACGCAGGCGCACCTGGCCTTCGCCGGGCTCGCCTTCGAAGTCTTCCGGCCTGGAAATCGCCAGGGTCGACCGACCGTTTGGCTCGAGCCGCTCGACCTTGTCCCATGGGATCATCAGCGACTTGTAGCCGAAGGGCCGCTCGATGAAGAGGTGGGTCACTTCGGCGGCCTTGCCGCCGTCGACGGCGACGACGTCGGCCAGTTTGCCGATCGCCTTGCCGGATGCGTGCGCCTTGCCGCCGATCAGATCGGTGAGCAGGTAAGTCTCGTTGGAAGGATTGGCTTCGACCGACATGGCGTCCTCGAAAGGCCTAGGGCGTCAGGAGCGTAATGAACTTGTAAACGAGCAGGCCGACCAGAATGAGCAGGTAGATGCGCAAGGCGAGCAGCGCCCGTTGCACGGCCGGCGACATCGTCAGGCGCGGTTTGGCGAAGCGGCGGTTGATCGCGCGGACCTGCTCGATCTGGTCGGCGACCACGGCGCCGATGGCGTGAAAAATGTTCATGGCGTCCCTGACTGGCCGAGCAGGCTCGGAAAGAGGGTGGTCAGGCCGTAGGCCGTCGACAGCGCGATGATCACGGCCACGATCGAGCCGTTGATGACGTTTTCCCAAAGCGTGTTGACGCGGTCGCCCATCGTGGCCTTGTCATTGAGGAGAAGGATGAGGAACACGAGCGCGGCCGGGAGCAGCGTCACCGCGACGACTTGCACGAACAGCGTAATCAGCACCAGCGGGGCGCCGGGAATGAGAACGACGAGACCCGACGTGATGAGCGCGAAGAAATACGCGAAATAGAACCACGGGGCCTCGCGGATCTTGTTGTTGAGCGAATGGGCCCAGCCGAACACCTCGCCGAACGCCCAGGAGCTTGCGAGCGAGATGCAGATCGCACCCAGGAGGCCGGCGTCGAAGAGGCCAATCGCCATGAATATGCCGGCCCAGTGGTGGGTCTCCATCAGCATCCGCGACGCCTGCGCCGCGTCGGTGACTTCCCGCCCGTTGAGCACGGTTCCCGTCACGATGATGATGAAGATCGCCACCAGAACGGTAAAGAAAGCGCCGACCAGGGTGTCGATCTTGCCCCAGGCGATGTCGTTCTCCTTGAGGCCCTTGTCGACGACCGACGACTGCTGGAAGAAAAGCATCCACGGCGCGATGGTCGTGCCGATGTTGGCCATCAAGAAGAAGAACAGCTCGCCGGTGAAACCGCCGGGGAAATTCGGAATAATCCCCTGCCTGATGATGTCCGACACGCTCGGATTCACCATGAAGGCGCCGGGGATGTAGATCAGGTTGATGGCGCAGAACGCCATCGCGAGTTTCTCCCACGTCCAGTATCGGCCGTTGAGCACCATGAAGCCCATGAGCAGACAGACGGCGAGAACGGTCGCCCACGCAGGGACGCCGAATATCGCGAGCGCCGTCGTCATGCCGATGAACTCGGTGACCAGGGTCAGCCAGTCGACGAGCAGAAGGTCGATCAGCGAGAACCAGCCCCAGAACGGCCCGAACCCGTCGAAGATCGCCTCGGCGTGCCCGCGCTTGGTCACCGCTCCCAGCCGGACCGTCATTTCCTGCACGTAGTAGGCGACCGGCCCGAGGATGATGAGGAACCAGATCAAGTGGTATTGGTATTTTGCACCGGTCGCCGCGTAGGTCGTGATGCCGCCCGCGTCATTGTCCGCGACCATGACGACGATGCCGGGCCCCGCGATCGCCAGGAACAGCCGGATGGCCTTTCCCCATCGGCGCGAAAGGTAGTAGAGGCGCGTGGTCCAATTCACGATTCTGCCCCAGCCTTGGGTCGCGCGGCTGACCGCCCACACAGCCGGTTTCGGACGGCGGGCCCGGCCGGTCAACAATCCCAAGATGCGGCAATTTGTCCGGGACGGTCGCGCAGGATCTTCTGTTGGCGCGTCGAAGCGGGCGGCAACGCGTCGCCAGACGGTCATGGCGCGGTCTTGCGGACGCTAATCTCGATCCCGTCGCCAAAGGAGCGGCTGACCCGGGTCGCGCCGCCCACGCATCTCGTGGCGGCGCCGGAGCCGAAGCCGGACCGCTTTCCTCCCGCTTCATGAGGCGAGAGAGCCGGGCCGCGGCATTCGTCCGATTGGCGAACGGCTCTAAGCCTCGAGCCCCAGCGCTTCGACGATCGCCTGCACCTCCGCTCCCGGCGTCCCGCTGGCGTCGATCGTGATCACCGGCTCGCCGGGCAGGGGTTCCTCGAGCGTGTCGAACTGGCTCGCCAGCAACGAGGCCGGCATGTACTCGTGATGGCGCGCGCCGACGCGCCCGGCGATCAGCGCCGCCGATCCCTTGAGATAGACGAAGCGAAGGTCGGGGCGGGCGGCGACGAGGCGCGCGCGGTAGGCGCGCTTGAGCGCCGAGCAGGTCACCAGCCCCGAAAGTCCTTCCGAAGCCCAGCCCTTCAGCAGTTCGCCGATCCGGTCGAGCCAGGGCCAGCGGTCGGCGTCGCTCAGCGGGACGCCCCGGCGCATCTTGTCGACATTCTCCGGCGGGTGGAGGCGGTCGCCCTCCGCCATGTCCCAGCCGAGGCGTTGGGAAAGCAACACGCCCACGGTCGACTTGCCGCTGCCGGATACGCCCATCAGCACCAGCGCGCTCGCCTGCCGCTGCGGCTTCGTCGCTTGACCCTCGGCTTCGCTCACTTTGCGCCTCCTCAGGCCGGTTGCGCGTGCGCCCCGGCTTCGGCGGGCGGCTCGGCGATCGGCTCGATCCGCCCGAGGACCACGATATAGGAGAAGATCCCGATCAAGAGCACGACCCCGGCGACGAAGAAGGCGGAGGTGAAGGAGTTTGTCGCGCCGACCAGAATGCCGGTGACAGCAGGCGCGACGGCGCCCATCAGGTTATTGAGGAAGTTCATGATTCCGCCGATGCTGCCCGTGCCGCCGCGGGGCGCGATCAGCGACGGGATCGACCATCCGACCGGCGCCGCGGCGGAAAGGCCGGAGAGCGCAATCGTAATCCAGAAGATCGCCCAGCCCGGATTGTCGGTCGTGGTCGCGCCGAACACCGCCAGTCCCAGGACCATGCCGCCGACCAGCACGGTCTTGCGCACCACCGTCTCGTCGTAGCCGCGCTGGATCAGCCTGTCGATCAGCCAGCCGCCGACGACAAGGTCCGCAATCGAGGCGAACAGCCAAGGAATCGCAGCGTAGCCGGCCGACTTGATGATGCTCATGTGCATCTCTGTGACGAGGTAGCCGGGCAGCCAAGTCAGAAACAGGTAGAAGGAATAGCCGTAGGCGGCAAAGCCGATGGTCAGGCCCCAGACTTTGCGGTTCCTGAGCAGATAGCCGAGCATGGAGAAGGAACTCGCTTCGGAAGGGCCCTCTGCGGTTGCGCCGCCTTCGCGGATGTAGGCCAGCTCTCCGCGCGTGAGCTTGGCGTCCTGGCTCGGATCGCGATAGAGGACCCAATAAGCCAGGAAATAGGCGAAGCTCAGCGCGGCCGTCAGGCCGAAGCCCCATCGCCAGCCGAACCCGACAACGGCGAAGGCGACCAGCGGCACGCCGATGACGTTGGAGAACTTGGCCGCGGCGTCGAAGATCGCCGTCGCCGTGGCGCGCTCGGCGCGCGGAAACCAGTAGCCGGTCGCCTTGGAATTGGCCGGGAAAGCAGGGGCCTCGGCAACGCCGAGCAGGACACGCGCGCCGAAAATCGTGCCGAAACCGGTGGCGAAGGCGACCAACGCCGACGCGACGCCCCAAAGGAAGGCGCCGATCCGGCTGACGTTGGTCACCCCGAATCGGTCGAGGATCATGCCGACCGGCACCTGCAGGATCGCGTAGGACCAGAAGAAGGCGCTGAACAGCAGGCCGAGGTCGGTCGGCGTCAGGCCGAACTCCTTCTGGAGTTGCGGCGCGGCAACGGAAATGTTCACCCGGTCAAAATAGTTGATCAGGATTCCGACGCCCAGCAGGACTCCGATCGTCCAGCGGCGGCGTCCAACATTCGGCGTTATGGACATGCTTGGGCGCTCCTCGCCGTTTTTGGCCCATCGTGCGCGCGTGGGTTTTCCTTTGTCAAATCCGTTCGTCGCGGGGTGGTCGACGGCCTGCTCGGCACGGACAGCGGAAACCAGGCCAACGAGTTCGTCCTGCCGAACGGCACGGTTTTGCCGCAGCCGCTCACCACCAGCGAGCTCTACACGACCTGGGCCAACGCCTGGCGGGTGACGCAATCCAACTCCTTGCTCGATTACAGCGCCGGCCAGACCACGGCCACCTTCACCGACACGAGCTCCCAAGCGACGCCGGCGAGACGGCGACGATGCGCGCGAGCGCCATCGCCTCGACGAATATGGCGCGAAAGAGCGGACGCAGCCGGCGCGGTCGGAGGCTGCGCGCCGCCATCCCGCACGGCCATTCCAAGGCGGGGCGAGGGCGAGGCGCACGCAGTCGGGAACCGCGATCTCGCCGTCGTCATCGACGCCGCCGTCGACCAGCTCCTTGAGCGCGTAAGCGTTCGGAACCCCCTGCGCGGCGACGACCCCGATCTCCGACAGATGGCCGCGCAGGGCGTTGAGCGCCGCCGTGCGTTGCCCGACCATCAACTCGCGCGCGCGATGGCGCATCAGTTCAGCCTCGTTGTCCACAGAGCGCACGGGAACGAAGCGCTGGCCCGGCCGCCCCGCCGTCCAAGGCGTTCATCGCGTTCGACGACTCGAGCGGCAACCGCATTGAGCTTGCGGTGCGGCCGGAGCGGAGCGGCAAACGGTACTTTCCTTCGCGCGACTGCGGCGTCACCGGGTTCAACCACGTCGGTCTCAATCCAACTGATCCGGCGCGTGACGAAGTCTTCTGGACTGAGGTCTGCAATGCAAGGGTGGATCGACCGGATAGGAGACATTCCGCTGATGCGCGTCAACGCGATCCACCACACGATCGCGCTTGTGCGCGCGCCGAAGGCCGGCGTGCAGCACATCAACCATCAGTTGGCGAGCAGCGATGACGTCATGCGCTCCCACTATCTCCTGAACGAGAAGCGGGTGCCGATCGTCTTCGGGCCGGGGCGTCACCCGACCTCGGGGGCGCGGTTCCTGTATTTCAAGCGGCCGGACGGCGTCGTATTCGAATACTCGGTTGGAGTGGACGGGATCGCCGACGAAGTCTCGCATCGGCTGCGCCAGTTCGGCTTCGAAGCCGGCGAGCTTGTGCATGTGGGGCGCAAAGACTGCCAGCAAACTCTTCCGAAAATTGAGAGATGGACTTCGGATTGCGCGGGCGAACCGCGATCGTTTGCGCGGCATGCTCAATCTCGCGAGCCTGAAAAATTCGTACGCGCCCTACGCGAGCGAGCGCGCAGCTCTTTACGGACCCGACGAGACGACGTCGGAGGAATAATCCCGCCGTGGCGGTCAACAGATCGCCGCGAAATGGGCGACGCGGGAAAAGCGCATTCGGGCTGCGAGTCTTGAGCGTGTGCCCAGTCCTCAACTCCCAGAGAGCGCCATTGTCCAACTTCTCGCAGATTGCGCTTGGACGCCGGCATGCGCTCCTTTTCGCAGGTCGCCGCGGCGGTCGACGAAGGCAAAGACCGTGTCCGCCAGCTCAGACCGCGCCCGCCATGGCGCAGGCGTCAGGTTCAGAGCGTTCGTCGCGGGGTCCCGGTTCCGCGCAACTTTACTGGCAAGAGCACTGCACAATTCCCGAATTCATGGTTCCCCATTCGCGGCTGTCGCCATTGCGCGACCTGGGTCGATATGGTACGCTACATCACTAAGTTCCACGATCCCAAAAGCCGCGCGGTGGAGGAGGAGGAGGTATGAGGAGGAGCAGGCGATCTGTGAAACGCGGATTTGCGCCGCAAGTCCCGCGCCATCAGGCGGCTCTATGACGCTCCTTCTGATTGCGAATTCCCTCGCCCTCGCATCACTTTTAATCATGATGTCCAGCGGACTCGCGCTGATTTACGGTCTGCGGGACGTCATCAACTTTGGACACGGCGCCCTCTACATGCTGGGCGCATATCTGGGCTATTCGATCGCGCACTTTGCAGGATTCTGGGTCGCCCTGATTTTGTCGCCGATACTGCTCGCCTTTGTCGGAGCGGGGCTTGAATATCTGGCGCTGCGTCCCCTGCAGCGACGATCTCACATCGAAGTGGCGCTTGTCACCCTGGGGCTTGGCATCATCCTCGGGCAAGCCCTGATCTTCGTCTATGGGGGCGAAGCCCGTACCGTGGACGCGCCGCCTTATTTGGCCGGGTCCCTCTCCATCCTCGGCCTGACATACCCCGTCTATCGTCTTTTTTTGATTGGCGTCGGACTCGGTTCCTGCGCGCTACTCGCGGTCTGGCTGAATTTCACCACGTCCGGACTACACGTTCGCGCGGTCAGTCAGGATCCCTCGGTCGCCCGGATGATGGGAATCAACGCCGATCGGCTGAGCCTTCTCGTCACCAGCCTGAGCGCTGCGTTTGCCGGCGTCGCAGGCGTTCTCGCCGGTCCCTACCTCTCCGTTGATCCGGGCATGGACGTCACGATGATCGTAAGCTGCCTTATCATTGTCGTCATCGGAGGGACCGGCAGCATCTTCGGCGCGATCGTCGCGGCGCTGCTCTATGGCTTCGTACAGGTTGCGGGCTCGGTGTTCTTTCCGGACCTTGCCGCGCTCGCGCCTTACGCGCTGCTGATGGCCGTGCTGCTGATCGCGCCCGGCGGGATCGGGCGCGGACGGGTGCTCAGTTGAACGGTGAGGCCGCGGCCAGCATGACCCCCCGGCGTAGCGCCATTGCCGCTCCGTTGGCGCGAAGCGGTCGACGGTCGCTTTCGATCGCCGCCGCGCTCCTTATCTTCGGGATTGGCGCCCTTGCACCGCAGCATTTCGCGACCGAATTTGTCTTGCGGCTGGCGGACGGGGGACTCCTGCTCGGCATCGTTGCGCTGAGCGTGGCCTTCCTGATGAGCCAGGCCGGACTCGTTTCGCTGGGCGCGGCGAGCGTCTACGGCGGCGTCGGCTATCTCTTCGCGATCGCCATGAGCGAATGGAACTTCTCGCCGCTTGGAGCGTGCGTCGCGTCAATAATGGTCGTGACGGTCTATGCGGCCGTGCTTGGGGCCTTGATCATCCGCACGACGCCGCTGGCTTTCATGATGCTGACCCTCGCCGCCGGCGAAATGATCAGCCACGCCGTGCTGCTGGAGGGCCTCAGAGACTATACGTCCGGCGCGGACGGGCTCGTCGTGAACTTCAGGGGAACACTGTTCGGTCTCGACGCCGGGGATTTCGCCAATGCGATCCGCTTCTGGCCGATCATATGGACTGCGGCATGGGTCGCCGGGCGGGGCTGTCTGGCTCGTTCGCCGGTCGCGCCTCGGCGCCATTCTCCGCGCGACGCGACAAAACGAGGAGCGGATGCGGTTCTCCGGTTTCGACACCTACGCTCCGCGCCTCGCCGCTTTCGTGTTCGTCAATATCATCGCCGGCGTATGCGGGCTGCTGCACGTGCTGAATTCGGCCTTTGTATCCCCCGAAAGCCTCGGTCTCGGCGTCAGCACCAATGCGCTGGTCGCAGCCCTTATCGGCGGCGTGGCGACTTCGGCCGGTCCGCTCGTTGGCGGCCTGATCTTCGCCTTCGCACAGGACCAATTCGGCGCACATGGCTTCACTCAATTGCTGACTGGCCTCGCGATCGTGATCTTCGTCGTGCTCTTCCCCAGTGGCGTCGTCGGCGCCTTCCGCGACTTCATCCGGCGCGTGGTTTGGCGGCGACAGGAGGTCGACTGAATGCTCGAGATCGACAAGCTCTGCGTCAGTTACGGAACCGTGCACGCGCTGCAGGAGGTGGATCTGCAAATCGCCGGGGAAGGGGTATTGCACGGCGTGATCGGACCGAATGGCGCCGGAAAGTCTACGCTGCTCGACGCCGTGTCGGGCCGGCGCCGGCCGACCTCGGGCGCGATCCGCTACCGCGGCGTGGACATCACGCGCCGCTCGGTCGCATGGCGCCGCCGCCGTGGCATGGCGAGGTCCTTCCAGCGCACCAACATCTTTCAGGATCTCACGGTCCGTGAGCAGCTTTCGCTGGTCGCCTGGCGCCTCGGCGATGACCGGCTCGGGGACGTGATCGAGGTGATGGATCTCGACGATGTCCTCGATGAGAAAGCCGGCCGGATCGCCTACGGCGTGCAGCGTCGGGTCGACGTCGCGCTGGCGCTGATCGGCCGGCCTCAACTCCTCCTGATGGATGAACCGGGCGCGGGCCTTTCCGCGGAGGAGACGCTGCGCCTATTCCAGCACGTTCGAGATCTGGTCGGGGAGCGCTGCATCGCCGCGGTCGTCGTCGAGCACGACGTCGACGCCGTCTTCGCCTGCTGCGGTTTGGTGACGGTGCTCGACCTCGGACGGCATCTCGCCACGGGGACACCCGCAGAGATTCGAGCCGACAAACGGGTCATAACGGCCTACCTCGGGAGCGCCGCATGACAGCGCTGAGGATGCAGGCGCTCTATGCCGGTTATGGCGCCTCGACCGTGCTCCGCGGCGTCGATCTCGCAATCGGCAAAGGAGAGTCGGTGGCCATTGTCGGCCGGAACGGCGCGGGCAAATCGACCCTTCTCATGTCGGTTTTTCGCGAGACGACCATCCTTTCCGGGGAAATCTGGGTTGGCGGCGCGCGCATCGACGGCCTGCCGGGCTATTCCGCCGCCAAGCTCGGGGTCGCCATCTCGCCGCAGGGAAGGCGCATCCTGCCGAACCTGAGCATTCGCGAGAACCTGATGCTGGGAGCCGCGACCCGCCGTTCGGGGCGCTGGAGCCTCAGGACCGTGTTCGACCTCTTCCCCGCGCTCGAGGAACGCGCCAACTCGGGCGGAATGATGCTGAGCGGCGGGCAGCAGCAGATGCTCGCGATCGGCCGCGCCTTGATGGCCAACCCTGATCTGCTTCTGCTTGATGAACCCTCCGAGGGCCTGTCGCCCGTGCTCGTCGACGGCCTGGTCAGCGCGCTGGACGAGATCCGGCGCGCGGGCACAGGGATCCTCGTCGTCGAGCAGCACCTCAGCCTTGTCCGTCGTGCAACCGACCGGTTTCTGATCCTGTCGAAGGGGCAGGTTGTCGGCGCCGCGCCGACCGCGGCGATCGATCATCCAAAACACCAGGCTTTGATGGCGCTGTAAAATTAAGCGCCGAAGGGAGGAAGAAAATGAGAAACACGAGAATTTTCGGCTTGGCCGGAGCGGCGGCGGGGGCGATGGCGCTCATCGCCGCAAGCTCGGCCTTCGCCGACGATACGATCAAGATCGGGGCCCTCCTGATCGATTCCGGACCGCTGGCCGGCCTCAAGGAGTCCCAGACGAAGGCGATCAATCTGGCGATCGATGAGATCAATGCGGCCGGGGGCGCCGCGGGCAAGAAGCTCGAGCCGGTGTTCATCACCTATGCAGGAACGCCCGACACTGCGGTCGACGGGGCCACGCGCGCGGTGGAGAAGGACGGCGCGCTCTTCCTGACCGGCATGGACACATCGGCGGTGTCGCCGGCGCTCTCGGCGAAACTCGCCTCCCTCAATGCGCTGATGGTCGAGGTTTACGCGCAGGCGGACCAGATGACCGGCAAGGCCTGCAATCCCAACTACTTTCGCGTCAACGTCAACGACTCGATGCTGATGAACGCGGTCGGCGAGTTCCTCAAGGATAAGTCAATCAAGTCGTGGGACATCATCGCGGTCGATTATTCCTCCGGACGTGACGCTGCGCAGAAGTTTCAGGCGCTGGTCAAATCGCGGGGCGGAACGATCGGAAAAGTGCTCTTCGCGCCCTTCGGGACCGCGGACTTCGGCGCCAAGATTTCGGAACTCGGCGCCAATCCGTCGGAAGGCCTCTATGTCACGATCTTCGGAAGCGACGCCATCAATCTCGCCAAGCAGCAGGCTCAGTTCGGACTGTTCGGCAAGTACAAGATGGTGATCGGAAACTCCTTCGTCATCCCGCAGGTGCTGCCGGCGATGGGCGACTCGGCGCTCGGCGTCTACCAGACGCTCGGCTTCGTGCCTGGCGAGGCCGGAGCGCAGGCCGAGGCTTTTGTGAAGGCGTACAAGGCAAAGTACAATGGCGAACTGCCCGCCTACACGTCGGCAGACCAATACGCCGCGATCCAACTCATGGCGGCGGCGATCAACAGGGCGAAATCAACCGACGTCGCCGCAGTCCGCGGCGCATTGTCAGGCCTCAAGGCCGACACCGTTCTCGGGACCGCGGAGGTTCGCGCCCAAGACCATCAGACGGCGCGACCGATCCTGATGAATGATATCGTCAAAGGTCCGGACGGCAAAGCGACCTACAAAATCGACAAGGTTTTCCTGGGGTCAGAAATCATGCCCCCGGTGGACTCGGCATGCAAGATGTGAGTTCGGCACGATCCGACGTCCTCAATTCCCGCGCCGCTTTCTGTGGGCGGCGCGGGCTTGAGGGGCTCGGCCTAAACGACCACCGACACCTTGCCGAACTGAGCGCTCAACTCCAGCCGGTCAAAGGCGGCGTCGATGTCGGACATCCGAAAGCGAGAATCGATTACGGGGCTGACGAGGCCGCGGTTGAAGATGTCGAGAAGCTGGCCGAGTTCGCTGACGCTTCCGCCGGTCGATCCGTAGATCTCAAGCTGGCGGATGAAGACCCGTTGCAAGTCGGCTGGCGGATTGGAGCCGGTGGTCGCGCCGCAGGTGACCAATCGGCCGCCACGGCGCAGCGACTTCAAGGAGTCTCCCCAACTCGCGGCGCCGACGCTGTCGATCACCATATCGACTCCGCCCCCGCTCAAGTCGAGAATCGCTGCGGAAACTTTGTCCCTTGTGTAGTTGACGCCGGCCTCGGCGCCCATCGCGACGGCGCGGGCGATTTTCTCGTCGCTGGACGACGTGACGAAAGCTCGTGCGCCGACGAGCTTTGCAAGCTGGAGACAGGCCACCGCGACGCCGCCGCCGATTCCGACGATCAGCACGGTCTCTCCAGGCCGCAGCGCCCGCTTGCCAAACAGCATCCGCCATGCGGTCAGATGCCCAGTCATCAGCGCCCCTGCTGCCTCGATGTCGGCCTCATCGGGCAGAGGGAAGAAGCAGCGCGTCGGCATGGCGACATATTCCGCAAAGCCGCCGTGCCGATGCTCGCCCATGATCTTCACGTTCTCGCAGAGCGGCTGGTCGCCAGCGAGGCAATAGCGACACTTCCCGCAGAAGGCCTCGGAATAGAGCATGGCCTTCATGCCGGGTTTCAAGGCGCTGCCAACCTCCGCTTCCGCGACGACGCCGGCGGCGTCGACGCCCATGACCTGGGGCAGCGCATGGGTGATGCCTGCTCCATTGTCGCGCATATAGATATCGACACGATTGAGCGAACCGGCCACCACCTTGAGAACCGACTCGTCGGCGGCGGGCGTTGGATCGGCGAAATCGCACCAAGTGACGCCGCTTCGGCCCCGCGCCTCCAGGACAACCGCTTTCATCGTCTCTCCATCCTTCCGAAGCCGGGGCGCGTCGGGTGGCGCGACGCTTGAGAAGAGGATATTAGTTCGCTAACGTACGATCAAGATCCTAGCGGGCCATGATTTCTTTTGCGCTAACAGAGGACCAATCCCTGGCTCAGGCCGCGGCGCGTCGGTTTGCTTCCGGCGAGGTCCGGCCAGCTGCGCGCGCCGCCGAAGAGGGTGGCGCGTTTCCCGAAGCGCTCCTGCAGCGCGCCTGGGAACTGGGACTGGCCCAGACGGCCGCGTCCGGCGAGCCGATTGAACAGCCGGCGGTGCTCAATGCCCTTGCGCTTGAGGAAATCGCCTACGGCGACGCTGCTCTGGCGATCGCGCTCGCCGGCGCGCTCGGCTTTGTGAGAGCAATCGCGGCGCAGGGAACGGAAACTCAACGCGAGCGCCATCTTCCGGCCTTTCAGTCTGACACACCGGCTTTCGCCGCCGTCGCAACGATTGACGCTGGCTGGTTTCGCGGCGCGGGGCGCCCCACTCGGGCGGAAAAGACTGGCAATGGCTGGCGAATCGAGGGCGCGAAGGCGCTCATTCCGCTCGCCGCGCGCTGCGAAAGGTTCCTTGTGACCGCTGAGACGAACGAGGGCGTTCAAGGGTTCATCGTCGCCGCGGACGTTCCCCATGTTCGAGTCCAGGCAGCCAAGGGCACGCTGGGTCTGCGCGCGCTTCAAATGGCCGATGTCGTACTCGAGGGGGTCGAAGTCGGTGACGACGATCGGCTGCCGGGCGGCGTCAGACGGGTGACGGACGCGAGCCGCGTTGCGCTGGCGGCGATCCTCAGCGGGCTCGCCCGCGCCGTCTATGATTACACTTTGCCCTATGTGAAGGAACGGGTCGTGCATGGCGAAGCGATCGGTCGAAAGCAGGCCGTCGCGTTCAAACTGGCGGACATGCATACCGCATCGAACGCGATCCGCTGGTCGGGACTTGAGAGCCGCGGCGGAGCTAGATGTCGCGTTCGGAGGCGGCGCGCACCGCGCGCCTCGCGCAACGCTACGCCGCCGAGCAGGCGCTGAAAATCGCCGATGAGGGCGTCCAACTCTTCGGTGGCTACGGTTTCGTTCGCGATTATCCGCTCGAGATGTGGTACCGCAACGCGCGGTCCCTCTCGGCGCTCGACGGTCTTGTCGGGGTGTGAGGGGGGACGATGATCAATTTCACGCTGACCGACGCCGACGCCGCGATTCTGGGGGAAGCGAGGACGCAAGCCGATCTCGCCTCAAAATATGCGCGCGATTTCGAGCATGATGAGGACCGGATGCTGCCTCACGCTTTTCCGGAAGCGGAGGGGCGGCCGGACACGCGGGCCATGCTCGCATCCCTGGCGTCCGAGACGAGCGGCGCCAAGATTTTGCATGCGCTGCTGTATCTCGAGGACTGGCGCGGCGGCGTCCCCTTGCGCGAGTCCCGTTATTCCCTCGGCAACACCGCGCTGAGGATCGCAGGCACGCCGGAACAATACGCACGCTGGCGAGATCGTACGATCGCGATCGGACTCACGGAGCCGGCTGGAGGCTCCGACCCCGCTTCGACCCGAACGACCGCGAACTGGGACGCAGCGTCGGGCGAATGGGTGATCGAGGGGGAAAAGATCTTCATTACCTACGCGGAGAGTTGCGACGCCGTCCTGGTGCTGGCCCGCCTCGTGCATCCGGAACGACAGGGGCTTTCGGCCTTCATGGTGGAAAAGGGAACGCCCGGCTTTACCGTGGGGCGGCAGTTCCGCAAGATGGGCATCCGCTTTGAGGACACGGCTCCACTCGCCTTCTCGGGCTGCCGCGTCCCGGCCTTCAACCACATCGACGGCGACCTCAAGTCGATGCTTCGGTCTTTCAGCGAATCCAGGCCCGTCGTTGCGGCCTATGCGCTGGGCGTTTGCCGCGCAGCGCTCGACTTCACCTGGGCCCGCCTCGCCGAGATCGGAATTGCGCCGGACTATGACAAAGGGCCGTCGCAGACGACCGCCGCGGCCGACCGCCTGATGAGCCTCGAGGCGGAATGGGAAGCGACCTGGGTGACCGTTCTCCAGGCGAAGTGGATCGAACAGAATGAAGGCCCGGGAAAGATCGAATCCTCGATGGCCAAGGCCATGGGCGGAGCGCTTGCGCGCCGCGTGACTCAGACCTGCATCGATGTGCTCGGCGCCTGCGGACTGTCCGACCTCCATCCCGTCGAGAAGGCCTTCCGCGACGCCCGGATCTTCGACATCTACGAAGGGACAGGCGAGGTGCAACGCCTGATCATCGCGCGCGAGATCCTCGGTTACTCGCCCAAGGAGCTCAACTGACACGACCGGCCGGCGAGATTGGCCGCGCGCATGTAGGCTTCCGCCGCCGCATTGATCGCGTAACGCGCCGTTCCTGCCGAGCAGATTGCGTGAGGCAACGCGAGGCGGGATTTGCTCGGCCCGGTGCGGAACGCGGTGAACCGGTCGGAGCCGAACTGCGTCGTGTAGCAGGCCTTGCCGGCGTGGCGCGCGCCGGTGTCGTCGACGCTGACGAAGCCGGAGGCGCGAAGGCCGGCGGTGAAGACGGCCTCCTCCTCGGCGCGGAACAGGTCCAGTTTGGCGGTCAGGAGCCGCACAACCTGACGCTTCGACCCCCGGACCTGATCCGGGGGAAAGGCCGGCTGCGGTCAGCACGGCCACGATCCGCTCGCAAGTCATTTGGCCCTGGAATGCAGCGTCAGGACCAGGCGATGCAGGTTCGGACCGCAGCCCCCGACGACGCCCGCCGGCAGATCGGCCGTCACCGTCCGTCCGGCGTCGTCCAGCGCTCGCGCCGGTAGAGCGTGACCTCGGGCTTGAGCGCAGTCCTGAATGATGATCTCTTCATAGCCCTTGTGGCGCGAACCCGCCGGCGCCGAGGCCGCCAGCGTCACTGTGCGGTTGAGGCTCAGCTTCGACACCCCGGGTCCGCGTCGGCGCGGCGGCGACGCCTCGCCGCGCTCGGCTGCTCCGGCGCCGGACGCTCGGTCGCCGTCTCCATGCCCGACGGCTTCGTCGGCGGTCGCGGCGGCAACCCCTTCAGACGCCGGATCTCATCCTTCAGCTCTTGGGTTTCGCGCTTGGCCGAAGCCAACGCCGCGGTGAGCTTCTCGTTCTCTTTGCGCAGCTGTTCGACCTCGCCGATCAGTCGGCGAACCAACCCGATCCGTTCGGGCGGGCTCAAAGTCTCAAGCAAATCAACGAAGTCGGGCGCCATCCGAGGCTTGAATCAAGCCTCCGTTAACAGTCCCTTTCTGCCCCGAAATCTGCCCCGGTTACTAAAATCGCCCCCAACCTATTGATTTCAATCTATAAACTCTCCACGAGCGAGCAACGGAACGGGGAACATCCGCTTCAATCACCAACTCCCGCGGGCTTCGCCCTCGAAGGGGCTCATCAGGCTCGGAAGAGGTCCATCCAGGAAGTCGACGGCGGCGAGCGTCGGGGTCTCTGAAAATTCTCCAGCCGTCATGGCCCGGCTTGTCTGGGGCGCGCCGGTTGCGGCTGCGCCCGAAACGGTCGCCGACAGGCAGGCCGAAGCCCGGATGAAAGGCGACGGCGGCCAAGCCTGCCAGAAAACCCGACATAATTGGCGCCTTGCGGTCGCTCTCCCAAATCATAGATGATGTTGCGGTGCAACAAAGGTCATCGATGATGGGCGCTGCCCGGACTTACACGAGGGAAGAGCTTGACGCCTTGAACGACGCGGCTTGGAGCGATTGGGCTGACGGCGAAGCGGCTTCGGCCAGCGCAGCCGAAAGCGCGAGAGCGGCCGCGGAGCGACGTGGCGATCCGAGGACGCAATCGCTGAACCCGACCGATTCCGGTCAGGACTCCGATGGCTCTGATGATGACGATTGCCCCGCGCGGGGCTGCCCGTGGAGGCCGGCCGCAGAGTTGTGTTCGAAGAGTTGGGTTGACGGTTACAGTCGCGTCAACCTCGACAAAGCGCAAACCCTGCCTCAGTTCGGTCGCATGGCCTATCGCTTCTGTCGGATTACAAGTCGCTGGGGCCGCTGTGCGTGGGCGCGGGCGGCATGTCGTTCAGCCGCGCCGCCTTGATCAGGTCCGTAAGCTGCCGCCTCAAGGCCGGCCCGTCGAGTTGACGGGTGTCGTATCGATCGCGCCTGAGCAATTCGACGATCTCCGAGACCTTCGAGACCTGCCCCGATCTCGCCAACTCGAAGGCCCGCTCCAAGGCAGTCATGACCCGGGACGGCCGGCGGCCGTCGGCGCCGTCGACCCCCACAGGATATCCTTTCACGGTCATCGCATTCTCCGAGAAGGCAAAAATAATTCCGAACGATTGTCCTGCGAATTGCTAACGATACGTAAGATTTTCTTTCGCAAATACAAGGCGAAGCACAAACCTTGTCGTGGCCCAGTCGGAATTCTTATCGCTGTTCAGAATTGCGATGACGATTGCTTCACTTGCCAAGACGCCAAGGCCAAGCTCCAACGACATCTCCACGAACCTCCCCGAAAAAGAACCTACCAGCGCATGGCGCCGTTATGTTAGCGCCTATGCCTGGAGGCGGGGGGCCAGAGCCTTGTCGTGGACCCTTGTCTCGCACGCGCCGGGCTCGGAACCCTGCTGGCGTCCCAAAGGGCGCCGCTTGCGCCTTGTCCAACGTCGGTCAGCCCAGCAGGAAGCCGCCGAAGAAGGCAGTGAGCTCCGCGTAGCCGTCGAGCGGCAGAACGTGGGCGACATACTGGTCGGGCCGCACCACGACGAGAGCGCCGGCGGCGCGGTTGACGCCTCGGAGCTCGAAAATGTCCGGACCTGCCTTGAGATCCGCACAGAAGAGCTTCTCGTAATCGACCAGCCCGTAGCGGCCCTTCCGCGGCAGAAGCAAGGTCGGCATGGAGGCGAGCGCGAGATCGCGATGACCCTGCTGGACAATCGCCCGGACGTCGATCACCGAGTCCACGTCCGCCCCGCCGGGTGTGTGCCTGCGGACCGGCGAATCGGGCGAGGTTTCCAGGAATCGGCAAAGGGCGGCGAGGCGGGACGCGGGATCTGCCGGGTCCTCCGTCGCGGCGAAGGCGTAGAGCCGCCAGCGGCCGTCCGCCCGGAACGCGTGCCCAAGCTGCATGGGCTTCGCATCGGCGAGGCGGAAGACCGGGGCCGAGTGGAACCGGGCGCCGATCGGAAAGCCGGTCGCGAGCGTCTGATGCGTCGGCTCTCCGGTGAGGAGCGACGGGCGGTACCGGGTCATCATGCCCGCGGTGAACCGGCCGGCCTTGACGAAATTCCGCTGCAACTCGGCCGGTTCGACGCCTTCGCTCGCCGGGTTCGCCGGATCCTTGGGCGGCGCGCTGATCATCCGGGAGAACGCGTGATCGAAGTCGATCAGCTCCTTGGCGATCGGCTGGCGTTCCTGCGAGTAGGTCTTGAGCAGATGCGGGGCGGCGCGCCCGCGCAGCACCGAGGCCAGCTTCCAGCCGAGGTTGAACGCGTCCTGCATCGACATGTTCATGCCCTGGCCGGCCTTGGCGCTGTGGGTATGGCAGGCGTCGCCGGCGATGAAGACGCGGGGAATACGGTCCGCCCCCTCGGCGACGTCGTCGAACTTGTCGGTGAGCCGCTGGCCGATCTCGTACACCGACCACCACGCCACCTCTTTCACCTCGAGCGTATAGGGGTGGAAAATGCGCTGAGCAGCGGCAATGATACGCTCGGGCGTCACGTTCAGGCTCGCGACCCTTTCGTCCCGAGTGAGCTTTTCCAGTTCGATGTAGATGCGGAAGAGGTAGCCGCCCTCGCGCGGAATGATCAGGGCGCTGCCGTCGCCCGCCGACTGGATCAGGCACTTGAGGCGGATGTCGGGGAAGTCGGTCACCGCGAGCACGTCCATGACGCCCCAGGCCTGGTTGGCGAAATCGCCGACGAGTTCGCGTCCGATCGCCTTGCGCACGCCGCTGCGCGCGCCGTCGCAGCCGACTACGTATTTGGCCTTGACCGTCTCGATGCGGCCCTCGCGCCCCACGTCGTTGCGCTGAAGCCGGACCGTGACCGGATGCGAGGCGGCGGCGCCCTCTGGCGCGATCGTCAGATCGAGGAACTGGCGCTGATAGTGCGGCTCGAGGCGCGACGGCGCATTGCGCATCAGGTCGAGATAGAAGTCGTGCACGCGGGCCTGGTTCAAAATCACGTGCGGCATTTCGGAGAGGCCATCCTCGACGTCCTGAATGCGGCCGCTGCGGACGATTTTTGCGCGGTCCGCCTCCTCGGGCTTCCAGAACGCGGTCTCGTTGACGAAATAGGCCTCGCGCAGGACGCGGTCGGCGATGCCGAAGGCCTCGAACATCTCCATCGAGCGGCAGGCGACGCCGTCGGCCTGGCCAAGCTCGATCGGTCCGGCTTTCTGATCGACGATCGCAACCGTGATGTCGGGGAAGGCGGCGAGTTGCGCCGCAAGCGTCAGGCCGGTCGGACCGCAGCCGACAATCAGGACGTCGACGGCCTCGGGCAGGCCGTCCGCGCGGCCCGCCCCGGGAAGCGCCTCGGCGACGTCGGGGTCGCCGGGCCGGAAACCATTGAGAAAGAACTGCATGACGCCTCGGCCGTTTCTCGGTAATCACGGGCGGCTCTGGGCGCCCGGACTTCAATCGCCTTCTTATGGACGCTACAAGTTGGTCTAGTAATTTTTCACAACGAGCGCAATTTACCCCGCCATGAAGTCGGCGGCCATTCGATTTTAATCGAGCCGCCTCAACGTGGCGCGACAGGCGAGCTTACCGTATATATCTGTTTGTTTAAGCAGAACTGTAGCCGCGCTCCGTAAATCGTCGAAAGACAGGCGTCCCGCCCTACGGACGCGCCGACAAGGTCCGACCGAATGACGAAGACCTTGGGCGCACCAATCTTATATAAAACCGCGCCCGTTGGACATTATCTTGCAAAAAACGGAAGTTTGCGGTAGTGTCTTCCCAATGCCCGATCGGACCTCCCGATGTCGACTGAGGTGCCCCCCGGCTTGCCCGGCCTTTTTCGCCCGGCAAGGGTTTTTAGCCGTCGACCTTCGGATCGAAGACGGTTGGTTCTTGCGACGCATGCTGGGGGGAAAGGACGCGTGACGAAATAAATTGGCGCCAGGTCGCGTGTAACCCATTGAAAAGGCTCATTTCGGACGAGAGAATCCAAGGAAATCCAACACAATCCAGACGTCCGAAACCCGGTAATTCGCGGAGCCCTGATGCAATCCCGCGGAGACCTGAGGAAATCCAAATAACTCGCGCGGGAGGGAATGGCGCGCTGCGCCCGGCAAGTATGAGGGCGCGACCTCAACGTATCCTTGCGTCTAGGGACACGCGCGCCCCCGGTGATCGGCGCCGTCGTTGTTAGGCTTACGCGGAAAGCGCCGAGAAACGTACTGGGCGCCCTACCGCGGCAGCTCCGTCGAACCCATCAGCGCCTCGTCGATCGAGGACGCGCACTGGCGCCCTTCGCGGATCGCCCAGACGACGAGCGACTGGCCGCGCCGCATGTCGCCGCAGGCAAACACCTTCGAAAGCGATGTCGCGTAGCGCTCGGTGTCGGCGGCGACGTTGCCGCGCTTGTCGAGCGCGACGCCGAGTTCGGCGAGCAGGCCCTGCTGGACCGGCGAGACGAAGCCCATCGCCAGGAGAACGAGATCCGCCTTCAACGTGAACTCCGAGTCCGGGACCGGCTTCAGCTTGTCGTCGACGCGGATGCATTTGAGCGCGGTGACGGTGCCGTTCTCGCCTTCGAAGGCCCTCGTCATCACCGCGAATTCCCGCTCGGCGCCTTCCTCGTGGCTCGACGAGGTTCTGAGCTTTAAGGGCCAGTCCGGCCAGGTGAGCAGCTTGTCCTCGAGCTTTGGCGGCATCGGCAGGATCTCGAGCTGCGTCACCTTGAGCGCGCCCTGGCGGATCGAGGTGCCGATACAGTCGGAGCCCGTGTCGCCGCCGCCGATCACCACCACGTTCTTGCCGGCCGCCAGGATCGGCCTGTTGGTCGCGAGCGGCTCGCCGGAAACGCGCCGGTTCTGCTGCGGCAGGAACTCCATGGCGAAATGGACCCCGGCGAGGTCGCGACCGGGCACTGGAAGGTCGCGGGAGGCCTCGGCGCCGCCCGCAAGCGCAATCGCGTCGTGGCGCTCGGCAAGCTCCTTGGCGCTCACCGTCTCGCCGACATGGGCGTTGTAGTGGAACGTGACTCCCTCGGCCTCCATCTGCTCGACGCGCCGGTCGACGTGACGCTTCTCGAGCTTGAAGTCGGGAATGCCGTAGCGAAGCAGGCCGCCGGCCTTGGCCTGTCGTTCGTAGACATGAACATCGTGGCCTGCTCGCGCGAGCTGCTGGGCGCAGGCGAGACCGGCGGGGCCGGAGCCAACGACCGCGACCGACTTGCCGGACTTCGCGGCGGGCGGCTCGGGATGGATCCAGCCTTCGGAGAACGCGCGGTCAATGATCGCGCACTCGATCGTCTTGATGGTCACGGGCGTGTCCTGGATATTCAGCGTGCAGGACGCCTCGCAGGGCGCGGGACAGACCCGGCCGGTGAACTCGGGGAAATTATTGGTCGAAAGGAGATTGCGTGCCGCCTCCCGCCACTCGCCGCGGTAGGCGAGATCGTTCCAGTCCGGGATCTGATTGTTGACCGGGCATCCGTTGTGGCAATAGGGGATGCCGCAGTTCATGCAGCGCGCCGCCTGATTGCGCGTCGCTTCCTCGCTCAACGGAATCGTAAATTCGCGATAATGGCGAATTCTGTCGGAGGCTGGGGCGTAGCGCCGATCCGCGCGATCGATTTCCAGAAAGCCTGTCACCTTACCCATCCGATCACCCGCCCTCAAACCGCTTGTCGAGCCGCGTTGCTGCGGCTGTTGAAAGATCCCGTCCTCGTGGTCCGATCATCGCCGTCATCGTAAGAGCCCTGAAGCAACCCACCTTGCTCAAGGCGCCCCACGACTGGATTGCTTCGTCGCTCACGCTCCTCTTAATGACGGCGCCTAATCTCTCCACTTGGCGCCGACATTGAATCCCCGGTCCTTACTCCCCCGCCGCGAGCATCGCGTGCTCGCTTTGCGCCGCGAGCTCCGCGAGGGCGCGCCGGTACTCGACCGGCATGACCTTGCGGAATTTGGGCAGGTAGTCATCCCAGTTCTCCAGGATGCGCCGCGCCCGCGACGATCCGGTGGCGCGGGCGTGATTGGCGATGAGCTGATGCAGCCGTTCGGCGTCGAAGCGGCTCATGTCGCTCATCACGTCCACCCGGCCGTGCCCGGCCAGATCGCCTCCGGAGTGCAGGTGGCGAAGCATCACCTCCTCCTCGGCGGCGACCGGTTCGAGCTCGACCATCGACAGGTTGCAGCGTTGAGCGAAGGTCCCGTCCTCGTCGAGGACGTAGGCGATGCCGCCCGACATGCCGGCTGCAAAGTTGCGACCGGTCGCGCCGATCACGACGACGACGCCGCCCGTCATGTATTCACAACCGTGATCGCCCACCCCCTCGACCACGGCGACGGCGCCGGAGTTGCGCACGCCAAACCGCTCGCCCGCCACGCCGCGGAAGTAGCATTCGCCGGCGATTGCACCATAGAGCACGGTATTGCCGACGATGATGGACTGCTCGGGGATGATGTTGGTCGCCTCCTGCGGCGGATAGACGACGATGCGGCCACCCGACAGGCCCTTGCCGACGTAGTCGTTGGCTTCGCCCTCGAGTTCGAGCGTCACGCCGCGGGCGAGGAAGGCGCCGAAACTTTGTCCCGCGGTGCCCTTGAATTTGACGTGAATGGTCTCGTCACGCAGTCCCGCGTGACCATAGCGCTTGGCGATCGCGCCCGAGAGCATGGCGCCGGTCGACCGATCCGAGTTGCGGATGGAGAGGTCGAGCCGGACATGCTTGGCGCGCTCGATCGCGTCGGTCGTGTCTGCGATCAGGCGTCGGTCTAGAACGTGGTCGATCTCGTGATCCTGCGCAACGCTATGGTAGATCGTGTCGCCGGGCCACGCGGTCGGCGCCAAGAACAGCTTGGAAAAGTCGAGCCCCTGGGCCTTGGCGTGCGCGACCACCTCCGCCTTGTCGAGCATCTGGCGCTGGCCGATCATTTCGTCGAACCGGCGATAGCCGAGCGAGGCCATGATCTGACGCACGTCTTCGGCGACGAAAAAGAAGTAGTTGATGACGTGCTCGGGCTTGCCGACAAAGCGCTTGCGCAGCACCGGGTCCTGCGTCGCGACGCCGACCGGACAGGTGTTGAGGTGGCACTTGCGCATCATGATGCAGCCGGCCGCGATCAGTGGCGCGGTGGCGAAGCCGAACTCGTCGGCGCCGAGGAGAGCGCCGACCACGACGTCCCGGCCGGTGCGCAGTCCGCCGTCGACCTGCACCGCGATCCGCGACCGCAAGCCGTTCATCACCAACGTCTGGTGGGTCTCGGCAAGGCCGATCTCCCAGGGCGAGCCGGCGTGCTTGATCGAAGTGAGGGGGGAGGCGCCCGTGCCGCCCTCGAAGCCGGAGATCGTGACGTGATCGGCCTTGCACTTGGCCACGCCGGCCGCAACCGTGCCAACGCCAATCTCCGATACGAGCTTGACCGAGACTGCGGCGTTCGGGTTCACGTTCTTGAGATCGTAGACGAGTTGCTTTAGGTCCTCGATCGAATAGATGTCATGATGCGGCGGCGGCGAGATTAGGCCCACGCCCTGGGTCGAGTGGCGCACCTTGGCGATCACCGCGTCGACCTTGTGGCCGGGCAGTTGGCCGCCTTCGCCGGGCTTCGCGCCCTGCGCCATCTTGATCTGCATCATGTCGGAGTTGACGAGGTACTCCGCTGTGACGCCGAAGCGCCCCGAGGCGACCTGCTTGATCGCGCTGCGCATCGAGTCTCCGTTCGCGAGCGGCTTGAAGCGGTCCGTCTCTTCGCCGCCCTCGCCGGTGTTCGACTTGCCGCCGATGCGGTTCATCGCGATCGCGAGGGTCGTGTGGGCTTCGCGCGAGATCGAGCCGAACGACATGGCTCCGGTCGAGAACCGCTTGACGATCTGCGCGGCCGGTTCGACCTCGTCGAGCGGAACCGGCCGCCGTCCATCCGTTTCGGCCGGCTTGATCCGGAAGAGTCCGCGGATGGTGAGAAGGTGCGCGCTCTGTTGGTTGAGCGCCCGGGCGAAGGCTTCGTAGCGGTCGCGCGCATTGCCGCGCACGGCGTGCTGAAGCAGCGATACCGTCTCCGGCGTCCAGTTATGCGCCTCGCCGCGCAAGCGGTAGGCGTATTCGCCGCCGACTTCGAGCGAGCTGCGCAGGACCGGAGAATCGCCGAACGCGTCGGCGTGCCGCCTGACCGTTTCCGCTGCGATCTCAGGAAGTCCGGCGCCCTCGATCCGGGTCGCGGTGCCTGAGAAGAATTCGTCGGCGAAGGCCTTGGAGAGGCCGACGGCGTCGAAAATTTGCGCTCCGCAATAGGACTGGTAGGTCGAGATGCCCATCTTCGACATGACTTTGAGAAGGCCCTTGTCGACCGACTTGATGAAGCGCTTCACCACCTCGTAGCCGCTGATCGGCTCGGGCAGGTCTTTCGCCATCGCGGTCAGCGTCTCGAAAGCGAGATACGGGTTGATCGCCTCGGCACCGTAGCCGGCGAGGCAGGCGAAATGATGGATCTCACGCGCCTCGCCCGTTTCCACGACCAGCCCCACCGAGGTGCGCAGGCCCTTGCGGATCAGGTGATGGTGGACTGCGGCGGTCGCCAGCAAAGCGGGAATCGGAATGCGATCCGGCCCCACCATCCGGTCCGACAGGATGATGATGTTGTAGCGGCCGTGCACCGCCGCCTCCGCCCGCTCGCACAGTCGGTTCAGCGCGCCGCGCATCCCCTCGGCGCCACGCTGCACAGCATAGGTGATGTCGAGCGTTTTGGTGTCGAAGGCGTCCTCCATCTGACCGATGCAGCGGATCTTCTCGAGATCCTCGTTGGTGAGAACCGGCTGCCGGACCTCGAGGCGCTTATGGCGGGCCGTGCCTTCGAGATCGAGCAAGTTCGGCCTCGGCCCGATGAACGACACGAGGCTCATGACCAGCTCCTCGCGGATCGGGTCGATCGGCGGGTTCGTGACCTGAGCGAAGTTCTGCTTGAAATAAGTGTAGAGCAGCTTCGACTTCGACGACAGCGCGGAGATGGGCGTGTCGGTGCCCATGGAGCCGACCGCCTCCTGTCCGGTCGCCGCCATCGGCGAGAGCAGGAACGACAGGTCTTCCTGCGAATAGCCGAACGCCTGCTGGCGATCGAGCAGGGAAACGTCGGTGCGGGGAGCGCGCGGCTCGACGGGATTCAGGTCCTCGAGCACGATCTGCGTCTTCTTCAGCCACTCGCCATAGGGATGCGCGCGCGACAGCGACTGCTTGATCTCGTCGTCGGACACGATGCGGTGCTCGAGGAGGTCGACGAGCAGCATCTTGCCAGGCTGCAGGCGCCACTTGCAGACAATGCTCTCCTCAGGCACCGGAAGAACGCCCATCTCAGACGCCAGCACCACGAGGTCATCGCTCGTCACGTAGTACCGCGCCGGCCGCAGACCGTTGCGGTCGAGGGTCGCGCCGATCTGCCTGCCATCGGTGAAGGCGACCGCCGCCGGCCCGTCCCACGGCTCCATCAAGGAGGCGTGGTATTCGTAGAAAGCGCGCCGCTCCTCGTCCATGAGCGGATTGCCCGACCAGGCTTCTGGGATCAGCATCATCATCGCGTGGCTCAGCGAATAGCCGCCGCGCACGAGAAGCTCGAGCGCATTGTCGAAGCAGGCGGTGTCCGACTGTCCCTCGTACGAGATCGGCCACAGCTTCTGAATGTCGTTGCCGAACAGTTCGGAATCGACGCTCGCCTGCCGCGCCGCCATCCAGTTGAGGTTGCCGCGCAGTGTGTTGATCTCGCCGTTGTGTGCGACCATGCGGTAGGGATGCGCCAGCCGCCAGGACGGGAAGGTGTTGGTGGCGAAACGCTGATGCACCAGGGCAAGCGCCGTCTCGTAGCGCGCGTCCTGAAGGTCGCGATAATAGGGCGCGAGCTGCCTGACCAGCACCATGCCCTTGTAGTTGATCGTGCGGCACGACAGCGACACTGGGTAGTATTCGGCGAGACTGGCGTCCTTCAGGCCATAGAGTCTGGTCGACACGACCTTGCGGATGATGAACAGCCGGCGCTCGAAATCGTCCTCGGTTGCGATGGTGTCGGCGCGGCCGATGAAAATCTGCTGCATCACCGGCTCGACCGCCTTGACGCGCTCGCCGAGGACGGAGCTGTCGACGGGCACGTCGCGCCAGCCGAGCACGGTCTGACCCTCGCCGGCGACGGCGAAATTGACGGTCTCCATGACTTGCGCCCGCGCTGCGGCGTCGCGCGGCATGAAGAACTGGCCAATGGCGTAATGGCCGGGCGCGGGCAGGGCGAAGCCCAGCTTCTCGCAATCCGACGCGAAGAAATCGTGCGGGATCTGGGTCAGCACGCCGCAGCCGTCGCTGAGGGTCGGATCGGCCCCGATCGCGCCGCGATGGTCGAGATTGACCAGAATCTGAAGGCCCTTCTCGAGGATGGCGCGTGACTTGCGGTTCTTCATGTCGGCGACAAAGCCAACGCCGCAGGAATCGTGCTCCTTCGCCGGATCGTAGAGGCCCTGGGCGCGGGGGGTGAGCGGGTCGGCTCCGGGGCGGAACTCCTCGTCGGCGAGACGGCGCTCGATGATCTCACGGGATGTGGCGTTCATCTTTCTGCTCCCCGGGGGCACAGTCGCCAATTCTATGCAACTGTCGTTCCAAACTTTGAAGGCGCTTCGTCATCGGGCCGCGCCACGCGCGGCGGAAAGGCTTCACGCGTCGGATTTTTTTCTATCCGGTTTCGTCGTTCGATACGACAACGCTGTGGCCTCGCTCATCCGACCGCGGCGGGGCCCTCGGGCCCCGAACGCAAATGGTCAGCAAAACTGTCCTAATTGTCGACCTTGCCAGAAATGCGCCGGGGACACAAGCGGGAGTTGGGCGTTGGGTGCAATTCAAACCGATGCAGGGTAGGTTGGGTTGAGTGATTTGGCAGGAGGCGACGGATGGCGGTCGGGGAGTTGAGCGATGAGGGGCTGGTTGCGGCGTTGCGGGCGCATCCGGAGCTCCGCAAGCGGGTGTCGTCGATCGTGGCGGCGATCGAGGGCGCCGATGGCGAATTGAAGGAAGCCGACGCTGCGGAAGAGCGCATCGTGGATGAGATGCGTCTTTTGGGGCGTGAGGCGCTGAAGAGTTGGGCGGAGAACCGGGTCGAGGCGACGGAGCGGGAAATTCGCCAACGCCCTCGGATGCATCGCCAAGGCGAAAAAAACTCCGCTGGCATACGAAATTTGGCGAAATAGAGGTCCGGGAGCCGCAATATCGGTTCGGGACGCAACGGGTGCGTCCGTTCGTGCTCGGGGCGAAGGTGAGCCCGCTCGGATGTTCGCGGCCGCTGCAGCGCGCCCTCGTCGACTTCGCGGCCGATCAGCCCTTCGCGCAGGCGCGCGCCAAGTTGCAGGAGCACTACGGCTTCGCGATTGGCGAGAGCACGATCCAGCGGATCACGTTCGCCCACGCCCAGGCGATGCACGAAAGCAGGTGTCGGGATTTGGAGTTTCCGGAAGCGCCGGGCCTTCGCAAACCGATCGTCGTCGAAACGGACGGCGGCATGGTTCCGATCGTCGAGCCGAGCAGCGAGGGGAAAGACAAGCGCAAGGGCAAGACGCTGTCCTGGCGGGAGGCGAAGCTGTCGCTGGCGCACGCGCAAGGGAACTGCACGCCGGTTTATGCGGGCTCGATCGAGGGCGGGGTCGAAGAGGCCGGGCGTCAGTTGCTTTCGTGCGCGGTTCGCGCCGGCTTCGGGGCGAACTCCCGGGTTCACGCGGTCGGCGACGGCGCGCCCTGGATCGTCGGCCAAGTCGAGGCGCAGTTCGGTGATCAGGGCTGCTACCTGATTGATTTCTATCATGTCTGCGAATACCTGGGCGCCGCCTCGGCGGCGATCGCGCCCGACCCGGCCGCGCGCAGCGCCTGGATGGAGACGCAGAAGGAGGCGCTCAAAGGCGGCCGTCTCGACGCCGTCCTGCGGGCGCTCGCCGGACATTGCGAGCCCCCCGAGGTCGATGACGAGCGTGCGCCCGTGCGAACCTGCCATCGCTACCTCGGCGCCCGCGTCGGCCAATTGAACTATCGCCAGGCCTTGGCCGACGGGCTGCCAATCGGCTCGGGCGAGATCGAAAGCGCTCATCGCTACATCGCCCAACAACGCCTCAAGCGGCCGGGCGCCTGGTGGCGCGTCGAACATGCCGAACACATGCTTGCCTTGCGGATAAATCAAATCAACGGCGACTGGGACGCCTACTGGAAAGCCCTCGCCCAACCCAGCTCCGCTGTCGCCAATGACAACGACCCGAAATCACTCCGCCGCACCGCCTGATTGCATCACTTTGGATCGCACCCTTGGGCGTTTTTTTGGCAGGCGCCTGGCCCGGCGTTGACGAATCGTCCAGGCGCCGAAATATCCGGCGCCGCCGATGGAAAGGGATTGCCATGAAGTTCGCAAGTGACAACAGCGCTGGGGTCGCGCCTGAAATTCTCGAGGCGATCGCTGGGTCGTCGCGGGTTAACGCGGCGGCCTACGGCGCGGACGATTATTCGCAGCGGGCCACGGCGATGCTCTGTGAGGTGTTCGAGGCGACGGTCGAGGCCTTCCTAGTCGCGATCGGAACCGCCGCGAACGCGCTCGCGCTTTCCGCCCTCGCCCGGCCTTGGGAGGCCGTGTTCTGCCACGAGGAGGCGCATATCCACGACGACGAATGTTCCGCCCCGGAGTTCTTCACCGGCGGCGCCAAGCTGATCGGGATCTCCGGCGAAGCCGGGAAGCTGACGCCAGGGGCGCTCGCGGAGACGTTGGAGCGCTTTCCGCGCGGGCTCGTCAAATCGGCGCAGCCCGGAGCGCTGTCGCTGTCGCAGGCGACGGAAGCCGGAACCGTCTATACCGTCGACGAGATCGAGGCGCTCTCGGAGGCCGCCCGCGCCGCCGGGGTGAAGACCCACATGGATGGCGCGCGCTTCGCCAATGCGCTGGTTTCCCTCGGCGTCTCGCCCGCCGACATGACCTGGCGCGCAGGGATCGACGCACTGTCGTTCGGGGCGACCAAGAACGGGGCGCTCGCCTGCGAGGCGGTCGTCTTTTTCGACCCGGCGCTGGCGAGGAACTTCGCTTACCTGCGCAAGCGGGCGGGGCACACGCTGTCGAAGGGGCGTTTCCTCGGGGCGCAGATGGAGGCCTATCTGACGGGAGGCCTGTGGCTCAAGCTCGCTGGGCGCGCCAACGCGGCGGCCCGGCGGCTGAGCGAACGGCTGTCGGCTGGGGCGGGGATCCGAATCGCCTGGCCGACAGAGGCCAACGAGGTGTTCGCCGTCGCGCCCGATGCGACGGTCGAAGCCTGGCGCGAGGCGGGCGCCGAGTTCCATCCGTGGAGCACGCGCGCGCTCGCTGCCGAGTGCATGCCTGGCGCCGGCGAGACCCTGGTGCGCCTGGTGACGTCGTTCGAGACCGACGACCGCGAGATCGACCGGCTCGCGGAGCTTGCAGGGGCGCGCTGAGTCGAGCGCAACGAAAGAGGGCGCCCGACGGACGCCCCTCGCTTCAAGCCCAATCAGTTCGCGTTACGCGGCCTGCTTCTCGGCCGTGGCCTCGATCGTCTTGGCGGGCTTCCCGCCGCTGATCGCGATGGTCCGCGGCTTCTGCGCCTCGGGCACCTCACGGACAAGATCGATGTGCAGGAGCCCGTTCTCGCTGGTCGCTCCGCTCACCACAACATGGTCGGCAAGCTGGAAGCGGCGCTCGAACGCGCGCCCAGCGATGCCCTGGTAGAGCACGTCGCGCTTCTCGTCCTTGGCGTTCGTTTCCTTGGCGCCGCGTACGGTCAGCGTGTCCTCGCGCGTTTCGACCGAGAGCTCCTTGTCGGAGAACCCGGCGACCGCGAGCGTGATCCGGTACGCGTTCTCGCCGGTCCGCTCGATGTTGTAGGGCGGATAGGCGGGTGTGTTCTGCTCGGCGCCGACGGCCTTGTCGAGCATCGACAGCAGGCGGTCGAACCCAACGGTGGAGCGATAGAACGGGGAAAGATCATAGTTCAGCATGGGTCACATCCTCATTGAGCGATATGGCGGATAAGCGCCCCTTCCGGCTGCGCTCGCCGCTTGCGGTTCCATCATGGACCCCGCAACGCCTATATGGGAAGAATCGCCCGGTTTTCAAGGGGCGGCGGCGGCGCCACAAAAAACACAAGCTCGTTGTCCATGGCCCGGATTGCGCGGCGACAAGCCGCTCGGTATAGCGCCAACCAGCGAGGCCGAGGCCTCCGAAATTGAAGGTGTGGAAACGCATGCGCAAGTGTCTATTGGCCGTCGCTCTAACGGCCGCCGTCTTCGGCGTGACGGCGCCGGCTTGGGCCGCGAACAAAGGACCCCAGACCGAGGAAGACTTGGGTCCGCCGAAACCGCTGCCGCCGCTGCAGAAGAACTTCCCGCTCGACCAGACCTGGTCGTTGAGGGAGCTCAACGGCAAGCCGGTGCCCTCCGGGACCGACGTCAGCCTGAAAATCGACAGCAACCTGCGGGCGTCCGGCTTCACCGGCTGCAACTCGTGGTCAGCGACCATCTATCCGGTCAAGGACCAACACCTCATGGCCGGAGGCTTCGCGCTGACGAAGAAGCAGTGTCCGAAGGACCTGATGCAACTCGAGGTGCAGTTCCTCACGAGCCTGACCGGCAATCCGACTTGGGACCTGGTCAACGGCGACCTGGTGATCAAGGGCCCACGCGGATCGGCGAGACTGGCGCGGTCGCTTTAACCGGGCCCGCGCGGCTGCCGCCGCTTTGTGACCGTTGCGTAATGATTTCAAAGGCTAACGGGCCAGCGGAGCCAATTCCGCGGTCAGCGGCCCAATCATTTCAACGACTTATGGGCGGATGAGGCGAGACGTCCCGCGGGATCGATGAAGACGCCGCCGGGGCGTCGTTCGTCTTCCGTGTCCAAAGATGCACCGGAACGACCCTGCCTCGCAACGTATGCTCGCCCCGATCGTCCAGGTGTTCGACGAGCCTAACGGCGACTTCCGGATGCAGCGCCTCAACCGCCTTGACCACCGGATCGCCGACCACCAGCGAGGTCTCGAATGTGCGGGTCAGAGCCTGCAGTCGCGCGGTCGTGTTGACGGTATCCCCGATCACCGTGAAGGACATACCATATTCGCTCCCGACATCGCCGACGACAGCCGGGCCGCAATTGAGACCGATGCCGATGGCGAGACGAGGCTCCCCCCTTGTTTCGCGCTCCTCGTTCCAGGAATCGAGCGCCTCAAGCATTCTTTCCGCGCAGTCGAGCGCGTTGGCTGCGTCGTCGGCGCTCGCAGTCGGAACGCCGAATACGGCGACGATGGCGTCTCCGACATACTTGTCGATGGTGCCGCCGCAGTCGAAAATCCGTGCGGTCATTCGCGCGTGGAATTCGCGAAGCAGCGTCATGACCGCCTCGGGGGACATCGCCTCGGCCATTCGGGTGAAGCCGACGATGTCGGCAAACAGCACAGTGACGGTTTCACGGCGGACTGCCCCGAGGGGCGCATCCTGCGCGGCCAGAAGTTCGACAACGTTCGGCGAAAAATAGCGAGAAAGGTTGTTGCGCGCCCGCTCCGCCGCCTGTCGCTGACGCTCCATCTCTCGCATTTGCGCAATGTGGGCCATTGCCTTGCGTATCGTGATCTCGAGATCCGCCAGATCGACCGGCTTGGTGACGAAATCAAAGGCGCCGCAATTCATCGCTGTTCGCAGGTTGGTCATGTCGCCGTAGGCCGAGACAATGATCGCCCGCACCGGCGATTGCCGCTCGCGCAACTCAGTCAGCAGGCTCAGCCCGTCCATCAACGGCATGTTGATGTCGAGCAGCATCAGGTCGATACCGGGATCCGCGGCGAGCAGCGACAACGCCTGCTCGCCATGACGGGCGAAGCCGAACGCGAATGATCCCTCTTTGATCTCGCGTCGAAAGCGGCGCCGGATCAAAACTTCGAAATCGGGCTCGTCATCGACGACGAGGATCTTGCTCGGGTGGACGAATTCCGTCTCCCGGGCGCGGACTTCGGCGGCTCTCATCTAGCGGCTCGAAAGCGCCGTATGCCCGTTGCGTGGCAAACGGATCGTGAATTCCGTGAAATCCTCCACGCGACTGTCGAATGCAATGCTGCCCCCGTGCTCATGCGTGATGATGTCATAGCTGATCGAGAGGCCGAGTCCGGTACCCTCGCCCGTTGGCTTGGTGGTGAAGAAGGGCTGGAACAGTTTGTCTCCAATCTCCGGCGCGACGCCGAGGCCATTGTCCCAGAAGCGCACTTCCACAACCGGGCCCAGCTCTCTGGTCGTCACCTTGAGAACGGGCCGGAAGTCGTTTCCGCCGCAAGCGCGCCGCCGCCTGTCGGTCGAGTAAAACGCATTGCTGCACAGGTTCAGGAACACCCGGCCGAGGTCTTGCGGGACCACGTCAATCGGGCGGATTGCCTCGTCGAAGTCGCGAATGATGGTGATATTGAAGTTCTGATCCTGGGCGCGGGCGCCATGGTAGGCCAGGGTCAGGGTTTCTTCGGCGAGCCGATTGATGTCCGAGCGTTGCCGTTCGCCGGGGCGGCCCCGCGAATGGGCGAGCATGCTTCTCACGATGCCGTCGGCGCGCCGCCCGTGATCGACGATTCGCTGGAGATTGTCGGTCAACATTTCGACGACCTCGTCGATTTCGAGCCGGGCGTCGCCTTCTAGGGCGCCGATCGCCGGCGCCGCCTTCTCCCTCAATTCCGCTAGCAGCTCAACCAGAGACTCGCGAAGTTGTTGACGAAATTGAGGGGGTTCTTGATCTCGTGGGCAATGCCTGCGGTCAGTTGCCCGAGCGAGGCCATCTTCTCGGCCTGAATCAGATTGCCCTGCACTGCCTTGAGTTCCGCGAGCGCGTGTTCCGCAGATTCCCGGGCGGCCTTGAGGCGCTCCTCGGCGCGCTTGCGCTCCGTGATGTCGGCGTAGATGAACACGAACCCACCGCCCGGCGTCGGATTTCGCCGCACCTCCATCATCCGTCCGTCCGGACGTTTGCGCTCGAAACTGGCCGGCCCTGTCGCGCCCCGATCGATCCGGCTGAGATCGGGCGAGGCGCCGAACTCTCCTCGCGACGTTAGATAGTCCATGAGTTCGGTATAGGTGTGAGGACTGGATATCCAGTCGGCGCTAATGTCCAGGAGCCGCTCGAAGTTTCGGTTCCACGCGGCGAGGCGCAATGCGCTATCGAACATCGCGACACCATCGCCCATGTTGTCGAACGTGACGCGCAATTCCGCTTGGCGTCGATCGAGTTCCGTCATGAGCCGTGCATTCTCGATCGCGATCGTCGCCTGGTCGGCGAAGGTCGAACCCAGTGCAATCTGTTTTTCCGTAAATGGCCGGACTTGCGTGCGCATGAGGACGATTACGCCAATCGGACTACCGGCATGCAGGAGCGGAATGCCGAGAATCGTTCGAAATCGGCCGGCTTTCTGGGCGCCTGCAAATGTGTATTCCGGATCGACCTCGATATCGGGGATATGAACGGGCTTGCCCTCGAGCAGAGTTCGACCGACCACCGTTCCCCGCCCCATGCGGATCGGGTGCGTTTCCATAAAGTGAACAAACCTGCGTGAGTATCCGTAACTGGCGGCATATTGAAAAACGGCCCCGACGGGTCGCAGAACACCTGCCATGTCCGCTTCGCAAAGCCGCGCAGCCGACGTAATCAGTTCGTCGAGCACGGTGTTGAGATCAAACGTGGAACGGCTGATGATTCTCAGCACTTCGCTGGTGGCTGCCTGTTGCTGATAGGCTTCGTCCAGGTCCCGCTTGAGCATTGCGTTGTCGCGAATGACGTCGATCGCCGCTTTCGCAGGCGGCGGGGCCGTCACAATCTTGCAATCCGCCTGCTTGCGCTTCGCCATTATTTTGGAGCCGATTTTCGACAGCGGACGCCGCTCCCGCCGCAATGCGCGCGACGGCCCATCTTATCGGCGTTCCAATCTGGCTCAAGGCGGAACCGCGGCGCCGGGGCAGAACGGATCGCCTGGCTCTGGCGATCCGCGGACCCAATCCTCAAGATGCGCTTTTGATAATCCCCGACCGCGTGATCGAGAAGGGGCTGATGTCATAATAGGTCTTGCCGCTTGTCGCGAGCTCAACCAGGATCCGTCCGAACAAGGGCGTGAATTTGAACCCGCGCCCGGACCCCCCGGTAAAGATCGATATGTTGTGATACCCGGGGAGGCGATCGAGGATCATCTGGGCGTCAGGCGTCATCGTGTAGAGGCAGGTGGAAGCCTGGGCCGGCTGCGCGGAGACGCCGTTAAAGCGTTGCGTCAGGAAGGCGCCCAGCGCAGAGAGAACCTTCGGATCCGGTTGATAGGTACAGTCGTCTGGGTCTGTATAGATGTTGTTGGTGAAATCCGCGCTGACCTTGAGATGGCCCGGGACTTCGTCGGGGGGAAAGCCGTAGAAGAGCTGCTGCTGAGCGTTCGGCCCCGCGGGCGGCCCAAATTCGTACCACATCGGATACTTAAATTTGCTGACGTTGGCGCGGAAATAGGCGACTGTCATCTGCCAGATTGTCAGATTGAGCTGAATGTTGAACGGCTTCAAGAGTTTGTTGGTCCAAGCCCCGGGGCAGAGGATAAGCTGCGGCGCCGTATAGACGCCGGCCGGACAGGTCACCCGATACGGCCCCTCCGTCGAAATGGTCGAAATGGCGGTCGGCTGATCCTTCACCAGAACCGCGCCCGCCTTCCTCGCCAGGCTCTCGAAGGCCAGGATCGACCTGTCGGCCCTGATCACCGCCGAATTCGGCTGCATCAACCCGACATAATCCGACGGCATGCCGTTCTGGAAGATCGGATAGTCTTGCATCAGCGCGGCGACCGTCGGGTACCAGCTAGATGGCACGCCGAGATTGGCCATAATGGTCTTCAGTTCGCCGAGGTTGCCCTCGACGGTCGCTTCCGCGTCGCCGTAGAAAAGCAACGGCTGCTGCAACAGGATTTCGACGCCGGAGGCGACCTCGATCTCCTTCCAGAGGCCGAGCGCAGTCTCGGCGAAACGGGCCATGTATTCCGGCGAATACATGATGCGGAACATGCGCGAGGCGCCGCACGAGCTGGCGAAGCGGCTGGCGAAATCATACTGTTCGAGCAGCAGCGCCTTCAGCCCGCGCGCCGCGGCATAGTAAGCGGCGGCCATGCCTATGGTGCCGCCGCCCACGATGATGACATCGAAGTCGCCGCCCGAGGGCGGGGCGATCGTCTGCTCGCGAGCAAATTCCTGCGGCCCCTTGCTGTGGCTGCTTTTCTGACTGGACACCGTCACCCCCCGAATTTGTTGACAGCCGAAGACTATAGGCTGCGGCGGCAATAATAATCAAACTTCGTTTTGGGTTCGTGGTCCGGCGCGGCCGGAACAGTCGACGTGGCCCTTCAGCGGAGCGAGAGCGGTCGACCCCGTGAGGCGTTTTTCGGTCCCACCGATCCGCGGCCAGCGGTCGCGTATATCTTACAATAGCCGCAGCGCTCAAAGGGCGCGGCTACAATTGGTTGCGTAGAAGGCTTTAGCCGGTTTTTTCCGCTTGCCCGAAAGGCTGTGCCGTCGCAGACTTAGCCTTGCGCGGCCGTAGAATTTCCGGACGCGCCGGGCGGCGGGTCGGTCATTCCGACCGGCGAGGGCAAGAAAGCAAACGAGCGCGCGCCGTCGACAGGACGGAGCCGCTGCCAGCGTTTTCGATTAGGGCGCGAGGCATTCATCGGGAGGAAGCAGTGGCTAACCATGTCATCGTCGGCGCTGGAGCGGCCGGACTTTATACAGCGTACCGCTTGCTGAAAGACGGCGCGCTGCCCCCTGGCGACACAGTCCAAGTGTTCGAATGGAGCGATCGGCCCGGCGGACGCATCTATACGTATACCTTTCCCGACAGCGTCTATCCGCCTGGGGTCAAGCCGAACGGCCTGTACTGCGAATTCGGCGGGATGCGCTTTGCAACCGACAAGGACAACTTCCCAGGCAAGCCGTCCGAGATCAAGGAAGGACATGTCCTTGTGCAGCAGACGATCCTGGCGCTCGGCTTGCAGAACAAGGTCATGGATTTCCTGCAATCCGCCAACCGCCTCTATTATCTCCGGGGCGTCAACGTTTACGAAAGCAATCTCGACAGCATCAAAAGCCTCGCCAGCGTCCCCTATCAATTCAACGCGGAGTTTAAGAATTTTCTGACGGCGAACGTCAATCCGGCCCCCGGAACCCTTTACAACGCCGACACCATCCTCGGCGCAATCGCCGGGCTCTTCGCGCCGGGCCTCGGATCGGCCAATGCGGATCGGGCGGGGTGGTGCACTTATTACGCCCAAGGCGCCGTGCCGGCCAACGGCGCGACACCAAGCTTTCCGGCTGGGGCGCTGGTGCGCGACATCGGCTATTGGAACCTGCTTTACGATCAGCTCGGAGACGAGGGATTCGATTATTCGGCCGATGGGACGGGCTACACGTCCAACGTCATCAACTGGAGCGCGGCCGATGCGATGCAGGCCAACAATGATTACGGCTCCAATATCGCCTACAATCGGTTGGACGGCGGCTACAGCCTGCTGTTCGAGGCGCTCGCCGCCGAGATCGGCAGGATGGCGGCCAAATACCCTGGCTCGGGCATTTTCTACGGACAGAGGCTGACCTCCCTGAAGGAATCATCGACCGACGACACGACGGTTTGCACTTTCGTGCGTCACGGCGGCCGTGAGACGTCCAAGTCTACGGTGATCGCGGACACGCTGTTCCTGGCGATGCCGCGGCGCTCTCTGGAGATGGTCGCGCAAGGCTGCGAGCCGGACTACATGCTCAACAAGAAGCCAGTGAAATATTTGCTGGAATCGTCGATCGACCAGCCGGCGGTCAAGGTCGTGATGATTTTCGATCAGGCTTGGTGGACGAGCCCAAACTGCAAATATCCACCGAAGCTCGTTCCGCCCGGCGGGCCGCCAAACCCGCCGGTTACGCAGTGGGTCGGCGGCGCCACCATCACCGATCTACCGTTGCGCATGGTCTATTATTTCGCCAACAACATTCCCGGCGGTCCGGGCGTAACCGGCGGCCCTTACATCCTGCTGGCGAGTTACGACGACATGAATTATTCCAGCTTCTGGCGAGAGCTCGAACTTAGTGGCGACTATCCGGAAGCGCCGTCGCTCATTCGCCAGCCGATGACCGGTCCGACATCCGTCCCCGTTGGTTCGGCTCTGGCCGGATTGCTGATGAAGCAACTCGCCGATGTTCACGGTATCGCGATTGAACAGGCGCCGACGCCGACCGCAATCTATTTCCAGGATTGGGGCCAGGATCCTTTCGGCGGCGGCTACCACGGCTGGTCGGCTCATTACGACATCTGCCGAGCGATGGACTGCATTCGCGCGCCCTACCAGAAGGTCCTGGGCGATAGCGCCCGGCGAACCTATATCATTGGTTCATGCTATTCGTTCGACCAGGCTTGGGTAGAAGGCGCCTTCTGCGTCGCCGAATCGGTCCTGCGCGATTTCCTTCGTCTCGACCCGTTTCCGCCGAAGAACCCCGATCCGAAAGTCGCGGACTATGTGCTTGTATGCAAGGAAGGTTGCGGCTGAACCCAGTCGCCCGCTGCAACCAAGTCGAAGGGAGGCGGCATTCCCTCCCCCCTTGTGGGCCCAAAGGGCGAGGGGAGTCCGCGAGGCGGCAGGGTGAGGGTAAGGTGGCGCGACCGGCGCTGGAGAGGCCGCTTTAGCGCCGCGCCGCCGCCGCCGCAAAGACCCCGGCCAGCGCGAGCCAGGCGAGGATCATGATCGATCCGCCGATCGGCGCCGCGAACGGAAAGAGCCGCTCGCCCATGAAGGCGCTGTGGGCGAGATCGGCGGCGAACAGCGACGCGCCGGCCGCCATGACGAAGCCGGCGACCAGCAGCGCGCGCGACCCTGAGATTCGCGCGTGCGCGGCCACGGCGAGGCAGGCCGCCGCGTGCAGGATGAGAAACAGCGCCGCCGTCCGCCCGAATTCGCCGCCGTTCTGATGCGCCGCGAGCGCCGCGAGGCCTACTCCGGCGGCGCCCATCAACCCGGCGCAAGCGGAAAGGATGAAGGCGGCGCGGGTCAAGGCTTGCTCCAAGGCGTCTGGCGAACCGCAAGCGCGGGCGCGTCTTTCGGTGAAAAGTCAACAATACCGAAGGCGGGGTTGCGGCGGCAACCGTCTTTCCCCACATTACCGAATCTCGACGGGGCATTTCGAACCGGGCCGCGGCGTCGACATGAGGGACGACAATGGCGTCAAGAAGTCTGACGGGGGCGTCGATGGCGATGGCCAAGGCGAACATGCAGTCGGGAATCGACGCGGCGGTGACTATCGCCGCCCGTACGCAAAGCATGTTCTCTCCGGGCGGCGAGCCGATCGACAAGGCGCTCGAAGCCCAGTTGATGGTGGCCGAGAAGGTCGAGGCGGCGGTCCAAGGCGCCTTCGCCGCGCAGGTGGCCTGGGGAGCCTTCATGCTCAAGGCAGCGTTCGGCGGGGTGCGCTCGGCCAAGGACGTCTCGTTCGGCCTCGCCGGCATCGCCGAGGCTGCGGCGAGGCCGGCGCGCAAAAAGGTGCGCGCCAATGCGCGCCGCCTCACAAGGTCCTAGGCGTCGCGGCGCCGCATGGACGTGGCAAATCACCTGCAGGACTATCTGGCGGCATACGGATATGTCGCGATCTTCGTGGTGGTCGGCCTCGAGAGCGCGGGCGTTCCGTTACCCGGCGAAACTCTCTTGGTCACCGGGGCGATCCTGGCCGGGCAGGGCAAGCTTCATCTCTGGGGGGTGATCGCGGCTGCGGCGGCCGCCGCCATTCTCGGCGACAATTGCGGCTACTGGGTCGGGCGGGAGTTCGGCTTTCCGCTCGTCTATCGCTTCGGGCGCACTGTCGGACTGGACGAACGACGGCTGAAGCTTGGCCAGTACCTGTTCCTCAGGCAGGGCGGCAAGATCGTGTTCTTCGGCCGCTTCATCGCTTTCTTGCGCACCTGGGCCGCCTTCCTCGCGGGCGTCAACCGTTTCAACTGGGAGCGGTTTTTCCTGTTCAACGCGGCGGGCGGCATCGTCTGGGCGTCGATCTTCGGCGTCGGCGGCTACGGGCTCGGTCGCGCCTTCGAAACCTATGCGAAGCCGGTCGGGTTCGCCGTGCTCGCGGGCGCTGTCGTCGCCTTCCTTATCGCCGGGCGCTTCGTCCGCAGCCACGCGGAGCAGCTCCAGCAGGAAGCCGAGCGGGCGTTTCCGGGGCCGCTGGTCCATCCGAAGCCGCCGAAGGCCTCGGCGTCCTGATTTGACGCTGAGCGGGGAAGCTGCAAGAAGCGCCTCCGCGAACGGCGCGGCGTCACGACGCTTTCAAAACGACAATTTGCAATGCCGAGCCGTCGCGGTCGCACGAGCGTGCTTGCTGTTGGCTGGATACGGGGCCCATATGCCGAAAAGTCCGAAACGCTCGACCGCCGCGGCGCGTGAGTCCGTGCCGATTGATCTCGCCCTCCAGGGCGGGGGATCGCACGGCGCCTTTACCTGGGGCGTGCTCGACCGCCTGCTGGAAGAGCCGTGGCTGAAGATCGAGGCGATCTCCGGCACGTCCGCCGGCGCGATGAACGGCGCCGTGCTGGTCAGCGGCTTTATGCAGGGCGGCCCCGAGGGCGCGCGGACGGCGCTCGACGCCTATTGGGCCCGGGTCGCGGAGGCCGCCCGGTTCAGCCCGATCCAGCGCTCCCCGCTCGACCGGCTGATGAACCGCTGGGGCCTCGACACTTCACCCGGCTATCTCATGATGGACCTGATGTCGCGGGTGGTCTCGCCCTACAGCCTCAATCCGTTCGGGCATAACCCGATCAGCGACATCCTCGAGAAGAGCATCGATTTCGCCCATCTCGGCGAGGCCTCGATCAAGCTCTTCATCACCGCGACCAACGTGCATACCGGACGCGGCCGGGTGTTCCGCAACCACGAGCTGACTCCCGACGTGCTGCTCGCCTCGGCCTGCCTGCCGACGATGTTCCAGGCGATCGAGATTGACGGCGAGCCCTACTGGGACGGCGGCTACGTCGGCAACCCGACCATCACGCCGCTGGTGCGGGAGAGCGACGCGCTCGACGTGATCCTCGTCCAGATCAATCCAACCGAACGCGTCGAGACGCCGCGCACGGCGACGGAGATCCTCAATCGGCTGAACGAGATCTCCTTCAACTCGCCGCTGATGAAGGAACTGCGCATGATCGCGCTCCTGCGCCAGGCCGCCGACCCGGGCACCGGCGAGGGCGCGCGCTGGGCGCGGATGCTGACGCACCGGATCGTCACCGACAAGCTGGCGGAATATGGGGCGTCGTCGAAGCTCAACGCCGAGGGTCAGTTCTTGTCGATGCTGAAGGAGGATGGGCGGCGCGCCGCCGACGCCTTCCTCGCCGAGCACGGCGACGCCCTCGGCAAGCGGTCGACCGCCGACCTCGACGCGCTGCTCAAGGAGGTCTGAGACGATGGGCGGCTCGGATCTGATCGGCCTCCTCGGCATTCTCCTCGGCCTCGGCGTCCTGATCTGGTTCGCCTTCAAGGGCTGGAGCGTCCTTCTGCTCGCGCCGGTGGCCGCGGTCATCGCGGCGTTCGTCTCGCGTGAGCCGATCCTCGCCCACTGGACGCAGACGTTCATGCGCAGTGGGGCTGGGTTTTTCGCCCAGTTCTTCCCGCTCTTCCTGCTCGGCGCCCTGTTCGGCAAGCTGATGGAGGACTCGGGCTCGGTCACCTCGATCGCCAATTTCATGACCGAGAAGCTCGGCGCCGGAAGGGTGATCCTGGCGGTCGTGCTCGGCGGCGCCGTCGTCACCTATGGCGGCGTCAGTCTGTTCGTGGCGTTCTTCGTCATCGCGCCGATGGCGCAGAACCTCTTCCGTTCCGCGGGCATTCCGAGGCGCCTGATGCCGGCGGCGATCATGCTCGGCACCGCAACCTTCACCATGTCGGCGATGCCTGGCACGCCGTCGATCCAGAACACCATTCCGATGCCCTTCTTCGGCACGACGCCGTTCGCGGCGCCGGGGCTCGGCGTGATCGCCTCGCTGATCATGCTGGGCTTCGGCCTCTGGTGGCTGCAGCGCGAGGAGGCGGCGGCCAAGGCCAGGGGCGAGGGCTTCGGCGACGGCGACCTGAAGTCGGCCGAGGCGCTCGCCGAAGACGACACGTTGCGCGAACGTGCGTCGACGGCGCACGAGTTCGATCCGGCCGAGATCGCGCATGGGAGCGTGGCGGCTGAGGGACCGTCGTTTGCCGCCGCCGCCGCCCCGATCGTGGTGGTGATCCTGGTCAACCTGATCCTGTCGCTGATCGTCTTCCCCCGTTTGGACCTGAGCTTCCTGGCGAAGCCCGAGTGGGGCGGAGTGTCGCCGGCCGCCGTCACGGGAGTCTGGTCGGTGATCGCGGCGCTGACCGCAGCCATCCTGACCGTGCTGGCGCTGAATGGCCGGCGCATCCCCAACCTGCGCGCCACCATGGATGCCGGCGTTAACGCCTCCGCGCTGCCGGTGATCAACGTGGCGAGCCTGGTTGGGTTCGGCGCGGTGGTGGCGGCGCTGCCGGCCTTCGCGATGGTGCGCGACGCGGTGCTCGGGATCGGCGGCGGCCCGCTGGTGTCGCTCGCGGTTGCGACCAACATCCTGGCCGCGCTGACCGGCTCCGCGTCGGGCGGTCTGACGATCGCGCTCGACGCGCTCGGCTCGACCTTCCTTCAGCGCGCGGGCGAGATCGGCATGGACCCGGCGCTCCTGCACCGGGTGGCGGTGATCAGCTCGGGAACCCTCGACAGCCTGCCGCACAACGGCGCGGTCGTGACGCTCCTCTCCGTCTGCGGCTCGAACCACGGCGAGGCCTACAAGGACGTCTTCATCGTCGCCATCGTCGGCGCCCTCATTGCGCTGGCCATCGTGATCGTCCTGGGGAGCCTGGTCGGGTCGTTCTGATCTGCGTGGCCGCCTGATCGTTACGCGTCCGCGGCGGCCCTCTCTGTCATCCCGGCGAAAGCGGGGATCCAGAGCCTCGGCGGAGACCCGCGCCCCACGCGCCAGATTGCCGCGCTCACAGCCCTGCCGCCCTGGATGCCCGCGTTCGCGGGCATGACAATGTTGGGATTTACGCCGGCTCGCGCCCGTTCCCATGTTGACAGGGGACCCTAGCCCGGCCGGGCAATTTCTCTTTTCTTCCATTTCTTTCCAAGGGCTTCAATTTCCTTCCAAAGCGGCTTCGAAAAGTTTCCATCGGTTTCAGAAAGTTGCAAAAAATTTCCGCGGATCGAGACTTATCAAGGGGTTGCGGGCGAAAGAAGGGGAAATAAATTTGCCGGCGAGAAGTTCGACGGCGGTGGTCATCGAGCGCGGGCGGGGGGCGCACGCGGATCGCGCCCGTTCCCTGGTCGACAATGGGCCATGGCCCGGCTGCACCATTTCCATTTGCTTCCGTTCTTTTCCAAGGGCTTCAATTTCCTTCCAAAGCGGCCTCCAAAAATTTCCGTCGGTTTCCAAAAGTTGCAAAAAATTTCCGCGGATCGGGACTTATCAATGGGTTACGGGCGAAACGGCGGAGAAAAAATTTGCCGGCGCACCGATCGCCAAAAGCAGCGCCGAGGCGGGCGTCAGGCCCCGCGCGGCGGCGCAGGCAGGGAACGCTTTGTCGGCCCCGGGGCGCACGAACTGCAGACACTCGGGAACTCCTTCGATTTCCGCTGACGCATCTATGTCTAGAACATATAGAGAACAAAGTCAAGCAAACGTCTGAAAGCCAGAAGTTCCGACCGGGCATAAGGCGGCGCCGCCTCCGCGCTTGCGGCATTGCTCGTCCCCGATCGGCGGCGCAGCAGGCTTCGACCCGTTCCTGTCGCTGGGAACAATGCGGCGCCCGATCGTTACACGCTCCTTCTCTCTACGATGGCTTGCTCTCTACGACGGCTTGCGCGGGAACGCGGCCCGAAGAAAAGCGATCAACAGGAGCGGCGTGGCGGGCCATTGAAACCAGATGTGGTTGAGGCCGCTAAACACGTTGATCAGAAACAGGAAGACTGCGACGGCGATCAATACGGCGCTCGCGCGCGGCAGCCCTCTGTACCAGCTCCACGCGGAAGCAAGGCCTGCCTGAGCCTGTTCGGCGGGACGAGGAGACGCAACGGGCTCCGTCCTCACATCGGGCCGCGATGCGCGTCGCGGCGTCGCCGCGCCGACCTGAAGAACGCGATAGCCGGTGACCGGACTGGCGACGTTCTTCAACTGCTGTTGGCCGAGGCAGTCGAACCCAATGGACAGCTTGTCGTGCACCTGATCGTAGACCGGGCCGGAAATCAGGACGCCGCCCGGTTCGGCCAGCTCCTGCAAGCGCGCGGCGATATTGACGCCGTCGCCATAGACGTCGTCGCCCTCCACCATCACGTCGCCCAAATGGATCCCGATGCGGAACCTCATCCGTCGCGGCTCCGGCAGCCCGCCATTGTAGGTGGAGATCTCCTGCTGCGTCTCGACCGCGCATTGCACGGCCTCAACGACGCTCGGGAACTCGGCGATGACGGCGTCGCCCCAGGTGTTGACGACGCGCCCATCGTGGCGCTCGACCAGCGTCGCCATGGCGGCGCGGTAGCGGCGCAGCGTCTCCAGCGTGCCCGCCTCGTCGGCCCCCATGAGGCGGGAATAGCCTTCAACATCGGCGCATAAGAGCGTCGTGAGCCGCCTTTTGACCTTCGTCGTCATGGCGACATGGTAGCGCAAAAGCTTATGGACGGCACGGCAAAGCGTCAGGGGACTTCGCTTGGCCCGTGGTCCTTTCCGGCATGAGGCTCAATGGAAAAGACGGACGTGTCCCCATAGCGGCCGCCCTTTCTGTCATCCCCGCGAAAGCGGGGATCCAGTTTCCTTGCTATCCCAGCCCACCAAAAAGCCCGTCAAACAGAGCGCGGTTATTGCTGATCTCTCGAGAGGCACGCGAAAATCCGTCTGACTCCCTGCCTCAGGCGATCGAGGAGGCGCTCCAGGCCGATTTCGGCTCGCGGCCGCGGAATATTACGCGGCGAGGCGCTCCACCGGGCCGATCCAGACGCGCTTCTGTTCCGAGCGGCGCAGCACATCGATGCTCACCGTGCGGTCGATCTTGTCCGCGTCGAGCGCGCGCAAGAGCTCGCCGACGCTGGTCACGCGCTTGCCGTCGAGCGCGATGACGATATCGCCCGACAGGAGGCCCGCATGCGCGGCGGGACCGGACTGGTCGATTGCGGTCAGGCGAGCGCCAGTCGCCTGGTCGAGGCCAAGTCTCAGCGCGATCCGTCGCGGGATCTCGGTCGAGGCGGCGCTGGCCCCGATATAGGCCCGCCGGACGCGGCCGTGCCGGGCGATCTCGCCGGCTACGAAATTGGCGGTGTTTGAGGCCACCGCGAAGCAGATGCCCTGCGCGCCCATAATGATGGCGGTGTTGATGCCGATCACCTCGCCGGCCGACGAGACCAAGGGGCCGCCGGAATTGCCCGGGTTGAGCGCCGCGTCGGTCTGCACCACGTCCTCGATCATCCGCCCCGTGCGCGCTTGCAGCGAGCGGCCGAGCGCGGAAACGACGCCGGCGGTGACCGTCGCATCGAAGCCGAGCGGATTGCCGATGGCGATGGCGATCTGACCGCGCCTGAGTTTCGCGCTGTCGCCGAGCCGGGCGGCGGGCAGGGCGACGTCGGCCTCGACGCGCAGCAGCGCCAGGTCGGTGTCGGGGTCGTCGCCCAGTACGCGCGCCTGAAGTTCGCGGCCTTCGAGCGTCGTCAGGGCGACGACCCGAGCGCCCTGCACAACATGGGAATTGGTGAGCGCGAGCCCGTCGGACGAGACGATCACGCCCGAGCCCGAGCCGGCATTGCGACCGCCACGCTTGACGTCGATGCGAACGACGCTCGGCCCGACCCGCTCTACGACATCGGTGACGACGCGAGAGTATTCATCGAGCGCGGCGGCGTCTGTCGAAGCGCGGCTTCCCGGTCCCTGCGAGGCGTTGTCCGCGTCGAGGGAAAGAACCGCCTGAGGCGGCTGAAGATTTTCGAACATGCCGGCGCATATGGGAGCGCTTGAGCGCGCGTGCAAGAACAGCGGTTGTTTGCCGTGTGCGCCGTGTGCAGCGCCCCTACGTACTTTCCCCAATTGCGCGTCCCGATGTTGTTTGGAAGGGTTGCAGCTTCGCTGCAGGCGCCTCTGACGGACCTTAGAGGCCAAGGCGAAAAGGGGTTCTCTGGGTACGACCATGGCGCCATCCCGTGCGACGTTTCCGCTGTGATTTCGGCGCAGCGATGCTCGTGACCTCTCCCATTTCTTGGACTCCAAACCAGATTGCGTGTGATCGGACACCCTCCGGTCGGAAGTCGGGCTTCCGGGCCCGTAGGAATTCCGCCGTGCCCGCGGCGGAACGGAGAGCCGTCTTGACCGGGGCGGCTATTCCTCGAGAGGCGACGGTCGAAGAGTTTGACAGCCATGAACAAGGGTAAGGACTTCTACGCGCCGCGCAGGCACGGTTTCGACGACGATGGCCCCATTTCCTACGAGCGGCGCGATTTTTCGCGGGGCCGCGCACCGCCCGAGGACGCTATGGACGAAAGTTTCGCCAGCAACGGCGCCGCTTCGCAGGCGGGCGCGCCGACCGTCGAAGCGACGGTGAAATGGTTCAAGGACGACAAGGGGTTTGGTTTCGTTGAGCTGCAAAACGGGCAGGGCGACGCCTTCTTGCACGTGACCGCGCTGCGGCCGACCGGATATGAGACAGTGCCGCCCGGCGCGAAGATGCAGGTGGTCGTCGCCGCGGGCGCTAAGGGGCCGCAGGTGGCGCGCGTCCTGTCGGTTGACACCTCGACTGCGGTCGAGCGGCCGCCGCGGCGCCCGTTCGATGCGCCGCGTATGCCACGCCGCCAGATTCCGGATCTGACCGCCGCCTCCCCGATCGAGGGCAAGGTCAAGTGGTTCAACGAGACGAAGGGCTTCGGCTTCGTCGCGGTGGACGACGGCGGCAAGGACATCTTTGTCCACATTTCCGCGCTCAATGCGGCTGGCATCGCTCACCTCAATGAGGGCCAGTCGGTCAACATGCGGGTCATCGACACCCCGCGCGGCCGTGAGGCGATCGCCATCAGCCTTTGAGGCGGCCCCGGCTCCTCGACCGACCGTCTCCCGGCCGGTCGAGAGAACGCCTCGCCGACGGCTGCAGACAGGGTCGCTTTGACCCAAAACCCATTCGATTTCGGCCCGCCGCCGCCGATCCGGCGCCTGCTATAGTCGGCGACCAAGGCGTCCAACAGTCTGCTCGCCTTGAGGAAAGGGGTTGACGCCCCTTTCCTCGATCGAGGCCGGCCGAAGGCCGGTGCTCGACCCTGGCGCCGCCCGGGCCGCTTGGGCTCGAATTCGTCGAGGAAATCAAGGTGGCTCGGCGCCGAGTCAAAGTCTTCGCGCCGAAACGGCGGCGCAAGGGAACTCGTGGACCGGCGGAGGCTCCGACGGCGCTTTGTCGCCTATTGCTCGCCCAAGCGCATAGTTTCGCCAGTTTCAATTTTTTCAAGGCCGTCGGGAACAGAGCGACGGCGCCGCCGTTTCTTAAAGGAGCCTGCGTTTAGCACAGCCCAACGAGGTCACTAGCCTGAACGACTAGCGCATAGTAGCTCGGCGCGTTCCAAGTCGCAAAACCGGGTCTCGCCAGCGTTCGGCTGCTACGGAGACTGGTGATGCATCCTCTCAGCTCTCGTATTACATGCTTAACCGCCGCGCCCGGACTTTATCGACTCTATTATGAGAGCCGACTGATCGGCGAGGCTGTCACTGTCGGCAACGACGCATTCCATGTGTCGCATTTCTTCAGCGCGAGGGGCCGCGTGGTCGCTTCCCTCCATCATGCGGCGAATTGGCTCGACGGATCGAACACGCCGTCACGGCCCCTCTCGCTTAATCCGACGTGGCCGATTCCCGGGCCCAGAGTAAGGGACTCACTCCCGCTTGCCGCTGAATAAGAACGGCGCGACGTCGGACACGCCGGGAGGCTTCGTCACAGCGAAAGGGGCGGGGCGGCAGACGGCCAGCGCCGAGAGGCCGACACGAGCGGTAAGCATGCCGTTCAACACGCCTTCGCCCATCTTCGCCGAGATCCGCGAGGCGATCCCGTGGCCGACGATCTGCTGGATCACGCTGTCGCCGACCGCCATCCCGCCGGTGATGGCGATATGGGCGCCGATCGAGCGGCCGAGCTTGACGAGACCCAGAAGCCCGGGTCGTCCCCCATAGATTTCGGCGATCCGCCGCACGAGGCGGATGATCTGGGCGACGACGAAGATCACGTCGAGGATGGCGCGCGGGCTGATCGCGGTGACCAGCGAGACGGCTTTCGCCGCGTTCGCGATTTCCGCCTGCGCCTTTTCGTCGAGCGGCTTGAGCAGCGCGCGCTCGGCGACGTCGATCAGGTCGCGCCCGTCGATGATCGCGGCGGCGGCCTCCTGAACCTGGGCGCGCGCCTGCGCCGTCTCCGGCCGATCCCGGTAGAGGGCGACGAGTTTTGCGACCAGGCGTCGCGCCGCGTCCCGGCTGTCGGCGGCCCGCGCCGCGGCGAGCGCCACATGCAATTCGGCGATCCGCGTCTGGCGGGCGACCGCCAGCGTCTCGCGCGCAATCAGGCCGATCGCGCCGACGACGAACAGGGCGCCGAAGACGAGGCCGATGACGCCGAGCGATTCCGCCTTGGCGAACAGGCCCTCGATCAGGTTGGTCGTCCACAGGCCGAAGGCGAGCGAGACGAGGCCGCCGACGCCGGTCCAAAGGACCCCGGCGAGGCTGAAGCGCCAGCGGCTGAGGAGGCCCGATTTCTGCGCCGCCTCGACCTCGCGTTCCGCCTCGTCGATCGGCGCCTCCGGGGTCTTCGGCGGGATCGGATCGTGATGGGACTGGATGATTGCGGCCGGGGCGAGCGGCGCGGGGCCGTCGTCGACGGCGATGCGCGTATCGTCGAGGCGGAAGGCGCGCGGACGGGGACGGCGCTCGGTCATGCGAGACGGTTCCCGATCAGGAATTGCAGGGCGCGGTCGAGCCGGATCTGCGGGGCGGGCTGGCCGCGCTGGACGACCGGCGGCCGGAAGCGGACGAAGCGCCAGTCGTTGTCGGCCTCGGGAAGCGCGATGGCGTCGCCGGCGAAGATCGCCGACGGATCGGCGGGAAGCTCGCCCGGAAAGACAGCGGCCTCGGCGACGCCGTCGAACGTCTCGCCGCCGATCGTCTCGCCCTTTTCCGGCGTGCCGATGATCGCGTTCAAAACCTCGCCGTGCTGGCGGATCTCGGCTTCGCGGGTGGCGCGGACGGCCGCCAACGCGATGACGTCGATCTCGGCGCCGACCCCCTCGGCGCGGGCGATGGCCTTGGCGGTCAACGCCCTCAGGATCGCCTCGAGCCGGTCGTGGCTCGTGTGATGCAGGTGGTCGGCCTTGGTCGCAGCGAACAGAATCCGGTCGATGCGCGGGCGGAAGATCGAGGCGAAGGACGAAGCGCGGCCGGCGCGGAAGGCGGAAAGCACCTCGGCGAGCGCATGCTCGAGGTCGCTCAGCGCCGCGGGGCCGGAGTTCAGCGCGGTCAGCGCGTCGACCAGCACGATCTGACGATCGAGCCGGGCGAAATGGTCGCGGAAGAACGGCTTGACGACGTGGGTCTTATAGGCCTCGTAGCGGCGTTCCATCATCGCCGCCATGGTGTGGGGAGCGATCGTCTCGGACTCGCCGATCGGGACCGGGGCGAAGGTCAGCGCCGGCGAGCCTTCGAGGTCGCCCGGCATCAGGAAACGGCCCGGCGGCAAGGTCGAGAGCGCGTAGACATTCTCGCGCGCCGTGCGCAAATAAGCGGTGAACCGCTCGGCGACGACGCGGGCGCGGTCCTCGTCGGCTTCGGCGTGCGGATCGAGGCTGGCGAGCGCGGCGCGCCAGTTGGCCGAGAGCGGCGAACGGGCAGGCGTCTCGCTGGCGGCGAGGGTCTCGCGCGCCCAGGTCGCGTAGGACTTGTCGAGGAGCGGCAGGTCGAGCAGCCATTCGCCGGGATAGTCGACCAGGTCGAGCGCCAGCTTGCCGTTGCGGCCGTTCCAGCGGGCGGCGCTCTCGAACTCGATGGTCAGGCGCAGTTGTGAAATGCGCCGGGTTGATTGTGGCCACATCCGGTCCGGTCCGGCGAGGCTCGCCACATGATCCTCGTAGGCGAAGCGCGGCACCGCGTCGTCGGGCTGCGGCTCGAGCCGGGCCCGGGTGATGCGTCCCTCCGCTGAGGCTGCGAGCACCGGCAGCCGGACGCCGGCGATGAGGTTGCTGACGAGCGCGGTCAGGAACACCGTCTTGCCCGATCGGGAGAGGCCGGTAACGCCGAGCCGCAAGCCGCTGCCGGCGAAGTAGTCGCCGATCGAACGAGCAATGAGCTCCGCCTCGAACGCAAGATCGGAAAAAAACGACAAGGCGGGTCCGCGCGTGAAATCAGCCGCGCCTATTTAGGGCGCGCGGGCCGGATTTCACAGAGGCGTCAGTCCGTCGCGTCCTCGAGCTCGCCCGGGGTGAGATACAGCTTGAGCGCGCCCGCCTCTCGGTCGATGGCGTCCCAGCGGTCGATTGGGAAGTCGATCACCGCGACGGCGCAGGTCGGGTATTTCACCCCGATGCGGCGCAACTCGGCGTCGGCCCCGGAACCGGCGAAGATCATGGCGACCTCCGCGATGCCCGGATTGTGGCCGACGAGGCCGACGCTGCCGGTCTTGTCGGACAGGGCGCGGGCCCGCTCGAACAGCATCGCCCGGGTCGCGTCGTAGAGCCCGAGCTCGTCCTCGAGCTGAACCCGGCGCGGCCACTGGGCGGCGAAAATCTCCGCCGTCTGTTTGGTGCGCAGCGCGCCCGAATGGATGAGCACGTCGGGAAGCAGGCCGCGGGCCGCAAGGGCGGTCGCGACGCGACGGGCGTCGGCGCGGCCGCGTTCGGTCAACGCGCGCTCGTAGTCGTCCTGTCCGATGGCGGTCTCGGCTTTGGCGTGACGGATCAGGAACAGGCGACGCATGGGCGGACTTTTGCCCGCGCCGCTTCGAATCTGCAAGGCGGCAATATGCAGCAGGACTGGACGGCGGGCCGTTGGAAATTGAAGCTGAAAACCTTGTGCGCCAGTACGGGAGACTAATGCGGCGAGAACGCAAAGTCCGGCCATCGATGATCGGGCGACGAACAGGGCAATTGGGTTCGCCAGACGTCATCGGAACGTCGATCCTCTTAGTTATGGCGCAAGCACTGACGGTGGATGTGTGATGCGGCTCACATACTCAGAAGATAAAATATGCTGATACTCTAGAATGTCCTGCGATTTTGCGCAGGGATATTTATTTGGCGTATGCACCCCTGCGTCGATATAGACGTCGGCTTACCCGTGGCGGTGCGGCCAGAGTATTATCCCTCTCAGAAGCACAAACCAAAATTACTGATCGAATTATTTCACGCCACACGAATCAACAAGGAGTTCGGACGATGCGCATGCTTAAGATCGGCGATGTCGGGGAGGACGTCCGAAAAGTGCAGAAAGACGTCATGGATAATTGTTATGACGACCCGGCTTACCAAAAGCTCTTCAAGGAGGAATTGGACAAGCATAAGCTTCCCCTTGAGAAGCTCACGCCAGACGGACGTTTCGGTCTCAGGACCCAAGCCGCCGTCATCGCTTTCCAACGCTTCAAGCGGCTGAAGTCCACCAACGGGGTCGTTGGCCCGGAAACGCGGACGGCTCTCCACGGAGGCGTCGTCATGATTCGCACGACCGCCTTCGCAGGCGGCTTGCTCGGCCGGCCCCCATACTTTCACCTGGACCCTTCCTTTTATGTCAATTGGGCCGAGGCCATGAAAGGCCTTCCGGATTCCCGCGTGCCAACGCCTCCGCCGCCGATCCACCCTGACGAGGAACAAAGGCTGATCCTGAGGCCGGGGATAACCTACAATCGTCCGATTTTCGGTTCCTATAAGGATCCGTATTGGACCATGAACATGGATGTCCTGCTGCTCATCCACACTTGGTCAGACCTCGAACTGTTCAACCACACGCTGCCCGCCCTGAAACTGAGCGGAGACCTTGGCTATGCCGGCCCGGGCCCTGGGAAAACCCCAGGGAGCGTCCCCAGCGTCATGGCGAGCGCGGTGCTGGCCGTCGACAAAGAGGTGTACCATTTCCGGAGCGGGTCCGTTAGCGCCAATGGGAGCCTGAAGTTGGGGTTCGGCGTCGGGGGGAGCAGCTCCGACGCGACGGACACGTCGCCGTTTGCTGGAGAGAGCGGGCAGGCCGGCGGAGCGGTGACCCTTCATCTTTGGGGGGACCAGGACATCAAAATTGGGGTTTCGGCGGGTGCCGCGCTAAAGGAAGCGCATTCGCTCAAAAAAGGCGGAACCAATATCTCAACGTCAGGCAACTGGACAGGGATGGTGAACATCTCTTTGCAGCAGAGGAAGAAGCCCCCGGGTCGACACTGATATGTTCGACTGATGATACGCGTCTGCGCCGCGCCGCGTTTGAGCCCCTACCGCTCCCGCCGGCTCAAAAAGGCGAGCTTCTCGAACAGATGCACGTCCTGCTCGTTCTTCAAGAGCGCGCCGTGCAGCGGCGGGATCAGCTTCTTGGTTTCGCGCTCGCGCAAGGTTTCAGGCGAAACGTCCTCGTTGAGCAGGAGCTTCAGCCAGTCGAGCAATTCCGAGGTGGTTGGCTTTTTCTTCAGGCCCGGCGTCTCGCGCAGCGAGAAGAACGAGCGCATCGCCTCCTCGACCAGCCGCGGCTTGATCGTCGGATAGTGCGCCTCGACGATCTTCTGCATCGTCTCGGTATCGGGGAACCGGATGTAGTGGAAGAAGCACCGGCGCAGGAACGCGTCCGGCAGCTCCTTTTCGTTGTTGGAGGTGATCAAGACGATCGGCCGCACCTTCGCCTTGACCGTCTCGCCCGTCTCGTAGACGTGGAACTCCATCTGGTCGAGTTCAAGCAGCAGGTCGTTGGGGAACTCGATGTCGGCCTTGTCGATCTCGTCGATCAGCAGCACCGGGCGCACGGGTGAGACGAACGCCTCCCACAGCTTGCCGCGGCGAATGTAGTTGACGATCTCGGAGACGCGCGGATCGCCGAGCTGCAAGTCGCGCAGGCGGGATACGGCGTCGTATTCGTAGAGGCCCTGCTGCGCGCGGGTGGTCGATTTCACGTGCCAGGCGATGAACGGGGCGCCGATCGCCGCAGCGATCTCCTGCGCGAGCAGGGTCTTCCCGGTGCCGGGCTCGCCCTTGACGAGCAGCGGCCGCTCGAGTGCGATGGCGGCGTTGACCGCGGTCTTCAGCTCCTCGCCCGCGACGTAGGTTTTCGTGCCCTCGAAACGCATGAACGACCGGCTCCTCAAAAGCCTTGAAGCGGCAGCAACTTCCACCATGCTTCGCCGCCTGATCCCCACTCCCCCGCGAGCGGGGAGAAAGGGCGGCGCGCCTTCCTCTCCGGTGAGCGTAGCGCAACGGGGAGGTGGACCGCGCCTCGGCGCGGTGGTGGGGGAGCCGCGCGGAACCTATAGCGGCTGACGGCGCCTCACGCCATCGCGCCCTTCACCGTCTCGACCAGTTGCTTGAGCGTGAAGGGCTTGGGCAGGAAGACGAACTCCTGCTTGCCAGGCAGGTTGCGGGCGAATGCGTCGTCGGCGTAGCCGGAGACGAACACGACCTTGGCCCCGACGCCTCGGCGGCGCAATTCGACGAGCATGGTCGGTCCGTCCATTTCCGGCATGATGACATCGGAGACGATCAGGTCGATCGGCACGCCGGCCTCCTCGAGCACATTCAGCGCGTCGACGCCCAATTCGGCCTCGAGCACCGTGTAGCCGCGCGCGGCGAGCGCGCGGGCGGCGAAGGCACGCACAGCCTCCTCGTCCTCGACCAGCAGAATGGCGCCGCGGCCGGTGAGGTCGGCGGCGGGTTTCACCGCTTCCTGCTTGACCGGCGCCTCGGCCTCGACCTCGGCCTCGATCAGGCGCGGCAGCAGGATGCGAAAGGTTGCGCCTTTGCCGGGTTCGCTCTCGCACAGGACATAGCCGCCGGTCTGCTTGACGATGCCATAGACCATCGACAGGCCGAGGCCCGTGCCCTTGCCGACCTCCTTGGTGGTGAAGAAGGGCTCGAAGATCTTTCCCATCACCTCGGGCGGGATACCGTGGCCGTTGTCCTGGACCTCGACCAGCACGTAGTCGGCCGGCGCCACGGTGATGTCCTTGAAGCTCCCACATTCGGCGGCTGGCACGTTGCGGGTGCGCAACGTGATCCTGCCCCCTTCGGGCATCGCGTCGCGCGCGTTGACGACGAGGTTTACGATGACCTGCTCGAACTGGTTGATGTCCGCCTTAACGAGCCACAAATCGCGGCTGTGGACGACGTCGAGCGCGATTGGCTCGCCGACCAGCCGGCGCAGCAGCATCTGCAATTCCGACAGCACGTCGTTGAGCTGGAGGGTCTGCGGCCTCAGCGTCTGCCGGCGCGAGAAGGCAAGCAGCTGCCGCACCAGTCCCGCCGCCCGGTTGGCGTTCTGCTTGATCTGCATGATGTCCTGGAAGGACGGGTCGGTCGGCCGGTGATTGGCGAGCAGGAGGTCGGAATAGCCGATGATCGCGGTCAGCACGTTGTTGAAGTCATGCGCGACGCCGCCGGCGAGTTGCCCGATGGCCTGCATCTTCTGGCTCTGGGCGAGATTCTCCTGGAGCGCGCGCTGCTCGGTCGTGTCGAGGGCGAAGACGATCGCGCTCGCGCCATCGTCGCTCGAGGGATCGGCGGCCGAGACGAACAGACGCGCCGACCGGGCTGGCTCGGCGCCGTCGAGGGAAACGTCGAGCGGCTCGATCCGGGCCTTTCCGTCCGCGGCGTCGGCGAGGGCGGCGCGCAAGGCCGGATGATCGCGTTCGGCCACGAGACTGAGGATCGACGGCTTGCCGTCGCCGCCGGCGGCCCTCAGCGCGGCGGGCGCGAGCCGGGCGAAGGCGGCGTTGGGGCGCAGCAGCGCGCCGTCGGCCTCGACCTCGGCGATGGCGACCGGCGTCGAGTTGAAGATGCGGGCGAATTGGACCTCGGCTGCGCGCAGGTCCTCGCCGCTCGCCACTTCGCCCGGGGCGCGGCTGAGGACCAGCGAGCGCGACGGGCCCGGGCCGCCATCGCTCGAGAAGGCGACCTTGTGCAGGATTCGCGCCGCCAGGACCCTGCCCAGTCGCGGCTTGAGATCGACGTCGAATGTCTGCGTCTTCACCTCGCCCGGCCGCCCCGCCATGGTGGTCAGCATGGCGCCCCCGTCGCCGGCGATGATGTCGCCGATCTTGAGCTGGCCCAATCCGAACTGGGCGAGGTCGTAATCGAGCCACTCGGCCAACGTCGCGTTCATGTGGACGATCGCGCCGTCGGGCTCGGCGGAAAAGAACCCCGCCGGGGCGTGGTCGAGATAGTCGATGGCGTGCTGGAGGTCCTGGAAGAAGGTCTCGTGCCGGTCGTGCTCCCGCGTTTCGTCCGAGACCGTCCACACCGACGCGCCCTCGCGCGCCACCCCCTCGAGCGGCCGGACCCCGATGCGGTACCACGCGACCGCGCCCTCGCCCACGAGCGGCGGGGCGAGGCGCAGGTCCTCGCTGGCCGACTTGCCGGACTTGGCGGCCTGCGACAGGCGATAGACCGATTCCGACACATCCGGCGAGCCGGCGAATACACGCTCGACCGGCCTCAGCTCGCCCTCGCCCGAGAGCGCGCGATAGGCGGCGTTGGCGTAGACGATCCGCGCCCGGCTGTCGGTGACCACGATGCCGTCTGGGCTCGAATTGGCGATCGCCTTGGCGGTGTCGGAGCGACCTGCGCGCGACGGAACCTGGAGGAGGCCGAAGGCGAGGAGGAGGAGCCCGAGCGCCCCGAAGAACGCCAGCGCGACGACCGCCGAATTGACGATCGTCGGCCCGAGGCCATTCGGGGCGAGCCAGACCCCCGCCCCGACGCCGGCGAGCGCCAGCGCGAGCAGCGCCAGCAGAAACGGATTGGCCGTCCTCTCGATCCGGTCCACCACAGGCTGGGGCGGCGACGCATTCATGGCCAAGCGGGATCCCAAAGGAGCGCGGGAAGCGCGCGCCGACTCGATTTTCACACGATATCTGCTACCACGCGTCCCGACTGATGTCTTGACACGGTCTCAAGCGATAGGGAGCGAAATGCCGCAAAGGCCACAGTTTTCATTGCGGCTGCGTTTTGTTATGGTCTGCGAATGGTTCATCCAGAGCCGAGGTGGGCGTAACCCCGAACCCTAGGGCTGAGGCGCCCGCGGGTCCATGAGTTTGAGAAGCGGGTTCTGACGTGACGGCCGGCGGGGAGAGGTCGGAGCGCCGGGATCAGGTGTCTGGGCCGCGCGGTCGGCGGCGCGCGCGTGGGATTGAGCATGCAGTGGTTGAGTGATCTGTGGACCGGCGACTACCGATTCTCACAATTCGCCGTGCTGGCCGCTTGTGGAATCGCCGTTCTGGTGGCGCTGGCGATCATCTATCGCGTCGTCTTCGCCCGTCGTTTGCGTGTCCCCGGAGGCCGGACGCGCCAGCCCCGGCTCGGTCTGGTCGACGCCTTCAGTCTTGATGGACAAAGGCAGCTCGTTCTCGTCCGCAGGGACAATGTCGAGCATCTGGTCATGATCGGCGGCCCGAACGACGTCCTGCTCGAATCGCAGATCAACCGCGCCTTGGCAACTCCGCGTGAGAACGGGCTTGCCGCTTCCGGTCCCGCTGCGCCGGCGCGGCGGCGCGCCGAATCGGTCGCCGTAGCCCCCCCTCCGGCCGCCCAGCCTCCGGCGGCCGCCGAGGCTCCCCCGCCGACGTCCTCCGCGACCGGCGTGGCCGAAGCGCGTGCGGCTCTCCCCCGTCCGGCGCCGGCGCCCGCCGCGCCCCAGCCCCAGCGGCAATCGGCGCCGGTCGCCGCGCAGCCCGAGGCGGCCCCGGCCGCCGCCGCGGCGCCGGCTGTCGACCGGACCGTGGAGGCTGCGCACGCCGCCGCTCGCGCCGCGCCGACGCTCGTCCGCCGGACGATGCCTCCGCCGATCGCGCCGCTCGGCCGGGCGACCGTCTCCCGTCTGCCTGAAAAGGCGACGCCGGCGCCGCAGCCGGCCGCGCCGCCTTCCACCGCCGGGGCGCCCCGTCCGGGCGAGACGTCTCACCATCCGGGCGACGCCGCGGCTCGTCCGACCCCGGCGCCGTCGCCTCAGCTGCCCAAAGTGGACATGGCGCACAAGACGGAACCGACGGTTCTGACGGTCAAGGCGGAGCCGGCCCCGCACCCGGCGCCGTATCCGAATCTCGTCGCTCACGAGCCCGCCGCCGCGCCGAAGGCCATGCCCCGCCCGGTCCCGCTTGGCGCCGCAGCGGCGGGCGCGCCGTGGCCTGCGGCCGATCCTGCGCCCGCCGTCGGTCCGACGCCGACGCCGACGACCTCGGCCGACGCCCGCCCTCACCTCCCGCGCGCCGAGACGCTCGGTCCAGCGCCGCATCCGGAGCCGAAGCCTGAGCAACGCGTCGCGGAGCCAAACGCCGGCGCGCGCGCGCCGACGCCGCCGGGCGCGAACCCGCCGGCCAGTTCGCATCGCCCGGCTCCGGCCGCGGCCGCATCTCACCCCGTCGAGAAACCGCACGCCGCGATCGACGACCCGTTCGCCGGAACTCGATTCGCTCGAAGCGGAAATGGCCAAGCTGCTCGGGCGCGAAAAGCGGAATTGAGTCCGCGTCGAGCCCGAGAGCCGTTCAGTCGTCGCGGTAGATCTTCTCGCGCCGCTCGTGGCGCTCTTGCGCCTCGACCGAAAGGGTGGCGATCGGGCGCGCGTCGAGCCGGCGCAACGAGATCGGCTCGCCCGTCTCGACGCAATAGCCGTACGAGCCGTCATCGATTTGGGACAGCGCCGCTTCGATCTTGGAGATGAGCTTGCGCTGGCGGTCGCGCGCCCTGAGTTCGATCGCGCGGTCGGTTTCCGACGACGCGCGGTCGGCGATGTCGGGGTGATTCTCGCTTTCCAGTTGAAGGACGTTCAGCGTGTCGCGGCTCTCAGCGAGAATCGACTCGCGCCAGGCGATCAGTTTGCGTCGGAAATACTCGCGCTGTCGCTCGTTCATGAACGGTTCGGCGTCCGACGGCCTGTAGGTTTCAGAACCGAAATCGTTCATGCGTGATCCCTGTCCCCGATGGAATTTGGCGGCCTTATAGCGACCCCGCGTCCAAGGAACAACGGCTATCGTCCAGAACTCCCTACACGCACGCGGTTGTGAAGCGGCGAACGCGCCTGGTGGAGCATATTGCCGCAGGCGGCTTGTCAGACGCCCGGTCCGGCTTCACCTTGCCATTAAGTTCGGACCCGAGGGCGTGGAGTTCGAAGGGAGGGTGTCGATGTACAAGCGTATCATTCTCGCGGTCGACCTGGGCGAGACGTCGGCGCCGCCCAAGGGGTTGGCCGAGGCGCTGGAACTGGCCAAGGGTTGGGGTGGCGACTTGCGGCTGGTGAACGTGCAGCCTGTCGTGCCGGCGACTTTCATGGAATATGTGCCGGCGGACTTCGACGCTGAACAGACGAAGCGAGCACAGCAGTCGCTTGACGAAATCCTAGCCAGGATCGACCTGCCGGCGACCCGCAAAAGCGGCGCCGCTCGTGCCGGCGGCATTTACCATGAACTTCTTCAGGAAGCCTCCGACTGGAATGCCGACCTCATTGTCGTCGGCTCGCACCGTCCGGTGATGAGCGACTATCTGCTCGGCTCGAACGCCAAGACGATCGTCCGTCATGCGCAGTGCTCGGTGCTGGTGGTGCGGTAAGGGGCGTCGGCACTTAGGGCGCTGTTCGCATGCTCGAGGTTCGGCGGGTGGCTTCCTCCCCCCAAGGGCTACGGGATGTACACATCTTTTAGCAGGCGTGCGCCGCTCAATGGCGGCTAGCGTCCCCGCCCCCTTGTGGGGGCGGGACAGGGTGGGGGGTCGCGCCGACCTCTCATTCGGGGGAAATGGCGCCAAGTTTTCGAAGTTCGGCGCGACCCCCCTCCTCAATCCTCCCCCACAAGGGGTGAGGAAGCCGCCCTCCGCGGGTCGGGCACGTCGGCAGCGAGCCGCGAGAGATGTGTGCATCCCGTAGCCCCCAAGGGGGGAGGGGACCTCAAGCGGCCAGCGCCTTCATCGCGCCCTCGACGCCGTCGGGGGTCAGCGCGAACATGCGCCGCTGAAAAATCCCGGCGATCATCTGGGTCGACTGTGAAAAGGCCCAGTGCTGCTCCGGAGTGGGATTGATCCAGACCGTGCGCGGCCAGGTCGCGATCGCCCGCTCCAGCCACACCCGGCCGGACTCCGGATTGAGGTGCTCGACCGAGCCGCCCGGCGCGACGATCTCGTAGGGGCTCATCGACGCGTCGCCGACGAAAACGACGCGATAGTCGCGCCCGTAGGCGTTGATCAGGTCGCGGGTGGCGATCCGCTCCTCGTAGCGGCGGCGGTTGTTCTTCCACACGCTCTCGTAGAGGCAATTGTGGAAGTAGAAATGCTCGAGCCGCTTGAACTGGCTTTGAGCCGCCGAGAACAGCTGCTCCGCCGCCTCGACGTGCCAGTCCATCGAGCCGCCGACGTCGAGGAACAACAACACCTTGACGGCGTTTCGCCGTTCCGGGCGCAGCTTGACGTCGATATAGCCCTTGTCGGCGGTTGAGCGGATCGTGCCGTCGAGGTCGAGTTCGTCGGCCGCGCCCTCGCGCGCGAATTGCCTGAGCCTGCGCAAGGCGAGCTTGATGTTGCGGGGCCCGAGTTCGGCGTCGCCGTCGAAGTCCTTGAACTCCCGCTTGTCCCACACCTTGACGGCGCTGCCGCGTCGGCCCCTGTCCTGACCGATCCGCACGCCCTCGGGGTGGTCGCCGTAGGCGCCGAACGGCGACGTGCCGCCGGTTCCGATCCATTTCGAGCCGCCCTGGTGGCGTCCCTTCTGTTCGGCCAGACGCTGGCGCAGGGTTTCCATCAGCTTGTCGAAGCCGAGCTTCTCGATCTCGGCCCGCTCCTCGGGGGTCAGGAATTTCTCGACCATCCGGCGCAGCCATTCCTCCGGCAGCTCCTTGGCCTCGACGGCCGCGCTGACGGACAGCACGCCCTTGAAGGTCGAGGCGAACACCACATCGAATTTGTCGAGATTGCGCTCGTCCTTGACGAGGACGGCGCGCGACAGGCGATAGAATTCGTCGACCGACCTTTCCGCGAGATCGCCTTCCAGCGCCCGCATCAGGTCGAGATACTCGCGCGGAGTGACCGGGACGTGCGCCTGCCGAAGGTTCGCGAAGAAAGTCAGGAACATCGAAACAATCTAGCGCGTCGCTCGCGCGCTGTGCAATGCTCGACCCGGGGGAGTGGGATTCGACATCATGGCCGCAGTGGTCGATCGACAGCCCTTTGTCTTGCCGCGCGCCATCGCCCCGGACGTGGAAGTCTTCGCGATCGGCGATATTCACGGCCGGCCGGACCTTCTGCGCGCGTTGCTCGACGAGGCGGCCCGCGAGCCGCGTCACCGGGAGAAGCGGGTGCTGGTCTTTCTCGGCGATCTCGTCGACCGCGGCCCCGACAGCCTGGGAACGGTCGATCTCGCAATCGGCGCTGCCGCGCGGATCGGCGCGGACGAGAACGTCACGCTGATGGGCAACCATGAGGCGATGATGCGGCTCGCGCTCGATCCTCGCACCCCGTGGGACGACGCGCTGGACGCGCTGCACAACTGGCTGCGTAACGGCGGCGGCGCGGTCGTGCGCCAGTTTGCCAATTTCGAGGTCGAGCCGCCTGGGCCGGAGGAACTGCTGACGGTGATCCGCGTCGCTCTGCCGGATCGGATACGGCTCTGGTTCGAGAGCCTGCGCCCGAACTGGCGCTCGGGCGAGACGCTGTTCGTCCATGCGGGGGTCAATCCGAACGTGGAGTTCGAGAGCTTTCTCGCGGCGCCCTGGAACCTGCCGCTTGCCGAACTCGACGAGGACATGCACTGGGCCTGGGTGCGCTGGCCGTTTCTCGAGGCCGATCCGGGTCCAGCAGGCTACGGAGGCTATTTCGTCGTGCATGGGCACACGCCGAACGACGCGCGGCTCAACCCTTCGCATGCGGATCAGGTTCGCAGCTTCCGCCTCAATCTCGACGCCGGATCCGGCCGCACCGGCCTAGTCAAGATGGGCGTCTTCCGCGGGGCGGAGGCCAAGGTGCTGACCGCGCTCGGCCCGACAAACGCGATGATCGGCCGCGATCCCCCCTGAACCGCTAAAGCCGGGTCGCGTTTGGCGGCGCCCGGACGGCGTACGACCTGTCCTTTCGGGCTCGACGGCCGACGCTCACCGGATGGCGTAGACTTTTGGCTTCCGCTCGAACCGCGAAGCTTCCGGCTCGTCGTGTGCAGGCGTGATCCAGCCGCGAACAGCGCCCTCCCCGTAAGCGACGAATAGACAAATCGTTCCGGACAGTCCGTCCCAGAGGCTCGGGTCGAGCACGAGTTCGCCGTTGGTCCAGCGCCAACGGCGCGCGCCGTCCACCTCGACGTGATGGACGCCGTCGCGCAGTCGTGTGTCCGCGAGATCGATCCGTCGCGGGTCGCCTTGGGTCGCCGAAAAGACGAGATCCTTCAGCAGCACGCCAAGCGTCCGACGATCGTTCGCGCCGAACAGGCGGGGTTGGAACGTGCTCGACCTCAGCCGAACGTCGGTCGCCGCAGCTGGGAATAGGAAGGCGGCCGCGCCGCCCTCGGCGACGGGATTGTGCGCTACATCGTCGACCACGAGGCGCAATTCGACGTCTCGTCGAGGCGTCCACCCCATCGCCTTGGCCCGCTCGAGCAGCCGTTGGCGCACGAAAGCAAGAATGTCGCCCTCGATCGCAATCGGACGACAGAAATCGGCATACGTCTTGGTGCGTCCTTCCTCGAAAGAATTGAGGGTTGCGCCAGCCTCCTCGAAGAAGCCGCGATTGCCCATCGCGAGATAGCTTTCGGCCGGAAGGTTGTTGGCGATGAGAATGTCGTGGCTGTCGAGCTCGACGTGCCAGAGGACGACCTCGTCGAGGCGCTCACGGACCACCGTCGCGCCGTTGACAAGCTTCGCAGCCGGGATCAGCACTTCGCCGAAAAGATCGATGCAGATCGCGTGGCCGGGCGACACGACGAGATCCTTTGACGGCCGATCCTGGCCAAAGGCATGCGCCCCGATCCGGACGACCTCGTGCTTGCGTGGCGTTGCGCTTTCGTCGCGGCCGAAAGCGCGGTGACCGAGCCACTTCACCGGACGCTCCGCGCCGGTACCGGTCAGCACCATGTCGCCGATCCGCAGGGCCTCGACCGGAACGTCGCCGAGCGGCGTGCGGATCAGCGTCCCGGCGGCGAAGCAGATGACCGTTGATGTGATCTGATTAGCGTCGCCGGAGGCAATGCTATAGCCGTCGCCGTTGATCGTAACCGCGGCAAAATCGAGCGAGGTGGGCGCCTGGTTGGCATAGGCGAAAAGCAGCGCGTCGTGAGCGCCTACGGCCGACGCCGCGCCGAACTCATTCGGGCCAAGGGGCGTAAACGCGAACGTGGTGAAGGTCGGCCCGGCGCCGGCAGTGAGCGAGCCGCCGACAATCGACGAGACACCCGTCGACGAATACTGGACGTCGATCGTTCCGGTCAGGCTGATGGTGGCGTTGAACTCGTCCGTGACCTGGACGTTCGAGAAATCAATGGCGATCTCTTCATCGATGATTGAGCTTACCATGTTCCCTCATCCCCTTGGTTGGGCGGATTGCAACCGCTCCGTTGTGTCAGCGAACGAACGTAAACGAAAAATACGGATTGTCCACTGACTGCAACCGGAATTGTATCGCTTGGGCCGGTTGTGCCACTGTATGGGGTTGATTTCGGGCGCCGGGCCCCGAGGCGCGGATTACGACACTTGGCTTCCTCCATACGTTCCTTTCGGGCGGCGATTGACACTGGCCAGGGCGCATCCACAAAAAGACGTTCGGAAGGGGCGAGGGCTTCATGCGGACCTGGATCAAGGACCCCCTGGCGATTCTCGCCGATAGCGCCGAGCGAGGGCTGGTCGTCGAGGGGACGCGTATCGCTGAGCTTGTGGGCGGGAGTCGAACGCCCGAGCGGGTCGATGCGGTTTACGACGCGTCGCGGTCCGTCGTGCTGCCGGGCCTCGTCAACGCGCATCACCATTTCTACCAGACGCTGACGCGCGCCCACCCGCAGGCGATCAACAAGACGCTGTTTCCCTGGCTGACGACGCTCTATCCGATCTGGTCACGGCTGAAGCCCGGCCATCTGCGCCTCGCCGTCCGGATGGCGCTGACAGAGCTCATGCTTTCGGGTTGCACGACGGCGGCGGATCACCATTACCTCTATCCGGCCGGGCTCGAGAACGCCGTCGACATCGCGGTCGAGGAGGCGATCGGCCTCGGGATGCGGATGACCGTGTCGCGCGGCTCGATGAACCTATCGGTCAAGGACGGCGGCCTCCCTCCCGACAGCGTGGTGCAGGACGCCGATACGATTCTCGCCGACAGCGAGCGGGTGTTGAAGCTGTTTCATGACCCGAAGCCCGGCGCGCGCATTCGCATTGCGCTTGCGCCGTGCTCGCCCTTCTCGATCGACAGGGATCTGATGCGCGAAAGCGCGCGGCTCGCCGAGCGTTACGACTGCCAGCTTCACACGCATCTCTGCGAGACCGACGACGAGGAGCGGTTCTGCCTCAAAACCTACGGCTTGAGGCCAGTCGATCTGCTCGAGGAGACGGGCTGGATGTCGAGCCGGGTCTGGCTCGCCCACGGCATCCACTTCAACGCCGAGGAAATCGGCCGGCTCGGCCGGGCAGGGGTGGGGGTCTGCCACTGCGCGGCATCGAACATGGTGCTCGCTTCCGGCATCTGCCGGACTTGCGAACTCGAGGCGGCGGGCTCAGCCGTAGGACTCGGCGTCGACGGCTCGGCCTCGAACGATTCCTCCAACATGATGGAGGCGGCGCGCCACGCGCTGATGATCGGCCGCCTGCGCTATGGCGCCGACAAGGTTACACATCTCGATACCCTGCGTTGGGCGACGGAGGGCTCGGCCCGCTGCCTCGGCCGGTCCGACATCGGCCGGATCGCCGAGGGCTATGAAGCCGATCTTGCGCTCTATACGCTGGACGAGCCGCGCTTCTCGGGCGCCCACGATCCGCTTGCGGCGCTGATCCTGTGCGGCGCTACCCATGCCGACCGGGTGATGGCGGCGGGCGCGTGGCGCGTGGTCGACGGCATGCCCGTCGGCCTTGATCTCGACCGGCTGATGGCCGAACACAAGGCGGCCGCCAAGGACTTCGCGTAAGGGTCGGGCGGCTAGTCCGAGAACTGAACGATCTGGTTGCTGTTCGTATCGACGATGGCATTGTGGCCGTTGACGATCGCGCGGCCGTAGCCGGGCCGATCGGACATGGGGGCGGCCGTGGCGCCTTGCGGCAGCGCCTGCCCGACTTGGGCTTCGCCCGGCATCGTAACGTTCGGAACGCTGTCCGATGTCGCGGAGCCCGACCCGGTGATCGAAGTCGGGAGGGATGTCGGGGCGGCTGACTGGGGCGGCCCATAGACTCCGCGCAGTTGACCCGAGCCCGAAGACGAGAACGCGGGCTGAAGCGTGCTCTTCTGTTGCGCATGGCCCACGGACGCCGCGATCAACGAGGCGGCGAGCGAAAGAACGAAGCGGCGCATGAAACGCTCCTTATGGCAGCCGTTGCTTGCGATCCGGATCATAGCAGGCGCTCTCGACGAATGCGATCGGATCGGAGCCCTCGGCGGTCTTCGTTCGCGGTTTGACGGTCGGCGTGACGGTTCGCAAACGCTATTCCTCCTGCTAAGGAAATCGCTCGCCGCTCTCAAGCCACTGGGGTCGCCCCCTTGGCGCCGGCCTGGCGAACCCCGTAAGCGAGCGGTCGCTCTCTGCCGCCCGGAGACTCCCTTGACCTTGTCGCTCGCGATCCTCTTCGTCGCCTCGATCTGGGCCGGGGCGCAAAATGCGCTCGCGGGCGGCGGTTCGTTCATCACCCTGCCGTCGCTGATGCTGACCGGCATGGACGCGCGGGCGGCCAACATCACCTCGACGGTGGCGCTATTTCCGGCGCAGCTTGTGACCGGCTTCACCGGACGGTCCGACGCCGAGAGCCCGCCGGGCTTGTCGATGACTGCGCTCTTCGCCATTAGCCTCATCGGCGGGGCGATCGGCGCGATGATCCTGCTCTGGACGCCTCCGAGCGTGTTCGCCAAGCTCGTGCCGTGGCTCGTCCTGTTCGCCACGGTCCTGTTTGCCTGGGGAAGTTTCTTTCGCAAGGCCCCGAAGCCTGGTGAGCAGCATCTGCGGCCCTGGGGCGCGGCGGTCGTCCAGTTCTTCATCGCCGTCTACGGCGGCTATTTCGGCGGCGGCATCGGGCTCCTGATGATGGCGTCGCTGACGATGGCGGGGCTCGCGGTGCGGAACGCCGGCGCGAGCAAGAATATCCTGGCGGGCGTCATGAACGCCTCGGCGGTGGCGATCTTCGCCCTGTCGAGCGACGTGCATTGGCTTCAGGCCGCGGTCACCGCCGTCGGCGCCTCATTTGGCGGGTGGGCCGGGGCGCTGATGCTGAAGACGGTCAACGAGACGCTGCTCAAGGTCGGCGTCGTCGTGATCGGCCTGGCGCTGACCGTGGGGCTCTTCTGGAAGGCGGGCTGACGGCCCCTCGGTCCGACCGCTCGCGCGGGGCCAACTTTCCTCGGAAGGGAATCCGAGCCGCGCCGTGCAACCTGGCGGCGCCCGCACTCGCGTCCCGTGTCGCCCGCCTGTTTTTTCCATTTTGACCCTGATAAGCGAGGTTTTGACCCTGTTCTGGTCCTGTTAAGGTCCCTGTTCCGCGCCCGCGCCAGACCGCAACCGTTGGGCTGCAATTCAGGTAACGTATTGACTTTGAAACAATTTTGTGGATTGCCGCCGGCCCGCGGGGCAACAAAATCGCCTGCTAGCAGGCGCGCCGACGGCGTCCGTCAACGGAGCGCGCGGGCTCCGACGGCCGCAAGCGCGGCGTTGGCGAACATCGAAGCGTGATCGGCCGCGACGACGTGCGGTCTTGAGTTTGTCCCGATTGCCGGTCATGAGGCGGCATCCCATTCAGGGACGCCCGCGCCATGAAGAGCTTTCCGCCGTCGCAGTTCGTCGCCCTCTATCATCCGTTTCTGCGCACGCTGCATTGGCTGATGGCGGCGCTGATCTTCGTCGCGTTGGGGCTCGGCGTCTGGTCGACGCAGCTCCCGCGCGGGGCGATCCGCAGCGAAGTCCTGTTCGTTCACAAGTCCCTTGGCGTCGCCGTGCTGGCGCTGATCGTCGTCAGGATCGTCGCGCGGCTCGCGCTCGGGTCGCCGGTCTACGCGGTTGCGCTGGATAGGATGACCCATGCGGCCGCCCGCAGCGCCCACCTCCTGCTTTACGCGCTGATGATCGCGATGCCCGTCACCGGCTATCTGACGTCGGCCGCAGGCGGACACGACGTCTCGTTCTTCGGGCTTGTCTCGCTGCCGGATCTTGTCGGCCGGAACAGGGCGATCGACGAAGGCGCGGGCGAGGCCCATTACATCTTCGCCTGGGCGATCGGCGCGGTCATTACGCTGCACCTCATTGCGGTGGTCTGGCACGCCCAATTCAAGCGCGACACCGTGCTCACTCGGATGTGGCCGCGCTTCCAGCCTTACGCCGGGACGCGCTGACCGGCGTCCTGACGCATCGGTAAAGCGATAGGATCGGCGGCCAAGGCAAATCCAGCCCGAGCCCGTTGCGGTCGCGGGCCGGCCGCCTATGTGGTAAGATCCATCCGGGCTGCTCCTTGGAACGGCCGAAGGAGCGAGATCGTCATGGCCCAAGGTTTGACCGCCCGCATCGTCGGGCTTGCAGGAAGCGATCCGTTGTTCGGGCGGATCCGCCAGGAGGCGGACGAGGCGATGCGGCGCGAGCCCGAGCTCGCCACCTTCCTGATGACCACGATCCTCAACCATCAGACGCTGGAGAGCGCGGTCGCCTATCGGGTCGCCGCGCGCCTTGACAATGCGGACGTCTCCGCGGCGCTGATCCGCCAGACCTTCGCCGAGGCGATCGCCCGCGATGCGTCGATCGGCGAGGCGTTCCGAGCCGATATCATGGCCGTCGCCGACCGGGATCCCGCCTGCCTGCGGATGATCGAGCCGCTGCTCTACTTCAAGGGCTTCCAGGCGTTGCAGGCCTATCGGCTGTCCCACTGGCTTCTCAAGTCGGGCCGGCGGGACTTCGCATTGAGCCTGCAGAGCCTCGCCTCGGCGGCCTTCGGGGTCGACATCAATCCGGCCGCACGCATCGGCAAGGGCGTGTTCCTCGACCACGCCACCGCCCTGGTGGTGGGCGAGACGACGGTGATCGAGGACAACGTGTCGATCCTGCAGGGCGTCACGCTCGGCGGCACCGGCAAGGAAACCGGCGACCGCCATCCGAAGATCCGCCACGGCGTGCTGATCGGCGCCGGCGCGAAGATCCTTGGCAATATTGAAGTGGGCTATTGCGCCAGGGTCGCCGCCGGTTCGGTCGTGTTGCAGCCGGTGCCGCACAACAAGACGGTAGCCGGCGTGCCGGCGCGGATCGTCGGCGAAAGCGGCTGCGCCGAGCCGGCGCGCGACATGAACCAGATCCTGGCCGAAAAGGGGGTCGAGGCCTAGCGAATTGCCCTTGGGTCACCGTGCTGGCGCCTTGCCGACGACCCGCGCATCTGGCAAAGCCTGCGGCCTTAAAGATCAAGCGAGGGCAGGGCCGTGGACAAAGCCGAGATCGTCAAGCTGCGCGATTTTTTGCGCAAAACGTTCACCGCTCCGGCGATCCAGGTCGCGCCGAACTCCCGATCGGCGGAAGCGGCCGACGTTTCCCTCGGCGAGCGCAAGATCGGCCTGATCACGGTCGACGACGAGGACGGCGACCGCTCGTTCGCCTTCGAGGTGAAGCTGCCGGTCGGGCGGGAGGTCCTGCAGGAATACCTGCGCAAACTGTTCGAGAACGACAAACTGACGATCGCCGCCCGCCTCAAGAAGACAGACTCGGTCGAACTGAACAACGGTTCGGAGTTCCTCGGCGTCATTTCGGCGGACGATCCGAAACGCTCGAGCTTCACGTTGCAGATGGCGATCCTCGACATCGATCTCGACGACGAGTGAGCCGCAGCGTTCCTGACGCCTCCCGCGGAGACTTCCCCGATGCCGATCTATCTGCTTCATGGCGTGAAGCCCACGCTGCCGGCCGAAGGGCGCTACTGGGTTGCGCCCGACGCCAACATCATCGGCGACATTCGGCTCGGCGAGGACGCGAGTGTTTGGTTCGGCGCCGTGCTGCGCGGGGATAATGAGCCGATCGTCATCGGCGCGCGCTCCAATATCCAGGACCTTTGCGCCCTACACAGCGACGTGGGTTCGCCCCTGACCATCGGCCAGGACTGCACCGTCGGGCACAATGTTACGCTGCACGGCTGCACGATCGGCGATGGCTCCCTGATCGGTATGGGCGCGGTCGTGCTCAACGGCGTCAGGATCGGTCGAGGCTGCCTCGTCGGCGCGCGCGCCTTGATCACGGAAGGCAAGGAATTCCCCGACCATTCGATGATTGTCGGCGCGCCGGCGAAGGCGATCCGAACGCTCGACGCCGAGGCCGCGGCGGCGCTTCTCGGGTCAGCGACGCATTACGTCGAGAACTGGCGACGCTACGCCGCAGGGCTGAAGCGCATCGACGTCGACGTCTGAGCGCTCCGCCCCGCTGGCCGACTGCGGCGAACCGCGGCCCTACGACACGGGGCCGCTTTCAAACGCCTCTGACAAGACACGCGCTTGCGGCCGCTCGCACAAGGCGGATGGGCTGAGGGCCGCGACGCTGGTCGCTCACCCCGGGGTCCAGGCCGCTCCAGGCCCTCAGCGTGGTTGGACCGGAGGCGATCAAGCCGAGCCAGTCGCAGCCGCCGCACACGCTGAGCGAACCCAGCATGCGGGCGTGGGTCGCGCCCTGGTTACGCAGAGGGAGCAGGGTGATCTCGATCTCGACGGGCGCCAATCCGGCGGGAGAGGCCTCCGCCAGCAGGAGACAGGGCGCCTCCTGGTCCGCGGCGGCCCGCAAGACGACGTCGATCCGCGTCTGATCGACGTTCCGCCAGATCTTCAGGAAGCCGGCGCCGCGCAGCTCCTTCAGGAACAGAGCGTTGATTCTGGAACCGCAGATCCTGAAAGGATAACCGCTTTCCGTATCGAACTCGAGGACGAACGTGTCGGGCAGACAACAACGAATGGCGCCGGGTTCGATCTGGTTGCGCTCGGGCGGAGATCCTGCCCTTCGGAGGGCGCACCAATAGGCATAAAGTTCTCTCGAGACAGCATGTCTCATCAGCCTCTCCCACATGGAGGGTCGGCGCGCGTGTCACATCGGAACATGACGATGTCATTGCGCCTGTCTGCGCGCTTTGCAGCACGGAACATGCCGCTCCAACGTGGGACAAGAGGGGGGAGCCGCTATCCACCGCTCACTTTCCCATTAACAATAACGGACGGGTCGCGAGCCCTTCGCCGGGCCCGGCGACCCGGAAGCCCGTTGCGGTTTGTCGCGATTTCCTCCAAGCCGCTTCGATCATAGAGAGACATCGACGTATGGACCGGACTCCGAGCCACGCCGGGCGGCAAAAAGAGCCGATATTCAACGCGCCGCCGGTGGTCGTCGGACTGGCGGTTCTGCTCATTGCGCTGTTCGCGATCTTCCATTGGATGCGCCCGGACATCCAGGATCTGATCATTCGCGACTACGCGTTCGTTCCCGGCCGCCTGACCGTATCGATCTGGCCGGGACGCGCTATCGATCTGCTCATTCGGGCGAACAGCGACACGTCGGCGCTCGAACAGGTGCGCGCGATGCGCGAACTGCATGCGCTCGGCGGCGCCAAGCCGTGGACTCTGCTCACTTACGCGTTCCTGCACGGCTCCTGGACGCATGTCCTGCTCAACACGATATGGCTGATGGCGTTCGGGCCTCCCGTCGCGCGGCGTTTCGGAACGGCCCGCTTTCTCGTCTTTATGGCCGTGACCGCGGTCGCCGCCGCGCTCGCCCAATGGGCCATCGGTCCGATGGACTTCATGCCGCTTATCGGCGTCTCCGGCGCCGATTCGGGACTTCATGGGCGCGGCGGCGCGTTTTATGTTCCAACCTGGGGCGCCGCTGGGACTGCCGACGTCGCGGCGCCGGGAGCTCGAGGCCATTCCCGCGGCGCCGCTCAGCGCCATGCTGACCGATCCGCGCGCGCGCATCTTTCTCGCCATCTGGCTGGCGACGAATTTCATCTTCGGCGCGTTTGCCCGATCGCTCGGCCTCTCCGACATGCCGGTCGCCTGGGTCGCGCATCTCGGCGGCTTTTTCGTCGGCATGCTGATCTTTCCGCTGTTCGACCGGACGGGAAGGGCCACGTGACCGGCGATGCGGGCGCCCGTTGCGAAAGACCGCCTATCGCACCCGCCTGCGGCGGCCTTCCGCTTGTTTTTGCCCCGTCCCACGCTTAGGTATGGGCTGATCGAGGATTGCGCCGACGGCTCATGGCGGCTGCGCGGCGCAGGCACAATGGGAAGGCGGCCATGGGTAGCTTCAGCATTTGGCACTGGATGTTGTTCCTTGCGGTCGCGCTCCTGCTGTTTGGAGGCAAGGGCAAGATCTCCGACATCATGGGCGATGTCGCCAAGGGCGTGAAATCGTTCAAGAAAGGCCTTGCCGAGGACGATGAGGAAAAGCCGGCGCCCAGCGCTACGGCGGCCCCGCGGCCGATCGAGAGCCGGATCGGCGTCGACGCTAACGACGTTCACAAGGTCGGCTGAGCGCATCGCACCTGACGCTCGCGGGGAGAGGCGCGGCCGCGCCGCCTACGCGCACGTTCCGCCGGAGCCTCGATGTTCGACTTCGACATAGGCAAGATGTTGGTCGTGGCGATCGTCGCGCTGGCGGTGATTCCCCCGAAGGATTTGCCGCGCGTCATGCGGACGGTCGGTCAAATGATGGGGCGCATGCGCCGCATGGCCGCCGAGTTCCAGGGCCAGTTCATGGACGCCATGCGCGAGGCCGAGTTCGAGACCGTGCGCAAGGAACTGGCCGAACTTAAACAGAATACGACGGCCAGCTTGTCAGAGCTAAACCAGACGATGGCGTCCGGCAGCTTCGACCCGGCGACAATGATCCGCGACGAGGTGACCAAGGCCGCCGAGCAGCAAGCGCATCTCCCGGCCCCGGCGCCGCCGACCTCGGAGATTGGAATCTCGGAGGTCGCCCTCAGCGCACCCTCCATCGAGGTCAAATCGGTCGCGCGCCCCGCTCATGAGGATTCGCCGGCGGAGAAATCGAGCGCCGCCGAATGAGCCAGGAGGACATCGACGCCACCAAGGCGCCGTTGATGGATCACATCATCGAGCTGAGAGGCCGACTGATCCGGTCCATATACGCCTTCTTTGCAGCCTTTCTGGTCTGCTTCTATTTCTCGCGCACGATCTACAACGTGCTGACCGAGCCCTATGTGCGGGTGGTCGGGGCGGAGAAGGCGACCCTGATCGCCACCCACTTCCTCGAGCAGTTCTACACCAACATCCAACTCAGCATGTTCGGGGCGGCGGTGATCGCCTTCCCGGTGATCGCCATTCAGCTCTACAAGTTCATCGCTCCGGGCCTCTACAAGCACGAGCGGCAGGCGTTTCTGCCCTACCTGATCGCCACCCCGATCTTCTTCCTGTTCGGGGCGCTGCTCGTCTATTTTGCGGTGATGCCGCTTCTGATCCGTTTTTCGGTGTCGTTGCAGCAGGTCAATCAGCCCGGCGAAGCCACGATCGAGCTTCTGCCGAAGGTCAGCGAATATCTTTCGCTGATCATGACGCTGATCTTCGCCTTCGGGATCGCGTTCCAGCTGCCTGTGATCCTGACGCTGCTCGGCCAGGTTGGGATCATCGATTCAGCCTGGCTCATCCGGATGCGCCGCTACGCCATCGTGACCGTGGTCGGGGTCGCGGCGATCCTGACACCGCCGGACCTGATCAGCATGACCACCCTCGCCCTGCCGATGCTGGCGCTATACGAGGGCGCGATCATTGCAGTGAAGGCGGTCGAGAAACGCCGGGCGCAGGGCGACTCGACGCCGAATACCGGAACGTGAGCGAAAGAAGAAAGGCCGCTCGCGCGGGCCTTTCTTTGCGCCGGTTACCCGCAAGGCCTTAAACGGACGCCACTCGGCGCCACGATGGGCGGGCTAGCGCCGCGAGGCCGAGCCCGGCGAAGCCAACGAGCATAAGCGCCCAACTCGCCGGCTCGGGAGCGGCCGATCCCGTGCCTCCGACGCCAACGCCGCTGCCGGCGCTCGTCGAGAGGCTTATGAGATCGAGCGCGAAGTCGTTGCCGCCGAACGACGTGTTGGTATCCACCAGTCCGAGGTTGGCGGTCGTGCTGGAGCCGGAATTCCAGGTCGCAAAGAACTGCGACCAGGTCCCGACCGCGCTCGCCGCCGTGAAGGTACTTCCGAGAGCCGACCCGTTGATACTGAAGTTGAGCGTGGCCGGGGAGGCGCTGTCCAAATTTGTTATGTAGGCCGAGAAAAAATAGTTGGTGTTTGGGGAGACCGAGAGGCCGCTCTCGGCCCACACCGTGTTTGTTCCCAGGAAGCCACCGTTCACCAGCATCATATTGGATGAGGTTGCGCCGGCTGGCGGCGGGAAGTTCGCTGCGGAACCGAAGAAAGCATTGTAGGCGTTTTCCGGCTGCGTCCCAATCGTGTACTGATTCTGACTGTAAATCGTTGCCGAGTAAGAGTAATCACTGGTGAATCCGGTGTTCCCGGCGGCGAAGTCGCCATTGAACACAAGGTTTGCCGCGTGCGCCGAATGCGCCACGGAAAGGAGTGCGACGATGCTGGCGGCAGCCGAAATCTTCCTATGCTTCATGATGAAGTCTCCCCTGTCTTCGGGTAGGCCCCGCCTCGCTGTCTCCAGAGAGAAAATGGCCGAGGCGAATTGCAACCCCAAGCCCATTGTCCCCGCGTAGGCCCTCCAAGGACAACCGTAGGCTTCGAGCACGTCGCCGGACAACTAGCGGTTCCGCTAGGTTCGGCGCGATTGATGCGTTCGGCCAAAGCCACAACCCTCTGCATGCGCAGACTGCGGCTCGCGTTGTTCCATAGACGGTTGTTTGCTAAGTAGTGTTTCGAGTGCGCGGGTTGACCGGTCGGGCGGCGGCCGAACTGTCGGCGCGGGCGGATGATGGCTCGCGGAGGCGTCGAAAGAGCGCTGGGCTTTCTCGGGCCTCATGGGGTTTGCCGGCGCGGGGGACTTCCAAGTGCGCGCAGAACTCTTGCTGGAACGCGCCGGCGCCTTCGCCGTGGAGTGTGAGAGTATTGAGGCGATGGACGCCCTCGCCAGGGGCGTTGCGGCTGTCGTCGGACCTTTCGGCTACAGCGCGGTCGCAAGCGGACGCCTTGGCCATACGGGCAAGCCCGAAGCGTTTCATTTCGCCAATTGGCATCCGGAATGGCTTGCTATGTATCTCCGCGAGGGCTTCATGCGTGTCGATCCGGTGCCTATCTGGGCGGTCACGTGCGGCGCGCCTATCGGAGCGGCGGAGCTTTTTGCGCTGCTGCCGCGCGCTCATCCGGGTCGCAAGGTCTACGAGGCGGGTCGACACTTTGGCTATCATGGCGGCTATGTCGTGCCGCAACGGGCCGCGGACGGTCACCTGGGCCTCGTCGCATTCGTAGGCGAAAGCGATCCTCGGAGTCCCCAAGAGCGGTTTGCGTTGCGCGGGCTCGCAGGAACCGTATTCGATCGGGCGGACGCGTTGTGCGGGCGCCCGCCGCCAAAGCTGGTTCCTGAGCCTCCCCCTCAATTGACGGGACGTGAGCGGGAATGTCTGAAGCACCTCGTTGCCGGCCGCCCGACCTCCAACATCGCTGCGGCGATGGGCGTGAGCGAGGCTACCATTCGCTTCCACGCGGCCAATCTCAGAACCAAAACTGGCGCCGCAAATCGCGCCGAACTTGCGGCTTTGGCGATATCGCTCGGGCTCACGCCATATTGGGTCGGTGGCCGACCCCCGACCGGTGAAGGGCCGCTTCCGTGATGCCCCGGCCGGATTGCGCCGAGCGGCGTCGGTCGCGGGCGTTTCGCTCTTCCACCTTCGGCCTCGGCGGCCCGATCTGCAAGCGCGACGAGCGCGCCAATCGCGGTCCCTTGACTGCGGCAAGTGCAGGACGACGCGATGCCGACGACGGGAGCGTGTCCGGCGACTTCAGCCCAAGATCATCGGCGGCAGCTTGAGATGCTGCTCGACGCCGCGCGGGCGCGCGTCGAGATCGCTCATCAGCATCCCATGGTCGATCACGGACGAGTGGTAGTCGACGACCGCCCGGCGCGCAGGCCGACGACTGATCGGAAAGCTCCTTGCGCGTCAGCAGATCGGAGGCGACGTCGGCGCGGAGGGATTTTTCGTTGGAGCAGACCTCGGCGAGCTCCGCTTCGAGTGTTCCGAAGTCCGCCTTCGTAACGGAGATTTCGCGTAAGTTTCACGACTCCGCGTCAGTAGGCCCTCCTGGTCGCGCTCCGCTGCTCTCCCCCTGGCGCCGTGCGTGCGCCTCGGGAATAAAGGGTCATGCCCAACGCTATCGCACTTGCGAACCGCTCTCCGTTTCACCTCGAACTCGTCCCGTGACCCCGCGCGACATCCTCGCCGCGACCAGCGTCGCTGTCGTCTGGGGGCTTGTGTTCGTCGCCATCAAGGTCGGCGTCGGCGAGACCTCGCCCTTGATGCTGTCGGCGTTGCGATTCGTGTTCGCGAGCGTCCCGGCCGTCTTTTTCATCGCGCCGCCCAAGTCGCCTGCCTGGAAGGTCGCCCTCTACGGCCTGTTGATCGGCGTCGGCCAGTTCGGCGCGCTGTTCATTGCGATGGGCCAGGGCTTTCCGGTCGGCCTGACCTCACTGGTGATCCAGTTGCAGGTCTATTTCACCATCCTCATCGCCTGGATGGTTCTCGGCGAGCGGCCAAGTCGGATGCAGGCGATCGGCGCGGCGATCGCCTTCGCCGGAATGGCCGTCATCGGCTCGGAAAGACTCGCCGGGGCCAGCCTCTGGCCATTCCTTCTGGAGGTGCTGGCGGCCCTGTTCTGGGGGGCGGCCAACGTCGTGGCCAAGACCGAGGGAAAAATCGACGCGCTCGCCTTCACCGTCTGGTCGAGCCTCGCCGCGCCGCTGCCGCTGATCGCCCTTTCGCTCGTCTTCGACGGACCCGGGCCGCTCTTCGGCCTACTGCATCCGACCTGGCGGCTGGCCGTCAGCGTGCTGGCGATCGCCTATGCCGGAACCGTGTTCGGCTTTGGCCTGTGGGCGCGGCTGCTCGCCCATTATTCGGCGGCGACGGTGGCGCCGTTCGCCCTCCTGGTCCCGGTCGTCGGCATGGCCGCCGGGATGCTCATTTTCCACGAACCCCTCCGGACGGTTGAGCTTGCCGGCGCGCTTCTGGTAATGGCGGGCCTCGCGCTCAACGTGTTCGGCGACCGCTGGCTGCGCCGCGCGTTCGCTCCCAGGTGAATTCATGCATGACATCAAGGCGATTCGCGACAATCCGCAGGCGTTTGACGAAGGCCTCGCCCGGCGCGGGTTGTCGCCCGGCGCGGAATCGCTGATTGCCCTCGACGAAAATCGCCGCGCGGCGATCGCAGAATTGCAACGGGCCGAGGAACGTCGCAACGCAGCCTCCAAGGAGATCGGCGCCGCGATGGCATGCGGCGACGCGGTTGCCGCGAATGCCCTTCGCACCGAGGTCGCCGGGCTGAAGGCGTCCTTGCCACACTACGAAGGGGCAGTTCGAAGGACAACCGCCGCACTTAAAGACCGGCTGGAAAAAATCCCCAACCTCCCGTTCGACGACGTTCCCGACGGCAAGGAGGAGACCGACAACGTCGAGATCCGTCGCCACGGAGCGCCGCCGACTCTGGGCGGGATAAACAAGCCGAAAGAGCATTTCGAACTCGGCGAGGCGCTCGGGCTGATGGATTTCGACGTTGCGGCCAAGCTTTCCGGAGCCCGATTCGTCGTGCTGAAGGGGGCGCTCGCGCGGCTCTCCCGCGCGCTCGAGCAGTTCATGCTGGAGCTGCACACGACCGAACACGGCTACACCGAGATCGAGCCGCCGGTGCTGGTGCGCGACGACGCCATGTTCGGCACGGCACAATTGCCGAAATTCATGGACGATCAATTCCTTGGGGCAGATATGGGAAATCGCTCAGAACTGCTGCATGCGGCTTTACAGCAGATTTCTGATTCGGAACTAGCGGACCTGCGCGAAGGGCGACGGACCTTTGTCGATACAGTGGATCAAGTGCTCGAACGAGCCGGCACCCATGAACAATTCTGGCTGATCCCGACCGCAGAAGTGCCGCTCACAAACCTCGTGCGCGAGAGTATTGTCGACGAGAAGGCGCTGCCGTTGCGCTTCACCGCCGGCACGCTGTGCTTCCGCGCCGAGGCGGGCGCGGCGGGCAAGGACACGCGCGGCATGATCCGCCAGCACCAGTTCCGTAAGGTGGAACTCGTCTCGATCACCACGCCCGAGCAGGCGCGGGACGAGCACGAGCGCATGACCGCCTGCGCCGAAGAGGTGCTGAAGCGCCTCGGCCTCCACTTCCGCACCGTCGCGCTCTGTACCGGCGACATGGGCTTCGCCTCGCGCAAGACTTACGACCTCGAGGTCTGGCTGCCGGGGCAGGGGCGTTTCCGCGAAATCTCCTCCTGCTCGGTGTGCGGCGACTTCCAGGCCCGCCGGATGAACGCGCGCTCAAAGGCGGCCGACGCCAAATCGACGCGTTTCGTCCATACGCTGAACGGGTCCGGAGTGGCGGTCGGCCGCGCGCTGATCGCGGTGATGGAGAACTACCAGCAGCCGGACGGCTCGATCGCCATCCCCGAGGTTTTGCAGCCCTACATGGGCGGGAAGACGCGAATCGACGCGCCCGCCAGCCGTTAGCTCGGCCATTATGGGAAACAGGGAACTTCTGCGGTACTATCGTCGGCGTCGCGAAGTCCTTTCCTTTCGCGCTCGCGGCGGCAGGCTGCGCTCCGCTTCGAGGGCGATCAACGACTAGGAACGCAGCTTGCGGCGTGAGATCCGAGTTTGGCCGACGACGTCCCGCCGCTGTCTCGAAGCTTTGGAGTGTCAATGGCTCAGTTGCGCACTCGTTATCGCGGCGTGTTCCCTGTGGCGCCCACCGTTTTCAACGACAACGGTGAGTTGGACCTTGAAGGGCAGAAGCGCTGCATCGACTTTATGATTGATGCCGGCTCGACCGGCATCTGCATCCTCGCCAACTGGTCCGAGCAGTTCGTGCTGACGGACCAGGAGCGCGAGGACATCATGGACACGGTGCTGAACCACGTGGCGGGCCGGGTTCCGGTCATCGTCACGACGACTCATTTCAGCTCGCAAATCTGTGCGAAGCGCTCGCGGAATGCTGAAGCCGCCGGCGCCGCCATGGTGATGGCGATGCCGCCCTACCACGGCGCCACCCTTCGCGTCGGGGAACAAGGCATCTACAGCTTCTTCAAAAGAGTGTCGGACGCCGTTTCGATTCCGGTGATGATCCAGGACGCGCCGGTGTCGGGCACGCCGCTCTCGGTTCCGCTGCTCGCACGCATGGCGAGGGAGATCGAGAATATTGCCTACTTCAAGATCGAGACGCCGCAAGCGGCGGCCAAACTCCGCGCCCTCATTGAAGAGGGCGGGGACGCCATCGAGGGACCTTGGGACGGCGAAGAAGGCATTACCCTGATGGCCGATCTCGACGCGGGCGCCACGGGCGCCATGACCGGGGCTGGTTACCCAGACGGCATCCGCGAGATCGTGGACGCCCATGCCGCAGGCGACCGAGAAGGCGCGATGGCCGCCTATCAGCGCTGGCTGCCTCTGATCAATTACGAGAACCGCCAGTGCGGTTTGATTGCCGCGAAGGCGCTGATGAAGGAGGGCGGCGTCATTCGCTCGGAAATGACGCGCCACCCCGTCCTGCCGTTGCATCCGGAGACTCGCGCGGGACTGATCGAGATCGCACGACGCAACGATCCGCTAGTGCTGCGCTGGGCGCGTTAATCCGTGACTGATCAGACGGCCTGGTCGCTGCGGCGACGCGACCTCAAGGTCATCTGCACCGTCAGCGAGTCAAAACTCAATGCGAGGTGATTGAATGACCCTCAATGGACATCTTCTGATTGGCGGAGGCTCGAGGTTCGGATCGAACGGCTCGTTCCGAGCCAAGGACGCGGCCACCGGACGCGAACTTGACGGCGAATTCGGCGGCGCGACCAAGGCCGACCTCGCTGAAGCGACCGAACTTGCTTGGGATGCGTTCTCCGTTTATCGGCAGACCGGTCTTGAGGAACGCGCGCTCTTTCTGGAGCAGGTCGCAAGCTGCATCCTGGATGTCGGCGACAAGCTCATCGAACGGTGTGTTGCGGAAACTGGATTGCCGCCGCGGTCGGGTGGAGGGCGAACGGAGCCGAACGATCTTCCAGCTGAGGATGTTCGCGGACGTTGTTCGTGACGGAAGTTTCCTCGAGGCCCGGCTCGATTCGCCATTGCCCGAACGTAGCCCTGCGCGCCGCCCGGACCTGCGGTTGCGCAAAGTGCCGCTCGGCCCGGTCGCGGTCTTCGGCGCGTCAAACTTCCCCTTGGCGTTCTCGGTCGCCGGCGGGGACACGGCGTCGGCCCTGGCGGCAGGCTGCCCTGTGATCGTGAAGGCCCATTCCGCTCATCCCGGCACGTCTGAGCTTGTTGGCAAAGCGGTTCAGGAAGCCGTGAGGCTTCGCGGTTTGCCCGCCGGGACATTCGCGCTGCTCTACGATACCGGGCGTGAAATCAGTCAGGCGCTTGTCGCAGACCCGCGCATACGGGCCGTTGGCTTCACCGGATCGCGCGCCGGCGGAACCGCATTCATGGCGATTGCTGCAAAGCGTCGCCAGCCGATCCCGGTTTACGCCGAGATGAGTTCCATCAACCCGGTTATCCTATTTCCGTCTGCCCTGAAATCGCGGGCCGCGTCAATCGCCAGGACGTTTGTTAGCTCCTTGACCCAAGGCGCCGGCCAGTTTTGCACGAATCCCGGTTTGATCCTGGCGATCGAAAGCGAAAGTCTTTCGCACTTTCTTTCTCACGCGTCGGAGGAACTTGCCAAGGCGGCCGGCGCCACAATGCTAACTTCTGGCATACTCAATAGCTACTGCGAGGGAGTGGATCGACTTGGCCGCCATCCCGATGTCTCGCTGGTCGGCCAGGGCCTCGAAGGCGATGGCCGTCAATGCCGAGCTTCGCTCTTTGTGACAAGCGGCGCTGCTTTTCTCGCGGATCCTCGGCTGCACGATGAAGTCTTTGGGCCTTCATCGCTCGTCGTGAGATGCCGCGACATCGACGAGCTGGCCCGCATTGTCGACGGGATGGAAGGCCAGCTCACCGTCGCGCTGCACGTCGACGAAGAGGACGAACCTGCCGCCCGGCGCCTGATGCCGAAGTTCGAGGGACTGGCCGGTCGCATCCTTTTCAATGGTTTCGGGACCGGGGTCGAAGTGGGGCACGCGATGGTGCACGGAGGACCTTTTCCGGCCACTTCCGACGGGCGCTCGACGTCCGTCGGGAGCCTTGCAATCGAGCGTTTCCTGCGACCCGTGTCCTATCAGGACATGCCGGCCGCGCTCCTTCCAGACAGTGTGAAGGACGACAATCCGCTCCGAATTCCAAGGCGGATCGATGGAAAACTGGTTGTCGCCTGACGCGCGCCATAACGGTCTCAAGGCGAGAAGGCGGGCGTCTCGCGAGCCCCCGCGGCGCTGCGTCGCGCTGATTTCTCCGTTGGCGCCAAATGCTTGGGGAAATCGAGAGCTCCGGGCAAGGTTTATTCCGGCTGCGGAAAGGCGGGACAAGGGGCGGGAATGAAGGACCGTCCCCAGGGGAGGTACAGCCGATGCGTCTCGCGGCGCGAGCGCTTTGTCTCCTTCTCGTGCTCGCGTCCGCGGGAGCGCTGGCCGAAGAGGTCCAGCCGACGATGACTGGCGACGTCCGCATCCACGACCCGTCGGTCATCGAGATCGATGGCAGCTTCGCCGCGTTCGGGACGGGCGCGCAGGGGCCGACGAAGGGCGCCATCCGGACAAAGACGTCGCCCGACGGGGTGAGGTGGACCGACGCAGGCGTGATTGGCGAGGGCGCGCCCGCCTGGGCGAAGGATGCGCTGGGCTATCGGCCGGTCAATGTCTGGGCCCCTTCGGTCAGCAAGCGCGGCGGCACAGCTTTCCTCTACTATGCGCTGTCGACCTTTGGCGGCAATGAAGGCGCGATCGGTCTGATGACCAGTGAGGCCTTCGACGTTGCGGCGCCCTCGGCAAACTGGACAGATCGCGGCCTTGTCCTGAAATCCGACCCCCGCGACGACTTCAACGCCATCGATCCGTTCCGGATCGACCTTTCCGACGGACGCGCGTTCCTCGCGTTCGGTTCGTTCTGGTCCGGCATCAAGCTTCGCGAACTCGACCCGGCGACCGGCAAGCTGATCCCGGAGGACACGCCGATGATCCCGCTCGCCAGCCGGCATGGCGGGGCGATCGAGGCGGCCTCGATCCTCGAGCACGACGAGCGGTTCTATCTTTTCGTCAGCTTCGACCAGTGCTGCAAAGGCGTCGCGTCGACCTACAACATCCGGGTCGGGCGAGCGGACCGGATCGAGGGGCCATACCTCGATCGGGAGGGGCGGTCGATGCTCGATCGCGGCGGAACGCTCGTGCTCGGAACGACCGGCCGGTTCATCGGCCCCGGCGGACAGGAGCCGGTCAAGACCGCCAAGGGCGAGATGCTCGTCTACCACTATTACGATGGAGCGGATGCGGGCGTCGCAAAGCTGGAGCTCGCGCCGATTCGCTGGTCCTCAGACGGCTGGCCAGGGCTCGACCCGGTTCCGCAATGAGCTTCGGTCCGGCGGCGGCTCGCCCTACGCGGGGGGCCGCCGGCCGTCCAAGCGCCTTGGCCCCCGGGCCGCGCGGGCGTATAGGGCCACGGGAAAGGCGGGCCGCATGCGAATCCTACTCACCAACGACGACGGCATCCACGCGCCGGGCCTGGCCGTGCTCGAGACGATCGCCGCGGAACTCTCCGACGACGTGGTGGTCGTCGCGCCCGAAAGCGACCAGTCAGGGGTCGCGCATTCGCTGTCGCTCAGCGATCCGCTGCGCCTGCGCGAGATCAGCCCAGGTCATTACGCAGTGAAGGGTACGCCGACCGACTGCGTCATTATGGGCGTGCGCATGATCATGGCCGACAAGCGGCCGGACCTCGTGCTGTCGGGGGTCAACCGCGGCCAGAACGTCGCCGAGGATGTCACCTATTCGGGCACCATCGCCGGGGCGATGGAGGGCGCGATGCTCGGCATTCCGTCGATCGCCCTGTCGCAGGCCTACGCCGGCGTGCACGGTCGGCCGTTAATCGAATGGGATTCGTCCGAGAAGCACGCGGTTCCCTTGATCCGCAAGATCCTCGAGGCCGGGATCCCGCCGGGCGGGCTCGTCAACGTCAACTTTCCTCCTTGCGCCGGCGACGAGGTCAAGGGGATCGCCTTCAGCCGTCAGGGCCGCCGCAACGCGGAACTCATGCGGGTCGAGCAGCGGCGGGACGGTCGCGGCTTTCCGTACTTCTGGCTGATGTTCCAGCGAGCGGAAATCCAGTTCGACGACGACACCGACCTCGCGGCCCTCGCCGAGCAGAAGATTTCGGTCACGCCGCTCCGGCTCGATCTCACCGACGACGAATCCCGGCTAAGATTGGAGAAGGCGTTCGCAATTCGGCGACCGGACGGGACATAGGGAGAGGGCTTGAGCGCGTCGGAGGCGGAGGAGCGCGCCCAATTCACACTGGCGATGCGCGCCAAGGGCGTCAAGGACATCGAGCTTTTGCGCGCGCTGGAGCGCGTCCCACGGGCCCTGTTCATGCCGCAGCGTTTCGCCGACATCGCCGGGCGCGACATTGCGCTGCCGATCGGTTGCGGCCAGACATCGCCACAGCCCTCCGTCGTCGCCGCCATGATTGCCGCGCTGGACGTCAAACCGACCGATACAGTGTGCGAAATCGGGACCGGCACGGGCTATTGCACGGCTTTGCTCGCCCAGTTTGCGAAGGAGGTGGTGTCGGTCGAACGTTACCAGATGCTGGCGTTAGAGGCCGCCGCGCGCATCCGAGCGTTCGGCCTGTCACATGTCGAGATCCAGTGGGCGGACGGATTCGAATTGCACGCCCAGGAGCGCACTTTCGACAAGGTGATCACCCATGGAATCGTCGCGCCGCCGGCTCGCGCGTTTCTTGATCTCGTCGGCCCGGACGGCGCGATGATCGCGGCGTTCGCCGGGTCGGGACGGGCCGAGCAGCGAATCGTTCGGCTGACCCTCGGCGCCGAAGGACCGGTCCACATGGCCGACTTCGGCCGCTCGCGGGGCCTGAGACCGCTGGAGCGCGGTCTGTCGCGGGCCCTTTGAGCGCCGCAGAGGCAGTGGGCGCTTACGCGGTTCCTCGCTCGAATTCATAAACTCGCCGCAGGTCCTCACCAATGATTCATCTTAAACCTTGTCTTAACTCGTCTGTTCCACATTGCGCGTGTTGTCAGTCGCGTAAGATACGGGTCCAAGAACATGAGTGATCGCGTTGCGTTTCTGGAAGGACGCTCCGTTCCGCGTCTAGCGCTGACTGGCTTGGCCTTGGTCTGGCTCGCGGGCTGCTCCCAGGATGTCGCCCGGTTCGATTCGAGCGGCAGTCCATTCTCCAATCCCTTTGCGTCGCAGACCGCCCAGGCGCCGCCCGCAGCCGCCGCGCCATCGGGCCACGTGGCCTCGGCGTCGCTCGCGCCACCGACCAGCGTGGCGAGCGCGCCGGCCGCCGCAGCGCCGGTCGCCTCCGCGGCCCCGATGCGCGGCTCGGCTGCCGGCTGGAGCGCTGTCGGCGGCACGCCGGTCGTGGTCGCGAGCGGCGAGACGCTCGAACTCGCTCTCGCGTCGCTACGGGGTGCCGGCGTCCGCGCTGCTCAGCGCGAACGGCTTATCGAGCCCGGCCGAGGTCAAGGACGGCATGCGGATGATCGTTCCCGTCTACAGCGCAGGGGGTCGCGCCGTCGCCTCCGCAAAGGAGCCGACCGACGCCGCGGAGAAGACGAAGAAGCATGAAGAGGATGTCGCCGCGAACGACAAGCAAGGGTCGTCCGGCAAAGCCCATAGGTCCGAGGACAAAGCTGCAGAGAAGACAAAGGGCGAAGACAAGAGCAAACGCGAGGCCGCGACCAAGACGCAGTCCGAGAAGCTCGCGAAGAGCGAGCCTGGCAAAGCCGATACAAAGAAGTCCGACGTCGCTAGCTCCGAGAGCAAGACGCCGAAGTCCGACAGCAAGACGGAGGTCGCCAAGACCGACGTCTCCAAGACAACGGGCGGCAAGAAGGTGGGAGTCGATGACACTCCGACCGGCAACGTCGATCCGAAAGCGGCCTCCGCCAAGGAGCCGGTCACGTCCGCGGCAGCCGACGCCTCAGGGTCCAATCCGGAGTTCCGCTGGCCGGCCCGCGGCCGCATCATCCAGGGGTTCAAGGCCGGCGGCAACGACGGCATCGACATCTCTGTTCCCGCCGGGACTTCGGTGCGGGCCGCCGAGAGCGGAGTTGTGGTCTATTCGGGCGATGGGCTCAAGGGCTACGGCAACCTTGTGCTGATCAAGCACCCGAACGGCTTTGTCACAGCCTACGCCAACAACGCAGAACTGGACGTCAAGCGGGGCGAACAGGTCAAGCGCGGCCAGGTGATTGCCAAGTCGGGCGACACAGGCAACGTGAATTCGCCGCAGCTTCACTTCGAACTGCGCAAGGGATCGACGCCGGTCGATCCCACGAGCTATCTCGCCGGCCTCTGACGGCGAGAAGGTCCTGAAGGTCAGGACATCCAATGGCCGCCGGGGATCGCCACGAGACACGTTCCATCCCCGGTTTGGCCGACAAGGCGGCGGGTCCCAGGAAAGGCCCGCCGCCCTTTGATTCTGCTCGATGGCCGAATCGCGACTCAGCCCGGCCCCTGCGACGTTCACCTGATCTCCAAATGCCTGGATGGCGAACCGCCTCGAGCGGTGTTCGCCGCGACTGCGCAGCCGCTCCCCCGCAGAACCCCTGCAATGGACGCTTCTTTTCGAAAGACGCTATGAGAGCGGGTGAGGTGGCGCGCTTCGCACGGCCGCGAGCAATCGGGTCAAATTCAGTCATTTACTCACGCGCGAAGGTCAGTTCTTTATCGAGGCGTGAACAGCAGCGCCGATCAAAAGCTTTGCCTGTCATTTCTCGCAGCGTCTTGCTGAACCTCGCTTGACGGCCCGTTGATCTCGTGAGAGCTTCCCTTCAGGAACAGGGCCGAAGGGGTTCTCCATGGCTGATACGATCGTCGATATTGCCTTCACGAGTGTGTCGCTCGGCTTTGGCGGGGGCAGCGCGCCGGTGACCGGAACGCTTGCTGTCGACTACAACGCGGGTACTGCTACCGGTTCGCTGTCGGGTAACTTTCCTTTCGGCAGTGTGACGTTGGACCAGTTCACGCTCAGCGGTGGGCCAACTTTCACCATCGTTGGAACGTCGTCATTGCTGCCGCCCGGAAGCGCAGACTTGACGCTGACTTATACCGGTCAGCAGCCGTCCGGGCTCGATTCGGCAACCGGACACGCTGCGGGCAGTACTTTCGTATTTACGATCAGCCCGAACGACCTCACCTCGACGCCCGTCTGCTTCGCTGCGGGGACGCTGATCCGCACGCTGGCGGGGGACCTTCCGGTTGAGACTCTTAAGGCCGGGGACCTCGTCCTCACCGCCTCGGGCGATGTGCGGCCGGTCAGATGGATCGGCCACAGGGACATCGACTTCCGCCTCGTCCCCGGACAGAGGGCCGCCCAGCCGATTCGGATCGTCGCGCACGCCCTCGGCCCGAATCGGCCGTCGCACGACCTTTATCTCTCGGCCGGCCATTCGATCTGCGTCGATGTCCTTGGCGAGGTGTTCATTCCCGTCGGCTGTCTGATTAACGGCGGCACGATCGCCCGGGTCGAAACGGACACGATCAGCTACTGGCATGTCGAACTCGACAGCCACGACGTCCTTCTCGCCAACAACCTGCCGGCCGAGAGCTATCTGGCGATGGGCAATCGCGGCGCCTTCGAGGAGTTGCGCGGCCTGCTTCCCGCGATGCTCGACGGACGCCACGCGACCCACGCCGACTTCTGCCGGCCGGTCGTAACGAATGGACCGACGCTGGACTTCGTCCGGAAACGCCTCGCAGCCCGGGCCGAGGAGCTCGGCTGGACGCGCTCGTGCGATGCCGACCTGAGGCTGTTGGTTGACGGAAAGGTCCATCGTCCGCTCGACGGGGACGGGGCGGCCCTGTTCCTGTTCCCGTCCACCGCCCGGAATGTCAGGCTCGTCTCCAACACGTTGTCGCCTACCGCGCTGGGCAATGGCGACAGTCGGACGCTGGGCGTGATGCTGACGGAACTCTCGTTCAGCGGTCGGGCGGGAGAACCGCGCCGGATCGCGATCGACAGCGAGCGGCTTTCTGCCGGCGTGTATCCGGTCGAGGGCAAAGACGGCCATCGCTGGCGATGGACGAACGGCGAACTCGTGCTCGACCCGCAATTGTGGGCAGGGCTTGAGGGCGGCGTGTCGGTTCTGGTCGCGCATAACAGCTCCTTCACCCGGGCGTGGCTGGAGCCGGCGGGGCGGTCGCACTCCAGCATCGATGAGCTTCCGAGGCTTGTCGCGGCCGAATAGCGGACCGGGCAAGGCATTCGCCCGGCGCGCTCGCGTTCGCCAATTCTATGTCGTCCTTGAGTCGGAGCCGCGGTATCAGCGCGTCTTCGCGAGGTTGAGGCCCGGCCCTGCGGGAATCGGGCGTGTTCTCTGCCGCGTCGCAACGCGTGCTGGAGAGCGGCGCGCCGGGCGACGTTGATCCATGCCTTGGATTTGGAGAGAGACGCTGATCAGCGGTGACGGGCGGGCGCGTTTTCTCGTTGCTGCGCCGGTATCGGCGCGGGGCCGATGACCACCAAGCCCCTCGACGCCTTTGCCGCCTCGCTGACCTTTGTCCTCTGCGTTGTCTGGGGCTTCAACCAGGTTGTGGTGAAGAGCGCGCTTGTCGACGTCGGGCCGGTTGCCCAGACGGGCATTCGGGCGGCCATCGGCGTCGTCTGCGTCATCGCCTACGCATTCGCTACAAAGAGGCGAATATTCAGTCACGACGGGACCCTTGCGGCGGGTCTGCTCGCCGGCGTGCTGTTTACGGCGGAATTCGTCGCGCTTTACGAATCGCTGCGCTGGACGACGGCGTCGCGGGCGACCGTGTTCATCTACGCCGCGCCGTTCTTCGTCGCCCTGGGCGCCGTGTTTCTCTTGAAGGACGAGCGCTTGCGGCCGGTGCAATGGGTGGGGCTTGCGCTGGCCTTCCTCGGCGTCGCGCTCGCCATGCTCGGTCGAACGCCCGGCGGCGGCCTCATCGGCGACGCGCTGGCGCTGCTGGCGGCGGCGCTATGGGCCGCGACCACCCTCATCATCAAGGCGACGCCGCTCCGGCGCGCCGACCCGCTCAAGGTGCTGTTCTACCAGATCGCGGTCGCGGCGCTTCTTGCGCCGCTGGTCGCCTACGGCCTCAGCGAGCCGGCGCCGGCCCACGTCTCGTCCGCGACGTTCGCCCTGCTCCTCTGGCAGGGCGTCGCGGTCGTCGGGGTCAGCTATTCACTGTGGTTTTGGGTGCTCAAGCGCTACGCTGCGCCGCAGCTCTCCGCCTTCACCTTTGTCTCTCCGCTGGTCGGCGTGTTCGCCGGCTGGCTCGTGTTCGGCGATCGGATCACGCCGGCCTTCTCGGCCGCGATCGCGCTGGTGCTGGCCGGGCTGGCGCTGGTCAACTGGCCTAGGCGATGATCGGATCATCGCGCTCCGGCCGGACGCCGGTTCCGTACGCCGGGCCAACGATATCAACGGGATAGGCGCCAGATTCGGATTCGACCAGGGCCGCGGCGGGCTTTTCGCCGCAATTCCGCCGTATTGCGTTAACCACGCCGGCGATCATAGTCCTGCAAAATCAATGGCTTGAGTTGCGATCCGGTTCCTCTCCGGTCACGTTTCGACGAAAAATCGTGCGCAGCGGCAGCGGTTCCGATGGGCGTCCGGACCCGTCCCGACGGTCCCATTAAGGGGTCAGCGCGATCGAATGGGCCGGGACGGCTTCGGCCGCCGCATGGCGTCGGCGCCCAGCCAATGCCTCCCGTTCGCCTCCTTCTCGGCGGCCGGCGAATCGACGGCGACGATTTCATACTCCTTGGCGTTTCGCTCGAAGGGCTCGGTCTTGCTCTTGATCCGGTAGGTTTGCGAATGGATGTCGTCCGCCGGCAGCACGCGCGTCACCTCGAAAGGACCGCTGGGTCTCGGCATCGGCACGAGTCTCAAATCGAAGTCGACGATTTGCCCGACTGCGAATCTGTGGCGAGTCATGAGCGTTCGCCCCAATCATGAAGGTGTTGGAGAGGGCCAGGCTTGAGCCTGACCCCCGTTGGGCCGGCGATGTCGATCCGCGGACGCTTGTCCACGGGATCGACGGCCCCGTTCAGACGGCCTGGAGCTTGTCGGCGGACGCTTTGCCGGTGCGCTGGTCCTTGGTGATCTCGAAGCTGATCTTCTGGCCCTCGCGCAGGCCATTCATGCCGGCCCGCTCGACCGCGCTGACATGGACGAAAGCGTCCTTGCCGCCGTCATCCGGCTGGATGAAGCCGTAACCTTTTTCGGAATTGTACCACTTGACTGTGCCTGTTGCCATGGTGACGCCCCTCGTGGATGCGCTGTGACGACGGGACCTCGCGACGCGAGATCCTCGTCAGGGTTCGATTTTTGGGGGAAGAGCGTCGCGCTGAACCGCCTTGGCGGCGCAGGCAAAGAGGATCCGTCCGAATTTCGAAAGACGTCTATACGCAGGCAATTGCGCCTTTTCAAGGGCTAGGGTCCGCCCAAGTCCGCCCGATCCCGCGCCGGCGCCCGCTACGCCTACTGCCGTCAGCCGGAAGCGGCGAGTGGTTTGCCGAGCCGTCCCGCCAGATCCTGGATGAACTGCCAGGCGGTGCGGCCCGAGCGGGAGCCGCGGGTCGTCGCCCACTCCAGCGCGTCGCGCTCGATGTCCTCGGCCGGCGCGTCGAGGCCGAAGTGCTCGGCGTAGCCGCTGACCATGGCGAGATAGTCGTCCTGGCTGCAGTGATGGAAACCGAGCCACAGGCCGAACCGGTCCGACAGCGACACCTTTTCCTCGACCGCCTCGCCGGGATTGATGGCGCTCGAGCGCTCGTTCTCCATCATGTCGCGCGGCATGAGGTGGCGGCGGTTCGAGGTGGCGTAGAAGAGGACGTTGGCGGGACGGCCCTCGACGCCGCCCTCGAGCGCGGCTTTGAGCGACTTGTAGGACGCGTCGCCCGCGTCGAACGACAGGTCGTCGCAAAAGACGATGAAACGAAAGGGGGCGTCGCGCAGGAGGGTCATCAGCGCCGGCAGGCCCTCGATATCCTCGCGATGGATCTCGACCAGCTTCAGCGAGCCTTCGATGCCCGGCTGGCGGTTGATCGCGGCCTGCGCGGCCTTGACCAGCGACGACTTGCCCATGCCGCGCGCGCCCCAGAGGAGCGCGTTGTTCGCCGGCAGGCCGCGGGCGAACCGCTCGGTGTTTTCGACCAGCAGGTCGCGCACCCGGTCGACGCCGCGCAGGAGACCGATGTCGACGCGATTGACTTTGAGGACCGGCGCCAGCGCGCCCTTTTCCGCGCGCCAGACGAAGGCCTCGGCGGCCTCGAAATCGGGCTTCGCCGGGGCAGGGGGAGCGAGGCGATCGAGCGCATCGGCGATGCGGCAGGAGGAGGGCGTCGGAGTCCATGGCGGGCTGATTGGGCATATCGCGTCGCTGAGGTCGGAATCGAGGCGCTTTGGCACAAAACGCCGCCAACCGCCAGCGAGGCGCCGGTCGGCGTCGATCCGCCCAAGCTCTCCTCGTCTGCGAGTCGGCCGCTTGCAGCGGTCTGAACTCGGAACGTCTAGGGTGAAAACCGAGTCAGTTGGACCGGTTTCGTGACCTTTTGCGGGCGTTCGCCTCGCGCTGCCGTAGGACCACTTCGTTGCCCTCGCCGAGTGCTGGGTGCAGCCGGAGAGATAGACGAGGATCGCGTTCGGTCGGGGAAAGGACGGCGAAGACGATCGGCTCTGAACGACGCAGAAGCGAGCGCGCCGTCGGAAGCTTTCTTGTCGGCAGGGGGCGCCAAGTCCTGGAAGAAAGCCTGCGGCGGTCGTTGCCGGGTGTTGAGCCGTTACGTCATCCGACGCCGCGCCAGCAAGGTCGCGGCGCCCATGCTGGCGACGCCGAGCAGAGCGAGTGGCCAATATTGCCCCAGCAGCGCGCCGACGTCGTCCCCCTCGAGGAACGTGCCGCGCAGGATCACCATCAGGTAGCGCATCGGATTGACATAGGTCAGGATCTGCACCGCGCGCGGCATGTTCGCGATCGGGGTGGCGAAGCCGGAGAGGATGATCGCCGGCACCAGGAAGAGGAACGCTCCGAGCAGGCCCTGCTGCTGGGTGGCGGCGATCGACGAGATCATCAGTCCGATGCCGATCGCGGACACCAGAAACAGCGCGAGACCGAGGGCGAGCGCCGCCAGGCTTCCGATCAGCGGCACATGAAACCAGAATACCGCCGCCGCCACGATTACAGCCGCCTCCGCCGCGCCGATCAGCAGCCCCGGCGCCGCCTTGCCGACCAGGATCTCCCACGGCCTATAGGGCGTCACCAGGAGCTGGTCGAACGTGCCTGCCTCGCGCTCGCGCACGACTGAAAGGCCGCTCACGAGCACGGTCACCACGAAGGTGAGCAGACCAACGATGCCTGGCACGACGAACCAGCGCGACAGCAAGTTGGGGTTGTATCGGGCGCGCAGGTCGAGCGCCGCCGGGATTTCCGCGCCGCCGTGGGCCGCCGCCCATTCCGAGTCAAAGCCGAGCAGGATGTCGCCGACGTAGCTCAACGCGATCGCCGCGGTGTTGGAATTGCGTCCGTCGATCACGACTTGCAGCGGCGCCGGACGGCCCTGCGCGAGGTTGCGGCTGAAATTTCGATCCACGTGGATCGCCAGCAGCGCCGCCTGCCGATCGATCAACTCCGCCATCCCGGCGGTCGAGGGCAGCGCGGCGGTCTGCTCGAAATTCGGCGAACCGGCGAAGCGCGCCACCAATTGCCGCCCGGCCAGTCCAGGATCCTCGTTGATTACCACGAACGGAATATGGTTGAGATCGAACGTGGCCGCATAGCTGAACACCAGGAGCTGGATCAGCGGCGGCCCGATCAGCACCATACGGCTCGCCTTGTCGCGCAACAGGGCCAGGAACTCTTTGCGGATGAGAGCGAGGAGGCGGGCCATTTCAGTCCAGCCGTTTTTTCGAGCGCCACAACGTGACGCCGAGGAAGAACGTCGCCATCAGCGCCAGCGCCCCCGCGTCCGGCAGGATAATGGCCCAAACGTCGCCGGCAAGGAACACCGTCTGCAGAATCGAGACGAAATAGCGCGCCGGCAGAATGTGCGTGATCACTTGGATCGCCGTCGGCATCGAGTGGATGTCGAAGATGAAGCCGGAAAGAATAAAGGCGGGCAGGAAGGTGACCACGATGGCGATCTGGCCGGCGACGAACTGGTTGCGGGCAATCGACGAAATCAACAGACCCATGCCCAGCGCCACCAACAGAAAAAGCGCCGAGGCCAAAGTCAGCACCAGCAGACTGCCTCGCAGCGGCACGCCGAACAGGGTCACCGCAAGCAGCACGGACAGGGCCATGCCGCCCATGCCCAAAACGAAATAGGGCAGCAGCTTGCCCACCAGAATTTCGGCCATGGTCACCGGCGAGGCCATCAGCGCCTCCATCGTGCCGCGCTCCCATTCGCGCGCGACGACGAGCGCGGTCAGCAAAGCGCCGATCAGCGTCATGATCACTGCGATCAGCCCAGGCACCAGATAGTCGCGGCTGCGCAGCGCCGGATTGAACCAGATGCGCGTCTGCAGGGCCACCGGAAACGCGGGCGCGGCGCCCTGCTCCTCTTGCAGTTGCGCAAGCCAGATCTGCCAGGACTGGGTGAGATAGCCCTGAACCAGCCGCGCGGTGTTGGCGTCGACCCCGTTGACCACGACGCCGATCGTGGCGCCGCCCGGGCCCAGCATCTTTCGCGCGAAATCGTTGCGCAGCCAGACGAAGCTGATAATTTCTCCTCGCGCCATCGCCGCTTGCGCGTCGGCGAAGGTCGGCAGCATATGGACGTCGAAGTAGCGCGAGTGCTGCAGCGTCCCCGCGAACGAGTTCGTCTGCGGGTTCGGATGCTCCGCCACCACGCCGATCGGCACATGCTCGGCGTTCAACGACACGCCATAGCCGAACAGCAGCAACAGGAATATCGGCAGCGCGAACGCGATCGCGAGCGCCGACGGGTCACGGAGAATCTGGACGCTCTCCTTGCGGATCAGCCCAGTCAGCCGCATGGCGTTCATGCGGCTCTCCGCAGATCGGCCTCCGCCGCCGAGATCAGCGCGATGAAGGCGTCCTCCATTGTGGGGTCAGGCGTGTCCGGACTGGCCGCTCGCTTGCGAACTTCCGTCGGGGCGCCGGCGGCCAGCACGCGCCCTTGCGACATGAGCACCAGCCGGTCGCAGTACTCCGCCTCGTCCATGAAATGCGTCGTCACCAATATCGTGGTTCCGGCGCTCGCGTACTGATTGATGCGCCGCCAGAACTCCGAGCGCGCGAGCGGATCGACCCCCGACGTCGGTTCGTCAAGGAACAGGATGGGCGGTTCGTGCAGGAGCGCGCAGGCGAGCGCCAGGCGTTGCTTGAAGCCGAGCGGAACGTCGCCTGCGTTCATCGCCATGAAGGGCGCGAGCTCGAATTCCTCCGTCGCCCAGTCGAGGCGCTCCCGCGCCCGTGCGCGTCCGAGGCCATAGGCGGCGGCGAAAAACTGGAGATTCTGCGCCACGCTCAGGTTGCCATAAAGCGCGAAACGCTGCGCGACATAGCCGATCTGCCGGCGCGCTTCGGCCGGCGCCGTGCGAAGATCCTGCCCGGCCACCCGCAGCGTTCCGGACGACGCCGGCAAAAGGCCGCAGAGCATGCGGAATGTGGTGGTCTTGCCGGCGCCGTTGGCGCCAAGGAGGCCGAACACTTCCCCGCGCGCCACGTCGAAGCTCACGTCCTGCACGGCGTGAAACGCGCCGAAGTAGCGGTTGAGCCCGGAGACCTGCAACACCGCCCCATCGTGCGGGCCGGCGGGCTGCGCCACCACCGCCGGGACGTGATGCGGCCGACGCGAATGCAAGCGGTCGATGAAGACGTCGGCGAACTCCGGCGCCGCCACTTCCCACGTGGCGCCGTCCAGCGCCGGGCTCGCGACCTCGGGAGCCAGCAGCGCACGCACCCCGGTCCCCTCCAGCCTGGCGTCGGCGACGCCCGCAAGCGCCAACAACTGCTGCTGCATTGACCGTCGATCGAGCGTGGCGTGGCGCACGGTGAAGCAACGCCCCGCGAGCTCCCCGGCCAAGGCGCGCGGCGATCCTTGCACGAGCAGCCCGCCCTCGTCGAGCAGCGCCACTTCATCGCAGCGCTCCGCCTCCTCGAGATAGGCGGTGGAAACCAGCACGGTGACACCTCGGTCGCGCAGCCCGCCGACAATCGCCCACAATTCGCGCCGCGAGATCGGATCGACCCCGACCGTCGGCTCGTCGAGCAACAGAAGCTTTGGGACGCGCAGCAGCGCGCAGGCGAGACCCAGTTTCTGCTTCATGCCGCCGGAAAGCTTACCGGCCCGCCGATCGCCAAACGGGCCGAGCGCCGTCAGCCGCAGCAGTTCGGCATAGCGGGCGGGACGTTCAGCCGGCTCCAGGCCCTGGAGCTGCGCGTAAAGGTCGAGGTTCTCCTGCACCGTCAGGTCTTCGTACAGGCCGAAGCGTTGCGGCATGTAACCGATGCGGCTCTGAATCCGCGCCGTATCCCTGACGATGTCATACCCAAGCACCTCGACCCGCCCCTGGTCCGGCGACAGGAGGCCGGCGGCGAGCCGCAGGAGCGTCGTCTTGCCGGCCGCGTCCGGCCCGAAGAGCCCGGTGATCCTCGCCGCAGGCACGGCGAGCGTAAGATTATGCAGCGCCGCGACGCTCCGCCTGCCGCGACCGAATGATTTCGTCACGCCAGCGAAGTTCAGCGCCGGCCCGGGCGCGGGCTCAGCCACAGGGCCGCTCCCCGCCCGTCCGGGGGGGCGCGTCATCGTTGAGGGGAATGACCACGGTCACCGGGGCGCCTAGCCGGAGTTCGATCGTCCGCATTGCAGGCGTAGACGTGCATGCGATAGACCAATTCGGTGCGAACCTCCGTCGTCTCGACCGTCTTGGGCGTGAACTCGGCGGTGGGGGAGATGAAGCCGACCCAAGCCGGGAAGCGCTCTCCCGGGAACGCGTCGCTCTCGACGTAGGCGCTCATGCCGGGGCGGATGCGGCCGAGCTGTTTCTCGGGCAGGTAGGCGCGGGCATAGACCGGGTTGGTGAGATCGAGGGTTAACACGGGCTGGCTGGGACTGGCCATGTCGCCCGGCTCCAGAATGCGATCCTCGATGACGCCGTCAGCGGGCGCGTAGAGCCGCGCGTCGGTGAGCTGTTGGCGCGCGAAGGCCAACGCCGCCTCGGCGGAGCGAAGCTGCGATTCGGCCACTTTGATGTCTTCCCAACGCGGGCCTTCGATGGCCAGCGCAAGCGCCTTCTCGGCGAAGGCTCGATTGGCCGTCGCCACCTTCAGCGCCTGTTCGGCGTTGTCGCGGTTCTGCTGCGAAGCGAAGTTCGAAGCGAGAAGCTTCACGGCGCGATCGAAATTGATTTGGTTGTTCGCCTCCGTCGCCTCGGCGGCGGCGAGATTAGCGCGGGCCTGATCGATTTCTTCCGGCCGGCTGCCGTTGCGCAGGCGGGCAAGCGTATTCCGGGCAGCGTCCGCGTCGGCCGAAGCCTTGTCCGCGCTGGCCTGCAACCGCGTCGTATCCAGTTCCGCCAGCAACTGCCCTTTCGTCACACGGTCGCCTTCCTGCACCAGGATGCGGTTGATCCGGTCATTGTTGTTGAAGGCGAGTTGCGACTGGCGGATGTCGATCGCGCCGTAGGCGACCACGGCATTCGCGACCGCCGGAGGCGGCGCGAACCGCCACCAGGCTGCGGCTCCGCCGGCCGCGAGCGTGGCAAGCAGAGGCAAAAGAATCCACTTCCGCGACCGGCGAGTCCGGACCGTCGAAACGGGCGCGGGCGCCACCGCGCCGGGCAGAAGCGCCTCTCGCGGGAGAGTTAATTGTTCGAGCATTTGAGCGGCTCCTCAAACTCACATCTTCGGCCCCGTCGCCCACGCATCGACGAGTGGCGCCAACACCGCCGCGACCCACAACGCTGGGCCGATACGGGGCTCGACGGCGCTAAGGCACGCGGCGAACAGAAAGACGATCGCAAGGACGCTCGGCGCAGCAGCCATTCGCCACCGCCAGGCGGGCCCCGCCGCGACGATCGCCAACCAAAGAAGCTCGTTCACTGACGCAATCGCGGCCAGATGGCTGCTGTACAGCACCGTCGTCCACGGCCTCGCTTCGCCGTGCCCCCAAAGGACGGTCGACAAGGGAAAGAGAACGACCAGAAACAGGAATGCAAATGTTATGAATAGGTCGCGGCGGCTGCCCGCTTCGGTGAGCGCCAACCGGCGGTGATGACTGATCCAGAACATGCTGGAAAACAAGAAACTGCAACCGACCGCCACCAACGGCCGGAGCATGGGCTCCAATACCAAACGCCAGTCCGACTGCTCGTTCGATCGGAGGAACAACAAGCTGAAGACGGGCGACGTTATCGCGACCGCGAAAATCATGTCGCTCAGCACCCCGATGCGAACGGAGAGGAAATTGTTCGCAGCGCCCTCTCGGCTCGCATCGGCTACGCCATTCGCCTTTGCGTGGAGCGACGCAGGGACCCCTTTCTTGCGCCCGGTTTCACTGACTTGCGCCTGGGTCATTCCCCGCTCCACGCCGGAGGTCTCTCAATTGCCGACCCCCGCATGCGGTCCCTAGAAATTGAGCGCCCCGTCCATAGCTGCAACTTCAAAGAGCTAAGCGCGCCACGCCAATTTGTCGTCCGACGCGCCTCTTGGGCCTGCCCCTGCGGGAGGACCGGAGCAGGACCTGGAGAGTTCTCTACGACCTCAACCATTTCGCCATGTCGTCCGGCTTCGGCAGGCCGCCTGCGTGCACGACCTTGCCGTCGATCACCACGCCGGGGGTCGCCGCGATCCCGTAATTCGCGATCTCCGCGAAGTCCGTGACCTTTTCCAAGGCGATTTCGACGCCGAGCTTCTTCGCCTCGGCCTGAGCCATCTCCGCCGTCGCTATGCAGCGCTTGCAGCCGGAGCCGAGGATCTTGACAGTTTTCATGATATGCCCTTTCACGATAGCAAGGCGTCGAACAGGTAGCCGACGGCGATGATGCCGGTGGCGACGACCCCGATGAACACGGCGATCAGGCGCGGCTTGAGCACTTTGCGCAGGATGACCATTTCCGGGAACGAAATCGCGATCACGCTCATCATGAAGGCGAGCACCGCGCCCAGCGGCGCGCCCTTGCCGAGCAGAGCCACCACCACGGGGATGATGCCGGCGGCGTTGGAGTAGATCGGAACCGCGATCAAGACGACCGCCGGAATCGACCACCAATGATCCCTGCCCATGAGCGAGGCGAACATGTCCGTCGGCGCGTAGCCGTGAATGAAGGCGCCGATGGCGATGCCGGCGATCATCCAGATCCAGACACGGCCGACAATGTCGCGCGCCGCGTCGAGGCCCGCGCGAATGCGATCCACAGTCGTCTGATGATCCGTCGGCAGTTCGGTCTTGCCGGCCCGTACGTTGCGGACCCAGTCTTCGAGCCAGTCCTCGAGATTGAATCGGCCGATGACCCAGCCGGAGACGATTGCGACCGCCAATCCAAAGCCGAGGTAGATCGCCGCGACCTTCCAACCGACCAGCGCAAACAGCAGGCCGAGCGCGACCTCGTTGACCATCGGCGCCGAGATCAGGAACGACAAGGCGACGCCGAGCGGGACGCCCGCCGAGATGAAGCCGACGAACATCGGCACCGCCGAGCAGGAGCAGAACGGCGTGACCACGCCGAGGCCGGCCGCGGCAATGTTGCCGAAGCCCTCACGCTTGCCGGCCAGCACGGCGCGTGTGCGCTCCGGCGAGAAGAAGCTGCGGATGATGCCCATGCCGAAGACGACGAGTCCCAAGAGCATCAGGACTTTCGGCGTCTCGAAGACGAAGAACCGCGCCGCCTCTTCGAGATGACCGTCGCGCGGAACCGGCGTCATCGAAACGATCCACGTCGAGAAGGCTTCCAGACGCCAGTAGATCGCGAACCAGAGCAGGACCGCCGCGATCACTCCTGCGACCCAGATGGCCGTAGATAGTGAGCGCGGTTCGGTTTGGGCTGATAGCTGAGTGCTCATGCTGCCTTCCGATGAGGTTCGGGCACGGTCGCCATGACGGCGTCGAGGATTGCCCGCGTTGTCGGGGCCATATCGCTGGAGAGCCGGTAGCGCACCCATTGCGCATCGCGCCGGTCGGTCACCAGGCCCGACCGCCCGGAGGGCAGCCATGTGGCGGCTCATCCGCGACTGGCTAGCCCCGAGCCTCGCCATCAGCTCGCAGACGCAATGCTCCCCGCCCTCCCAGAGGAGACGGAGCGCGGCGAGGCGCGTCGGTTCGGCGAGCGCGGCGAGGAGTGCGACGGGACTATCCATAGACGACCAGGTACACGGACTAACGCATATGCGCCAGACCGCATATTGTCGCACCCGGCGCCGTCAGCTGCAGCAGGACGGTGCGCAGCGCCCGGACGAGGCCTTAAATTCGTTGCGCGTACCTTGCCGAGAGACCGGCTACAGCGTGAGCGAACGCCTCCTTGGGGCGGAGTCCGCGCCTAGGGGCAAGGCCCGCTTGCCTGCCCACTTGCGACGTTCGCGGTCGTAACCCGCGATGGCGACAATACGTCGAAGTCCCGCCATTGCCTGCGCCTATTGGGAGGGCGGCAATCCGCCCCAAGGCGTTCGTCGCCGTCCACGCGGATTGAGTTTCGACCCAAAAGCGGACCGGCGGCGAGATCCTTCCGGGCCGGGCCGGAGGGGGAAGGAACGAAGGAGCGTCGGTTACGACCAGCTGTAGGCGAACATGCCCATCACCACGATCACCAGGATTGCGGTAAAGACGTAATGCTTCGCCGTCCAGCGGTGCATCGTCGGGGCGTCCTGGGGGTCGTCTTTGTGCTTGTGTCGGCTGTTCATGCGTTGCGCTCCTAACATGAAGCGCCCCGCGCCGGAACCCGCCCTCCGGTTCGGCCGCCCTCGCAAACGGCCGGCCCTGATGTTATATGTTGCAGGACGGCGCCGGGCCTTGACCCCGGCTGACGGAGAGACATGATGGCGTCCAAACTCCTGCGACGGCAGGTGATGACTTTGACCGATGCGGCCGCCGCGCGCGTGCGCGAGCTGACCGAAGCGGCGCCCAGGCCGATCGCGGGCCTGAGGGTGGGCGTGAAGAACGGCGGCTGCGCCGGCATGTCCTACACCATGGAGCTGGCCGATGACGTCTCGCCGCTCGACGAGGTGGTCGAAGACAAGGGCGTCAAGCTGCTGATCGACCCGAAGGCGATCCTGTTCCTGCTCGGCGCCGAGATGGATTTCGCGGTCGACAAATTTTCGGCAAGCTTCTCGTTCCGCAACCCCAACGAGACCTCGGCCTGCGGCTGCGGCGAGAGCGTGGCGATCACGCCGGCGAGTCCCGAGGCGCTCAACGCCGCGGTGTAAGCGCGACGCTATTCATCCATCCCAAATCGAGGCGCGCCCCCCCTTCTCCAGCTTCGCTCGGCTTCCTCCCCCCTTGCGGGGGAGGATCGAGGAGGGGGGTCGCGCCGAACTTCGAAGAGTTTGACGCCATTTCCCCCTCAATGAGAGGTGGGCGCGACCCCCCTCCCGAACCCTCCCCCACAAGGGGGGAGGGACGCTAGCCGCCGTTGAGTGGCGCCCCACTGCGGCGATTATCGCCGCCTTGCGACCGCCCTCGCAGCCGCGACGCTCAGCCCGACATAGGCCGCAAGCGCGGCCGCGCTGATCCCGACGAGCCTGAGATTCCTCGCCAGACCGTCCCCGGACCAGGGATTGTCGGCCTTGAGCGCGCCATAGGCGAGGCCGAGCGCGATGGCGGCGCCGATCATCAGCGGCAGCCCGACCACGCGGCTGAGCCGGTAGAGTCCGAAAGGGATGGCGACCCCGAAGATCAGGATCGCCGAGAGGCGTAGGACACCGAGTTTCAGCATCGCCGTCCGCCCCCGGATCAATCGGCGGTTAGTCCTCCGCGATGCGCTCGCGTTCCGCTTCGTGTTCCTGCGGCGCGGGTTTCCGCTTCGGCACTGGACGCAGCAGGAAGCTCGGGACGTGGTCGCCGAGGCCAATCACCGGCGCGTCGTCGTCCCGGCGGGGGCGCTCGCGCCTCGGCGCTGCTGCAGCCGCGCCATTCGGCCGAGCATGAACCCGCTCCTCGTCGGCGCCCTTACGCTCCTGCGCTGGCCGTTCGGCGCGATGATGGCGCGATTCGGTCGCCGGATCGGGGGGACGGCGCGCAACTCGTCCACGGGGCGCTCCTCGCCGCCACGCCGTCGTCCGCTTCGCTCCGGGTGTCCGCTCCGCTCGGCGCGCGCGCCCCTCTCGCCGTGTCCGCTCCGCTCGCCGCGGCGCCCTCGCCGCTCGTGCGGGTGACGCTCGTCGCCCTCATCCTCGCCCGACGGCATCTCGGCGCCGGGCTGCCACTCGATCTTGCGGGCGATCAACTTCTCGATCTCGGCGATCGCCTTCGCGTCGGAGCGCGTCACGAGGGTCAACGCCTGGCCGGCCTTGCCGGCGCGGCCGGTGCGGCCGATGCGGTGAACGTAATCCTCCGAATGATGCGGCGCGTCGTAATTGATGACGTGGCTGACGTCCGGAATGTCGAGCCCGCGCGCGGCCACGTCCGAGCACACGATCAGTTGCACCTGCCCCGAGCGGAAGGCGTCGAGCGCGGCCATGCGCGCCCGCTGGTCGAGGTCGCCGTGCAGCGCGCCGACGGAGAAGCCGTGCTTCTCGAGCGAGCGGTACACCACCTGCACGTCGCGCTTGCGATTGCAGAAAATGATCGCGTTCTTGAAATTCTCGGCCCCTTGGATGATGCGCCGAAGCGTCGCCCGCTTGTCCGGCGGCGCACTTCCCGACGGGACGAGCGTCTGAGTGGTGTTTTCGACGGTGGTCGCCGCGCGGGAAACCTCGACGCGCACCGGATTGTGCAGGAACGTTTCGGTGAGCCGGGTAATTTCCGGCGGCATGGTGGCGGAGAAAAACAGCGTCTGCCGCGTGAAGGGCACGAGCTTGCAGATGCGCTCGATGTCCGGGATGAACCCCATGTCGAGCATCCGGTCGGCCTCGTCGATCACCAGGATCTCGATGCCGGTGAGCAGGAGGCCGCCACGCTCAGTAAGGTCGAGAAGGCGCCCGGGCGTCGCAATCACGACGTCCGCGCCGCGGTCGATCTTGGTCTTCTGCTCACCGTCCGAGACGCCGCCGATCAAAAGCGCGACGTTGAGCTTGTGATTGACGCCGTATTTGGCAAAGGCTTCCTCTACCTGGGCGGCGAGCTCGCGCGTCGGCTCCAGGATCAGCGTCCGAGGCATGCGGGCCTTGGCTCGGCCGCGCTCGAGCAAACTGAGCATTGGCAGAGTAAAGGCGGCGGTCTTCCCGGTTCCCGTTTGCGCAATGCCCAGAACGTCCCGACCCTGGAGGGCCTCAGGAATGGCTTGCGCCTGGATCGGCGTCGGCGTGTCGTAGCCCGCCGCTTCGACGGCGTTGAGCACTTTTTCGCTCAGGCCGAGTTCGTTAAACTTCATTTTTTCTCGCATTGCGCGAAAGTTAGCATTCGCGCCGGGGGTGTGAAGGCTTCGTGGGCCGCGCGACCGAACGCGGGGCCGTGGCGTGAATTTGATATTCGCCATGCGTGGGCGCGAAGCGCGTCGCCGACGCCGCGCCGGAGCCTTCCTTCGCTCTCGGCAGTTTGCACATAATCGAAATCGGCGAAATGTCAACAAAACCCCCGTCGGATCACGCGGCGCTCCGCGACCCGATGTCGCTTTGCGGGAGGGATCGCGTCGTGCGAGATTCCGCGCGCCCCCAGGAGGGGGTCTCATGTCTAGTGAGCAGGTCAAGGGGAAGGTTGTCGCGATCCGCGGCGCCGTCGTGGACCTGGCGTTCGAAGGCGCCCTGCCGCCGATCGAGGACGCGGTCGAGATCCTCGATTCCGACGGGCGGGCCGTGGTCGCCGAGATCCAGGCCCACATCGATACGCACACCGCCCGCGCGATCGCGCTCGAGCCGACCAACGGCCTCAGGCGCGGCGATCCCGCGCGCGGCGCCGGCGGACCGGTGACGATCACGGTCGGCGAATCGACGCTCGGGCGTCTCATCGACGTGCTCGGTCGGGTCGGCGACCGCGGTCCACCACTGCCGCTCGATGCGCCGCGCTGGCCGATCCATCGCAAGCCGCCGCCGTTCTCCGCCCAGACTGGGACGACGAACTTGTTTGCGACCGGGGTCAAGGTGATCGATCTGCTTGCGCCGCTGGCGCAGGGCGGCAAGGCGGCGATGTTCGGCGGCGCCGGCGTCGGCAAGACCGTGCTGGTGATGGAGCTGATCCACGCCATGGTCGAGAGCTACAAGGGCATCTCCGTCTTCGCCGGCGTCGGCGAGCGGTCGCGCGAGGGGCACGAGATGCTGCTCGACATGACCCAATCGGGCGTGCTCGCGCGCACTGCGCTCGTCTACGGGCAGATGAACGAGCCGCCGGGCGCGCGCTGGCGCGTGCCGATGACCGCCATGACCATAGCCGAATACTTCCGCGACGCGCGGCGGCAGAACGTGCTCTTGCTCATGGACAACGTCTTCCGCTTCGTCCAGGCCGGCGCCGAGGTCTCCGGCCTGCTCGGGCGCGCGCCGTCGCGGGTCGGCTATCAGCCAACGCTGGCCGACGAGGTCGCCGTGCTGCAGGAGCGCATCGCCTCGGTCGGCGAGGCGTCCGTCACGGCCATCGAGGCGGTCTATGTGCCGGCCGACGACTTCACCGATCCCGCCGTCACTACGATCGCGGCGCACGTCGATTCCATGGTGGTCTTGTCGCGCGGCATGGCGGCCGAGGGGATGTATCCGGCGGTCGATCCGATCGCGTCGTCGTCGATCCTGCTCGATCCTGCGGTGGTTGGTCCGGAGCATGTCGCGGTGGCGACCGAGGCGCGTCAGGCGATCGAGCACTATCGCGAATTGCAGGACGTGATCGCGCTGCTTGGCATGGAGGAGCTTGGCGCCGAGGATCGCCGGATCGTCGAGCGCGCCCGCCGCCTGCAGCGCTTCCTGACCCAGCCGTTCGCGGTGACCGAAGCCTTCACCGGCGTCCCGGGCCGCTCGGTCAAGGTGGCCGACACCGTCGCGGGCTGCAAGGCGATCCTCGCTGGCGAATGCGACGATTGGCGTGAAAGTTCGCTCTATATGGTGGGCGACCTCGACGAGGCGCGAGGCAAGGAGCACGCCGCTCGCGCCGCCGAGCGCAAACCGTCGGGAGGGGGCGCATGAGCGGCGCCCTTCGCCTGACCATCGCGACGCCCTCCACGCTGCTCCTTGACGTCGACAACGTCGCCGCCCTGCGCGCGGAGGACGAGAGCGGCGCGTTCGGCGTCCTGCCGGGCCATGCCGACCTCCTGACCGTGCTGCCCCCCTCGGTCCTGCGATGGACGCGCACGGACGAGCCGACGCGCTTTTGCGCGTTGAGCGGCGGGGTGTTGACGATCAGCGGCGGAAACCGGGTCGCCGTCGCCTGCCGGCGCGGGACGCTCGGCGACGACCTGGAAACCCTGCAGGCCGTGGTGGCGGCGCAGCGGGCGGCCGAACTGGACGCTGACCGCCGCGCACGGGTTGAGCAGACCAAGCTGCACGCTCAGGCGGTCCGCCAGCTGATGCGCTATCTGCAGGGCGACGGCCGCTCAGTCGGCAAAGGCGCGCCGCGTTTCACCGGCGAGGTCGCGCCATGACCGCGCCGTTCGACAAATCGCAACGGCAAAACGCAGGACGCGGCCCGGCTTGCGGCCGAGCGGGATCGGAAGTTCCGCGAGGACCGCGAGCCGACGATCGCCACCCGTCTCGGCCAGATCGGCGTGCTCGGCTGGGCGATCGTCGCGCCGATCCTGGTCGGCGTCGCGCTCGGCCGCTGGCTCGACTGGACGTTCAAGACCGGGATCTTCTTCACCGCGCCGCTGATCATGCTCGGCGCGGCGGCCGGCATGTGGACGGCGTGGCGATGGATGCACCGACAATGATCGTCTCCCTCCTCATCGGCGCGTTCGCCCTGGGCGCGGCGCTCGGCGCCGCACATTTCCTGTCGCTGTGGGGGAGCGTCGCGCTGTTGCGCGGCGGCCGGATGGGGCTCGGTGTCGCAACGCAGGGCCTGCGCTTCGCGCTGCTCGCGATCGCGCTCGTCCTGGTCGCGCGTGAGGGCGCCAATCTCTTCCTCGCCGCGGCGGCCGGCGTGGTTCTCGTGCGCCTCCTCCTGACCCGCCATTACCGGAGGCTTGCATGAAGTCTCCGCTCACCCTCGAGCCGCTGTTTCACGTCGGCCCGGTCGACATCACCGAGCCGGTCGTCGTTTCGTGGGTCGTCATCGCGGCTCTAAGCCTCGGCTCGGCGCTGGCGACGCGGCGGCTCAGCATGATTCCGTCGAAGGGACAGACCCTTCTCGAACTCGTCGTCTCGACGATCGACAGCCAGATCCGCGACACGATGCAGACGGATCCCGCGCCGTTCCGCGCCCTGATCGGCTCGATCTTCCTGTTTACGCTCGTCTCGAACTGGTCGTCGCTGATCCCGGGGATCGAGCCGGCGACGGCGCACATCGAGACGGACGCCGCGATGGCGCTGATTATCTTCGTGGCGACGATCGGCTGGGGAATTCGCGCGCGCGGGATCGGCGGCTATCTCGCGACCTACGCCGAGCCGACCTGGGTGATGATCCCGCTCAATATCGTCGAGCAGTTCACCCGGACCTTTTCCCTGATCGTGCGCCTGTTCGGCAACGTGATGAGCGGCGTGTTCATCATCGGCATCATTCTGACGCTCGCCGGCCTCCTCGTGCCGATCCCGCTCATGGCGCTCGACCTGCTGACCGGCGCGGTGCAGGCCTACATTTTCGCGGTCCTCGCGACCGTGTTCATCGGCGCCGCGGTCGGCGAGCGCCGCAAACCCAGCGTGCCTTCGGAGTCGAAGCCGTGAACGATCTCGTCCAAGCTGTCAGCATTTTCTCCGCCGCCCTCGCCGTCGGCCTCGGCGCCATCGGGCCGGGGATCGGCGAAGGCATGGCGGTCGCCTCGGCGATGGACGCCATCGCGCGTCAGCCGGAGGCGTCAGGCACCATCTCGCGCACCCTGTTCGTCGGCCTCGCCATGATCGAGACGATGGCGATCTACTGCCTCGTCGTCGCGCTTCTGGTGCTGTTCGCCAATCCGTTCGTCAAGTAGGCCGCCGCTCATGCGGATCGACTGGTGGACGTTCGGACTGCAGACGGTCAACGTCCTCATTCTCGTCGCCATCCTCGCCCGCTTCCTGTTCCGTCCGGTGATCGCGATCATGGCGGAGCGCCAGGCGGCGGCGGCGAAGGCGCTCGGCGACGCCGAGGCGGCGAAGGCGGCGGCGATCGCGGCGCGCACGGCCGCCGAAGCCGAAAGCGCCAAGATCGCCGCCGCTCGCGACGCGGTGCTGCGCAAGGCGGCGGAGGACGCCAGCGCCCAGCGTGAGGCGGCGCTCGCGGCTGCCAGAGAGGACGCCGACCTGGTGCGGTCATCGGCGGAAACGGAAATGCGCTGGGCGCGCGCCGCCGAGGAATCAGCCGCCTCCGACCGCTCGGCGCGCCTGGCGGTCGACGTCGCCGGCAAGCTCATGGAGCGGCTGCCGGATTCGGTGCGCGTGGACGGTTTCATTGACGGCCTCGCCGTGGCGCTGGCGACCCTGCCCGAGGCGAGCCGGGATGGATTCGGCGCTGCGGACGCGCCGCGGCTCATCGCGCCCCGGCCGCTGACTGCGGCCGAAGCCCGGTCCTGCCGTGACGCATTCGCCCGCGCGCTCGGCCGCCCCTTCGATTTCGTCGTCGTTGTCGATCCAGCGGTGATCGCTGGTCTCGAACTCGAGACGCCGCACGCCGTCGTGCGCAACAGCTTTCGCGAAGACCTGAAGCGCATCGTCCAGGAGTTGACCCGCCATGACGCCGTCCATCGTTGACGGCGAGCGCTGGCTCGCGTCCGAGCGCGAGGCGCTTACCCGCCTCGACCTCAAGCCAGACGCCCAATCGGTTGGGCGAGTCGAGGCGATCGCCGACGGCGTCGCCCAGGTGTCCGGCCTGCCGGAGGCCAGACTCGGCGAACTCTTGCGGTTCGAGGGCGGACGGCTGGGCTACGCCCTGTCGCTCGACGCGAATGCGATCAACGCGGCGATCTTCGACGAGGCCGAGGCGATCGGGGTCGGCTCGCTGGTCAATGCGACCGGCGAGGTCGCCCGCGTCCCGGTTGGGCCCGGCCTGCTGGGTCGGGTCGTCGATCCCCTCGGCCGGCCGCTCGACCGGGATGAACCTGTCGCGGCTGAAGCGTTTCTGCCGATCGAGCGCCCGGCGCCCGCGATCATCGACCGCGCGCTCGTCGAGCAGCCGGTGGCGACCGGCGTGCTCGTGGTCGACGCCCTGTTCGCGCTCGGCCGCGGCCAGCGCGAGCTCATCATCGGCGACCGCGCCACCGGCAAGACGGCGATCGCGGTCGACGCCATCATCAACCAGAAGCGGTCCGACATGGTCTGCGTCTATGTCGCGGTCGGCCAGCGGGCGACGGCGGTCGAGCGGGTCGTCGAGGCCATCAAGGAGCGGGGCGCGCCGAACGCTGCGTCTTCGTCGTCGCCTCGGCCGCGTCGTCGGCGGCGCTGCAATGGATCGCGCCCTTCGCCGGTTTCACCATCGGCGAATATTTCCGCGACAAGGGCGGACACGCGCTGGTGGTCATCGACGATCTGACCAAGCACGCCGCGACCCACCGAGAGCTTGCGCTGCTCACCCACGAACCGCCTGGACGGGAGGCCTTTCCCGGCGACATCTTTTATGTCCACGCGCGCCTTCTCGAACGCGCGGCCAAACTCGCGCCCGAGCTCGGCGGCGGCTCGCTGACCGCGCTGCCGATCGCCGAGACCGACTCGGGCAACCTCTCCGCCTTCATCCCAACTAACCTCATCTCGATTACCGACGGGCAGATTGTCCTCGACTCGCGCCTGTTCGCCGCAAACCAGCGTCCGGCCGTGGACGTGGGTTTGAGCGTGAGCCGAGTTGGCGGAAAGGCGCAGGCGCCGGCCTTGCGCGCCGCGTCTGGCCGCTTGCGGCTCGATTATTCGCAGTTTCTCGAGCTCGAGATGTTCACCCGCTTCGGCGGCCTTACGGATCAGCGGGTGAAGGCGGCGATCGGGCGCGGCGAACGCATCCGCGCGCTCATCGCTCAGCCGCGCTTCGCCACGCTCCGTCTGGTCGATCAGGTCGCGCTGCTTGCGGCGCTCGCCGACGGCGTCTTCGACGACGCGCCGGTCGCAGGGATCGCTGAGGCGCGGACGCGGATTGCGGCCCAGCTTGACGCGCTCGCGCCGGACGGCGTGGCGAAAGTCATGGCGAATGGGAGCTGCGACGAGGCGACGCGGGCGAGGTTCGTCGAGGCGGTGCGGGCGCTCGTGCGCGGCGGAAGCGGCTCATGACCGAGCGCCTCAGCGACGTCCTCGCGCGCATCCACTCGGTGCGGCAACTGTCTTCGGTGATCGGCGCGATGCGCGGCATTGCCGCGGCGCGGGCGCGGGAGGCTCGCGCCCGTGTCGAAGGCGTGCGCGCCTACGCAGCGACCGTCGGCGCGGCGATCGGCCAGGCGCTTGCGCTCGCGGACGACGGCTTCGCGCCCGCGCCCCGGCGCGGGCAGGGCGGCCATCTCGTCATCGCGCTGTGCGCCGAGCAGGGGTTTGCCGGCGTGTTCAACCGGCGCGTGCTCGATGTCGCCGAGCGCCTCGTCAAAGCCAAAGACGGCCCCGCGACTGAACTCATGCTGCTCGGCGGACGCGGGCTCATGGCGGCCGACGAGCGCGGCCTCGTCGTCGGCTGGAGCGCCGCTATGGCCGCCCATGTCGACGAGGTCGGAGCGCTCGCCGACCGCGTCACCGAGCAGCTCTACGCGCGCATCGGCTCGGGTCGCGCGACACGGGTGAACGTCATCCATGCGACGCCGTCGCCCGGCGAGATCGAGGTGGTCGACCGGGCGCTGGCGCCGTTCGATTTCGCCCGCTTTCCGCGCGCCCGCAACGCCGCCCCGCCGATGGCGTCGCTGCCGCCCCAGGTCCTGCTCGCGAAGCTCGCCGAGGAATACGTGTTCGCGGAGCTTTGCGAGGCGCTCACCCTCTCGCTCGCCGCCGAGAACGAAGCGCGCATGCGGGCGATGAGCGCCGCCAAGACCAATGTCGCCAAGATGCTCGACGAGTTGATCAATCGCTCCCGCCAACTGCGGCAGGAGGAGATCACCAACGAGATCATCGAGCTCGGGGGGAGGAGAAGAGCCGCGGCGGAACGTCGCCGGGGATTGTGAGGCGAAAAAGCCTAATGTTTCTCGTCGTTGACGGCGCCTAAAAGTGAGCGGACAGTGGTGGGGGATCGTGACGCCGCCCGCGCAAAGCGGCGGCGAAGCGGCCGAGCGACGCCTGACAACAGGGCGCACGACATGGGCGCGACAGCCAGACTCGGGACGGGAAGGCGCGAGGAGAAACGGCGTCCGCTGGCGCCGGCGGCGCTCGCCTGCATGGGCGTGGTCTTTGGCGACATCGGGACGAGCCCGCTCTACACCCTCAACGTCGCCGCCAAGGCCGCCAACCCTAACGGCCAGGTGACGCCGGAGTTGGTGCTGGGCATCGTCTCGCTGATCTTCTGGTCGCTGATCATCGTGATCTCGATCAAGTATGCGATCCTGATCATGCGAGCCGACAACCACGGCGAGGGCGGCATTCTCGCCCTGCTCGCGCTCGTCAGCCCGCGCCGGGCGAAACACAACGCGCGCCGCGCCGCGCTGCTCGTCATCGGCCTCATCGGGGCGACGCTGCTCTATGGCGACGGCACGATTACGCCGGCGATCTCGGTCCTCTCTGCGATCGAGGGTCTTAAACTCCACGCCCCGCAAATGGAGCACGCCGTCGTGCCCCTGACCGTCGTGATTCTGGCGGGTCTGTTCGTCATACAGCGCAACGGGACATCCTTTATCGGCGGCATTTTCGGCCCCGTGATGCTCGTCTGGTTCATCACCGCGGGTGTGCTGGGTCTCACCGGGATTGTCCGGTCGCCGGCGGTTCTCGCCGCGCTGAGCCCGGTTCCGGCTGTGACCTATCTCCTGAACGCCGGGCCGCTGGCATTCGTGGTGATCGGCGGCGCCTTTCTCGCGGTGACTGGCGGCGAGGCGTTCTACGCAGACATGGGCCATTTCGGGCCTCTGCCGATCCGGGTCGCCTGGTTTGGCGTGGCGCTGCCGACGCTGACGCTCAGCTACTTCGGCCAGGGCGGGCTTATGATCGCCGAGCCCAACTCGCCGGAGGTCCTCGACAATCCGTTTTACGCGCTGGCGCCGTCATGGGCGCACTACCCGCTAATCGTGCTGGCGACGGTTGCAACCGTCATCGCCTCTCAGTCGATCATCTCGGGCGCGTATTCGATGACCCAACAGGCGATCAACCTCGGCTTCCTGCCGCGGATGACCATAATTCACACGGAAGGCCAAGAGATCGGGCAGATCTACGTCCCCTTCGTCAACTGGGCGCTCGCGGCCGGAACGCTGATGGCGGTGATCGGCTTTGGCTCGTCCGACGCGCTGGCCGGCGCGTTCGGCATCGCGGTGTCGCTCCTCATGGTGATCACGACGCTGATGGCGACGTTCGTCGCGCTGCACTGGAAGCACAACCGGCTCCTCGTCTATGCGGTCAATGGCAGCCTGCTGGCGCTCGATCTCCTGTTCTTCGCATCGACCTCGACCAAGCTCGTCGACGGCGGGTGGTTCCCCCTGCTGATCGCCCTCGTGATCTCGTTCCTGATGCTGACGTGGCGAAAGGGCCAAGATGTCATGGACGAGTTGCGGGTCAAAATCCGCGAGCGCACGTACGACTTTCTCGAGGGGCTGCGGGGCGCCCCGCCGACCCGCATTCCAGGAACCGCCATCGTCCTTGGCCGTATGGCCAAGGGCGTCCCGGTTGCGCTGTCGCACAACGTGAATTGTAACCGCGTCCTGCACCAGAACGTCGTGCTGGTCGCCATTGCAATGACACAGATACCGCGCCAGCCGGATCACGAGCGGATCAGGGTCATCCCGATCGAGGAAGGACTCACGCGGGCCGAGCTGCGTTTCGGCTTCATGGAGCAGCCGGACGTGCCACAAGAACTTGCCAACGCTATGGCGCGCGGCGAGATCGAGACCTTCGATCTCGCCCGGGCGATTTATTTTATCGGCCACGAAACGATCGTCGCCCTGGGCAATCATCCCGGGCTGCCGCGCTGGCGCCAGGCGATCTTCGCCTTCATGCACCGAAACGCTCAGCGTCCCGGCGTTTATTTCAGGATCCCGAGTTCGCAGATCTTGGAGATCGGCGTCGAGTTCGAGATCTAACGACCCTGAGGCCGCATTCCCGCGGAGTCTCTACGACATTGCGATCGGCTCGCGGCCGGGCGGCGCGCCGAACAGAGTGCGCAGGCTGTTGAACAGGCTTCGGTTGCCGCGTCCCTCGACGAGGGCGGAGAGATAGTCTTCAGCCCATCGCGTGATGTCGAAGTCCTGCAAATGGGCGAGCATCGGGGCGTGCCGCTCGCGCCGCTCCTCGAGCGGCATTTCGAGGGCGCGCTTGAGCGCCCCAGCCATCGCGTATGTCTCATGCGGGTTGACGATCAGTGCGTGGTCGAGTTCGCGCGCCGCGCCAGCGAACTCGGAAAGCACGAGCACGCCGGGATTGTCCGCGTCCTGCGCGGCGAGGTATTCCTTGGCGACCAAATTCATGCCATCGCGCAGCGGGGTGACCATCGCGACGTCGGCTGCGCGATACATGCCGGCGAGCACGGTGCGCGAGTAGGAGCGATTGACGTACCGGATCGGCGTCCAGGCTGCGTCGCCGAAGCGGCCGTTGACTTTGCCGATGAGCCCCGTGACCTCGCGTTCGATCTCGGCGTATTCCTCGACGTCCGACCGGCTCTTGGGCGTGATCTGCAAAAGCGTCACCTTGCCTCGCCAGTCGGGATTCTCCTCCAGGAAAAGCTCAAACGCCTTGATCCGGTCGGGGATGCCCTTCGTGTAGTCGAGCCGGTCGACGCCGAGCACGAGTTTGTTGCCGCCGAGGCTTTCCTTGACGAGCGCCACCATCGCCGAGCGGCCGGCGTTGCGCGCCAAACGCATGTAGGTCTTGGTCTCGATGCTGACGCCGAAGACGCCAAGGCGCACGTGCCGGCCATCGACCTCGTAAGCGTCGCCGCGAAGGGCGCGCGCGCCGCGCATCGTGAGATAGCGGGCAAAGTTGTCGCGGTCGTTGGGGGTTTGAAATCCAACAAGGTCGTAATACGCAAGGCCGCCGAAGATCTGCTCATGGACCGGCAACGTCTGTAGAATGTCCGGCGGGGCGCAGGGCGTGTGCAGAAAGAAGCCGATTCGGTTGCGGTGGCCGCGTGCGCGCAGCTCCCGGCCAAGCAGCATCAGATGGTAGTCGTGCACCCAGACGACATCGTCTTCGCCGACAAGCGGGCTCAGGCGGTCGGCGAACTTGCGGTTGACGCGAATGTAGCCGCTTGCGTCGGCGCGGGAAAACTCCTGCATGTCGCCGCGATAGTGGAGGATCGGCCACAGAACGCGATTGGCGAGTCCGTTGTAATATTCCTGGACGTCGTTCTTCGACAGATCAACCAGGACATACGTTACCTTCTTGGCGTTGGTCATAAGGGGCTCTGCGTCGGGATCTTCGGACACATTGCCGCTCCAGCCGAACCAGAGACCCTTGCGATTCTTCAGTGCGGCCTTGACCGCCACCGCCATGCCGCCTGCCGCCGGAGCGCCCGTCGGGTCCGGCGCTGCCACACGGTTGGACACGATAATCAGGCGCGCGCCCATGCTTCCTCCCAGCTCGACGACAATCGCGTCGCCGTATTGATGATGCCGGCCATTGAGTAGGTTTGCGGCAGGTTTCCCCAGAGCTGGCCGGTGTCGGGGTGCACATCCTCCGAGAGGAGCCCGTAAGGGTTCCGGCTCGCGAGAATCTCTTCGAAAAGCGCACGCGCTTCCGCGGCGCGGCCGATCGAGGCGAGGGCGTCGGCGTACCAGAAGCTGCAGGCGAGAAACGCCGTCTCGGGCGGCCCGAAATCGTCCGGCGCGGTGTAGCGCATGATCCGCCCGTTGCGCATCAGCGTCCGGCCGATCGCTTCGCAAGTCCGGACGAAACGCGGGTCCGACGGCGGCAGGAGACCGAGCTTGGCGACGAGCAGCACCGCGGCGTCGAGGGCGGGCTCGCCAAAGGCGCCGGTCAGCGCGCCCTGGCGCTCGTCCCAGGCTTCGGTAAGGATCTTCTCGCGCAGATCAAAAGCATTCGTCTTCCAATAGTCGGCGCGTTCGGCGAGGCCAAGTCGTCGCCCGATTTTCGCCAGCCGGTCGCAAGCAGCCCAGCAGAGGGTCGCCGAATAGGTGTGGGGCCGGGCGCGCGTGCGGTACTCCCAGAGGCCCGCGTCGGCCTCGAAGGCGGCCGCCAGCGCCTTTTCACCGAGCTCCTCGAGCATGCGGAAAAGCGCCTCGTCGCCCATCTGCGGCAGCCGCTCGTCGACGAACATCTGAGCCGCTGCCAGCACGACGCTGCCGTAGACGTCGTTCTGCACCTGGTGCACCGCCTGGTTGCCGACGCGGACTGGCCCGTGCCCAAGAAATCCCGCAAGATCCGGCGCGACAATCTCTTCGAGCGGCGTGAACGGCACGATGCCGTGCACTGGACGCATCGGCCCGCCCTCGGTGGCGATGGTGGTAATGTAGTGGATGTAGGATTCCATCGTCTGGGTCGCGCCCAGCCGGTTCAGCGCGTCGACGACGAAGAAGGCGTCGCGCAGCCAGCAGAAACGGTAGTCCCAGTTACGGGTGGAGTTGGGCGCTTCGGGAATCGAGGTCGTGTGCGCCGCCACAATCGCGCCCGTCTCCATGTAGGCGCAAAGGTTCAGGGTGATGGCGGCGCGCACCACTGCGGACTGCCATTCGAATGGCGCGGCGAGGTTGCGCGACCAGTCGAGCCAGAAGTCCCGGGTGTGGTCCAGGAATTCACGACTTGTGGCGTCGATGCCGGTCAGGAAGGGCTCGTCCTGGCCAAAGATCAAGCTGGTCGGCCGGGTCAGCGGGAAGGTGATCTCGTTGACGATGTAGGACAGGGGCGCATCGGTCGTGAGGCGCAACACCTGCGCGCCGTCGACGTAGCGGATGTGGTTCGAGCCGCCGACGGCCATCTTGGTTGGACGGCCGTAGTCATGAGTCGCTCTTACCCGAATCGCGATCCGCGGTATGCCGGACACCGGCTCGATCCGCCGGACGATCTGGGGTGGGTGGAACGGACGCTCGTAACGGTCGAAATCGTGGGGCGAAATCGGTCACGCGCAGCGACGCGCCGTCGCGGCAGGTGAAGATCGTCTCGACGATCGCCGTGTTGCGCACGTAGCGCGAATCGACGCTCTGCAGGTCCTTGACGAGGACGTCGCAGAAGCCTTTTTCTTCGTCGCCCGCAAGCAAGCGCGAGAACACCGGGTCGCCGTCGAAGCGCGGGAAGCACCACCAGACGATGCGGGCCTCGCTGCTGACAAATGCGGCGACGCAGCTGTTTCCGATCAGCGCAAGGTCGAGCGGCTGCCGCAACGAAGTCGGGCCGCTCATGCCGCAGCGCCCCTGCGCGCGAAAGCGGCAAGACAGCCGCGAACTTCCCGAGGGTTTGCGAAGGTCGCTACGACGCCCGGGCGGGCACGCCCCACTGAATAGGCGCGGCCGCCTTGGGCGGAGACGACGGCAAAGCCGGCTTCGTCAGTCTCGTCGTCCCCAACGAAGATCGGCGTCCTTTCCCGAAAGGGCCGTTCGGACAGAAAGGCGGCGACCGCCTTTCCCTTGTCGAAGCCCGACGATTTCAGTTCGAACGCGCAATGGGCATCGAGCATGGCGATTCCTAGTTTGCGGAAGGGTTCGATGAGATCCGCAAGCCGTGCCCGCAGTGGGCCGCCTAGGTCCGGCGCTTGGCGATAGTGGACCGCCAGGCTGAAACGCTTGTCCTCCACGAAAGTTCCAGGGAAGTCGCCGAGAACCCCGTTGACCGCGATTCTGAGCGATAGAGGCATTTCGGCGATTCCCGGGGCGGGGGAGGGCTCGCTGATCGGATTGAGCCGCAATTCCGCCCCATGCACCCCCGCTGCGCTCAGTCGCAAGGGGGCGAAAAGCCGGTCGAGGTCGGCGATCGGGCGGCCGCTGACGAGCGCCAAGGCGCCGCCGACCCGGTCCCTCGCGCCGGCGACGCTTTCCACGAGGCCAGCCGGAACCGTTACATCCTCGGGGCGCTCGGCGAGGTCGAGCAAAGTCCCATCGACGTCGAGAAACAGGGCAATCCGGCCGTCGGCTTCCGGGTCGCCTTCCCGAGCGCCGACGAGAACACAAGTCGACGCGAACGGTGTCCGCAATCCGTCACTCCAGTCCCGCCGAAGCCGTGGCTAACCGCGCTTCGCGGCGATACCGTGTCGGAAACGTGGCGGACGGCTCCGCACCGGCCTTCGGCTTGGAATGGGCCGGACGCGCAACGGGCCGCCGCCAGCGCAAGGGCGCCGCCGATCACCGCGCCGGGGAGCGCCGGCATCGGCGGAACCAATCCGGACGACCGGGCGTTCGGCCAAGTGCGGCGTTCGCGTCGTCGCCGGTGGCCGCCATGTCCATTTCGCTCGCGCTCGACGCCCTCAATTTCCTGTCTGCCGACGTCCGCAATCTTTTTGGCCCTTTCATCAACGTCTTTCTGGTCACGAGCCGGCATTGGACACAGACCGATGTCGGGCTTGTGTCGACCGCAGGCGGCTTGCTCGGCATAGCGCTCCAAACTCCGATCGGCGCGGCCATCGACATTACGCGGGCGAAGCGCGAAGTCATCGTGGCGACGATGGCCGCCATGTCGATTGCGTCGCTAATCATCGTCCTCCGACCCACATTCTGGCCGATGGTCGTTGCGACCAGTCTTCTGGCGATCGCCGGCGACGCTTTCGTGCCGGCCGTCGCGGCGCTGACTCTTGGGCTCGTGCCGAAGGAGGCGCTCGCCCAAAGGCTCGGGCGCAACTCCGCCTTCGATCATGGCGGCAACATCGCAACGGCGCTTGTCGCCGGCGGAGTCGGCTATCTCTTTTCGCAGCGGGTAGTGTTCCTGCTCGTGCCCTTCTATGCAGCCCTGACGTCGGCGGCTGTGCTGACCATTCCGGCCGGCGCGATCAACCAGGATCGGGCGCGCGACCTAGGACATAACGGCGCCGAGGACGGCGCGGCAGCGGGATATTCGGCGCTCTTTCGATCGCGTCCGCTGATGATCTTCGCCGCCTGCGCATTCCTTTTTCACTTCGCCAACGCGCCGCTGCTGCCGCTCGTCGGGCAGAAGCTTGCGCTGCAGTTCCCGCGCGAGGCGACGGCGATGATGTCATTCTGCATGGTCGCGGCGCAGGGGGTGATGGTTCCAATCGCCCTCATCGTCGGCTGGCGGGCCGACCGCTGGGGGCGACGGCCGATTTTCCTGGCCGCTTTCTCGGTCCTGCCGATTCGCGCTGCGCTCTACACGGTCTCCAACAACGCGTTCTGGCTTCTGGGCGTGCAATTGCTGGACGGCGTCGGGGCGGGGATCTACCAGGCGCTGACGCCGCTCGTGATCGCCGACATCATGCGGGGCACCGGGCGATACAATCTCGCGCAGGGCGCGGTGGCCACCACGCAGGGGGTCGGCGCCGCCATCAGCAGCCTCTTTGTAGGAGAGGTCATCGACCATTTCGGCTACGCGACGGCGTTCTTCGCGCTCGCCGGCGCCGCCGCTGTCGCCTGGGCGGTTTTCGTCCTCTTCATGCCGGAGACGCGCGATAGCGAGTCAAGAGACCCAGCGGCGGCGCGCGGAGCGGCGCTGCGTCCTTCGGGATAACGGACGAGCGCGCGGGAGTTCGACTATTCGAGCCGGGGCGCGGTCAGGATGGCGACAACGTCGGCCGGCGCCTCGCCATGGACGACATCCGCATAGGCGCCGGCGATCGCGGCGCGACCCGAAAGCACGCGGAACGTCATGGTCTGTCGAACTCGCGCGACATAGCGTGCCCAAGCCTGCTGAAGCCGCTCGCGCAACGCGTCTGCGCCCCACAGCGCCCGCAGCCGAGGGATGTGGGCGGGCGCGAAGAAGAACGCGGGATCGCGATCGTCGACGCTGTCGGCTGGAAAGCGGACGTTCGCCGCGTCGACCTGTGTCGTCCCCACGGTGATCGTCCGGACGAGCCTCTCGCCCATCCTTTGCTTCAGGCGATCGGCGATCATCGGATTGCCCGCGATGTCGACATAGACTCCGGGACGCTTAGCCAGATCCTCGTCGTCGGCGACGGCCGCATAGCCGATTGCCCGGTCGAAGAGTTTCGCCTTCGCAACGGCGGCGAGATTGCGCGCGCTGGTCAATCCGACCTTTTCGACACGGGCGCCGAGCTCATTGGCCAGCGCAGCCGCCGCCTTGCTTGACGCGCTCGACACGATCACCTGCTCGGCGCCGAAAAAGGCCCGCTCTTCCAACCATCTGGCGAGAAAAAATCCAAGGATGAAGAGCGGACGCAGGGCCAGGAAGGCGTCCGCGTCGTCGCGATCGAATTGGGGGTCGCGGTCGATCAGCCGATAGTCATTGTAGGCCGCCGGCAGGCCGGCCCGATGCGGCGCGGCGTCGGCGAAGCCGAATGCGCCGCGCGGCGCCGGCGTCAGCGCGCATCGCGTGGAGACTGGGAAAAAGCCGAAGACGCGCTCGCCCTCGACGAGGATTGGCGTCGCCGACTGGGTCACCCGGGCGACGCCCCAAACCGGCGCGCGGCCCCAGCCTGGCGGCGCGGGGAAATATCGCCAGTAGCCGAGGGCGTCGCCGAGCTTCGCGTAAGTCAGGTTGTTCGCCGTCAGCGCGAACCGTTCGAGTTCGACCGTCACGCCCTGCGCAGGCGTGCAGACGGGCGTCGCCGCGCTCCAGCGCGCTCGACGCAGGTCGTTGCGGTCAGTGAGGAAGTCGAAGTCGCTCATGGGCGACAGCTTAAGCGCGTCCGCCCGATCCTTCGCTTGCAATGCGCTCAATGCGACTTGCGTATTGCGCAGGAGCGGGGGCTGTCCCCTGCTCGGGACGCCGACCGTCGCGCCTTGGCGGGGGCCAGAATCGACCACGTGCAAGAAGTGTATTGATGTTGCCGTTCATCGTCTGGTCGAAGCGTCTGGTCGAAGCGAAAAGTGCGGTCCCAGAACCAACAACAGGGGTGCGTCAAGTTACGATCGGATATTGATGTAAAATATGATGAGGCGATGTCAAGTGCTTGAAAATACAGAATACTGGCACGAATTTGCTGCGGGCCTCCAAGCGACGCAAGGCGCATTGCGCCGCGTCCCGGCATGACCGGGAGAGCTGGTCAGGAAGCGACGAGCGCTCAAAGTTGCAGGTTTTGGCGCCTAAGCGCTTGGAATCGGCCGCGAGCGTCATTTCGCGCCGCCTGCCGTCGCCGTCGCAACGAGGCGCTCATGTCCAAGATCGTTCGTTGTCACCAAGCTCGCGCGGCCTCGGCCGCGGAGTCGCGGCTCTTGCCCTACCGCCGCCCGCCGAGCTCGTCGATATGGGCCAGCATGTCGGCCGGGTCCTCGTAGACGCGGAAGGCGGTGGCTTTCTGCAGCTCTTCCGCGCCGTAGCCGCCGCTGAGCAGGCCGACGCCAAGCGCCCGGCAGCGCGCGGCGGCGAGCATGTCCCAGATGCTGTCGCCGACCACGACCGCCGTCTCGATCGGCGCGCCGAGGCGCTCGGCGGCGGCGATGAAGAGATCGGGATCGGGCTTGGCGTATTTGACCTGATCGCGCGTCACCACCGGAGACTTGTCGGGATCGACCCCGAGCGCGCGCAGGTTGATTGAGGCGGTCTCGAACCGGCCGCTGGTGGCGATCGCCCAGGCGATGCCGACGCTGGTCAGCCACGACAGCAGGTCGCGGGCGCCTGGCAGGGGGCGGATGTGATCGCGCATCCGCTGATAGGCGCGCGCATGCGCCTTGCGCAGCCGCTCGCCCCGCTCCTCGTCGATCGGAACGCCAGTCTCGCGGACGAGCTGGTTGGTGAACAGGCCGCCGCTCATGCCGATCTTGCGATGTATGCGCCAGACGGAGAGGTCGATCCCCTCCGTATCCAGGGCCTCCTTCCAGGCGAGCACGTGCTGGTAGACGCTGTCGACCAGCGTGCCGTCGAGATCGAAGAGGAACACCGGTTCGATGCGCATGGAGCAGCCCCGTGGTTTGATGACGCCGATTGAATCCTATCAGCATTGTGTGACGACGCGTCGAGCGATCCGGCCGCCGAGCGCTTTTTCAGGGGCAGTCCCCCTGACAAAGCCACGGAGGGCCAATATGATTTTCGGAATTGGAGACCGATATGCCCGAGCCCATCCTCAATTTTCAATCGCGCAGCGCCGACGTGATCATCAGCGACCACGTTGCCGTCCTGACATTTCTCACCGCGATCGACGGCCAGGAGAACATCGCGGTGTCGATGCATCGCCATGAGCTGGAACGGTTGCAGTCGCGAATCACGCGCGCCCTCAACGCTCACCCAAAGTCTGCTGAACAGGAGTAGCGCTCACGCGCCGATGATCTTGACCAGCACGCGCTTCCTCCGGCCGCCGTCGAACTCGCCGTAGAAGATCTGCTCCCACGGGCCGAAGTCGAGCCGGCCTTCGGTGACGGCGATCGACCACCTCGCGGCCCATCACCTGGCGCTTCATGTGGGCGTCGGCGTTGTCCTCGCCGGTCCGATTGTGGCGGTAGGCCGAGATCGGTTCGTGCGGGGCGAGCTTTTCCAGCCACGCCTCGTAATCGGCGTGCAACCCGCTCTCGTCGTCGTTGATGAAGACGGAGGCGGTGATGTGCATCGCGTTGACGAGGACGAGGCCCTCCCGAACACCGCTTTCCACAAGTGCGGCTTCCACTTGCGGAGTGATGTTGAGGAGCGCCCTCCGCCCCGGCGTCTCGAACCACAGTTCCTTGCGATACGATTTCATGGCGGCTCTCCGTGGCGTGTGCGGACTGGGGGCGCACTGAAGGGCGCCCCTTCGCGTCTGCGTCGAATTGTCGGAGCACTTCATAACCCTTCAAATCCTGGAATCTGCGGCGCAGCACCTGTCACCGACCCGGCCTTACGGACCTCAGGGCGCCAAACAGAGCGCGTGCGATCGTCTCGAGCGCGAGTCCCGCGACATAGGCGAGCGCAGTGCAGAAGGCGGCAGCCACAATCACGCGGGCCGTCATGTCGCCGGCGAAGTCGTAGCTGCCGCCGTTCAAAGCTCGCATCGTCAGGGTGAAGGGCAGGGAGGCCAGCACCAGCGGCAGGTCGGCAAACCATGTGCCTGCTCGCCGCTGATAGTCGAGATAGAGGACAAGGAAGACGAGTCCGTAGCCGGCGGCGAGCGCGAGACCGGTCCAGGACCGCACTCGTCTCATCACGTCCTCACGTGCGGGCGAAAGCGACGAGCCGCTGCGCCTGGCGTCCGGCGCCGTCGACCGCAACCGACATCATCGCCCCCGCCTCGAGGAAGACCGGGAACATCCGACTTCACATTCCGGGCCTTTCTGTAACGAACGAGATTCATCGCTCCAATCAACGCCTCTTGTCGGCTCCATAAGGGTCGGTCCACAGGCCCGCCAACCGGCGCCGCACGGCCGATTAACGAAACCGAGAGCGGTTATGTGTCAATTCGCGATTTGCCTCTTCAACTTTTGCCGCAAAAGTTCGATATTAGGAGAATCGCCGCAACGATCCAAATGTTTTGCAGCTCGATCGGCGTCGAGCACATGTGAATATGCGCACGGGAATCTCTCGCCGGATTTGCTGTGCGCTGTTGGCATGATTGCAAAATCAGGCCTGATCGTTGTTTTCCGGTGATGTCCTGTCGACGACGCCTCGCATTTGGGAGGCGCTGTTGGCTATTTATCGAAAAGAAGCGTAAAATGTCTACAGTTGAACGGATCGCCCTCTTTATCGATGGCGCAAACTTATACGCGAGCGCGAAGGCGCTTGGGTTCGACATCGACTACAAACGTCTGCTGAAGGAGTTTCAGGCCAAGGGCCGTCTCATCCGGGCATTCTACTACACCGCTTTGGTCGACGATCAGGAATATTCCTCGATCCGGCCGCTGGTCGATTGGCTCGACTACAACGGCTACGCGGTGGTCACCAAGCCGACAAAGGAATTTGTCGACTCTACAGGTCGCCGGAAGGTCAAGGGCAACATGGACATCGAGCTTGCGGTGAACGCAATGGAGATGGCCGAGCACATGGACCTGATGGTTCTGTTTTCGGGCGACGGCGATTTCCGTTCGCTGGTTGAAGCCATGCAGCGGAAGGGCGTGCGGGTCGCGGTCGTTTCGACGATCTCGACCCAGCCGCCAATGGTCGCAGACGAGTTGCGCCGGCAGGCCGACGAGTTCATCGACCTTACCCAGCTCATGGCCCGGATCGGACGCGACCCGGCGGAGCGGCCGGTGCGGACGGAAAACCATCGCCGCAACTTCGCTGCTGTACAGCAGCCGGTCGAAGAGCCCGTGCGCGAATAGAGGCGCGACCCCGTAATGGCGTTCGACGTCGGTCCTGCCCGGGACTGCGCGGATTGCGCGCGCCTGGCGGCGTTCCGGGCGGCCAACCGCGCCGCCTACCCGGACTGGTGGAACGGACCGGTGCCGTCGTTCGGCGCTGCTGACGCGCGGCTACTGATCGTCGGCCTGGCGCCGGGTCTGCGCGGCGCCAACCGCACCGGACGGCCTTTCACTGGCGACTACGCCGGCGACCTCCTCTATGCGACGCTGATGCGCTACGGCTTCGCCACGGGCGCGTACGAACGCCGGCCGGACGACGGCCTGACGCTCGTCGACTGCGTTATCGTCAATGCGGTTCGCTGCGTGCCGCCGCAGAATAAGCCCACGCCGCAGGAGATCGGCGCCTGCAGGACCTATCTGACCCGATCGATCGACGCGCGGCCGGGAGTGAAGGTTGCGCTGGCGCTCGGCCGGATTGCCCACGAAAGCCTGCTCAGGGCGATAGGCGGCCGGCTCGCCGAATTCCCGTTCGCGCACGGCGCGCGGCACGCGCTGAAGCCCGGCCGTTTTGTTCTTTTCGACAGTTACCATTGCTCGCGCTACAACACCAACACAGGCGCACTGACCAAGTCGATGTTTCGCGACGTGTTCGAGGCGATCCGGGCCGAGCTGGCGCCTGCATGATCGGCCGAGTTGGCCTCGGCCGGGCGCAAGAGGAAAAGCGACCGTGAGCAAAAGCCTGTTCGGGGAAATCGATGGCGCTCCCGTCTATGAGGCCGTCATCAAATCGAGGGCCGGCTCCGAAGCCAAGATCCTGACCTACGGCGCCGTCGTGCGCGATCTGATCGTTCCGGCCGTCGGCGGGGCGCAGCGCGTCACCCTGGGTCTCAACTCGATCGAGGACTACCTTGCGCACTCGCCCCATTTCGGCGCGGTTCCGGGGCGATTCGCCAACCGCATCGCCGGCGGCCGCTTCGTGCTCGATGGCGTTGCCCATACGCTCGAACGCAAGCCTGGCGAAAAGAACACGCTGCACGGCGGACCGAACGGCTTCGGCAAGCGCATCTGGACCCTTGCCCACCACGACGAGGCCTCCGTTGTCCTGACGCTCGAATCGCCCGACGGCGACGCCGGTTTCCCGGGCGCGCTCAAGGCGACCTGCGTCTATCGGCTCATCGAAGCCGCGACGCTCCGGGTCGAGCTGACGGCGACGGCCGACAAACCGACGGTGGTCAATCTCACCCAGCACGCCTACTTCAACCTCGACGGATCGCCGGACATCCTCGATCACGAAGTGACGCTTGACGCCGAGTTCTATACCCCGGCTGACGCCGAACTCATCCCGACCGGCGAAATCCGTTCGGTCGTCGGCACGCCCTACGACTTCCGGGCGGCAAGGCCGGTGCGCAACGCGGCAGGAACGGCCTACGACACCAACTTCGTCGCCGCCCTCGCGCTCGGGCCCGACGGGATCGCCCCGATCGCACGGGTGCGCTCTCCGCGCAACGGACTGACGCTCACACTCTTCAGCAACCAGCCGGGCGTGCAGTTCTACGACGCCGCCACGCTTAACGTTCCAGTTCCCGGCCTTGGCGGAGCGCGTTACGGCGCGCATGCCGGCTTTTGCCTCGAGCCGCAGGCGTACCCCAATTCGCCAAACCGGCGCCATTTCACCAACACCGTGCTCCGGCCGGGCGAAACCTATCGCCATGTCAGTGAATTCCGCTTTGGCTGAGAGTGAGTTCCACTTCGGCTAGGAAGCCGAGGCGGCCAGCGGGGCGCGGCCCGCCCTTCATCGCGAGCCGCAGGACGTCGGAGGACGCCAACGCCGTCGGCGCGGCGCAGCGTGGAGGGAGGGACTTCGGCAAGCCTCCTGTGCTTCAACACGGCGGCGATTCCGCAGAATCGCCACGCGGCAGCGGGGGACGGCTGAGCCGACCGGTTATCCACAGGCCAATCCGAGAAGCCCGGCTAGTTCGCCGCTTCCTCGAGGCGCACGTCGTAGCCCCACAACCAGCGTAGATGTCGAAGGGTCGCCTCCTTGCCGACATCCGACAGGCCGACTCCATTGCGCATCGCGTGGCGCAAGATCAGCGGACGGTCGCCCATCACGTCGGCGCCGACCACCTGGATGTCGGGATCGGTGGCGCCGACGTCATAGCTGTCGGCGAGCTTCGAGCGCACATAGCGGTAGCCCTCGTCGTCGTGGATCGCCTCGACCCGGACCTTGGAATCGGTCGCCTTGTCGGCAAGCGCAAACAAGCGGAACTGCCGGATCAGGCGCGGCGACAGGAACTGCCGAATAAAGGATTCGTCACGGTAGTTGGCCCAGACGTCGCGCAGCACGGCCGCCCAGTCCTTGCGTCCGGCGATGTCGGGGAACCACGCGCGGTCCTCGTCGGTCGGCGCTTCGCAGATGCGCCGGATGTCCTGCATCATCGCGAACCCGAGCGCGTAGGGGTTGAAGCCACCGAAGCGTGGGTCATTGTAGTCGAACTGGGCGACGACATTGGCGTGGCTGTGCAAAATTTCCAGCAACGCGCCCTCGGAAATCAGCCCCTTATCGTAAAGGCGATTGACGATCGTATAATGAACGAAGGTCGCGCAGCCCTCATTCATGACCTTCGTCTGGCGCTGGGGATAGAAATACTGCCCGACGTTGCGTACGATGCGCAAGAGCTCGCGCTGCCAGTTCCTCAGCTTCGGGCTGTTTTTCTCGAGGAAGTAGAGCAGGTTTTCCTCGGGCAGTCGCAACTGGCGCTTGCGCTCGCGCACGTCCTCCTCGGCCGGGTCGTCGGCGTCACGCGCTTGCGACCCGCCGGGCACGGTCCGCCACAAGTCGACATAGTCATGCTCCTCGCGCTCGATCCGCTCTCGCCGGCGCCGCTCGTATTCGGCGAGATTGAGCTTGGGCGCGCGTGGATAGCGAAAGACGCCCTGACCCATGAGCGCGTGGGCGGCGTCGATGGTGCGCTCGACCGCCTCAATTCCGTATCGCTCCTCGCAGGCCGCGACGTAGCGCTTGGCGAAGTCGAGATAGTCGAGAATGCCCGCCGGGTCTGTCCACTGCTGGAACAGATAGTTGTTCCTGAAGAAATGGTTGTGGCCGAAGGCGGCGTGGGCGATGACCAGCGTCTGCATCGCCATCGTGTTCTCCTCCATGCAATAGCTGATGCACGGGTTGGAGTTGATGACGATTTCGTAGGCGAGCGCGGTATAGCCCTTGCGATAGAGCGCCTCGTCGCGCGCAAAGCGTTTGCCGTAGGACCAGTGGGCATACATCAGCGGCATGCCGACCGAGGAATAGGCGTCGAGCATCTGCTCGGCCGAGATGATCTCGATCTGGTTTGGGAAAACCTCGAGGCCCAGTTCCTCTCGGGCGATTTCATCGATCGCGTCGTAGACCCGGTGGACGGTCTCGAAGTCCCACTCGGCGCCGTCGAACAGGAGATGGCCGACGGGATGCAGGGGGCGGGCGGCCTCGAGGGTTGCGGTCATTACGCGGCTCCCTTGGTCTGCTGCTTGGCGAAGAGCTTGCGGAAGACAGGGTAGATGTCGGCGCGGCCGGCGACGCGAGCCATCGCGAAGCCCGGCGCAGCCTCCTTGAGGCCGGCGTAAGCGCGCCACAATTCCTTGCCGCTGTGGTCGAGCGGTCCGTCCTCGTCGGCGATCTCGATATAGGCATAGTACTGGGCGAGCGGCAGAATCGATTGCATGAGCAGCGCCACGCATTCGCGCGAGTCTGAGCCGGAATTGTCGCCGTCCGACGCCTGGGCGCAATAGACGTTCCAGTCCTGGACAGGATAGCGCGCCTCGCGAATCGCCATCATTTCCTTGAGCGCTGAGCTGACCGACCGTGCCGCCCGTCTCGCGGCCGTAGAAGAACTCCTGCTCGTCGACCTCGGCCGCTTCGTCGGTATGGCGGATGAAGACGATGTCGACGCGTTCGTATTTCCGTTTCAGGAACAGGTGCAGCAGGATGAAGAACCGCTTGGCGAGCTCCTTCTCGCGCTCGCCCATCGAGGCGGATACGTCCATGAGGCAGAACATCACCGCCTTGGCGCGCGGCACCAGCACCGGCGAGAACCGGCTGTAGCGGACATCGATCGGATCGATGAAGGGGATGGCCCGCTGACGGCGCTTGAGACGCTCGATCTCGCGGGCAAGGTGGACGATGCGCTGCCGCTCGGCGATGTCGCCGTGCGGATTTGCGCGTAGCGCCTCGAGTTCCGCTTCGAGCCGCTCGACCTCTGACGCGCTCGGACGGCGCAGCGCCATGCGCCGGCCCATGCTGACGCGCATCGTGCGCAGGACGGCGAGATTCGGCGTGGCGCCGTCGCTGGTATAGCCGGCCCGCCGGAATTCCTTGGCCTTGGCGTCCTTGAGCGAGGTCTTCACCAGATCGGGAAGCTCAAGATCCTCGAACAGGATATCGAGGAACTCGGCCTCGGTGAGGGCAAACGAGAAGGGATCCTCGCCTCGTCCGGAGCCTGCGCCCTCGCGTCCCTGACCGCCTCCGCCGGCCTTGCCCTTCGGCTTGTCGATCACGTCGCCGGCGACGAAGTCCTTGTTGCCGGGCAGGACGAACTCGCGCTCGCCGCTGTCGCCCGAGAGGTGGAACTGCGGCTCGTCGATACCATCCGTCGGAATCGACACCGAGCCGCCCTTGGTCACGTCGGCGATGGCCCGCTCGGCCACCGCCTTGTCGACCGCACGCTTGACTTCAGACCGGACGCGACGAAGGAAACGCTGACGATTGCCCAGGCTCTTGTCACGTGGATTCAGACGGCGGTCGACGAACTGGGCCATTCCGATTCCTTCTCTCTACCTCTTTACCCGGCTTTGTTGACCCGCATGTACCATTCAACGAGCCGTCGCACCTGTCGTTCCGTGTAGCCGCGCGCTTTCATCCGATCGAGGAAATCGGCGTGCTGCTTCTCGGTCTTGGAATCCTGCTTGGCGCCGAAGCTGATGATCGGGAGCAGGTCCTCGACCTGGCTGAACATCCGCTTCTCGATGACTTCGCGGATCTTCTCGTAAGAGGTCCACGAGGGGTTCTTACCCTGATTGGCGGCACGCGAGCGGAGGGCGAACTTCACGATCTCGTTGCGGAAGTCCTTGGGATTGGCGATTCCCGCCGGCTTTTCCGTCTTGCTGAGTTCCGCGTCGAGCACCTGGCGGTCGAAAACCTGGCCCGTGTCGGGATCCTTGTAGTCCTGCTCCTCGATCCAGGCGTCCGCGTGGGCGATATAGCGGTCGAACAGGTTCTGGCCGTACTCGCTGTAGGATTCGATATAGGCCTTCTGAATCTCGCGACCGATGAATTCGGCGTAGCGCGGCGCAAGGACCGACTTGATGAAGTCGAGATAGCGGTGCTCGACGTCCTTCGGGAACTGCTCGCGCTTGATCGCCTGTTCGAGAACGTACATGAGGTGGACGGGATCGGCGGCGATTTCCTCGTTGTCGAAGTTGAACGTCTCGGACAGAACCTTGAAGGCGAAGCGGGTCGAGACGCCGCTCATGCCTTCGGCGACGCCCGCGGCGTCATGATATTCCTGCACCGACTTCGCCTTGGGATCGGTGTCCTTTAGGCTTTCGCCGTTGTAGACACGCAGCTTCGAGTAAAGCGGCGAATTCTCGTGCTCCTTGAGGCGGGTCAAGATGCAGAAACGCGCGAGGAACTCGAGCACTTCGGGAGCGCAGGAGGAGTTGGCGAGTTCGCTGGTCTCAAGCAGTTTTGCGTAGATCATCGCCTCCTCGGTCACCCGCAGGCAATACGGGACCTTGACGACGCAAATGCGGTCGAGAAAAGCTTCGTTGTTCTTGTTGTTCCTGAACTGCTCCCACTCGGACTCGTTCGAGTGGGCAAGCACGATCCCCTGGAAGGGCAGGGCGCCGAGATTTTCCGTGCCGGCGTAGTTGCCTTCCTGCGTCGCCGTCAGGAGCGGATGCAGAACCTTGATCGGCGCCTTGAACATTTCGACGAACTCGAGCAGGCCCTGCGTCGTGCGGTTCAAGCCGCCCGAGTAGCTGTAGGCGTCCGGATCGTGCTGCGAGAAATGTTCCAGCTTGCGGATGTCGACCTTGCCGACGAGGGTGGAAATGTCCTGGTTGTTCTCGTCGCCCGGTTCGGTCTTGGCGACGCCGATCTGGCGCAGCTTCGAGGGATAGAGCTTCACCACGGAGAAGCGCGAGATATCGCCATCGAAGGAGTCGAGGCGCTTGGCCGCCCAGGGCGAGCAGATGCCGGTGAGCCGGCGCAGCGGAATCCCGTAACGGCTTTCCAGCGCCTCGGCCATCGCCTCCGGACGGAAGAGGCCGAGCGGCGATTCGAACACCGGGCTCAGTTCGTCCCCGACCGCGAGCACGTAAATCGGCTGGGTTTCCATGAGCGCCTTGAGACGCTCGGCCAGCGACGACTTGCCGCCGCCAACTGGGCCCAACAGATACAAAATCTGCTTGCGCTCCTCGAGTCCCTGCGCGGCGTGCTGGAAATAGCTGACCACGCGCTGGATCGTGTCCTCCATGCCGAAAAACCCGGCCATCGACGGATAGAGCTTGATCGTGCGATTGAGGAAAATGCGGCCGAGCCGGGAATCCTTCGAGGTGTCGAGCACGACGGGCTCGCCGATCGCGGTGATCATGCGTTCGGCGGCCGAAGCCGTCATGCCCGGATTGTCGCGGCAGCCTTCAAGGTAATCGTTGAGGCTCATGGCCTCGCGCCGTTCGCGTGCGTAAGCCGAGGAGAACAGATCGCGGATGTCCTGCCCGTTCTGGGCGCCCGAGGCAGCCTGCTTGGCTTGGGACCCAGCAAGAGCAAAACCGGCGTTCAGGCTCATGGCGTATCTCCAATTGGCCCCGGCTCCGTTCACGCGAATTCAGAAGCGTGATTCGGAAAGGTTAAGGTTCAGTTTACGCGTGTTTCGTATTGACACAAACGGGCGGGAGACCATGACGGCGACCCGTCCACCAACATATTGTGCGCGCCGCCCGCTTTTTCGACCGGACCTCCCCGCCGAAGGGAAAGCATTTTCATTTGCCATCGTTCCGGCCCTGCCGACGCCAGCCTCGAGCACATCCGCCGAACACGCCTCGTGTCCGAACGAACCGCATGGCGCTGACGCGCCAGCCGTCGACAAAGCCCGGCCCTGCGCCCCGCCCGTCCGCCGCACCGCCTGGGGCCGCGCCCGAAACCGCTGCGATGGAAGCCACGACGCAAGTTCGGCGCCGTGACTGCGTCGCAAGCTGCAAACAAACTGTTTGGGCATTGAGCGGCCCCGCCGCGCCGCAGCGTTGGATAGTTGCCTAGAAAACGAGCAAAAGTGGGGCGGATCGAACCGGCGCCCATCGACAAGGCTCGCCTATGTGTCGTGCGGCCGGTTGAAACCGATCGGCGCCGTCAGCCGGCGGAAGGGACCGGACGGCCTGCACGCTCCGCGAGCAGCCTCGCAATGTGGGCGCGAAGATCCGGAACGCTTTCGCCGGTATGCGCGGAGCTGAAAATCACCTCCGGATAAGCCGCCGCGTGCTTGCGGAGCGCTTCGAGCGTCTCCTCCAGGCGAACCGGCTGATCCGCCTGCTTCACTTCGTCGCGTTTGGTCAGGACCACGGCATAGGAGACGGCTGAAGCGTCCAGGAGCTTCATCGTCTCGCGGTCGCTGTCCTTCAGTCCGTGGCGGCCGTCGACGAGCACGAAGACGCGCAGGAGCGAAGGGCGCCCGCGCAGGTAGTCGCGAACCAGTTTGCCCCAGGAGGAGGACTTCTCCTTCGACACGGCGGCGTAGCCGTAGCCGGGCATGTCGACCAGCGTCGCCTTGCCGGCGAGGTCGAAGAAAATCAACTCCTGGGTGCGGCCCGGCGTGTGGGAGGTGCGGGCAAGACCGCCGCGGCCTGTCAGCGCATTGATCAGCGATGATTTGCCCACGTTGGATCGGCCGGCGAAGGCGACCTCCGGCGCGCCGACCGGCGGCAAACCCTCGGGACGCGCGGCGGCATAAAAGAAATCGCACCGGCCGGCGAACAGCTTTCGCCCGGCCTCGATCCAGTCGATTTCGGGCGTCGCGGACCCGGCGCGCAAACGGGTCACCACAAAGAACGCGAAGACGCGCGAACGCGCTCTTGGTGATCCTTCGGGATCCCGGCGGTGAGAAAAGCGCCGCTCACGTCGACGTCTTGGCGGGAGGCGCCTTCGGGGCGGGGACCGCCGACCCGCTCTTGCGGCCGAACATCTTGAACAGGTTGTCGAACAGCTCGATCTTCACGCCGGCCTTCTTCATGATCAGAGACTGCTGGAGGATCGTCAGCGTGTTGTTCCACGTCCAGTAAATCACCAGGCCCGCAGGGAAGGTGCCGAGCATGAAGGTGAAGATCACCGGCATCCAGGCGAACATCGATTTCTGAACCGGATCAGCGGGCTCCGGGTTCATCTTCATCTGGAAGAACATCGACACGCCCATGATCAGCGGCCAGACGCCGAGCGCAAGGAAATGACCGAACACCGGCAGCGCGGTCGGGTCCCACGGAACGAGGCCGAACAGGGTGAAGACGTTGGTCGGATCTGGCGCGGAAAGGTCCTTGATCCAACCGAAGAACGGCGCATGGCGCATCTCGATGGTGATGAAGATCACCTTGTAGAGGGCGAAGAATACCGGGATCTGGATCACCATCGGCAGGCAGCCGGCGACCGGATTGACGCCCTCCTTCTTGAATAGCTCCATCTGCGCCTGCTGCTGCTTCACCTTGTCGTCCGGATACAACTCCTTCAGCGCAGCGATCTGCGGCTGAATCTTCTTCATTTTCGCCATCGACGAATAGGAGCGGTTGGCGAGCGGGAAGAAGGCGAGCTTGACAAGCACGGTGACGATCAGGATCGCGATGCCGAAGTTGCCGACGAATTTGTAGATTGTGTCAATCAGCCAGTACATTGGTTGAGTAATGAAGTAGAACCATCCCCAGTCGATCATCAGATTGAATTTATGGATTCCGTACTTGGACTGGTAGTCGTAAATCGTACTGACCTCTTTTGCCCCGGCGAAGACGCGGGTCGTGCTTTCGTAGGATTCTCCCGGGGCGACCGTCTTTTCCGGGCCGAGGAAATCGGCCTGATAGTCGACCGGTTGCACGGCGCCGCTGGCGGAGTAGCGGGCGTCGATCGGTGAAGTCTGCTGAGGAATAACGGCCGAGGCCCAGTACTTGTCGGTAAAGCCAAGCCAGCCGCCGTCGCCTTGGTGCGTCTCGGCCTTGCCGGTAGCCTTGTCGATGGAAGCGTAGGTCGGCGCCTGCTCATGATCGCCGACCACGCCTTCAAATCCCTCGTGGAGGACCGAATAGCCGGCGACCTTGGGCATGCCGTGGCGTACGACCATGCCGTAGGGTCGGAGCGTCGTTGCCGCGCCGCTCGTATTCGTAACCGAGTCGACGATCGTAAACATGTATTTGTCGTCGACCGAAATCTTCCGCTTGAACAGGAGGCCGGCGCCGTTGTCCCACGAGAGCGTCACGGGATGGTCGGGCGTGAGCGTCTTGGTGTCGGCGGTCCACTCCGTGTCGAAAGTAGGCGTCTTGACGCCGCCGGAGCCCACGAGCCCGGTGTCGGCCCAATAGGCGTCGGGGGCGCCGCTCGGCGAGAACAGGCGGATCAGCGGACTCTCTTTGCTGATGGTCTCGTGGTAGCCCTTGAGCACGAGGTCGTCGAGCTTGCCGCCTTTGAGGTCGATCGAACCCGCGATGCTCGGGGTGTCGATCGCGACGCGCGCGTCCTGGGCGAGCGCTTCCGGGATCGACGCGGTCGCCGAGGCGCCGGCGGCGACGGCGGCGCCGGGAGCGGCGCCGGGGAGACGCCGGCCTCTTTTGTCACGGCGCCCGTGCCGGGCGTCGCCTCATGAGCCTGCTGGGCGGCCTCCGTTTGGGCCTGCAACTGCGCCTGATGCTGCCTCTGGTAGAGCGGGCCGGCGTAGAAATATTGCCAGGCGGCCATCACCAGCACGGACAAGGCGATGGCGAGAAAGAGGTTTCTCGTGTCCTCGGATTTCATGGTCGCCTGTTCTTGCCTGTGGGTTGGTTCGAGGAGGTGGGGCGGCGGCCCTCCTTCTCGTTGCGCCCGACGGCGCGGAAAGCCTGGCGCATGTCGTCGACGAGCACGGCGAACGGGCGCTGAAGCGCCTCGCGCCGGGCCATCAGCACGTAGTCGCAATCGCCCTGCGTCTCAAGGGGCGCGGCCGCGGCGAGCGCCGCTTTGAGCCGCCGGCGGATACGGTTGCGCACCACCGCGGCGCCGACCTTCTTGGTTACGGTGAAGCCGACCCGGGCCGCGGCGCGGGCGGGGTCCTCGACCGCGCGGGGCGCAGCCTGCAGCGTGAAGGCCTCGAAAGACCGCCGCCGGCCGCGGCTCACGCGTTGAAACTCGGCGCGCCGTTTCAGACGCTCGAGGCGCTGCCCGGCAGGGGCCGGGCGGTCCGGTTCCAGGGACTTCGGCTCCATCCGCGGCGCCGCTCGAGGCAGGAAGGGGAGATCGCTTAGCGCGGCCAGATCCGGCCGCAGGCAACCGGTCAGGCTGACAGCTTCTTGCGGCCGCGCGCGCGCCGGGCGTTCAGCACCTTGCGGCCGCCGACGGTCGCCGAGCGGGCGCGGAAGCCGTGCCGTCGCTTGCGAACGAGCTTGCTCGGTTGATAGGTCCGCTTCACGATCGTGTCTCCAAATTGGCCTTGCGCATCAACACGCGCGCCCGGACCTCGTCGCGCCAGAACCGGCGCAGCGAGCCGGGCAAAAAAGTCGCGGCGCTTTACGCGCCGCCGGGAAGCGGGCTTATGACGCGCGGGCGTGGGGAAGTCAATCGATGGGCGTTGGTCGGCGTTGATCGGCGTCGGTCGATCAGTCGCAGGGAGGGACCGCGTTCGATCAGCGAAAGCCGGCGCCCCGTCTCATTGTCGCCACACCGGCGTCGCAAGAGGCGCGACGATCCGTGCGCGCGGCTGGTAAGGCGCGCATTTTATACGACTTAACAAAAGGTTACCGATCGTTTTGATGGACGCCCCCGCGCCCGGCGCCAGGTCCTCGCTGAGGCTTGCGCTGCGGCTCGCGCCAATGCTGATGCTTGCGCTTGCGCTCTCCGCCTGCATCGGCCCCGACCTCGACAGCGTCGGCGACTACGGCGGCGGCCTGTCGCCTTTCGCCGCGGCCTCCGCGCCGGAGAGGCCGCAACCGGTGCAGGTGTTCATCGCCTCGACCCGCAAGGGCGAAACCGGCGAAGCCCAGCGCGAGCAGGCGGCCGAGCCGCATTACGCCCTCGCCACCATGACGGTGCCGCCAGGCCACCACGCCGGCTCGATCGAGGAGCCGCTCTGGGGCCGGCCGAACGGACGCAACGACATCGCCCTCGCCGGCGAGCGCGAGCTCGACGACGACGAGTTCCACGCCGAGCTCGCTTCGCATATTTCCGGGCGGATCGGCGTCAACCGCGACGTGCTCGTGTTCGTGCACGGCTTCAACACCAGCTTCGACGAGGCGCGCTTGCGCGCCACCCAGATCGCGGCGGATGCGCATTTCGGCGGGGTGATGGTGCTGTTCACCTGGCCGTCGAAGAGCGACCTGTTCGGCTATGTCTCCGACAAGGACAGCGCGACCGCCTCGCGCGACGCGCTCCAGGGGCTGCTGCACGATCTCGGCCAGACGCCCGGCGTCGGCAAGGTCCATGTCCTCGCCCATTCGATGGGCGGCTGGCTCAGCATGGAGGCGCTGCGCGCCTCCGCCATCGCTGGCGACAGGACCCTCTCCGGCCACCTTGGCGACGTGATCCTGGCGTCGCCCGACATCGACATGACGGTGTTCGGCTCTCAGATGGCGCGCATCCGGCCCGCCAACGTGACCGTGTTTGCCACCCCGAACGATCGGGCCTTGTCGCTCTCGAGCTTCATCGCGAGCTCCCGCCAGCGGGTCGGCGCGATCGACGCCTCGAAGCCGGAGGATCGCGCTGAAATCGCGGCGCTCGGGGCCAAGGCGGTCGACATCAGCGCCTATTCCGGCGCCGACCGGTTCATCAACCATACGGTGTTCGCCAATTCGCCCGAGGTGATCGGCGAAATCGGCTCGCAGATCAGCGCGCCGCGCGCCGAGGACGCCGCGGCCGTCTCGTCGATCGACGCCAGCCGCTACCAGGACCCGAACCCCGCGCCCGCCCCGGTGATCGCCGCGCCCGGCTCGCCGGCCGCGACCGCGGTCGAGGTCGCGCCGCTCGCCCCGCCGGCGCCCGCGTCGCCGACGGCCGCTCCGAAGCCGGCGTCCTGAGCCGGACCCGGCGCGCGGGCCGGACGATCGTCAACGTCAGCGGCGCCGCAGGCAGCCGCCCGGCGCCGGGCCGCGGCTCCGACTCGACGAGGCGAAGATGCCCGGCTCCATCGCCGCCGGCCGCATCGCTGACGTCGCCGACACGGGTCCTCTCCGATGCGGCGCGACCCGTCATGGGGCAGGGGCTTACGGTCGACTGCGGCGAGGGGGTTGCGGCCAAACCCGAACGTTTGGCGACCGTCTGAACGGCAAGACTGCGCACGAACGGGCTCTCATTCTCCGCTTGGCGCCCCCGTCATATCCGAAGAACGACACCCCGCGCGCGATCTCGCAAATCGCAGCCTTGTCCTCGTCGTTGAATCGGTGGAAGCGATCGGGATCGTCAGTCAGCTTCAGCATCTCCGCCTTGATGCCTTTTCGGGAGCCGCCACCAGCGTCACGGGCCTGCTCCAGAAGCGTGACTTGCTCGGCAAGCTTCTCCAGAGTGATCGCACTCTTTAAGACGTCGAGGTCGGTCACATTGCCCCGAGTTCAGCTGGGTCTGCTCGGCGCCGAAGAAGAACTCGTCCAACTCCCGTCTCGCTATCAGGGCGGCGCCCCCTCCATCATGTTGCCCCCGCCATAGAGCTCGGACTTGATCAGGGCGGTCAGCTCATGGCGAATGTCGATCAGGTGAGAGAGCGGAATACCTGGCGACCCGGCACCCAATCCGCCCAACCCCTCAACGATGTCGCCTACCCGTCTACCGCCCACGAACCTGTCCCCTGTCGCCTCGTCCATTCCGCCTTACCCGCAGCCGATGACGGCCAATCTGGCCGGTATTACCGATTTTCTCAAGCGGGTTGCCGGTGACGTGCGGTCATTATTGAATGGTCGCTGCATCTATGTTCATCACATACGAGACCAGTTTCCGTTCTATGTTGTCTCTGACAAACACTATCATGCCGCCACGAACAGATGTCGACTTGTAGTCAATTTCCAGAGACAATTGGGATTTCTCGCTCAATTCTGCTTTAAATTCCTCGTATGGATAAGCGTAGATTTTCTTCTCGTGGATATCATATAACATAATTGGCCTTTTACTACCGTAGACCATGTACAATCCCCGGATGTTGGACCACTGCTCTTGAATTGCACTATAATATTGATCACTCATCGATCGCTCCGGTCTAGCTCCTACGGCAGCGAGCGTCTAACCCATCGAGATGGTGCTAGCTGCTGCTCCCCCGTCCGAATCTGCCGCCACGTGACGTGCCTCCAAGTTTTCGCACGGTCTGCCTGATTTCTGCACCACCGGCAACGTCCGCAAGGGGCGGAGAGCGCGCCTAGAGGCAAAGCCTGCTGACCTGCCCATTTCCGCCGTTCGTGGTCGCGATCTGCAACAGCCCCGTCACGTCGCTCCGATGACTCGGCGCGGGAACCCAACGTGAGATTTTGACAACCGCTAGCGGTTGCATTTCCGCCGCCGTGGGGATCGCGGGCGAGCGTCCGGAAGCTCCCTTGGAACGAACTGCTGACAATGTCTTGCGGAAAAACCGGATAATGGTCGCGGCTCTTATAGCGTTTGCGATGGATCGAGGAATTGGAGTGGTCGCAAACACCGCGTCATGGCCGCCCCCGGATCACAGTCCGGGCTTGACCCGGCCACCCACGCGAACACCGCCTCTTCCAGATAAACTACTGATAATATTGCATAATCCGAAATCGTATCGTGAATGGCGCCGGCGCAACGGGGATGGCCGGGTCAAGCCCGGACTGTGATCCGGGGGCGGCCATGACGGTGGTGAGGCCTTCTGAGTTGTCCGGTGACCAACAGCTAACGCTATAAGAGCCATGGTCTGGGTCATTCTTACACCTCGGCATGTCTTGCCGCTCGGACTTGCCGGCGATGCCGCCTCCGCCTCAAAGCCTCGTCCCGCCCGGGTCGCCCGGCGTTCTGAACATCAGCGCCGGCCAAAAGGGCCGCGCGGCCCACGCCGTGCGCCCCTTGCTGGAGCGCGGCGAGGGAGTTGGGGACTGCGTCCAGCGCGACCGCGCCCGCCGAGATTTTGCAAAAAAGCGCGCCGAGTTGACAATGTCTTGCCAAAAAGGGAATACAGTGTTAGTTTGGTCGAAATGCCCGATCGGACCCTTGCGATGTCGACCGCCGTGATCCTCGACTTGCCCAGCCTCTTCCGCCTGGCGAGCAGGTTCAGTGTGGCCGACCTTCGAATCGGCAACGGCCGGTCTTTGCGACGCCTTTTCGGGGGGAAGGGCCCCCTGAAAAATAAAAATGGCCCGGGGTCGCGTGTAACCTATTGAAAAGGCTCATTTCGGACGAGAGAATCCAAGGAATTCCAAACAATTCCAACCGGGCAAAAGCCGGGATTCGCGGAGCCCTGATGCAAGCCCGCGGAGACCTGAGGAAATCCAAATGACTCGCGTCGGAGGGAGCCCCATTGTAGGGCCGGGTCGATGACCCGGCCGGCGCGGCCCGTCACCCGCCGCGTCCTAGGGCGTTCGGTCGGACGCCCGACTGGCGATGGGCAATGACGACGGTGGCGGGGGTGTTGGCCGTAGGCCGGACGCGCTGGCAAACTCGCAAATGGCGCCGCATGTCCTTGAAAACACTCAAAACCGACTCGGAAATGGCAAGCCCCGCGCCGAGCTTGACCCGGGGATCGGGATGAGGTTCCCGGGATCGACGTCGAAGCGCGCGCTTTCGCGCTAAGGACTCGCGGCCGCAAAGGACATCCGCGGCGTCTGGCGCGAAGAGCGAGCCCTCCCTGGCCTCACCCCTTGAACACGTCCTTGCGGGACCGGAGCTCGGCGAACACGGCGGCCGGGTCGGCGTCCGGCAGGCCGACCGCGGCTTTCACGGTCGGCTCCTCGGCCCGCAGGAACGGGTTCGAGGCGAGTTCGAGGCCGATGGTCGTCGGCAGGGTGGGGCGCTTTTCGGCGCGCAGGCTCGCCACGTGCTCGGCCCGATCCTTGAGGATCGGATTGTCGCGCTCGATCGTCAGGGCGAAGCGGGCGTTCGCCTCGGTGTATTCATGGCCGCAATAGACCTGCGTCTCGCCGGGCAGCGCCGCGAGCTTCATCAGCGAGCCCCACAGCACCGCGTAGGGCGCCTCGAACGCGCGGCCGCAGCCGAGCGAGAACAACGTGTCGCCGACGAACGCGAGGTCGTCTTCGCTGAAATAATAGGCGATGTGTCCCGAGGTGTGGCCAGGCGTCTCGATGACCCGGGCCTCGAGCGATCCGACCGCGACGTAATCGCCTTCCCTGACCTGCGTGTCGAGGCCGGGAATGCGGGCAGCGTCCTTCGCCGGGCCGACCATCCTGAGTTCGGGGAAACGGGCCTTGAGCGCCGGCGCCCCCTGGATGTGGTCGTCGTGATGGTGGGTGATGAGGAGGTCGGTCAGCGTCCATCCCTTCTCGTCGAGCGCGGCGAGGATCGGGCCGGCCTCGGGCGCATCGATCGACGCAGTCGCGCCGGTCTTTGAATCGTGCACCAGCACGCCATAATTGTCGGTCAGGCACAGGAACTGATGCACGCTCGTCGTCATGGTCGCTCCCGGTTTCGCGCCGCGGGGGCGACGCTTCTTCAGTGGCGGGGACCTATAGCAGAAAAGGCGCGGCGTCGCAGGCTTGGAGGGGCCGGCGATCCACCCACGGGATCAGCCGCCCTTCGACGGCCGCAGGCCCAGCCGGCCGGCGATCAGCGTGTCCACCCAGCGCCTTGGCAGATTTCGCGCCAGGAAGTCCTGAACCGGCGAGGGCGTCACGATGGTGCGAGCCCTTGGCCGCCTCGCCGTCAGCGCGGCCTTCACGGCTTCGCCGATCCGCTCCGGCGGCAGGCCCTTTTCGCCCAACGCCAGCATGTAGGCCTTCACCTTGGCGACGGCGGACGCGTAGGGTGTGTCGGCGAAGTCCGTGTCGGCGTCTCCCGACTTTCCCCAGATCGGCGTCGCGATGGCGCCGGGGTTGATGATCGCGACGTCGATTCCATAGAGCATGAGCTCGCGGCGGAGCGACTTGGACAGCCCTTCGATCGCGAACTTGGACGCGCTGTAGGCGCCGAGAAAGGGCGCAGCGTTGAGCCCGCCGACCGACGACATCATGACGATCCGGCCGGGCGGCCCGGACCGGGAACGGTCGGCGCCGAGGAGGGGCGCGAAGGCCTGGGTCACGATCGAGCTGCCCGGTCAGGTTGACGGCGATCTGCCGTTCGAAGTCGGCGACCTCGAGGTGGAGGAGGGGGCCAGGCACGGCGATCCCGGCGTTGTTGACGAGCCCCGCGAGTGTTTTGCCGCCGAGCGCCTCGCCGACGGTCCGCGCCGCGCGGCCGACCGCCCGTGCGTCCGTCACATCGAACAGGAGCGGCGTCACCCGGTCGCCAAACGTCTGTGCGAGGCGCTCGGCGTCCTGCTCCTTCCGGACGCCCGGAAACACATGCCAGCCGCTCTCGGACAGGACCTTGACGCAGCCGAAGCCGATGCCAGTGGAGGCGCCGGTGATCACGACGGTCTTGCTTGATGCGGCGGTCATGGACTCTCCCGTTGCCGCGAACTCATACGCCGCGGGACGCGTTTGGATCAGCCGAAGTGGCGCAGCTTCGGCCACAGCGTCTCGATCGGTTCCCGAACGTCCCGGCAGAGCCAGACGGCCTGCCCGGATTCTTCGGGCATGCCGAGCGGATTGTCGACATGGCCGACCGCCTCGACCGAGCGGCAGAGCGGCAGGAGGCGTTCACGCGGGCCCCCATAGATCAACACGACGCGACCGTCGGCGCCGCGCGGCCCCCAAAGAGAGTAGCTTTCGTGGCCGCTGATGGCGGGCGGCAGGGACCACGGCGCCCCAAACACGTCGGCCGCCGCCGCTTCGCCGTAGTTCCAGGCGAAGACCGCGGCATGGCTGCGGTCTTCGGGCGATAGCGCCTGATAGGCCTCGCCGAGCGCCCTGGCGATCTCGGGCCAGCCAAACTGGTCTGCATAATATTGCGGCAGTTCGCCAAGTGCCAGCCTTTCCCCCGTGCTCGGCCTGAAGCCCAGGGCGCGCTGGTAGGCGATGAAGGTTTCGATCGGCAAGACCGGCAGGAAGATCGGCGTCGTGAGCGCTCCGACCCCGAGCACGGCGAACGCGAGGACCGGCTTAGCCAGCCGCGGCAACCAGGCTTCCAGCGCCACGGCGCCCCCGGCCATGAGAAGCGGGTAGGCCGGAGCGATGTAATAGGGCCTCCCGTGCCCGACCAGCGCCGCGACGACCAACACCACCCAACTGATTGCGACCCAGCGATAGCCGGCGAACCCCCGCCAGAACGCGAACGCGGCGAGCCCGGCGATCCAAACCGGCGCCGTGGCCGGTCCGACGACCAGGATCTCCTGGGCCAGGAACGCCGTCGGGGACAGCGGAATGTTCTTTTCCGCAGCCAGAACGGCGGTGTGCGCGACGAACGGCCAGCCGTTCTCCGCTTGCCAGACAAGGTTCGGCGCGGCGACGGCCGCCGCGAGCGCCGCCGCCGCCCAGGGTTCAAATCGACCGAGCAATTGGCGCTGCGGCGTGAGCAGGAGGCCGAGGGCGAGCGAAACGAGATAGAGCGCGACCGTGTATTTGGCGAGGAAGGCGACGCCTGCGATCGCGCCCGCGGCGAACCACCAACGACGCTCATCGTCCCGCTCGGCCTTGACGACGCAGAACGCGATCGAGAGCCAGGCGAGCGGCTGCAGCGAGTCGGTGGTCAACAGGGACCCGACGAGTTGCAGCACGCCGGCAAAGAGGGCGGCGAGGCCGGCCAGCCAGCGGGCGTAAAGGCCCCCGCCGAGCAGAGCTGCGGCCATCGCCGTGAGGGCGACCAGCCCGGCCGACGACAGCGCGGGAATGAGCCGAAGACCGCGCAACGAGCCGAACGCACTTTGCGATAACGCCGCGATCCACGGCGTCAGCGGCGGCTGGTCTGTATAGCCCCAAGCAGGATGGCGCCCGCAAACAATGAAATAGAGCTCGTCGCGGAAATAGCCGTACGACCCGTTGACCCAAAGATGCAGGCCGAGCGCGAGGAGGCCGAGCACGATTGCGGGGTGGCCGACAACGAAGCGGCGCGTTTGACCGGACATCGACGCAAAGTCCTCCTACTGCGTTTTTACGGCAAGTCGTGCAGCCGGGTTTGATCCGCATCAGCCGCCGCCGAGCCTAGGACGACATTCACGACGGCGATGAAGGCGGAGGCTGGCGCGGTTTGACCGGGGCCGGCGCCAGTCCTAGACAAAGCCGCATGACCCGTCTCATCGACACGGTTGCGGACGAACTCAGGCCCGCGCGTCCCCGCCATCCCGAGAAGGCGCATCGACCGGACAACCCGGTCGCGCGCAAGCCCGCCTGGATTCGCGTCAAGGCGCCCGGCTCGCCGCTCTTCGCAGAGACGATGACGCTCGTGCGCGAGCACAAGCTCGTAACCGTCTGCGAAGAGGCGCGCTGCCCAAATATAGGCGAATGCTGGGAGAAGCGCCACGCGACCTTCATGATCATGGGGGAGACCTGCACCCGGGCCTGCGCCTTTTGCAATGTTGCGACCGGCCTGCCTGGGCCGCTCGACGCGGGCGAACCCGAGCGCGTCGCCGACGCGGTCGCCACGCTCGGCCTGACCCATGTCGTGGTCACGTCCGTCGACCGCGACGACCTTGCCGATGGCGGCGCCGGGCATTTCGCCACGACCATTCGTGCGATCCGCGCGGCCGCGCCCGGGACGACGATCGAGGTGCTGACGCCCGACTTTTTGCGAAAGGGCGGCGCGCTCGAGGTCGTGATCGAGGCGCGACCGGACGTGTTCAATCATAATCTCGAAACCGTGCCGTCGAAGTACCTCGGCGTCCGGCCAGGCGCTCGCTATTTCCATTCGCTGCGGCTCTTGCAGCGCGCCAAGGAACTCGATCCGACCATTTTCACCAAGTCGGGCGTGATGGTGGGGCTGGGCGAAGAGCGCAACGAAATCCTGCAGATGATGGACGACATGCGCTCGGCCGAGGTCGATTTCCTGACAATCGGCCAGTATCTCCAACCGACGCCAAAGCACCATCCGGTGATGCGCTTCGTGACGCCCGAGGAATTCGCCGAATACGCGACGATCGGACGGGTGAAGGGTTTTCTGCTCGTCTCCTCGTCCCCGCTGACCCGTTCCTCCCACCACGCCGGCGACGATTTCGCCAAGCTCAGGGCAGTGCGGGCTGCCGGTCTGAGCGCCCGCAGTTGAACGGCGCGGGCGCTCGCCGCCCACCTCGTTCTGAGCCAGTTCTGAGCGCAGGGGAATCGACTGAACGGATCATGCGGCGATGTAGGCTGCGAGGGCGTTATCGTCCCATGCGGCGACTTTTCGGCGCATGCGCAGTGAATCCTTGCTTTTGCCGGTTCGGAGCACGTTGAGGGCGATGTGCTTGACGATGGCGAGGTTGAAGGGGGCGTTGTCGGTCCGCACGCGGCACTCGTCGTCGCGGAAGATCATGTCGAGCACCCAGTGGAGGCCGTTTTCCACCATCCAGTGGCTGCGGATCATCGGTCCGATGGCGACGGCGAGCAGGGCGAGGGAAGTGATGTAGAAACGCGTCTCGGTTTCGCTCTTGCCATTGGTCTCCCGTTCGCTCTCGACCATGACGACCGATTTCAGGCCCGGCCACTGGTGGTTGTCCTGCAGCCAGCCGATGTCCTGGAAAACCGTGACCGTCCGGGTCTCGATGCGGCCGTGATCGCCGTCGACGGTCCTGTCCTGGCTGACTTTCGCATTCTTGAACGCGACCGCCTTCTGCTCGCGGGCGAACAGTTCGACATCGTCGCGCAGCGTGCCCTGGTTGCCCTTCAACGCAAGAATGTAATCGGCCTTCTTGTCGATGATTGTCTGCGCGATGCCGCGCTGGCAGCCCATGGCGTCGATGGTCACCACCGCGCCTTCGATGTCCAAAAGCGCGAGCAGCGCAGGAATGGCGACGATCTCGTTGGACTTGTCGCCGACCTTGGTCTGCCCGAGCACCATGCGCTGGCGCGCGGCGAAGGCCGAGACGACATGGATCGGCTCTTCGGCCCCCTTCTTCTGGTAGGAGCGCCGCACCGTCTTGCCGTCGATGGCGATCACGTCCGCCGACGTCTTCGTCAGCGCCGCCGCCCACGCCACAAAACAGCGCTGGAACGCGATCGGATCGAGCCGGGCGAGGATGATGCCCAACTGGTCGTGCGAGGGCGTGCCGTTGTCGAAGAGTTCGAAATCGCTGAAGAAACTTGAGCTTGGCCCGGCCGAAGCGCGCCATGTCGGCCACCGTCTCCGCCCCCGCAAGCGCCGCCGCCAGCATCAGCAGAAGCACCTCCTCGAGCGGATAGGCGACCTTCCCCTTCTGCCGGTAGTCTGGCAAGTCCTTGAAATACGAGAGGAAGACAGTCGTCTCCGTGACCGCCCCAACAACCGCGTCCCCTTCCGTCATCGACCAATCCTCCAGGCGAATCAGAGGATTGCTACAGATTCAGACATCCAAACGAATGTCACGAACTATTTCAGTCGATTGCCCTTGTTTTGAGCGGGATTACAATTGACCCCGGCGCCCCGAACCTGTAGGCACGAAGCGCATGAGCGTTTGGCGCGAGCGCGTAGCTCAATAGGTAGAGCATCTGACTTTTAATCAGAGGGTCGTGGGTTCGATTCCCACCGCGCTCACCAAATTCCTAAATGATTTGAAAGACTTAAATATCAACCAAGCAGGCCCGAAGATATCTGGGGCGACTTTGGGGCGTCACGCACGAGTTGCCCCTGTCACATTCAAGCGAATCCGGGCGCGGGCGTTAATTCCTCGACCTCGATTACGAGGGACGGGTCGAACAGGGCGCAGGACGGCTCGTCGACATGTCCGCGCGCGTTGGCGACGATGCGGGTCTTACCTATCTGGACGTCGACTTGGCCATGGAGATGGCCGTGCAGCCACAGGGACGGATTCGTGCGCTCGATCAGCGGCCCCAATTGGCTGGCGTAGCACCATGAAAGGTCGAAGTCCGGCTCCGGCAGGCATGCTGGGTGGGGCGCGTGATGGGTAACGACGACGGTCGGCCCGTCGAACGGCGCCTTCAGGATGGCCTCGATACGGGCCCGTGTCTGCCTATGCAGATAGACGGTGTCGCGAGGGTCCAGGTGATCCTTCGACCGGTTTCCGCCGAACCGGACTCGTCTGTAGTCGTTCATCCGCTTGTTCGCCTCCGACATCGCGCCGGACATCGGCAGCCATGGCGGGCGGACAACCATGTCAGTCCAGAGCGTGCCGCCGCAAAAACGGACGCCGTCGATCTCCACGGTCTCCCCCTCGACGAGCAGATCGATTCCCCTGGCCGCGGCGCGCTCCCTACCGGCCAGGACGACGTCCTGGTAGCTGTACCTGTCATCCTTGGACATGCCCCAGAAGCAATGGTTACCCGGCACGTAGACGACGCGGGCGCCTGGCGCCCGGTCGGCAAGCCAGTCGATCGCTCCGGCCAACGGGGAAGAGACGTCGCCCGCGACCACGACGACGTCTGCACGCGCCGGCGCGTCGACCTGCGGATCCCACGTGTTTTCCGGGTGTTCGGCATGACTCTCTCCTATTGTTGAGCCCGGGTGATGTCTTCGGGGCGGATCGCCTTGTTGCGGGTGCAGCACTCGGCAAAGAGGAACCCGACGATTTCCTGGAGCGCCTCGGTGTTGGCGGTGTAGCGAAGGAACGTGCTTTCACGGCGAACCGACACAAGTTCCTCGTTTTTCAGCTTGTCGAGGTGGTGCGAGAGGGTCGACGGCGGGATGCCGAGATCTGCCCCGATTTCCCCGACCACAAGTCCTTCGGGATGCGCCGACAGCAAGAGGCGAACGATCCGCAGCCTCGGTTCAGCGCCAAGTGCACCGAGCATATCCGCGTAGCGGGCGATCTGGCCGTCTGAAGCTGCCGCGGTCATCGATTCCTCACTTCGTTATTTCTATAACTGCAGAATTATCGAATGTCAAGACGGGGCAGGTGTGCCTTTGATCGCTAGATGACGGAATTTCTCGATTGCTATTTGGCGGACTGGACGAGGAGAGTCGCTCTCGATCCCGACGTGCGCTCATAAGTCACTGCGTGGATGCAGCAGCAGCATTATCGCGTGTCAGTTGGTTCCGAATGCGGGGTGCTTCTAGCTACCGAAACGGCCTTGCAATTATCCGCAAATCCGATACTCTGGATATATGGATGAAACAGAAGCCATAGCCGCTCTGGCGGCGCTTGCGCAGTCGACCCGGCTGGAGACGTTCCGACTGCTAGTCGCGCGGGAGCCGCAAGGCGTTCCTGCTGGAGAATTGGCGCGCCTCATCGAAGTCCCCCAGAACACCATGTCGGCGCATCTCGCGGTTCTCGCCCGCGCGAAGCTGATTATCGGCGTACGACAGAGCCGTTCGATCATCTATCGCGCAGACCTCGACCGTTTCCGGGAGGTCACGCTGTTCCTGGTCAAGGACTGCTGCGGAGGGCGCGCCGACTTGTGCGCTCCCTTGATTGCCGACCTTACCCCGTGCTGCCCGCCGAAGGAGGCCGCTCATGGCTGAGCGTATGTTCAATGTCTTGTTTCTGTGCACAGGAAACAGCGCGCGATCGATCATCGCCGAGAGCGTTCTGAGGAAACTGGGCGCAGGGCGATTCCGTGCCTTCTCAGCCGGAAGTCACCCCAAGGGCGAGGTCAACCCTTTCGCGCTCAGAGTGCTTGAAAGCTTCGACTTCCCGACCGACGGCTTGCGGTCGAAGAGCTGGGACGAATTTGCAGCGCCTGATGCTCCGGTTATGGATTTCGGGCTCACTGTCTGCGACACCGCCGCCGCCGAAGCATGCCCGGTCTGGCCAGGCCAGCCGATGACGGCCCATTGGGGCATCGAAGACCCCGCAGCCGTCGAAGGCACCGATATTCAGAAGGAAGCGGCTTTCGTTCTGGCGACGAAGTATCTCCGAAATCGGATTTCGATCTTCGTCAGCTTGCCGATCCGCAGCCTCGATAAGATGTCGCTGAACGCGAAGCTGCGCGAGATCGGCCAGCTTGAAGGCGCGACGAAGCCAAGGCCGGAGGTCGCGTAATGGACGTCATCATCTATCACAACCTCGCCTGTGGAACGTCGCGCAACGTTCTCGCGATGATCCGCAACTCTGGGGTCGAGCCGCACATCATCGAATATCTCAAATGTCCGCCGACGCGGTTGCTCTTGACGCAACTGCTGGAACGCGCAGGGCTGACTGTGCGCCAGATCCTGCGGGAAAAGGGCACGCCCTTTCACGAACTCCGCCTCGGCGATCCGTCGCTCTCCGACGATGCGCTGCTCGACGCCATCGGCGCCCATCCGATCCTGATGAACCGACCGTTGGTCGTGACGCCAAAGGGCGTGCACCTCTGCCGCCCTTCTGAAGAGGTTCTCGATCTGCTGCCGCCGCAACGCGGCCAATTCATCAAGGAAGACGGCGAGCGCGTGATCGACGATCACGGACGGCGCATCGCAACGGCTTAAGGAACCTCAATGTCCCTGTTCGAACGCTTTCTCACCGTGTGGGTCGCGCTGTGCATCGTCGCGGGCGTCGCCCTGGGCCATCTCGCGCCAGGCGTATTTCATGCGATCGGCGCCATGGAAATCGCCAAGGTCAACCTGCCGGTGGCGGCCCTGATCTGGCTCATGATCGTCCCCATGCTGATCAAGATCGATTTCGCCGCGCTCGGCGAAGTCCGACAGCACTGGCGCGGCATCGGCGTGACCCTGTTCATCAATTGGGCCGTGAAGCCCTTCTCGATGGCGGCGCTCGGCGCGTTCTTCATCGGCTATCTGTTCCGGCCCTATCTGCCCGCCGATCAGATCAGCTCCTATATCGCCGGCCTGATCATCCTCGCCGCCGCGCCGTGCACCGCTATGGTGTTCGTCTGGTCTAACCTGACCCGGGGCGAGCCGCATTTCACCCTCACCCAAGTCGCGCTGAACGACACCATCATGGTGTTCGCCTTCGCGCCGATCGTCGGCCTGCTGCTCGGCCTGTCGGCGATCTCCGTTCCGTGGAACACTCTGGTGCTTTCGGTGGTGCTCTACATCGTCGTGCCTGTGATCGTGGCGCAACTCGTCCGTCGGCAAGTGCTGGCGACCGGCGGGGCGGAGGCGCTCTCGCGCCTGCTTGCGACGCTGCAACCCCTGTCGTTGGTCGCCTTGCTGGCGACGCTGGTGCTGCTGTTCGGTTTCCAGGGCGAGCAGATCATTGCGCAGCCGCTGATCATTCTGATGCTGGCGGTTCCAATCCTGATCCAGGTCTACTTCAACGCCGGGTTCGCCTATCTACTCAACCGAACCATGGGCGAGCAGCATTGCGTCGCCGGTCCGTCGGCGCTGATCGGGGCCAGCAACTTCTTCGAATTGGCGGTGGCCGCAGCGATCAGCCTGTTCGGCTTCAACTCGGGCGCGGCGCTGGCGACCGTCGTCGGGGTCCTCATCGAGGTACCCGTCATGCTCACAGTGGTCTGGATCGTCAACCGCTCGAAGGGCTGGTACGAAAGCGGCGCGAAGCCGACCGCGCGTCCGATAACGTCGTCCGCTCAAGGCCGATGACCACTCCTCCGACTTTGTCGGGGAGCCGTCGGCGCCGTTCGCATGTCGAGAGCCAATGAGCCAACAACCAGGGGAGCGATCTCGCCTGATGCGCGGCGCGATTTGGCCAGTGGCAACGTTGGTCTTGATGATGTCGTCTTTTGCGGCCGGTAGGATGACCGGCTTTCGCGGTCTACCGGAGATTGTCGGGACCTTGCCAGGCGACGAGTTGGAATTCAGCCGCGAACTCGATAGCCGCATTCGCGAGCGCTTCCCGGCCGGATCGAGCGAGGACAAACTCCTCACCTATCTCGATAAGGAGCAATTTGCGCCCGAGTGGCGGCGAACGAGATGGCGCGAATTCGAGTTCCTTCACTTCGAACGGGCTCATCTGCCAAAAGGTTGCCCACGTGCGTTGACGAGCCGATCCGGCCGGAGTGCTGACGGAAACCAGCGGCGCCTACGAGAGCCATTGCCTATGACCAACACAACCGATGTTTGAACTTGAGCCGATGGTCGAATTTTAAGGTCGCTTAGGCTCCGTTATGGCAAACCTCCGGCCCCTAACGATCCGGACCGAGGCGCACACCTTGTTCCGTCGGCGCCTCCTCGACAGGCGCGCCCTGTGACGTGGGAGTGACCCAGCCGCTGCGGAAATGCAGGGAGACTTCGATGCGACAATATGCGCTATCGCGCATATGCGGACATCAGCGTAGGCGAGTCCTATGCAAAGTCTTGTCGCTACCCTTTCGGCGCTCGCCGAACCGACCCGTCTCGCGGCGCTGGCCATTTTGTGGGACGGGGGTGAGCACTGCGTGTGCGAGTTGATGGCGACGCTCGGGGCGAGTCAGTCGCGGATGTCGCGTCACATGGGGGTCCTTAAAGCCGCCGGCCTCGTGACAGACCGGCGGGACGCCCAATGGGTGCGATATCGCCGCAATCCGAATCTTCCCGGCGCGATCGTCCCGATCATCGAAGCGGTCGTCCGCGCGCTTCCTCAAAATGAGAAAAACGAGAAAGAAGCAGCATGAGCACGAACGCGTCGTTCGGGCTTCGGACTCCGTCTCGGGAGCCAACGGCTTTATGGATCGGCCTCACGGTCGCTCTGATTGCATTGTGGTTCGTCGCCTACTGGCGACTGCCCGGATTTTCAGATTGGGCGGTGGGGTTGTTGCCGGTCAAACAGGGCGGCCGCCTCGCGGAAGCGGCGAACTTCTTCGTCTACGACACGCCGAAGGTGATGATGCTGTTAACGCTCGTCGTCTTCGGCATGGGCGTGGTGCGCAGTTTCTTTTCGCCCGAACGCACCCGCGCCATGCTGGCGGAGAAGCGCGAGGGGATTGGCAACATTGCCGCGGCGGGGCTCGGCGTCTTTACGCCATTCTGCTCCTGCTCAGCCGTGCCGCTGTTTGTCGGGTTCGTCTCGGCGGGCGTGCCGCTTGGCGTGACCTTCTCGTTCCTGATTGCAGCGCCGATGGTCAACGAGGTTGCGCTCGGGCTTCTCTTCGCGCTGGTCGGGTGGAAGGTTGCACTGACCTATCTCGGCTTCCGCCTCACCCTGGCGATCGTGTCGGGCTGGGTCATCGGTCGGCTGCATCTTGAAGGCTGGCTGGAAGATTGGGTGCGCAACGTGCGCGCGGGCAATGCCGATCTCCCGGTGGGATCGATCGCCATCGTCGACCGCATCAAAGCCGGCATCGAGGCGGTGCGCGACATCGTCGGCAGGGTCTGGATCTGGATCATCGTCGGCATCGCCGCCGGCGCATTCGTTCACGGCTTCGTACCGAACGATCTTCTCGCTTCCATCATGGGCAAGGGGGCGTCGTGGTCGGTGCCGGCCGTCGTGATGATCGGCGTACCCATCTATTCCAACCCCGCGGGCATTGTTCCTGTGGTCATGGCGCTTCTTTGCAAGGGCACGGCGCTCGCTTTCATGATGAGCGTGACCGCGCTCTCGGTCCCCGAGATGATCATCCTGCGCAAGGTGCTGACGACTAAGCTGATCGCCGTGTTCGTCGGCATAGTCGGTATCGGGATCATTGCTGTCGGCTATCTGTTCAACGCACTTTTTTTCTGAACGAAAGGTCAATCTCATGAAAGACGTCAAGGTGCTGGGACCAGGATGCAAACGCTGCGAGGCGACGGAACAGATGGTTCGCGCCGAAGCCGCCAAGCTCGGGGTCGACGTCAAGGTCGACAAGGTCACGGATTTCGCGCTGATCGAGGGCTTTGGCGTCGTCTCGACCCCCGGCATCGTTGTCGACGGCAAGGTCGTTCACGCTGGCGGATTGCCGAAAACCGAAGATGTCGCCAAGTGGCTGGCCGCTTGAAGGGACCGGCGGGGCTGGTCGACGACGACGAAGGCGACCACAGCTCCAGCCGCCTTTATCGCTCGAAAGTTCGGCATGATCTTCAACACCGTCACGGCTCTGCTTGGCGGCGGTCAAGGGAACGCGTTCGCGCGCCCCAGTTCAAAAGAACCGTGCCTCAGCCACCGCCAGCGCGACTTGGACGTTCGACCTGCGCGACAGGCATCTTCTTCGAGCAGGCAAAGCGAACCGGCGAGCTAGCGTAAAGATCCTGTGCAGAGGACATTCGACTAAAGGGCGGGCAGAGCGGATAGCAATATCGGAAATATATTCCCGTATATAGCGCAAGCTGTTGCGTGGAGCCCTATTTGTTGCGTGGAGCCGAGGCCCCGAATATAACAAATCCTGGCGCCCAATGGCGCGGCGGACTTCGTCGTAGACCGATAACCGTGGCGCGTCGAGGGAGGAGCAATGCCTCCGGAAATGCCGCCGTTTCGCGGCCCCATAAACACGCGATTCCGGCGAAGGGACGTCCTTACTGGCTTCGCCGCGGCCGCCCTCTTGTGGCCGAAGCGGGCGCGCGCGGCCGATACCGTTAGCATCGGCCTCAATCCGCTTTTTCTCGATTCCGACGTTCAGTTGCTTTCGCTGCTGCAATCGTACCTTGTCGAGCGGCTCGGGCAGCCCGTTCAGCTCATAAAGCGACGGACCTACCAGGAGATTACGGCGTTGCTGCTCTCCGGGCAGCTCGACGCGGCATGGGTCTGCGATGACCCCTATGTGCAGCACGAAGACCAGCTCGAGCTTCTCGCCATTCCGCTCTACCGGCATGAGCCGCTTTATCAGACATATGTCATCGTCAGCGAAGGGAGCAAAGCTCAGTCCTTCGATGACACGCGCGGCACGATCCACGCGTTTTCGGATCCCGACAGCACGTCGGGCTTTCTCGTCACCCGTTACCTCTTGGCGCTCCGGCACGTGACGCCCGCTCAGTTCTTCCGCACGTTCTTTTTCACCTATGGCCACCGGAACGTCGTACGGGCCGTGGCGACCGGATTGGCGGAAAGCGGCAGTATCGATGGATATGTGTGGGATGTCATGCGGGAGCGTGAGCCGGACCTGATCAACAAGACGCGGGTCGTGTATCGCTCCGAGCAACTCGGCTTCCCCCCGATCGTCGGCCCGAAGTCGGCAAGCGACACCAACCTGGCCAGAGACCTTTCGGCTGCATTCCTGGAAATGGCCACCCATAAGATCGGCCAGGTAATCCTAGGTATTCTGGAACTCGACGGCTTCACCACAGCGGACCCGAGTCTCTACCATGGCACGCTCGAAAAGTGGCTGCTGGTGAAGGCGCAGTCGTGATGAGCCTGCGCGGCTCCATCGCCAATTGGCCGCTTGCCTGGAAAGCGCCCTTGCTCGCGGCAGCGTTCATGATCGGGGTTGCCGTCGTCATCTCCCAGATTGTACTCAATCGATTAGAGTCCGACCAGGAGAACAACCTCCGCCTGCTGACGAGCGCCTATCTCGACGGGCTGTCCGCGGCTGTGCTTCCCTCGGCCATTCACGGCGACGTGTGGGAAGCCTTCGACGCGCTCGATCGCGCGCGCGGCCATTACGCCGGCCTCAAAGTCCGGTTCGCGATCGTCACGCTGCCGAACGGAAAAGTGCTCGCGGCCTCAGATCCAGAGATATTTCGGGTGCAGAGCGCTGTCCCGCCCGAAGTTGATCAGCGCTTTCCGCGCGAGGACGGGCTTACGATCGATGGTGTTTCGGGCCGCGCATGGCTCGCACGCTCTCTTCGCGAGGGAGGCTATTCCGTCGGTCGTATTCTGGCGGAAATCGACATTTCCGAGTTGCTTCGCGTACGCAAGCAAGTGCTGCTGACACTGGTAACGGTCAATGCGGGACTTGCGCTTGGGTTTGCATTGGTCGGATCGTTGGCGCTCGCGCGCATGCTCAAGCCGCTCAGCGTGCTCACTGGCTACATGGAACGCGTTCGCGCAGGGCGCGCAGACCCCATTCCGGACACAAAGCGGCAAGGCATTTCTCGTGAGTTCGATCTCTTGTTCGATCGGTTCAACGCGATGGCGCGCGCGCTGAACGACCGCGAAGAGTTCGCTTCACGCCTTGCCACGCAGGAGAAATTCGCGGTGCTCGGCAAGCTGGCTTCGGGCATGGCCCACGAAGTCAACAATCCGCTGGGCGGCCTCTTCAACGCCCTCGACACGTTGCGCCGTCACGGCGACGACGAGGGCGTGCGGGAGGCGACGGTGAATCTTCTCCAGCGTGGACTGACCCATATTCGGAACGTCGTTCGATCCGCTCTGGTGACCTACCGGGGAGAGGCAACGGAACGTTCGCTTCGCGCTGTGGACATCGACGATCTTCGATTGCTCGTCGAACCGGAGGCCTTGCGAAAGCGCGTTCGTCTCGCCTGGATCAATGAGCTTCTCGGCTCACTTCCGGTTGGTGGCGAAAGCGTCAGGCAGGTCACCCTCAATCTCTTGATCAACGCCTGCGCCGCGTCGCCGGAGGGCGGCGCCGTCAATTTGCGAGCTTACTCTACGGAGCGAGCCCTTGTGATCGAAGTCGGCGACCAAGGTGCGGGACTGCCATCAGACCTTGCGAAGTACCTTGTGGGACGGTCGGAAGAAGCGCCCAGCGTCGGGGGCGGCCTTGGGCTGTGGATCGTGCGCCGCCTCGTCGCCGTCGAAGGGGGAGCGATAACAGTCGCTCAGGAGGAGGGGTTCTCGACCGTGATCAGGGTGACATGGCCATTCAAGCAAGATTTCTTGCGACTGGAAAGCAGGCGGGACCACGTTCAGGTGGAGGCGATCCATGCTGAGTGAGACGGGTTGCGTCGCGGTCGTCGATGACGATCCGATCATGGGCGAATCCCTCCAGCGCGCGCTGCAACTCGAAGGTTGGCGCGCCGTCTGGTGGCATACCGGCAAGAAGGCCGTCGACGGGATGATTGAGCTTCGCCCTGACCTCGTGCTTTGCGACATCCGGTTGCCCGACATGGGCGGCGAGGAAGTCTTTCGCGCAACAAACGCCCGCTCGCTCGCGCCGCCGTTTATTTTCATGACTGCATACGGGCAAATCGATCAGGCCGTTTCGCTGGTTCGCGCCGGCGCTCACGACTACCTGACCAAGCCTTTTGAGCTTGCCAGCCTTTTCCAGAAGGTCCGCGACGTAATGTCGGTGCGCGTGCGCGAGGGCACGCAGGGCGCGCTTGGCATGTCGCCGGCGATGAAGCAAATCGAAGCGCTGCTTCGGAGATTGGCGCCCCGGTCGCTACCTATCCTCTTCACAGGGGAAACGGGAACCGGAAAGGAGGTCTGCGCCCGGTTCTTGCACGCCGCCTCGCTTGGCGCGGCAGAACCGTTCATGGCAGTGAACTGTGCGGCCATTCCTTCCGATCTTCTCGAAAGCGAAGTGTTTGGCCACGAACGAGGCGCCTTTTCCGGAGCCCACCAACGCCACCTGGGCTATGCGGAACGCGCGCGTTCGGGGACTCTGTTCCTCGACGAAATTGCGGCAATGTCATTGCCGCTGCAATCGAAAATGTTGCGGGTGCTCGAAGAAAGATCCTTTCACCGTGTGGGTGGAGAGGCTTCCGTTCCGCTGAAGGCCCGCATCGTCTGCGCCACCAGCGAAAACCTGGACGAGCAGGTGCGCCGCGGCGTGTTTCGGGAGGATCTGCTTTACCGGATCAATGCCGTCACCGTGGACTTGCCGCCCCTTCGCGACCGCCCCGAGGATATTTCCTGGTTGCTAACTCGATATTTCTCGCTCTGTGCGGAGCAGGCTGACACCGACCTTCGCGGCGTCAGCTCCATGGCCGAAAGAGTAGCGTTGTCGCACCCATGGCGGGGCAACGTGCGCGAACTCCGCAATCGCGTCGAACGGGCGGTAAACCTCGCGACTGGCCCGTGGCTGATGCCGGCCGACCTTTTCCCCGAACTCCGCAATGCCGCGATTAACGCGGTCGATCCGATCCTCCCGCTGGCGGCGGTGCGCGACGCGGCGGAAAGGCGGCAAATCGAACGGGTTCTCCTGGAAACCGGCGGCCATCTTGGCGAGGCGGCGAAGCGACTCGATATCGCGCGAACGACGCTTTGGGAAAAAATGCGGCGCTATGGGATAGATTCCGAACGACCGCCGGAATGATCACATCACGTGACTGCATAGGCGTCCCTGCAATCGCCGCTTGCTTCTGTTCGGATTTCCGAACGTCGTCCCGTCAAATTGTTCGAAGTTCCGGACCAAGCCAGGGATGGCGCGTGCTAGTCGATTGATTGTCTTGGTATTTATGTCGACAGCATCCGCGGCATGACCCTTGCGCGCCTTCTTTCCAATGTTCGCAGGAACAATGGGAGGACGCGATGAAGCGATGCGATCACAAGGTTGATATTGGCCGTCGGTGGTTCCTGTCTGGAGGGGCCGTAGCCGCCGCCGGCGCGGCGGCCGCGACGGTCATGCCACAAAGGGCAGACGCCAGCCCGCAACTCGCGCGGCTCCGTTATCCTGCAAACCGCCTCGCGAATGTTGGCGACCTCAAGCTCAACGAGCCGCTGCAAGTGGCCTATCCCGATAAGGAAGCGCCTGGCGTCCTCCTGAAACTCGGCAGGACAGTCCCTGGCGGAGTCGGCCCAGACGGCGACATCGTCGGCTTCACGACGACGTGCCCGCACAAGGGGTTTCCGCTCGCCTACAATTCCTCAGACAAAACCCTGAACTGCTCCGGCCATTACTCGCGCTTCGATTGCGAGAACGGCGGTCAGGAAATCTGGGGTCACGCGACCCAAAATCTTCCGCAGTACCAACTGCGCGTCGATACGAAGGGCGACATTTACGCCGAAGGCATTGATGAACTTCTTTATGGCCGCCTCTCGAACGTGCTGGAGGGCTGAACTATGACTTTCAAGCGCAATATCGATCGCCTCCCTATCATTCCGGCGGATGCGAAAGAGCACAATGTTACGTGCCAGTTCTGCATCGTCGGTTGCGGCTACAAGGCCTACACCTGGGGCATCAACGATCAAGGCGGCGTAAGCCCAAGCGACAATAAGTTCGGCGTCGACCTCGGGAAACAGCAAACGCCAATGACGCCGAACTGGTACTCCCCGTCGATGTACAACATCGTCAAACAGGACGGGAAGGACGTCCACCTCGTCATTAAGCCGGATCCGAACTGCGTCGTGAATTCCGGGCTCGCGTCGATCCGCGGCGCGCGCATGGCTGAGGAGTCCTTTTCCGAGGCGCGGTCAACGCAGCAGCAGCGCCTGACCGAACCCATGGTGTGGCGCTATGGCCAGATGCAGCCGACGAGTTGGGACGATGCGCTCGATCTCGTGGCGCGTGTGACCGCGGCGGTCATCGACGCCCAGGGCGAGGACGGCCTGTTCGTTTCGGCGTTCGATCACGGCGGCGCCGGCGGCGGCTACGAAAACACCTGGGGCACCGGGAAGCTCTATTTCGGCGCAATGAAGATCAAGAACATCCGGATTCACAATCGCCCGGCCTACAATTCTGAAGTGCACGGGACTCGCGATATGGGGGTCGGAGAACTCAACAACTGTTATGAGGACGCAGAACTCGCCGACACGATCATCGCCGTCGGCACGAATCCGCTAGAAACTCAAACCAATTACTTTCTCAACCATTGGATACCGAACCTTCAGGGCGGTACTCTCGATAAGAAAAACAAGCTTATGCCGGGTGAGCAGCACGCCGCCGCCCGAATCATTTTCGTCGATCCCCGGCGCACGGTGAGCGTCAATGCGTGCGAAGTCGAAGCCGGCAAGAGCAATGTGCTTCATCTCGCCATCAATTCGGGCACGGACCTCGCCCTGTTCAACGCCCTCTTCACCTACATCGCCGACAAGGGCTGGGTGCAGAAGGACTTCATTGAAAAGAGCACGCTGCGCACGGCGGCGACGCGGCCGCCGCTCTATCCGGCGCGCGGCGATTCGCCGTCGATGCCCGGCCATCTCACAAGCTACGAAGCCGCGCTCGACGGCTGCCGGATGTCGGTCGACGATGCGGCCAAGATCACGGGCCTGGACCCCGCCAACATCATCAAGGCGGCGGAATGGATCGCGATGCCGAAAGAAGGCGGCAAGCGCCGCCGCACGATGTTCGGTTATGAGAAGGGCCTCATCTGGGGCAATGACAACTACCGCACCAATGGCGCTCTTGTGAACATTGCGCTCGCCACCGGCAACGTCGGTCAGATGGGCGGTGGCGTCGTTCGCCTGGGCGGCCACCAGGAAGGCTATGTGCGACCCGACTATCCCGGCTCTCGGCCGGCGCCCTACGTCGACCAGCTTCTTCTCGACGGCAAAGGCGGCGTCCACCACATCTGGGCCTGCGATCACTACAAGACCACGCTCAACGCCGACAAATTCAAACAAAGCTACAAAAAGCGGACCGACCTCGTGAAAGACGCGATGTCCTCGGTCCCGTACGGCGACCAGAAGGCCATGGTCGATGCGATCCTCGCCGCGATCGGCAAGGGCGGGCTTTTCGCAGTCGACGTGGACATCGTGCCGACCAAGATCGGCCAAGCCTGCCACGTCTGGCTCCCGGGCGCGACAGCCGGCGAGATGAACCTGACCTCGATGAACGGCGAGCGCCGGCTACGCCTGACCGAGCGCTACATGGATCCGCCGGGAGAGGCCATGCCCGACTGCCTCATCGCGGCGCGCCTCGCCAATAACCTGGAGCGGGTCTTCCGCGAGATGGGCAAGCCATCGGAGGCCGACAAGTTCAAGGGCTTCGATTGGAAGACCGAGGAAGACGCCTTCATGGACGGCTACCACGGCAACGCGAAGGGCGGAAATTTCGTTACCTACGAACGGTTGCGCGCCATGGGAACCAACGGCGTCCAGGAGCCGGCAACCGCATTCGACAACGGCAAGCTGATCGGAACGCAGCGTCTCTATACGGACGGCGTTTTTTCCACCGATGACGGGAAGGCCCGCTTCATGGACGCGCCGTGGCGCGGCCTCGAAGCCCCGGGCAAGGAGGAGGAATCGAAGAAATTCGCTTTCCTCATCAACAATGGTCGCGCCAATCACGTCTGGCAGAGCGCCTATCTCGACCAAAAGTCAGACTTCGTCATGGGTCGTTGGCCCTATCCGTTCATCCAGTTGAACCCGGACGACATGAAGGAACTCGGGCTTTCCGAAGGAGACCTGGTGGAAGTTCACAACGACAACGGAGCAACGCAAGCGATGGCGTATCCGACGCCGACCGCCAGGCGCAAGCAGGCCTTCATGCTGTTTGCAAACCCGATGGGCGTGCAGGGAAACGTCGTCTCGCCGGGCGTCAACGAACTGATCATTCCCAATTACAAACAGACGTGGGGCGACATCCGCAAGATCGCCTCCGTGCCCGGCGCAGCGCGCGGCACCAGCTTCAAGTCCTGGGAGTACAAGGTCTGACGATCTCTGGATCGGAGTCGGCTCGGGCGATGGTATGCCCGAGCCGCTCGCCGGATCGAAAGTCCGACACTTCTCTCAACTGTGGCGTGAGCGGCTAGCGCCATTCCGACGGGTTCTGGATCGGGCGTGTCACCGGGCCGGCTGGTCGTGTCGCATCCGCGGCAGCCGCGAAGCAATCTTCCAGTGAGGCCGATCATGGCAGATCAGATTTCGATTAGGCGTCCCGGCAATTCGACGCTTGTCGACCCCCATGGCCGCGCGATCACCTACGTCCGGATCTCGGTGACGGACCGATGTGACTTCCGCTGCGCCTATTGCATGGCGGAAGAGATGACGTTCCTGCCCAGACGCGAGCTTCTCACGCTTGAGGAGCTTGGGAGGCTCTGCTCGGCGTTCATCGAGATGGGAACTCGCAAGATTCGAATTACTGGCGGAGAGCCTCTCGTCCGCCGTGGGATCATGGAGTTGTTCCGTTCGCTGTCCGGGCATCTCGAAACGGGAACGCTTCAAGAGATCACGCTGACGACCAACGGCTCGCAACTGGCGCGGTTTGCCGGAGAACTCGCAAGTTGCGGCGTCCGTCGGGTCAACGTTTCGCTCGACACGCTCAATTCGAGGCGATTCAAGGCGATCACCCGGCGCGGCGATCTGGGCAGCGTGCTCGGCGGCATTGACGCCGCACAGCGAGCTGGCCTTGCCGTGAAAATCAACATCGTCGCGCTCAAGGGGGTCAACGAGGACGAGTTCGAACCGATGGTCCGCTGGGCGCACGCGCGCAGGATGGCGATCACATTTATCGAGGTCATGCCGCTCGGCGAGATCGAAACGTCGCGCTTCGACCAGCACCTGCCGCTGACCAAGGTCCGCGCAGGCTTACGAGCTCGCGCTTTTCCGTTCGCCCCATGCTCTCGATTTCCTCGGCGATATGCTCGATGTCCGCGTGCGTCAGCTTTCCCGCGCGCAGAAGGTCCGCCTGTTCGCGGCTCCAGGCGAAAAAATCGCTGTCGTAAAGCGGGCTCTTCACGGGCATGACGGCAGGATAAAGTCTCTTATGCGGCGCGTCCATTTGAAGCGGAGACTCGTTACGCCCCCGCCATGATCTTGTCGCGCGCCGCGCTGGCGAGAAACGCCGAGCGGCTGAGGCCGCGCTCCTTGGCGGCGGCGTCGATCGCCTCGAGCAGCGCGGCGTCGAGGCTTACGTTGGCGCGCACCGTTCGGCCGGAGTTCGAGCAGCAGCGGGACCAAGACCGCGCTTTCGCCTTCGCCGATCTCTCGCGAAGCCACGATTTCCGTCAGGGTCGAGGGCGGCGGCGCGGGGAATCCGCCTTCGCGCTTGTGGGCCAGCACATCGCGCAGGGCCTCGGCCGCGTCGGCAATCGCCGCCTCCGGGGTCGCGCCGCCGCCGACACAGCCGGGAATGTCGGGAATGCGCACGCCCCAGACGTCGCCGCCACCGTCGAGCACGCCGACATAATAGGTCATCGCCTTGCTCCTCGATTCACAGCCAGCCCGCCGCCTTGGCGATCGACCGCGCAACGCCGGATGAGAGTTCGCGGTGACGCGGGATGACGATCATTATTTCGGGACGGTCTTTACGGACGAAGCGATCGTGACTTCCGCCGCCGATATTGGTCCAGCCGTCCATCTTGAGACGTTCGATCACTTTGCGGACGTTGGTCTCGACCTTCGTCATGTCGTCCCCCAAATGATACGCGCCAGAGCTTTCCAAGCCAAGAGGATTGCGCAAAATATTGCGTATCGTCGCGATGGCCCGAATGGCCTCGCGCTCCCTTCGGCGGCAACGCCTCAGCCGGTTGTCTTTCTCTCCGGCATCCAGAAGAGATCGTGAGGAGTTTATCCGGGACGGCATTCGATAAGCAGGTTTTCTCTTGACCGCGACATTTTTTGTAACTACAAAAACTCGTGACGACCTGGGACGAAAGCAAGCGGCTCGCGAACCTCGCCAAACACGGAGTCGATTTCCGTGACCTCGAAGGCTTGGCCTGGGACGAGGCGCTGGTTTTCGAGGACCGTCGTAGGGAATACGGCGAGACGCGGCTGATCGCGATGGCGCCGCTCGGCGCGCGGTTGCACGTCGTTGTGTTCGTCGAACGCGGTGGAGAGCGCCGCATCATTTCCGCCCGAAAGGCCAACAGTCGTGAGGTAAGCTTCTATGAGAACGAAACTCGTTCGGCCGACGGCTAGCGAAGACGCAAAGATCGGGCGCGGCATTTTGGCCGATCCTGACGCGGCGCCCGACCTTTCGCAGCCCGTTGCAGGCATCGTGCGCCGCCCTGGGCGGCCGCTCAAGCCGGACCGCAAGGTCTCCGTCACCCTGCGGCTCGACCGCGACGTCGTCGATCGCTTCAAGGCGACCGGGGCTGGTTGGCAGACGCGGATCAACGCGGCGCTGAAGAGGAGCAAAGGGATTTGACCGGCGACCGGCTCGACGGGACGCTCGGGGTGATGCGGGAGATCGCCAAGATCGCGGAGAAGAAATCGCGGTCGCTAAGCGGGCTGTTCGCGAGAATGGCGAGAGAATAGAATCTCTCTTGGAAGCGGCCAGGTTTCCTACGCCCCCGCCATGATCTCGTCGCGCGCCGCGCTGGCGAGAAGCGCCGAGCGGCTGAGGCCGCGCTCCTTGGCGGCGGCGTCGATCGCCTCGAGCAGCGCGGCGTCGAGACTCACGTTGGCGCGGACGGTCCGTCCGGAGTCGAGCAGCAGCGGGATCTTGACCGCGCTTTCGCCTTCGGCGATCTCTCGCGAAGCCACGATTTCCGTGAGGGTCGAGGGCGCTGGCGCGGGGAACCCGCCTTCGCCCTTATGGGCCAGGACGTCCGGCCGCGCCTCGGCCGCGTCGGCAATCGCCGCCTCCGTCGTGGCGCCGCCGCCGACACACTGGAATGTCGGGAATGCGCACGCCCCAGAGTTCGCCGCCGCCGTCGAGCACGCCGACATAATAGGTCATCGCCTTGTTCCTTTTGTCACAGCCAGCCCGCCGCCTTGGCGATCGACCGCGCAACGCCGGGTGAGAGTTCGCGGTGACGTGGGACGACGATCATCATCACCGGACGCTCTCTTTCGGAAATATTGTGAAGTTTTTCCGGCTTCTAAGTAGGACGAAAAACCAAGGTCGAAGCGCCGCTCAGTTAACAATTGTTTACACGACCGAGAAGTTTATGATGTAAACAAAAGACTACGAGGTCTCGCGGTCGGCTCGTCGACGCCAGCCCGTTCGGGAATCGAAAAAGGCGCCGCAAGCGCCTGAAAAGGCTCAAAACCAACTCGAGAATGCAGGGTGTCGCTGGAAGGCGCAGCCCTTGACCGTCCGCCTGCCCGGCTGCTCTCGGAACGGCGTCAGCAGGCGCCCGCCTTGGGCTTGCCAGCGCGAGTGAGACCTGAGCGCGGATTGATGGTCGACGCGCAGGATCAGACGCCGGGCCGGGGCTACTTCACCTGGCCCGCGCTGAACCCGGCCGAGATCGAGCCGCTGAGCCGGACGCAGACGCCGTCGGCCGCGACGACCCCAGCGATGCCGCCGATGTTGCATTTCTTCACGCGCTGATCGTGCTCGGGCGGCTTCGCCGACTTGGACTGCGACGGCAGCTCGGCGCCCGTCGCTGCCGAGACGCCAAGGACAGCGGCGAGAGCGAGCCAGTGGACCCGGCCCATGCGGACTCCCTTTGGACACATGGACGGGTTATGAGGCGCCGGGCGCCGGCTTGCAACGCGGACTTGCGACTCGGTCCGCCATCCCGCAGGAATGGGTTCACGAGGGGAAGAGGGGGAGAGGCGGAACGCATGGACACGACGCCTCCTGTCGCTTGGCGCCCGGCAGGGCGGCTTTGGGCCGTGATCGGCGGCGCGGCGCTGGTTGCCGCGGGGATCATTCTCGCTACGGCGGAGCGCCAGGCGATCCTCGCTGCGATCGCAGCCGCAGGCGGTTTTGCGCTGCTGCGCTCGGCGCGGGCCGAGCGCCCCTATTCCCAGGCGCTGGTCCTCGTCGACGCCGCCGCCTTCGCGCTCTTCGCGCTCGACCGCAACGACGGCCTCGGCTTCTGGCAACTGCCGGGGCCGTGGATCGACGTGCTTCGCTTCAACCTGCCCTCGGCGGTCATCGCGCTCCTGGTTTACTCGGCCGCGGCGGCGATGGCGCTGATCGCGGGCTACCGCGGCCTTCGGATCGTCGAGGCGCTGTGCCTGATCGCGGTTCCGTTCCTGTTCAACGTGCTCGTCGTGGTCGGGGCGGACTGGCATATGGCGGAGCTCGGCGGCGCCGTCACCCTCCACGCGGCGCTGCCGTTTCCGATTCAGGTGGCGATCGGGCGGGCGATCACGCTCTGGCTGCTTGGCGAGGCGATGCTGGCGCTTATCGTCGCCGTCAGCCTCAATCGCCCGCCGCGCTCGTTCAGGGTGATGGGCCTGTTCGCGCTCAGCGGCGCCTTTGCCGCGGTCACGCCGCTCATCGCAAACGCGGCCCAGCTCGTCACCCTGCCGCTGCTGTCGATCGTGTTCTCAAGTCTCTGCGCGGCGCTGGCGCAGGCCGGCTTGTGGGCGATCGTCTATCTGATGACCGGCGTCGCGCTCGACTGGCTGGCGGGGCGGCCGCCGCGCTGGGACGCGGCCTGGGATCACTGGCGCACCGGGGCGGTGAAGGGCGCGATCTACGGCGCGCTTTTCATCGGCTTCGTCCTGATCGCCGCCTTGATCCTTAGCATCCCGGGCGCGCCGGCGTTTTTTAGCGCCTTTGCGCTCGGCGTCGGGCCCGTGCTTGGGGCGGCGCTGTTTCCGCTCGCCATGACGGTGGTCGGCAGCGCCGACGGAACGCCGCCATTCTTCGGCCGGCTCCGCGCCGCCTACCGCAACCCGAGCGCGCCCGTGCGCGGCCTGGTCGTCGGGCTGGGGCTCGCACTCGCCTACGAGGCCAATCTCGCCGCCGCCGACGGCGGGACGCGCTTTCTCGCGCTCGCCGCGATCGGCGCGCTTTGCTACGCCGGCGTCGATTACGGCTTCGACGCCTACGCCGTGGCGTCCGGCGAGCGGACCAAGCTGCAGGGCTGGCGCCTGTATGCGCTCGGGGCGGTCTTGGGCGCCGTCGTCGCCGGCGCGCTCGGCTGGTATTTCGACACCGCCCAGCTGCACGTGGTGATCGCCAAGTTCTGGGCCTACGCCGATGTCAACTACCGCCGGAGCGGGCGGCAGCTCGGCGACTTCACCACCTATCCGATCTTCAACAAGTACGGCGCCGTCAATCTCGGCGAGGTCGCCGGCGGGGTGCGGCTCTTCTGGGCCGAATCGGTTGCGGGCGTCATCAACTGGTCGCTGGCGGCCCCGCTGTTCTCGATCAATTACGTGCTGCTCGACGCGCTTCTGCAGCACAGCTTGAAGCCGATCAAAAATCTGCTCAGCCCGCAAGGCGTCGAAGGTGTGGTCGCCCAGGGCGTGCGCGTGCTGCGCTGGGGCCTATGGATGGCGCCGATCATCAACTCGTTCCTGCGCCAGTCGCCTGATCCGAGCTGGTACAATCAGGATGGCGCGATTTGCACAGGCGTCGTCATCGGCGCCGACGCTGCGCAGACTCCGGAGGCGTTCCGACGGTTCAGCCTCGTCCTGTTCCTCGGCCTGCTCGCCTACGACTGGCTGCGCATCCTGATCTGGTTCGACCACATGGGGCTCAGGGTCGCGAGCCTCGTCAACCTGTCGTTCCTCGGCGGCGACCGCGCCGATGAGGCGGCGGCGCGGTTCGTCGGCCACAACGGCCGCACCCGCGCCATTCCGGACGGAATCCGCCGGTTCATGACCTGGGCGCCGCTGCTCATCCCCTTCTATATTCCGCGCGGGAGCGAGTGGGATTTCGCCTGGACCGGGGCCGAAAAGCTCACCCGCGGCGGCCCGATGCCAGGGCCTGTGCGTACGCTGGGCCTCGCCTACGCAGGCGTCATTGCGCTTTCCGCGGCGGCGGCCGGCGCCGTGGTTGTGCGCGAACGGCGAAAATCCGGGCGCCCGGCCCCCTGGTTCGAGGGTGCGCCGGCCGAGCTTGCCCGCAATCCGCAATCCTACGTGTTCAACAATGGCGCGGTCGGCGTCGAGGTCTTTCGCGACGGCAGGGGCGCGGCCTTCGTCATGGGGGCGGAGCGCGGCGGCGGCGGCATCGATCTCATCCGCCGTCCACTCGATCCTTTGCAGGCGAACGGACATTTCTTCTATGTGACAGAGGAGGGCGAAGCGCCGTGGTCGATCGGTTTCGAACCCGCGCGGCGCGCCGGCGAATATCGAATCGAGGAGCCGGGCTTCCAGCGTCTGGTTATCGTCCATGAGTTGAACGGCATCGAGGCGCGGATGGAGATTGCGCCTGATCGCGGCCAGGCGGCCGTGCTGAGCTGGAAGACCCGCCTTACCGACCGCTCGGGGCAGGGCCGGCGTCTGCGGCTGACCAGTTTCTGCGAGGTCGCCGGGCACGAGACGGAGGCCTACGCGCGCGATCTCGATTTCGCCGGCATGCATGTCGAAACGATCTTCGTGCGGACGCTCAACGCGATCCTCGCCCGCAACCGGCTCCTGCGCTCGGCGCGCGCCGATCGGGGCGAGACCGCGTTCTTCGCCGTCAAACCCGGCGACGGCGCGGAACTGGTCGGCTACGAGGATTCGCGCACACGCTTCCTCGGCGAGGGCTCGCTCATGAAGCCGACCGGCTGCGAGCGCTGGCGCTGGCGCAAGCTCGACGATGAAGGCAAGCTCTGGACCTTCGACCCGGCGGCAAGCTTCACCCTCGAAGTGACGCTCCCGCCGGGCGGCGCGGCCGAGGCCGAGTTCATTATGGGCCGCTCCGACAACGCGGTTTGGGCGGCCGAGCTCATCGCCCGTCGGCTCGGCCTGCCGCCGACGCCCGAGCCCGACCTGCAAGTGCGGATCTACGAGACCCGCGCCGTCGAACCGTCCCACGCCCTCCCGACCCGCTGGCCGTTCGCCTTTTCCGAGGACGGCAGGCGGCTCGACCTGACCCATCGCACGCCGCGCCCGTGGGCGCATGTGATGGCGAACGAACTCGGTATGTCGACCATGGCCTCGAACGACGGCGAGGTCTTTTCCGCCTTCGCCAACGCCCGGCAGAACGGTCTGACCGCCTTCCGTTTCGGCAGCACGACGGTCCAGCAGCCCGGCCAGATCCTCTATGTCCGCGACCTCGATACCCGAGAAACAAACTCTCCGGGCTACGCCCCGTTCCAGCGCGAGGACGCGACGCACGCGGTGTCCTACGAGCCGGGCGCCGCGATCTTCCGGAAGCGCCGGGGCGACCTCGAGATGGAAAGCATCGTGTTCGTTCCGCCGGAACGGCCGTGCGATGTCCGCATCCTGACCCTGCGTAACGCCGGCGACCGGACAAAACGCCTCCGCGTCGTCCCGTTCTTCGATATCGCGCTCGAGGAAAGCCCGAACGAGAGCGTCGGCAAGATCCGCCATGAGACGGTCGGCGCGACGCTCCTTTTCCAAAACCGTATGAACGATTTCGAGCGGGGCTTCGCGTTCGCCGCGACTAACCTGGCCTCGCCAGCGACCGAAACGGTGCGAACGCGCTTCTTCGGCGGTCCGGGACGTGACGTCCACACGCCCGTGATGGTCGAAACCGGCGCCCGCGATGGGTCGGCCGCCGACGACGGCCGGCGGGTCGCGGCCTTCGTCAGCGACGTCGAACTTCCGCCTGGCGCCGAGACCCGGATTGTCATCGTGTTCGGGCAGGCCAAGAGCCGCGCCGATGCGCTCGCGGCGGCGGGGCGGGTTTCGGTCGCCGAGGCGGAGGCAGACCTGGCTGCCACGCGCGACGCCTGGGCCGCTCGGCTCGGCAGGGTCGAGGTGCGCACCAACCGTCCGGATTTCGACCGGCTGGTCAATACCTGGCTACCCTATCAGCTTTACGCCTCCCGGCTCTGGGGCCGCGTCGGACCCAATCAGCGCGGCGGCGCGACCGGCTACCGCGACCAGCTTCAGGACGTTCTCCCCCTCGCGCTCCTCGAGCCGCGGCTGACGCGGGCGCAGATCGTGCTACACGCCAGCCAGCAGTTCCTCGAAGGCGACGTGCTGAAATGGTGGCACCGCGCGCCGAACGGCGGCACGGGCCTCGGACAGCGCACCAAGGCGAGCGATCCGCACCTGTGGCTGCCTTACGTGCTGGCGCGCTACGTGCGCGAGACGGGGGATGCGAGCGTGCTCGACGAGGTCACGCCCTTCCTCGAAGGCGAGGCCGTGCCGGACAACCAGGAGACCTGGATCGTCATCCCCCGCGGCTCGCGCGAGACCGCTACGCTCTACGAGCATGCGCGGCTCGCCATCGCCTTCACCCTCGAACACCTCGCCGAGAACGGGCTGCCGTTGCTCAGGGCCGGCGACTGGAACGACGGCATCGATGCGCTCGGACGGCGAGAGATCGGCTCGAGCGTCTGGATGGGCTTCTTCCTCGCCAATGTGTTGGACGGCTTCGTCCCGCTTGCCGAGGCGACGGGCGATGAGCCGTTCGCCAAGCTCTGTCGGGAGGCGCTCGCCGGCCAGCGCGCAGCGCTCGAGGTCGGATGGCGCGGCGAACATTACGTGCTCGACTTCGCCGACGACGGCGAGGTTCTGGATCAGCCGAACGCGATGACGACAGGCTGGGCGGCGTGGTCCGGCGCCTGCGACGATGCGCGCGCTCTTGAGGCGCTCGAGGGCGGCCTCAAGGGGATCGAGCGTCCCGACCGCGTCTTGCTGCTCGAGACGCCTTTCTACGAGCATTCGCGGCCCTATCCGGGCCGGATCGCCGATTATCCGCCGGGCGTGCGGGAGAACGGTGGCCAATACAGCCATGGCGCGTCGTGGATCGTCGACGGCGTCGTGCGCCTCGCTAACGCTGCGCGAGCCCGGGGCGAGACCGACAAGGCCGCGCGGCTTTTCGCCCGCGCGTTCGAAATCTTCGAAAAGATCTCGCCCTTGAAGAAGACCGACCCAGAGCGGATCGCAATCTACGGTCTCATCCCGATCCAGCAGCCGGCCGACATCTACGACGGCTGGGGACACGGCGGCCGTGGCGGATGGTCGTGGTACACTGGTTCGGCGGCGCGCATGCTTTCGGCCGCCTACGCGATCCTCGGAATCGGACAGGCGGCCGGCGAGGTCGTGGTCCGAGATGACCTGTTCGAGGACAAGGGCGGTCTGCGGGTCGAGGCGCTGCGCATCGGCGAGCAAAGCTGGAAACGAGGCGACCGGGCTCACTGACGCCTTCGCCTTGAGCGGCCAAAGCCGCCTGCGCTCTGTGGTGCGACGATTGGCGCTCTCTACTTTGGTCGCGGGAAGCGCTCAAACGACGATCGGGTGCGTTGCGGCAGGACGAAGTTTCTGGCATGAGGCGCCCAAGCCGCGCGCACCGCTGCTCGCTAAATGTCCGGGGTTTCACGCCATGCTGTTAGGGTTGATCATCATTTGCGGGCTGCTCTCCATTGTATACGGCGTGTATACGGTGAGCAGCATCATGTCCGCGGACGCCGGCTCCAAGCGCATGCAGGAGATCTCTGGCGCGGTCGCCGAAGGCGCGCAGGCCTATCTGCGGCGGCAATACACGACCATCGCCGGCGTCGGCGTGGTGGTCTTCATCGCGCTCGGCCTGTTGCTCTCCTGGACGGTGGCCATAGGCTTCGCGATCGGCGCCATTCTCTCCGGCGGCGCCGGCTTCATTGGCATGAACGTCTCGGTGCGCGCCAACGTCCGCACCGCGCAGGCGGCGACGAAGTCGCTGGCCGGCGGCCTCGACATCGCTTTCCGCTCGGGGGCGGTCACCGGCATGCTGGTGGCCGGCCTAGCGCTGCTCGGCGTCGCTGGCTATTTCGGCATCCTGACGGGGATCCTCGGCTACGACGTGGCGGACCGCACGGTCATCGATGCACTGGTCGCGCTCGGCTTCGGCGCCTCGCTGATCTCGATCTTCGCCCGTCTCGGCGGCGGCATCTTCACCAAGGGCGCCGACGTCGGCGCAGACCTTGTCGGCAAGGTCGAGGCCGGCATTCCCGAGGACGATCCGCGCAACCCGGCGACGATCGCCGACAACGTCGGCGACAACGTCGGCGACTGCGCCGGGATGGCCGCGGACCTGTTCGAGACCTATGCGGTGACGGTCGTCGCCACCATGGTGCTCGCCTCGATCTTCTTCGAAGGCACCAGCGCCCTGCTCCCGGCGATGATGTATCCGCTGGCGATCTGCGCCGTCTGCATCGTGACCTCGATCATTGGCACGTTCTTCGTCAAGCTCGGGGCCAACAACTCGATCATGGGCGCCCTCTACAAGGGCTTGATCGCCACCGGCCTGCTGTCGATCGTCGGCCTTGCGCTCGCGACCTCGTACGTGGTCGGCTGGGGCGAAATCGTCGCCGGCAAGTCAACCGCCGGCGTCAGCTTGGCCGGTGCCTCGATCACCGGCGCCAACCTGTTCGTCTGCGGCGTCATCGGCCTTGTCATTACTGGCCTCATCGTCGTCATCACCGAGTATTACACCGGCACCGGGAAGCGTCCGGTCGTGTCGATCGCCCAGGCGTCGGTGACCGGCCACGGCACCAACGTGATCCAGGGCCTTGCGGTTTCGCTCGAATCGACGGCGCTTCCGGCGCTGGTGATTGTGGCGGGCATCGTCTCCACCTACCAGCTCGCGGGCCTCTTCGGCACGGCGATCGCGGTCACGACCATGCTCGGCCTGGCCGGCATGATCGTCGCCCTCGACGCCTTCGGCCCGGTCACCGACAACGCCGGCGGCATCGCCGAAATGGCCGGCTTGCCCAAGGAAGTGCGCCAGTCGACCGACGCGCTCGACGCGGTCGGCAATACCACCAAGGCCATTACCAAGGGCTATGCGATCGGCTCGGCGGGCCTCGGCGCGCTGGTGCTTTTCGCTGCCTATACCAACGACATCAAGCATTTTGTTGATACGGGCGTGCCCTACTTCAAGAATGTCGGCGTGGTCGATTTCAACCTCTCCAACCCCTATGTCGTCGCGGGCCTCATCTTCGGCGGCCTGATTCCCTACCTGTTCGGCGGCATCGCGATGACCGCGGTCGGGCGAGCGGCGGGATCGGTGGTCGTCGAGGTGCGCCGCCAGTTCAAGGAAAAGCCCGGCATCATGCAGGGGACAGAGCGTCCCGACTACGGCCGCGCCGTCGACATGCTGACCAAGGCCGCGATTCGGGAAATGATCGTTCCGTCGCTCCTGCCGGTGCTCGCGCCCTTCGTCGTCTATTTTGGCGCGCTGTGGATCTCCGGATCGAAGGCCTCGGCGTTGGCGGCGCTCGGCGCGTCCTTGCTTGGCGTGATCGTCAACGGCCTGTTCGTCGCCATCTCGATGACCTCGGGCGGCGGCGCCTGGGACAACGCCAAGAAGAGCTTCGAGGACGGCTTCGTCGACAAGGACGGCGTCAAGCACTTCAAGGGCTCGGAGGCGCATAAGGCCTCCGTCACCGGCGACACCGTCGGCGACCCCTACAAGGACACCGCCGGTCCGGCGGTCAACCCGGCTATCAAGATCACCAACATCGTCGCGCTGCTGCTGCTGGCGATCCTTGCGCACTAAGGCGGACGCACGCGAAACGAGAAGGGGGCGGGGCTTCGGCTCCGCTCCTTTGCGTTTCGCGGTCGAGCCTCTTCAGGACAAGACACGCAACGCCCGGACGCGGGAAAAATCTCGGTCATAGGTAACGAGCGCCGCGGCGTTGATTGCGAGCGCGCTCGCCGCTTGAACAGCGTCCGGAAGCCTTAATCCCAACGACGCCCGCAGGCGGGCCGCCCGCTCGGCGATGTCAATGTCAAGCGGCACGGGCCGCCACGTTTCGAGCACGGCACGATAGCGCAACGCGAGAGCGTCATCGCCCGCTTTGAGCGGACCAGTCAGAACCTCGGCGATCGTGATCGTTGTGACGGAGAAGCGTACCCGGCCTGCCGTGTGCGCCTCGAATAGCGGCGCAAACCTGGCCGCGAGTTGCATATGATTTTCGAGAAGGTAGATGATCGGCGCCGAATCGACGAGGAGCAGCGCGGCATGAGGGAGATCAACGAAATTCAGCGGCTCCATTCGTCGCGCAATTCTTCGATGGTCCGTGAACTGTCCGACCCCCACAGGCCGCGGCCGGATCCTGCCAGAGGCGTCAGCGACGCCTGGCCTGCCGCGGCGTCATACGCTTCGATCGGCACGATCGCCGCGACCGGGCGGCCGCGCCGCGCGATGATCGTTGACCGGCCTTGCTCCGCCGCGTCCAGAAGGTGAGGAAGCTGATTGCGCGCTTCCTCCGCGCCCTTGTAGGCCATATCAATCCTGTCTCGTTTCAGCCAGCGACTGTACAGCACCGTACGGCTACCCGTCAAGGCCTTGCGGTTCGGGCGCCGCTCGTTCACGCATTCACTTTTCCGTCTCCGGACCGGCCGACGTTCGATATGAACGAGAGTATGCCGCTATCGTCGATCCCCGTTGCACACGCATGAAACTCCTTTGTCTCAACACCTGGGGCGGCCGCGCCGGCCGAGATCAACTCCTCGACTTTCTCAACGTCCATCGCGACGCCGACGTCGTCTGCCTGCAGGAGGTCTGGTCCGCGCGCTATCTGGGGCTCGACGGCGCCTCCGCCGGGGGCCGTCCGCTCGACCAGGACGCGATCATGGTCAATGGCAGGCAGGAGATCGCCGCGCTGCTCGACAGCCACGCGGAGTTTTTTCACCCGCATCACCTGAATGACTACGGCCTCATGACCCTCGTCGCCGAACGCCTCAATGTGGTCGAATTGGGCGACGTCTTCGTCCATCGCGAGCGCGGCTTTATTCCCGAAGGTGACATCGGCCATCATGCCCGCAACGTGCAGTTCGTCACGGTTGCGACCGATCAGGGCCCCGTCGCCATGTTTAATTTCCATGGCCTTTGGAGCGGGCGGGGGAAGGGCGACAGCAGCGATCGTCTCGCCCAGTCGCGCCGTATCCTCGATTTCCTCTCGAGCCGTCGCGAGCCATTCGTCCTGTGCGGCGACTTCAACCTCGCCCCGGACACCCAAAGCCTTGCAATGCTCGAGGCGGCGGGATTGAGAAACCTCGTTGCGGAATTCGGCGCGACCTCGACCCGCACGAGCCTCTATGCGGGACCGGAGCGGTTCGCCGACTACGTGTTCGTCGGTCCGACGGTCGATGTGCGCGCCTTTCGCGTGCTGCCCGACGAGGTCTCGGACCACGCTCCGCTCGTGCTCGAATTTGGCCTGAACGCAGCGGTCAGCTGAACCGGAACAGGCCGCCCATCATGTTCTTGAGGAAGTCGGGCTCCGTGCCGCCGGTCGGGGTGGTGCGCGTGACGTAGTCGAACACCTTGCCGTCCTTCATGCCGTAATTGGCGACCCGGTCGACCGTCCCATTCTTGTTGAAGTAGACCGCTAGCACGTGCTGGTCGGTCATCTGGACAGGCATGAAGGCGAGCGCGCGGTGCATCTTCTGACCGATGTAGTACCAAGCGTCGCCGCCGACCGTCGATGTGGTGGACGGCGTCCCGAGCAGGGCCAGCGCCTGCGGTTTGGTGGTCGCGCCGACCTTGAGCTGCGACACCGTCTGGTCGTCGATCTGGTAGCCGCGGTCGAAGTCGCCCTCATAGCCGATGCATCCGCCAAGCGTCGATCCCAGCATCAGCGCGCCCGCTACGAGCAAGCCCTTCGCTGCGCGGCCGTAGGCTTTCGGCTCCTCGTCCATTTCAAGACTCCGTTGCATCGCGCCGTTTTTCACCTTGCCAGCGCGACCGCGGATGCCTAACCCAAGCGGCCCAACAAATGCAAGGCGACGCCGGAGTAAGCGGCGTCGCGCCAAGGCGCGCTCTGATGATCTTCGCCCGATGGCGCGCTCGGCGCGCCAGCCTCGCCGTCATTGAGCAAATTCACGGCGAGATCGTGGCCGCGTCCCGCCGGCCGGCGCTCTATCTGGCGCTGGAGGCGCCCGACAGCGTCGACGGCCGATTCGAGCTTCTGACGTTGCATGTCGGATTAGCGCTGCGGCGCCTCGTGGCGCTCGGGGGCTTGGGCGACGATATCGCCCAGGACCTCGTCAACGCCCACTTCATGCATCTCGACGACACGCTGCGCGAACAGGCGCTGAGCGACATCGCGGTGTCGAAGCGTCTGAAGGCGATGAAGGCCGCGTTCTACGGACGCAACGCCGCCTATGCCGTGGCGCTCGATTCGGGCGCGCGGGCCGATCTCGCGGCTTCGCTCGCCCGAAATGTCTACGGCTCCCCCGGAGGCGCTCCCAAGGCGCTTGCGCTTGCCGACTATGTCGTCGCGATCGATGCGGCTCTGGCCGAAACGTCGATCGACGTTTTCGCTTGGGGCCGGTTCCGGTATCCTGGCGGCTCGCTTGCCGGAGAGTAGCCATGGAGGAGCCATTCAGCCGCATCATCCGGGTCGACACGCTGCCGAAGGACGGGGAGACCGTGACGATTGAGGCGAACTCCGCCGAGCGCGAGGCTCTGGCGGCCTCTTTCAAGCTGCCGTCGATCGAACGGCTCTCCGCCACGTTCACCGTGAAGCGGGCGGCAAGGGGCGGCGCGCGAATCATCGGCGCGGTCGAGGGCGAGTTGACCCAGACATGCGTCGTCTCGCTGGAGCGATTTCCGGCGGCGATCGAGGAGGAGATCGACGTCCGATTCGCTCCGCCCGATAACGAGGCCGAGGCGCGGCGTCGGCGCGACGACCCGGAAACGGTCTCGATGATCGATGACGACGAGCCGGATCCGATGATCGACGGCAAAATCGACCTCGGCGCGCTTGCCGCCGAGTTCTTTGCACTCGGCCTCGATCCTTATCCGCGCAAGCCCGGCGTCGCGTTCGAGCCGCCCGTCGAGCCCGAGCCGGAGGCGACGCCCTTCGCCATTCTGCGCGGGGACGACAAGAAAACCTGAGCGCGAGGAGTTTGGGCGCTCCTCTCCCGGAGGGGCCTTGTGGGGGAGGGTCACGGAGGGGGGCGCGCCGTCGTATAATCGCCTGGAACGAGACCCTCAATTCGCAAGGTCAGCGCGACCCCCCATCCGTGCCTTCCCCCACTATGGGGCGTCGAAAGACGCCCGTCTTTCGACGGGCTATGGGGGAAGGAGAACGCCTTCGATTTGACTGACGCACGTCACTAGTCGGAAAATCAGTTTCGATCTCCTGAAGCGGCGTCCCCGTGCGCTCGCCGCGACGCTAAGCCGCCGCTTCCGTGACCGTCGCCGGCGCGTCGCCATGCGGCTCGAAGGCGATGCGGCGCTTGTGGAAGGCGTTGAGGGTCGAGCGGTGGCCGATCGACACCAGCGTCGTGTCCGGCAGGGTCGCCGCGATGGCGCGATAGAGGTCGGCCTCGCTCTTTTCGTCCAGCGAAGCCGTCGCCTCGTCAAGGAACAGCCAGTCGGGTCGCGCGAGCAGGGCGCGGGCGACCGCCAGCCGCTGCTGCTCGCCGCCCGACATGTGCATCTGCCAGTTGTCGTGCCCGTCGAGCCGGTCCTGGAAGCCCGCGAGCCCGACCTTGATCAGCGCCTCGCGCAGTTCCGCGTCGCTGAAGGACGCCGCCGCCGCCGGATAGGCGAGGGCGTCGCGGAGCGCGCCAATCGGGATGTAGGGCCGCTGCGGCAGCAGCATCAGCTTGGCGTATTCCGGCTGCCGGACCTCGCCCGAGCCGAACGGCCACAGGCCGGAAATCGCCCGGAACAGGGTGGACTTGCCGACGCCCGAGGGGCCGACGACCAGGGTCGATTCCTGGGGCACCAGCGCGAGGTCGCCGATATGAGCGAGCTTGCGCCCGTCCGGCAGGGCGATGTCGACGCCGGGAAGCGACAGGATCGGGCCGTCGGCTGCGACCGTGCGGATGCGCGGCTCGAGCGTCTCGAATTCCCTGATCCGCTCGAACGAGTCCTCGAACGTGGTCAGACGCTGGATGGCGGCGCTGAAGTCGGCGAGCCCGATGTAGCGGTCGACGAAGAAGTTCATCGAGCCGTTGACCGCGCCGAAGGCGTCGGCCGACTGGCTGAAACGGCCGAAGTCGACCACCTTGAGATAATAGAAAGGGGCGACCACGACGTAGGGAATGATGACGGAGATCTGGCTGTAGAACTGGTTGAAGGCGATCAGCCAGGTGCGCACGCGGATGATGCGCTGGATGGTGTGGAAGACGTCGGCGAACACGTTTCCGGCCCGCTCGATCTCGCGGTCCTCGCCCTTCAACAGCGCGATCTGCTCACTGTATTCGCGAATGCGCGCCAGATCGAAGCGGAAGTTCGCTTCCACCGTCTGCTGGCGGAAGTAGAGGCGCGACAGGCTGCGGCCGATCAGGTGGGTGACGCCGGTCGCGACGGCGGCGTAGAGGACGGCGACCCAGAACAGGAAGCCGGGGATCTCGACCCCGAAGATCGGCGCCCGCATCGCGTTCGAGATCCCCCAGAGAATGATCGAGAACGACACGAGATTTGTCGCCGAGGAGATCGCCTGGATCGTATAGTTGTAGATGCCCGCGTTGCCGGAATTGATGCCGGTGCCGCTGCCGTTGATGAAGCCGCCGACATCCTGCGAAATGCGCTGGTCGGGGTTGTCGGCCTCGGACGCGCCGAGCGCCAGCTTGTAGTGCATCGAGTGGGTGAGCCAGCGCGAGGTGAACGAAGCCGTCATCCAGCGGCGCCATTGCAGCACGAAATTCGAGGCGACGAAGAACTCGACCAGGCCGGCAAGGATGGCGATGAAGGCCAGCGGCACAAAGACGTAGAGGAGCTGATGCCAGAAGGCCGCGCGATGGGCCTCGTCGGCGACCTGGATGGCGTTGCCGAAATCGCGCTGGAAGAAGTTGAACCGGAGGCCCAGGGCTACCTGGAACTGGTTGATCAGGATGAGGAACCAGACGATGGTGCGGGCGTAGACGTCCTGTCGCGCGATGATCCGCGGCAGCGGCCACGGATAAATGGAGATGGGCGTGCGCGCGGCGAAGAACGGGTCGGCGATCCGCATCATCCGCCGGACGACTCCGAAGTGCGAGACGCCGAAGATGACGAGAATGAAGATCGCGGTGGCGAGCGGCAGGTAGGTCGGCAGCTGGTATTCCGCGTAGGCCTTCGGCCAGTAGCCGAGCAGCGCCACGAGGTCGGCGATCCCGAAGATCACCGTCTCGGCGACGAACAGTTCCGACAGCATCGTCAGAAAGGTCGAGAGCCGCCAGCGGGGCAGCGAGGCGACGGCGGCCAGCGCCGAGACGATTCCGATCAGGATCGTCATGCCGCTTTCCTCGTAGGCCCCGATCACCAGGGCGAGGACGGCGAAGACGGCGAGGCTCAACATGCGCATGGGGCGACGGACCTGAACAGGCGGAAGGGCGGGAGCGCGCGCACTAGCAGACGGACACGGGCAATTGAAGGGCGGGCCGGTTTCGTTCGCGTGAAATGTTGGAAAGGTCGGCTTGCGGCGGTTCGTGCCGCAGAAGGCGTTGCGCGCTTTCAGCGGGACTTGACGATCCCCGCGGCTAAGCCCTTGAGGACGATCGCGGCAAATGGCGGCCACGCTTCAATCGCGCTTCCGAACATGGCGAAGCTGCGTTCAAAGCGCCGCGCGACCGCGGGCGGCCCGCGAAAGGGATCGAAACCCGGCGCGACGGCCTCAACCGCTTTCCGTTTGAGTTCAGTAGCTTAGCTTTCCAGCTGGAGAAGATCAGCTTGGCGATTGCGATAAGTCTTTGCACCGATTGAGGTGAATCAAGGCGTGAATCGCGCGGCGGCTCTACTCTCTGCATTGGATAGACGTGCGTTCGTCCAGTTCAGACGAATTCGTACTAAACTCATTACCGAGACTCTGATGGATCGAACGCCAGCCTATTTCAAGACATCAAACGCGACGTTGCACTGAATGACAAGAACTACGACGGAGATAAGTCATGAACCGTGTGAGGAACCAAGAGGCCGAGCAAGGTGACGCCATTCTCGGTCTGTTTGAAATTCCCGATGCGCTCATAAGACCAGCCGTCACAGCGTGTCGGTTGTTCAATACGGCTGTCGATGCGGTCTTTTATGACGTGCCAACTCTACGCGCGGATTTCTCCGAACGGGACGTTGCGATGCGGGACCGGGGTGAAAAGCTTCCCTCCCGCATCATCGATCTGAATGCCCTCAGCGATCCTGAAGGATCGCTGCTGCTGATCGATGAGAAAACGCCGCCCTATGTGCATCAGTTTCACGATGTCCAGGCCTACTTGACATCTCCGCATCCCGAGACGCGAGACGTGGCGATCGCCACGATAACCGGCGTCGGCAGTTCGGCGTTGGGCAGCGCAGCGCTCGCCTGGGACATTTCCAAGGCGCTGAAGCGGCCCGTTCTGGCGATCGTGCCGGGTTATGGACTTGCGGACGTGGTGCTTCAAGGGCTCGGCGGCTATTTCGGCTTCGGGCTTTATGACTTTCTCGGCGCCAAGTCCCTGACGCAGAATGCAATCGCCAACGTCGCCCCCAAGATGGCGGCCATCGGGCGCAAGCTGTCCGCTTCGGCCCCTGAAGCGAAATCCCTGCGCGGCGCGCCAGTCTACCGCCATGGATCGGGGTCATCGGATGTCTTGCATTCCTTGATGAAGGACCGGCCAAACCCGTTCAAGATCCTTGTCGGTCACAGCAAGGGCGCGCTCCAGATCGGCAACGCGCTGCGCTCGCTCGATCCGGACCGAACATACGGGGTGCGTGTGGTGACGCTCGGCTGTCCGATCGCCGAGGATGCGCCGGGCGCTGTCTACCACCAATATCTTGGCCTCTTCGATGCGCTCGGTCAGGCCAATATGTGGGGCCATCTCCCGGAACGGTGGACGCCGACTTGGCACAGCACAAACCCGTACCTGCCCCCAGCGATGGCGGCCGGCCAACTCAGTGCGGGAGCGTCGTCAGGCGGCCACACCGCCCTGAGCGGCCATCTCACGATGAACGCGATCGTCCATTGATTGCCCTGTAGATTGTGCTGCCGTGCCGACGGAGCCGTTTGGCCCGGCGCCCGGAGTTCACACCGGATACCCCGCTCCCGGTCGCGACGACGGCGCCGGGCGCGGCCCAGAGCGCGAGTCCGACGAGATAGACCCAGGCCATTTGAAAGGTCTCCAATCCGCGGCCCTTACCGGTCAGCCGCGCCACATTGCCGACATCGTGTCGCCCGACAACGCCATAAGTCGCGCGACAGTCGCAGCGAGGCGAGGGGTCGAGCTATGGCGCCGGGCGACAGTGTAAGGTTTCCGACGACGAAGATCGGACCGCGATGACCGCGCCCGATCCCATCGCCGCGGCGACGATCGTCAAGACCTCGGAGGAGCGCCGCGCCGACCTCAGCCGGATGCGGACGATCGCGACTTCGCTGCTTGGGCTCATGTCGCTCGTCTTCGTCGCCACGCGCTTTGCGCCGCCAGGCTGGGTTTGGGCGCCCTACGTCGGCGCTTTCGCCGAGGCGGCCATGGTGGGGGCCTGCGCCGACTGGTTTGCGGTCGTCGCGCTCTTTCGCCACCCGCTCGGCCTGCCGATCCCGCACACCGCCATCGTGCCCGAGAACAAGCGCCGCATCGGCGCGTCGATGGGACGGTTCATCACCAACAATTTTTTGTCGCCGCGGGTCGCCGCCGAGCGGCTCAAGGCGATCGACATCGTCGGGCTCTCTGCGCGACAGCTCGCCGACCCGCGCAACGCCGAGGCGATCGGGGCCGTGGTCGGGCGGCTGGCGCCGCATGCGATCGCCGCCTTGCCGCAGGATGCGGTCGAAAACTGGATCGGCGCCATCGCCCGGCGCGGGGCCGAGGCGCTGCCGGCCGCGCCGCTCGCCGGCCGCGCGCTGTCCATCCTTTGGGCCGAGGGGGCGGGACAGGCGTTGCTCGATCAGGGCCTGATCCTGATCGAGGGCGCGCTCGCCCGCAACAAGGCGGCGATCGTCGAACAGGTGCGGCGCCAGTCGGCGCGGTGGATCCCGAATTGGGTCGACGACATCATCGCGGCCAAACTGTTGCAAGGGATTTCGGGAACGCTCGAGGACATGCGGCGGCCCGACCACCCCTGGCGCGCCGAGCTCGAGGCGCGCATCGAGGCTCTGATCGACGCGCTCGCCCACGATCCCGAGATGCGCGCGCGCGGCGAGGCGCTGAAGCGCGAATTCCTCGACAATCCCGCGTTCGCCAATCAGGCGCGCGCGCTCTGGCGGGAGCTCGAGGCGGCGCTGCAGCGGGAGTTGCCGCAGCGCGCCGAGGCCGTGACGGGCTGGGCGCTCGACGGGCTCGCCGCGCTGAGCCGCTCGCTCGAAAAGGACCCGGCCCGGCGCGAGCGCCTCAACGACGGGCTGCGACGGCTCCTCTTGCAGATCGTGCTGCCGCGCCGGGCGGAGGTCGGCGACTATATCGCCCAGGTCGTCGCTCGCTGGGACACGGCGACGCTGGTCAACCGGCTCGAACTGCAGGTCGGCCGGGACCTGCAATATATCCGGATCAACGGCACCGTGGTCGGCGGGCTGGTCGGCCTCGCGATCTACACGATCACCCGCGCGCTCGGGGGGTGAGCGGGCGGGGCCTCACACGCGCGGCGGGAGATCGGCGAAGCGGCGGCGGCCGGCGACGACGGCGTCGAGCTCGGCGAGTTCCTCGTCGCGGCGGTGATAGCCGCATTCGGCGATGAGCTTGCGCGCGACGTCGAGCTCCTTGCGCGCCTCCGTCCAGGAGCCGCGCGGCCTCGGCCGCGTCGGGCAGGGCGGGCGGCGGCGGGCTCGGCTCGACGAGGCCGTTCAGCGGCGCGAAGGCTTCGCGCCGCGCCAGCGCGAGCCGCGCGCGCTCGAGCGCGCCATCGCAGAGATAGAGCCGCATCGGCCCCGGCTCGGCGATCTCCTCGACCTCGTCGAGGTCGCGCGCCGCGCCGTCCCAATCGCCGACGGCGCGGCGGAAGGCGGCGCGGGCGAGCAGGCCGCGAGGGACATGTTCGTTTTGCCCCGAGCCGCGCAGGCCTTCGACCGCTTCGTCGAGCCTGCGCGGCAGCGGCGCGCGCATCGGTCGCTGCGCGGCTCGGCCGAAGCTCCGCTCGCCAAGGCTCTGCAGCGCCAGGGCGAGATGGGCGCGGCCGAGGGTCAGGGTATCGAGCGCGATGTCGAGAACCAAGTTTGCTCGCCGTGCCGACTCCAAGGTCTGCGCCGCCCGGTCGCGCGCCTCGTCCGGCTCGCCCCCGCGACAGCAGCAGGTCGCAGTACCGATACCCTTGCAGCTGAATACAGCAAAGGATATTCCGGCTGCCACTCCCGCTGCCGCCGCTCGGCGTCGGCGAACAGATCTCGCAGCCTCTTCCCATTCGCCGGCGGCGTGGAGCGCGTCGGCCTGGGTCGTGCGACTGACTATCATCACAAACGCATCGCCGCCGCGATCCGCGAGCGCGACTGACTTTTCCGCGTCGCCAGCGGCGGCGGCGACGTCACCAAGCAGCAATGCCGTTTCGCTCAGATTTGACGCGGCGCTCGCCGCGTTTGACCAATCTTGCAGCCTCTTCCATACATCTGCAGGCCCGTCCGCATCGCGGGCAGCGCCTCCTGGAGTCGCCCTTGCGCGCGCAATCCGAAGCCGGCTCACGCTGAGGACCAATGCGCGGTCCGCCGGCGCCAGCGCGGCGGCGGGCGTTTCATAAGGCCGGTCGAAGAACCAGGAGATCGCGGCGAGGTCGCTGCCCACAGGCGCCCATTTTGTGGACCGCATAGAATTCGACTCCGCCGTCCGGCCGACGGCGGCAAATGCGGCTCCAGTAGATGTTCTCAAGCGCCTCCTGGTATCGCCCAGCGCGGCAGCCGTGGGCGATGGCCTGATAGAGCGGCGCGAGATCGGCGAGCGTCGGCGTCTGGCCTTCGTGCGTCGTGCGCGCAGATGGTCGTAGAGGCGGCTGTGCGCGGCTTTCCAGGCCGCTTCGTTCGTCTGCCGCAGCCGTTCGCCGAACCATTCGCGCACCAGCGGATGGGCGTCGAGCGCTTCGGATCGGAGGGGTCGGCCGGCGCCAGCAGCCGCGCCTCGCGCAAGCGCGCGACGGCGCGCCGCCATTGCTCTTCTTTGAGGCCGACGAGCGCATCGGTCAGCCCGCGGATCGCGGGCTTCGTGCGTAGCGCCTTGAGGCAGTCGCCGCTCGCCGGGCCGATCGAACAGGCCGACGCAATGGAGGATGGCGAGCAGGATCGGCTGCCCGGCGAGCCATTCTTTCTCGTAGGATTCCATCACCCGCCGCGCCTGATCGTGGCGCGGATTGTCGGCGTCGGCGAGCAGGCCGCGAATATGATCGCGCCGGCGCACGTCGCCGTTCTGCGTTTCCTTGATCAGGCTCGCGAGCAGCGTCAGCGCGAGCGGATGGCCGCCGAAATCATGCGAGGCCTGCCTCAGCTCCTTGTCGATCCCCCACACGTCATTGTCGCGCAAGAGCTCCGCGCCCGCTTCGTCCGACAGTCTTTCGACATCGACGACCGGCGCCGCGCCGGACTTGAAGCGCTGGAGGTCGGCGACGGCGAGGCGGCTCGTCAGCACGATCAGGCTGTGATCCGCTCTCGGCGGCGCCGCGGCGAAGCGGCGCAGGAGCGCCCGCAGGCCCTGGTCCTTGAGCTGGCCCGTTTGCGGACCCGGCCCGTGCTGCAACGGCTCGACGCCGTCGAGCACGAGCAGCGCGCGCCGCGCCATCAGCGCCTCGGCGATCGCCTCGCCCTTGGCGGATGCGCTGGTCGTTTCGAGTTTCACGCCGAGTTTCGCCAGCGCCCAGTCGAGAAACGCGTCCGCCGCGGTCGCGCGCTCCTTCGAGCCCTGGCTGTAGAACGACCAGCCGAGCACGCAATCGGCGCCGCGATAGCCGTCGGCTTGCAGGCGGGTCAGCCATTCGTTGACCAGCGCCGACTTGCCCGCGCCGCCCTCGGCGACGAGCGAGAGAATGTTGGTCTTGTCGTCGCTCCAGGCTTCGTCGAGGCGCTTAAGTTCGTCGTCGCGCCCGACCAGCCGCTCGTAGAAAGTCTCGGGCAGGCCGGTGATATCGATCGTAGGGAGGGTTGACCTCAGTCCCGATGTCGGGTGCGATCCTCTCGATTTCGCACGCTCATTCGCGATGACGATCTGCTCGGTTATCGTTTCCGTGAGGATCCGTCCGGCTATCGTAGCCGCAGTCGATTGAATCTGCTCTCGGCCGCCGCCGCCGCTTTCGCTCCGCTATCCCCTTCGCAATGTCGGCGATCTCGTCGGCGGCCTCCGCCATCTGCCGGCTGCGTTCGTTCGGAGTGGCAGACTCGAGAATGGCTTCGCGTCGCGCGGGCGAAGGTTCTTGTCTTTGACCTGCTCCAGCCCCGCCTTCGGCGTCCAGTCCGATCAATAGCGGATAGAACCAGACGCCATCGCCGTTCTGCTGGCGCTCGCGAACGATCGGGATTTCCTTGTCGACGATATAGTCCGAGCCGATCGAGTTGGCGGAGACGAGCAGGACGAATATGTCGCACGCGCGTAGTTTGCGCTTCGATCTCCGGGTTCCAGTCTGCGCCGCCCGGCATGAGCCGGTCCATCCACACATCGTATTTCGCGGCCCTTCTCGCCCGGCCGCAGAAATCTCATGACGAAGCTCAGCCATCGAATTTCCTCGCCGCGCGGCTTCTCCGGCTCGTCGAGGTGAGCATAGCTGATGAAAATGAGCGGCTTCGCCGATGACATTGGAGGCGCCTCCGGCGAAGAAATTTACCGGGCGCGCGTCGTCCGTCAATCAGCCTCACTGGGGCGCCAAACAAAAAGGGCGGCCGAAGCCGCCCTCGTGTTCCTGTCGCCGCGCCGGCCCGTCCAGCTTGGCGCCAGCCGGCAAAGGCCTCATGGTCGGCGCTGCTTCGATTTGCAGGCGCGAGCCCATGAAAACCGCCGACTTCGTCGTCAACCGACCCCCGCGTCTCGCAGATATCCGGCGCTTTCCAGCCGTCGACTTCGCCGATTACGAACGGCGCCTGGCCGAATTGCAGGAAACGCTTCAGCGCATCCAGCAAGCCTATCTCGGCAGCCCGAACCGCGCAGTCGTCGTGCTCGAGGGCTGGGACACGGCGGGCAAGGGCGGCGTCGTGCGGCGGCTCGGCTGGGCGCTCGATCCGCGCAGTTTCAAGGTCCACTCGATCGCCGCGCCGACGGCGCGCGAGAAGTCGCTGCATTATTTGCAGCGCTTCTGGGAGCGGCTGCCGCAGCATGGCCAGATCGTCGTGTTCGACCGCTCGTGGTATGGCCGCGTCATGGTCGAGCGGGTCGAGGGCTTTGCCACTCAGGAGGAGTGGCGCCGGGCCTATGACGAGATCAACGACTTTGAGCGCATGCTGATCGCCGACGGGACGAGGCTGGTGAAGCTCTTTCTCCACATCTCGCCGGAAGAGCAGATTTGCCGGTTCCGCGCCCGGCTGAACGATCCGCTGAAGCGCTGGAAGCTGTCCTACGAGGATTTCCGCAATCGCGCCCGCTGGGCCGACTACGAGCAGGCGATCGAGGACATGATGCAGAAGACCTCGACCCCTCGGGTGCGCTGGCATCTCATCCCCGCCAACGACAAGCCCTACGGTCGGCTCGCGGCGCTACGGATCATGGCCGACCGTCTGTCGAAGGGCGTGTCGCTCGATCCCCGTCCGCTCGATCCAAAGGTGCTCGAGGCGGCAGAGAAGCTGCTCGGAAAGCTCGTGCCGGCGAACGGCCGGCGAGGTTGAGAAGGCTTAGCGTCGTGTCCATCGGGCGACAAACAAAAAGGGCGGCCGAAGCCGCCCTTTCCGTATGCGTGAAAGCTGCTTGGACTTAGAAGTCCATGCCGCCCATGCCGCCGCCGCCGCCGGGCATCGGCATCGCGGGCTTGTCCTTCGGCACTTCGGCGACCATCGCCTCGGTGGTGATCAGGAGCCCCGCAACCGACGCGGCGTCCTGCAGCGCGGCGCGCACGACCTTGGCCGGGTCGACGATGCCGGCATCGATCATGTCGACATACTGCTCCGTCTGAGCGTCGAAACCGAAGGTCTGCGACTTGTTCTCCAGGATCTTGCCGACCACGATCGAGCCTTCGACGCCCGAGTTCTCGACGATCTGGCGGATCGGCGACTCGAGCGCCCGCAGCACGATCTTGATGCCGGCCTCTTCGTCGGGGTTCTCGCTCTTAAGCTTGGCGACTGCGGCCTTGGCGCGCAGCAGCGCGACGCCGCCGCCCGCAACGATGCCTTCCTCGACCGCCGCGCGGGTGGCGTTGAGGGCGTCGTCGACGCGATCCTTCTTTTCCTTGACCTCGACTTCGGTCGCGCCGCCGACGCGGATCACCGCGACGCCGCCCGCGAGCTTGGCCAGACGCTCCTGCAGCTTCTCCTTGTCGTAGTCCGAGGTGGTCTCCTCGATCTGCGCCTTGATCTGCCCGACGCGGCCCTCGATGTCCTTCTTGGCCCCGGCGCCGTTGATGATCGTCGTGTTCTCCTTCTCGATGCGCACGCGCTTGGCCTTGCCGAGCATCTGAAGGTTGACGTTCTCGAGCTTGATGCCGAGGTCTTCCGCGATCATCGTGCCGCCGGTCAGGATGGCGATGTCCTCGAGCATGGCCTTGCGGCGGTCGCCGAAGCCCGGGGCCTTGACCGCAGCTACCTTGAGGCCGCCGCGCAGCTTGTTGACGACGAGGGTGGCGAGCGCCTCGCCCTCGATATCCTCGGCGATGATGACGAGCGGCTTGCCGGTCTGCACCACCGCCTCGAGGACGGGGAGCATCGGCTGGAGCGAGGAGAGCTTCTTCTCGTGGATGAGGATGTAGGGGTCCTCGAGCTCGGCCAGCATCTTCTCGGCGTTGGTGATGAAATAGGGCGAGAGGTAGCCACGGTCGAACTGCATGCCCTCGACGACGTCGAGCTCGGTCTCGAGGCTCTTGGCCTCCTCGACCGTGATCACGCCCTCGTTGCCGACCTTCTGCATCGCGTCGGCGATCATCTTGCCGATCGACTTGTCGCCGTTGGACGAGATCGTGCCGACCTGCGCGACTTCAGCCGAGTCCTTGATCTTCTTCGAACGCTTGGCGATGTCCTTGACGGCTTCCGCGACCGCAAGATCGACGCCGCGCTTGAGGTCCATCGGGTTCATGCCGGCGGCCACCGCCTTGGCGCCCTCGCGCACGATCGCCTGGGCGAGCACGGTCGCGGTCGTGGTGCCGTCGCCGGCGGTGTCATTGGTCTTCGAGGCGACCTCGCGCACCATCTGCGCGCCCATGTTCTCGAACTTGTCCTCGAGCTCGATCTCCTTGGCGACGGTGACGCCGTCCTTGGTGATGCGCGGGGCGCCGAACGACTTGTCGAGAATGACGTTGCGGCCCTTGGGGCCCAGCGTCACCTTGACGGCGTTGGCGAGGATATCGACGCCGCGCAGCATGCGCTCGCGGGCGTCGGAAGAAAAGCGTACGTCTTTGGCTGCCATTGGGATGGGTCTCCTGCCCCGTCGAGGGGCGCTTAAGATCAAAAGTTGATGGGCAGACGGTCGATCAGGCGATCACGCCCATGATGTCGGACTCCTTCATGATCAGGAGCTCCTGGCCGTCGATCTTGACTTCGGTGCCGCTCCACTTGCCGAACAGCACCTTGTCGCCGGCCTTGACGTCGAGCGGGACCAGCTTGCCGGCCTCGTCGCGGGCGCCGGGACCGGCGGCGATGATCTCGCCCTCTTGCGGCTTCTCCTTGGCGGTGTCCGGAATGATGATGCCGCCCTTCGTCTTCTCTTCGCCTTCGAGACGACGGACGACGACGCGGTCATGCAGGGGACGGAATTTCATGAGTGAGCTTTCCTCTCGCGAGAGCGCCCATTGTCTGGGCGCAAAATGCCGTTAGCACTCGCTTTCCCTGAGTGCTAACGGGCGCTTAAATAGGCGCCGCAGCCAAAGTCGTCAAGGTCCATCCGAGCCCGTTTTGACGCTGTCTGGAACCAAATGGCGTCTCAAACGTTAAGGCCCTGATCTTCGTTCCGAGGACCTGCACCGGTCCGGGATAGGCGCGTGCCTAAGCTCTTGCGGACCTGGACGTCTGCCGCACCCAGTAATGAAAGCCCGCCCGGCAATAATGGCTGGGAGGAGGCATCAGGGCTAAATACGATTTTAGCTTGAAATAGACGGAAACCTTCTTTGTTTTCCGTCGTTAAGCCCCAAATTGGTTAACAGCCCATTAATCAACGGGCGCCGGCCAAGCGGCCAAAAACTTTCGGAGGTCTCCATGACCCTGGCATCATCAACGCTGCGACTTCTTGCTTTCGGCGCAGCCGCCGCCCTTACGGCGGCGCCGCTCTCGGACGCCTCCGCGGCGACCTACACACATCATGTCGCGCACGGGCATGTCGCCGTCCACCACCATGTCGCCGTCCACCGCCATGTCGTGCATCACTACGCCTACCGCCATGGGCATGGGTACGTCACCGCATACGGCGACAACGGGTACGGATACAATCCTGGCGCGGCCGCAGCAGTCGGGGTGATTGGCGGAATTCTCGGCGCGGGACTCGCGGGCGCGTACGGGGATCCATATGGCTGCGGTTACGGGTCGTTCGGTTACGGCGACTGCGCTGACTACGGTTACGGTTACGGCTTCGGCGGGCCATACTATGGCGGATACTACGGTTACGGTCCCGGCTACGGCTACGGTTACGGCGGGAGATACGGCAATTACGGCATCGGCCGTGGTTTCGGCGCAGGTCACGTCGCCGGCGGCTTTGGCCATGTAGGCGGCTTCGGCGGCGGTCACATGGGCGGCTTCGGCGGCGGCCACATGGGCGGCTTCGGCGGCGGCCACATGGGCGGCTTCGGCGGCGGCCACATGGGCGGCTTCGGCGGCGGCCACATGGGTGGCTTCGGCGGGGGCGGGCATTTCCGCTGAGCTACTACCTCCCTCGCGCCCCGATGAGGGAGGCGCGCCTCGTCGTGGACGTGGAGGAGGGAACCGCGTGATCGGTTCCCGCGTTTGAACGTTTATAGGCGCGCCGCTCGTCAACGACGCTCCCGAACATCGGATGCAAATCCGATGAAGGGAGATCGCCATGACTACCAGCAGTATCTCGGCTATCGCGCTCAGTATGGCCGCCCTCGTCTCGTTTCCTCTTTCCGCCGCCTACGCGGATCAGCGGCGCCCGCGGGGCCAACGCGCGCCCTCGCTCGCGGAGCCGTCGCCGACGCCGGGTTGGGCAGAGTCCAGGTCCGGCGTCGACGAGCGAACCGCGACGGCGACAAATCACCAGCGGTCGCGGGGCTCATGCCCGCCACGTCGTTATCGCAACGATCATCGCTACGTCCGTTCCGGCAGCAACTTCGTCGCCGACACCGCCAACGGGGTCGTCGGGGGCGTCGAGGATCTTGGGTCGGTGGCCGCGTACCCGTTCTATTGTTTCCCGAACTACGGCTCCTGCTCGGTCCGGTTGCCGTATCGCCCGTAGGGCATGACGACGTTGGCGCGCGCACTGTAGACGCGGTCGCTGACCGCGTCCCGCGCTCCACGAGCGCGGGTCCAATGCGTCAAACATCGCTGTAGGCGCGATCGCCGATCGCGCCGCCGCGCTCCATAGGCGTCCGTCAGGACGCCCGTCTTCCGAGAGGCTATGGAGCGCGGCTGCAATCGCCCAAATCGTTTCAGCCGTCGGCCTTGCCCGGAGGCGCATCCTCCATCGCCCTCGCCTCTTCCAACGCCAGCGCCACCAGCCGCTCGGCGGCCGCGGTTTCGGCTGGTGTTGGCGCGGCGGACTCGGCGGGTTTCTCGGACAAAAGATTGGCGGCGAGGAGCAGAGTCGATCCGAGCGTCATCACGACGAGGAGCTGCAGTTTGCGCCGCCCCGCCGTCGCGTCGAGTTCGCTTTTGGCGCGCTGGCGTCGAACAGCGCCCTTTGCATTGTCGCCATCCAGGCGTCGGCCTTGCCCATCGCGTCGGTCTCGAAATCGTCGACCGCCTGGAAGGCGGGGAGGGCGAAATCCTTGCGCGCCGTCGCGATCAGGGCTGCATATTTATCCGACGTCTCGCGATAATTGAGCTTATGGGCAAGCGCCAGCTCGCCAATCATCTGCCGTACGGCGGAAGAGCGGTCGAGCAGCGAGAGCTGGTAGAGCCGGTTCAGCGTCGTGTCCTGCGACGTTCCGCCGGCTGCGACGCCGGTCGCGCTCAGCGCGTAGACCAGCACGCCCATCTGCTGGAACAGGAGATATTGCGACTGGGCGGCGCGCAGGTTGTCGATGCGTGCGGAAACCGTCTTGGCGGCCTGGTCGACGTCCGCGGCGCGGTCCTCGACCGGCCCGACGTAGAAATGCGGTCCGAGCGCGCCGATCACCGTGAGCAGAAAGCCGATCAGGATCGCCAGCCGCTTGACCGACCACCAGCCGGGCGACAGGAACGCGGGCTTCAGCGTCATGGGGCCACCTTCCGATCGGCCAGGCGCGCGGCCGCGAGCGCGAGCAGGCGCCGCCTGGACGAGGGCGCGTCGACAGTCTTTGGCGCGCCGGCCATGGCGGCGAGAAACAGGATCGTCGATCCGAGCAACGACACGTTGAGCAGCGTTTGCTTTCTGGCGGCCACGACCGCCTTGGCCCTCACCCGGTCGCGCTGCAGCGTGATCGCCTTCATCGCCGCGCCTCCCTGCGCCTTCACCATCGCCATGGCGAGGTCGCCCTCGAAGGCGTTGGCCGCGCGGTAGGTCTCGAGCGTCAGATTGGCGCGCTCGGCCTCGACCAGCGCCTCGTAGCGGGCCTTCTCGGCCGGATAATCGATCGCGCCCGCCACGCCGAGCAGCGCCAGATAGCTGCGCACGCCGTCGTGCCGGCGCATGAGCGCCCGGGTGCGGATATCGTGCAGCATCGCCGCAACGTCGTCGGTTGCGCCGGGCGGCGTGCTCACGCCGAAAACGAGGCTGCCCATGTGCATAGCAAGTTCGTCGGAAGCGTTGGCCGCGAGGATGGCGCGCGAGCGGGCCGCTTCGGCCAGGGCGGCCCGCGAGGCGTCGTTTTCCTTGCCCTCAGCCGGATCGAGCCAGAAGGCCGCGCCAAGCGCGCCGGCGAGGTTCAGCGCGAAGCCGATCAGCGCGACCGCCGCAGTGCGCGAGCGTAGCCAGCGAGGCAGGGAAAGTGTTGCAGCGGACGTCGTCTTTTCCCCGGAGATTGGCCAAGCGCGCGCCGGCTCCGAGCCGGCGAGCGTCGGAGCGGATTACCAAAGTCCGATTGGATTCGCCATCGGCCGGGCAGGGCGCTGGCTCAAACGTCCGGAGTCCTCGAGCCGAACGGCGGGGCACGGCTCCGACGGCTTCCCCTGTTCGTGCGGATGATTTCGCTGATCGGGCAGGCGGCGCGCGTCCTGGGGGTCAAAACCAAACGCTTGGCGCCTGTTTCAATGGCTGGTGTGCGCAAGGGGACTAAACCGCTCGCGCGGTAGGGGCGGCGAGCGAGCGGAGAGGGTGTACGGGTAAGGACAACGGGAAGACTCGGCCCTGTCTCAAGATCGTGGGGTTCAACCCCATGCGAGACAGGAGCATTCGATGTCCGACAATTCCATCAGCCAGTTGCGGCAGCGCATGATCGAGGACATGACGGCGCGGCGGTTCAAGGAGAAGGTTCAGAAGGACTACGTCCGGCACGTGAGGACCTTCACGGAGTTCCTCGGCCGTTCTCCGGATACGGCGACGAGCGAGGACCTTCGCCGCTTTCAACTGCACATGGCCCAGCAACAGATCGGCGCGCCGACGATCAATTCCGCCATCTCCGCGTTGCGGTTCTTCTTCACCGAGACGCTCGAACGGCCCGACCTCGTTCGTCCTCTGAGGCTCGTGAACGAGCCGCGAAGGGCGCCGATCGTGCTGAGCCCGGAGGAGGTGGCGCGTCTCCTCCAGGCCGCGCCGAGCCTCAAGTACAAGGCCGCGCTCAGCGTCGCCTACGGCGCAGGCCTCCGGGTGTCCGAGGTCGCGAACCTGAAGGTGTCCGACATCGACAGTGGGCGCATGATGCTCCGGGTCGAGCAGGGCAAGGGACGGCGGGACCGCGATGTGATGCTGTCGCCCCAACTGCTCCAACTCCTGCGCGAATGGTGGAAGGCGGCGCGGCCGCAGGTCTGGCTCTTTCCCGGCCAGAACCCGATCAATCCGGTGACCGCGCGTCAGATCAACCGCGCCGTGACCGCCGCCAAAGACCTGGCCGGCATCTCCAAGCGCGTGTCGCCTCATACCCTGCGGCACAGCTTCGCCACCCACCTGCTCGAACAGGGCGTCGATATTCGCGTGATCCAGGTGTTGTTGGGCCACGCGAAGCTCGAGACGACCGCGCTCTACACCCGCGTCGCCGTCAGCACGGTCCGCGATATCAAGAGTCCGCTGGACCGGCTGGACGTCAAGTTGACGAAGCGAACGCCGCCCGCCTGACCACGGCCGCGTGGCGCGGCCTCCCCTGGAGGTCGCCGACGTCTTTCGCGCCCACGGGGCGGCGTGGCGAAAGGCCAACGCCGGGCACGTGAGCCTCGACCAGTTGAAGGTCATGTCGGCGATCGAGACCTGTCGCACCGCCGCGCTCGGCGGACACGTCGAGCGCTGCGAGGACTGCGCGCACGAGCGGATCGCCTACAATTCCTGCCGCAATCGCCACTGCCCGAAGTGCCAGGCGGCCGCCGCACGGCGATGGCTCGAAGACCGTGAGGCCGAGCTTCTGCCGGCTCCGTACTATCACGTCGTCTTCACCCTGCCGGCCGCGATCGGCACGATCGCGTCCCAGAACAAGGCGGCCGTCTACGACCTCCTGTTCAGGACCGCCGCGGAGACGCTGACCACCATCGCCGCCGACCCGAAGCATCTGGGCGCGCGCATCGGCCTGACCGCCGTACTGCACACCTGGGGCTCGGCGATGACCCACCATCCCCACGTCCACGTGATCGTTCCCGGCGGCGGTGTTTCGCCGGACGGGTCGCGCTGGGTCGCCTGCAAGCGCGGCTTCTTTCTGCCGGTGCGGGTGCTCTCCCGCCTGTTCCGTCGGCTCTTCCTCGAAGGGCTCGCAGCCCTGCATGCGGCCGGACGCCTCGTCTTCTTCGGCAACCTTGCCGCGCTCGCCGATAAAGCCGCCTTCGACGCCGCCCTCGCGCCATTGCGCCGCTCGGAATGGGTTGTCTACGCCAAGAGGCCGTTCGCCGGGCCGAAGGCCGTCCTCGCCTACCTGTCGCGCTACACCCACCGCGTCGCGATCTCGAACTCCAGGCTCATCGCGCTCGACGAGAAGGGCGTCACCTTCCGCTGGAAGGATTATCGCGCCCGCGGCGAGGTCCCCGGCAAAGCCTGGATCAAGCCGATGACGCTCGCGGCCGGCGAGTTCATCCGCCGCTTCCTTCTCCACGTGCTGCCCAGCGGCTTCCACCGCATCCGCCACTACGGCTTCCTCGCCAGCCCCGGACGCGCCGCAACCATCGGGCGCCTGCGGGACCTGATCGCGGCCTCCAACGCGACCGCTCGGCCTCGCCCCGAAACCGACGCAAGCGGCGCCACGACCGGCCCCGAACCCGCCACGACGCAAGACATGGCCAGGATCTGTCCCTGCTGCGGCGGTCGCATGCGCATCATCGAGATGTTCGCCCGTGGCGCTCGTCCTCGCAGCTTCACCGCCGAACCCGCCGGAATCAACTCCTCATGACCCCCGCCCCGGCCCGCGCCATCCCCGACCTTTGCTCAACGAGGACCTTCCCCGGCGCCGCTCCGTTCGCGCCCGAGCCGACGGCCGCGTCCAACCTCGCGCGCCTCCGCGCCGCCGAAAGGCGCGCCTATGCTACTCGGCTGATCCTGGGCTCGTCCGTCGCCCTCGCGCCCTCCGCAAAAGCCCCGCTGCGGCCGTACCGCGCGGCGCCACCGAGGGCCAAATCCCCATAGCGGCCCGGCGGCGCCGGACGCTCACCGTCCCGCGGTTTCCTCCCCTTGAGGCTTTCGGACGCCGGCCCTCCGGCCCGCACCTCCGCCCGCGTCAGGGCCGGCATCCGAAACCCTTCATAAAAGCGGACTTAGGCTGGCGGCTTGGCGAATGGGTCCTATCCCACTCTTTGCCGCCATTGCGGTTGGTCCCGCTAGTGGGGGAAACGCCCAGCCAGAGCGGAGCAGCGCACGCGACTGGAGCGCAGCAATTTGACGGAGTATGAGGCGGCCGGTCATTGTTCGGGGATTCCGGTATCGCGCAAGCCCTTGAGAGTTTGCTCAGCGCGGGCCAGGAATGTCGGGTCGTCGCTGAACATCATCCACGCGGCGCGGGCGCGAGAGAGGGTGAAGGCGGGAGAGCACTCGAGAATGGCCTGGGCTGCGGAACGCGCCTCGTCCCGTCGACCGAGCTGCGCGAGCGCCGCAGTCAACTGAATCCACGCCGTAGGATGATTCCGATTGGCCTCGATCGACCGCCGACACCAGGTCAACGCCTCCTCGTAACTTCCGATGGCTCTCTTCGCGACGGCGACATACGACATCCAAGTGTAAGCCAATGTATCGCGCGGGCTGAGCCGGAGGGCCTCAAGAATATGGGTCTCGGTTTCCTCAGGGCGTCCGACGAAAATCTTACCCATCCCGATAATGGCATGGGCGCCCGCAAGGTTCCGATCCAGCGTCAACGCATGTTCACATTCCGTGATGCCACGTGCGGCGTGCTTGGTGAATATCTCGATATATCCAAGCCACATGTGTCCGCGCGGATGATCTGGCGCCAACGACAGGGCTTTGGTCAGCTTGGCGTTCGCCGATGCCAAGGTCGCGGCGGGGTCGCTTACTAAGAAAAGCGTGGCCGAGTATCCATCGGCTCGCGCCGCTTCAATCAGCGCCTCGACATTGTGCGGGTCGGCGGTGAGCGCGCGATCGAAGAAGCTGCGCGCCTGGGCAATTGTTTGCGGAGTCCTGCCCTTGTTGAGCCAAGCCAGACCCTGAAAATGGAGGTCGATCGAGTCGGGGGTGGGCGCCTGTTCAGCGCGTCGCGCCTCGGCGGCGATGAGTTGCGCATTCAGCGCGTTCGCCAGGCGCGCGACGATTTCGTCCTGCATGTCGAAGAGGTCTCCGAGGGGCTTGTCGAACCGCTCGGCCCACAGATGACTGCTCGTCTCGGCGTCGATGAGTTGGACGTTGACGCGCATGCGATCCCCGCCGCGCTGGACACTGCCCTCCAGAACATAGCGGACGTTCAACTCTCGGCCGATCTGCTTCGCGTCGAGCGGCTTGTTTTTGTAGGTAAAAGCCGTGTTGCGCGCAATAACGACCGCGCCGCGTATCCGAGACAGATCGGTCGTGAGGCTCTCCGTCACCCCGTCGACGAAATGCTCCTGCTCAAGATCGCCGCCGATATTGGCGAACGGTAAGACGACCATCGAGAGTCGCGGTGCGGCGCATTTCTCGGGCGCGGCCCTCTGCGCCTCCGGGACGAGCGGCCCGGTGAATCGATAGCCGCGACCGGGCAGGGTCTCGATCCAACGGTCGCCGCCGGGGGTCGTGCTGAGCACCCGGCGTAACGCTGCGATCTGAACCGTGAGGTTGCTTTCCTCGACGGATTGGCTGGACCATCCGGCTTCGATCAGCGCGTCCTTCGAAAGGAGTGCGCCAGGCTTCTCAACCAACGCCCGCAGCAAGGCGATTGCGCGGCGGCCAAGCGCAACAGGCTCGTTTCCGCGTAGCAGCAGGCCATCCTGAGTGTCTAGACGAAATGGCCCCAGCGAAAAGATCATCTTCAAAAACTGTCATGCTGTCGGCGATTGTTCGGAACTTTTTCGGATCTTTTTTAGGACTTTCATCCGCGCGAGCCGCAGATTGTGTCCTTGTCCATGGCTTCGCACGGCGTCGCACGGTGAGGACAAGACCGATGGTCTTAGCGGAAATCCTGCAACCCGACTTGCGCCTCAGCGTTCGGATCGCGGGGTGGGCCTGGGTTCGCGGCAATTTCCTCCCGACGTCTCACGCTGATCCCGCGCTGGATGTTATGCGACTGTTCGATACTACGCAAAGAATCCGGGTAGGCGCAACCCGAATCCACCGGATCCGCAAGGGGTCGGGAAATAAGGCAGCACACGCGGGATTCCGGATCAATGCAAATTCGGGGGTTGTGATCATGACGGCGCTCACCGCTGTCTCGGTGTATGCCGCAGCGCCGGTTTTGGCTGGAACCGCTGTCCTCCCTGCGACTAGCGAGACGTCCTACGTGATTCATTATACAGGCCGGCTGATCGACACCCAATATCTTGGCGACGGCGCCTCGGAATCCCTCGTGGAAATGATCGGCGTCAGCCGAAACGCCGTGGGGCAGCCCGCATTCGACGCGATGAACGCCGATTGCCTGATGCTCTCGGCCATCAGCGGCGGCAAGCCCAAACGCTACGGGGCCTGCACGCAAACCGACCGCGATGGCGACCATGTCTTCACGTCCTTTGACGGCGCCACATTCAAGCTCATCGGCGGCACCGGGAAATACAAGGGGATTTCAGGATCGGCGCTCTATCTGATCACGCCCGAGCCTTCGCTAGAGCCAGGGCGATACGGATATGTGATGGAGAACGACGTGACCTGGACGATTTAACAAGCACCGCCCGTTGTGGATCCCGAAGGGGCGGTGCGCGGCGTGAGCGCAAAATACCGTTGAGCAACGCTACTGCGGGCACGGTCTAAATAACAACGCCAGAGCAAATAGTCTGGCGAATGTACCCAAGAAAAACATCAATTCATGCACGCAACTGTCGGTCAAACAGGTGGTCTTTAACAGGAGACGCCCATGAAAAGAAGAAGTTTTCTGCTCGGCCTGTTAGCCGGATGCAGCGTTTCAATGGCGATTTTTGAGCCAGGCATTGCCCTTGCCCAAGCGGATAACGCCAGGGCCTCGATGGCCGCACTCATGGCCAAGACAGGAGCTTTGGGTGCGCCGAAGATTGAGGGCGTCGACCCTGTTGGCGGAAAAGATGCGCCCGCCCTCTATTTCGGGTCCACCAAGATCAACAACTCGTTCGACGTCGTGGACGCAGTGGTCAAGGAGCACGGTGGCGTCGCCACGTTGTTTGTCAAGTCGGACGACGACTTCATTCGCGTCGCGACGAACGTGAAGAAGGACGACGGTTCGCGCGCCACAGGAACCGTCCTCGATCCCAAGGGGCCGGTGATCGGCGTGATCCGCAAGGGCGAAGCCTACTACGGAGACGCGAACATCCTCGGCAAGCCGTACATGACCGGCTATGAGCCGATCCGCGACGCCCAGAATAACGTCATCGGCATCTACTTTGTCGGCTACGCTAAGTAACTATCCAATCAAGAGTGAAACGCTCTTTGCAAGCAAGAATCCGGGAGAGAGGTGAACGGCTAGAGTCTCTTTCTTTCCGCAAAATGCCAAAGAAAGCCTTAGGTATCGCGATGACTGTCACGCGATCTTTCCATACTACGCGAAGAATCCCGGCAGTCGTAAGCCGAGCCTAGATCCGCAAGGAGTTGCTGAATCAATCAGCACGAAACATCGTACGAAGAATTGAAACTTGGAGCACAGAATTCAGGCGAAGGAGGATCGCATGTTAGAAAAGGCAATTACTTCTCCAGTTGGGAACGATGCGTTTGATGAGTTTTACAATGGCATAGGAGTCATATATTGCGTAGTAGATAAAGATCAGAAATCGGTTGGTAAATTTCATGATTTTCATGATGCTGTCGATATAGCCGGAAAGTGGGCAAAATACTATCCCAAAGAGGCACCATTTTCTATCGAAATAATTGAAAAGCTATGGTTCAGCGATCGGACCGTAGGAGTATTGCTTGAGGCAAAGAGAAAATCAGAGAAGGGCTTTTCAAGTAAAGAGCTTCTATAGAGGCTAGTCATGACTACGATTTCCGCGAAGGTTGTCGCCGACAGCGTCAGCCCGGACGGGCACCGCCTCACAACGCTCCTGCTCTGCTACCCGCGCTGGATACACGCAGAGGCGCGCGCGCACCGCCAGCTGCGGCTCGGTGAGGACCTCGACGTCGAGCCTCGCACGCCGAGTCTGATGGAAGACCCGAACCTGTCCCGAAACGCCTCGTCGAGCCGCGCGATCCCTGTCAAGAGGATGATTCAGGATGTGGAAGCCGACCCTGCGATTCCGCTGTTCTGGGGGCGCAACTGCCGGGGAATGCAAGGCGGCGAAGAGCATGACGCGCCCGTCTCGGTGTTCGGCTGGGGCGGAGACGCGACCCGCACGAGAGAGAGCGCATGGATGCTGGCGTGCGAGAACGCGCTCAAGGCGGCGACTGCGTTCGACAAGGCCGGCTACCACAAGCAGATCGTCAACCGCCTCCTAGAGCCGTTCAGTCACATCAGGGTCGTAGTCTCCGCGACGCAATGGCCGAACTTCTTCGCCCTGCGCTGCCACCCCGACGCAGAGCCGCACATCGCCCTGTTGGCGAACCGGATTGGCGAGGCGATGGACGCCTCAAACCCGGTCGAGTTGCAGCCTGGACAGTGGCACCTGCCGTTCGTCGGGGAAGCCGACTGGGACGCAATGCGTCCGGCGACGTCATATGAGCGGGGCGAGATTGCGGTCGCCCCGAGCGTGCTCGATACGGCGGACGCACAGCTGTCGGTTGCGAAGAAGCTGAGCGTCGCACGCTGCGCCTCCACTTCGTACAAGACGGTCGACGGCTTCGATATGACTCTCGATCGGGCTTGCGACCTGTTCGACAAGCTGGCCACGGCCAAGCCGATGCATGCGAGCCCGTTCGAGCATCAGGCGACGCCCGACGAGTGCGTCTTCGGGGATTCGAACGGGCCGCAGTGGCGGCGGCCCGAGGAGCATGCGAATTTTGTCGGCTGGCGGCAGCATCGAAAGATGCTTCCCGGAGAATGCGCGTAGACGCGTTCACGCGTGCAAGGCGAATTTCGCCCCGGATACTCGCCCCAGCCGGCCAGCGCGGCGTTTCGGCGAAACAAGCGGCACTTCCGGAGAAGCTTTTGGACCAAACGTTGACAGAAAGGACGGAGGGGCGAGAACCAAGACCGTCGAACCGCCAGGAGAACGAGCGCGTTCTTCTGGAGGCCGCCGAAATCGATCTTCGCCGAGCAGGGGTTCGCGGGAGCGACGACCGCCGCGATCGCGCGACGCGCGGGCGTGCCGAAGGCGAACCTTCACTATTACTTCACGACCAAGGAGGCGCTTTATCGCGCTGTCATCGAACGCGTGCTGGCCGCTTGGCTCGAAGCTGGTTCCTCGTTCGACGCCAGTGAAGATCCGGCGCGCGCGCTCTCGGCCTATATTTGCGCCAAGATGGACTTGGCTCGGTCCATGCCGCTCGCCTCGCGCATCTGGTTCGCGGAGATCATGCGCGGCGCGCCTATGATCCAGGATTTTCTCGACACGAAGCTCACCGAATGGGTCGCATCGCGGGAAAAGGTGGTCAGGCGCTGGGTCGCCGCCGGAAAACTCAAGCCGATCGACCCCAAGGTGCTTTTCTATATGATCTGGGCGACAACACAGCAATACTCCACCGCAGCGCGCGAGATCGAGACGCTCAACGGCGGTCGCCCGCTGGATGACGGCGCCTTCGAGCGCGCCAAGGCGCAGGTGGTCGCGACCATTCTGGGAGGCGTTATATATTAGACGCAGTCTGCAACGCGCGCTCATCGTCGATCCGCGACGTTCGACCGCCCGGCGCCGATCGCCCGGTTCGGGCGGCGAGCGCGCCTGGAGGCAAGGCCCGCTGAACTCGCCCACTTGCGACATTCCCGGTCTCTATCTTGAACGGCAGAAATACGTCGACTCCGGCCGTCGAGGCAGGAATCAAACGTCGGATTCTCACCGCCGGTGCGCCGCAAGAGGGCGTATTTCCGGGCGGCCCATCGACCGCGTCTCCGCATGGGCGCCCCAGAGATTTGTATAAAATGGTATCCGGTCGACAATTTCTTGCCAAAAAGGGAAGACAGGCGTAGTCTGATTGAAATGCCGGATCGGACCTCGGCGCCGTCGAGCGCCATGATCTCCAGCTTGCCGCGGCGGTTGAGGGCGGCCAGGAGGCTCGACGCGTCCGACCTTCTGGTCGCAGGCGTCCGGCCCTTTTTCGGGCGTTCAAGGGGGGAAGGCGGCGCGCGAAAATAAATTTGGCCCCGTGGTCGCCCGTAAGTCCTTGAAAACACTCATTTCAGACGAGAGAATCCAAGGAAATCCAAGACATCCAACCGTCCAAAACCCGCGACTCTGCGGAGCCCCGGTACGTCCCCGCGGACGCCTGAGGAAATCCAAATGTTTCGCGGCTCGAGGGGCGACGCGGGCGGCGTGGCGCCGGCGGCGTCACCCGATGCGCCTATAGCCGCGGCGACGCGCCTTTTCCCCAGCGCCCTGCGGGTGATCACCGCAGCCATTTGGCCTCGAGCGCGTCGAACGGGCCGGTCTCCTTCTCGATGTGCAGCCACTGGTCGACGAAGGCCTTCAGCGCCGGATCCGGCGGCATCCAGTAGGCCTTTTCGGCGAAGTCGAACGGCTGGCCGGGGTGGATCGCGCAAAGCGCGCCCGGATGCAGCTTTTCCTGCAGGCGCGCCTCGGACGCGTCGGTGATCATGACGTCGGCGGCCCCGTCCGCCAGCGCGTCGAAAATCTTCGTGTTGTCCGGCTGGACCGCGATCTGCGCATGATGGAGATGGGCGTGGTCGAAGCGCTCGTTGGTCCCGCCCGGGTTGACGATGACCCGCACGCCCGGCCGGTCGATATCGGCGAGGGTCCGGTATTTCGATTGCTCGTCGCAGCGGGCGATCGGGGTCTTGCCGTCGCGCAGGTAAGGCATGGAAAAGAAGCCGATTTTCTGCCGGTCGAGGGTGACGGAAACGCCGCCCATGGCGATGTCGAAGGCGTCGCTCTGAAGGTCGCGGGCCAGCGTCGGCCAGGAGGTCGGCACGAATTCGACCCGGACGCCGAGCGCCTCGCCGAGCGAACGCGCCATGTCGGCGTCGAACCCGGAATAGGCGCCGGTCGCCTTGTCGAGCGCCGTGAACGGCCGATAGTCCCCCGTCGCGCCGACGCGCAGAACATGGCGCGAGAGAATCGCCTCGAGCCGCGAGGGCTGGTCGGCGGCGGCGAACGAGGCCGGCGCGGCGAGGCCAAGAACGACGAGCCAGAGACGTGCGACCGCGCGCATGCCCTGTCCGGCAGGCCGCTAAGCGGCGCGCAGGAGCCGCTCGACCTCCGAGACGAGCTCGCGCAGGTGGAACGGCTTCGACAGGATGCGGGCGTCCTTCGGGGCGTTGTTGTCCGGATTGAGCGCCACCGCGGCGAAGCCGGTGATGAACATGACCTTGATTTCCGGATCGAGCTCCGTTGCCCGGCGGGCGAGCTCAATTCCGTCCATCTCCGGCATGACGATGTCGGTGAGCAACAATTCGAACGGCTCCTCGCGCAACCGGTGATAGGCCGACATGCCGTTGTCGAACGAGGCAACCTCGTAGCCGGCATTCTGCAGAGCCTTGACGAGGAACCGACGCATGTCGTTGTCGTCCTCGGCCAGGAGGATCTTGGCGGAAATCTCGACCGGCGTACGCATCCCGTGTCCCCTGCTCAGGCTTGCAACTTTGCGGCGCCCCGGTAAAAATTCCTTGAAAGACGACGCGAATTCCGGCGCCGTCGCCAAGCGCGTCCCATATGATAAAGCCGATGGCTGCGCTCAGAGCAAGCGCGCCGATCGTCGCGGAGCGATCATGAACGACTTGGAGAGGGCCGAACAGGCCGAATTCGATCCTCCCGTGGAGACGATCGAGCCGTCGCGTCTGACCTCGCCGCTGGTTTTCAGCTCGCCCCATTCGGGGCTGCGCTACCCAGCTCGATTTCTCGAAGCGTCCCGGCTCGATGCGCTGACCCTGCGCCGTTCAGAAGACGCCTTCGTCGATGAATTGTTCCTGCCTTGCGTGGGATTGGGCGCGCCGCTGGTTCGGGCGGTCTTTCCGCGTGCCTATCTCGACGTCAATCGCGAGCCGTATGAACTCGATCCGAAAGTCTTCAAGGGTCCGTTGCCGGACTTTGCCAATACACGGTCGTTGCGAGTGGCTGTGGGGCTCGGAACAATCCCGCGCGTGGTCGGCGACTCGCAGCCGATCTACAAGCAGCCGCTATCGGTCGACGAGGGGCTTGCCCGCATCGCGGCGCTGTACCGGCCGTATCACGCCCAAATCGAAGCGCTGATCGAGCGCGCCCATCGACAATTCGGCCGGGCGCTGTTGATCGACTGCCATTCCATGCCGAGCAACGCGGCGGATGTCGGCGGCTGGGACATCGTGCTCGGCGACCGATTCGGGGCAAGCGCCGCCCCCGTCGTGATCGAGACGCTGGAAGCAAGCCTTCGGGCCTCGGGATACCGGGTGCGGCGCAACAAACCGTTCGCCGGAGGCTATATCACCGAGCGCTTCGGCGCGCCGGCGGAGGGCGTGCAGGCGGTTCAGATCGAGATCGCGCGTGCGCTCTACCTCGACGAGCGGCGGATCGTGCGCAATGCGCGATGGACCGTTCTGCGCGACGACCTGTTCATTGCGGGCTGTGCGCTGGCGACCGCATTTGGCGCCGTCGTCGGGCCTGCGCGCCTCGCCGCCGAGTGACCTCGCGCGTCGGGGCTCGGCAATTTCGTTGCGACTGACAAAATGCCGAGGTCGAAGCGAGTTGCGCTCCTTGGGGGTCCAAACCCCGGGTGGGCAAAAAAGGAGGCCGCCAGTGTTTCCACGGCGGCCTTCAGTCTAGGGAGGAAACGCCCAAGGAGGGCATGCGCGGCAGGTCATGCCGCACCGCAACAATATCGGGGGCCCCGCCCGCTCTTGCAAGAGTTTTCTTCCTCCGATAGGCCAGGGGCTGTGGAGGACGCTTCTGGCGACAGCACGAGTTTTCCGGAAAACTATCGCGAAAGCGTAGACTTTATTCGCTAAAACAGGGTCTTACACCGTTAACCCATTGTGCAAGGGTTTTCGAGCTGCCGCAACAGGGGATGGCAGATATGCGATTTCGGCATGACTTCCGGCATGGATTCGGGGGGTCGTCGCGATGACCGCGGTGGATTTTGCGGCTTTCGTCGAACGTCTCGCCCAGGTTTCGGGCGAGGTGATTCTCCCCTTCTTCCGCAGCGCGATCGGGTCCGAGGATAAATCGCGTGGAGGGGTGTTCGATCCCGTGACCGAGGCCGACCGCGGCGCCGAGACAGCAATGCGGAGGCTGATCGCCCAGACGTTTCCGGCGCACGGCGTGATCGGCGAGGAATATGGCGTCGACCGCGCCGACGCCGAATACGTCTGGGTCCTCGATCCGATTGACGGCACCAAGAGCTTCATTTCCGGCATGCCCACCTGGGGCACTCTGATCGGGCTCATGCATCGCGGGCGCTCGGTCTATGGCATGATGGCTCAGCCCTTCACCCGCGAGCGCTATTACGGCGACGGAAACCGGGCGCGGCTGCGCACCCTCGCGCCCACCCGCAATGACGCGCCGCCCATGGAATGGACGACCAGGACGCTGCGCACGCGCGCCTGCGCCTCGCTGGCGGAGGCGACGCTCTCGACGACCAGTCCGGCGCTGATCCAGGACCCAGCCGACCTCGAAGCCTACCGCCGCGTCGAGGCCAAGGCGCGGCTGACGCGCTATGGCGGCGATTGCTACGCCTATTGCGCGCTTGCCGCGGGCTTTATCGACGTCGTTATCGAGACAGGCCTCAAGCCGTACGATGTCGTCGCGCTTGGGCCGATCATCGAAGGGGCAGGGGGCGTCATGACCACCTGGGAGGGCGAAGACGCTTCGCAGGGCGGCCGCATCATCGCCGCCGGCGACCGGCGCGTCTACAACGCTGCGCGTGCTTTGCTCCTTCCGTGACGCTCCGGCTGGGGGCCGATCGCCCGTACGGGTAAAAGCCCCTCGTCCATGACGACGGCCGTCCTCGCCTCATGGACCTCCGAGCCCGCCGGCAGTCACAAAAGCAGGGAATTGAGCCGGCCGCCGAGGTTTAGGGGCCAGCCCGCCCCGCCGCCGTCATTTGACCCTCTGGTCAAATCGTGATTTGTGCCGCCGCAAATCCGAGTATGTCCGCGAGACCCTCCGGCGATGCGTTCTGAACGCTACAACGTGCGCGAATCCGAGTTGAAATGGCGCAACGCCTGGGCCGAGGCGGGGGTCTTCAGGACGCTGAACGCCGATCCGCGCCCGAAATACTACGTCCTCGAGATGTTTCCGTATCCTTCGGGCCGCATCCATATGGGTCACGTGCGCAATTATGCGATGGGCGACGTGGTCGCCCGTTATCGCCGCGCGCGCGGCTACAACGTGCTGCATCCGATGGGCTGGGACGCTTTCGGCATGCCGGCGGAAAACGCCGCGATGAAGAACGACACCCATCCGGCAACCTGGACCTACGCCAACATCGAGACCATGCGGGCGCAGTTGCAGTCGATGGGCCTGTCAATCGATTGGTCACGCGAGATTGCGACCTGCGATCCGAGCTACTACCGGCACCAGCAGAAGCTGTTTCTTGACTTTCTGGCCGCTGGGCTTGTCGCGCGCAAGATGTCGAAGGTGAATTGGGACCCGGTCGACCACACGGTACTCGCCAACGAACAGGTGATCGACGGTCGCGGCTGGCGGTCGGGCGCTGTCGTCGAGCAGCGCGAGCTGACGCAATGGTTCCTCAAAATCACAGACTATTCGGAGGACTTGCTGTCGAGCCTCGACAACCTTCCCCGCTGGCCCGAGAAAGTGCGCCTGATGCAGCGCAACTGGATCGGCCGCTCGGAAGGCCTGATGGTCCGGTTCGTGATCGGTGAGGCCACCGTCGGGGCGTTGAAAGGCGAGGCGGAGGCGACCGAACTCGAGATCTACACCACCCGGCCCGATACGCTGTTCGGCGCGAAGTTCATGGCGATCGCGCCCGACCACCCGCTCGCCGCGGCTGTCGCCCGGAATGATCCGAAGCTCGCCGCCTTCATCGAGGAGTGCCGCAAGGTCGGAACCTCGGTCGCCGCGATCGAGACGGCCGAGAAGAAGGGCTACGACACCGGTTTGAGGGTCGTCCACCCTTTTGACCCGGATTGGCGGCTCCCGGTCTATGTCGCCAATTTCATCTTGATGGATTATGGCACGGGCGCAATCTTCGGCTGTCCTGCGCACGACCAGCGCGACCTCGATTTCGTCAACGTCTACGGCCTTGGTGCGACCCCGGTGGTTTGCCCGCCCGGCGTCGATCCGTCGACCTTCACCGTCGACACGGTCGCTTATGACGGCGATGGGCTGATGATCAACTCGCGGTTCCTCGACGGCATGACGATCGAGGCGGCCAAGGAGGAGGTGTCGCGGCGGCTCGAAGCGATTACGATCGGCAATCGGCCCCAGGCCAAGCGGCAGGTCAATTTCAAGCTGCGCGATTGGGGCGTGTCGCGTCAGCGCTATTGGGGTTGCCCAATCCCGGTAATCCACTGCGAAGCCTGTGGCGTCGTGCCGGTTCCTATGGCGGATCTGCCGGTCCGGCTGCCCGAGGACGTGACCTTCGATCAGCCCGGCAACCCGCTCGACCGTCATCCAACGTGGAAGCACGTCAGCTGCCCGCAGTGCGGCGGACCGGCAAGACGCGAGACCGACACGATGGACACGTTCGTCGATTCGTCCTGGTATTTCGTCCGGTTCACGGATCCGACCAACGAGACGGCGCCGACCGATCCTGATGTCGCCAACCACTGGCTGCCGGTCGATCAGTACATTGGCGGCATCGAGCATGCGATCCTGCATCTGCTCTACTCGCGCTTCTTCACCCGGGCGATGCGAAAGTGCGGCCACCTCGATCTCGACGAGCCGTTCGCCGGACTGTTCACCCAGGGCATGGTCGTGCATGAGACCTATAGCGATGGGCAGGGCCGGTGGGTCGCGCCGAGCGAGGTGCGAATCGACGCCGAAGGCGGGGTGCGCCGCGCCGCGCTGATCGACACTGCAGAGCGGGTCGAGATCGGTCCGATCGAGAAAATGTCGAAGTCGAAGCGCAACACCGTCGACCCCGACGAGATCATCGAAACGTACGGCGCCGACACGGCGCGCTGGTTCATGCTGTCGGATTCGCCGCCCGAACGCGACGTGATCTGGACCGAGGCCGGGGTTCAGGGCGCCTACAAGCAGACGCAGCGGCTCTGGCGGCTCATTTGCGAAATCGAGCGGGTCGTCGGACCCGAACGCCCGGTTCCAACGGGGGTCTTCGGAGACGAGGCGAAGCGCATCCGCCAGATCGCCCAAGGCGCGCTGGCCAAGATCGAGGACGAGATCGAGCGGCTTCGCTTCAACGTCTGCATCGCCCAGATCTACGAATTCGCCAACGCGCTGTCCGCGGCTGTAGGCGCGATCGACGCTGCGCCCGTCGCCGCCGACCTTCGCTGGGCGTTTGCCGAGGCCGGCGACATCCTTGTCCACTGTTTCGCGCCGATGATGCCGCATCTGGCCGAGGAGTGCTGGGAGGTCCTCGGCCACCAGACCTTCGTCGCGCAGAGCCCCTGGCCGGTCGCCGACCGCAGCCTGATCGTGTCCGACAGCGTGACCTACGTCGCCCAGGTCAACGGCAAGAAGCGTGGCGAACTGACGATTGCGCGCGAAGCCGACAATCAGGCGATCGAAAAGGCCGCGCTCGCCCTCGACGGCGTGACGCGGGCCATGGATAACAAGCCCGCCCGCAAGGTGATTATCGTTCCCCACAGGATCGTGAATGTCGTGGTCTAGAAATTCGGCCGTCGCCGCAGCATTCTGCCTCGCGGCCGGTCTCTCGGGTTGCTTTCAGCCGCTGTACAGCGAATCGGCCCATCCGGGGTTGGTGGAGGACCTGCGTGCGATCGAGGTCACGCCGGTTCCCAACCGCATCGGCCACTACCTCGTCGAGGACCTGATCGCGGACCTCAACGGGACCGGCCAGGTGGCGCCGGCGCCGAAATATCGCCTCGCGCTGAAGATCTCGACCGGCACGCAGACGCCGACCGTCAATTCCGAGATCAACGTCGCCTCGTCCGCGACGATGACCGGCGACGCCGATTACACGCTGACCAAGGTCGACGGCGGCGCGGAGGTCGTAAAGGGAACGGCCAGCGCCGCGGCGGCTTACGATCGGACAACTCAGCGCTTCGCCGACTTGCGCGCGGCGCGCGACGCGGAGATCCGCTTGGCCCGGGCCCTGTCGCAGGAGATTTCCCTTCGGCTCGCGTCTGCGTTCGCCGCCAAGCCGCACTGAGGTCGCCGCGCAGCGTCGCCGCAAGACCCTTGTGCCGCGTTCGCCCGACGCACTAGCCTGAGGCCGATGGCGCTCTTCCTCGTTCAACGGCTGGCGGTCCTTGTGGCGACGCTGATCATTGCGTCGCTGATCGTCTTCGCCGTCATGGACATCCTGCCCGGCAACGCCGCGGAGACGATCCTGGGGCCGACCGCGACGCCTGACGCGGTCGCCGCGCTCGCCCACAAGCTCGGCCTCGACCTGCCGGCTCACATCCGCTACCTGCGCTGGATCGGCGCGGCGCTCCAAGGCGATTTTGGCGTCTCCTACGCCTATGGGTCTCCGATCGCGCCGCTGATCGCCTCGAGCCTCGCGGTCAGCCTGCCGCTGGCTTTCCTGGCGATGGCGCTGTCGGCCGCGATCGCTCTCTCGGCCGGGGTCTACGCCGCCGACAGGCGCGGCCGCGCGGGGGACGCGATTGTCATGGGGCTCAGCCAGGTCGGTCTCGCGGTGCCGAACTTCTGGCTGGCGATCCTGATGGTGATCGTGTTCGCCGTCACGCTGCGGCTCGTGCCCGCCGGCGGCTTCCCCGGCTGGACCCATCCCGGCCGCGCCATCGCTGCGCTGATCCTGCCCGCCATCGCGCTCGGCGTCGTGCAGGCGGCGATCCTGACCCGGGTCACGCGCTCGGCCGTGATCGAGGCGCTCGGCGAGGATTTCATGCGGACCGCTTGCGCCAAGGGCGTATCGCGGCGCGCGGCGCTCTGGCGCCATGCCCTGCCGAACGCGCTCGTGCCGGTGCTGACGATCATGGGCCTGCAGTTCGCCAACCTGATCGCGGGCGCGATCGTCGTGGAGAACGTGTTCGTCCTTCCCGGCCTCGGGCGCCTGATGCTGCAGTCGATCTCCAACCGCGACACGCTGGTGGTCGAGGATTGCGTGATGCTGATCGCGGTCCTGGTGATCGGGCTCAACTTCCTGATCGATGTCGCCTGCGCGGCGATTGATCCGCGGCTCAGGACTCACGCGGCATGAGGGCCGTCTTGCGGGGCGGTCTCAGTCTGCGGCTGGGGGCCGCGCTCACGGTCGCGCTCCTTGTCGTCGCCGTGCTGTCCTATGTCTGGACGCCGTACCCGCCGGCGGCGATCGACATTCCGCACAAGCTCGCCTCGCCTTCGCTCGCGCATTGGTTCGGCACCGACGCTCTCGGCCGCGACGTCGCCTCCGAGATCATCGCCGGCGCGCGGGTGTCGATCCTGGTCGGCGTCGTGGCGGTCGGCATCGGGCTCGTGTTCGGCGTCGCGCTCGGCCTCGTCGCCGCCTTCATGAAGGGGGTCGTCGAAGACTTGATCATGAAGGCCTGCGACTTCGTCTTCGCCTTCCCGGCGCTGCTGTCGGCGATCATGCTGACCTCGACCTTCGGCCCCGGGGTGGTCAACGCCATCGTGGCGATCGGGGTCGCCAACGTGCCGATCATCGCCAAGCTCACCCGCGCCACCGCCAATTCCGTGCTGGCGCGGGAATATGCGCTGGCCGCCCGCGCCGCCGGTCGGGGCCCGCTGGCGATCGCCTTCGATCACGTGCTGCCGAACATTGCGCCCGCCCTGATCGTGCAGGCGACCATCCAGTTCGCCATCGCGATCCTGGCCGAGGCGGCGCTCTCCTATCTCGGCCTCGGGGCGCAGCCGCCTCAAGCCTCCTGGGGCCGGATGCTGTCCGACGCCCAGACCGTGCTCTACAACGCCCCGCGGCTCGCCATCTATCCCGGCGCCGCCATTGCGCTCAGCGTGCTCGGGCTCAACCTGCTCGGCGACGGCCTGCGCGACGCGCTCGACCCCCGGCTCAAGGCGCGCTCCTGATGCTCATCGAGGTGAAAGGCCTCACCGTCGATCTGCCGGGGGCGGACGGGCCGGTCCGCATCGTCGACGGCGCCACGTTCGACCTCGAGCCGGGGGAAAGCCTCGGCGTCGTCGGCGAATCGGGCTCCGGCAAGACAATGACGGCGCTGGCCCTGATGGGCCTTCAGCCGCCGGGCGCGCGGATCGGCGGCTCGATCCGCTTCGAGGGCCGCGAGCTCGTGGGCCTGAGCGAGGAGGCGATGCGCGCCTTGCGCGGCGATCGGATCGCCATGATCTTCCAGGAGCCGATGACGGCGCTGAACCCGCTGCACCGGGTCGGCGCGCAGGTCGCCGAGCCGCTGATTCTGCACCGGGGCCTCAGCCGCAAGGCGGCTCAGGCCGAGGCGGTTCGCCTGCTCGGCCACGTCCGGCTCGCCGATCCCGAGCGCGCCGCGCGCGCCTATCCGTTCGGCCTTTCGGGCGGCGAGCGGCAGCGGGCGATGATCGCCATGGCGATCGGCTGCGGGCCGCGGCTCGTCATCGCCGACGAGCCGACCACCGCGCTCGACGTCACCGTGCAGGCGCGGATCCTGGCGCTGCTCGAAGGCCTTTCCGCCGAATTGGGGATGGCGCTGATCCTGGTCAGCCACGACCTCGCCGTGGTCGCCGGCCATTGCGACCGGGTGCTGGTCATGTACGGCGGCCTGATCCTGGAGAGCGGGCCGGTCGAGGTCGTGCTGACGGAGCCGCGCAACCCCTATACGCGGGCGCTGCTCGAGGCGCGGCCGGCGCCGGGCGCGCCGCGCGGCGTGCGCCTGAAAACCATTCCCGGCTCGCCGCCGCACCATCGCGAGGTCGGCCCCGGCTGCCCGTTCGCCGGCCGCTGCCAGCTGACCGCCGACGTCTGCCGCCAAAGGCGTCCCCCGCCTGTGGCCTTCGGCGCCGGGCACGTCTCGCGCTGCTGGCGCGCCGAAGAGCTGGGCCCGCGGCCATGAGCGCGCTCCCCCCGCCGCTGCTCGAGATCCTTGATGTCCGCAAGGCCTACCGGCTGCCCCGGCCGCGGCCGTTCGCCCCCCATCCGCTGCGGACCGCGCTCGACGGCGTCAGCCTCACGGTCAGCCCCGGGCGCTCGTTCGGCATCGTCGGCGAGTTCGGGCTCGGGCAAGACGACGCTCGCCCGCATCGCGCTCGCGCTCGATAAGCCCGACGCCGGCGTCGTGCGGCTCGAGGGGGCGTCGCTGTTCGATCTCCCCCGGCGGCAGCTGAGGGCGCTGCGCGCCCATATGCAGCTGATCTTCCAGGACCCTTACGGATCGCTCGATCCGCGCATGCGGGTCGAGCGGATCGTGGCCGAGCCGCTGGCCGCGCTTGGGGGGGCGTCGCGGGCCGAGCGGCGCGCCCGGGTCGCCGAACTCGCTGCGGGCGGTGGGCCTCAGGGAAGCGGACGCCGCCAAGTTCCCGCACGAGTTTTCGGGCGGCCAGCGCCAGCGGATCGCCATCGCCCGGGCGCTGATCACCCGGCCGAAGCTGGTCATCGCCGACGAGCCGGTGTCGGCGCTCGACGTCTCGGTCCAGGCCCAGGCCCTGAACCTGATGAGCGACCTCGTCCGCGAGGCGGGGGTCACCTTCCTCTTGATCAGCCATGACCTCGGCGTCGTCGCCCATCTCTGCGAGACGACGGCGGTGATGTACCGCGGGCGGATCGTGGAAATCGGGCCGACCGACGCCGTGTTCGCTGCCCCCGCCCACCCCTACGCCCGCGAGCTGGTCGACGCCACCCCGAGGCTCGACCGGCTGAGGGCGGCCGCCCCGCCGCCCCAGGCGACGGCCGCCGGCGCCTCCGACCGCGGCTGCCCCTATGCGCCGCGCTGCGGCTATGTCCGGCGGCGCTGCCTCGACGAGGCCCCGGCGCTGACCAGCGTCGCCGGAGGGGGGCGCCGCGCCGCCTGCCACTTCCCGCTCGGCTGACCGGGACCCGAGCCGGTTTTGAGCCTTTTCAAGGGCTTGCGGCGACTTTTCCGGGCGGGCGTCAGCGCCGAGGCGGGGGATCAGCCGCGACGGGGCCCGTCAACGCCCACGCCGTCATCGCGAGCCCCGAAGGGGCGTGGCGATCCAGGGCAACCTCGGGCGCGCTGGTTCCGCCTGATCGCCGCGTCGCCCTGCGGGCTCCTCGCGCCGACGGGACCTGGAAGGCGCCCGGCTGGCTTCCGAGCCGGTTTTGAGTGTTTTCAAGGGGTTGCAGCGACTTTTCCGGGCGGCGTAACGCCCGCGGCGGGGGTGAGCCGCGACCCGGGCCTCGGGCGAGCTCATGGGCGGCGATTGCGTTTCCGAGCCGGTTTTGAACCTTTTCAAGGGGTTGCGGCGGCTTTTCCGGGCGGCCGATTCGGCCGCGCCGCGGCGCCCGCCCGGCGGCCTGGCGATGACCGTCGGGAGAGCGGAAGATTGGCTTATATACGCGTATAAAACGTTAAACATGTCGCGCCGCCTTCCGGCCTGTCGCCGCTGTGCGAGAAGCCTTGCCGACGCGCGGCCCGATGCTCCTCGCCTCGATGAGAGCTGAGGCGGCGTTCGGGGCGCGGCGGGCTGATCGGCGGCCATTCCGAGAGACTATCACGGAATTCTGTTTTTCACAATCATTTTCGCGTGGGACCTAAAAACTCAACGGCTGCAGCAGGCGACCGCTCTTCGGCGGTCTGTTCGCGAACCCGCCGGACCGATGCCCCGTAGAAGGCAAGCGTCCCGTTAAAGGGGAGCCTGCTCGTATGGATGCGGAATTCGAACTTGGCTCTTGGCGCGCCGTTAAAGAACCGAAGTATTACTTCACCGTCGCGGAGAACCTGGGTGCCGCTGACACCTACAAGTTCCACTGAGGCCACCACCGAGATCATATCCTGGGTAATATCAAATCGGATGATGGATGCGAGTTCCCGGTCGTCGAGCCCTGATGCCCGAACATGGAAAATCACCTCCTGTTCTCCCCAAGGCAATCGAACATAAGGGCCGTAAATGATGCAACAATCCGTCTTAGAGAAATCAGTCTCCAAGCATGACTCTTGCAAAGGCAGAACCTGTGAACGGAATTCGTCTGCTCCATAACGATCTAGACTGCTATCAACAAATGTTGAATCGAGCAGGGTAAGCACCTCCGACAACAGAGCTTTATTACCTGACTTTCGGATCATTTCCACCGCGAGATCCCAAAAATGCAACTGAACCACGAGCGCGGCTCCAGCAACGGCCTCGTTAAATCGCATGCCATCGTCATTGGTTGGGGTTGCTGTTTCCTTTACGTAAAGGGCGTCGGCAAAAAACAACTGCCCATTCGGGACAGCGAGCGCATGGTGTCCGCCTGGGTCCGACCCAATCAGCATCGCGTGCGGATCGCCGCCCATCTGGCCGGTCGAGTAGTGGGCCAAATTGTTGAAGCGCCACAGCACAAAACCCCGATCGCGCAAAAAGCGGTCGACGTCACAGAATAATGGCTGGCCTTCGTAAAGCGAATTGAACTCCACTTCGACGATCAGAAAAATACAATGTTTCAGAGCCTTTTGTGCACCTTTGAGAATATCCAACTCGGAGCCTTGGGTATCGAGCTTTATCGCGTGCACCGTCTCGATACCACGCTCTGCAATGAACTCGTCGAGCGTTATCGAGGGGCAGTTCGCACTACGGACCGGCCGTATAATCCGTAGGCCTGGATAACGCTCGTAGAGTTGCTTGATCGGAGGGTAGACCGAACTGCACGCCGGGACTTCGGTAATAGTCAGGTCCACGCCGTGAGCGTCTTTTGCCAGAGCCAGAGGAATATATTCTATATTTGAGTCTATATTCGTAGACTTAAGGTTATCTACTTCTTCATTTCGAGCTTCAAAGCAAAAGATCTTCGCTTTGTCGCCGAACTGCCGCCAACCCTCCACCACCCCTCCGTGCGCCCCGACATCAATCAACGTCAACGGTGACGTGATTTGCGACTTTAAGAGGTCGAAAACTTCCTGCGACATCGACGTCCGTTGCTCCAATTGGTTCCAAGGCGCCGCCTCGGAAGCCTTGGTCTTGATCAATTCCGCTTCGAGCTTAGCGACGCGTTGCTCCAATTGGGTGACCCGGCGCACGTCATTGACATGTCGGAAGTCAATCGCCGGCGGATTGAAGGCGCTCATTCGTTCTTGACGTTCCGCGGCAACGTAATACCGATTGATCGAGTTGGTATAAGCGAAGCGGTAGCCGCTGAATATCAGATAGTTTTCCCACTCGTTATGCAATTGGATATCTGTCCGAAGGGGATAGTGGCTCTCGACGCACAATACCCAGGGTCGATACCGCGAGAAATCCATGCTGCGGAGCACCGCGCCTTCGGTTCCTTCAACGTCGACTTTCAAAAAATGGATCGCGCCCGGGCAATACGTCTCGCAAATGCTGGTTAAAGTGGTCGCGTCGACCAAAACGGGCGTCTTTGCGAGATAGCCGTGCTGGGCGTGGTCGTCCGCAATGCTCAGCGATGCGGTGCCGAGGCCGCCCTTCCGGTCATCATAGAATTCGATCCGCCCCGGTTTTTCGGCCACCGCCACGTTGAGGTTGATGTCGCGCGGCCTTTGGTCCGGGAAATAGCGGAACCAGGTCGGCGAGGGCTCGATGTTAATTCCTCGCCAACCGGCGTCGTAAAAGAGCTTGGTGACGGAGTTGATATCGGGGTGAAAAGCCCCGATATCGATATAGAAGCCATCCTCATGATGCACGCCATAGAGGGCGCGAAGCAGATGGATGTCCTCTTTGGCCTGAGCGTAGCTGATAAACATATTGAGGGCGCACCTTAAGCTGCAGCGGCAATCGAGCTACGCCCGTAGCCCCTTGACTGCATAGAGAAAACCGTTCCCAGTCTGACCGGACAAGTCAAAGACTGTGAAGCCATGTTGCAGCAGAGGCGCGATGAGGTTTTGCTGGGCTCCCGACGCCCGATGCCATTCCACCATGAAAGCGGAATCTCGGCCAGCAGGCCATGTTCTCAAGAATTGTGAAAATCGGAAACTCTGCCCCCTCGCAATCGACCTTAGCAATGATTCCCTAAGCCGTCGGCCTTTGCCTCTCGATGATCGGTCTGAGAACTGTCGCCGCGTTTCGTACCGAATTGTCCTTCGGCGTTCCTCTCCCCGGTCCTCGATTGAAAAGCTCCGGAATCGCTTTCATCATGGATCAAGACGGTCTTCATCCTCGTCTGCGCCCGCCAAGCCGAAATTGTGCGCGGAGAATCTTGGCCGCAATTTCCGGGTTCAAGCTCAGATTAGCTCAGGCGCGGCTGTACGTGCCTTTGAAGGTTCGAACGAATGGACCTTCTTAACAAATGCTTTCCGCGCGAATGTCATCGCCACCAGGCCAATGTTCATACCGATGTCGATGACACAGCAGTCTCTTTCCAATTAGAATATTGTAGGTACTGCGAAAGAATATCTCATCGACGAACCGAAGATCGTCCGGGATGCGGGCGTAGAACGAGATCCCTTCGATCGTGACGACGACGTCGCCATCCACGATCTGTACGCCGGCGCCCCTTTCATAGAGACGCCGGAGCTTCGGAAGATGATCCAAAAAGAACGCAGGTTTTGGCTCCGCCGCTCGGATCCGGGAATTTGCTTGCATCGAATAGGGAGGCCGCAATCAGCATCCGCGCTATTTAAGCGGCAAGACGCGACAGTAATCATCGATCAGAAGCGGCACCACCCCAGTCGTGCCCACCCGGAACTCGAATACGCCTGGGGCATAAGCTCGAAGGCGAGGCAGATGCGCACTGGGCCCTCACGCAGCCGCGACAGCGACACATCTTGCCCGCGCGTGGATCGTGCGCCCGAATCCCGACGCGACATCGACCGCAGCGCAGACATCATCTCGATCATATTGCACGTCCTCCGCCGCCTCGAGGTTGAACTCGACGGCGTAATGCCCTGGATCGAGGCTTTGGTATGGACCGTACACGGCATGGCCGCGCAATCCCGGCTTGGTTAGGATGCATGTCCTGCCATCGACTTCCTTGCGCGACCCGATTTTAAGATTGAGCACATATTCCTCCAGATATGAACCACGGTCAGCCGATCGCCATCAACACCTTGGCGACGGTGAGCAGGCTAGCCGACATCAAATCTGTCTTGGGCAGACAATAAACGCTTCACCTCACTTTTGGCCTGATTTGCTGGAAAGCTCGGCGGTTGGAAGACGAGCGTTGTACCGGGCGGATGCCCGACACATAAGTCGTCCTTGCGGCCACGGCGCGCAATCAAGGCCCGTTTGCGCCTCAGTAAGCCGCATGGGAGGCAGTCCGGGCAAGGATCGAGAAACCAAGGCTGCAGCCGCCAGCCCGACTGTCGGGCGTGAACCTTAAATCAGGCTTGACCGTGAGACTTGTTCATTGCCTTTCCGCATCGTCGCCGCTTTCGCATTGCTGGCCGCCGAGCCGAACGCGGCCCGGGCGCATTCGACAGATCCGATGGACTGGCTCATACAGCACGTTTGCGCCGATGCGCATGACAAGCCGAGCACCGGTCGACCCTTATGGGGGTGCCCTGCGGGAACGCAGGAACGGCGCCTCAGCCTCAACGAGCCGCTGCCATACTATCGGCACGATGAGGCCGACCAGAATGTCACCCGCTTGGCTTTCAACGTCACGACGCTTACCCGATCGTCGATCGCCGCTATGGCGGGGTCGTCTCGGCCAACGATTTTGATTTCGACTATTCCGAGCCCTACGGCGTCATGCACCCTGGCGACGGCGATGGGTACGACGTCTATCGGGTCGCCAATGGATGGGTGACCGGCGGGGATACCCGCGACGGGGGCGGATATTCGCAATCGTTCTTCGGCGCGGACTGCAGGCCCTTTGGCGGGTGGGTTCTTCTTTCCAGTCAGCTTCCTGCGCGAGCTTCGCCCTGGCGCTCAGGGACGAACGATGGCGCCGATCCGCGGGTCCTACTGGGAGCAGGCCGGCTTGCCCTGGCCGGGCCGTTGCGAGCCGGGCAAGGGATTCTCCACTTCCACGCTGACGACATGGTCTTTCTCGCCGGGACACGAGTTCGGCGGCCTGAGACGGACGCAGGTCCAAACGGATCGACGCGATCGTCGCCACCCATGGCTGTGCGCCTCCGCCCAATTCGCCGCCCGGACGTCGCCACCTCGAGCGAATCTATTTCACCGACCTCTATGGAGCCACCCGGTGGGAGGCTTGGGTCAGCAATCCTGAGAAGCCTCCAAAGGCGGCGACAAAATTGCAGCGGCCCGACCGGAGATGACTTATGAGGGCGATCTTTACACCCTCGTGGCTTGCCGGGACTGGTCCTATACCGAGATCTACAATCCGCCGCGCTCCGCACACGCCCTGGCCCTATCCCGAAGCCAATATCCTGGCGGATTGGCACTTCACGAATGACGAACTTGTCGCCATGGAGCTTGCAGGGCGGCGCCATGAAAAGCGAACTTATGAATTCCCGAACTGAGGCGGACACGAAATTTGCGCCCGGCGGTCTTCGCGCATGCCGCGGGCGTTCGCTACCTGGAGCTCTCTTGTCCCGACAACGCGCAAGACTGCGGGTCTCTGCATCAAGACATTCCGGTTGCGAGCTTACCCAGGGCGAACTCATACGACTACGGGTTCAGCGGCGCGGTCGCTGACCAAGGCGAAGGCGACATCGACGTCTCGCTGTCCCAACGCGACGCGCAAGGACGTTCCTTATGGGAAGATCACTTTACTGCTCACGTCCTTGAATCACTATCGAAATTGGACCGTGCAGGATTCGGTCTACAAGGCGAGTTCTGTCTTTCTGAAGACGTGCCCGTCTTTCGGGTTGAAGCCGAGCGCGGTCGCTTTGAGGCTCTCGCTCTCGCCGAGAACCGCGACAGCGCTATGACATTTTGGACGCTTGGGTCATGCCGCGCTGAAACTCGCTCGAGAACGCCTTGGAGTATCACGAAGCCGGGTCGTTTTGTCCCGCAGGGAGCGGCCAGCGGCGAAACTGTCAGTTCCAATCGGTCGCGATGAATGACTGTCTGACGAGGCTCGTGTCTTCTTTGGTCGTCACGATCGACGGATAGCACTCCGGCGTCAGCGAGTGATAATCGTGTCTTTCTCTCGCAAGCTGTCCAAATCGATTGTGTAATGCATTCCATCTCCGCCTTGGACTTCGTCTTGGACGACGGGCAGCCATTCGCCGGTCTCCTTCGACTTTCGCTTCGATGTCGCGGTAGGTTATCCCGTTCACGCCTTTCACAAAGAATTTCAGAAACCTCTCGCCGTTCGCGCGCCAGACTTTCACCTCGCTCACGCGTTTCGGCCCGCACCACCACGCTCTGTTTCCGTTGGCGATCTCCGGGTCATACCAATTGTCTGTGAGCCATATGCCGCCGCGCTCCATGCGGCACGCTCGCCGGGAGTTCATGCGGATAAGACCAGGGCGCGACCAGTTCCGCGACCTCCCGTCGGTATTCGGCAAAGCGCATCCTGGCCATTTGGTAAAGCAGTTGATCGAACGCGTAGAGATGTGGCCTGGCGCGAAGCAGCCATGATCCCCCTTTCGCCGTTTTCGGCGACAGTCTCTGGCGGCGCCAAGTTGACCATCGCCGTGCGATTAGGCACGCGGCGCTTCGTCTCCGCCGACCATAGGTCGAGGAACTCGTCGATCGATTCTGTCGGCACGAGCCAACGTATCCGATCCACGCCGCTCTGCAGATGCTGGTTGAACGCGCGATAATATCCGATGCTATCGGTCAAGGCTCTCATGGGAAAAAAAGCAGACAGCATCACAGTTCGTCTGATGGTTCATAATATCGTCGCCGGCAAGATCAAAGAATTCCGCGGGGGACAGGGATACCGCCGCCCGATGCCACCGGTTCTTCGGGTTCACGGCGGATGTGAAGCCAATTGGAAACCATCTGGCTGACGGGCTCGCGGATCGTGCAAAGGATTGGACGATCGATGGGCTCGCTCAACATGGCGCCGGCAACATGGGATTCGATGAATTCCTTTTCGCGCAGCAACGTCTGCAATTTTTCTCGATCTTGCGGAAACTCGAGATCGCTCTGAAACATATGAACTTTGTCGGGGTCGAAGGCGGACGCGAGGCGCGTCGCGAGGGTTTGGCCGCCTGTCTTGGGAACGTGAAGATAGAACATTTCCTCTCTTTCCAGGTGCATCGCCGGATATGAAGCACAATCGGCCCTTTAGCGGAGCGTTGGCGATGCCGATCAGCCAGTGGAGACCAAATTTGTCTTGAGCGCCAACAAGCTCTTCACCTCCCCAAACACCTCCGGCACGGTGATCTTGGTGATGCAGGCCACGTCCTGGCCGCATTCCTCCGGGTCGTAGTGCAGCGAACAGCCGGCGCAGGGCACCTGGCGGCTGATGACGACGCCGGTCTGCTCCTGTCCCCATTCGTTCCAGCCGATGCGGGAGGAGTGGATGCTGACGACCTCAGCGCCGCGCAGCGCGGCCAGATGTTTCGGGCCGGAATTCGTTGCCGACGAACACGGAGCAGAACGACAGCAGCGCATCGAACTGGTCGAAGGGAAGCGTGTCGCTCAGATAGACGATCTCGCCGCATTCCAGCGCGTCCTGCGGCAGCTTGCTCTTCAGGGCGTCGCTCTCCGCGATGAACACCACGGTGACGCCGAGTTTGTCGTGGATCTCCGCGGCCAGCTCGGTGAAGTGCGGCCACTGGGTGAACTTGATCCGCGAGCCGCTGTGCAGGACGATATAATCCTCGTCCTCGGCGAGGCCCAGGGGCGTCAGCAGACTGCGATCGAGGTCCTTGCGGCGAACGACCTTGGCGCCGCTGTCCAGCCACGTCGCCAACGTCTCGACCAGCGAGCGCGTCCTGGCCGAGTGGCGCATCATGTCGTTGCCGGTCTTCGGGTCCTGGGTCGACTGATTGAGATTGAGCGAAACCCGGTCGGCGCCGTGGGCGATCAGGATCGGGGCGCCGGTCAGGTGCAACAGCCTGTGCGATTCGCCGGCGACGGGGAAGTTGATGGCGACGTCGAACTTGTAGGGCGCCAGCTGGCGAGCGAGCGCCGCCTGGCCCTTCCGGTCCATGATCCGCTGGCGCTGATGCGGGTCGTCGGGGAAGTCGAGCAGGATGATGTCGTCGAAAATGCCAAAACTCTTCGCCAGCGGCGCATTGGCCGGACTGAGCAGGCCGACGAGTCGCGCTTCGGGCAAGATCTCGCGCAAACGCAGCAATGCCGGGACGGATATCACCATGTCGCCCAACTGATCCGGGCGAACGATGGCCACGGTCTTGATCTTGCCGGGAAAGGAATGGGTCGAGGCGCGGTGGATGATGCTCGGCCGGGCGTTGATCTGCTCGACCACGGATAGAGGCGAATCCTTGTCGAGCGGCGGGAGGATTCCGTCGCTGTCAATGAATGTATCGGCCGGCGTCGGCTCCGCGATGATGAGCCGCTCGCGGCGCCAGTCGATCCCCTCCCTGGCGTCGCCGCGCACGTTGACCGCCCGGTACACCAGTTCGTGCTGGCCCGGGGGAAAATGCGAGAAATCAATCCAGGCGTTGTAGACGTATTTCTTGATCTCCGGATTGGATTTTTCCCGCCGCTGCGGCGCGACGACGAGGTCGCTCTTCCAGACGAGCTGTCCATCGAGGAAGATTTCGATGAACAGATAGGGCGTTGCAGAGACGATATATCCGCGTAACGAATTGACCCCGCGAACGGTCTGCCCGACGCCCCATTTCGTCCTCTGGTGAATGCCGTCCCGTTTGAAGACGAACGCGTCCTGGTGGCTGAGATACAATTCGTCACGGGTCTTCGGGAAGAGATCGGGATCGATGCGGCCGTCGAACTGGTCGAGGTCCTCCCGGTCCAGCAGGCTCACCTGATCGAGCCGTTCGAGCCGCGCCTTCTCGCGGCGAAGCTCGACGCTCGTCCTCAGGTTGCGCAACTCGTTGTCCGGATCCGCCCAGTCGGGCCGGGCGATCAGCGCCTCCTGGTAATAGTGCTCCGCGTCCTCATAACGGTTGATGACCTTGTAGAAATGCCCGATTTGCAGCAGGACCTCCGCGTTTTGCGGCTCCAGGCTGAGGGCTTGCAGGTAACGCGCTTTCGCCTCGGGAAAGCTCCTGGCTTCCTTGTACATGTGGCCGCATTGAAGAAGGAGCAGGGTATCGACCTGGGGCGCTGCGGCGAGCGCCCGGTCGTAGAGTTCGGCGGCGACCAGGAATTGCCTGCGGTCTCGGGCCTCGTCGGCGAGGCGGAGCAGCTCTTTCTGCAAGCGGCGGTCGAGTTCGTCCGGCTCCTTCAGCGTAGCGCCGGCCGCCTGAAAACGCGGCCCCGGCGGGCGCTTGTCGGACGGAAGCTCGGCGCTTGTTCCCAGTCGATGAAGTTCGGCTTCCGCGTCCGCCAAGCCGGGTTCCGCCGCCAGCGCCTCCCGGTAATATCGCTTGGCGTCGGCGGGATGGCCGGCCGTCTTGTAGAAATGGCCGAGCTGCAACAAGACTTCGGCGTTGTTCGGCTCCAGGCTGAGCGCCTTGAGGTATCGCGCTTCCGCCTCGGCGAAATTACCGGCGTCCTTGTACATGTGCCCGCACTGGAGAACGAGCAGGATATCGACGGTGGGCGCGGCGGCGCGCAGAGCCTGGTCGTAGAGCTTGGCTGCGGCCGGATAGTCCTTGCGATCCCGGGCGGCGTCCGCAAGCCGAAGAAGTTCGCCCGACGACTGGCGCCCGGGCGTTGCGCCGAGGATCGCCGCGACTTTTCCTTTGAACGTCATTGCAATGTCATACCCGCGCGCAGAGAACTCATGCGTAAGACCCCCGTTCGTATTGCGTCGCCCGTGCGTCGTCTATCACGCCAACGGGCCGTCATGAACCCGGCGGGGCGATTGGCATGATTCGAGAAGCCCGCTTTGCCGCCGGCGTCGGCCGCGATGCCGATTTTCCCTTGCGGCGCCCTTGCGCGGTCACGATTGCGGGCCAATCTGATAGGCGTTCCGAGCGCCGCCGCCGATGGCGTCGCGGGCTTGGGCGGCTTTGGAGGTCCCTGATGGGAACGGCTGACAATACGTGGGGCGGGAGCTACGGCGCGCGGGAATTCGGCCCGGGCGACTGGGCGAACGCCGGTTGGCGGCGCGGCGGCACGCGCTGGACGGGGTTCGAGATCATCGCGCTCGTCCTCGGCTTCATCGTCTTCTGGCCGATCGGGCTCGCGGTCCTCGGCTATAAATTCTGGCAGCGGCGGTCCGGCGGACCGGATCTGCAGACCTTCGTCACCGACAAATGGCAGGGCGCGCGCACCATGGCTTCCAGTGCTTCGAATGCGTCGTGGGGCTGCGGGGCGATGCGCCGCGCGAGCCGCTATTATTCGCCCTCGACCGGCAACATGGCGTTCGACGAGTGGCGCGAGGCCGAGCTTCGCCGGCTCGACGAGGAGCGCCGCAAGCTCGACGACGCGCAGCGCGAATTCGCCGAGTACAGCGATGCGATTCGCCGCGCCAAGGACCGCGAGGAGTTCGAACGGTTCATGGCCGAGCGCCGCGCACGGCCCGCGAACGGCGCCGGGCAGCCGAGCGGCGGCCAGCCGGGCTGAGCGCGCCGGCCTTGTAGGGCGCGCTCGCTGAGCGCGCCGGCGGGGTCGCCGACCCCGCCCTACAAATCCGCGAGGCCTTGATCGAACAAGCGAGCCCCCTGTCCGGCGACAGGGGGCTCGCGCTTTTTGACCGCGGCGGTTTCTTGACGATCGCGCTCTGCACAATGCTATGGTCCGGCCTCCCGCCCCTTCGGAGCCGTCCATGCGCCGCGCATCGCAAGTGTTGATTTCCGCCGCCTTCGCCCTCGTCGCCTCCGCCGGCCTCGCATCCGCCAAGGACAGCGTGACGATCGGCATGGTGCTCGAGCCGCCCGGCCTCGATCCGACCGCGGCGCCCGCCGCGGCGATCGGCGAGATCGTCCATGACAACATCTTCGAGGGCCTGACCAAGATCAACGAGGACTTCTCGGTGACGCCGCTGCTCGCCGAGAAATGGACCTTCTCGCCCGACCTCAAGACGCTGACCTTCACCTTGAAGCCCAACGTCAAGTTCCAGGACGGCGAGCCCTTTGGCGCAAAGGACGTCAAGTTCTCGTTCGAGCGGTTCGGGGCCAAGGACTCGACCAACAAGGACAAGGGCTTCTTCGCCTCGATCGAATCGATCGACACGCCCGATCCCGCGACGGTCGTGCTGCATTTCAAGGACCCGAGCTTCGAGGCGCTGTTCCATCTCGGCATGAACACCGCCGTCATCCTCGACGCAAAGAGCGCGGCGAGCGAAGCGACCGCGCCGGTCGGCACCGGCCCCTACAAGCTCGGCCAGTGGACGAAGGGCAGCTCGATCACCCTCGACAAGTGGGACGGCTATCGCGACGCGGCGAAGATCCCGCTGGCGCACGCGACCTTCCGCTTCATCTCCGATCCGTCGGCGGCGGTGGCGGCGATGCTCGCCGGCGACGTCGACGCCTTCCCGCGCTTCGCCAACGTCCAGGCGCTCGACCAGTTCAAGTCGGACCCGCGCTTTGAGGTGCTGATCGGCGGCACCGAGGGCAAGACCATTCTGGCGATGAACAACAAGAAGGCGCCGCTCGATGAGCTCAAGGTGCGCCAGGCCATCTCTTACGCCATCGACCGCAAGGCGATCATCGACGGCGCGATGAACGGGCTCGGAACGCCGATCGGCAGCCACCTGACGCCGAACGACCCGGGCTACGTCGACCTCACCGGCCAATACCCGCACGACCCGGCCAAGGCCAAGCAGCTCCTCAAGGAGGCCGGGGTGAAGACGCCGCTCGACCTGACGCTGATCCTGCCGCCGCCGCCCTATGCGCGCCAGGGCGGCGAGATCATCGCGGCCGAGCTCGCCGACGTCGGCATCAACGCCAAGATCGAGAACGTGGAGTGGGCGCAGTGGCTGTCGGGGGTCTACAAGGACCACAATTTCGACCTGACCATCATCAGCCACGTCGAGCCGCTCGACATCGGCATCTACGCCAACCCAAACTACTATTTCCAGTACGACAGCCCGGCGTTCCAGGCCATTGACAAGACAATCACCACGGCCCCGAACCTCGAGGCCTACAAGGCGGCGCTGGGCGAGGCGCAGAAGCAGCTGGCCGACGACGCGGTCAACGCGTTCCTGTTCCAGCTTCCCAACGTGACGGTTGCGAGCGCCGATCTGAAGGGCCTGTGGAAGAACGCGCCGATCTTCGTCAACGACCTGTCGGCAATGGCGTGGAAGTGAGCGGGAAGGCCTGACCGGCGTGGAACCGTTTCGGTTGTCGGCGCACGAGCTCGTGAGCGCCTACCGTTCCAAAACCCTGTCGCCCGTCGAGGCCATGGCCTCGGTCATCGCCCGCGTCGAGGCTTTCGAGCCGCATATCGCGGCGACCTGGCTCTATGCGCCCGAGCGGGCGCTGAAGGAGGCGCGCGCCTCGGAAGCGCGCTGGATGAGGGCTGAGCCGATCGGCCCGCTCGACGGCGTGCCGGTGACCGTCAAGGACAACATCGCGACCAAGGGCGAGCCGACCCCGGTCGGCACCGCGGCGAGCGACATGACGCCCGCCGCGGCCGACGCGCCGCCGGCCGCGCGGCTCAAGGAGGCCGGCGCGATCCTGTTCGCCAAGACGACCATGCCCGATTACGGCATGCTGTCGTCCGGGCTTTCGAGCCATCATCCGCTGGCGCGGAACCCGTGGAAGCGCGACCGCAATCCCGGCGGGTCGTCGGCCGGGGCGGGCGCGGCGGCCGCGGCGCTGTACGGGCCGCTGCACATCGGCACCGACATCGGCGGTTCGGTCCGCCTGCCGGCCGGCTGGTGCGGCATCGTCGGCTTGAAGCCGACCGCCGGGCGCGTTCCGATCGAACCGCCTTACATCGGGCGCGTCGCCGGCCCGATGACTCGCAGCGCCGCCGACGCGGGCCTGATGATGGCGACGCTGACGCAGCCGGACGCGCGCGACTACACAAGCCTCGAATACGCGGCTCTCGACTGGGCGATCCGCCCGGCGCCGCTTTCGGGGCTCGAGGTGGGGCTCATGATGGAGGCGGGCTGCGGAGAGGCGCCGACGGCCGAAGTTCGCGCGGCGGTCGAGCGGGCGGCGCGCGATTTCGAGGCCGCGGGCGCGCGGGTCAAGCCGATCGCGCCGTTCCTCACCCAGGAGATGCTCGACGGGCTCGACCATTTCTGGCGCACCCGGGCGCTGATCGACCTCAAGGCGCTCGCCCCCGAAAAGCGCGCCGCGGTGCTGCCGTTCATCCGCGACTGGGCCGAGTCGGCGGAGGGCTTTTCGGGGCAGCACGTGTTCCGCGGCTTCAGCCAGATCCAGGCGATGCAGCAGGCGGCGGTCAGGGCGACGCAGCGCTTCGACGTCGTCCTGACCCCCACGGCGCCGATGACCGCCTTCCCGGCCGAGTGGGCCTCGCCGAGCCGCGATCCCCTAAACCCGTTCCCTCACATCGGCTTCACCGTCGCCTTCAACATGTCCGGACAGCCGGCGGCGTCGATCAATTGCGGCTTCTCCGCCGAGGGCCTGCCGATCGGCCTGCAGATCGTCGGCCGCCGCTTCGACGACGTCGGCGTGCTGTCGGTGGCGCGGGCCTACGAGGAGATCCGCTCGGCCGAGATGCGGCCTTGGCCCGAGCCGCCGGACGGGTGACGCATGGCACTTTCACCACCAAGGACACGAAGGAACACGAAGTCCTCGTAGGCCTTCGTGTCCTTGGTGGTGAAATCGACCCCTTCAGTCGCCGCCCGCCTTCGGGCAGAGATATGCTATGTGTCGCAAATGGCTGTGAGAGCGCCCGACGACCTGGTCCTCAGACGATTCCGCGATGCTGTGACCGAAATTTACCGCGCGCGCGTGGCCCGCGTGGTGCTTTTCGGATCGCGCGCGCGGGGCGACGCGCAACCGGATTCCGATTACGATATTGCGGTGTTCTTGCGCGACATGCCTGACCGCTTCGCGGAGTTGCGCCGCCTTGCGGACGTCGGTACGGCGATTCTCTTCGACAGCGGCGAGGTCATCAACGCGCTGCCTTACCTTGAGGACGCCTACAACGACCCGCGCATGCCGCTCATGTCCGAAATCCGCCGCGAAGGCGTCGACCTGTGAAGCCTCAGAGCGCCGCATTCCTCGAAAAGGCCAGCGCGCTTCTGAACGAAGCGGAGATCATGCTTCGTGTCGATCTTTCGGACGCCGCCGGGCGTAACGCCTATCTTGCCGGGTTCCATGCGGCCCAAGCCCTCCTTTTCGAGGCCAACGGCCGCGTCTTCAAAACGCATGCGGGCGTGCGGGCAGAGTTTGCGCGACTTGTGAAAGACGATCCGCGCTTTGACAGCGACCTGCGGTCGTTCCTTGGATTTCACGCACCAGCTCAAGGCCATCGCCGACTACGAAGCTGGGCCCGGTTCCCATGTCAAAGCCGAAACCGCTCGATCGGCGCTCGACACAGCGCGCCGTTTCGCCGCCTGCGTGGCCGCCCTTCTTTCCGCAGACGGCTCCACGCCCCCACCGCCTCAAGCCGCGCCTAAGGCCTGATTGCGATACCCCAAGTGAGACGCCCGGCAGGCTGTCCACTCAGCCCTTCGGCGGGCCTCGGGCGCAAGCTTCGTCCCGTTCCATTCCGCCACGAGGTCCGACAGCATCGGCACGTAGTCCTCGCCGTGGCCGGTCGCGACGGCTTGGGCGAAGGCGTTGCGCACCGCGGCGCCGACCGGATTGGCGACGCCGAGCGCCAGCGCGAAGCCGGCGAGGTAGGTCATGTCCTTCGAGGCGTTCGCCAGCGTGAAGCGATGGGCGTTGCGGTCGCGCTCGATCACATATTTGGAGAACGTCTGGTAGAATGGGCAATCCATGCGGCCGTTGCGGATGACCGCGTCGAACACTTGCGGCGACAGGCCCGCCTTGGCTCCGACCGTCAGCGCCTCCGAATAGAGCGCCGCGTAGCCCATCGATACGAAATTGTTGAGGAGCTTCATCGTGTGGCCGGTGCCGACCGGCCCGGTCTCGACAACGCGGCCAGCGAAGGTCTCGAGAACCGGCCGCACGCGGGCGACATTCGCCGGGTCGCCACCGACCATGACGTCGAGCGTCCCCTCCCACGCGTCCTTCGGCGTGCGGCTCAAGGGCGCGTCGACGAAGGCAATCCCCTTGGGCGCGAGGTCCGCCGCGAGGCGCCGGGTCGAGGCCGGCTCCGAGGTCGAGCAGTCGACGATCATCAGCGGTTTGCCAGCGGAGGCGAGCCCGTCCGGGCCCATGACGACCGCCTCGACCTGCGGCGAGCCGGTGACGCAGAGGACAACGACGTCGCTCGCCTCCGCGACCGCACGCGGCGTCGTCACCTCCTGCGCGCCGCGGCTTTTGAGATCGTCGACCGCCTCGCGTTTGCGGTGCGCCAGCACGGTCAGCGGAAAGCCCTTCTCGACGATATTCTTCGCCATGCCGTGGCCCATGAGCCCGACGCCGATGAAGCCAATGCGTTCCGTCATGACCGATGATCCTTTCGCAGCCGCGCCGTCCCTGCTGGCATGTTAGCAACGCGGCCTCGCATGCGACAGGGCGTCAGCCGCCTTTCTACGCCTTATGGGTGACAAAGACTTCCTTAGCCGCGAATAGCCCGTTGAGCGCTGCCGGAAATCCCGCATAGACCGCCATCTGCATGACGATCTCGACGATCTCCTCGCGGGTCAGTCCGACGTTCAGGCCCGCCGCGATGTGGACTTTGCGCTGCGGTGCCGCGTTGCCGAAGGCGGTGAGCGCTGCGATGGTTGCGACCTCGCGGTCGCGCAGGCTGAGCCCCGGACGGCAATAGATGTCGCCAAAGGGGAACTCGATCAGATAACGGGCAAAGTCCGGCGCGATGTCGGCAAGCGAAGCGTCCACCCGCCCGCCGCCTGTCCCGTCAATCCGCGAGAGCGGGCGCCTTCCGCGCCCCAAGCGGCTTTCGGAGGGCCAATCCGCGCTGTCGACGCCGCTCGCTTCGCGATCTGCTCCCGCATCCTCGGCGCAGCGAGCGCGCCGAACAGCTCGATCGAGCGCAGGATCGCCGCATGCCGCTGGAGGCCGACGCGCATCTCTGTAACGCGGCCCCGCGGGGCTAGTCGCCCGCCAGCGCTTCGACGATGTGGCGCTCGATGTCGCCGACCGGATGCTTGGTGAAATCCTTGTTGAGCTCCGCCACGACCTTCGCCCGGACGTCGGGATGAAGCGCCTTGCGCAGTTCGGCGAGGGCGCGAGGCGGCGCGGCGATGACAAGCGCGGGCGTTCCACGTTCGCGCGTCAGTCGCTCGAGCGCGCCAGCGACCTCTCTCACGAAGCGCCGCTCCTCAATCTGATGCCAGTCGGTCGGTTCGACGGCGCTGCGGATCGTCGTCCCGGCCGCCGCGAATTCGCGCCCCGGCCGGTCGGTTCCCTGCTCGCGCGTGGGCGGGTTGGTTTCGGCGAAGACTTCCGCCGTGACGAAATTCGGGAACATCCCGTCGCCGGCGTTGCGCAGGAACAACGCCTTGCGGCCGTCGCCGACAAAGATGAACGCGTCATGAGGAATCTTGGTCTTCGGCATGTCATGACCTGCGTAGGTTGCGCCGGCTGCGCTGGGCATGGCGCTCGCCGACGAGGTGAACCGTGCTGGCCTGCGCGCCCTTTTCTCCTTCTTCTTCGGCAAATCGCACTTCCGATCCGACCGTGAGCCGATTGAACGCGCCGTCAAGTACGGCATTGCGGTGGAAATAAATCTCTCGCCCGTCCGGCGTTTCGAGGAAGCCGTAATCTTCTCCCGCGACGAATTTCGTCACCCGCCCGCGGCCTTCTCCGAGGCGCCCTTTGACCTGGCCGCTCATCTCGCGCTCGTCGTCTCCGACCTTTCGGATCGCCTCGTCGAACGCCCGGCAAATCGCGACCAGGGCATGCTCACGCTCGGGTGCGTCATGCGTTCGGTTGACCGCGACCTCTTTGCGCTCGGGCAGGGCGATAAAGAGGTCGACCTTGAACGCTTCCCCGCTTCGATGCCGAGTTTGCGGGCCTTCGACGACGACGCGACAACTCGTGATGCGATCGCCGAACTTCTCCAGGCGCCTGATCTGCGCGTCGATCTCCGCGCGGAGCTCTTCGCTCGGCTCGCAGTGGCGGTACGCGATCTCGACGGGCGTTTGCATGGAAATCCTCCAGCCGTCCACATGGGCTCGGCGTTGCGGCGCCACAGGGACGGCGCCAGCGCCCGAGCCGCAACGACTTGATATCTAGCGTTTTCCCGAATCCGGGCCGATGACCTCGGTGATGCGGTCGGTCAACATGGAATTGCGCCCGATGATACTCGCCGGGCCGCGCTCGGCCTTGCGCTGGATCAACTGCGACGGCGCGTCCTCATCTCACGCCTCTGCGATCCGCCAACGCCTCCCGCACCCTTGGCGCGACGACTGTGCCGAACAGCTCGATCGAGCGCAGGATCGCCGCATGCGGCTGCTGGCCGACGCGCATCTGCATGAGATAGCGGTCGTGGCCGAAGACCGCGTGCTGGGCGAGGATCTTGGCGACGACGTCGTTGGGCGATCCGATCATCAGGTGGCCCCGGGGCGACCGGCCCATGTCGAACTGCGCCCGCGTCAGCGGCGGCCAGCCGCGCTCGCGCCCCAGCCGGCGCATCACCTCGGCGTAAGGCTCGAAATAGGCATCGGCCGCGGCCTCGGCGTCATCGGCGATAAAGCCGTGGCCGTTGATCCCGAGCTTGAGCGCGCTCTCCGCAACGCCCGCGCGCCGGCCCGCTTCCCGATAGTGCGCGGCCAGCGGGGCGAAGCGCGCCGGCTCCCCGCCGATGATGGCGATCGCGAGCGGCAGGCCGAGGGCGCCTGCGCGCGCCACCGACTGCGGCGTGCCGCCCGAGGCGATCCAGACGGGCAGGGGGCTTTGCAACGCGCGCGGATAGACGCCCGGACCGTTCAGCGCCGGACGATGGCCGCCGCGCCAGTCCGGCCGGGCGTCCTTGCGGATGGCGAGCAGGAGTTCGAGCTTTTCGGAAAACAGGGTCTCGTAGTCTTCGAGGTCATAGCCGAACAGCGGAAAGGATTCGATGAACGCGCCGCGTCCGGCCATGATCTCCGCCCGCCCGCCGGAGAGGCCATCGAGCGTGGCGAACTGCTGGTAGACCCGCACCGGATCGTCGGACGACAACACCGTCACCGCGCTCGTGAGGCGGATGCGTTTCGTGCGCGCCGCCCCCGCCGCCAGCGCCACGGCGGGCGCCGAAATGGCGTAATCGGGCCGGTGGTGCTCGCCGAGCCCGAACACGTCGAGCCCGACCTGATCGGCGAGTTCGATTTCCTCCAGAAGCTCGACGAAGGTCTTGTCGAGATCGACCGGCTCGCCGGTCACGGGGTCGAGCCGGGTCTCGACGAAGGTGTAGACGCCGAATTCCATCAGTAGGCCTCGCTTCGAGTCGGCGGCCGATTTTTCCCCGCGCCGGCGCGATGCTAGCATGGCGGTCAGGAAGCAGGGATGCGCGCGCTATGAGCACCACGCCGATCAGCCGGTTCGCACCGCCAAGGCTCGAAGACCTTCCCGCCGACATCGCCGAGCGGATCGCGGCGGTGCAGGAGAAGTCTGGCTTTGTGCCCAACGTCTTCCTCGCGCTCGCGCGACGGCCGGAGGAGTTTCGCGCCTTCTTCGCCTATCATGACGCCCTGATGGAGAAGCCGGGCGGCCTCACCAAGGCGGAGCGCGAGATGATCGTGGTCGCCACGTCCGGGCTCAACGCCTGCGGCTATTGCGTGGTCGCGCATGGCGCGATCCTGCGCATCCGGGCGAAGAACCCGCTGATCGCCGACCAGGTTGCGATCAACTATCGCAAGGCCGACCTCACGCCGCGCCAGCGCGCCATGCTCGACTTCGCGATGAAAGTCGCCGAGCGGTCGCAGGCCATCGACGACGCAGACTATGCGGCGCTGCAAGCGCATGGCTTCACCGACGACGAGGCCTGGGACATCGCCGCCATCGCTGCGTTTTTCGCCCTATCGAACCGGCTGGCGAACGCCTTCTCGATCCGCCCGAACGAGGAGTTTTACGCGATGGGGCGCGAACGGCGCGGCTGACGCGAAGTTTCCAAACCATCGCCATGTTGGAGCCGCCGGCGCGCCCCTATCGGGACATGCAGAGACGCTTTCCTTCTCCGGTTGCCCCGCGGCGTTCGGGGAAGTGGGAGCCCGGCCGGCGCCGGACGAAAGAAGAGGCGCGGTCATAAAGCTCATGGCGATCCTATATGGTTTTGCTCGGGCTGCAGGCGGAAAACGCCGGCGCGCCGCGTCTCTGCTTGTCCTCGCGGCGCTCGTCACCGCCGTCGCGGCTGGGGCGACCCGCCATAGCGAGGCTGTCCCTCTCCTCGATGTCTCGGCCGGCGACCCGCCTGACGGGGCGGCGGAGCGCTATGTTCTGCCGATCACCGCGCCGCTCGATCAGGGCAAGACGGGCCTCTGCTGGGTCTATGCAACGCTCAGCATGCTGGAAACGGACTACATGACGCGGCATCCCGGCGCCCATGTCGAGTTCTCGCGCGCGGCCCTCGAGCGCGACGCGCTTGCCGACCGGTTCCGGCGGCTCATCCGCGGCGAGCCGGGCGAGCCGGGCGACGGGGGACTGGCGGTCGAGGCGCTCGCACTCATCCGGCAGAACGGGCTTGTCGATCGTGACGATTTCCACGACGTCGACGACGACGCGCCGGTGCTGGCGACACTCAAGGACACGGTGGCCGGCCCGGCGGAACCTGAAACCAAAGGCAAGGCGCTCGAGGACGCTCTGACCGCGGCGCTCGGCGTCGCGCCGGCGACGACCCATCTCGAAGGTCAGCCGGTAAGCCCTGCAGCGCTGGCTGACGCGACCTTGGCGGGGCAGGCGTGGACCGAGTTCGACCTTGCGCGCGACGGCGTGGAAGGCTGGGGTCCCTCGCACGATCCCGATGCGCGCGCCGACACGCGGGTGCGCTACGTCGGTCTTACGACGCTGATCGACCTCATCCACCGGTCTCTCATGCACGGGCAGGCGGTCGTCACCGGCAGCGAGGATCACGCCTTCCTGATCTACGGGGCGGATTACGATCACCAAGGCCAGCCGCTCGACTACCTGATCAAGGATAGCCTTGCCCCGTTCGCCTATCGCCTCAGCGCCGCAGAGTTGCACCAGGAGTTGAACGACGTGACGGTAGCTTCCGCCCTCGTCGCTCCCCAATTCGCCGTCGAGCGGTCCGCCCCGCGGCCGGACGGAACGGCCGAGCCTTAGGGCTTTTGGTGAGTTCGGTTCGACCGCAACCCTCATTGTGAGGAGCGTGAGCCCAAAACAATCCGAGACCATAGAGCGCCCTACGATCGTCAGGATTGCCGCGCTTTGCTCCAATGACGGAACCGCGCAGCCTGCGTCGTCTCCATCGGCGCGACGACGTATTGTCGCCCCTCCTGAGAAGCATAAGCTTGGGCTTTTCAGCGAGGAGGACGTCATGCGAAGGATCGCGGCGGTCGCCTCGATCGTCGCCGCCAGCGCGGCGCTCGCGGCCGATGGCCCAAGAACCGGGCAGTCCGCTTACGGCGACTGGCGCGCGGACGCGCCGGGCGTTCAGCGGCTGATCACGCCCGCCGATCTTCCGCCGCCCTATGCGACGCCGTCGGCGGCCAACGCGTCGTCTCGCGTCGCTCGACCGTCCGGCGCTTTGCCGAAAGCGCCGCCGGGCTTTTCCGTCGACCTGTTCGCCTCTGGCTTGTCGAGCCCGCGGGTGATCCGCGTCGCTCCCAACGGGGATGTGTTCGTCGCCGAAAGCGGGGCCGGGCAGGTGCTGGTCTTCCACGCCGATGGCGGGAATGCGGCTCCCGCTCAGCCGCACGTCTTCGCTGCCGGCCTGCCGCTGGTCTATGGGATCGCCTTCTATCCGCCGGGCCCCGACCCGCGCTGGGTCTATGTCGCGACCGTCGGCTCGGTGCGCCGAATTCCCTATCGCGATGGCGACCTCAGGGCCTCGCACCCGGACGAAATTGTCGTTCCGAGCCTGCCCGAGGGGGGCGCCCATTGGACGCGTGACCTCGCTTTCTCCCAGGACGGCAAGACGATGTTCGTCTCGGTCGGCTCGGCGACCAACGACGCAGACGGCGCCGATCGGCCCAATGCCGCCGAGGTTGCCCCCGGACCGCTCGGCGCGTCCTTCGGCGCGGAGCGGGATCGCGCCGATGTGCTGGCGTTCGATCCCGAGGGCGGCCACAAGCGCGTCTACGCGACGGGGTTGCGCAACTGCTCCGGCATGGCCGTCGAGCCGGCGGCGGGCGCGCTCTGGTGCGTCGTCAACGAACGCGACGGGCTCGGCGACGACCTGCCGCCCGACTATGCGACCAGGGTCGCCGACGGCGAATTCTTCGGCTGGCCGTGGTTCTACATCGGAGATCATCAAGACCCGCGCCACAAGGGCGAGCGGCCGGACCTCTCGGGCCGCGTGAGCGTCCCCGACGTGCTGTTCCAGCCGCACTCCGCTCCGCTCGGGATCGCGTTCTATCAGGGGACGCAGTTTCCCGCCGACTATGCCGGCGACGCCTTCGTCGCCTTCCACGGCTCGTGGAACCGCGGCAAGCGCACCGGCTACAAGGTGGTGCGGCTGATGATGAAGGACGGAAAACCGACCGGGGTCTACGAGGATTTCCTGGTCGGTTTCGTCGCGGCCGACGGCGGGGCGTGGGGGCGGCCCGTCGGCGTCGCGGTGGCGAAGGACGGGGCCCTTCTCGTGACGGACGACGAGAGCGGCTCGATCTGGCGTGTGAGCTGGCGAGGGTTGTAGCCGCGACGACCGTTGGATGTTTAGCCACTAGAAATGGGGCCGAAAGCGGCGAAAAAAACTCGATATTTCAATGCTGCTAGCGCCGGTTTGAGGGTTCCCCTTGGCTGCGCCAATACTGAGCGGGACCGATCGCGACTCACATGGATGAGCGGGCTTCTCAGCGCCAACGGCCAGAATGCGCGTCCTCCGCGTCAAGGGCGCCAAGCCTCCTTCCGTAGCGACAATCCGCCGCACCACGCTGCTTTTCCTGTGAAAGAGCATTGCGTTAACAAACGTCCTTAATCTGGCAATCTGGCCGTTGTGGACAGGTTGTCATCTTTTGGATGGAATGCGGCTATAACTTTAATCTCCGCGGAAGGCCCGTTCGACGGATGTGCAGCAAAGGGTCAGCGCGAAACAGAGAGAAGATGACGTCAGCTTCGGCAAGACACAACTGCTGAAAGCGCAAAGCCAAGCAACTCCGAGGTGCGCGAAAGGACGCAGTAACAGAACCGGAGGCGACGACATCGGCAGGGAGAGTGTTATGTCATACAAGGGCGTTCTATTGGCCGGCGCAGGGTTCATCAGCCTGATTGCTGGATTCGCCGTCAGCCCGGCGCTCGCTGACGTTCGAACATACGTGTTAACTGAAAGCAACCTGGCCGGCTATGCGGGGCCGTTCGGGACCGTGGTTGTGGACCTGACTAGCGCGACGACGGCTAAGGTGACGTTCACAAGCGAAGTGGTGGGAGGAAACATCTACCTCTTCGGCGATGGCGGCAGTGTGGCCGTCAACGTCAACGCCGCGACTTGGTCCCTCGGCGCCATCACTGGCGGCAACGCTGGAACCGGCTTTACTCCTGGGCCATACAGTAACGGCGGAGCTGGAAACGAGGATGGGTTTGGCAGCTTCAACCAGAAGATCGATTCCTTCGATGGCTACACCCATTCATCGGACACGATCACGTTCGCAATAACCGACGTTGGCGGAACCTGGAGCTCGGCCTCGAATGTGCTGACCGAGGCGGCGGCGCACATTTTCATTACCCCGTCACCAGCACAGGCGACCGCGGCCGCTCTGATTACGGGCTACGCCGATCACATGGTGGCCGTCCCCGAGCCGGCGACCTGGGCGATGATGACCTTGGGCTTTGCAGGCCTCGGCTATGCCGCCTTCCGAAGGGCGAGGAAGGATAGTGTCGTTATCGTCTAACACACATGACTACTCCCAGTCCTTGAAACCAATTGGCCGCCGCAAGGCGGCCTTTTTTGGGTGTGCCGAGCATGGGCGAAGGGCGAGTTAGGCGGACGACCGTCTGTCGGCGGCCAGCGGGCAGGCGCGCGTCAGGGCGCGCCTGCCGGGCGTGGGGAGGAGCGTCTAGCCGCGCCAGTCGACGTGCGGGCTCGGGATCGGGGCAGGGGCGTTGACCGGCATGGCGCAGGCGCCGAGCGCGAGACACGACACGATGAGAAGAGCAATCGCCATCCCTCGCGCCATCGTTCACCGACCCGAAGCCAATGGATCCGCCACGCCGACGAGGTCAAAGCTAAGATCGCGCAGGCGCTTGCGGGCGGCGACGTCGTAGGCCTGCGCATCGGCGCGCGCCTCGCGCAGGCCGCTGAAATAGAGGCCCGAGCGGCCGTCGAGCGCCGGCGAGGCTATAAGCCTCAGGATCGCCTCGCCGCCTTCCTCGACCGTGCTGATCGGCCGCGCGCCGCTGAGACGCACCATGGTCGTGTTCATGTAGGTCGCCGGGTGCAGCGCGTTGACCGTGACGGCGCGATCCTTCAGCTCCTCGGCGAGGTCGATGGTGAACAGGATCTGCGCCAGCTTGCTTTGGCAATAGGCCCGGGCGCCGCCGTAGCCCCGGGTCAGCATCACGTCGTCGAAGTCGATCGCCTGCTGTCCGGCGGAGGCGACGTTGACGATCCGCGACGGCGCGCGCTTCTCGAGGAGCGGCAGGAGGAGCCGCGTCAGCAGGAAGCCAGCGAGGTAGTTGACCGCAAAGCGCAACTCGAAGCCGTCGGCGCTGACCTCGCGGGCGTTTCCCGCCGTTCCGATCCCGGCGTTGTTGACGAGGACGTCGAGGGCGTCGGTCTCGCGCCGCACGGCGTCGGCAAGCCCGCGGACGTACGCGAGCTCGGAAAGGTCGGCCGGAAGGAACGTCGCCGTCCCGCCGCCTTTCGCGATCGTTTCGACCAGCCCTTCGCCGCGCTTCCGGTCGCGCCCGTGAATGAGCACGCGCGCGCCTTGCGCCGCGAGCCGCTCGGCGACCCAGCGCCCGACGCCGTCGGTCGAGCCGGTGACGAGGATGGTCTTGCCTTTGAGGTCGGCTTTTGAGACGCGGTTCGCCGGTTCCGCCATTGTTCGCCTCCTGACACTTTCCGTTCCCGAAAGATCGCGAGCGCGATCGGCATTTCAAGGCCTGGCGGGCCGGTCACCCGATGAGCGGCCCCGCCTTCGGAGATGACGGCTTCGCCATTCATCATCGCGACAAGGAGACGGCGGTTGCCCTCAGCACCGCGAGCCGGTATCCGTCGAGGGCGGTTGAGTTCATTGGCCGATCCGGCGATTGGTGGAAGACGTTGCAAACGAAGAGCCTGCTATCCATCGTTGCGATTGGCTTGTGTTTCGGCCTTACGCCGGCGTCCGCGCAGGTCGCGATGTCGGGGACGTTGGTCGCCAGGCAGGGTTGCCCCGCCTATCAGTCGATCCATAAGCAGACAAATCCGGGCAACGTGACGCTCGAGCCCGGCCGCTCGTACCCGATCACGGGAAAGAACAAAGCCGAGGCGACCTACTACCAGATCACGGTCGAGGGCGCATCGCCCGCGCAGCGTTGGGTTGAAGTCGCTTGCGGCGATGTCAACGGCGCTGAGGTCACGCCATCCGCCGATGCGCACGCCGGCGCCGCGCGCGCGACGCATGTGCTCGCGCTCGGCTGGGAGCCGGCCTTCTGCCTTGAACACGCCGCCAAGACCGAATGCGCCGCCGAAACCCGACAGAGCTTCGAAGCGACCCATCTGAGCCTGCACGGCCTCTGGCCGCAACCGCGCGGCACGGCCTATTGCGGGGATGTCGGCCAGGAATTCGCTGCGGCGGACAGGCGCCACGACTGGGCAAGCTTGCCAGAACCCGATCTGAGCGAGACGACGAAAAAGCGCCTTTCCGCGGTCATGCCGGGCTACCAGTCCGGGCTGGAGCGCCACGAATGGATCGTGCACGGAACCTGCTTCGGCGCCACGCCCGACTCTGTATTTCAACCGCGCCGCGGCGCTTGCCGAGCAGGTCAACGCTTCTGCTGTGCGGGAACTGTTCGACCAAAACCTCGGCAAGTCTCTTTCGTCCGACGCGATTTAAGCCGCGTTCGACAAGTCGTTCGGCGCTGGCGCCGGCGCGCGGGTGAGCGTGAGTTGCCAGGGTCACGGTTCGCAGCGGACGATTGGCGAACTCGTCATTTCGCTGGCCGGCGATGTTGCCGGTTCGGCGCCAATCGGCGATCTCATTCTCGCCGCCGCGCCGTCGCAGCCGGGATGCCCGTCCGGGCTGGTGGTTCAGCCTGCAAACTGAACAGCACGCGCGCCGTAGCCCCTAGCCTTCGCGCACGACTTCGACCCGGTTCGGATAGAAGGCCAGATGGCCGGTGATTTCGCCGACGCTGCCCTTCGGATGCTCGTAGGTCCAGACCGCGTTGTCGTCGTGCGCCTCTGCGTCTCGAATCGAATAATAGTTCGCCTCGCCCTTGTACGGGCAGGTCGTGACCCGGTCGGTTCGCTCGAGCAGGGTCATATTGACGTCCTCGCGCGGAATATAGGCGACCGGCTTGTAGCCGGCCTCGGCGAGTTCGAGCGCCCGCGTCGTCTCTCCGATCGTCCGCCCGCGCCAGACGACGCGCACGCGCCCGGGGAGGGGCTCGATCGTGATCGGATGGTCTTTTGTCCCGGCCTCGGTCATGGCTCCTCCTTGAACTGGGTAAGGGCGGCGGCAGCGATCGACGCTGGCGGCGCGAACGAACTACTCGTGCCCGGCGACCGCCTTGGGCCGATAGGGCTCCTCGAGTTTGGCGATTGTGGGGGCGTCGAGCTTGAGCTCGGTCGCGGCGATCGCGTCGGCGAGGTGGTGCGGCTTCGAGGCGCCGATGATCGGCGCGGTCACGTAGGGTTTCGACAGCACCCAGGCGAGCGCGACGATCGCGGGCTTCGTCCCGAGCTCCGCCGCCGTCTCACTGACACGCTTGCGGATCGCCTCGTCCTCGCCCGATCCGAGGCCCAGCGTCACGCTGTACGGGTCGGTGCGGCCGCGCACCGTCGCAGCATTGTGGCCAACTCCTGTGCCTGCAAGATAGCCGCGCGCCATCGGCGACCAGGGGATGACGGCAATGTTTTCGAACCGGCAGAACGCCATCATCTCGCGCTCTTCCTCGCGATAGACGAGATTGTAGTAGTTCTGCATCGAGACGAATTCGGCGTGGCCGCGCGCGCGGGCGATGTCGATCATGCGGGCGAATTGCCAAGCATACATCGACGACGCGCCGATATAGAGCGCCTTGCCGGCGCGCACGACGTCGTTCAGCGCCTCCATCGTCTCCTCTATCGGCGTCGCCGGGTCGAAGCGATGGATCTGGTAGAGATCGACGTAGTCGACCCCGAGGCGCTTCAGCGAGGCGTCGATCCCCTCAAGAATATGCTTGCGCGACAGCCCCTTGGCGTTGGGGCCGTGCCCCATCGCCCCATGGACCTTGGTGGCGATCACCACCTCGGACCGCTTGGCGTATTCCTTGAGCGCCCGGCCCAAAATCTCCTCGCTCGCGCCCTGCGAATAGACGTCGGCCGTGTCGAAGAAGGTGATCCCCTTCTCCAGCGCCTCGCGAATAAACGGCCGCGACGCCTCTTCCGGCAGGATCCATTCGCGCCACTTGGGCGAGCCATAGGTCATGCAGCCGAGGCAAAGCCTCGACACCTGCATGCCCGTCTTGCCAAATCTCACAGTGTCCATGTCCGAACGCCCTTGCCTGCTGTTGCGCCGATCGCAAAACCTTTCGTAGGCTCGCGGCGCGGCAAAGATTGGGCGCGAACGAGGGTCACACGATCGTGAAGACGAAGGGCGGTTGGGACTTCTGGATCGATCGCGGCGGCACCTTCACCGACGTCATCGGCCGCGATCCAAAGGGCCGCCTGCACGCCCTGAAGCTGCTCTCGGACAGCGCGCTCTACGACGACGCCGCGGTAGAGGCGATCCGCCGGCTCCTGGGCCTTCGCTCTTGTAGGGCGGGCTCGTTGAGCCCGCCGGGCGGGGTCAGCGACCCCGCCCTACAGGCGGGCGAGCCGATCCCTGCCGGGGCGGTTCGCGCGGTCAAGATGGGCACGACGGTCGCGACCAATGCGCTGCTCGAGCGGCGCGGCGAGCGCACGCTGCTCGTCACCTCGCGCGGTTTCCGCGACGCGCTCGAGATCGGCTACCAGGCGCGCCCGAAAATCTTCGCCAAGGCCATCGTCAAGCCGGAACAGCTTTATGCGCGCGTGATCGAGATCGACGAGCGCATCCTGGCCGATGGAACCGTCGAGGCCGCACCCGACCCCGAGGCTGTGCGGGCGGCGCTCGGCGAGGCGCGCTCGCAAGGTTTCGACGCGGTCGCAATCGTGTTCATGCACGCCTACCGCTATCCCGCGCACGAGCGGCTGGTCGGCGAGATCGCCCGCGCGCTCGGCTTTGCGCAGGTGTCCGAGAGCCATCGCTGCTCGGCCCTGATCAAGTTCGTCGGGCGCGGCGACACGACCGTGGTCGACGCCTATCTGTCGCCGATCCTCGCCCGCTACGTCGAGCGCGTGTCGAATGCGCTCGACGTCGAGCGCACGGGCGCGCGCGTCATGTTCATGATGTCGTCGGGCGGGCTCACGTCGGCAAAGCTCTTCGCCGGCAAGGACGCCATTCTCTCCGGCCCGGCGGGCGGGGTGGTGGCGATGGCGCGCACGGCCGAGAGCGCCGGCTTCGACCGCGTCATCGGCTTCGACATGGGCGGCACCTCGACCGACGTCGCCCATTTCGATGGGGCCTTCGAGCGCGCCTTCGAGACCGAGGTCGCGGGCGTACGCATGCGCGCGCCGATGATGAAGATCCACACGGTCGCCGCCGGCGGCGGCTCGATCCTGCATTTCGACGGCGCGCGCTTTCGAGTCGGCCCCGACTCCGCCGGCGCCCATCCCGGCCCGGCCTGCTACGGCCACGGCGGACCGCTCGCCGTGACCGACGCCAATCTGATGACCGGCAAGCTCATTCCCGATCTCTTCCCCAAGGTGTTCGGGCCGACCGGCGACGCGCCGCTCGACGCCAACGTCGTGCGCGCGAAATTTGCGGCTCTGGCAACAGAGATCGGCGACGGGCGCGCGCCCGAGGCGGCCGCCGACGGCTTCCTCGCCATCGCGGTCGCCAAAATGGCGGAGGCGATCAAGACGATCTCGGTCGCGCGCGGCTACGACGTGACGCGCTACGCCCTCAATTGCTTCGGCGGCGCCGGCGGCCAGCACGCCTGCGACGTCGCGGACGCGCTGTCGATCTCGACCGTGCTGATCCATCCGCTGTCGTCGCTGCTCTCGGCCTATGGCATGGGCCTCGCCGACATCGCCGCCGAGCGCGCGCAAGGCGTCGACGAGCCACTCGACGTCGAGGCGCTCGTCCGTGTCGGGGGCGTCGCGGACGCGCTGGCCGAGAGCGCGCGCGCCGAGGTCGAGAGCCAGGGGGTCGAGCGCAAGGACATCAAGGTCCATCTTCGGGCGCAGCTTCGCTACGCGGGCTCCGATACGACGATCGAGGTCAAGCTCGCCTCGCCGTCCGCCATGCGGCGCGCGTTCGAGGCGGCGCACGCCGCACGGTTCGGCTTCATCGACAATTCAAAGGCGCTGGTGATCGAAGCGGTGTCGGCCGAGGCGGTCGGCGGCGCGGCGCGCTTTTCCGAGCGGGCGCCTGTAGACGCGGTCGATGACCGCGTCCGCGCTCACCGAGCGCGGCTACAGCCTGCACGCGCCACACGCATCTTCTCCAAGGGCGTCTGGCGCGAAGCCGACGTCCATCTGCGCGACGCGCTGCCGATCGGCGCCGGCGTCGATGGCCCCGCGCTCGTCATCGAGCCGCACCAGACGATCGTGGTCGAGCCGGGCTGGCGGGCGGAGATCACACGCAAGAACCATGTCGTGATGACCCGCGTGGAGGCCCCGCCGAAGCGTGAGGCGATCGGCTCGAAGGCCGATCCGGTGATGCTCGAGATCTTCAATAACCTCTTCATGTCGATCGCCGAGCAGATGGGCGTGACGCTGCAAAACACGGCCTATTCGGTCAACATCAAGGAGCGGCTCGACTTCTCCTGCGCGGTGTTCGACCGGCACGGCGCCCTCGTCGCCAACGCGCCGCACATGCCGGTGCATCTGGGCTCGATGGATCGTTCGGTCGAGACAATTATCAAGGACAACGCCGGCCGCATCCGACCGGGCGACGTGTTCGCGCTCAACGCCCCCTACAACGGCGGCACGCATCTGCCCGACATCACCGTCTGCACGCCGGTGTTCGACGACAACGGCGAGACCCTGCTCTTCTGGGTCGCCTCGCGCGGCCATCACGCCGACATCGGCGGGATCGCGCCGGGCTCGATGTCGCCGCTCGCGACCACGATCCACGAGGAGGGCGTCTATATCGACAATTTCCTGCTGGTCGAGCGCGGCCGGTTTCGCGAGCGCGCGCTGATCGAGCTCCTGACCCATGGGCCCTGGCCGGCGCGCAATCCGGTCCAGAACGTCAACGACCTCAAGGCGCAGATCGCCGCCAACACCAAGGGCGTCCGCGAGCTTCGCCGCATGGTCGAGCATTTTTCGCTCGAGACGGTCGAGGCTTACATGGGCCACGTGCAGGACAACGCCGAGGAGAGCGTACGCCGGGTGATCGACCGGCTCGCCGACTGCGCGGCGGAATCGGCCTCCGACCAGGGCGCGGTGATTAAGGTGAGGATCACGGTCGACCGGCAGCGCCGCGAGGCGACCGTCGATTTTTCGGGAACCTCGCCGCAGCAACCCAACAACTTCAACGCGCCGGAGCCCGTCACCCGCGCCGCCGTGCTCTATGTCTTCCGCGTCATGGTCGACGACGACATCCCGATGAACGCCGGCTGCCTGAAGCCGATCCGGGTGATCTTGCCGGAAGGCTCGATGCTCTCGCCGCGCTACCCCGCCGCGGTGGTCGCGGGCAACGTCGAGGTGTCGCAGGCGGTGACCGACACGCTGTTCGCCGCGCTCAAGGCGCTCGGCTCCGCGCAGGGCACGATGAACAATCTGACCTTTGGAGACGCGACCCATCAATATTACGAGACGATCTGCTCCGGCGCGCCCGCCGGCCCGGGCTTCGACGGCGCGGCGGCGGTGCATACGCACATGACCAATTCGCGCCTGACCGATCCGGAGATTTTGGAGAGCCGCTTCCCGTCGTGCTCGAGGATTTCCACATCCGCCGCGGCTCGGGCGGCAAGGGGCGATGGAAGGCCGGCGACGGGACGCTGCGGCGCATCCGGTTTTTGAAGCCGATGCACGTCGCGGTGCTCAGCGGCCATCGCGAGGCGCCGAACCCGGGCGTCGCGGGCGGCGAGCCCGGCGAACTCGGCCGGAATTCCGTGCGCCGCAATGACGGCCGCATCGAGGTTCTGCCGGGATGCGCGCAGACCGAGGTCGAGGCGGGCGAAGCGATCGAGATCGTCACGCCGACCGGAGGAGGGTGGGGAACTCTGTAGGGCGCGGTCGCCGACCGCGCCGCCGCGATCAGCGATCGCGGCTACAGCCGTAACGATGGCCGGATCGAGGTTCCGCCGGGGCGCGCGCAGACGGACGTGGAGGCGGGCGAGGCGATCGAGATCGTCACGCCGACCGGGGGAGGGTGGGGGCCCCTGTCAGGGCGCGGTCGCCGACCGCGCCGCCGCGATCAGCGATCGCGGCTACAGCTGTAACGATGGCCGGATCGAGGTTCCGCCGGGGCGCGCGCAGACGGACGTGGAGGCGGGCGAGGCGATCGAGATCGCCACGCCGACCGAGGGAGGGTGGGGGCCCCTGTAGGGCGCGGTCGATGACCGCGCCGCCGCGATGAGCGATCGCGGCTACAGCCGTAACGATGGCCGGATCGAGGTTCCGCCGGGGCGCGCGCAGACGGACCTGGAGGCGGGCGAGCCGATCGAGATCGTCACGCCGACCGGGGGAGGGTGGGGACCCCTGTAGGGCGCGGTCGATGACCGCGCCGGCCGACCCCCGGGCTCTGACCCGGGGGGATCGCGGCTACAGCCGTAACGATGGCCGGATCGAGGTTTCGCCGGGGCGCGCGCAGACGGACCTGGAGGCGGGCGAGGCGATCGAGATCGTCACGCCGACCGGGGGAGGGTGGGGGCCCCTGTAGGGCGCGGTCGATGACCGCGCCGCCGCGATCAGCGATCGCGGCTACAGCCGTAACGATGGCCGGATCGAGGTTTCGCCGGGGCGCGCGCAGACGGACCTGGAGGCGGGCGAGCCGATCGAGATCGTCACGCCGACCGGGGGAGGGTGGGGGAAGTCGTAGAGTTTGCTGCCGGCGCCGAGTGACTGCGTTCGTCACTGCCGAGGGGAGGCTCCGCGAACGCCAATTCAACCGCCCTGTCATCCCCGCGAAAGCGGGGATCCAGAGCCTCCGCGCAACCCGCGTTCCCTATGCGCCAACGTTCGACGCTCGCCGTCCCGCGGCCCTGGATACCCGCGTTCGCGGGTATGACACCCCGTGCGATACCCGCATTGCCACTTCCTCTTCGATGGTCCCGACTCGCGCTGCGAGCAGGCGGCGTATAGACCTTGCTGGACAGGCCAAGTCTTCGGGGCGCGCTGCGCCTCGCTATTGCCCGCCGCCAGGACCAACCCGCCATGCCGCAGCAGCTCACGCCCGAAGGCCTTCGAACTCGTGACCGAGATCGCCGCGGGCCATGGCGTCAGCGTCGATGCGGCGCTCAGTCTTCTGTCCGCGCTCGCTCAGGGCCATGGAAGCCAGGCGCAATTCAACCACCCGGATCTCGGCGGCATGGGACAATGGTCGCAGGGCGGCATGATCATGGTCGGCGACATGTTCAATCAGGGGCTGAAGGCGCGAGTCGATGCGCTCTGCAACGAGCTCGCCGGCCTTTTGTCCAGCCAGCCTCCGGTCGCGGCCGAAGTTGTGAGTTTTCAGTCGCAAAGCCAGGGCGACGGCGGCGCGGTCAGCCTGTTTGTTGCGGGAACCGGAGCGGGCGGGGCATGGTGGCCGCCGGACCTGGGCGCCCCGGCCTCGACCGGCGCCCAGAACGACATGCGATACGCCTGGTTTCCGGGCCCGCGCAGGGTGGCGATCGAGCACGGCGGCGAGGTTCGCGTCTTTGATTCCGGGGAGCATCGGATCACGGGGTTCTCCCAGCAGCAGGGCGGCGATCGGTCGCTGACCTTCACCAGCCAGTTCGGCGTCGTGCGCCTTTCCGAGCTGGCGTTGGTTTCTCCGCGAACCGAACCGTCTCGTGCGTCGCCGTCGTCGGCTGCCGCGCCGCGGCAGAGCCCGGCGCCATCTCCGCCCCCGCCGGATGGCGCGCCGGCCGCCGCCCCGCGTCAGCCGGCTGCGATGGAGGAGATCGTCAAGACGATCGAGCGGCTGGCGGAGCTGCGCCAGAAGAACATTCTCACCGAAGAGGAGTTCGCGGCGAAGAAGGCGGAACTCCTCAGTCGCCTGTAGCCGCCGCTGCGGAACGCGTCTGCATCGCTCCAAGAGCCCGTTGGGGTCGGCGGTCGTTGAGATTGACGCCGCCAGTTCACTGCTAGATACTTGTGCACTTAGGAAAAAGGGCCTTGAGGGCCAAGGGAGGATGCAATGGCGCTCTATATGCTCCAGCTCGCATACACGCCCGAGTCGTGGGCCGCGCAAGTCAAAAGCCCGGCGAACCGGGTTGAGAACGTCGCCCGCGCGTCTGCCGAATCGATCGGCGGCAAGCTGATCGGCGGATGGTTGTGCTTCGGCGAGTACGACGCCGTGATAATCTTCGACGTGCCGAACGAGGAGAACATGGCCGCGCTCGCGATCGCCGTCGCGGCCGGGGGAGCGATCAAGGCCAGCAAGACGACCTTGTTGATGACCGCGGCGCAGGGCATCGAGGCCCTGAAGAAGGCGGAGACGGTCGGGAAGACTTACAAACCCGCCCGTTAGCTGGCGAGCGGCGGAAGGGCGCGCCGCGCCGGAGACGCGCGCAGCCCGTCGTCACACGGTCGCCCTTCGGCTCACGCCCCCTTCGGCGGCATGGTGAAGAACCACGGATGGCCTTCGGGGTCGTTCGCCCAGTAGTTGCGGCCGTAGTCGGCGTCCTTCCGCGGATGGATTATCTCCGCGCCGGCGGCTGAAGATCTCGCGATGCGGGTCATGGATAGGCGGCATGATCGTAAAAACCGTCGCGTCACCGTGGTTTGTATCCCATTTGGATGTCGCCGTCGGCCGGAGTGTTCAACGTGCCGTACACCGGCACAAGTTTGCCCTGTATGTGGCAGCTGACTGGATCCAGTTGGAAAGTCTGAGTGAAACTCGGATCGAAAACCCTCCCCGGACGCGGGAGGTAAGTCCCCGTGTCCGTGGGACCGGCGACGACGACCTGGGCAGTATATCCGTTCATGGCAGTGTTGGAATAGTCGAGCTCCGCTGTCTTACCCTTTGGTACGATGCACATGGCATCGTTCCCGGCCGGCTGACCCTCCAGATGACAAGAGCCGGCATTGACCAGCCCCACGCCCCATGAGGAAAAGGTGTAATTGTACAAGTGCCGCGTACAGGTTCCCACACCCATTTGCGCCGACAAGAATCGCCCGAACGTTTCGACCTGACCGCCCATGTTGTCGCCGCCGGGTCCAGCGAGTTTGGCGCCCGTGTATCGATTGCGGAAAACGCCAATGGCCGCATGCGCCCAGCCGCTGTCTCCCCCAGCCGCATCCTTGAACGCATCCACGAGGGCGTTTTCCGTCAGAGCTGTTCGTTCGGCGGGCTCCTTACCGCGTGCATCGAGGTCAGGCCGCGGCAGGGCCGCAGCCGCGTCGTCGCAGACCATATCCTGGTCCTGCACGTCATAGCGATGATTGAGGGGCGGTCCCGATTTCCATCGACAGCCCCGCCGCGGCAGCGAATCCACGACACAAGCGTGCGTGTAGAGGAACCCACCCCTGCCCGGAGCGTCTAATGGTCGGCCGGCGCAAGGGACGCCTGGGGGAAAAACCGTCGGCGCCTCCGGAATCTCTCGCCTGTTATTGAAGTCCCAACCCGGAGCCATGTACGGGGCGCACACCGAGATTTCGCAGGTATTGTCGCCGCAAAAGGGGACCTGATTTGGCGGGCATTTAACTGGCTCGTCAGCCCACGCTGGCGCATAGGCAGCCATCAAAAAGCCAAGCGAGGCGGCAAGGCAAAGCAGCAGCCGCCCTCGATACCGCAAATTGATCGACGCCATGTGATCAGTCCTCCGTTGCGTCGGTTAGGATACGGAAACCGGAACGCCGCCTCAAGAGCGGAAACAACGGAGCGGAAACAACAGAAGACAAGGACCCTGGAAAAAATAACCCAAACAGTTCGGGTTGGTCCCGCACTGTTACTGTTTGAGTATCGCCTAGACCTAGAGCAAGATGATTGTTGGATGAATCGCGCGGCGCCCCCTTCGTCGGACCGGCCGCACGAGGTCGCCCCCGGGTCTCCGCCCGGGGCCGGGTTTTTCCACGCTCTTGTAGAGTGGAATCCTGGCCGCGCCTTGCAACCCGGCCGCGCCCGCTTCCGCGCCGTTCTCGCACCGCCTGTTTTACGCGTTTTGACCCTGATAAGCGCAGTTTTGACCCTGTTCCGATCCTGTTAAGTTGCCTGTTCCGCCCCTGCTCCAGACCTCAACCGTTGGGTTGTAAATCAGGCAACACCGTGATATTGAATGACTTTTTTGGAGCGGGTCGACGACCGCGGCGCGAGAAAATGACCTGGTAACAGGCAAACTGGATCGCCGGCGGCGTCTAGCGCTCACTCCCCTTCGGCGGCGTGGTGAAGAACCACGGATGGCCCTCGGGGTCGTTGGCCCAGGAGTTGCGTCCGTAAGGCGAGTCCTTCGGCGGGTGGACGATGTCCGCGCCGGCCGCTTTGGCGACTTCGTCGTGCGTGTCGACGTCGTCGATATAGACGAACACGCCCATCGTCGCCCCGCCCCGAATGCGCGGGTCAGAAAGTCGAGCGCGGCGTCGTAGACATTTCGGACTCCGGTGCGCGTGAGGCCCAATCGCTGAATAAACTCCGCGAACGGCGGCATTGTGGAACGATTTCGGCCGCTCCGCGATTTGTTGGCCTGAAGCGCGGGCGGCCAGCTGTCGTGCGGAGTGGGGAAAGCCATGGTCCGGTTTCTTATGGCTCGCTGGCCAGCGCCCGCGCCGCGGATTTGGTGAGGCGCTCATAGCCGGTCTGGCTGAAATGCACGCCATCCGGATGGTAGCAGGAGGCCTCGGCGCCGCGGGGCGCCCAATGCGCCGGCTCGCCGACAACCGCGGCGCCCGCCAAAGCTGCGAGCGCGGCGTTGAACGCGTTGCGGTCGGCGTCGCGAAACCGGAAGTCGGGGCCGAATGGCGGCAGGGCGACCGCTGCGAGCCTCGCCGCAGGCGCGACGCGACGGGTCTCACGAAGAACGTCCTCGACGGCCCCGATGACGGCGTGGATGTCGTCGCCCGCCAGGAGATTGTTCACCCCAATGATCACGATGGCGGCTTTCGCATCGATCGCGCCGTCGTCGAGACACGCGAGCCGCCAAAGAAGGTGCTGGGTCCGGTCGCCCGACGAGCCCAGATTGAGAATCCGCTGTCCGGCCCAAAGCCTGGCTGGCCACTGCTCGGCGAGCGAGTCGCCGATGAGGACGACGTCGGCGCCCGCGTTCGCGACAGCCCCGATCGTCGATGCGTGGCGAATCCAGGAATGGATGGAGGGGGGCGATGCGGGCGCGCGGGGAGACGGCCCGCCGGACGCGACTTTCAGCCGCGCAAGAGGAGGCGCCAGCGCCTGAGGCGGAGCGGTCGCCCGGCTGCGGCGGAGCAAAGCCAACCGGGCGCGCAAGCGGCGAAGGCGCTCCGGCGCGTCGGCGAGAGCGGGGCGCTTCAGCCGGGCGGCCAGGCCCTCGACCGGAGCGGCCCCGGGATGCAGCCGCGCCAGCCAGTCGGCGACCGCTCGGGCCGCCCCGCGACGCCCGCTCGCCTCGAGAAACTCGCACACGTAACGCAAGACGAAGTCGTGATCCGGCGCCGCTCTCATCGCCTGATCGAACATCGCGACGGCGTCGTCATGCCGTCCCGCCATCCAGAGCGCCTCGCCGTAACGCGCCATGTAGCCGACGTCGCTCGAGAACAACTCATATGCCCGGCGAACCAACTCGAGCTTTTTCCCGGCCGCGATCGGCCGGCTCGCCAGCGTCAGATAGTATTGTGGCGCGGACTTGCGCTTCGCCAGCGCGTCGCGCTGAAACGCCTCACGATCGAACGCGCCGCGGGCGGGCTCGAGCGCCGCGCGTTCGAGAAGCCCGACTTCGGCGAGGTAGCCGGTGACCGGATGGCCGCAATCCGGCAACCGGACGTCGTGAACCTCAAGCTGCAGGCGGAACAGGTCCGCATGGCGCGCATCGGGATCGGACGGGTCGTAGAAGACGTAGGCGGCCGGGACGAAGCCAGTCTCGGCGAGGCGGCGCTCGATCGCGTAATCCAGCCGCTGCGCCTCGTGCGGCCAGCGGTCCTCGAAAGGAACGACGCGAGGATCGAGCGAAAACTGCGGCGAGAGGGCGATCGCGGTCGTCGCCCCGGCGAGCCTGCCGAGCCGGATCGCGGCATAGGCGCCCATGCTCGATCCATAGGTTGTCACCCGGTCGAACGCCTTTGCCGCGCGCGACGCCGCCTCGAGCGCATGTTCGATGTCCGGCAGCAGATACCAGTCGTTGTCGCGCGACAGGATGTGGATCGCGTTGACGCTGCGCGAAACCAAGAACGCTTCGCCGAAGCCGTCCCGGTCCAGCGTACGATTGTCGGTGTAGGAGCCGAACGTCACCACGCAGAAGGCAGAGTCAAAGGCGATCCGGGCCCTGACGAGAAGGTCAGCGCTGCGATAAAGCTCGATCGCGGCCGCCATGGCTCGCGGCTCGGGCCGCCCGACGCTCATTTCTCCTTTGTCGTCCAGCTCACGTCATAGGTCAGCGCGAAGGCGAACAGGCTCGCGGAGTTGCCGGGCGCGTCGACCACGCTCCAGGTTCCCTTGCCGGCAATGTCCCGGTACTTGCCTGTGCCGCCGAGCAGCGCGATGTCGCCCCCCTCCGGGCCTTCGTAGGTCATATCGAGCTTGTCGCCGTCCCCGTCCGTCTGGATGCATGTGCCGGTGAAGGCGTAGCCCTCCGGCCGGGCCTTGGCTTCCTCGAGGCAGCGGATCGCCAAATTGTCGAGCAGCTTGGCGCCGTCGCGGGTCTTCACGATGCCGGTGCACTCGGCCGAGGAATTCGAGCCAACCGGCCCCATGTCGACGATGGCGAGCGACCGGCACACCGCGTAGGCGGCGAGCTTGGCCTCCCCGGATTTGGGGAAGGGCTCGCCGGCAAGGGCGGGCGAATGCGAGCCGGGCGAGGCGACGAGGAAGGCGAACGCGACGAAGTTGCGCATGAGCGTCTCCTGGATCGAATGGCGAGTTTCGACGCCGGGAACAACGAACCGGCTTGCGGACCTTTCGCTCGCAGAACTCACCACCAAGAACACGAAGGTTCACTAAGGGCTCTTCGTGGATCTTCGTGTCCTTCGTGGTGAACAAGACCATGTGACCCGTTCGGCCGCCTGCGCCTCTTCCCTGCGCCCGAAGCGACGCCGGCTTTTACCGGGGAAACTCGACCCTGCGCGCTTGGCCTCCGAAAGGCGATTTTCAAGTTGCGCGATCGCCCCATCCGTCAGCGTCTCGAAAGCCGGCCCAAAATGCACGCGTGTCAGAGATGCGCCGCTCTACGTCGTCGAGGCGCCGTTCGATCTCGTCGAACCGGCGGTCGTGACGCCGCAAAAGTTCGACGACTTGAAGCAGCATCGTTCGGCGCTGCCGCATGTCGGTTTGCGGCTCCTTCAGAATCGCGAGCATCAGACTGTCGTCGGCTTCCGTCATGCCGGGTCGTCTTCGCGGGTCCACCTTGTCCTATCAGACAATCCGCCTTTCCATGTATTGCGTCAATATTTCCCCGGCGCGTCGGGCGCGTCGCTCAAATGTGCCGTCCCCCGCCCCAGGCTGCCCGTCTCCCGCTCCCCCAGCGACGCCAGCGCCTCGGCCAGAGCCTTTCTCAGCCCGTGCATCTGGTCGATCAGATGCAGGATCACGTCGAGGCCCTCGTCATTGACACCCATGTTGTGCTTGAGGTCGTGGATGAGGCCGGCGCGGGCGACGTCCATGTCGGTATAGGCGCGCTCCGGCTCGGTGCCGTCGGGACAGATCCACGACTCCCGGATCCAGACTTCGAGGGTCGCGTCGTCGATATGGGCGCGCTGCACGAATTCGCGCTCGGTGATCATGGCTCACATCTCCCTGCGGGGATCGTAGTTCGACGGCGGCGTCCAGCCGGCGAGGAAAGCATCGAGTTCGGCGTCGGGCTCCTTGGGCATGACGACCTTGAGCCTGACGAATTCGTCGCCCGCCCCGCCGCGCGCCTTCACGCCCTTGCCCTTGAGGCGCAGCGTGTCGCCGGTATTCGAGCGCTTCGGGATCTTGAGCATCACCCCGCCGGTCGGGGTCGGCGCGCGCACCTCGCCCCCGAGCGCCGCCTCCTTGACCGTGATCGGCAGCTCGACATGGATGTCGTCGCCCTCGCGGGTGAAAAACGCATGCGGCTCGACCACGATCTGCACCAGCGCGTCGCCGGGCGGACCTTCCGCGGGCGCGGGCGCCCCCTTGCCCTTGAGGCGCAGCGTCTGGCCGTCCTCGACGCCGGCCGGGATCGTCACGTCGAGGGCGCCGCCGTGGGGCAGGGTGATGGTGCGAACCGCCCCGTTGACGGCGTCGAGAAACGGGACGTGCAGCTCGTAATGCAGGTCGGCGCCGGGGGCGCGTCGCATCTGCTCCCGTTGCTGCTCGCGGCTGCGGCGCAAGAGCTCGGCGAAGATGTCGTTACCCTCGGCGAAGTCGGCGTAGCCTTCGGCGCTTTCGTAAGGATGCCCGCCGGCGCCAGCGTATTCGCGATAGTAGCGGCCCTGCGGCGGGGCCCGTTCGGCGCCCGAGGCGTCGATCTCGCCGGCGTCGTAGCGGCGACGCTTGTCCGGGTCCGACAAGAGGTCGTTCGCCGCCGCCACTTCCTTGAACCGGTCCTCGGCGTGCTTGTCGCCCGGATTGAGGTCCGGATGCAGCTTCTTGGCCAGTTGACGGTAGGCCTTGCGGATTTCCTCGGGCGTCGCCGTCTTGGCGAGGCTGAGGACCTCGTACGGGTCTTTCATGCGAGCGTCCGGGATCGTGCGGGATTGGGCAGGCTTAGCAGGATCGCGCGGCGGCCTCCAGACTTGTCCGGCGCCGGCGGTTCGGGGATAGTGCGCGCGGCCTAAGGGGCGCCCCCTTCGCTGCGAAAGGCCGGTCGATCGCCGGCAGGAGGACGAAGTCATGGGTCTCATCAGCTTCATCAAGAACGCCGGCGCGTCGATCTTCGGCGGCACCGAAGCCAAGGCCGCCCCGGCGGACGAGCTCAAGAAGGAGCTCGACAAGCACGGCCTCGATCACTCGGACGTCAAGGTCGAAGTCAACGGCGACAAGGTGACCGTCTCGGGAACGGCCAAATCGACCGAGGAGGCCGAGAAGATCGCCATCGCGCTCGGCAACACCAAGGGCGTCGGCACGGTGCAGAACGACATCAAGCCGGCCAAGGCCGAGCCGGAGTCCAATTTCTATACCGTCAAGAGCGGCGACACGCTGTGGGCCATCTCCGAGCAGGAATACGGCAAGGGTAAGGGCGACAAGTACAACGTGATCTTCGAGGCCAACAAGCCGATGCTGACCAATCCGGACAAGATCTACCCAGGCCAGGTCCTGCGCATCCCGCCGCTGCCGTGAGAGCGGAGCCGCGACCGCGCCTGACGTAGCCGCTGACGCGAATGGGCGCGGACCTCTTGATCAACGTCGACGTCCCGGATCTCGATCGGGGCGTCGCCTTCTATGCCCGGGCGTTCGGACTGGCGGTCACGCGCCGCCTGGGGGCGGAGGTCGTCGAACTCGGCGGCTGGCCGGTCCCCCTTTACCTGTTGCAGAAGCCGAGCGGCTCGATCGGCGCGGCGGGCGCGCCGCGGCGGTACGACCGCCATTGGACGCCGGTGCATTTCGACGTTGTGGTGGACGACATCGACGCCGCTGTCGCCAGCGCCCTCTCCGCCGGGGCGACGGCCGAGACGGAAATCCGCGTCGAATTGTGGGGCAAGATCGCGGTCCTGGCCGATCCGTTTGGCCACGGTTTCTGCCTCCTCCAGTTCCTCGGCCGCGGCTACGACGAGATCGCGGAGGACGATCCGCGGGCGTGATGCAAGCCGTCACGGCCATGCGCCCGATCGCGGGTCGCCTTGCCCCTCGCCCGATCCGTCGAGGTCGCGTCGGCGACGGGCAGCGGCGACGAGGGTGCGGCCGAGGCCTCGCCGGCCGCAAGGCGTGGGACGCCGGCGCCGTCTCGGCTCCCGAATCGAGACTTTCCAGCGGGAACATGCCGCCGCTCAGCCCCTGCATAACCCGCCGTTCGCGCTCGGCCCTCGCCGAGCGTTGGGCGCCGCTCGCGGCGGGCAAACGGTCGCGGACGGGGTTCGACGGGAAGCGATCGGGTGCGGACAAGGGTGGCCTTCGTCGCGCCGTCAATAGCGTCGGTACAGGCTCACCATCTTTGCCTGCACGCGCACCCGGCTGGGTTTGAGAAACCGCGTCCGGTAGGCCGTGTTGGCCGGCTCCAGCGCGACCGCCCCTTTCCCCCTGCGAAGCCGCCTCAGCGCAGCCTCCTCGCCGTCGATCACCGCCAGCACAATGTCGCCGGTCTCCGCGTCGTCCTGCTTGCGCAGGATCACCGTGTCGCTTTCCCGAATTCCGGCGTCGATCATCGAGTTGCCGCGAACCTCGAGGGCGAAATAATCGCCGCCGGCGAGAAGGGCGCTGGGGTAGGCCAGCGTCCCGAGCTGCCAGCGGATCGCCGTGACCGGCGTCCCCGTTTCGATCTGGCCCATCAGCGGCACGACGATGGCCGCCTCCGACTCAGGCAATCGCAGCACCTTGAGCGCGCGCGCCCGGTGATCCGGCCGAACGATGAACCCGCGCTCCTCCAGCCCCAAAAGGAGCCAGCGAACCGCTGTTTTCGAACGGCCCAGCCCGTCCTTGATCTCGTCGTAGGTCGGCGCGTCGCCCTTTGTCTCGATCCAGTTATGGACGAAAAGCAGCATTTCTTTCTGCTTCTCCGTCAGCATCCCTCTCGACTCCCGGCCAAACGCATGAATTTGGAACAAACGTAAAACGCGAATACGCTGTTTTCCATGCCTTCGGCAAGCGCAAAACCGGAAGTCGGTCGCGCCGATCCACAAGGCTTTTGTCACCAGGACGCCCGGCCTGTCGCGTGACGCCGGTGGAGCGTTGCTCGGATCGTCGATCATCCAGGCCGCGAACGCGGGCTGCGCGCACAGGTCAGAAGCTCGGGTCGGGCCACCGCTTCGCCCAATCCGCGGCCGCTTCACAGCGAACGTCGGCCGAATGGCGAACGCCGTGGTTTGACTCGCCCGGCCGCTCTTTGCTTTCGAGCTCGGACTTCGCGGCAAGCCAGAACTCGCGGCTGCGGTCCTCGGGCCTCCCCGCCTGGTCCCACAGTTGGTAGGCGCGTGCGCGAATGGCCTGTTCGGAGGCGCTCATGGTCCGTTTCCTCCCTCGGACTCGGGCGACGTTGCGTCGATCGCCGACTATCCGGACGGCGAACTCGACCACGTGACGAGTTGCGCCATCAGCGCCGCCGCAAGACCGGGCCTTCGACCCCATGCGGAGGTTGCATTCCGATTCTCTACACCTGTTGGTTGCGCCCGGGAAGAGCGCCCCATCGGCTTGGCGCCTACGCCGTTCTGAAATTATGTGAGCGCAGACATTGTCGATTGAGTTGAATCGCGGCAACGCGGCGACAGTCTCTCGCAGACGTATCGAGGAGACAGGATCATTGCCGTTTGGATGGAATTCTTCTGCCGTGGCTCGGCCTCGGCGCGCTGATCGCGCTCACAAGTGCGAACGTCACTGATGCGGCGCCTCCGGCCGTTCCCGCGTGGCTCGCGGCCCATGTCGGCGAGGGCGACGGGCAGATCGCGCCCGTCGTACTGGAGAGAGCCCGCGCACTCTATCAGCGTAAGCGGGGCGAAGGCGCGGTCCGCAATCCCTGCTACTTCGCTATGGACGCCACCCGTCCCCATGACCGCGGCGACAGCCGATTGGGGCGCCGGTTCTACATCGTCTGCGAAGCGGAAGGTTCGTTCCGGGCGATTTCCGCCGGCCACGGCGGCGGCCGGGATCTCGACGGCGCCGCGGATTTTTCCAACGGACGACGGTGCGTGAGGAATTTCGGCAACGCGATGGATTCCGAGCTGACCGCCGGCGGCGCCTATGTGACGGCCGAGACCGCGGCGTCCTTCAAGGGATATTACCGTGGCCGCGGGGGAGGGGACGCGGTTCTCACGCGCGCTTTCCTGAAGTTCGACGGCGAAGGCGAGGCCGCGAACGCGAGAGCGCGCGCGATCGGCGGACATGCGGCCATCCTGCTTCGAGGCGTTTGCCGCCGAAGGGACCCGGATAATCCGCACGCGGACCCGGACGGCTACGTTCCGTTCGGAAAGCTGGTGAATTACGCAGCCGGGCGCAGCGACGGCTGCACCAGCTGGTCGCCCTCGGACGCCGAGACCGTCATGGCGATCGCAAAGGACGATCCGACGACGCTGTATATCTATCCTGAGTCGCCCGATATCGACGCCGTCGCGCGGGCGGTCGATAGCGGCAAGGCGCCCGCGAGCGCGGGACTCTATTGGAACGCCGCGTGCCTCAAAGACATCGGAGCTCCCAGATTTTGGCCGAAGGGAATGCTGGAGCCGATCCTTCAGCGCTATCGGGAGGCGCACCCCCCTCCGCCGCCCCGGCCGACGCCGATTTGCGGGGCGCCCTGAACCTGTCGGCGGGCGGTTCGGCGTCCGGAAGGCGGTTTCGGGATCCGCCGCGCAGGCCCGGTCAGTGGGATGCCTTCGGACTTCGACGGCCGCGGCTCGGGGTTTCGCTTCTTTGGGGCGGCGAGCTCGGAAGGGGTCTTTGCAAAAGTGGAGACTGATTTTTGCGAGCGAAGCACGAATTGTCATCGCTTCTTCGCGCCGACCCATTATATGAGCCCTTGAAGCGAGACGCCGCGAGGGTCATCCAGACGATCCCTCCGAACTGCGCAGTCGACTGGCCGTTCGACGTCGCTCTTTTCACGACGGCGCGTCGAGCGGAGTTTACTAGACATGTCGGAGACGGGACGGAATGGCGCCGCCAGGTCGGCGCGCGAGTGGGCTCAGACGCTTGCCCCCTACCGAAGCGCGGACACGGGCCACGCCGTGCTCGAGCTGTTGGCCACCTTCCCGCCCTTCGCCGCTCTCTGGACCGCGATGCTGCTCGCTTCGCATCATGGCTTGTATTGGCTTTCGTTCGCGCTGGCGCCGCTCGCCGCCGGACTTCTCGTCCGCCTGTTCATGATCCAGCACGATTGCGGGCACGGATCATTCCTGCCTGGCAAGCTCGCCAACGACTGGGTCGGCCGGGCGATCGGGGTTCTGACCTTGACGCCGTACGACTTATGGCGGCGCAGCCATGCCATCCACCATGCGACGTCCGGGAATCTCGACCGGCGCGGCATCGGCGACATCAAGACGAAGACGGTGCGGGAATACTCGGCAATGAGCGCCCGCGGACGGCTGCTTTACCGGCTTTATCGCCATCCCCTGGTCATGTTCGGCATCGGCCCCGCCTATATGTTCCTGATCGAGAGCCGGCTGCCGATCGGCTTCATGCGCAAGGGCGCCATGCCGTGGCTCAGCACGGTCTGAGCACCAACCTTGGCATTGCGGTCGGGGCGGGCCTGCTCATTTGGGTCGCCGGCCTCGTGCCGTTCCTCGCCGTCCATCTGCCGGTCATGATCATCGCCGCGACGGCCGGCGTGTGGCTCTTCTACGTTCAGCATCAATTCGAAGCAACGACCTGGGACAGAGCAGGGGACTGGAGCCAGCCCGAAGCCGCGCTGCACGCCAGCTCCTTTTACGACCTGCCGGAACCGCTGCGCTGGTTCAGCGCCAATATCGGCGTGCATCAGGTGCATCACCTGTCGAGCGGCATTCCCTTCTATCGGCTTCGCGAGGTTCTCCGGGACCATCCCGAGCTCCAGGAGGTCGGCCGGCTCACCCTTTGGCACAGCTTTGGCTGCGTCAGGCTGGCGCTGTGGGATGAAGACAAGCGGCGAACTCGTGTCGTTTCGCGAGACGCGGTTCGTTCAGGGGTTGGGGCTACAGGCCCGTCTGTAGACGCGGTCGTGAACAGTGTCCTGCGCCGGGAGCGCGGTTACCAGCCCGGAGCCGCGGCTCGACACGTTGATGAGGGCGTAGGCGGCGGCGTGGAGGGTCTCGGGCGCGGAACGCTCCGGGACCCCCAATCTCCGACCCCGCTTCGGACGCCCCGGCCGTGACTGGCGGCAACCAACTTTGTGGAATTGACGCCTGTCCGTAAGCTTCGGGACACTCGGGCTCACAGGTTGCTCAGCAGCCCGCTGGCGACTTCGAGCGTGAGTTGCTGCGCCGAGCCCGGCGTCAGCCAGACGAACCAACTCGCGTCGTCGACGACCCCGCTCGTCGGGACCTGGGCCCAGCTCTGCAGCGCCTTGACCGAAGCCTCGGTGACCGGCCCGAACTGCCCGTCGATCGCGCCCGCGTAAGGCGCAAAGCTCACGGCGACGACCTTGCCGGCGAGCGCCTGCTGGAGCCAGGCGACGGCCGGGCCCGTGGAGCCGAACGCCAGGGTCGGCGACGCCTCGCGGTAGGCCGGCAGCTTCGCCCAGGTCGAGGGCCCGACGACGCCATCGGCCGTGAGCCCGTTCGACTGCTGGAAGGTCTTGACGCTGGTCTCGAGCGAGGCGTCGAACACGCCGGTGATCGGCCCGAACGGGTTCCAGAGAAGCTGGCGGGCGAGGACGCGCTGCAGGCGCTTCACGTCATCGCCTGTCGATCCGACCGAGATGGTGGCTGGCATGGGCGAACCTCGCTAGCGCCGCGGCGTCTCCGGGCGCCGGTAGGACCGCAGTCCAATCGCGCAGCGATCCCGTGTCAAGGGCTCGCCGGAAAGCCGGTCGTGAGGCTCAGGGATTGGCCCCGAGCCCAGGCTGCTCCCGCGCCGAGGCGGCGAACCCTCGGGCGATCGTTCGTCCGATCGCGGAGGCCATCGCATCGCCGTTGATCCCCTGGAACGGCAAGGCGCCATCGACGCATAGGGTCGCGAAGCCGTGCACGGCGGACCACGCCGTCAGCACCAGCGGCGCCGGGTCGCCCGCCGGCGCCGCGCCCTCCGACTGGCAGGCGAGCACCGCCTCGCGAAGCATGTCGAACGCGCGCAGTCCCGCTTCGGTCGGCCCGGCGGTCAACGCATCGCGATGAAACATGATCCGGAAAGCGCCGGGCTGAGCGAGGGCGAATTGGACATAGGCTTCGCCAAGCGCCTCGAGCCGCGGGCCGGGCTCGGCCGGCGCGGCCTCGCGGGCTGCGAGCATCCGCGCCTCGAGCGCATGAAATCCGTCGTCGGCGATCGCCGCGAGCAGCGCCTCGCGGCTCGCGAAATGATGGTAGGGCGCGCCGGATGTGACCCCCACCCGCGCTGCAAGCTGGCGCAGGTTCAAGGCGCCGATCCCGTGACTGGCGATCGTCTCGACGGCGTCATCGATCAGCGCGCGCCGGAGATCGCCATGGTGATAGCGCCTCTTCAATTTCGCGCCCTTGTTCTTCGGCGACCGCGGGCTTTCGCCGCTCTCGCCGGGGCTCGCAGGAGACCGCCCCGCCCTCACGTCGCCGAGGCGCCCCGCATGATCTTGACGCCGAGCGTCGCCAGAATGAGGCAGCCGAAAGTGACCGTCAGGCCGATGACCAACGGCAAGTGGATCAGTCCGGCGAGATAGCCTAGCCCGCTGACCGCAGCTGCCGCGCCGATCGCCATGCCCAGGACTGCGACAGCCCTTGGCAGCAGCGGCGAGGGGCAGAGCCAGTCGGCGGCCAGGATCGCGATGAACCCCAGGCCGAACGGCGCGTTTCCGGCGGCGAACAGGAAATCGAACCAGGCCTTGAACGCCAAGAACGGCGCCGGATCGGAACTCCGCGCGAGGGGCCAGAACAGCGCCGCCGTCATCGAATCAAAGACGGTGGCGATGGCCACGCTGACCGCAATCAGCGCCCAGCCGGCAAGATCAAGGTCGCTTGCCGCGCGGCGCGCCCGGAACGCGAGCGCAATGCTGGCGGCAAGCAACAGGCAGTCTCCGGCGAAGGCGAAGCCGCCGGCAAGCCCCAGCCGGTCCGGGCCGAGCGCGAGAACGTCGGCGAGGGCCTGTCCGCGTTCGCTGGCCCTGGCGGGCAAGCCGAGCGCGGGCGGGAGCCGGGCGTAGAAGAGCGTGCCGACGAACAGCGCCGCCGCGCCTGCGGCGAGAAGCATCCCCGAGAAAACGCCGGTTTCGGCGTCCGAGGACTGGACAGCCGCTCGCGACATGATTGCGGCCATGAGGTCGAACTCCGGTGAGACACGCCCTTAGATCTGAGCGTTGCTTAAATATCTCGGATTGTCAAGCTGAGCGGCAAGCTCAGCGGCCCTTTACGGCCCCAGCGCCTGCCCAATGATCGTCGAGGCGATGCTGGTCTCCCCGCGGAATGGATTGTCGAGGACGATGACCAGGCCGACCGCGAGCCCGAGCGCCGCCATGTGGATCATGTTGACCTGCAGGCCGAAACCCTTCGGGGTCTCGCGGCCAGACAGAAACGAGCTCACGGCAACGAAAATTACGAGGATAAGCCAGAAAATGCCGGGAATGTTGCTGGTCGAGTTGGCCAGACGGGACTGGCGCAGCGACTCGATCCTCCCGGCGTAAGCCGTGAGATCGCCGCGTCTGGGGTCGGCCGGGTCGAGGCCCCGCTGCAGGGTGCGCAGGTTCGCCCACAGTTCGTCGAGGTCGCCCTGGGCAAGCGGCGAGAGGGTGTTCGGCGCAGTCCCGAGCCGCCGCCATTCGTCCCCGTCGACGTCCCGGCTGTAGGCCACAAGCGCCGCTTTTGCCGGGGCGGCCGGGGGCCCCAGAGCGTCGAGTTGGCGCCCGAGCCGGTAGATCGACCCGGCCTCCTGCCGGACGTTGGCCTCTGTTCTGGCGAGGCTCGACAGTCCATTGGTAATCATCAGCGCGAGCACGAAGGCGGAGAGCCCCAGCAGGCTCGAATGGGCGGTGTCGGCGAGCTTGTCGTCATAGGCCGCGTGTTGCGGCCAGCGTCGGAACCAGAGCCGGTTCGACAGCCACGCCACCGCGCCGCCGAACGCCGCGAAACCGAGCGCCGAGACGGCCAGGATCGCGAGATCGGGCAGCGTATTGCCCATGAGATCGACGAGGCTCGACATGCCGGCTTGTCGGCTCCCGCGGCGCGCGCTGTCAAGCTGTCCCGGACGGGCGCTCGGGCGGCAGACGCGCGATCCGGGGCCGGGCGCCGTGTATCAAGCCCGGATCAGGCGGCCGCACCCCCTGCGCCCTCGACCCGGCCCCGGAGGAACATGGCGAACTCGTCGGCCGGAACCGGCCTGCTCAGATGGTAGCCCTGCATCTCGTCGCAACAGTTGCGGCGCAGGAAGTCGGCCTGCTCGGCTGTTTCGACGCCCTCGGCGATCACCCTGAGTTTCAGTTTCTGGCCGAGCGAGATGACGGCGGCGGCGACCGTCCTGTCGTCCTCGTCGTCCGGCAGGCCCTTGATAAAGCTCATGTCGATCTTCAGGCGCCCGACAGGAAAGGTTTTCAGCGCCGCGAGGCTAGAATAGCCGGTGCCGAAGTCGTCGATCGACAATTGCACCCCTAGTCGTTCCAATTCCTCCATCGTGCCCAGCGCCTGGTCGATGTCGTGCATGATCATGCTTTCGGTCAGCTCGAGCTCGAGCTGACGCGGGTCGAGCCCGCTGGTCCTCAGCGCAGCGGCGACGACGCCGGTCAGGCCACGTTCCCGAAACTGCCTCGCGGAGACGTTGACGCTCATCCGGATCGGCGGCATCCCCTCCTTGAGCCACGCATGCGCCTGTCGGCAGGCCTCGTTGATGACCCACGCGCCGATCCCTGTAATCAGGCCGGTCTCTTCGGCAAGCGGAATGAAGCGCGCGGGCGGCAGAAGCCCGAGGGTGGGATGGCGCCATCGGATCAGCGCCTCGACTCCGAGAATCGCGCCGGTGTGCAGGTCGAGCTGCGGCTGGTAATGCAGGACGAACTGCCGGCCCGACAAAGCAAGCCGCAGCGCCTCCTGCATGCTGAACTTTTCCTGGAGCCTGAGATGGATCTCCGGCCGGTAGAACTGGAAATGATCGCGGCCGTTCTCCTTCGCCCGATACATCGCGGCGTCGGCGTTGGCGAGCAGCGCTTCGGCGTCGCTCGCGTCATTGGGATAGATCGCCACGCCGAAGCTGCCGGTTAGGCGTAGCTCATGCCCGCAAAGCTCGATTGGCGCAGCGATCGCCGACTGCAGCCGGCGCAATGTGGCGGTAATCGCTTCGAGAGATTTTTCCTGATCACCGAGCACGATCACGAACTCGTCGCCCCCGAGACGCACCACCGTGTCCGTCGTCCGCACGCATTCGAGCATGCGCTGGGCCATCGCCCTCAAAAGCTCGTCGCCGGCGTTGTGCCCCAGACTGTCGTTGACGTACTTGAAGTTGTCGAGGTCGATGAAGACGACGGTCGCCCACCGGTCGTGACGTTCGGCGAGCAGCAGCGCCTGGGTCAGGCGGTCCTTGAGCAGCACGCGGTTCGGCAGTTTCGTCAGGGCGTCATGGGTCGCCATGAACTGGATGCGCTCCTCGGCCAGCTTGCGCTCGATGGCGATGCCGGCGATCTTGGTGGCGACGTCGATGAGCCGCAATTCCGCTTTGTTCGGCTCGCGCACATGTCGCGAACAGAGCGCAAACGTCCCGAGCACTTGGCCCTGATGAGACAGGATCGGCGCGGCCCAGCAGGAGCGGATCCCGTTCGCGGCCGCGAGATCCCGGAAGGGCTCCCACCGCGGGTCGATCGTCACGTCAGGGACGACGACCGGCTCCCGCGTGTGGGCCGCGGCGCCACAGGAGCCTGCGTTGGGCCCGATCTCGAGGCCGTCGATGGCCCTGAGATACGGCTCGGGAAGGCTCGGGGCGGCGCCGTGGCGCAAATGCACGCCGTCCTGGTCGAGCAGCAGGACGGAACTCCGGACGTCGGTCAGTTGCGATTTAATCAGCCTCGTCAGGCAGTCGAGGATGTCGGGAAGGGGTGCGTTGGTCGCGATCATCTCGAGGATGTGCGCCTGACCCTCGCGCAGCGTCTCGGCGAGTCTGCGCGCGCTGATGTCACGTGAGACACCCACCAGTCCGGCGACCCGGTCATCGTTGAAAAGTGGCACTTTCGTCGACGAGAGCCAGACTTTTCGCCCGTCCGGGGCGATGACGTACTCTTCGCAATCGATCAGCGGCTCTCCCGTTTCGACGATGCGCCGCTCGTCGGCGTAGTACTTTTGCCCGGTTTCGGGCGGGCAAAGCTCGAGATCGGTCTTGTCAATCAGGTTCGCCGGCGATGCGAATCCCATCCGATGCGCAGTCGCGTCGTTGGCGATGACGAAGCGGCTTTGCGCGTCCTTGAGCCACAGGTTGTCGGGAACGAGATCGATCAGCGTCTGCAGCGACACGCGCTCGGCCGCGAGCGTCTCCCGCTGGCGGACCGCCGTCACGTCGCGGTGGGTCGAGACGGTGCCTCCGGGCACATGCGCAATCAGCACCTCGACAAACCGGCCGTCTGCGAAGTCGACCATTTGCTTTCTGAAGCAGGGAAGATCTCCGCGCGCGCGGGACAGCTCCGCGTCGGCTTCGCACTCGCCGAATGGACGCCGCGCCCAGGCGCACGCCGACTGCCCCTGCGACGGACATCGGCTGGCCGCGAATCCGTCCTCGCGGAGGATCCGCTGGATGGGTTCGGGCGCCGCGGCGCCCGGGCGGGTCGCCTCGGGGCCGAGTTGGTAAATTTCGGCGTAGCTTTTGTTGGCGACAACGAGCCGGCCCTCTTCGTCGAAGAAGGCGATGCCCTCCTTGACCAGCCGGATTACCGTCCGAAAACGGAGGGTCTGCGCGGCGAGGTCGTCGATTAAGGCGTCCTGCTCGCGGATGACGGCCTCGCGGGCCGCGCCGAGGGCGCGCTCGAGTTTGCCGAGGGGAGTCTCCGCGGGTCGATCGTCGGCCCCGATTTGGGTTTCGGCGTGCAAGGACCGGTCCTGCAATTGGTCTTCGTCGTGGGAAGGCTAATCGCCGGGCTTTAAGCGCGCGTAAATCCAGACGAAATCGCTAAGCCTTGCATTCACAACTTCTTGACTTAGGGAAAAACGCTGACGTAGCGATCGGGAGGGCAATTGCGCATAGGCTAATGGCGGTCGCCGTCTCTATAGACTATGAGGGAGGGACTTCTCAATGAGAACGGCATTGCTATTCCATCAACATGGATAATACGGCGGCGCCGAGGCAGCGCGACCTTCGCTCTGCCGCACCTTCGATCCTCCGAATGCATTCAGAGCGGAATTTGCGGGGGATAGACATGCCAAAGCCCAACGGCGGGACACGAACGCGTTGGAGCTATGGTTCCGCAAGCCAGCGGGGACTGCCTGATTTCATCAATCCGCGCTTTGCTTCGGCGTCGGGCGGTGCGATTTCCGCGGTGTCATGCGCCGGCTCGACCCGAGGGATCCCCCGGTTGTCGTGCGGCTGCACGCGGGCGCACAACCAAGACGTGTGCAGAAGTGCTAGCTTCCTCCACAAATCTGTTAGTTGCAAAACAACCGACACGGGCGCTTACTCTACGTCGTCATGGGGTTGCGGAATCCATTCCTCCCACGGACAGGTTGCAGCGGGGGACACGCTGCGCGCTCTGCAACCCCATGACGCAGACAGGGCCGGGCGCACAAAACACGCGCGATGGGATTGCCGGCTCGATGAGGGCCGAAGGGCTGCAAGGGCCGTTCGTTGAACCGATGAACTGGCGCGGCGGCGTCGTCGCGTCAGAGCGCCGAGGCGCGGCCTGCCGACGCCGCGCGGGCTGAAAACAGGAGGGCGCGGACAATGACGAATCACATACCGAACCGCGGGATCGCCACGATGATCGACCCGCCTGACGCAACGAGGTCGCGGGCGATTCTGGTTCCCAATGTCCGCACCGACCAGGACTTCGTGTTCCTGCTCTTAACCCCGACGGACGACGCCGGCGACGGACCGATCCCCGAGCTTTGCCTGCCGGCCGGGCGCGACTTGCGTCCCAACGATGGCGTTCGCCGATGGCGGTGACGGCCGACCTCATACCGGCGCCGCCGAGGAGGCCGTGCGAGAGCGGCGGCGGAAGGGCCAGGCTGCGAGATGCGTCGCCACCCAGCCGAGAAGGCCGGCGACGCCGGCGGTGGTCAGCGCCTCCGGGGTGAGCGGAGCCGCGGGTTCGTAGGCATTGAGCGCGGCGCGGGCGACACTGGGATCGAAATTCGTGACCAGGACGTAGAGGCGGGCGACCGGGCCGGCCGACGTCATCGCCTTCATTTGCGCCTCCAGCCGGTCGGCGCGGGCGATGGTGCGCTCCATGTCCTCGCCGCGCTTTTGCACCAGCGGATCGCTGCTGGCCTCGAGGCGCCGGACACCTTCGGCCGGCGTCAACCCCTGGCTTACGGCCTCGGCGTCGAACCGGACCACCATCCCCCTGATCTCGTCGACGGCGCCGCCGAGGCGCTGACGGTATTGTTGGGCGAATTCCGGCCCCTGCGAGCCGACGAAAGCCGCAACGACAGCGATCGCGAGGGCCAATCTGCGCGCAAGCATGAAGGAGTCCTGGTCCGTTCTGGCGCCCGACCATAGCAGCCGCGACGCGGCGCTTCGACGGCGCCCTCCGCCCTTACTCGGCGGGCGCCGCCGCGCCCTCTTCCTGGGCCGGCGCCCTCGCCGCCAGGGCCGCCCCGGCGTCGGGCTTCAGCGTCACAAAGATCAGCGTCGACAGACTGGAGATGACGGCCACGCCGACGAAGGCGAGCGAAAGGTCGCGCGCCGCGAGCGCCGCGTCGCCGAAGCCAGCCTGTATGAGCTGGATGCAGACGGCGGCGACCGCGATCCCGACCGCGCCGGACATCTGCTGCGAGACGCTGGCGAAGCTGGTCGCCCGGCTCATCCGCGGCGGATCGATGTCGGCATAGGAGAGGGCGTTGAGGGCGGTGAATTCGAGCGACCGGAAGAAGCCTCCGGCCAGCAGCGCCAGGAAGATCAGCCAGTGCGCAGTCGCGGACGTGAACAGGGCGTAGGACGCCATGAAGGCGCCGGAGATGAGCCCGTTGACGACCAGGGTCCGGCGAAAGCCGAACGACCGCAGCACGGTTGAAGCGGTCAATTTCATCGCCATCGCGCCGAGCGCGGTGGCGAAGGTCAACGCGCCGGACTGGAACGGCGTCAGGCCGAAGCCGATCTGCAACAGGAGCGGCAGGAGGAAGGGCAGGGCGCCGATGCCGATGCGGAAGATCAGCCCGCCGACCACGCCCGAGAAGAAGGTCGGAATTCTGAGCAGCTTGAGATCGAGGATGGCGTCTTCGTTGAGCCCCGCGTGCCGGACGTAGAGCGCCAGCAGGGCGAGGCTCACGGCGATCTGCGTCGCCACCTCCCAGCCCGGCGCCATGCCACGACCGATCAGCGACAGTCCCGAGATCAGCCCGAGAAGCCCGGCGCCCGAGAGGAGAAATCCGGTGAAATCGAACCGCGGCACGGCCTCCTCGCGCAGATTGGCGATGTATCTGAGCGACAGGGCGATGCCGAGCACGCCGATCGGCACGTTGATCCAGAAGATCCAACGCCAGTGGAAGTAGGTGGTGATGAAGCCGCCGAGCGGCGGCCCCGCGACCGGCCCGAGCAGCGCGGGGACGGTGAGGTAGGCCAGCGCGTCGACGAGATCGCGCTTCTCCACGCTGCGCAGAAGCACGAGCCGTCCGACCGGGACCATCATCGCGCCGCCAAAGCCCTGAAAGACCCGGGCGGCGATCAGAGTTTCGAGCGAGTTCGAGGCGCCGCAGAGGATCGAGCCGACGGTGAACACGACGATGGCGGAACAGAAGACCGTTCGCGCCCCGAACCGGTCGGCGACCCAACCAGAGGCCGGGATGAAGACCGCCAGCGTCAGCATGTAGGACGTCAGCGCCAGCTTGAGGACGATCGGGTCCTGGTGGAGATCATGGGCGATCGCCGGCAACGAGGTCGAGATCACCGTGCCGTCCATGTTCTCCATGAACAGGGCGGTGGCGACGATGAGGGCGGTGAGGACGGCGGGACGCATTTATGGGCTCGGCTTCTGGCGTACGGTTGAGGCCGCGACAAGGCCCGAGCGCCGAATTCGACGCTCACATTGGCTTGAGGTCTGCGAACGCCTTCCCGGCCGGCCCTTAAGGCGGCGCGGTCACGCGGCCATGGCGCCGTTCGGCGTCATGCGCACCTTCATAATCTTGAAGCCGCCGTCCGGGGTCGGAACCCTGACGCCGACGACAGGGTATTCGGGCGGTGGCGGCGCCATGGGTTCGAGGCCGCCATTCCCGCTCCGGGAATCCGTGATTTCAAGCGGTTGCGGGGGATTTTGCGGGCCCGCGTCGTCAGGGGAGGCGATGGAGCGTCCCTTCTCCCCGTTCGCGCTACCGGATGCACACATGATTTGTGGTCGTGCGCCCCTTTCCCAGCTTTGCTGGGGAAGGTGTCGGGCGGCGCCCGACGGATGGGGTGGGGAAAGCAGGTCTCCGCCGCCGCCGGATTGCGGCGCGGTGGGTGCAACGCAATTCGCGTCGAAGCGGCCGGCCACACCCCATTCGTCGCCTTCGGCGACACCCCCGGGTCTTCGCCCGGGGGCAGGCTTTTCCCCGGCGTTCGCCGGAGAAGGGGGCGCCTGCCCGGCATCCGGGGTGTGTGCATGCCGTAGCCCGTTCGCGGGGAGAAGGTCAGCCCCAGGATCGAGCGGGGCGAGGGGGCTTGCGGGCGCTGCGAGTTCCTGGGCTTCTTGGTTCGCCAATTTCCCGGGCGCGGAATCAACCTTTTCAATGGGTTGCAGCGGAATTTCCGGGCGCTCGTCGCTCGGCCGGCCGGTCCGCTCGGTCGTCGCCGGGAATTCTGCCTCGTCTTGCCGGCGGAAGCGGGCATAGAAATTGGGCCGCGCCTTTTCCCTCGAAAGCGTCTCGGCGGCGGCCGGGGAACGCCGGCTTTCGTCGGGGCTGAAGCCGGCGAGGGCGGCGGTCAACGGACCTCCGTCGTGCAGGGCCAATCCCATCTGAAAGGCCAGCGCCCGAACGTCAGCCTCGGGCCCCTGGGGCAGCGCGTCCAAGCCCGGGGCCGCCAGGGAGTCCGGCGCAAGGCGTCGCTGGGCGGTGGCGACAAATCCGTGGTAGCGGTCGAGCTCGCGCACGATCTTTACCACCCGGTCGACCGCCTTGAGGTTTGCGCCCGACATGGCGCTGAAGGCGATCAGCAGCGCCTCGTTGAGGCGACTGACCTGGATCGCCGCGAACTCCTCGGGCGGATGCGGCATGCGGCGGGCCAGGATCTCCCGGACGATCGCGCGCATGCGCTTTTCGCCGACCCCGACGTGCGCCGCGATCTCGGCGACCGACACCCCGCGGTTGAGATAGTCGACGATGAGCTGCTCGCGCTTGAATTTCGCCAGCCGCGCGGCGCGCGCCTCGCTCGACGGATCAGCGGGCACGGCGGGCTCTTGGGTTTCGAGACAAGCGGACACGGGCTTCGTACTCCTTGTGATTATCGGAATAATACGTCAAGCCGCTCCTGATGGCAAGAAAATTGTCCCTCTCCTCGCCGTCGGGCCGCCGGGCCTCAACGCCCTTTGGGACGACCGAGAGCCAGGGCCAGGCGTCTCTCGTGACGCCGCCGCGTTGGCGACCTTCTATGCCCGCAGGGACGCCAGGCGGGGGTCAACGCTGACGCGCGGGCGGCGGCGGGAACGGGTTGCTGTCGAAGAGCAACAGCAAACGAAGCCAGACAAGGCAGACTTGGTTCTTCCTGCTGCGACGCACGGCCCCGGCGTCAGTCGGCTGCCTCCGCGCCTTCGGCGCCTATTTTCGAGAAGACCTGGGGCGCCGGTTACGCTTCGAGACGGCGGGCGCCTTCGCTGATCGCATGGCATTTCGGCTCCGCCCAGCGAAGATCGCGGGCGAGGTCGCGCGAAGACGCGCGGACCAAGCGCGCCGGTCCGCGTGACTTTGGCGCTTGATGAAGAATATATTAGTATATCATGATGAGATGATTTATTGCCGACGATCACCGGGACCGATAGAGAGAGGGCGCAGGCCGCCCTCGCCTGAACGGTAAGGGCGGCGTCAAATGCGCGAGCAGGGGACCTTAGGCTCCCCGTTCGATAAGGCTGCGCGAAGCGGGTTGAGCGAGATCTGATTCCATCGATCAATCGATCCCCATCCCGCCGGAGACAAGAGCGACATGAAGGCAAACGAAATCGGGCGCCGGTCAGCGCTCCTCTCGGTGGGGCTCGGCATCGCCGCGGGGGCTTCCGTGCTTACCTCCGCCGGAAAGGCGGCCGAGACGATGACGCTGCCGGAAGGCGCCAAAACGCTGGCCGACATCTTGGCGCGGCTGGCTAAGGCGCCGCGCAGGCGCGACTTCAAAACCGTCCCGATGATCCTCACGTCCGCCGACACATGGGACCAAGCGGCGCTCGGCGAACTGCTGGCCTATCGCGGCGCCCGGAAGCAGGTCTTTGACAACGTCGACATTGCTGGCCCATGGCTCAACCTGATGCGCAATTCTCTGAATGCGCAGGTCCTTTCATTCAACCACCCGGACTTTCTCTGCGTGTCGGCGACCCATGCGACCGCGCATCTGGCGCTCATCGAGCAGGCGATGTGGGACAAGTATCAACTCGCCAAACTCGCCAAGCTCGACCGAAACACGTTCGCTCTGGAGCGAAAGGCCGCGGAAGCCAATCCCAAGGACTTCGAGAATCCGGAAGGAGCCTTCTCCGGGCACGACAATTCCATTCCGGCGTTGCAAACGCGCGGGGCCATCTTCCTTGGTTGCCACAATTCCATCTGGGAAGTCGCGGAGAAGTTGATCGTCGCCGAGGTGAACCCCGACAAGCTGTCGCACGAGGCGCTTGCGGCCGAACTCACCAATCATCTCATCCCCGGCGTCGTGCTGACGCCCGGCGTCGTCGGAACGCTGCCGGAACTGGCGGCCGCCGGCTTCTCGTTGGCGTAGTAGGAACGGCGCCATGCTTGGCGCCCTCTCGCACGTTGGCTTGCCGGCGCTCATCGGCGGGTCCGATTCCGCTTCGGCGCATGGTCAGGCCGCCCCGGTAACCAAGTGAGCCGACCCGCTAAGTGAAGCGCTTAAGTTTGGCTGAAGCTGCGTTGCCGAAGCCCGTTGCGTCGGGACAACTCAGCGAGCACTCGAGAGGAACGATGAGAACGATGAGCAAGCTTCTGACGCGCAAACTCCTGATGACCTCTGTCGCGGTTTCGGCCGCAGCCCTCGGGATTTCGGCGGCCAGATCCGAGTCCGAAGCCGGCCCAACTCCGCCCCGCCCGAAGGCAAGCGCGTGACGCTCCTGCACTTTACCGACTCGCACGCCCAACTCGAAACCCATCCGGACTACCTTCCCGGGGCAAACCAGGAAATCCAGTTGATGGGCGGTTTCGCCCGGCTCAAGACCGCAATCGACAAGGAACGGGCGCAATGCGACGGGGCGTGCCTACTCCTTGACGGAGGCGACGATTTCCAGGGTTCAGCGCCCGCCGCGTGGTCGCAGGGCGATGCGATCCTCGAGCCGCTCAAGGCGTTCGGGATCGACGTCTTCACGCCGGGGAACTGGGAGCCGGTATATGGGCCCGAGATCTTCAAGCAAACGATGGCGCGGCTCGGCTGCCCGGTCGTCTGCTACAACTTTCATGACGTCGCCACCAGCCAGCGTCTGTTCCCGGCGTCAGTAACGATCGACCGGCAAGGCGTAAAAACAGTCGTCGTCGGCGTCACCGACATCGGAGCGAGCACCCGTCAGCCGCCAGCCGAATTCAGGGGCATGGACACGACACGGATGGAAGGCCTGCGCGAGTACGTCAAGGAGATCAAGACGCGCGAAAGCCCCGACCTCGTCGTCGCGCTCACCCACACGGGCCTCACGATCGCCCGCCAGCTTGCGCGCGACGTCCCCGAGTTTGACGTCGTCCTGTCCGGCCACACGCATGAGCGCACAGCTACGCCGATCATGGAAGGCGATGTCATCGTCGTCGAACCGGGTTGCTTCGGCTCGTTCCTGGGCCGGCTGGACCTCGTGCTCAAGCCCGGCGGCGGCGTCGCGCGGCGTCAGTATCGGCTGATCCCCGTTCTCGCGAGCCTCTATCCGGAGGACCCAGAAATGAAGGCGCTCGTCGATGCGTCGCTCGCCCCCCATCGGGAGCGCATGTCGCGCGAAATCGGCCGAACCGAGACGGTGCTGATGCGTTACGACTTATTCGAGACGAGCGCTGACGATTTCATCGCCGACGCCGTACGCGACATGGCGGGAACGGACATCGGCTTCACCAACGGCTTCCGCTTCGGCGCGCCCGTTCCTCCCGGCCCCATCACCGAAGCCGACCTCTGGAATCTGTTGCCGATGGACGCGCGCATGAAGGGCGGCTGGGTGACCGGAAGCGAGCTCAAAACCTATATCGAGAAAGAGCTCGAAACCGTCTATTCCAAGAATCCGTACAAACTGAACGGCGGATGGGGCGTGCGAGCCTCGGGCATGGCCTTCGCCTTCAAGGCGCACGGCGAGGCCGGCGACCGTGTCGTCTCGATCAAGGTCAACGGCAAGGAGATCGAGCCGGACCGCCGCTATACGGTCGCAGGATGTGAGCGCGAAGGCGAGCCGATCGACGTGATTTGCCGCCATCCCGGCACGCACGACGCAAAGATCGTTGGACCGAGCGTCCACGACGCGCTGGCGGCCTACCTGAAGTCCCATTCCGCCATCGCGCCGCGCAGAGACGGACGGGAAGCGGCGGTTGATCTGCCGCCAATCGTGTTCAGCCAGGACGCGGTTCTCGCGGGCGGCGAGATCAGCAAGGCGCCGACAACCCCATTTGGCATGCCGCCCGGCTGACGGAGCGAGCATGGGCGAAGTCTGCTGACCGCTTCGCCCACGAGGCTCGAACAACGCCCCAACCGCTGAGGGCAACGCCTCGAATTCCGCCTGATTGGCCTATTCAGGAACGAGGTCGCGGGGCTCCGCCAGGGCGCTTCGCGGGCCCTTCAAGTGTTACCGTGTGTTACCGTGACAGTGCATTCTATTTGCGTGCGAATCCTGTCGCGCGACCTCGGGCCGCCGCCGGCCTCGTTCGCCACGCGGCCGACGGGCTCCTGCACACAGACGAAGCGGGCTGCGGGCGGTCGGCGCCGCTCAGCGCCTCTCGCCGTGCATGAGCACCGAGTGCGAGCGCCCATAGGCGAAATAGAGGACGAGGCCGATCGCGAGCCAGACGATCAGCCGCAGCCACGTTGCCCAAGGCAGGAACACCATCAGCAACAGCGAGAACGCGATGCCCAAGCTCGGCACCCACGGCACGGCGGGCGTGCGGAACGGCCGGAAGATCTCCGCGTCGCTCTTGCGCAGATAAACCACCGCGCCGCAGACCAGCGCGAACGCGAACAAGGTGCCGATGCTCACCATCTCGCCGAGCACGTCGATCGGGGTGAGCGCCGCCACGATGGCGACGACGATTCCGATCAGGAGTTGGCTCTTGTAGGGCGTGCCGAGGGTTGGATGCACCTCCGAGAACATCTTTGGCAGAAGGCCGTCCTTGGCGATGGTGAAGAAGACACGGCTCTGCCCGTAGAGCAGGACCAGGATGACGGTCGTCAAGCCCGCCAGCGCGCCAATCTTGATCAGCACCGAGAACCAGGTCATGCCGATGACGTCGACGGCCTTGGCGATCGGGTCCGGGACGTTGAGCTCGGTGTAGGGCACCAGGCCCGTCACCACGGCCGCCACCAGGACATAGAGGATCGTGCAGATCACCAGCGAGCCGAGAATGCCGATCGGCATGTCGCGTTGCGGCAGTTTCGCTTCCTGTGCGGCGGTCGAGACGGCGTCAAAGCCGATGAAGGCGAAGAACACGACCGAGGCGCCGCGCACCACGCCCGTCCAGCCGAAATGGCCGAACTCGCCGGTATTGGCCGGAATGAGGGGATGCCAGTTGGCGGAGGTCACATAAGCCGCGCCGAGCAGGATGAAAGCGACAACGACGAACAGCTTTACCGCCACCATAATATTGTTGAGCCTGGCCGATTCCTTGGTGCCGCCGATCAGCATCGCGGTCAGCGCCAGGACGATAAGAGCCGCGGGAATGTTGACGATTCCATCGATCGTGGTTCCATCCGGCAGCTTGGCCTGCGTCCAGGGCGCGGCGGCGTACTGCGGCGGGATCGTGATGCCGAAATTGCGCAACAGCGACGCGATGTAGCCCGACCAGCCGACCGCCACGGTCGAGGCGCCCATGGCGTATTCGAGGATGAGATCCCAGCCGATGACCCAGGCAAAAATTTCGCCGAGCGTGGCGTAGGTATAGGTGTAAGTGCTGCCGGCGACCGGAAGCAGCGCGGCAAGCTCGGCGTAGCAAAGGCCGACAAAGGCGCAGGCTATGCCGCCGATCACGAAGGACAGCATGATGCCCGGCCCCGCATAGCGCGCCGCCGCGGTGCCGGTGAGAACGAAGATGCCGGCGCCGATGATGCAGCCGATTCCGAGCGCAGTGAGGCTGACCGGACCGAGAGTCTTGCCGAGGGCATGGCCCTCGCCTTCGGCAATGATGTCGGCGAGAGGCTTCCGCGTCATCAAACCCTGGGGGAGCGGACTGGGAGTCAAAGCCTGGTCTGACATCGGGACCTCGCTTGTTGCTGTTGACTGTTGCCTTCGCCTCCGGCGCCACCTCGTCCTCAGGTTGGCATGGATCGTCATGAAAGCGCCATACAATAATCGCGGGCGTCAGAGGCCGGCTGGCGCGGGCTACTCGCCGATCCGCGCAGAGGTCATCGAGCGGGCTCCTTTGCGAACGCTCGCCGAGAAGGGGCGGCATAGGCAGACCTCAATCCAAGGCGCCCGTGCCGCGCGAGCGGACGGACCTCGATGGGCTTGATCTGGTCGGGGCGGCGGATGTCGTGCAGCGCCTGAACCCGCTAAGCGCAAATATAGGCGGCTCTATATGGCGGCTAACGAATGCGAATTGAGCCTTGGATTGCGAAACGACCGGCGTTGCAAATTTATCTCGCTGCTCATTGCGCCGCGATGGCGGCCGACGCGGATGCATCCGCGGGCAGGGCGTAACCGTCGAACAGCCAGCGTGATCCGCCATTGTCGACCTCGGCCAGAACGAGGGCCTCGCCGATCGGGACCCAGGCTTCGCCATCTCCCGTTGTGCGTCTGAGCCGCATGTCGGGCGCCGGCATATAGTAACCCACGCTGCGGCGCTTCCAGAGCTTGCGGGCCGGACGGTAGCCGGAGTCGACCTCCGCCCGCGCCAGCACGGAATGGAGGTACTCCTTCCTGCGGCGCGCCTTCGGCCAGAGGTGCTCCGGCAGACGGTCGAGCGTTTGCATGAGGCCGTCGGCAAAGAAGCCTTGCGTATATCGGTAGGGCCCGAGCGGCCGGGCGGCGAGTTCCGCCGCAATGGGTCTTGAGGCCGGCCAGCATCAACCCGAGCGGCCAGAATTCGCCCTGGCCGCGCTCGAGACGAACGAGCCGCCCGTCCGTGTGAACGTCGAGAGTCTGCGGCCCCAGGCGCTCGAACACGGCCCCGAGATGGGCGCGGGCGAACGCCTCGTCGTCAATGGCGCGGTTCAGCGCGCCCATCCAGGCGGTGTGTCCGTAATCGTCGACGATCTCCGGATCCGCGCCGCGCGCGAGGAGGGCGTCGATCAGCGCGACGTTTCCGGCGCGCGCGGCGAGCATCAGCGGGGTCGCGCCGCAGTAGGTCTTGTGGTCGACGCCGTAGAGATCGCAATCCTGCAAGACCGGCTTTGTCGATCGTTCGACATAGGGCCGCAACTGGCGCTCGCGCACCGCCGCCGCCGCGCGCGTCGCGCGGCCCATCGGGTTGTGCGGATCGTTCGAGAATCCGGCGACCTTGGCGAGCTCGACGAGCCTGCCCTCGTGAGGGACCTCCGTGACGCGAGCGAGCAAATGCCCGCGATGGGTCAGCGCCAGCGCCGGCGCGAAATTCGCATTGGCGAGCTTTTCGACATAGGCGCCCTGTCCGTGCCACAGCGCGTAATCGAGCAGGGCCTGTTTGGTCTTGGCCGACGGATTCTTCGGATCGAGCGCCTTGGGCGTCCATTCCCGCAGGGTTTGCAGCGACCAGGGCGCCCAGGGCGTCGGCCGCGCGGCGAGAAACGTCTCCCGGATCGCTCGCGCCTGCTCCTGCTTGCCCTGCAGTTCGAGCTTGCGGGCTTCCTGCGCCCACTCGTCCTTGCTCGAGGCCGAAGCGGCCGTCGGCGCGATGTCCGCCATCTCCTTGAGGCCGAGCAGGCGCAACAACGGGTGCTGAACGTCGGTCTCGACGATCGTCAGTCCCTCGACGGCGCGGGTCATCGCGACATAAAGCGCGTTGACGTAGAACTTGTTGATCTCGAGCGACTTGTCGGTCTTGTCCTTGGCGCGGCGGTAGTCGAGCGCGTCGCCTTCGAGGTCGCTCGGCGCGACATCGCGAGCGACTTCGGCGTAAGACCCGCGGTTCGCCGAGATCATCTGGTAGAGGATGACGTTCGGATATTCGAGGCCCTTGGCCTCGTGGACGGAGAAGATCAGCGGCGTTGCAAAATGGGCGCGCGCAGCCGGCTTGTCCTCGTCGCGCAGCACGATGACGGCGTAGCGGACCGACGCCCGCGAGGCGGCGTTCAGCGCGCGCAAGGCCTTGTCGTCGCCCTTGAGCAATTGCGCCGCGCCCGCCGCGCTGGAGGCGCATCGGACGAGAAAATTGCTCTCGCGGTCGACTGAGCCGAAGCGCGCCTGCTTGACCTTCAGGAGATGATTGGCGAGGCCAGTGACGGCCTCGGTGTTGCGGAAATTCGTCTGGAGAAGAGCGATCTCGCGCGCGGCGGGGGCGTCCTCGGCCGCCACCTCCGTTCGCCAGAACAGCGCCCGCACGGAAGCCCAGGAAAAGAAGTTTGGATGCACGATCTGGTGCGAATTGCCGCACAACAGGAATTGATGCTTGGTCTTGAGCGTATCAAGGATGAGCGCGAGCTCGGCGTTGGTGAGATCCTGCACCTCGTCGACGACGACGAAGTCGTAGCGCGGCTCGGCCTTGGCGCGCCAGGCATGCGAAACGAGGTTCAAGTCGAACAGCTTCTCGTCTTTCAGCCAGGTCCGGTATTTCTCGAACAGGTCATGCACGGCCGCGCGCCCGTCTCCGGCCGGATAGAGCGATTGCCTGACGCCGAGCGCCTGATATTCAGCCTCGCTCAGCGCGCCGCTTGCGGGGGCGCCGAGCACGCCGCGGAATTCCTCGAACACCGCATGCGCGTCGGCCTGCCGCAAGTCGCCTTTCAGGCCGCCCCGCCGGCGCTCGAGCCACGCGCGAAAGGTCGAGAAGCGAACCTCCTCGCCCTCCGGGACGGCGATCGTGTCGACGAATTCGCGAAAGCTCAGGAACTCGGCGTTCTGGCGCGGGTTCTCGTAGCCGTGCGCGCCGTACAGCCGGCGCGCCGTTTGCGTGAGGTAGGCCGAGAGCGTCACATAGAGGACCTCGCCCGTCGCCTCGCGCATCTTGGCGAGCGTCACCGCCGTCTTGCCCGAGCCCGCGGGGCCGATAATGACGAGTGGCGGCGCGCGGCCGCGCACCGCCTCCTGGGCGGCGTCGAGAACGATCGGCTTGTCGAGGAGATCGAATTCCACCGCCTCCGGCGGCAGCCACTTGAGCTCCCAGCCGGCGCGCGCCGTCGGCTCGGGCTGAGGCGCGCAATCGTCCGGGCCGGCCTCGATCTTGTCGCGATCGACCGGCGCACCCCGCAGGAAGCGAGACTTTTCGTAGGCGTGATTGTGGATAACCTCGAGAAACAGACAGACGGTCTCGCCCTTGTAGGGGACGAACTGCATGAGCAGGCGCGCGTCGTCGCCGAGCTTGGCGCGCCAATAGGAGGTCGGGGCAAGCTTCTTGAGCCCGGCGGCGGCGAAATCGCCGCGTTCGAGCGCCGCCCGCACGCGTTCGAGCGGCTTGGCGAAGCGGCCGGGGTGGAGGTCGCGGTAGGTGACGATTCGCATGCGGCGACTATACGCCAATGGCGCGCGGACAGCGCGGGAAAGGCGCGGCGCGGCGTCCCGGCGCATTCGACGAGGCGCGAGCGCGTCGTCGCCTCATTGCCGGCCGAGGCCTACTGAAGGCCGACGATGGTCCTCGCCTCCGCCAGCGCCTTCTCGCAGCCGGCCTTATCGCCGGCGTCATCGGCCTGGCGCGCCTCCACCATGAACTTGCGCACGTCCTCTACGCCGGACGCCGGGATGTCGCCTGCCTTTTCCTCGGCGCCGGCGATCGTACCTGGAGTTGGCTGGCGATGCATGGTGGCGTACGTCGATTCTGCGGCGCCCTTGCCCTGCGCCGCGATCTCGTCGAGCCGCTTGTTGATTGCGATGTCGGCCTGGTAGATTTCGCTCGCGCATGGCCCAGCCTGAGCAGGGCCGTCCCATGAGGTCAGCGCCAGCCCGCCGAAAGCCACCATCAGTCCAATGCGCATGGCGAAACCCCCGAACCTGCCGCCGTTCGCCGGCAGCTCGCGCGGCGTTGCGGTCGCATCCATTTTATGACCGATCCGAAGCGCCCGCCAGCGGCGGGACGCGGTCAGCGCGGAATTTCATGCTCGCCATGCGTCTCGAGCAGGGCGTTGAGCCTCTGGCGCATCAGCATGCCCGGGCGGTCGGACGGCATGTGCATCTCGAGCTTGCGGCTCATGTCGACGATGGCGTCAGGATCGGTCGATTCGAGGATTTCGCGGTCTTCCTCGATGATCTTGCCGTCCCAGGCGCGAAGCTCCTCGGTCGAGCAATCCTCCTCGCGGTCGTTGCGGAACAGCACCTGCACGAGCTGGATCGAGCCGTCGTCGATCGGCGTCGCGGAGTTGAAGATCAGGTGCCGGAGGCCCGAGGGATATTCCATGTCCATCGTGCGGCAGAACGGCATGAACCAGGCGTTGCGCATCTTGCGCCTCGTCCAGGGCTCGGTCGTGCCGGTGATGCGCGCGGCCTCTGGGGGATTTTTGACCGGCACGATGGTCTCGGCGACGAAACCGTAGTCGGTCTCGGTGATCTCGTATTTTTCCGGCTTCGGCTGGGCGATGTCGCCGAACGTGTTCTTGTGCACGAAAGCGAAATGCGCGTTGTCGAAGGAATTCTCCATCATCCTCAAGGCCGAGCAGCGCCAGAAGTCGTCGAACTGATGGATGCGGCGAAAGGCCGGGTCGCGGTCCTCCTTGAGGTCGGGAATGTCGAGCAACGGTTCGCCGAGGCAGACCCAGACATAGCCGTAGCGCTCCTTGGCGAGGAACGATCTGGCTCGTGCGTTGGGCACGGCCTGTTCGAACGGGAACTGCGGAATGTTCACGAGCTTGCCCGTGCGGTCGTACTCCCAGCCGTGATAGCCGCAGACGATATGGCCGTCCTTGCTCCAGCCTTTCGACAATTTGGCCGTGCGGTGGCAACAACGGTCCTCAAGCGCGGCCGGCTCGCCCTTTTCGTCGAGAAAGAGGACGATCGGCTGACCGAGAAGCCGGAATGGCTTCGGTCCGTCTTTCAGCGACTCGGTCGGGCGCGCAGCGTACCAGAAGTTGCGCAGGACCTTTTGTCGGGTATTGAGCATCGGCGGCCTTTCTCGGATCGACGGGAAGCGCACGGCTTTGCAAGGGTCTTGCCGGCGCTTGAAACAGCGGCGCGCCGCATGCGAGGATGGGCGCGACGCATCCAGCCTGCCTCCGGGGGCCACGATGAGCAAGTCCGCCACCAAGGTCCGGACCAAGACGCAAACGAAGGTCGACCAGCCGCGCCTGCATAAGGTGCTGCTGTTCAACGACGACTATACGCCGCGGGACTTCGTGGTCGAGGTGCTGAAGGCGGTCTTCCGCATGAACGAGTCGCAGGCGCTGGCCGTGATGCTGACCGCGCACAAGAAGGGCCTTTGCGTCGTCGGGGTGTTCGCCAAGGACATCGCCGAGACCAAGGCCGCGCGCGGCACCGAGGCCGGCGCCATGCGGGGCTATCCGCTCCGGTTCGACACCGAGCCCGAGGAGTGAGGCGCTGACCGCCGGCTTGCGAAAGCTGGGGCGGACCGAACTGTCGCCCGAGTGGGATCGGACTCGAGGTCGAGCGCAGGCTCCCGGCGTCCCTTCGCCCCAGACTCAAAGGACTTGAGCGACGGGGCCAAATGTTGCCATTATCCCCCAATGCAGTTCGACGATGTGGGACCCCTTCGTCGCCGCCGAACGCTTTTTTGAGGAGTTCTAGTCAGCGCCGGATCAGTTTGACGAGGGTTTCTGCGTCCTCCGGCGCTTTGTCGACAAGCATAAGAGTACGGCGCCCGCGCGCGGGCGAAGACAGGCAAGCAACCCTGCGAGGCGTGACCCATGCAAACGACATCGATGGCCGAGATTCAGCACCATTACGACTCCGGCAACGACTTTTACGCTCTCTGGCTCGATCAACGAATGATCTATTCGGCGGCCCTGTGGGCGTCGGACGCCCAGTCGCTCGAAGAGGCGCAGGTTGAGAAGCTGCGCTTTCACGCCGACGCGGCCGGAGCGCATCCGGGCCTGCGGATTCTCGACATTGGCTGTGGTTGGGGGGCGTTGCTGCGCTATCTGGTCGCCGAGCGGAAGGTCGGCGAGGTGGTCGGCCTGACGCTGAGCGCGGCGCAGAAGGAACTCTTCGACCAAGGGCCAGCGCACCCGCGAGCCCGGATGGAGATCACGAACTGGCAGGACTACAACGATCCGAAGCCGTTCGACGGAATCATCTCGATCGGGGCCTTCGAGCATTTCGGCCGCTTTGATCATTCGCCAGAGGAGCGGCTGACGGTCTACGCCCAATTCTTCGACTTCTGTCGACGGCGGCTCGTTCGCGGCGGGGCGCTGTCGCTGCAGACGATCGCCTACGGCCGGATCCGCAAGCTCACGCCGTTCATGCGCGCGAAAATCTGGCGCGAAAGCGAGCTGCCGATGGCGCATGAGGTGCTGGAAGCCGCGTCGCGCGGATTCGAGGTCGAGACGCTCGTCAACCACCGCCTGCACTACGCCCGCACTCTGCGCGAATGGGAGAAGCGTCTCTTCGCTGCGCAAGCGCGCGCGGAGCGACTCGTGGGTCCTGAAAAGGTCGCCGACTATCTGCACTATCTGGACGAAGCGGCGTCCGGCTTCGAGAACGGCGCCATCCAACTGCTACGCATCGCCTTCCGGCGCCCGTGAGACGGCCCCGACCGCGCGGTCGGCGGCGCGGCCGTGACGCCGGCTAGGTGAAGGGCCACACCGGACCGGCTTGCGCCGAGAGCGCGGCGCCGCGAGACATCGCGGCCATCATGAAACTCCCCCGCCTCCTCGTCTTCCGCGCGACGACGTCGGCGACGTCGCTCCAGTCCTGAGCCATTTCCTCGCTGCTCGCCTCTTGGGCGCGCAGGCAGGCCGCTGAATACGCCTCGACGCCAAGATTGGCGATCAGCGCGTTCGCCTCCCGATCGACGCCGAGCCGAAGGCTCCGGGAACGCTGTGCATATGCCATGTCCGTGTCCATTCCCCATGTATTAAGGCTTCATCGCTGCAGATAATCTGCTTCCGTGGCGGTGCGGGCTGTGACGGCGCGCACTGCGCGGGCGCTGGGCTGAAGCTATGCGGTCGGGCGTGTCGACGCGTTCGGGCGTGCGGCTTGGCCGGGTGCCTGGCTCGCAGAGGGCCGGGGGATGCGCCATGTTGAAAGTTGGAGACACCAGCACCTTCACCGGCAACGTCACGACGTTGAACTGGATCGGTCCGAGACCGCCCGCGGACGTCGAAAAGAACCTCGGCTACGGCGCGGGACGTCTCAGCGCCGGCTATTGGCTGCTTCTGCTCGTTCAGCAACTCACGCCCGACGATTTCGAGTTCGAAGGCACGACCCTGCGCTCGGGCGGACGGCTCGGCCTTCCCGCGGCGACGCAGGCTCAGGATGCCGCGCGCCTTCGCATGCACGACCAGATTCTTGCCGAACGCGGACCCGCCGGCTACCGGGCGCTGCAGGAACTCGCGCTGCGCTCGGCCAGGATCACCGGCCCTGAGCGGATCGCCAAGGCGCTCCCCGAGACCGGGCACGATCCTGCGATGGCGCCCTCTCAGCAGTACCCCATGGGCGGCGGCGGATTGCAGTGGACCATCAAGAAAACGAGGCCCGTCCGTTTCCTCGTCGCGATGCACGTCGATCGGAACGGACTCGCGACGACGCCAGCCTTCACGACGTCGCTCGCCCCCGGGCCCAGTGTCTACGAGCATCGGGCGCGGGTGATGAAGTTCCTCGAGCGCGCCTAAGCAGAATCCTTTAGCCAGCCCAACGAATGGACCTCGTTAGCGTTCGACTCTCACCCCAAAGGGCGCGAAGGACACAAAGAACGACAGGGCTCTTTTTGCGCATTGGTGGTTCTTCGTGTTCTTTGTGGTGAATTTGTCTCGCTTGTTCCGTTGGCCAGCCTAAGAATCTCCGCTGCTGAGGGGAACGGGGCTCACCAGGTCGAAAAGTTCGCTTCGACCTTCGCCAGAAATGCCTTCCGGCGCTCCGGTTTGCTGTGATCCATGTCGTAAAGGGCGAGATAGTCGCAGCCCGCGCCGGGGGCGCAGATCCCGCGCATCGACCGGGTCAGGAAGCGCCTCGGCGGGTCGCCCATCATGAAGGTGAGCAGGCGGCTGCCGCCGTAGGTGCAGACGACGCCGAGCCGCTTGATATTGTGGAGCGCGGGCACGTAGTCGCCGTTCTCCTTCAGGGTGAAGCTCACCCCCGGCAGGAACACCTTGTCGACGAAGCCCTTGAGGATCGCCGGGAAGCCCATGTTCCAGACCGGAAAGGAGAAAACGAGCGCCTCGGCGGCGAGCAGACGGTCAACATAGGGCCCGACGTTGCGCCGGTTGACCGGGATGTCATGGTAGTCGATCCGCTCCTGGCGGCTCATGACCGGGTCGAACTTCTCCGCGTTCAAATCGCAGTCATCCACCTCGTGCCCCCGGCTCCTGAGCGAGCGCACCACCTGCCCGTGCAGCGCCGCGGCGAAGCTGGTCTCGACCGGGTGAGCGAAGAGGACCAGGATGCGCATGGGACCCCTCGCTCAGGCCTGCGCCGCCCTTGCCCGCGCTTCCAGCCCCGGGAACAGGAAATTCCGGCCTGCCGAATAGTCGAAGTTCGGGTCCTCCCAGGCGATCATCTTGCCGGGATTGAGCAGTCCCTGCGGATCGGTCTCGCGCTTGAAGGCGAGCTGGGTGGCGTCGGTCTGCTTCATGCCGCCTTCCTCGAGCGTGTAGCGGTGCGGATTGAACACCATTGCGCCCATCGCTTCATGCTCGTCCATGATCGCCTGGAGCCGCTCCTCCGTCGAGAACCGGACCAATGGCAGGCCGGCAAAGCCCAATCGCCCGTTGAAGCGGATAAGCTCGAGATGGCCGATCACCTCGTCGCGGAAGCGCTGGTGAATGCGGCTGATCAGAGACAGTCCCTGATCCTCGGGGTAGCGGATCTGCAGATAGGTGATCTCCGGGTCGACCCTCAGGGCGCGCAGGGTGGTGTGGTTCCAGGCGAGCTCGTAGTTTGGCGGCAGCCCGGCGCGCGTCGCCTCGTCAGCAAGGCTCGAAACGTACAGGATCTCCAAGCCCTTGACCGGGCGGGTGAAGGCTTCGAGCGCGTCCAGCGCGTGCGGCGCGACCATGACCAGCACGACGCTCTTGCCGTCGGGAATGATCGTGCGGTGACGCAGGAAGTAGCGGTTCGGCGCCGGCGCTGCGACCACGGTCAGGAGCTTCTTCAGAATGCCATCCTGCTCGCCGAGCGCGTAGGCGTAAGCCGCCGCTGCGTCGAACGAATCGAAGCCGACGATGACGTCGACCCAGTCATAGGCGGCCGTCAGCGGCATTTCGACCTCGGTGATGACGCCGTTGGTGCCGTAGGCGTGGACCGCCTTGTGGAGATCGGCGCCCGTGAGTTCCAGCGCGCGCGGCTCGGCTTCCATCGTCAGGACGCGCAGGCGCAGGACGTTGCCGAAATCCCTCAGGCCGCCCCAGGTGATCGAGCCAACGCCGCCCGAGCCGCCGGCGATGAATCCGCCGATCGAAGCGGTCGCCCGGGTCGAGGGAAACATGCGTAACTCCTGGCCGGAAGCCGCCGCTGCCTTGTCGATGTCGATGAGCAGCGCGCCTGGCTCCGCCACCACACGGCCCGGCGCGATGGCGTGGATCCTGTTCAATTCGATCAGGTTGAGAAGCACGCCGCCGGTGAGCGGCATGGCCTGTCCGTAGTTGCCCGTTCCGGCGCCCCGCGCGGTCACTGGAACGCCGAGCTTGTGGGCGGCAGCCAGAACCGTGACAACCTCCGCCTCGGTCTTAGGCGTGACGACGAGATCGGCCGTCACCGTCTCGAGCTCGCGCTTCAGCACCGGCGAATACCAGTAGAAGTCGCGGCTCTTCTGCTTCACCAGGACCGGATTGTCCTCGCATTTGATCGGGCCGATCAGGGCGCGGAAGGCGTCGATATCGTAGATCTTGTTCACGGAAAGGTCCCCAGGTCAGCGAGTTCGGCGTAGTCGGGGGAGGGGGCGCGCGGCGGCCGTCGCGCAGGACGATGCGGTCGGCGTTGGGCCGGGAGAAGAGCTGGGTGAAGTCGCGCGCGTCGGTCAGAATCAGATCCGCCGGCGCGCCCGCCCGGACGCCGCCAAGCCGAAGCCCCATCGCTTGGGCCGGCGCCTCGCGGACGGCCCCCGCCCAGCGCGCGAACGGGTAGTCGAGGTGCAGGATGCGCACGCCTTCGCGCCAGACCTCGAGCATGTCGAGATCGCCATAGGCGTAAAAGGGGTCGCGCACGTTGTCGCTGGCGACCATCACATTGACGCCCGCGTCGCTGAGCTCGTGCAGCGCGGTCACGCCGCGCCAGCGCGGCGTTCGGCCGGCCTGGCGATCCTGCAGAAAGAGATTGCACATCGGCAGCGACACGACGCTGAGCCCGGCGCGCGCCGACGCCTCGATCGCGCGTTTGCGCTCGTCGTCGTCCTGAACCGCGAGCGAACAGCAGTGCCCGACCAGGATGCGTCCGGGGAAGCGGCGCTCGAGCGCCGTTTCGGCGATGACGCGCAGCGAGCGGGCCTCCGGATCGGCGGATTCGTCGACGTGGAAGTCGAGGTCCCAGCCCTTGCGCTCAGCGAGCGCGAACAGGACTGCGAGGCCCTCGCGCAGTTCGGGAACCATGAAGGTGACGGCGCCGAGGACGCCGGTTCCGTGCGCCTCGAGCATCGCCTCGACGTCGGCCATATGCGCGGGGTCGAGCGCGAAGTCGATCTTGAACAGCGGCGCGGCCTGAAGCTCGATGCGGCCCTTCCAGCGCTCGCGCGCCTCGGCGAAAACGGGCCAGCTGATGCGGGTCTGCGGCCCGATGCTGTCGATATGGGTGCGGATGGCCGAGGTCCCGTGCCCGAAGGCCGTCCGCAGGCAGAAATCCATGCGCAACGCGACGTCGGCCGCGGTCCAGTTGGCGGCGCGGTCGGCGGCGACCGCATCGAGCGCGCCGATGAAATCGCCGGTCGGGTTCGGCGCCCGGCGCCAGATATGCGCCTTGTCGAGATGGGTGTGCGCGTCGACGAAAGTCGGCAGGGCGATCCGACCGGCGAGGTTGACGCACAGGGTTTCGCCGGCCGGCATGGCGCCTGCCGGCAGGACCTCTGCGAAGCAACCGTCGTCGATCAGGAGATCAGCCCGGGCAAAGCCGTCGCGGTCGATGCGCTCGGCGACGAAGGGCAGGCGGTCCGCGAGCACGCGCACGCCAAGCAGCGCAAAACGGTCCGAGACGGGAAGGGCAGGGATCACAAGTCTCGACCTCGGGCGCTGTCGTGCCAGCGGCGCAGCAGGAGGTACGAGAGGGTGGTGGTGAAGAGGAAGATCGCGACGCCCGTGATCGAGATGAGAACCAGCGCGGCGAACATGCGCGGGATGTTGAGCCGGTAGCCCAACTCGACGATTCGAAAGGCGAGGCCCGCGCCCTGTCCGGCCGAGCCCGCGGCGATCTCCGCCACGATGGCGCCGATCAGCGCCAAGCCGCCGCCGATCCTCAAGCCGCCGAGGAAAAAGGGCAGGGCCGCCGGGATCCGAAGCCACAGCAATTGCCGCCAGGACGAGGCGCGGTACATCTGGAAGAGATCGAGGAGGTTGTGATCGACCGACGACAGCCCGAGCGACGTGTTGGCGAGGATCGGGAAGAAGGCGACGAGGAAGGCGCAGACCAGAACCGCCGTGCCCGAGCTTAGATAGATCAGCAGGAGCGGCGCGATCGAGACCACCGGCGTCACCTGCAGGATCACCGTGAACGGGAAGAACGTGTATTCGAGCGGCCGCCACTGGGCGAACAGCAACGCCAGCAGGGCGCCGCCTACGGTTGCCGAGATGAGCGCCTCGAAGGTGATCGACAGGGTCACGAGGAGCGAGCCGAACAGGGTCCCCCAGTCCTTGACCAGCGTTGCCGCGATGAGGCTTGGCGCCGGGAGGATGACCGGCGGGATGTGATTGACGCGCACGATCGCTTCCCAGAGGAAGATCGCCAAGACGAACGCCGCGGTCGGCAGCACAAGGCGGATCGCCCGCTCGCGGCTCATGCGGGTCGGCGCTCCTTGTCCGACGATTCGCCCATGGCGCGGTGCAGGGCGCGCGACGTCTCGCGGCAGAGTTCCGGGTATTCGGATCCGAGACGGTAGTCCTCGTCGCGCGGCAGCGGCGCCCGCACGTTGACCTCGGCGACCACCCGGCCGGGCCGCGGCGCCATGACGACGATCCGGTCGGAGAGATAGACGCTTTCGAACACCGAGTGGGTGACGAAGACGACGGTCGCGTCCAGTTCGCACTTGAGCGCCACGAGGTCGTCGTTGAGCTTGGTGCGGGTGATCTCGTCGAGCGCGGCGAACGGCTCGTCCATCAGGAGGAGGGCCGGGCGGGTGACAAGGGCGCGGGCGACGGAGACGCGCATCTTCATGCCGCCCGACAGTTCGCGCGGATAGGCCTTGCCGAAGCCGGAAAGCCCGACCTTCGCCAGCGCCTCCTCGACCTTCGCCCGCGCGGTCGCGCGCGACTGGCCGCCGAGCCGCAGCGGCAGCCAGACATTGTCGAACACATTCGCCCACGGCATCAGCGTCGGCTCCTGGAAGACGAAGCCGAGGTCGTGGCTCTTCGAGGTCCAGTTGATGTAGCCGAGGCTCGGCTGGGTCAGGCCGGCGAGAAGACGGAGGATGGTCGACTTGCCGCAGCCCGAGGGCCCGAGCAGCGACAGGAACTCGCCGCGCCGGATTTCGAGGTCGACGCTTCTGAGGGCCTCGACGCCGTTCTTGAACGACTTGCCGACCTGCTCGAGACGGACGAGATACTCCCGCGCGGCGACCAGCGAGCCCACGCCGGCCGCCTCGCTGGCGGCCGCGCCGGGCGCCAATCCGGGCGGAGCCATCGCGCTCGCCCTCGGCCGCTCACTGGGGCCGGAGGTCGAGGCCGACGCCCTTGTTGACGAATTCCAACGTGTAGGCCTTCTTGTAGTCGAGCCCCGGCTTCACCACGCCCGCCTTCACCATCTGGTCGTAGAAGGACTTGACGCGCTCGTCGTTCATAGCCCCGATGCCATGCTTGAGCGTGTCGCCGGAATCGACGAGGCCGTATTCCTTCATCTTCGCGATGGAGAAGGCGATCTGGTCGTCGGTCATTTCCGGGTTGTCTTTCTTGATCAGATCGTTGGCTTTTGTGTTGTCGCCGTAGAGATAATGATACCAGCCGATGGTCGAGGCGTCGACGAAGCGCTGCACGACGTCCTTATGCTTCTCGATCACGTCGGCCCGGGTCTCGATCGTCGTGGCGTAGGTGTCGTAGCCGTGGTCGGCGAGGAGGAAGATGTTCGGCTTGAAGTGACCCTCCTTCTCGACCGAGTAAGGCTCGGACGTCACATAGCCCTGCTGGATCGACTGCGGGTCGGCGATGAACGGAGCCGGGTTGAAGGTGTAAGGCTTCACGTTCGCCTCCTTGAAGCCGTACGCCGTTTCCATCCAGCGATAGAAGGAGGCGAGGCCCTCCTTGGAGATGAAGGCGGTCGCCTTCGGCAGATCCTCCCACTTGTCGAGGCCCACGCCGGGGTGCGACATGACCATCTGCGGGTCTTTCTGGAAATGCGCCGCCACCACCACGATCCCCAGGTTCTGGTCGACCGCGTCGAAGGCGAGCAACAGGTTGCCGCCCATGTAGAAATCGAGCTTGCCGGCGGCGAGCATAAGGCCGTTGTTGGCTTGCGGGCCGCCGGGCACGATGGTCACGTCAAGGCCGAATTTGGCGTAGGTTCCGTCGACCAGGGCCTGATAATAGCCGCCGTGCTCGGCCTCGGCGAGCCAGTTGGTGCCGAAGGACACCTTGTCGGCGGCATGCGCCGCGGTCGCGAAGGCCAAACCCGCAATAAGAATAGCGCCCGCTCGATACATATGTCGGTTCTCCAGAAACCCGGACCGGCCCGGGACTTGCAAACTCGGCGCCACCAGTCCCGCCGGGCAAGGCCGCGGCGCCAAAAGGAAAGCGAGTGATGCGTCGATTGAACCCGAAAACGATCCATCGGCCGTTCGCCAATTATGCGCATGGGCTCGAGGTGGAGGCTGAAGCTCGGCTGATTTTCTGCTCAGGTCAACTGGGGATCGCGCCCGACGGCGGCGTGCCGCGCGACGTCGAGGGCCAGGCGCGACTCTGCTTCCGCGCGATCGCGGCCATTCTCGCCGAGGGCGGGATGACCCTTGCCGACCTCGTCCGCCTCAATGCCTATGTGAGCGCGCGCGAGCACTTGCCGGGGTACATGCGGGTGCGCGACGAATTCGTGCCGACGCCGCCGCCGGCCTCGACGCTGATGATCGTTCAGGGCTTCGCCCGTCCGGAGTTTGTCGTCGAAATCGAGGCGGTCGCCGCTCGCAAGCCGGGAGTGTAGGCATGTTGCCGACCAAGTTTTGGGCAGAGATGAAGTGGACCGATTTTTCAGCAGCCGACATGAAGAAAGTCGTTGCGGTGCTGCCCGTCGCCGCGATCGAGCAGCATGGGCCCCATCTTCCGGTCGGCGTCGATACGTTCATCAACGAGGGCTACCTCGAACGCGCCGTCGTCCGGGTTCCCGACGATTTGCCGACGCTGTTCCTGCCCGTCCAGGCGATCGGCAAGTCGAACGAGCACCTGCACTATCCGGGCACGCTGACCTTCTCGATGGAGACGATCGTGCGCGCCTGGACCGAGATCGGCGAGAGCGTCGCGCGGACCGGCTGTCGCAAGCTCGTCTTCATGAACTCGCATGGCGGCAACGTCGCCGTGCTGGCGGCTGTGGTGCGGGAACTGCGCGTGCGCTTCGGCATGCTCGCCGTGCACGCGGCCTGGCATACGCTCGGCTATCCGGAGGGGATGTTTGCGCCCGAGGAGCGCGCCCACGGAATTCACGGCGGCGACGCCGAGACGTCGCTCATGCTCGCGCACCGTCCGGCGATAGTGGCCATGAGCGAGGCGCGCAATTTCGTCAGCGCCGCAGTCGGGATCGAGCGGGAGTTCAAGCGGCTGCGCGTCACCCAGCCGATCGGCATCGGCTGGATGGCGAACGACCTCAATCCGCTCGGCGCGGCGGGCGACGCCTCGAACGCCACCGCCGCCAAGGGGGAAGAATGCTTCGCGCATGGCGTCGACGGCTTCATCGAGCTTTTGCGCGACGTTCACGCCTTCGATCTCGCGCGCCTCGCCGGCGGCCCGCTCGCCCGTTGAGGAGAGCTTGCTCGGATGGGCCACACGGTGGACGGGGCCGAAAATCGCGACAGACATTCGACACCCAAGCAGTTTCAGCAACGGTATCTTGAATGGCAGATCCCGAACCAATCGGGACAATGAGGTTACGGGCTAACCGGACCTTGCGACAATTGGCGCAAGGTCGCGGTCGGCTTCGTGGTCTTGAAGCGATCGCCGATCGCAGGCGGGGCGGTCGCTCGGGCGCGGGTTCAACGGATGATCGGCTCGCCGCAACGCTTTGGCGCAGACGGGATCAGTCGGAAGCGTGGGCCGATTTTGCGGATCGATCCCCAGGCTGCCATATAAGTAGCTGATGTTTAAGTGAAAATCTAAAAATGGCTGGCGGGCCATGACTGACGATGATGCACGATGTCCACGCTGCGGCCCTGTCGATATAGAGGCGTCGGAAACAATGTATATACGACAATTGACGTAGGGCGATGCCCGAGATAAGTTTGTGGGAGATAGGGGCATGATCACGGGAGCTTTCACTATGCCACTCACTCGGGCATTCAAGTCTGGCAATAGCCAGGCTGTGCGCATCCCGGCCGAATTGGCCTATTCCGATTTGAGTCAGGATTTAAGGATCAGCCGCATGGGTGATGTCATCATCATCTTTCCGGCACGCGGCAGTTTGAAAGATGCCGTAGCAATCTTGCGTGACCTACCTAAGCCGCCCGAAGTGGAGGCTCGCGAGCCGATCGATCTGCCCGATCGTGACGGGGAGTGAAGATTGGCCTTTCTCATCGATACCAATATCGCCATTCATGCCCGCGATGGGACCGATTCGGTGCTAGAAAAACTAGCCGAGCATGATGGGGCCATATTGCTTTCCGCTCTCAGCCTAGCCGAATTGCAGCGGGGGCTTTACAATAATCCGGCCTACACGTCGCTACGGCGCGTTCGCCTGGATGTGCTGATGGAGCACATCCCCATCCTGCCCTTCGATGCCGCCGCCGCCCAAGTTTATGGGCAGATCATCGCCCAGTGCGGGTGGGTGAAAGGGCGGGATTATGACCGGATGATTGCCGCCCATGCGCTCAGCACTGGCTCTGTCCTCGTGACCGATAATGAGGCAGATTTCCAAGGGATCCCGGGGCTGGCTATAGAGAACTGGGTGGTAGGGATGTGATGTCATATAGAGACGGAACACAAATCCGTGACGAATACATTGAGCGTATGGGTGAGCCCTTGGGGCAATTGTTTCACGCCCTATGGCGCGAATTTGTTTGGCTTTACATAAAATAGAGTGAATATGTCGTTTTGTTTCGCATTTTGTCTAGATTTGCGAAATCGCCGTATGGCTCATAGCGAACTCGCGCTGGCTTTGGATGACCTGTCTGCGGCTCCCCTACCGGCGATCAGTCGGGCACAAGTACGTGAAGCGCTTCGGGCCATTGGTCATGTCCTGAATGTCTTGGAGGAGCATTCCGGTTGTTCGGCATCAGGATTTGAACACACAATTCCGGCACTGGGTGGTGCTAGTTCGTTGCTTGACGTGATCGAATCCGGCGTGGCTGTCAGGAAGGATTAATCGCGTTTACCGTGGTGGTTCTGGATACGTCGGCGGGCGCTGGCGTAGATTTGGCGGAGACGGAGGGATTCGAACCCTCGATAGGGCTTTACAACCCTATAACGGTTTAGCAAACCGCCGCCTTCAGCCTCTCGGCCACATCTCCTTGAGGTGCGAACATATGCCCGACGCGTTCGTCCATTGCAAGCGCGTCCGGAAAAATCGTCACCGCGCCCGCTGGCCGAACAGGATCTTGCGCGCCGCCTCGTCGGTCGCGAGGTCGTGCTTCTTGCGATCGGGGACGTCGAGCGCGATTCCGCGCTGAACGGCGGGCCGCGCCAGAACCGCGTCGAGCCAGCGGGCGAGATGCGGAAATTCCGCGAGGTCCTGCCCGTAGCGCTTCCAGCCCCTCGCCCAGCCGACGCACGCCATGTCGGCGATCGAGTAGGGGCCGGCGAGATAGGCGTGATCGGCGAGCCGCGTGTTCATGACGCCGAACAGCCGATTGACCTCGTTGGTGTAGCGGTCGATCGCATAGGGGATCTTTTCGGCGGCGTAGATGCGGAAGTGATTGGCCTGGCCGCACATCGGACCGAGTCCGCCCATCTGCCAGAACAACCACTCGCCGACGGCGATGCGCTCGCGCGGGGTGTCGCCGCCGAAACGCCCGGTCTTGTTCGAGAGGTATTGCAGGATGGCGCCCGATTCGAACACCGAAACCAGCTTGCCGTCCGGTCCTTGCGGATCGACGATCGCAGGCATGCGGTTGTTGGGCGAGATGGCGAGGAACCCGGGCTTGAACTGTTCGCCCGCGCCGATATCGACGACCCGCAATGTGTAGGGCAGGCCGCACTCCTCGAGCATGATCGAGATCTTCCAACCGTTCGGCGTCGGCCAGTAATGGAGATCGATCGGGTGCTGGGTCTCGGTCATATGCGGATCGCGCCCCTGATGGAACCCGCCGCTGCGCCGCATCCGGCCGAATGCGACGCGAGCTTCGGTCATGTGCGAATCCTGCGCTCCATCCGGCGAGCGGGCAAGACTGATCAACCCGCCGGGCGCGGAACACCTTCAGAGTCGCGTCCAGAGTCGCGTCTCCGGGCGCTGCGAAAAGGCGCGGCCTGTTAAAGCCGGCGGGTCAAGCGACGTCGCCGCTCACTCGGTCGTCGGCGTATCGACCGGCGGCGTTGGGGGCGCCATGGGTTCCGCCTTCTTGCGCTTGACCGGCGCGCGCTTGGCGACCGCCTTCTTGGCCACCGTCCTTTTCGCGACCGTCCTTTTCGCGGCCGTCTTCTTGGCGGCGGTCTTCCTCGTCACCGCCTTCTTGGCGCCGGATTTCTTCACCGCGCCCTTGCGCACCGCCTTCTTGGCCGCAGTCTTTTTCACCGCGCCCTTGCGTACGGCCTTCTTGGCGACGGCCTTGCGCGCAGTTTTCTTCGCTGCAGCTTTCTTGGCGGGCTTCTTCTTGGCTGCCGCCTTCTTCACCGGCTTTTTGGTTGCTGCTTTCGCCATGTCTCGCGTCCCTCTCAGTCGCTTGCTTTCCGAGCGTTTTGAAGCGCTTTGCGGATACGCGAACGAGGGTACATTCGTTTTGGGTGTTCGCAAGCCGCGTGCCCAGCGCGGCAGCGCGAGGCCCGGCGTCATCATCGAATAATCGCGCCCCCCTCGACGATTCGATGATCCTCTTTTCCCAAGCGCGCCAACATCGAGCGCAACCTTTCCTCAATGGCTCCGATGCCGAGGGGCCTTGAACCGCGGACGCGGCAACGTCATTGCAAACGCCCGCTTGACCGTTGTTTTTCAGGCGTCTCCGAGAATTCGCATGAGGCGTCGATCATGCTCGCGCGCGACCCTATGCGCTGAGCCGCAACACATTCAGCATGGGGGTGCGAAGATCGCGCGCGCTTTTCCGCGAAGCGCCACGCTCGCATGAGGCAAACTAATTTTTCTTGGGAGCGGCTGTCGTATTTCTGTTGCGACGAGCCTGCGACGCAGCGCGAAGACACGTTGCGACGCGAACGAATCGTGCGAATCGCTGCGTGCGATTCGCGCGCGTCAGAGGCCGAGTCTGTGCTTCAGCGCGTCGCTGACCGCCTGCGGATTGGCCTTGCCGCCGGTCGCCTTCATCACCTGGCCGACGAACCAGCCGAGCATGCCAGGCTTCGCCTTGGCCTGCTCGGCCTTGTCCGGGTTGGCCGCGATGACCGCGTCGACCGCCTCGTCGATCGCTCCGGTGTCGGTCACCTGTCGCAGGCCGCGGGCTTCGACGAGCGCGCGCGGATCGGCGCCGCGATCGTCGCCGAGCAGCATGACGAGAAGGTCCTTGGCGATCTTGCCGGAGATCACGCCCTCGCCGATGAGGTCGACGAGCGTTGCAAGCGTTGCGGCGTTGAGGCCAGCATCCGCGACGCTGACGCCTCGTGCGTTCGCCTGCGCCGAGACATCGCCCATGAGCCAGTTGGCAACCGCCTTGGCGTCGCGTTTCGTCCCACCGTGGGTGACGGCGCTCTCGAAGAAGTCGGCGGTCTCCCGTTCGGCGACGATGACCGAGGCGTCGTAGGCGGAGAGCCCGTAGTCGGCGATGAAGCGCGCCTTCTTGGCGTCGGGCAACTCGGGAAGATAGGCCGCGAGCGCGTCGATCCACTCGTCGTCGAATTCGAGCGGCAGCAGGTCGGGATCAGGGAAGTAGCGGTAGTCGTGCGCCTCCTCCTTGGAGCGCATCGAACGCGTCTCGCCGCGCGCCGGGTCGAACAGTCGCGTCTCCTGATCGATTGTCCCGCCGTCTTCGACGATCTCGATCTGCCGCCGCGCCTCGGTCTCGATCGCCTGTCCAATGAAGCGGATCGAGTTGACGTTCTTGATTTCGCAGCGCGTGCCGAGCGGTTCGCCGGGACGACGGACCGAGACGTTCACGTCGGCGCGCAGGTTGCCCTTCTCCATATCGCCGTCGCAGGAGCCGATGTAGCGCAGGATCGTCCGCAGCTTGCCGACGTAGGCCTTGGCCTCGTCGGCTGAGCGCAGGTCGGGCTTGGAGACGATCTCCATCAGCGCAACCCCCGAGCGGTTGAGGTCGACGAAGCTCATGGTCGGCGACTGGTCGTGCAGCGACTTGCCGGCGTCCTGCTCCAGGTGCAGCCGCTCGATGCCGACCCGGATCGAATAGTCCGGCGTCAGGTCGACCTGGATCTCGCCCTCGCCGACGATCGGGCTCTTGTACTGCGAGATCTGATAGCCCTGCGGCAGATCGGGATAGAAGTAATTCTTGCGGTCGAAGGTCGAGCGCTTGTTGATCTTCGCTTTGAGCGCGAGGCCGGTGCGCACCGCCTGTGCGACGCACTCGCGGTTAATCACCGGCAGCATGCCCGGCATCGCCGCATCCACCAGCGACACATGGGCGTTCGGCTCGCCGCCGAACTCCGTCGAGGCGCCGGAAAAGAGCTTGGCGCGCGAGGTGACCTGGGCGTGGACCTCGAGGCCCACGATCACTTCCCAATCGCCCGTCGCGCCCTTGAGGAGCTTGGTCCGGGCCGGTTCTGTCGTCATGTCGATGACCTCGTCATCTTGCAAAGGGTCTGGCGGCGCGGAGGGCTTGTTACGCCCACCACGGCTCGGGCGGCGTCAGGCGTCCCGCCGCCTGCTCGAGCGTCGCGCCGAGGGCGAACAAGGTCTCCTCGTCGAATGGACGGCCGATCAGTTGCAGGCCGAGCGGCAGGCCGTCGCCGGAAAGCCCGGCAGGAGTGACCAGCCCGGGAAGACCCGCCATGTTGACCGTCACGGTGAAGACGTCGTTAAGGTACATCTCGACCGGATCGGCCGACACTTTCTCGCCGATCCCGAAAGCGGGCGACGGTGTCGCCGGCGTCAGGACCGCGTCAACGCCATTGGCGAAGACGGTCTCGAAGTCGCGCTTGATCAGGGTGCGGATCTTTTGCGCGCGCAGGTAATAGGCGTCGTAATAGCCGGCCGAAAGAACGTATGTGCCGATCATCAGTCGACGCCGCACCTCGGCGCCAAAGCCACGGGCGCGGGTCTTCTCGTAGAGGTCGCGGATGTCGGACGACGGCTCGCGCAGGCCATAGCGGACGCCGTCGTAGCGCGCGAGATTGCTGGACGCCTCGGCGGGGGCGACGATGTAATAGGCCGGAAGCGCGTGGCGCGTATTCGGCAGACTCACGTCGACGATGTTGGCGCCCGCATCGCGCAGCCGCTCGGCGCCCGTCGTCCACAGGGCCTCGATCTCGGGGTTCATGCCGTCGAGGCGGTATTCCTTCGGGATGCCGATCGTCAGGCCCTTGACCGAGCGCCCGACGGAGGCCTCGTAGTCGGGAACCGGCTCGGTCGAGCAGGTCGAGTCCTTCGGGTCGGGGCCCGCCATTGAGCGCAACATGATCGCCGCGTCGCGCACGGTGCGGGCGAGGGGTCCCGCCTGATCGAGCGAGGAGGCGAAAGCCACCATGCCCCAGCGCGAGCATCGCCCGTAGGTCGGCTTGATGCCGACGATGCCGGTGAGGGCGGCAGGCTGGCGGATCGAGCCGCCGGTGTCGCTCGCGGTCGCGGCCAGGCAAAGGTGTGCGGCGACCGCGGCGGACGAGCCGCCCGACGAACCGCCGGGCGCCAGCAGGCCGCGCTTGCCGGGGTCGGCGAGCGCCTTCCGCGCCTGTTCGTGGCTCCAGTTCGGCGGCAGCCATGGTGACGCCACGGGGCCGTAGAAGGAGGTCTCGTTCGACGAGCCCATGGCGAACTCGTCCATGTTGAGCTTGCCGAGCATCACCGCCCCGTCGCGCCACAGGTTGGCGGTGACGGTCGAACTCGTAGGTTGGCTTGAAGCCGTCGAGGATGTGACTGCAAGCCTGGGTGTGGACGCCCTCCGTGGCGTAGAGGTCCTTGATCCCGATCGGCAGCCCCTCGATCGGGCCGCCCTCGCCCTGCGCCAGGCGCACGTCGCTCGCTTTGGCCATCGTGACCGCCTTTTCAGCGGTGACGACGATGTAGGCGTTGAGCCCTTTGGCTTGCTCGATCGCCTCGAGATGCGCCTTCGTCAGTTCGACACTGGAAATCGCCCGGGACTTGAGCTGATCGCGCGCCTCGGCGAGCGTCAGGGAGGTGAGGTGGGTCAACGGGAAGATCCTAACAGGAGAGCCGCGTTTCGCGGCCGGTCACTCGATCACTTTGGGGACGAGAAAAAAGCCGTCCTCGCTCAGCGGCGCGTTGGCCAGAACTTTTTGCGCGATCCCGCCATCGGTCACGACATCCTCGCGCATAGGCAGCCGCATCGGCGTGACGGACGTCATCGGCTCGACGCCCTCGACGTCGACCTCGTTCAGCGCCTCGACGAATTTGAGGATGGCGTTGATCTCGTTCTGCAGGTGAGGGGTCTCCTCATCGCTCACCCCGATGCGTGCAAGGTGCGCGATCCGGCGAACGGCGCTGAGATCGACGGGCATCGAAGGCTCCCCTATATAGCCATTGTGCGGGAAGTGGCCCCTATACAGCGCAGAGATAACGCTGGCAAACACCTCGACCGGCGGCAGGTGGGATGCATTCGACATGAAGGAGCCGCCATGCTAGCGCCTGCCCAAATGAACCGTCCGATCGCCGTCGAAGACCTCGCCCGGCGCCTTCCGCTCAAAGCGCGGCTGATCGGCGTCGATCTGGGGAGCAAGACGATCGGGCTCGCCATCTCCGATGTCGAGCGGCGGATTGCTTCACCGTTGCGAACGCTTCCCCGCACGGCTTTCCAGAAGGACGCCGACGCGCTCATAGCGATTTTCACAGAGTTCGAGATCGCCGCCGTCGTTGTTGGCCTGCCGCTTGATCTGGAGGGGCGCGATAGCCGCCGAGCGCAATCGACCCGTGCTTTTGCCCGCAACCTCGGAACGCGAACCGACCTTCCGATCGCGTTCTGGGACGAGCGATTTTCTACTGCGGTTGTGCTGCGATCGCTGATCGAGAATGACGTCTCCCGAGCCCGGCGCGCGGAGGTTGTGGACAAGTTGGCCGCGGCATATATCTTGCAAGGCGTTCTCGACCGACTTGCCGCGGGCGCGGCACAGTCAAAAGAGTTCGGCGAAATCTTAACGGTGTGGCGACCTGACGCTTGTAATTTGCATCAAAAGCGCTTGTATCCGGAATGGCGGGGCAGGTTGAGCGGCGAGAAGATTCGCGCTTATGTGCTACGTCTGGCGCAACCGGCGCAGGTTTGCCGGTGTTCACGCGAGCGACGGGTTGCATGACGAGCCACCAGGGATATTCAAGACGAAAGAACGCAAGGTCCGCGCCGATGCCTCAAACAGCCTCGTCCTCCCGACAAGCTGCAGGGGTTGCGTCCCGCGAGGCGCTCGATGTCGCGGCCTACGTTTCCGACATGGCCGCGCAACTCGAGGCGATGGCGCTTTCCGCTCGCCTGGATCTGCTGGCCTACTTTCTAGGCATGGCGCGCTCCGAGGCGGATCTTTTCGCCCGGACCAAGGAGGGTCCGGAGGGCGAGGGGAACGCCGCCGCGTCCGAGCTTTCCGACGAGGGCCAGGCCCCGTTCGACAGTTCGGAGAGTTGATCCGTGGAAGATTGCTTTTGGACGAACCCGCGGCGGTCCGTCAGACCGCTGACGTTGGCGGCCTTTCGGACGCCGGGAAAGGCAATGCGGGGTCCCCCTTTCAACCGACCGCCTCGTCTCGCGTCCCCCTTTCGCCCGCCGGTTTTTCACCTGTTCTGAACCGTTTTGACCCCTGTTATTGACCTGTTCCAGTCCTGTTAAGGTCCCTGTTCCGCGCGAGCAACCAGCGGGTTGCAAATCCAGCAAAACCTTGACACTGCGGGCCTTTTGGGAATAAGCGTCGAGCAAGGCGCACAACAACCGCCTGCTAGCAGGCGCTTGGCCGTCGTCGGCGGACCGGTTGCGACAGGATCCGCGCGAACCTCCATCATCCCGCTCTGCCGACTTGTTAACGGGCTTCGTCCGCAAACGGCCGCAAGGCGACCCGGTTGCCGCCGGAAAATTCGAGTCGGCCGGCGAGGTCCAGTTCCATCAGCGCGATTCGGACATCGCGCGCCGAGGCCTCGGCCGCCCGGCCGAGGTCGTCAAGTGTGATGGGCGAGGGCCCAAGCAAGGCGACGACCCGGTCGCGCGCCGCCTCAAGCCGGTCCAACGCGGCGCCGTTCGGCCCGAGGGTCGGCTCAAGGAGGGCGGCGCCGAGCGTCGTCTCCGGATCGCGGCCGAGCAGCGACGGCTCGGGCCAGAGCGGCCCCTCGACGCCATCGCCTTCCTCGAGCGCGGTGAAGAGATCGTTCGGGCGGGCCGGCGCGAGCGCCGTGACGACATCCTCGGCCGAGGTGCAGATCGTCGCGCCCTGCTTCAGAAGGTCGTTGGTTCCCTCGGCGCGAGGGTCGAGCGGCGAGCCGGGGGCCGCGAAGACCTGGCGATTCTGGTCGAGCGCGAAGCGGGCCGTGATGAGCGATCCCGAGCCTCGCGCCGCCTCGACGACGACCGTGCCGAGAGAGAGGCCGGAGACGATGCGATTGCGGCGCGGGAAGTCCCGCCCGCGCGGTTCCCATTCAATCGGCATCTCGGACACGACCGCCCCGTGCTCCACCATGCGCTCGATCAGCGGGACGGCCTCGGCCGGGTAGGGACGCGCATGGCCGCCGGCGAGCACGCCGACCGCGCCGGTTTCGAGGCTCGCGATGTGAACGCGCTGGTCGATGCCGCGCGCAAGGCCGGACACGACGACATAGCCCGCCCGTCCAATTCCGCGCGCCAGCCGCTCAGCGAAGGTGAGGCCCGCGGCGGAAGCGTTGCGCGAGCCGACAATCGCCACCGCCGGCTGCTGAAGCGCCTCCTCGCGCCCACGCAGCGCGAGAACGGGCGGCGCGGAATCAATCAGGCGCAGGAGAGGCGGATATTCGGCTTCGCCCAGCGCCACGAAGCGCACGCCGAGCTTGCGCGCGAGCGACAGTTCACGCTCGATCTCTTCCAACGTCGCGACCCGGATCGTGCGCCTTGCGCCGCCGCGCCGGGCGAGCTCCGGCAGCGCCTCGATCGCCGCACGCGCCCCGCCGCAGGCGTTGAGGAGGGCGGAAAAGGTGCGCGGCCCCACATTCTCGGAGCGGATGAGCCGCAGCCAGTCGAACAACTGATCATCGGAGAGGCGCGCTGGCGGCGGCTTTTTCGTCATGGTCAGGCCCGCCCGATCTTCGATTCCGTCCCGGCGAGAAGGCGACGGAGGTTGGCGCTGTGCTTGAACCAGACGAGCGCGGCAATGAGCGCGAAGACGAAGCCGACATCGTTGAGGCCGATCGCCCAGGCGACGACCGGCGAGACGACCGTCGCCGCCAGCGCCGCGGCGGAGGAATAACGTGTGAGGTAGGCGACCAGAAGCCAGGTGACGGCGAAGGCGACCGCCGCCGGCCAGGCGAGGCCGATGAGCCCGCCGAGGAAGGTCGCGACGCCCTTGCCGCCGCGGAATTTCAGCCAGATCGGATAGAGGTGGCCAATGATGGCGCCGGCCGCCGCGGGAAGCCCAGCCGGAAGGCCGAACAGCCAGGCCGCGCAGACGACGGCCGCCGTGGCCTTGAGCGCATCGAGGACGAGCGTCGCCGCCGCAAGGCCCTTGCGCCCCGTTCGCAGCACGTTGGTCGCGCCAATGTTTCCCGAGCCGATGGCGCGCAGGTCACCCGCTCCCGCCAACCGCGTCAGGATGAGGCCGAACGGGATCGAGCCGAACAGATAACCAAGCGCCAGGGCGAGCGCCGCTCCGTGCGAAACCCCAACCATGCGCGCTCCGCGTCGCCGATTTTTCGGCCAGCCTATTCGTGGGCGACCCGCCCGGCAACCAGCGTGAGCTTGACCCGGCCTTCGAGCCGCGCAGCATCGAACGGGGTGTTGCGGCAGCGCGAGTGGAGATCGGCCGGGTCGAGCACGTAGGGCTCGTCCGGATCGAAGCGGATGACGTCGGCCGGCGCCCCGACCGCGAGGCGGCCGGTGGGCAGGCGCAGGATCTCGGCCGGCCGCAGCGTCATGGCGCGGATCAGCCGCGGCAGACTGACGTGTCCCGCGGTCACGAGTTTGAGGCTCGCGGAGAGCATCGTCTCGACGCCGACAGCGCCAGCCGCGGCCTCGGCGAACGGCAGGCGCTTGGTTTCGACGTCCTGCGGATCGTGGTCGGAGCAGATCACGTCGATGATCCCGGCGTTCAGCGCCTCGACGAGCGCGATGCGTTCGTCCTCCGATCGCAGCGGCGGGCTGAGCTTGAGGAAGGTGCGGTAGTCCCCGACGTCCAGCTCGTTGAGCGTAAGGTTGTTGATCGAGACGCCGCAGGTCGCCGTCAGGCCGGCGTCGCGGGCGCGACGCATCGCCTCGATCGACAGGCCGTTCGAAATCATCTGGGCGTGGTAGCGCGCGCCGGTCAGCGCGACGAGGCGAAGATCGCGCTCGAGCGCGACCGTCTCGGCCTCCCGCGGCACGCCGGGAAGGCCAAGCCAGCTCGCCCGCAGGCCTTCGGCGATCACGCCGTCCCCCTTGAGCGAGCGGTCTTCGCACACCGGGGCGACGAGCGCGTCGAAGTCGCGCGCGTAGATCATCGCGCGGCGCATCGTCTGCGCCTCGGCGATCGAACGGAGCCCGTCGGAGAAGGCGATCGCGCCCGCCTCGGCCAGAAGGCCGATCTCGGCGATCTCGCGGCCCTCGAGGCCCTTGGTCAGGGCGGCCGACGGGAAGATGCGGATCTTGGCGTCGTCACGCGCCCGCCGCAGGATGAAGTCGACCATCGCCGGATCGTCGACCGGCGGGTTGGTGTCGGGCCGGATGACGAGGCTCGTCACGCCGCCCGCCGCCGCCGCCGCGCTCGCGCTGGCGATCGTTTCCCGATGCTCGGCGCCCGGCTCGCCGACGAAGGCGCGCATGTCGATCAGTCCCGGGGCGACCACATCGCCGGCGCAGTCGATCACCCGCGTCCCCTCCGGGATCTGATCGCGCGTCACGCCGCTTCCGACGCCAGCGATGACGCCGTCTCGCGCCAGCAGTCCGCCGCGCGTCTCCGTCTCCCGCTCCGGATCGACGAGGCGGGCGTTGATAAGGGCGATCGGGGGGGCTGACATGCGCGCGGGGTTAGCGAGCGCAGAGTGCGATTGCAAGCGGTCACGCCGCTCCTCCGCCGACTAGAGGTTCCGCTTCGCCAGGAAGGCCCGGATCAGCGTCGCGGCTTCGTCGACTTTCTCGTCGAGCGCAAAATGGCCGGCGTCGAGGATATGAATGTCCGCATCCGGAACATCCCTCCGGTAGGCCTGCGCCCCGGCCAGCGCGAACGACGCATCGTATCGGCCCCACAAGACAAGCAGCGGCGGCCGATGCGCTATCAGCCAGGCCTGCCATGACGGGTAGGCGGCGACGTTGGTCTGGTAGTCGAAGAAGAGATCGGACTGGATCTGACGCTCGCCCGGGCGCGACAGGTGAGCGCCCTCCCACTCCCAGGTCTCCGGGTCGTAGCGCTCGGGATGGGGAGACGAGCCGAGATGCCGGGCGCGCGCGCCTTCGAGCGAAGTGAATCCGGGGATCACCTTGTCCTCGTAAGCCGCGCGGTCCTTCCAGAAGGCGCGGCGAATGTCCCAGGCCGGTCCGAGCCCATCCTCGTGCGCGACCGCGTTCTGGACGATGATCGCGCGCACGCGCTCGGGATGCGCCGCGGCCAGCCGCATGCCGATCGGGCCGCCGTAGTCCTGCTGCAAGAGGACGTAGCCGCGGAGGCCAACGACTTGGGTGAAATCCGCGACCACGCTGGCGAGATGGTCGAAGGTGTAGGCGAATTCGGACGCCGGCGGCGCGTCGCTCTCGCCGAAGCCCGGATAGTCCGGCGCGACCAGATGATAACGGTCGGCGAGCGGCGGGATCAGCGTCGCGAACATCCGCGACGACGACGGATAGCCGTGCAGCATGAGGATCGTCGGCGCATCCCTGGGCCCCGCCTCTCGATAGAAAATCTTCAGCCCGTCGACCGTGGCGAACCGATAGGTCGTCGTCGAGGAGTCGGAGGCGACCGGTTGCGCGCGGGCCCGGCTCGAGGCTGCAGCAAGCGCCACGACGGCGGCGATCAGGGCGACGGCTGCGAGGGGTTTCATGTCAGCGGCTCCTTTTCAGCGCGCAGGCGCGCGTTCTCGGCCTCGAGGTCCCGCAGGCGCGCGCGAAACGGCTGAAGGGCCGTTTCGATCTCGGCCGGCGTGAAGCGGGGCGTGATGTGCTGCGAGCAGTTCCAGTCGAAGGCATGCACTCTCAGGGTGAAGCCGCGCTCGGCGAGAGCCCGGTATCCCGGCGTGGCGAGCCGGGCGGCGAGCTCGGGCTCGGCCTTGAGATCGTGCTCGGCGATGTGCGCCAGGATCTTGAGACGGGCGCGACGCGGGTAATCCATCAGGAACAGCGCGACCCGATCGTCCCCGGCGACGTTGCCGAGGGTGAGATATTGCCGGTTGCCCCGGAAGTCGGCGAAGCCGAGCGTAGTTTTGTCAAGCGCGCGCAAAAAGCCAGGCGGTCCGCCGCGATGCTGCACGTAGGGCCAGCCGGTTTCGGAAACACTCGCCAGATACAAGCTGTCGCGCTCCGCGATGAACGCGATCTCGTTCGCGGACAACCGCTCGGCGGAGAGGTCGGCCTCGGTCGCGCCCCGCTGTCCGCCAACGCCATTGGCATCGCGGGCCGCCCTGACGCCGGGAGTATCCAGGGCTTGCAGAAACCGGGTGGTCATTGGGGAATAGCCTTTTTGTTGCTATCAGGCTCGACACGGCCCTGATTTCACGAGTGCGGCGAAGCGCCCGCTACGAAGCACTAGCTAGCCCGCATGTTGCGCCTTCCGACGTCCGGCGGCAGACGATAAGATCGAGAAGCGACCTCTAGGATTTTGGAAGGGCCATTGGACCGCCTCGACGCCATGTCCGTGCTCATCGCGGCGGTGGAAAGCGGCAGCCTGTCGAAGGCCAGCCGGAGGTTGGGGCTGCCGTTGTCGACGGTCAGCCGGAAGGTCGCCGAGCTCGAGACCCATCTGAACGCCGGCCTGCTGGCCCGGTCGGCCAGGGGCCTGGAACTGACTCCGGCGGGCCGTTCCTACGTCACGGCGGCCAAGGCGATCCTCGAGCAGTTGACCGAGGCGGAGCGCGCCGCCGCCGGCGAATATACGGAGCCCAAGGGCGACCTCGTGGTCACCGCGCCGACCATGTTCGGCCGGTTGCACGTGCTGCCTGTGGTGACGCGCTTCCTCGCCGCCTACCCTGACGTGGCGGTCGGGCTCGCGCTGACCGACCGGGTCGCTCATTTCCTTGACGATCAGGTCGACGTCGCGATCCGCATCGGCGCCATGCCCGACAGCAGCCTGATCGCGACGCGCCTGGGCTCGGTCCGGCGGGTCGTCTGCGCCAGCCCGGAATATCTCGCCACGCACGGCGTCCCGGCGACACCTGACGATCTCTCCCGACACAGCGTCATTTCGCTCGAGAGCGTGTCGTCGCCGACCTCCTGGAGGTTCGGGTCCGGCGATGACGAAACGGCTGTCACGTTTCGCGCCCGCCTGAGCGTCAACACGATCGACGCGGCGATCGTGGCCGGGCTCTCCGGCGCGGGGCTCGTGCGCGCGCTGTCGTATCAGGTCGTCGACTATGTGCGCAGCCGTCGCATGGCGATCGTGCTCGACCCGTTCGAACCGCCGCCGCCGCCGGTGCACCTCGTCTATGACACGCGAAATCGACTGCCGCTGAAACTGCGCGCCTTTGTCGATTTTGTCGTCCCGCCGCTGCGCGAGCGGCTGGTCGAGGCGGCTTTGTAAAGACGGCCCCGCGTTTTCACGACGAACTCGTCTTGGTCAGGTATTCCGCCCCAACGTCTCTTTGCCCTGAAATGCCCGCGGGCCTGGATAATCGCGACACCCTCATGTCAGCGCCCGCATAGCCGATGTCCTCGCCGGCGCCTAAGTATGGCGTCGAAGGAGAAGCGGCATGGCTGATGCGAAGAGAGTGGTCGCGATCACGGGGGCGAGCAGCGGCATCGGGCGGGCGACGGCGCAACTGCTTGCCCGTCGCGGCTACGCGGTGGCGCTCGGCGCGCGGCGCGAGAATGTCCTCGCGGGGCTCGCGTCCGAACTGAACGATGCGGGAGGAGCGGCGGCCTATTGCCTGACCGATGTGAGGCGGCGCGCCGATCTCGAGGCGTTGGTCGGGCTCGCGGTCGAACGTTTCGGTCGTCTCGACGCCATCGTCAACAACGCCGGGATCGGCCCGATCTCCCGCTTCGATGCGCTGCGGGTCGAGGACTGGGACGCGATGATCGACGTGAACCTGCGCGGTGTCCTCTATGGGATCGCCGCCGCTTTGCCGGTGTTCGCGCGCCAGGGCGGCGGCCATGTCATCAATGTGGTCTCCACCGCGGGGCTGAAGATCGTGCCCACCATGGGCGTCTACGCCGCAACGAAAAACGCCGTGCGGACGGTGACCGAGGCGCTGCGACAGGAAGCGGGGCCGAACCTGCGCGTGACCGAGGTTTCGCCGGGCATGATCGCGACGGACTTCGCAAGCTCCATGACCGACGAGCGGGTCAAGGCTGCGATCGCAGAACGATTGAAGGGGATCGCAATCCCCCCGGACGCAATCGCGCGCGGCATCCTGTTTGCGCTGGAGCAGCCGCCCGATGTGGATGTGGGGAGCATCGTCATTCGGCCGACCGCGCAGGACTAGACGGCAGGCTTCGGATCGAGCGGGCGAGGGACAATCGGCGGCGACGGCTGCGGCGCAGGCGTGGCCGACCGCTCGCAATGCTCGTCGAGCAAGATTGTTCGCCGCTGCCGCAACAAACCTCTTGCGTCGCAGCGCGATTCGACCAAATAAGCGTTTGCCCAATACGCACGTGCCTGTGGTCGCGTGTCGGTCGGCGGGGATCTGGACAAGAGGCCAGTTAACCGCCCGTGGAAGACCGGCAACCGGAGGCGAACCGGCGAACCCCGCCCAACGGGGGACGCGGCTTGAAGCAACGACGGACCGGGCTTTTTTGGTCTCTGCTGGCCCTCCAAAGGTCGGCGATCAAAGAGGCTTGTCTTTCTTGCCGGGCGTGCGGACGGAATTCTCTCGTCCAAACGATGGCCATACGACCGTCTGAGCGGATCTCCGCTCGGGCGCGCGTTGGCTACGGCGCAGCAGCTGATTGCCCACGGGTTCGCCGCTCTACAAGCGGCGAACACTGGGCATTCGCGTCGGCGGGTCAACGACAGCGCTTCCGCGTCTCCATCACGCGGGGCTGCCGGTCGCATCGCCGAATCCTTCACGTTTTGGCGCGGGCCGAGCACCGCGCCGCCGGGGATGCCGCCATGACGGATCGCATCAAGGAATTCCTCGCCGCAACCCGCGAGGACGGACCGCGCCTCGTCGTCGATCTCGACGTCGTGCGCGACAATTATCTCGGCTTCGCCAAGGCGCTGCCGGACACGCGGGTGTTCTACGCGGTCAAGGCCAATCCGGCGCCCGAGATCCTGAGCCTGCTCGCCGATCTCGGCTCGTGCTTCGACACGGCCTCGATCGCCGAGATCGAACTCGCGCTCGCCGCCGGCGCGCCGTCGGATCGGGTCAGCTTCGGCAACACGATCAAGAAGGAAAGGGACATCGGGCGCGCCTATGCGCTCGGCGTCCGCATCTTCGCGGTCGATTGCGAGGCGGAGGTCGAGAAGGTCGCGCGCGCTGCGCCGGGCGCAAAAGTGTTCTGCCGAATCCTGTGCGATGGGGCGGGCGCCGAGTGGCCGCTGTCGCGCAAGTTCGGCTGCGCGCCGGAGATGGCGTTGAGCGTGCTCGAGCGCGCCCATGCGCTCGGCCTCGTCGCGCACGGGCTGTCGTTCCACGTCGGCTCGCAGCAGCGCAATCCGCGCATGTGGGACCGTGCGCTGAAAGTTTCGGCCGCAGTCTTCCGCGAGCTTGCGGAGCGCGGGATCCAGCTCTCCATGCTCAACCTCGGCGGCGGTTTCCCGACGCGCTATCTGAAGTCTGTGCCGCCGGTGCGCGCCTACGGGCAGACGATCTTCCGGGCGCTTCGCCGCCATTTCGGCAACCGCATTCCGGAGACGATCATCGAGCCGGGCAGGGGCATGGTCGGCGCCGCCGGGATCATCGAGGCGGAGGTGGTGCTGATCTCCCGCAAGTCGGAGGAGGATCGCCTGCGCTGGGTCTACCTCGACATTGGCAAATTCAACGGCCTCGCCGAGACGATGGACGAGATGATCCGCTATCCGATCCGCACCGACTACGACGAGGATGCGCTCGGCCCCTGCGTGCTCGCCGGTCCGAGTTGCGACTCGGTCGACGTGCTCTACGAGAAGGAGCCCTACCTTTTGCCAATCACGCTCGAGATCGGCGCGAAGGTGCTGATCGAGGGGACGGGCGCCTATACGACGACCTATTCGTCGGTCGGCTTCAACGGCTTTCCGCCGCTGAAATCCTACGTGATCTGAGCCGGACGGAGGCTGGCCCGTCCCGCCGCAAACAGGGTCCGACCCGGCCGGCAACGCCAGCGTGGGCGTGCCCGGTCGTCGTCAGGCGGCGCGCCTCAGGCCAGGCGGCAGGGAGACCCATGGGGTGATGGCGGGGCGCTCGGCGGAGTTGCGAAAGCCGGGCGCGGATTCAATCTTTTCAAGATCTTGCGCCGGGTTTTCCGGGCGCTCGTCGCCCGCCCGGGCGGCGGCCGCCCCGGCCTTCGCGCGAGGCGCCGCGTCGGGGCCCGACCGGCCGAAGCCGTTTGGGCCGGTCCCGTTTCCGGGCGCGGATTCAATGTTTCCAGGGGCTTGCGCCGGATTTTCCGGGCGTTCGTCGCTCGCCGGAGCGGGCGCCTCCGCGTTCACCGGAGCGTCGTTCGACGGGCTCAGGCTGTCCTTTGACAGGCTCAGGATGAGGGGGGCGGCTTCCGCGTCCGGGGGGCCGTCAGAGGCAGCGGAAACAGCCCCATTTCCGGGCGCGGATTTAATGGTTTCAGAGCGTTGCGCGAGATTTTCCGGGCGCTCGGGGCCAAGGCGATCGGGATCGGCCTCGGACTCCTGCAGCGCCGGCTCGGCGCCGCAGAGCCACGCCCTCGCGAACGCTGCGTCCTCTTCAGCCGGCGCATCGAGGCGCGAGGCGTCCGGCCGCGCCCATTCGGCGGCGCAGGCGCCGGCGTAGCGGTCGAGTTCGCGCACGATCTTCACCACCTGGTCGACCGCCTTGAGGTTTGATGGCGACATGGCGCTGAAGGCGACCAGCAGCGCCTCGTTGAGGCGGCTCATCTGGATTGCGACAAATTCCATGGGCGGCTGCGGCATGCGGCGGGCGAGGATGTCCCGAATGATCGCCCGCATCCGCTTCTCGCCGACCCCGACCTGAGCCGCGATCTCGGCGATCGACACGCCGCGGTTGAGATACTCGACGATGCGCTGCTCGCGCTTGAACTTGGCGAGCCGCGCGGCGCGGGGTTGCGGCAATGGGCTGCAGGCGGCGGCTGTCGCCGCGGCGTCGGGACGGCTGGACAAGGCGGTGGTCTCTCTTTGTGTTGGCGTATGAACAAAAGTAAACCGCGCCAGCCCGGAGAGCAACAAAAAATTGCTATTTTCAGAAAACTAGTTAACATCGATCGTTATTTTCAGAGGGCGACGCAAGCCTCCCGGCCCTCAACTCGGAGGCCGACCCGAGGCCATGACGGCGCGCTTCGCGCAAGTCCGGGACCGCTTCACGGCGCGAGACGGGGGCGCAGGTAGGTCTTGCCTATATCCACCCTGGATGTGCGATAACCTTGCCCTGGTTGATCACGGTCGGACACGGCCTCGCGGTGTTCACGCAGCCTGCGATGGTTCCGCCGGCCGGCTCCGCGAGGCGCCGGGGATCGCCAAAACGCCTGGCGTTTCAGGGAACGCCAGGTTCGAGAGGAGATCTGGACATGACGAAAGCTCCCGTCCCGCTTGCGGCGGCCGCGCTCGGGCTCGCCGCTCTTTCGCAACCGGGCTCCGCCGGCGAGACCTGGCCCGTCAGCGGTCCGCCTGCCCATGCGGCCTGGGTCGTTGCGCAGGGCTTTTCCGACTCCAGCGGCAATCCCTGGCCCGGGCCGCCCTGGGCGTGGCCCTTCCTGCCGCCAAAACTCGGTTGCTACGAGTTTCGCCAACATGTGAGAGGCGCGTGGCGGCTGGTCGAAATCTGCCAGTGAAGGCGGACCTGCCCGCCAGCGGCCCCGGTTTCGGCGGAGACCGACAGCGGCATCGCCTGATCGACGAAAGCGTAGGGGTCGCGCCGAAGCGGCGCGGCGGCGATGGCCTTGTCATCGAGGACCGAAAACGGGGCGTCCGCGTCGCGGCATGGCGAGGCTCCTCGGGCGCGCGAGGACGGCGGCGAAGGGGCGCGACGAAGAGCAAAATCGCCTCGCTCGCATAGCGATGGGGCGCAAGCCAGACCCGCAGCTCCCGACCGGGAACGGCGTGAGCGGGCGGAGAGCGGGTCTCCCAAGGCGCCCGGGAATGGTCGGAATCGACGTAGAGCGGTCGTAGCGGATCGTGATCGCGAGCGTCGCAAGCGGGAGGGCAAGCGGTCGTACCGGCAGCTTGTCGAAGCTGAGCCTAAAGTTCGCCCGGACCCGACAAGCGAAGAAACTCAGCACGCTTGAGGTCGCGCTCAGGCTCCGGCAACCACTCGCACATCTGCGGGAACACGACCAACCAACGCCTGCGTTCCGCCTTGGACCAACGTAAGGCCGACCCGTCCCGCAACTGTTGAAGCACCGCCTCAAGCCTTGGGCGCACGCTATCGGCCGTCGGCATTTCGGCTTTTTTTTGAGCGGGGGGCGCGAATAATTCGAGCTGGGACATCAGCAGTTCATGCCCGGCTCACTGCGACAAAGGAAGGCTCGAATTGCATCGCGCGACCGTGTACGCACAGAAAAGTGACTAACGGACCCTGAGTCGTATACTGAAAATGACAAAGACCCTTGAGAACGCGGTCGCGCGCTTTGGCGCCGACGTTCTGGCGAAGCTCAACGATCCCTCGGCGACTGGCGAACCTGAGGACCAGCTTCGCGGTCCGCTAGAAAACCTGATCGCCGATATCAACGCGCTGATCGGGAAAGCCGGCGAGGGAATCAAAGCGATCGGCGAAGTCCGACTACCCGATCTCATGACGCGGCCTGACTACGCTGTGACTCGGGACGGGTTGATCGGCTTCATCGAGGTCAAGGCTCCCGGAAAGGGCTCGGACCCTACCGCGTTTCCGGCCAAATCAGCCGACCGCCTCCAGTGGGAAAAGTTGAAGTCGCTGCCGAACATTCTATACACCGACGGTAACGGCTTCACTCTATGGCGTGATGGAAGACGAGTTTCGTCTGTCTCCATGCTGGGAGATATCCGGACCGCCGGAAAGGCGCTGACAGCGGGAAACGCGCTGCTCGATCTTTTCTCCACGTTCTACGACTGGAGTCCTATCGAGCCCACGAAACCGCGGCAACTCGCGGAAACCGCGGCCCGCCTTTGCCGCCTCCTGCGCGAGCAGGTCGTGGAGCAACTCGCGCGCAACGAGCCTCGCCTGACAAGCCTGAAGGCCGATTGGGGCAAGCTCCTGTTTCCTGAGGCGGACAGCAAGGAGTTCGCTGACGGCTATGCTCAGGCTGTGACCTTCGGCCTTCTCATGGCGCGAGCGCGCGACATTCCGCTGACCGAGAACATCGAACCCGCCGCGAAGGCGCTTCGCCATACCAACACTCTGATCGGATCCGCCCTGGCGCTTTTCACAGAGGAGCCGGACGGAGGGCACCCGCTCGCGACCTCCCTGCGCACGCTCGCTCGCGTGCTGGGCAAGGTGAACTGGCACGCGATCAGCAAGGACGATCCGGAAGCGTGGCTCTATTTCTACGAATTGTTCTTGCAACAATACGACCCGGCACTTCGCAAGAAGACCGGATCCTACTACACGCCGCCCGAGGTCGTCTCGGCGATGGTCACCCTTGTCGATCAGGTCCTTCGGTCACCCGCGCGGTTCGGGCTTTATCGCGGTCTCGCGGCGAGCGACATTACCTTGGCCGACCCTGCTGCTGGAACCGGCACGTTTCTCCTCGGCGTGTTGAGGCGCATCGCCAAAACGGTCGAGGTCGATGAGGGCGTAGACGCGAGGCCCGCCGCAATTGTGGCGGCGCTGAAGCGGCTGGTCGGATTCGAGATCCAATTTGGTCCGTTTGCCGTCGCGCAGCTTCGTCTATTCGCCGAAATCGTCGATTTGACCACGACCGCCTCTGTCGGCAACGGCAAAAAAATGAAGCCGCTCGCCGACGCCTCGCACCTGAGGCTCTTTGTGGCCGACACATTGGCCGACCCGGACGAAGACACGGCATGGATACCGACTTCGCTTGCGGGCCTTGCGCAGTCCCGAATAGCCGCCAACGCCATCAAGCGCAAAGAGACGATCACCGTAGTCGTCGGCAATCCGCCCTATAAGGAGAAGGCGAAAGGAATGGGTGGCTGGGTCGAGGATCGCGGCCCTGGGCTACGCGCCCCACTCGACGATTGGCAGCCGCCGCACGAATGGGGCGTCGGCGCTCACGCCAAGCACCTGCGTAACCTCTATGTCTATTTCTGGCGCTGGGCCGCCTGGAAGGTGTTCGGGGGCGACCCGTATCGCGGCGGGACCGACAAGAGCGAGGTTAAATGGACCGAGGGGAGAGGCGCCATTTGCTTCATCACTGTCGCGGGATTTTTGAACGGTCCCGGCTTTCAGAAGATGCGCGCCGACTTGCGGCGGGAAGCGGATGAGATTTTCGTGGTGGATTGCACGCCGGAAGGACATCAGCCACCCGTCGGCAGCCGGATCTTTCAGGCTGTGCAGCAGCCCGTCTGCATTGTGTTGGCGCTTCGCCGATCGGCAGAGATAAACGAGCAGCCTGCCACGGTTCGCTTCCGGGAATTGTCCGAGGGCTCCCGAGAACTGAAATTTCAGGAATTGGCCGGCATTACGATCGATGACGGGGCTTGGGTCGAGGCGCCGCCAGAGTGGCGGGCGCCATTCCTGCCGGCCGGCGCGGCCGTCTGGGTCAGCTATCCGGCGCTCGAGGATTTGTTCAAATACAACGGTTCGGGCGTGATGACCGGCCGCACGTGGGTGATCGCTCCAGACGCAGAATCCCTCGGGAGGCGATGGAACCGGTTAAGGGATGAGCCGAACGACGCAGCAAAAGCAACACTTTTCCATCCGCATCTGCGGGATGGGAAACCCGGTGACAAGCACATCGACAAAGACGTCAAGGAGCAACTTGTTGGTTCACCCAATCGCACTTATTCGGTGGCGAACGACAAGGCCGAAGTCATTGCGCCAATTCGATACACTTTTCGGTCGTTTGATCGGCAGTGGATTATTCCCGACGCGCGCCTGATAAATCAACCGAACCCAAATCTGTGGAAGGTCGCCTCGGGAAAGCAGGTTTACCTTACGGCCCCTCATGATCGAACGCCGACAAATGGTCCGGCACTTACGGTAGCTGGGCTGATTCCCGATCTTCACCACTACCATGGCCGTCGGCGGCCGAGTGTTCCCGCTCTGGGCGGATAAAGCCGCGACCGAGCCAAATATACCTGTTGCCCTGCTGACTGAATTGTCCACCGCTTACGGTCGTCCGGTCACCGGTTCGGACCTATTCGCCTATGTCGCCGCCGTCGCCGCCGCGCCGGCTTATACTGAACGATTTCACGCCAACCTGAAGCAGCCGGGCCTGCGCATTCCAATCACCGCGCGAGCGCGCTCTGTTCGACGAAGCCGTCGAGCTAGGCCGTGAGGTGGTCTGGCTGCACACTTTTGGCGAGCGTTTCAGCGAGGGCCGGCCGCCCGGACCGCCGCGTGTCGATAATGATGAGCCGACGATTCCGGCTGGCGGTGCGCTGCCCGACACTTTGGCCGCCATGCCTAATGAGTTGGATTACGACGCCGTCTCGCGGAAGCTTAAGATTGGCGCGGGTTTTATCGCCAACGTTTCCCCTGAGGTGTGGGCATACGAAGTATCGGGCAAGAACGTGTTGAGCCAGTGGTGGAGCTATCGCCGCCAGAACCGTTCCAAGCCGCCGATGGGGGACAGGCGCCCGCATTCAAAGCTAAGCGAGATTCAGCCAACGGTCTGGCCTGCCGAATACACGACCGAACTTCTCGCCCTTTTGCGCGTGCTCACCCGGCTGGTCGCTCTGGAGCCGCGACAGGCCGATCTGCTCACTCGCATCGTGGATGGGCCGACGATCGATAGCGACACACTCAGCGCCGTCGGTTCGCTGAGCGAAGCCTCGGCGGAAGCGCCGGAGACTTAAGCCGAGGAAGACAGTCAGACGTCGACCGATTTCCCATTAACGCAAGGTAGCTGCGGCAAGAACGACAGCAAACAGGCCGATTTGACCCGTTCGCCAAGCCGTTCGGGAATGACCCCAACTTGCGCATTCCTTCCCTTGACGGGCCGTCGCAAACGTTCGCTCCGGCTCGCCTCCGGCCGTCCGCCGACCAAACTGACAAAGCGCCAAGCGAAAATTTCGCGCCGCTTCGCCATCTGTACACAAGTCCGCCGCGCTCGACTGTGACAGCGTCCGCTTGTAAGCCTCGCCGGCAAAGACACCTGGAACGCTGGGCTTTCCGATGAAATTCGTCCTTTGCAGCGCGGCGGCGCTGGTCGCCGTCGCCACCCTCGCTCAGTCGGCGCTCGCCGCCGATTCCCGGCCGCTGGTGACGACGCAGCCCGATCCGCAGACGGATGTCGCGCCGTTTTTTGTCGCCGACAGCGATCCGCGCTGGTCGGGGACGGACTGGTCGGCCGACGACATCGCGGCGCTGCGCAAAAAGGTCAAATACGTCTTCGTCATCTTCAACGAGAACCGCTCGTTCGACCACGAATACGGCGCGTTTCCCGGCGTCGACGGCCTCTATTCGGACGGCGAAAAGCCACGCGCGCCGGCCGACACGCCCGGCTTCACTCAGACCTACGTCGATAGCGTCACCGGCCGGACGGTGACGGTCCAGCCGTTCCTGGTCGGCCCGGCTCAGAACGCCTCGTTCAAGGACTTCGACCGACCACTCGCACAAAGGGCTCGCGGCCAAGCTCGACGTCGAGATGAAAGACGGCGTCCCGCGGGCCAAAATGGACAGGTTCGCCGAGGTCGAGTACCGGAAATACGCGGCCTTCGGCGACAAGGGCGAAAAAATGGGGACGCAGTTCGCCCGCCTCGTGATGGCGCACATGGACTGCGACACGATCCCGTTCTTCTGGCGCTACGCCAGCCGCTTCACGATCTTCGACAACAATTTCGCCACCGAAGACACGCCTTCGACACCGAACGCGATTGCGATTCTGGCCGGGCAGGCCGGCGAGACGCAGTGGGTGAAACACCCGAGCCTGACGAACCAGCCGGCCGAGACCGGCTTCACCGGCGCCATCTCCGGCACGATCAACGGCATAACCTACACCGGCTCGGCGACGACGCAGGGGCCGCCGCTGGTCAATGATCCGCAACCGTGGTGGGGCTCGGCGTTCGACGACACGGTCGCCGGGCGTCAGCCGACGGCGCCGCACGAGGACTGGACTCCGGCGCAACACCGCCTCGAACCTGACCTTCGCCTCATTGCCGCTGACGATGATGGGCGGCTGGATCAATCTCTTCACGCAATGGGACCGCAACCCGGGCTTCGACTTGGCCGACGTCCAGAAGGACATCCCCGCCATCGCAGCCGGCGGCCGGACGCCGGTCGACTGGCGCTGGTACCAGAACGGCTACGACCGCGAACCGACGGACACGGGTCTCGTCGTCTCGCACCAGGCCTATGTCAGCCACCACAACGGCGCGCAATATTTCGGCTACATCGCCAACAATTCGGTCGAGCGGATGAACCTGCGCGGCGAGGGCGACTTCTTCGCCGACCTCGCCAACGGGGCGCTGCCGGAAACCGGCGGGGTGTTCACCCTCCGCGGCGGCTATTACAACCTCAACTACCCGAAAGAGAGCGCCGTCATCCAGAACCCGAATTATCCCGATCCGAAGGGCCTGACGCCGGACGAGCTTGCCAAGATCGCCAGGGTCAAGTCGGGAGACGACGACCATCCGGCCTATTCCGACAGTCAGTTGACCGAGGCGATGGCCGCCCGCGCGATCAATGCGATTGCGGGCAACCCGAAGCTTTGGGAAGAAAGCGCGATCATCATCACCTACGACGAGTCGGACGGCCTCTACGATCACGTCCCGCCGCGCATCCTGAGCTACGGTCCCGACGGCCTGCCGCTGGCGCGCGGCGTCCGCATCCCCCTCATCCTGATTTCGCCCTATGCGCGGGCGCATGCGGTGTCGCACGCCGAGGGCGATCACAACGCGGTCATCGAGACGATCAATGCGCTGTTCGGCCTGCCGCCGCTCTCGAGCCTGCCCGACGAGAAGCAGGCGCTGGCGGACGGCAATTCGCCGCGGTTCAACGCCTTCGCCCCCAAGGGCTTCGAGCAGAAATTTCTCGGCCCGCGCGACACGCCGTCGCCGATCGCCGACAGCCTGCTTTCGGGCTTCGACAAGGCGCGCGTGACCGGCGCCCTGCCGCCGCTGCCGGCCTCGCTCGCGCTGATCCCGAGCGACGTTGTCGAGACCTTCCCGCACTATGGCGGCAAGGGCTGCGCCGCGATCGGGGTCACACCGGAAAACGTTCGCCAGAACATCCCCAACGTGATCCCTGACGGGTTCAACTCCTTGCCCGCGACCTTGCCGGACTACAATTGAGCCGGCGCTTTCTGGCCGCCGCGGCGCTGGCGATTGTGTTCGCGCGGCCTTGGGTCGTCTGCGCCGGGCCGGTCGTGGATCGCATCAAGGCGGACAGCGTCATCCGCTGCGGCGGCGTCTCGCGTCCTGGGCTCCTCGGCCAGTCTTCCGCCGGCCGCGCCTCCGGCCTTTTCCTCGACCTCTGCCGGGCGGTCGGGGCCGCGCTGCTTGGGCCGGAAGGACGGATCGAATTTCATCCGTACGATTCCGACACGGCCTTCGAACGCATCCGCGACGGGGCGGACGACCTCGCCTTCCTCGGCGGCTCGGAAATTCTCGATCAGCGGCTTGGGAGTCGGACCGTCCTCGGGCCGCCGATCGTGTTCGTCTCGACGGCGGCGATGGTTCCCGAGGAACTCGGGCGTCAAGAGCCTTGCCGGTCTCGCCGGCAAGTCAGTCTGCTTCTACCAGGGCTCCAGCGCGCACCGCAGCCTCGAGGCCTGGATGGCGGCGCACCGGCTCGACTTCACCCGCATGCCCTACACCGAATACGGCGAGATGGACGACGCCTATCGGGCGCGCAAATGCGATGGCGAAGTCGGCGAGACCGGCGACCTCGCCGTTGCACGGCTTTCAGGCGATGGCAAAGGCGCAAGGAGCCGTATCCTGCCCGAGCCGCTCGCGACCTTCGCGGTCTTCGCCGTGACCCCGGCAAGCGACCCGCAATGGGCGGCGATCGTCGCCTGGACGCTCGTGGCGCTCGTGCGGGCGGAACTGCCGTCTGGGCCTTGGACGGCGGGGGGAGCGGAAAGCGCCGCCGTCAAGGGGGCGGACCTCGGTTTGCCGGACGACTGGCTTAAGCGGGTGCTCGCGGCGGCCGGGACCTACGCCGACATCTACGCCCGCAATCTCGGCGACCGTTCGCGCCTCCGCCTGCCGCGCGGGCCGAACGCCCCGGCCGAAGCGGGCGGACTCCTGGTGACGCCGTTCCGGGAGTAGCCGGGCAGGGCGGACAGTTCGGGGTTGCGCCTTCTGGAAGACAGCCGCCATTTCCAGAGTCGGTTTTGAGCCTTTTCAGACGGTTGCGGCGCCTTTTTCGATTCCCCTCCAAAGCCGAACTCGCTTTGAACTCGAGCCGACGTAGCGAAGCGCGTGATCGTCCTCTGCGTTTGGCTTTGCAGCAGGCTTTTTGACCGCGAAGCTGGATCCCCGACCAGTCACTCTCACTGGCCGGGGGCTCATATGTATCACTAGATGAATATGCTAAATATTCGGCGGCCTGTAGGTCGTCTTTGTTTCCTGAGCTTGTTTCATTGCTGCTTCCGCTTCGTTCGCCGGCATGAGAACCGTTGTATCGAATTTCGAGAAGGCGCTCGTCGAAGCAGCTTTAAGTGAAAACGCAACCGCCGACTTATTGTCAGGAAACTCCGCTATGCCAACCCCATCATACTCACCAAACGAAAAGAAATAGTGGTGCAGCTTGCCGCCGAAACTCTCCACTAGGGCTTTGGCAGGACCTGTACGATCATGCGGATTTTCGATCATCGCCTTCGCAGACCCGCTGCTGAATTGAAATCGTACCAGAAACCAAGCCATGTTATCCTCCCTTTTACTGACGAGAATATGCCTCTCTGTTCCGACAGGTCTATTGTCGCTTTGCGAGCAAACCACATCCGATATTTGCGTTCAACGGGTGTCTTCTCAGGGACCCATGCACCGGTGACGAGTCCGACGGCCAGCTCATCGATAAATTGCGGAATTGGCCGGACACGAACGCCTCGTCGCGTGTTTCCCCGCAAAGGCGCAAATCCGAAAGCTCTGTCACGTTCGTCTCGATTGTGGTGAATTCCTGCACACGCCGCCCATGCCCAAGTCCAGCGCCGGCATTCTCCTCTTCCGCAGACGCCAAAATGGCGTCGAGATCCTGCTTGTCCATCCCGGCGGCCCGTTCTGGGCAAAGAAGGACGACGGCGCGTGGTCGATTCCGAAAGGCGAGATGGAGAGCGGCGAGGAACCTGCCGTCGCCGCGAAACGGGAATTCGAGGAGGAGACCGGGGCCGCTGTCCAGGGCGCGTTGATCGACCTCGGGAGGTTCCGACAGCCCAGCGGAAAGGTCGTCGCCGCTTTCGCCTCGGAGGGCGATTTCGACCCCGCGTCGCTGCAAAGCAACGTTTTCGCGATGGAGTGGCCGCCCCGCTCCGGCAAGACCGCGGAATTCCCGGAAGCGGACCGGGCGGCGTGGTTCAATCTCGAGGCGGCTTCGTCCAAGATCGTGAAGGGTCAGCGGCCGATCCTGGCCGCGCTCGCCGACTGGCTCTCCGGCAAAGGCGGCGTCGGGCCCTGACCCACCCCTTGCCAACCCGCCTGCGGCGGTGAAAAAGCCCGATCTCGACCTATATCCGTCCTTTCGCCATTGCGGAGCGCTGCATGTCCTTCTGGCTCGAGATCGCCGCCTTCGTCATCAAGGCGATCATCGTCGTCGCCGCCGTCGGCGGGCTCGCCGTGCTGATCGTCCGCCTCGTCCGCTCCTCCGACGGGCCGAGGGACCGGGAAATCCGGATCAAGTCGATCAATGACCGCTACGACGCCATGCGAGACGCGTTCAACGCCGAGTTCCTTGATCGGAAGGAGCGGAAGGCGCTCATCAAGGCGCGCAAGAAACAGGCCAAAGCGCGTCGAAGCGAGCCGGTGGCCAAGCGCATTTTCGTGCTCGGCTTCAAGGGCGACCTGCGCGCCACCGCGGTCAAGAGCCTCGGGCGCGAGATCGATGCGGTGCTGACGGTCGCGCGGCCGGGCGCCGACGAGGTCGTCGTGCGGATCGACAGCGGCGGCGGCACGGTGACCGGCTACGGCCTTGCCGCAGCCGAGATCCTTCGGCTGCGCGGGCAAAACATCGCGGTGACCGCCTCGGTCGACCAGGTCGCCGCGAGCGGCGGTTACATGATGGCTTGCGCCGCCGACCGCATTGTCGCCGCGCCCTTCGCCGTCGTCGGTTCGATCGGCGTCGTCGCGCCCGCGCCGAACCTGCACCGGCTGCTCAAGAAGAATGACATCGACTACGAGGACATCACCGCGGGCGAATTCAAGCGGACGATTACGCTGCTTGGCGAGCCCACGCCGTCGGGGCGCGAGCATTTTCGCGGCAAACTCGACGCGATCCACGCCGCGTTCAAGGCGCATGTCGCTGAGCGCCGGCCGCAGGCCGACATCGACCGGGTCGCCGACGGCGATCATTGGCTCGCCAGCGAAGCGCTTGCGCTCGGCCTGGTCGACGAAATCGTCGCGGGCGACGAACTCTTGTTTCGCGCCCGTGACAGCGCGCGGCTATACGAAGTCAAGTGGGAAGCGCGCAAGTCGCCGCTGCAGCAACTCGTGAGCGGTTTCGGCGTCATCGCCCGCAACGCGGCCGATTTCGTCACGGCGCGCGCCGCTGGCTATGGCGCATGAGCCGCGCCCGCCAAAGAAGGGCTTTGCTTGCAGCCGATCGACCGTGCCGGTCAGGGCGCGAAATAACGGGCGGCTGAAAAAAGCCATGAAATCGAGGTGAGCGTGAGCGCAAAGCCCGCAGTTCCGAAACACGTCAATCCTGACAGCTTGAAGAGCGAAAGGGCAGGGCGGGCGAGATCAAGCGGGCCCTATGCGCCTGCGGCGAAATGGGACTCAATGATGAAGCTGACGACTTGTTGGACGCTCGTCGCCGCGCTCGCTGCGATCTCGGGCCTCGCTCGCGCCCACGCCGGGGATGGAGCAACGCCGTCCCTTGCCGCCGTCTCGACCAATCCGAACAATATCGCCCCCACCGTCGCCGACGCGCCGCATCGGAACGTCGAAGTGTTCGGCGAGCCGCGCGTGGACACCGGCCATCCCAACACGATCTGGGACGAGGAGGACATCCGAAACCTCAAGGGGATGTTAAAGACCAGTCCGGGGCTGCGGCAGGCTCTGGCCGAACTCCAGAAGACGATGGATAATCGGATCGGCAAGCCGGTCGACGTGCCTCCGCCCCAGAAGGGCCCAGACGGCGCTTGGCTCTATCCCGGCGATTATTTTCCCGACTTTCCAGGACGGCCCCCAACGCCGGACCCGGTTCGCAAGTTTTCCTGGTTTCTGGGACGCGATTCGGTGGGGATCGAATCCCTCGGGATGCTGTACGCTCTGACGGGTGACGAGAAGTACGCAAAGTACGCGCGCGACCTTCTTATCGCCTATTCGAATCTGCCTCGCTATGGACCCTCGAAGGCGATCCAATATCGCTATAGCAGAGGATTGGGCGGCAATATGCTGGAAGACTCGATCAACCTCGAGTCGATCGCGCGCGGCTACGACCTTATCTACAATTCGCCGGCGCTGTCTCCCTCGGATCGGAAGCAGATACACGATGACCTGATCCAGCCGCTCGCCTGGGTGATTCTTTATCCGCAGTTTTATGAAAGGGACCCGGGCGACACCTTCGCCAGTCAGATCAATAATCGGGGCGCGATCGGTTCGACGGCCGTTCTGCTCGCCGGCTACGCCACCGACGACCGCGAGCTTGTCAATGCAGCGCTATACGGGACGTTCACGACGCTCAGCAAATCGGATCGGGCTCATTACACAGAGTTCCCGCCGCCGAAAGACTGGGTCGCCGCGACCGCTGATCATCCCAGCCGCGGACTGCTCACGGTCCATTTCGCGCCGCCGGCGATTACTGGAGGCATGTGGGTCGAAGGTACGCCCGGTTACTCTCTCTACGCGCTCGCTGCGATGGTCAACGCAGCCGAGGCGGCGTGGCGCCATGGACTCGATCTCTATCACTACAATGACAGCATCTTGAAATATGTGTTCGATTTTCCTCTATTGCTTGCCTATCCGGATATGAGCGTCCCGGGTGAAAACGATTCCAGAAGACTGTGGCTGCACTCACTCTATTATCCTGTACTCTATCAATATGGGTACAAGCGATACCGTGATCCCAGGTACCTCGCGCTGACCGATTCCGGGGACGCCGGACCAGGGAGCCGAGGCTCGGAAGCGAACTTCCGCCCCCTGGTTCATTCGTGGCTGCCGAGCGCGCCGCCGCCGCTTCGCTACGACATCGACACGCGCGAAGAAGGCCGACGATCGACCTCCCCGAGCGTGAACTTTCCGGAGGTGGGGTTTGGCGTACTGCGGACGAAGGCGGCGAACGGCTCGGGTCTGGTGAGCCTGACGCTCTCCTATGGTCCGTTGGCGTCGCATGGGCACGCCGACAAACTGCACATCGATCTGTGGGCGCTAGACGACATCCTGATGCCAAGTCCTGGCGTGCAATTTCCCTATAACAATCCGCTCGACGAGAAATGGCACTGGACGACGTTGAGCGACAACACGATGACCGTGGACGAACAGAGTGAGCATGTCGTCAAACGTTTTGTTCCGAAGGATCAGCAGTTGCGCGCCGACCAGAGCGTCTACGGTCCGGCCGAGACCGTTGGCGTCGAGCGCGCGTGGTCCGATTCCGCCTATCCAGGCGTCAAGCTGGACCGGGCCATCTGTCTCACGGGCGACTATCTCGCCGACCTGTTCGCAGCCTCCTCCAACACGTCGCATCGCTATGACCTGGCCTGGCACATTCGCGGCGCGCCTTCGTCCAATCTTCCTTTCGCCGTTTCGCCTTTCCCAGACCCGGTCCCGAACGGCTACAACGCCTTCACCGAGGTGCGGCAGGCCGCGCCGACCAACGGATCGTGGTCGGTCGCCTTCGATCAGGGCTCACACGCCGCCCGGCTGACGGCCGTCGGGGGCGCCTCGACCCAGCCGATCCTCGGATTGGGTGGAATCTACGCCGATGCGCTGCCGAACGGGAAGCCCGTCAATCCGACGGCTCCAACCCTGATCGAGCGCCGCGACGGAGCCTCTTCGACCGTGTACGGCAACGTCCTCGATTTCTCCGGCGCTGGTGACGGATTCGTCAGGACCGCGACGCAGGAAGGCGGCGTCGATCAGGGATTCGCGCTTCTTCGGATCGCAACCGCCGACGGCGCCGATCTCTGCTCGGCGTCCTACCAGCCAGGAGTCCATTCGGCGACTGGCCTGGAAACCGACGCCCTGCAGGCGCTGGTCCGGATGAAGGGACCTCAGCCCCGCGCCCTCTATCTCGGCGGCGGAACGATCCTGAAGGCCGGCGACGCCACTTTGCTGCGAAGCGAGGAAGGGCTCGCCTATGTCGAGCAGACGTCCAACGGCAATTTCATCATCGGCAATCCCTCCCCGGAGGGCGCGAAGGTGACGGTGAAACTCGGGGCGCTGAAGGGCCTCGAAGCCTTCGAGATCGACGACGAGGGCAAACCCAAGAGCAAGACCGGCGTCGCGGCCAGTGACGCCGGTGACATTGCCGTCCAACTCGAGCCCGGCTCGCGCGTCGGCTTGTTCCCGCCCGGCAAGACCAAGTCCTGAAATGTCGTGCTCGAAGCCGGGGCGGCGACGCGTCCCGGCCCGCATGTCATCGCCGCAAAGCCGCGCGCGCCGTCACCCGATGGCGATCCTCCGCGGCTGCGCGTGCTTCGCCTTCGGCAGGGTCAGCGTCAGCACGCCGTCCTCGAGGTTGGCGCTGATCTTCTCCTGATCGATCGTGTTGGACAGCGCGAACGAGCGCGCATAGTGGCCAACGTTATATTCCGCATAGACCGGCTCCATGTCCTTGTACTTGGAGAAGTCGATGCGGCCGTTGACTCTCAGCACATCGTTCTCGAGCCCGACATCGAGATCCTCTTTTTCGACGCCCGGCATCTCCATGACGACCGCCAACGCGTCGTCGGTTTCATAGATGTCCGCATACGGAATGAAGGTGCGTCCGGGAACCGTCTTCTCCTCCTTGCCGACGAGTTCCTTCTTCTCGCGGACCGACATTTCCTTGTTCTCAGCCATGGTCGTCCCCTTGTCGTTTGCGTTCTTGGTCATCGGTCGTCCCTCTCAGCCGATCTTGATCGTGCGAGGCTTTTCGCTCTCCGCCCGGGGCAGATAGAGCGTAAGGACGCCGTCTCGATATTCCGCCTTGACGCCCTCCGGGTCGATCTCGACCGGCATCGTCAGAGCGCGATCAAACCGGCCGGCGAGCCGTTCGCGCCGGTGCACTGCCGCCTTGTCGGGAAACCCGACGGCTTTCTGGCCGGTAAGTCGCAGCGTGCGGCCCTTCACCTGCAGCTCGAGATCGGCTTTCTTCACCCCGGGGATCTCGGCGATGATGATGTAGTCGTCGCCTTTGCGGAACACGTTCATCGGCGGATAGGCCCCGCCGCCGCTGGGACCGGCCGCCAACCAGTCGCTCGCCCGGAAAGTGTCGAGCGCCTGCTGAAAACTGGCGAGCGCGTCGAATGGATCTGAAAATAACGCCATGATGGTTGCCTCCTTCCCTGTTCGCAACGGGAGGCGCCCGACGCTCCCCGAGGCCGGCCCATTTCGCGTCTCGACCGTCGGAGGCGAGCGGTCATACTCCCGCTGCGGTGCTGTAAGACGTGGGAAGGCGGCGGCCGAGCGTCAAGAGGGGTGAACGGCCTCACGCGGATTCAGCTCATGTGCGCCGGTCTTGAATCCGCGCCGGCGCCAACCCACGTCGCTTCAGCGCTGGGCCCGACGGCCCGGTCCAACTCGTATCCACGTTGCTCGCGGACAATGTGGCTTTGAGAGTGGGCAGTCCGGATGCGCCGGACGCATCGACGGCCACTTCGTCCAGGAGCCGGATCGAGCCGGTTGACGACACGATGAAGGGCGACAACGTCATGAACGCGAAGTCTGGAATTGAACGCGCGGCGCCAACGCGGGACTTTCTTGCCGCGCCCGTCCCTTTATTCGATCATCCAAGCGATGTCCTGGCGCGGGCCGACATGCCGGCGGCGGAGCGGCGCGCGATTCTCGCGGCGTGGGCGTCAGACGCTCATGCCGTCGAGAACGCGCCGCACCTCCGTCAACTTGCGAACGGGGCTCGGGTCGCGGTCAGCGACATCCTTGACGCGCTGAGGCGGCTCGACGGCGAGGGCGGCGATGCGGAGCTTGCGCCGCTCGGCCAGGCGCTGATCTTCGCGCGGCGTCAGTGGCCAAGGACCCGAATCCAAGTCAAACGGGTCGGCGCGTCGCCGAGCGGCAAACTTGATAATTTAGCACGACCCGACGCTGGCGATTTGCTCAGGGTCAATGCGCGGCCCGCCGAAGGGGCCTATCGTGGGATCGAAGGCTGAGAGCCAGCCAACAGTGGAGGGTTCGATGGCGAAAGTTGAAACCAAGGTTCCTGTCACGACCGAAACGAAGCCGGGAGCGCCGCCGACGATGCAGATGCAGATGTGGCGTCCATTCGAGAGCCTGCGCCGGGAGGTCGACCGTCTGTTCGAGGACTTCACGATGAATCCGCTGAAACTGCCGTTCCGCCGCCCGTCGTTCGATCTTGAGCCGTTCTGGTCGCCCGAGTCCTGGATGGCCGTCCCCGCGGTGGACTTTGTCGAACGCCCCGACGCGTTTGAGGTCCACGCGGAGTTGCCGGGCATGGATGAGAAGGACGTCGCCGTGACGATCTCGGGAGACGTGCTAACCATCAAGGGCGAGAAGAACGAGGAGAAGGACGAGAAGAAGCCCGACTTCCATCTGCGCGAGCGCCGGTTCGGCTCGTTCGAGCGAGTTTTGCGGCTTCCTGAGGGCGTCGATGCGGAAAGAATCGCGGCGAGCTTCAAGAAGGGCGTCCTGACTGTCACGCTGCCGAAGACTGCGGAAGCGCAGAAGCCGGTGAAGACTATCGAAGTTAAAGGCGAATAACGTCGCCGCCGGGCGCCTCCGGCGTTGCATAACCGCCGAAGGCGACCGGGGCTGACTGAGCCGCCATCCGGTATGGCGACGCGGCCAACAGGAGCGCCGAGCGTTCGGGTGGGGCCGGGCGAGCATCTTTTCCGGCCGGAGAGTCCTTTGATGGTCGTCGTCTTCCGCGGGCCCCGCGTGGTCTTCAATTGAGGCGCGCGACGACAGCCAGGCGCTTCACCTGCCCGGCCTGATACGCCTTGAGGAAGGCGTCATAGTCCTTGAACGATACGCACCCGTTCGAGTCCCCTCTCGGTCCGAGCATGTAGGAGTGCGCCAGCAGCCCGTTGCGGCCGAACATGTCGCCCTCGCCAATGGGGTTCAGACGCAGCGCCTGGACTCCGTGGAAGATCTCCTCGCGTGGCGTGAGCTCATAGAGGTGCGGCGGCGTGACGCCGCGGTCGACTTCGGTCACCGAGCGCGGGTCGTCCAGGAGGAGGCCCAGCCCCGAGTGGGCTTCGAGCCGCGTCCCGTCCGGAAGATAGACGATATGCGCCGAGATGTCGTAGACGGCCGTCAAAGGGCTATGCGCCGCGGCGCGAGCGAAGGCGTCGCCGACGTCCGGGCCGGACCGGGCCGGCGGGAGGGGCACAAGCAGACGCGGTGGCGAGGGCGCGGTCTCGAGGCGGGCGACGTCGCGCTTCGTGCGCGGCGGAACGGTTTTCGGCGGGGCTTCGACGTTAGGCTCTTGCACAACACTCGGGGCGGACATGTCCGGAGGGGGCGCCGAGGCTGGCTCGCCAGGCGTCGTCGGGCCTGACGCCGATAACGGCGGAGCCGAGCCCAGAGGCGGGATGACGGCTGTGGAAAGGCGCGGCGCGCTCGACCCGGACAGCAGCGCGAACGCGCCGACGCAGCAGACCACCACGACCGCCACACCGCTGAAGCAGAGCCAAGCGACGAGCCTTCGCGTCTCGTGGTCGCCGCCGGACACCTCCCAGGACAACCCGGTTGTCGCCTTGCGCATGACGACCGGCGACGGAAGTCGCCCTCCCTGATGGCCACTTAACGCTATCTTAACTATGGTAAATCCGGCTGTGATTGCGGTCACACAGCGCGGCTCCGGCGGAGTAGGGCCAGGCGCCGCAAGCCGAGGCAATCAAGCGAAACGCAAAGGCGTGCGCGGGTCGGGCGTTCAACGCGCTGCGACGAGCGGGGTGGAGTTGATCGGCCGCCAAAAGCCGAGCCGAGCACCGCGGTCCCGACCGCGCCCGCGATCACGACGGGAGCACGCTCATCTCAAAAATTGCGCCCTTGTGGCAAGGGAACGTCGAAACAGACGTTGACCATGGCGGTCAGCGTGTAGAAGCCGCAGAGCGTGACGATCTCGATCAGCCCCTGAACGCCGAAACTCTCGATGACGCTCGCCTGGAGCGCCGTGGGAATTGAGCGGTAGGCGAACGCGACGCCGATCGTTTCGGCCACGACGCCGAAAGGCGCAGGGAAGCTCTCCGCTCCCGCTGCGATGGAATGGATCACGCTCTCGTCGAGGCCGGCTGATCGCGCCGCCGCCACGTGATCCTCCCAGACGAACGCGACGCCGGAGCGTTTGGCGATCGTCAGCACGATGAACTGATAAACCTCTCGCGGGAGCGCGGACTCGTACTTGTAGAAATAGCCCAGCCGTTCGATGAGTTGGGCGAGTTCGGGATGGTTGAGGAGCGGAACATAGGGGCCGAGGTGGTGGACCCCTTTGGCCTCGCGCCGCGCGAGAATGTCCTGGTAGATCGCTCGCGCCTCTCCCGTGAGGGTCGCCGTCGGATCGGGCAGGCTCGCCATCGTTTCGCCCCCTCAAGCGTGAAACGACCAGTGCGCCTTGCTCTCCACAAAAGGCTCGATCGGCGTCCCAGCCGTCTTGTCCGTCTTCACATCGATGACGAACGTCTTGTTCGCGTCGAGCGCCTTCGTGAGCGCGGGGGCGAGATCCTCGGCCTTCCGCACGGTCGTGCCTTCCGCGCCGAGCGCGCGGGCGAAGGCCGCCCAGTCCTGGTCGGGCGCTTCGGTGAGCCGCGTCGGCGTCGGGCCCTCCGTCCGCGCCCTGAGCCAGACGTTGCCGAGCGCCTGGTTGTTGCTGACGAGATAGATCACGGGCAGCCCGGCGCGCGCCGCGCTCTGCACCTCCATCCCGTGCATGCGCATGCATCCGTCGCCGGTGAAGACGAGCACCGGCGCGTCCGGCCGCGCCGCCTTCGCCCCGATCCCCGCGGCGATCGCCCAGCCCATCGGGCCGAGCGTCGAGGCGGTCAGAAACTGCCGCGGCCCAAAGCTGTCCCAATAGTGGGCGGCGAAGGCGCGGTGAGCGCCGCTGTCGACGAGCGCGATCGTCTCGCGCGGCATGACCTTTCGCGCTTCCGCCACCATGCGCGCGGGATGGATCGGCGTCTGGTCGCTGGCGGTGTTTTCGGCGTCGTAAGTGCGCGGCTTGGCCCGCACGGCGGACAGCCACTCGCGCCGCGCCGCGATCCCCTTCGCGAGCGGCGCGGCCTCGTCTTCGCGCGCGGCGGCGAGCCACTTTGCGAACGCGCCGCCATGACCGCCGACGAAGCTTTCGCGCTTGAGCCAGCGACCGACCTGAAGGGGCGAAATGTTCACCGTCAGCGCGCCCAACTTCGGCTTGAGCTGCGCCGTCCAATACATCGAATTGCGCAGGTTGAGGGTCGCCCCGATCACGATCAGAAGGTCGAGACGTTCGTCGAGCAGCGCCTCGGTCGCATGGCGGGTCCCGGCGTAGCCGAAGACGCCGAGCGAAAGCGGATGATCCTCGGGAAAGTGTCCCTTGGCGTGCTCGGTCGTCGCGACCGGGATGTGGAAGCGCTCGGCGGCCTCGACGAGCGCCGCCGACGCCTCGTCCGCGATGATCCCGCCGCCGACCAGCATCGCCACACGCGGGGCGAAATCCACGCCGCCGAGCAGCCGCCAAAGGTTTGCGGCGGCCCGATGGTCGAGCGGCTCGGAGGCGAGAATATCGCCGGCGAGCGCCTCGGGCTCGACCGCCACATCTCCGGTCTGGACGTCGTGCGAGACGCTGAGATGCACGGGCGAGCGCGCGCCGTCGAACATGCGCCTGACCACCTTGCGCAAGCTGTGCGGCAGAAGCCTGACGTCCGGAACGCTGTAGGATTTGGCCGTGACCGGCGCCAAAGTCCGGCTGTCGTCATAGGTGCCGGCCGTCGCGTCCTGGAACAGGCCGACGCCCTGCATGTAGTTGGAAACCTCTCCGGTCAGCAGCAGGACCGGCGACTCGTCGGTGAAGGCGGCCGAAAGCGCGGTGACGGCGTTGGTTGCGCCCGGGCCTCCTATGCAGAGCGCCGCCCCGAACTTGCCGCTCGCGCGCGCATAGCCATCGGCCATGAAGGCCGCGCCGCCCTCCTGGGCTGCAACGACAGGATGAAGCCCAGTCGCGCGCCCGATGGCCGGCAGAAACGGATCGACCAAGCCACCCGGAACGAGAAAAAGATAATCAACGCCATCCGCCAGCAGCGACTGCAGGATGTAATCCGTCCCGAGCATGATGTCTTCCCCCGCGCGCCGCGCCCGGCCGGGATATTGGCCTTGCCAAAAGGAATTGCGCAAGGGCCAAGTGGGGAACGTGGGGCGGCGGAGCGGGCCAAATGTTCGAGGTCCGAACTGAAGCGTCGACAGGATTCCCGGCCGAACTTCGCGCCGCGCCTTCATCTGTCCCGCGACTTCCGTCATAAGCGCGCGATGGGCCTCAACGTGCTTTTCCTCGGCCTCGGCTATTGCGCCGAGGCGCTGATCCGGCGGGCGCCGTCGCTCGAGCCGAGCGGCACGTCGCGCTCGCAGGAGCGCGTGGCCGCGTTGCGTGAAGCCGGCGTCGAGGCTTTCGTCTTCGACGGGATGCGGGCCGATCCCGGGCTCCAGGCGGCGCTGACCCGCGCCGAAGCGATTGTCGTGTCCATTCCGCCGACTGGAGGGCAGGGGCCGCTCGACGCCGTGGCGGACGTGATCGCCGCCGCGCCGAACCTCGCCCGCATCGTTTATCTCTCGACCATCGGCGTCTATGGCGAGCATGGCGGACGCTGGGTCGACGAAAGCGCGGCGACTCTGACCCGTTCCGAGCGCGGGCTCGCCCGTCTTAGCGATGAAGCCCGCTGGAGAGAGGCAGGCAGGGGGCGCGGGATCGCCGCCGACATCCTGCGCCTGCCGGGCATCTACGGGCCCGGACGCAACGCCCTCGACAAGCTTCGGCGCGGCGAGGCCCGGCGGATCGTCAAACCCAGCCATGTCGTCAACCGCGCCCATGTCGACGACATCGCCGCAGTGGCCGGGCTGATCCTGACACAGGGCCTTGAAGGGCAGATCTGGAACGTCGCCGACGACGAGCCCGCGCGGCCGCAGGACGTGATCGCCTATGCGGCCGACCTCCTCGGCCTTCCGCCGCCGCCCGAAGAACCGTTCGAGACCGCGGCGCTCTCGCCCTTCGCGGCAAGCTTCTACGCCGAGGAGAAGCGCGTCTCGAACGCCAAGGCCAAGGCGTTGCTCGGTTTTTCTCCCGCCTATCCGTCCTATCGCGAGGGGCTGCGGGCGCTTTTCGACGCCGGGGAGGGGAGCGACGCAGAGGGGCCCGCGGTTTCGGCCGGCAAGCGCCAGCGCTAGCGGGATGGATCGGAGCGAGCCAATGCCGGACGAAGCCTGCGACCGGGGAGACGCGAAATTGCGTCCAGTCCGCGTAGGGCCTAAACTCGGTTGTACGCCGTCGCGCCATCCGATCGCGACCGACCGATGACGGAGCGGGATATGTTCGGGAAACGACTTGCGTCGATTGTGCTTGTTGCAGGGCTGGGGCTGTCGCTTGCCGGCTGCTACGAGCCCACCGCCTACGGGACGGGCCCCTATTACGGCGGGGTCGCGCCGGTCGGCGGAGTTTATTACGGCGGGGTCGCAGTCGGCGGCCCGGTTTACACCGGCGGCTATTACGGCGGCTACGGGGACGGGGCTACGGCGGCTATGGCGGCTATGGCGGCTATGGCGGCTATGGCGGCTATGGCTACCGCACCGGCTATTACGGCCACCGTTACGGCTATGGCTACCGCGGGGGCTACGGCCACCACGGCGGCGTCTATGCGCGCGGCTATCATGGCGGCGGCTACAGAGGCGGAGCCCATCGCGCCGGTGGCGGCGGCTGGCGTCGCTGAATGACGGCGACCGGAGCGGGTCGCCGCTTATGCTTGCGGCGGCGCCTCCCGCTCTTCCTGCTCCGACGGCAGGTAGAGGCCGGAGTTCGGCTCGATCCAGCACATGTGATCGTGGACCTCGGTCACGCCGGCCGTATTCTCGGCGATGACCCGGAGGCCGGAACGCAGCCGCTCGTCGGTGATTGCGCCGCCGAAGGTGACGGCGCCGTTGCGCACATCGACCCGGATGCTCGCCCTCGGCGCCCAGCCGAGCCGGTCGAGTTCGGCCTCGATCGCCGCCTTGATCTCGGCGTCGGGATGGCCCCCGTCCGCCTTCGGCAGGGCCGCGACGAGGGCCTTGAGCAGGTCCGACCGCGAAATGATCCCGACCACCGCCTCGCCGCGCAGCACCGGCAGCCGCTTGACGCCGTGTCGCAGCATTAAGTCGACCGCGACGCCGAGTTCGGCGTCCTCGGATACGGTGATCAGCTTCCTCGTCATGATCTCGCCGATCTTGCGCCCGTGGCTATGGGCGTAAGATTCGGCGAGCCGGCCGCCGCTGAGCAGCGTCTCGAGCCAGCGCGGCCGCTTGCGTTCGGCGCCGATTTCGCTGCGGCGCATCAGGTCGCCTTCGCTGAGCACGCCGACCAGCGCGTTGTCGGCGTCGTGGACGAGCACCGCGCTGATCCGCGACTTGAGCAGCGTCTCGGCCGCCTCCGCGATCGTCGCCGTCTCCGGCAGGCCGATTGCCCCATAGGTCATCACGTCTCGAACGCGCATATCAACCTCGCTCGCTACGCCTGAGTAGCGGAGGCGGCGGGATGGTGGCAAGAACGGAGCGGAGATGGCGGCTATGCGCCGCAGGTCGACGGTAACGGCCGCCAATACGGAGCCGCCCCATGTCCAATCCCATCGTCGTCGAGGTCCTGCGCGGCGACCGGGTCGAGTCCGCCCACCGCGGCGCCGGCGCGGTCGTCGACGCGAATGGGCGGATCGCGTTCGCCTTCGGCGACGTCGACCGCCCTATCTATCCGCGCTCGGCGGTCAAGGCCCTGCAGGCGCTGCCGCTGGTCGAAAGCGGCGCGGCCGACCGGCTGGGGCTGACGGAGGCGGAAATCGCGCTCGCCTGCGCCTCGCACGCGGGCGGGGACGCGCATGTCGCGGCTGCCTCCGCGATGCTGGCGAAGGCCGGACGCGACGGGGGAGCGCTCGAATGCGGAGCGCACTGGCCGAGCAGCGAGACCGCCGCGTGGGCGCTCTCCCGTCGAGGCGGAACGCCGTCCGCCCTGCACAACAATTGTTCGGGCAAACACGCCGGCTTCGTCTGCCTCGCCTGCGCCGAGGGGATCGACCCGGCGGGCTACGTGTCGCCCGACCACGCCGTTCAGCGCGCTGTGACGGCGGCGCTCGCCGACATCACAAGCGTGGCGCTCGGGGCCGAGAACAGAGCGATCGACGGTTGCTCGATCCCCGCCTACGCCATTCCCGCTGCGGGCGCTGGCGCATGGCTTTGCCCGCTTCGCGACGGGGCAGGGGCTGCCGCTTGAGCGCGCCCGGGCGGCTGAGCGAATCCGCGCGGCGGTCGCGGCGAACCCGGCGATGGTGGCGGGCGAGGGCCGGTTCGACACCGAGATCATGGCGCTGTTCGGCGCTCGCGTCTTTACCAAGACGGGGGCCGAGGGGGTCTGGTGCGCCGCCCTGCCGGAGCTTGGCCTGGGGCTCGCGGTCAAGGCCGACGACGGCGCGAAGCGCGCGGCCCAGACGATGATCGCCGCGCTCCTCAGCCGCTTTGGCGATTTCGGCGACGCGCTCGACCGCTTCGCCGCGCCAACGCTCCTCAACTGGAACCGCATTGCGGTCGGAGCGGTGCGTCCGGCCGGGCCGCTGGCTTAAGCTGCGAAAAATGGACGCCATGCGACATCCGCATAATCTATTTGTGAGGCACGCCTTCAATGCGTGCGCGCGCGGTCAATGCGTTCCACGCCGCAAGAGAGTCCATGTAGTCTCTCCAGTGGACGATTTTCCGGTCTTCGATCTTGATGACTGAGCAAAACCGATTGTCGTACTTCACACCTGTCGCGAGGATCGTCCCGTGGACTTCATATTCGATGACAACGATGCAGCCGCCCTCTGTCTTGTGAGTAATCGGCTTGTCGGCGGATTGAAGCGCGATGTTCTCGACATAGCCCCTGAACTGGGCCATCAGGCCGGCTCGCCCCTGGACAATGCGAGGCCAACCGGGGAAGTCGTAAAGGACCTCGTAGACGACGTTGTCGGCGACGGTGTCGAAGAAGTGCTTGCCGTCAACAAGGTCGCCCAGGGCCCCGCGAACGAGATTGAAGTACGGCTCGGCGGCTTCGTAGGCAGCGTATTTCCGGTCGATTTCCAGGGGAAAGGTAGAGCGCGTCCGCTGGCGGCTCTATCCCAAGTTGATATGGGTTAAAATCTCGGTTGCCCAAAATGGATACGCTTTCAATACACGAAAGTTTTCGCGCCGTGATGCTTCGTTGGGCTTCAGCCATCGCCGCCGTTCTGGCATTATCACCACTGGACCAAACGGCCTCCCCCGGCCCCAGCAACGAATTTCTTGCGCACGTCATTGGCCATCTTTCCGGGACGGGCGAGTCCCTCGCCTGCTTTAGTCGCAAATATGACGCTGCACATCTGGCGGCTCATCCACGTCAGCAAGTGATTTTCGCAAAGGCTCTCGTGGAGGCCTATTTTCGCAAGCCGTCGCTGCCCGATCGGGACGCCGCCTATATGTATCAGATTTCGCTGGCTTTCCGTTTTCGCGGCCGCGAGGAAACCCTGACCGGGGTCGCGGAATGCGGCGACGGAACGCCTAAGGATTCCTTGCTCGGCGGCGCGATCTGCGCGGGTCCCGGAGAAAGAGTCTCGCATCTTGCCCTGGATGGAGATCAGGTTCTGGTGATGCGCATCCCTGGCGGAGCGGATCTCTGGGCGCCCGGGCCGATTGACCAGCGTCACGACACCGTAAAGAATCCTTTTGGCTCAGACGACACGCAGTTCCGGCTGGTCCGCACGCGGCTTGGTCAATGCGAGGAGTTGGCCTTCAATAGGCAGAAGCCGTTGCGCCCCCATGAGCCGTAAACAACGTCGTCACGGCGAAGCTCAGCGAACGGACTTACAGCTCCATCTCCGGCCCGAGCGGCACGATGCCGGTCGGGTTGATGCGGCGGTGGCTGGCGTAATAGTGGTGCTTGATGTGGAAGAGATCGACCGTCTCGGCCACGCCCGGCCAGTGGTAGAGCTCGCGAAGATAGCGGCTCAGCGCCCGATAGTCCTTGATCCGCTTGAGGTTGCACTTGAAGTGGCCGAAATAGACCGGGTCGAAGCGAATGAGGGTAGTGAACAGCCGCCAGTCGGCTTCGGTCAGCCGCTCGCCGCAGAGAAAGCGCCGGTCATGAAGCCGCGCCTCCAACCAGTCCAGCGTCTCGAACAGCGGACGGAACGCCTCCTCGTAGGCTTCCTGCGAGGTCGCGAAGCCGGCGCGATAGACGCCATTGTTGACGGTTGAGTAGATGCGGGCGTTGAGCGCGTCGACCTCGGGCCGCAGATCGTTGGGGTAATAGTCGCCCTCCGCGGCGCCGAAGCTGTCGAAGGCTGAATTGAACATGCGGATGATCTCTGACGACTCGTTGTTGACGATGGTGTTCGAACTCCTTGTCCCAGAGCGCCGGCACCGTGACGCGGCCGCCAAAGTCGGGCCGCGCTTTCAGGTAGAACTGGCTGAGCCGCTCGAAGCCGAACAGCGGATCGGGAATGACCCCAGGCCCTTGGTCGAAGGTCCAGCCGCGCTCGGCGAGCAGCCAGTGGACCACCGAGAGCGAGATCATGCTCTCGAGCCCCTTGAGTTTACGAAAGATCAGCGTTCGGTGGGCCCAGGGGCAGGCGAGCGAGACGATCAGGTGATAGCGGCCGGCGGCGGCGTGAAAGCCGCCGGCGCCGGTCGGCCCCGGCGCGCCGTCCGCCGTCACCCAGTTGCGGAACGGCGAGTCCGGCCTGATGAAGCGGCCCGCCACGTCGTGCGGGAAATCGCCCTCTGCCCACTGGCCATCGACAAAAGCGCCCATCGCCGGAGTCTCCCGCTCAAAAATTGGAAAGCGCCTATAGCATGGGGCCATCGGGCGCCGGAAATGAACAGGTCTTGCAGAACACCAAATCTGCCGGCCTCAGCCGAGCGCCGCGAAGGCCGCAAGATCGACATTGGCGCCGCAGACGAGGACGCCGACCCGCTCGCTCTTTTCCGGCCGGTAGGCGCCGCTGAGAAGGGCGGCGAAGGCGGCGGCGCCGCCCGGTTCGGCGACGATTGCGATGTCGCGCCAGAGCCGGCGCTGCGCCTCAAGGATCGCCGCGTCAGGGACGAGCACGATTTTGGTCACAAACGCCTGCGCGATGGCGAGGTTGAGGGCGCCGACGCGCCGCGCCCCGAGCGAATCGGCGGCGACCGACTGGACCGGGACGTCGACAGGCGCCCCGGCCTGGAGCGCCGCGTCGAGCGCTCGCGAACCTTCGGGCTCGACGCCGACGACCTTGATGCGGCCGCCAAACCAGGCGGCGACGCCCGAGACGAGGCCGCCGCCGCCGACCGCGACGAGGACGGTGTCGAGGGCAGGGAGGCCGAGCCGGGCGAGGTCGTCCTCCCATTCGAGCGCGACCGTGCCCGCGCCGGCGACGGTCGCGGGCGCGTCGTAAGGGTGGATCTTGAGGGCGCCGCTCTCGGCGACATAGGCGTCGCAGCGCGCCTGCGCTTCGGCGTAGTCGGCGCCGCCGACCACCGCCTCCGCGCCTGAGGCCCGGATGCGGGCGACCTTGGCCGGGGTCGAGATCTCGGGCACGAACACGCGCGCGCGCACGCCGAGCGCCTCGGCCGCGAACGCGACCGCCGCGCCATGGTTGCCGCCCGAGGCGGTGGCGCATCCGGCGGCCGGGGCAGGGCGGGTCAGGAGGTTGTGGAACGCGCCGCGCGCCTTGAACGAGCCGGAATGCTGCAGGCCCTCGAGCTTCAGCGACAGGGGCGGGGCGCCGGGCAGCGGCGACTGGGTCTCGAGGATCGGGGTGCGGCGGATGTGGGCGGCGATGCGCCCGTGCGCGGCGCGGATGTCGACCGGCGTCACCAGGGCCGGCGGGGAGGACAGGTCAGCTTGACGCGAGTCCGAGGTCACGGCGTATCTTTCTGGGGAGGCCGGCGGAAATGAGCGCGTAGCTGTGCTGAAGATACTGCGCAAGCTCGCCGTCGCTGAGCGTCGTGTCGTTGACCCGCTGGATCCAGCTTAAGCCCCGGGAGGCGAGATAGGGGGCCGGCCGCAAGCCGGGCAGATCCTTGAGCACGGCGAAACTGGTCGGGGTGACCTTGAAGGTGACCCCGAAGCCGGCCGACCCGGACCAGCCGCCGATGGCGAACACCTTGCCGCCGATTTTCCACACGCTCGCGTCGCCCCACTGGACGACCTGCGTCGCATGGGGCAGGCGGGCGCAGACCGCGTCGAATTCGTCGCGCGTCATCGGGCCGCCCTCGGCGAGGGGCTGGACGGGAAAGCGCGCAGCCGCGCTCCGCTCACGCCAGCTTCATCGAGTCCTTCAGCTCTCGCAGTCGGTCGAGCCTCTCCTGCGCCGCCTGCTTCTGGTCGTCGGTCGCGTCGGCGAGATCCTCCTCCGCGTTCCGGATCTCCTGGTCGAGGTGCGCGGCGTTGAGATCCTCGAACGGGATCGCAGTCTCGGCGAGGATCGTCAGTCCGAGCGGGTTGACGTCGGCGAAGCCGCCGCGCACGAAGACGCGCAGGTGCTGGCCGTTCGCGCCCTCGATGCCGACGACGCCCGGGCGGACGGCGGTCATGGTGGGGGCATGGTCGGCAAGCACTTGGAAATCGCCCTCGTGTCCCGGGACGACCACGGCCCGCGCCGGGCCGCTAAAAAGGACCTTGTCCGGCGAAACGAGTTCAAACGGGAACGGCGCCATGGGCGAGCCTCGGCTTTGCTATTGTGCTCAGGCCGCTTCCGCGGCGAGCTTCTTGGCCTTGTCGACCGCCTGCTCGATGGTGCCGACCATGTAGAAGGCGGCCTCGGGCAGGCTGTCGTATTTGCCTTCGACGATGCCCTTGAAGCCCTTGACCGTGTCTTCGATCTTGACCTGGACGCCGGGGGTGCCGGTGAACACCGCGGCCACGTCGAAAGGCTGTGACAGGAAGCGCTCGATCTTGCGGGCCCGGGCGACGATCAGCTTGTCCTCTTCCGAAAGCTCGTCCATGCCGAGAATCGCGATGATGTCCTGCAGCGCCTTGTAGCGCTGGAGCACCTGCTGCACTTGTCGGGCGACATTGTAGTGCTCCTCGCCGACGACGGCCGCCGTCAGCATGCGCGAGGTCGAGTCGAGCGGATCGACCGCCGGATAGATGCCTTTCTCCGAGATCGCGCGCGACAGCACCGTCGTCGCGTCAAGATGGGCGAAGGAGGTGGCTGGGGCCGGATCGGTCAGGTCGTCGGCCGGAACGTAGATCGCCTGCACCGAGGTGATCGACCCTTTGGTGGTGGTGGTGATGCGCTCCTGCAGCGCGCCCATGTCGGTGGCCAGCGTCGGCTGGTAGCCGACCGCCGACGGGATGCGGCCGAGCAGCGCCGACATTTCCGAGCCCGCCTGAGTGAAGCGGAAGATGTTGTCGATGAACAGCAGCACGTCTTGCCCCTGGTCGCGGAAATGCTCGGCGACGGTAACGCCGGTCAGGCCGACTCGGGCGCGCGCCCCCGGCGGCTCATTCATCTGGCCGAACACCAGCGCGCACTTCGACTTGACGTTTGGGTCGGGATTGTGCGGGTCGGCGTTGACCTTCGATTCGATGAACTCGTGATAGAGGTCGTTGCCCTCGCGAGTGCGCTCGCCGACGCCGGCGAACACGGAGTAGCCGCCGTGGGTCTTGGCGACGTTGTTGATCAGTTCCTGGATCAGCACCGTCTTTCCCACGCCCGCGCCGCCGAACAGGCCGATCTTGCCGCCCTTGGCGTAGGGGGCGAGCAGGTCGACGACCTTGATCCCGGTGACGAGGACCTGCGCTTCGGTCGACTGGTCGACATAGGCCGGGGTCGGTTGATGGATCGCCCGGCGCGCCTCCATCGGGATCGGGCCGGCCTCGTCGACCGGCTCGCCGACCACGTTCATGATGCGCCCGAGCGTTCCGACGCCGACCGGGACCGAGATCGGGTCGCCGGTGTCGGTGACCTCCTGTCCGCGGACGAGGCCTTCGGAAATGTCCATCGCGATGCACCGCACCTGGTTCTCGCCGAGGTGCTGGGCGACCTCGAGCACCAGGCGGTGGCCGTTGTTGTCGGTCGTCAGCGCGTTCAGGATCGGCGGCAGGTAGCTGTCGAAATGCACGTCGACGACCGCGCCGATCACTTGCGTGATCCGGCCGACAGCGTTTGCGATATTGGCCATTTTGACGTCCTCGTTCTTCAAATCATGTGGGGTCGCGGCGGGGCGACAGGGTTAGGTCAGAGCGCCTCGGCGCCCGAAATGATCTCGATCAGTTCCTTGGTGATCATCGCCTGGCGGGTGCGGTTGTAGCGAAGGGTGTATTTCTTCACCATCTCGCCGGCGTTGCGGGTCGCGCTGTCCATCGCGCTCATCTGCGCGCCGAAGAACGAGGCGGCGTTCTCGAGCAGCGCGCGGTAGATGCGCACGGTCAGCGCCTGCGGCAGGAGCTGGGTCAGGATCTCGCTCTCGTCGGGCTCATAGTCATAGCTGATCGCCTTGTCGTCCGGTTTGGTCTCGCCGAGTTCCGGCGGGATCAGCTGCTGGGCGGTCGGGATCTGCGAAATGACGGACCGAAAGCGCGAGTAGAACAGGGTGCAGACATCGAACTCGCCGCTGTCGAACAGCGCCATGATCTTTTCGCCGATCGGCCGCGCCGTTTCGTAGGCAATTGTTCGGACCGAGCGCAGATCGATCAGCTCCAAGATCTGCCTTTCGTGGGTGCGGCGAAGCTGATCGTAACCCTTCTTGCCGACGCAGATGATCTTGACCGTCTTCCCCTCGGCGGCGAGCACGGTCGCCCTTTCGCGCGCCAGACGGACAATCGCGGTGTTGAACGCCCCGCACAGCCCGCGCTCGCCGGTGCAGACAACAAGCAAGTGAGTTTGGCTCGAGCCGGAGCCGACGAGCAGGCGAGGGCCTTCGCCGTCGTTCGCCGAGCCGGCGAGGTTGGTCAGCACCGCCTCGACCCGCTCGGCATAGGGGCGCGCAGCCTCGACAGCGCTCTGGGCGCGGCGCAGCTTCGAGACGGCGACCATCTGCATCGCCTTGGTGATCTTCTGCGTCGACCGGACGGAGGCGATCCGGTTTCTGAGTTCCTTGAGCGACGGCATCGATTGGCGTCTCCGCCCCGCGCCTGATCTTGGCCCAGGGTCCGGTTGAGGGTCAGGCGATCAGGCGAAGCTGGCGGCGAAGGACTCGACCGCCGACTTGAGCTTGGCTTCGGCGTCGCTCGAAAGGTCATTGGTCGAGCGGATCGTCTCCAGCACCTCGGGATGCTTCGAGCGCAGATAGCCGAGCAGCCCGTCCTCAAACGGCCGCACCTGCGGCAGCGCCAGCTTGTCGAGATAGCCGTTGACGCCGGAGTAAATCACCGCGACCTGTTCCTCCATCTTGAGCGGGGAGAACTGCGGCTGCTTCAAAAGCTCCGTCAGGCGTGAGCCGCGGTTGAGCAGGCGCTGGGTGACCGCGTCGAGGTCGGAGCCGAACTGGGCGAACGCCGCCATCTCGCGGTACTGGGCGAGCTCGCCCTTGATCTTGCCGGCGACCTTCTTGGTCGCCTTCGTCTGCGCCGACGAGCCGACCCGCGACACGGAAAGGCCTACGTTCACAGCCGGACGGACGCCCTGGTAGAAAAGGTCCGTCTCGAGGAAGATCTGGCCATCGGTGATCGAGATGACGTTGGTTGGGATGTAGGCCGAGACGTCGTTGGCCTGCGTCTCGATGATCGGCAGCGCCGTCAGCGAGCCCGAGCCGAAGTCCTTGTTGAGCTTGGCGGCGCGCTCGAGCAGGCGGGAATGCAGGTAGAAGACGTCGCCGGGATAGGCCTCGCGGCCGGGCGGGCGGCGGAGCAGCAGCGACATCTGGCGATAGGCGACCGCCTGCTTCGACAGATCGTCGTAAATAATGACGGCGTGCATGCCGTTGTCGCGGAAGAACTCGCCCATCGCGCAGCCGGAGAAGGGCGCAAGGAACTGCATCGGCGCGGGGTCCGACGCCGTGGCTGCGACGATGATCGAATACTCGAGCGCGCCGTTCTCCTCCAGCACCTTGACGAATTGGGCGACGGTTGACCGCTTCTGACCGACTGCGACATAGACGCAATAGAGCTTCTGGCCTTCGGGCGCGCCCGCGGCGTTGAGCGGCTTCTGATTGAGGATGGTGTCGAGGGCGATGGCGGTCTTGCCGGTCTGGCGGTCGCCGATGATCAGCTCGCGCTGGCCGCGGCCGATCGGGATCATGGCGTCGATCGCCTTGAGGCCGGTCGCCATCGGCTCGCTCACCGACTTGCGCGGAATGATGCCGGGGGCCTTGACGTCGACACGGGCGCGCTTGGCGGCGTTGATCGGGCCCTTGCCGTCGATCGGGTTGCCGAGCGCGTCCACCACGCGGCCGAGCAACTCCTTGCCGATCGGAACGTCGACAATGGCGCCGGTGCGTTTGACCGTCTGGCCTTCCTTGATCTCGCGGTCTGTGCCGAAGATCACGATGCCAACGTTGTCGGTCTCGAGGTTCAGCGCCATGCCGCGGGCGCCGTTCTCGAACTCGACCATTTCGCCGGCCTGAACCTTGTCGAGGCCGTAGGCGCGGGCGATGCCGTCGCCGACGCTCAGGACCTGGCCGACTTCGGTGACTTCCGCCTCGGCGCCGAAGTTGGCGATCTGGCTCTTGAGAATCGAAGAAATTTCTGCGGCGCGGATGTCCATCAGCCGACCTCTTTCATGGCTAGGCGAATTGCGTTGAGCTTGGTGCGAAGCGAGCCGTCGACCATGCGCGAGCCGAGCTTGACGATCAGACCGCCGATGATTGAGGGATCAACTTTGACGTCGAGCTGGACGTCGCGGTCGCCCGAGGCGGCTTTGAGCTGGTCTTTGAGGTCCACGAGATTGCCGTCGGAAAGCGCGGAGGCGCTGGTGACCTCGGCGCGGGTCACCCCACGGCTCGCGTCGTAGAGCTTGCGGTAGTCGGCGATCATCTGGCGGAGAAAGAACAGACGGCGCTTGACCGTAACCAACCGAACAAAATTGGCGGCGATTCCGGTTATCCCCTCTCTGGCGAGGATCGCGTCGAACGCCTTGACCTGATCATTGGCGGAGAACACTGGACTACGAACGAGGCGCTCGAGGTCCGGGCTTCCCGCGATCAGGGCGTCGAGCTTCTCCAGCGACTGGGCCACGGCGTCGATTTGGCGGTCGTCCTGGGCGAGGGCGAACAGGGCGGACGCGTAGCGCCCGGATACGCCAGAAACAATATCGGTGTCTTCGGCCAAGGTCCGATCATCCCCTTTGGGACGGGATGCGCCTTTCACGTCGGCCGGCGGGCCTGGACGTTTCCTGCGCGATCCTCTGAGGTTCCTGCCGCGCGTCCTGAAGTTGGCCCCCGGCCCGCGAGACGGCGGTCACGTACCATAGGCCCCCAAGGCGCGCAACGCCCGCGTCGTCGAAAACGAGGGCCTTGAACGAAAGGAGCAGTAGCCCGCTTTGGCCTAGAAAAGAGTAGTAAAATGAAAGTCATAGATGGACACTCGATCAAGTTTCCGACGGCCGTCAGCGACCGCATGGAACCAAGTCTATTGTCAAGTCCATTGGATTGTGTCGGAAAGACCCGACATAAGTGACGGCCAGAAGAGAGAGCTTGCGTGGGATGACAGAACGGGGAGCGGGAGTTGAGCAGGACGCCGCGCCTGACGTGTTCGGCGCGCTCGCCAATCCCGTTCGGCGGCGGCTTCTGATGGCCCTCCGAGCCGGCCCAAAGACCGCCTCGACCTTGAGCGAAGGGATGCCGATCGCCCGGTCCGCGATCTCCGAGCATCTCGCGCTCCTTCGCGAAGTCGGTCTGGTGCGCGTGCAGAAGCGCGGGCGCGAGCGCCTCTACCACCTCGACCCGCGCCCGCTCACAGAGGTGGGCGCCTGGCTGAACGTCATGCTGGCGTTCTGGACGCACAGGGTCGGCGATCTGGATGCGCTAAGAAAGGAGTGAATCTGCGTCCGCCGCCAGCGTTCGCCGCAGATCCTCCGGCGGGATGGCGGCCCCTCTGGCGAGCCTTGCCGCCGCCACAGTCGCAGCCCACGAAAATCGTGCGAGAGCAAGGAGAAGGCAATGGAAGCCGCCGATCCAAGCAGGGACGTCCTGGCGGATCATGAGACGCTCATGCGCGACGGCGTCGTCGGGCGAAAGGGGGCATTTTCGCGGGCGTTCACTGAACGGATGCGCGAGGACATGATGTCGGCGTTCTGGGATGCGATCCAACGACCGGGCGGCGCCGTCGGACGGGGCCCGCGTCGCTGGTATGTCGAGATCGTTCCCGAGATGTTCGGCGGCTTTGTCGAGCTTTGCTCGCACCCGTGGGTGACCGCGATGTGCGAGGCGGCGCTGGGGCCGGACTACAGGATTGTCGAGATCGGTTTCGATACGCCGTTCGAGGGCGCCAAGACCCAGCCGTGGCACCGGGATTTTCCCTCTCCGAATGAGACATGGCGGGACCGGCGCATCACCTCGCTCGCCTTCAACCTGACCGGCGTCGACGTGACGCCGGACATGGGCCCCTTCGAGGTGGCGGTCGGCACGCAGTGGGACGATGGCCGTCGGTGGCCGCACGAGATGTTTCCGCCCGAGGAGACATGGCCGCGCTATGCCGAGCGCGCGGTGCGCAAGCATCCGCAGATGGGAGACATCTCCTGCCGCTCGGCGCTGGCGATCCATCGGGGCACCGACCATGCCTCCATGGTCCCCCGGCCAGTCCTCGTTCTGGGGGTCGACGCGCCGGGAGCGGGGCACGACAAGCTGCACGATCTCATGGTCACGAAAGCCTACTACGATAGCCTTCCGCCGGTCGTCCAAGACCATCTCGTCTGCCGGGTCGTCGACAAACTCATGCCAGTCGTCCAGAAGCACGACATCGAAGGTCTGGTGATGGGCTGAGAGGTGGGCTCGAATTGGTTCCCTTCCCCCGCGCGCCCTGCTAATGCCGGGCCATGCCCGCCCACCCGATCGACAACATCCGCAACTTCGCCATCGTAGCGCATATCGACCACGGCAAGTCGACGCTCGCCGACCGCCTGATCCAGCAGACCGGAACCGTGGCGGAGCGCGACATGGTCGAGCAGGTGCTCGATTCGATGGACATCGAGCGCGAGCGCGGCATCACCATCAAGGCCAACACCGTCCGGCTCGAATACAAGGCGAAGGACGGCAAGACCTATATCTTGAACCTCATGGACACGCCCGGCCACGTCGACTTTGCCTACGAGGTGTCCCGCTCGCTCGCCGCTTGCGAGGGGTCGCTGTTGGTGGTCGACGCGAGCCAGGGCGTCGAGGCGCAGACGCTTGCCAACGTCTATCACGCCCTCGACGCGGGGCACGAGATCGTGCCCGTGCTCAACAAGATCGACCTGCCGGCCGCCGAGCCCGACCGGATCAAGGAGCAGATCGAGGACGTGATCGGCCTCGACGCCTCGGAGGCGGTGCCGATCTCGGCCAAGACCGGCCTCAACATCGAGGCCGTGCTCGAGGCGATCGTCGCCCGGCTGCCGCCGCCGAAGGGCGACGAGACGGCGCCGCTGAAGGCCCTCCTCGTCGACAGCTGGTACGACGCCTATCTCGGGGTGGTGGTGCTGGTTCGCGTCATCGATGGATTTCTCAAGAAGGGCATGCGCATCCGCATGATGGCGGCGGACGCCGCTTACGAAGTCGACCGTATCGGCGTCTTCACGCCCAAGATGACGGACGCCGCGACCCTTGGGCCGGGCGAGATCGGCTTCATCACCGCCCAGATCAAGCAGGTCGCCGACACCCGCGTCGGCGATACGATCACCGACGACAAGCACCCGACCGCCTCGGCGTTGCCGGGCTTCAAACCCGCCCAGCCTGTGGTGTTTTGCGGCCTCTTTCCGGTGGATGCGGCCGACTTCGAGGACTTGCGCGCAGCAATGGGAAAGCTCCGCCTCAACGACGCGAGCTTTTCCTACGAGATGGAGACGTCGGCCGCGCTCGGCTTTGGCTTCCGCTGCGGCTTCCTCGGGCTTCTCCACCTCGAGATCATCCAGGAGCGGCTCGAGCGCGAGTTCAACCTCGACCTGATCGCCACCGCTCCGTCGGTCATCTACAAGATCGTGCTGACCGACAAGTCCGTGCTCGAGATGCACAACCCGGCCGACATGCCGGACCCGGTCAAGATCGCCGAGATCCAGGAGCCGTGGATCAAGGCCACCATCCTCACTCCCGATGACTACCTGGGGGCGATCCTAAAACTCTGCCAGGACCGGCGCGGCGCCCAAGTTGACCTCAACTATGTCGGCAAGCGGGCGATGGTCGTTTACGAGCTGCCGCTGAACGAAGTGGTGTTCGACTTCTACGACCGCCTCAAGTCCATCTCCAAAGGCTATGCCTCCTTCGACTACCAACTCACCGACTATCGCCCGGGCGACCTGGTGAAAATGTCGATCCTGGTCAACGGCGAGCCGGTCGACGCGCTCTCGATGCTGGTCCATCGCGACCGGGCCGAGAGCCGGGGCAGGGCGATGGTGGAGAAGCTGAGGGAACTCATCCCGCCGCACATGTTCCAGATCCCGATCCAGGCCGCGATCGGCGCCAAGATCATCGCCCGCGAAACGATTCGCGCGCTGCGCAAGGACGTTACGGCAAAATGCTACGGCGGCGATGCAACGCGCAAACGCAAGCTCCTGGAGAAGCAGAAGGCCGGCAAGAAGCGCATGCGCCAGTTCGGCAAGGTCGAGATCCCGCAGGAAGCCTTCATCGAAGCGCTGAAGATGGACAGCTGAGGGGAAGATTCGGGCGGAGCTCCGAAGGACTCTCACCCAGCCAGGAATCCGTTGAGCGCCATCCGGACGTTCGGCCGCCTCCATGCGGCCGGGATGTGGAAATCCTCGTCCGGCGCATTGGATGACGGCGCCGGGCCCGCCGGACTGGCATGCCGGGCGCGGAATCAATGGTTTCAGAGGCTTGCGGCGGAGTTTCCGGGCGATTGTCGCCCAGTCCCGGGCCGGACGCCGGTTCTGTCATCGTCTGTGGTGCCGCCGCGTCCGGCGTGCGAAGGCGGGCCTCCATTGGGAGCGCTGCGGCGGCGGCCGCCGCACTCCCGCTTTCGCGCCGGTGGCAGACGTCAAGGGCGCGGGACGCCAAAATCCCGGGCGCGAAATGAGCCATTTCAGGGGCTTGCAGCCGAAATTTCCGGGCGGTCTTCGGCAGCCGGGGCGGCATGCGGTTTGCTGTCAACGCAGTCGGTGGACGCGTCGCCGCGCTCGATGGGGCGACCGCCTTCGGACGCGTTGTGGAGTGTGGCGGCAAGTCGACGGACGATCCCCTCGCGACGCGGCTCCAGCCTGCGCCGTTTTTCGACGCCTCCTGATTGGCTCCAAGGGGAGGGACGAGGTCGGGGGTCGCGGCCCAGGCGTCCGGCGGCCTTTTCGAAATCCCGGGCGCGGAATCAACCTTTTCAGAGGCTTGCGGCGGAATTTCCGGGCGGTCGTCACTGTCGCGAAGGACGCTGACGGTGTCCGCCGAGGACGCCGCGCGCTCAATCTCGCCATGTTGCAGAGCAAGTTCGGCTCCGCAGAACAGCGCCACGCCTAGCCCGACGTTGGCCTGGGCGTCCGCCTGGATGCGCGGCGGCTCGAGCCTGCGCCGGTCGGCGGCGACAAATCCATGGTAGCGGTCGAGCTCGCGCACGATCCTGACCACCCGATCGACCGCCTTGAGGTTCATGCCCGTCATGGCGCTGTAGGCGACGAGCAGCGCTTCGTTGAGCCGGCTGACCTGGATCGCGACAAACTCCGCGGGAGGCGCCGGCATGCGGCGGGCGAGGATCTCCCCAATCAAAGCGCGCATCCGCTTCTCCCCGACCCCGACGTGCTCCGCGATCTCGACGACCGACAGGCCCCGGTTGAGGTAATCGACGATCACCTGCTCCCGCTTGAATTTCGCCGTTCTCGCGGCGCGCGCGTCCGTCGACGGAGGGGACGGCGCGATGGTCGGGGCAGCTTCGAGGCAAGAGGGCATTGCGGCGTTCTCATTCGGATAAAGAGAAATATAGAACGAATCTGTTTGGACGGCAAGAAAATGCTCCTTTTTTCCGGAGCCCACCCGACCCGCCCCTTCGCCGTCTTCGCGAGGACCCCGAAGGGCGATGCGGCGATCCAGGGGCCGATGCCGCTGACGGCGGAAAGGGGCGGGGCCTCGGCGCAGCCGCATGAAAGTCCGCGCCCTTCGCTCTCTGGATCGCCGCGTCGCTTCGCTCCTCGCGAAGACGGTTGGCGACCCCTCGGCTATTGTCGTCGCCCATGAGAAGCCCCTGCGTCTACATCATGGCGAACCGGCGCAACGGGACGCTCTATGTCGGGGTGACTTCCAACATCGGCCGCCGCGCCTGGGAGCATCGGACCGGGGCAGTCGAAGGATTCACCAAGCGGTACGGCTGCAAGCTGCTGGTATGGCTCGAACCGCACGAGCGGATGGACGAGGCGATCGCTCGAGAGAAGCAAATCAAGTCCGGCAGCCGTAAGGATAAGCTTGCGCTGATCGAGCGAGACAATCCTCTATGGGAGGACCTGTTCGATCGGTTGAATACGTAGTCTGGGCAGGAGGCGCCGCGGCCCCTTCGTCCGTCATCGCGAGGCGCCCGAAGGGCGACGTGGCGATCCAGGCGCCGCCGCCGCAAGCGTCGGAGAGCGGCGGGGCCACCACATTAAACGCGTAAAAGTCCGCGCCCTTGGACCCCTGGATCGCCGCGTGCCGCAGATCAAGTCCGCGGGTCCTCGCGATGACGGTTGGCGTCCCGTTCGCCGTCATCGCGAGGAGCCCGGAGGGCGACGTGGCGATCCAGGCGCCGCCGCCGCAGGCGTCGGAGAGCGGCGGGGCCACCACATTAGACGCATGAAAGTCGCGCGTGACCGTCAGGAGTTGTTATCGGCTCAGACTAAGACTAAGTTCAGCGGACTAAATCCGAAATGAAAGCTCATGCGCACCGTCAACATCCATGAGGCCAAGACGCACCTCTCGCGGCTCGTCGACGCCGCCGCGAAGGGCGAGCCGTTCATCATCGCCAAGGCCGGCAAGCCTCTGGTCAAGGTCGTGCCCATCGACGCGCCGGCCGCGCCGCGTCGGCTCGGGTTCATGCGGGGCCAGTTCACCGTGCCGGATGATTTCGACACAATGGACCAGGAGGAAATCGAAAAGATGTTTGACGGCGACGACGAGTGAAGACTCCTGCTCGACACCCGCATCCTGCTTTGGGGCGCGGCTGAGCCGGAAAGGCTGCCCGTGTCGGCGGGCGCTCTGATCGAGGACACGGACAACGAACTCCTATTCAGTGTCGTCACCCTCTGGGAGGTCGCAATCAAGACCGGTCGCGGCCGCGACGATTTTCGGATCGACGCCGGGATACTCCGCCGAAGCCTTCTCGATAACGGCTACGCCGAGCTTTTGGTCGCCGGCGCGCATGCGGTCGCGCTCGCGAGCCTGCCTCCCCTTCACCGGGACCCGTTCGACCGCATGCTCGTCGCCCAGGCGATGGTCGAGGGCGTGACCTTGGTGACCGGCGACCGGGCGGTAGCGAGATACCCAGGACCGATCCGGCTCGTGTGAACGATGCGAGGGCGGGCTGGCGGGGCGCAATCCCGCCTTGAACTTCGCGAACATGCGCGCCGATGCTGGGCGCGCGACGGAACCTTCATGCCGACCGAGTCCGGAAAGCCGCTGATCGTCATCAGCTACGCCCACGCCGACGAGCCGGAGACGCCGGCCGAGGGCGAAGTCAAATGGCTGTCGTTCGTCACCGGCAAATACTTATGAATTGTGCGGAAATCGTAGAACTACTTCAAACGAGGTTCCGTAATCACTTCCATTTAGATTGAAGCATCCGACAGAAGGCCCGCCCAATTTAGCCCGGTCCCCTGTTCGGGATTGTGAAAATCTACGCCGTCCCCCTTACTATGGGCCCCCAGTCACCAAGTTTAACGGGACGGCGGCTTCTCCGATCATCCAAAAGTCAGCCGCTCCGTCCGCCTTCTTCTCGACGAACGCCGCGTGAATGCAGTTGGTCGGCCGCACCTCGTCGCCGCTCTTTACTGGGTAAAGTTTCGGGTAGAACGGATGCCACTCGTACCTGTCCTGGAACCAAACCGTGAGCGTGTTGTTGTCGAAGTCGGCCTGAAACTCGAAGATGTCAATGCCGCCGAACGTGAATTGGAAGTCTTCGATCGCGTAATCCCACTGTTCCAGGGCGAACGACCCGTGCACCCCCCCGGTCGTCGTCCCAGGCGGGATGTGATTGGCGATGGCTGCCCGCACCTTGTTGTCCTGCCGGAGCATCAGCTCGATGTTCTTGTCCTCCACGAAGTCGACCCCACCGCCCCTCAGGTAGTGCTCGATGTGTGTCCTGGCAATGGGATTTGAGACCGTGAACTTGGCGAACATGGTGAGTTGGATCAGTTCGTCCGGTGAATCGTTCGCACACCTATTCTCGATGAACAGCTGTTGCAGCGGGTTCTTCGGGTCCGGGCTGTTGGGATTGGCCTGCACCTCGGACCAGCGACCGCTCGGCCGGTGGTTGTGATCGAACTCCGGGGTGGAACACCGGGCGGACGTGGACGTCGAGCGTGACCAGACCGACCGGAAAACCGCTGAGGAGGGTAAGGACGACCACGTCAATGGACGTCGTGCCGGGGTTGACGCCGCGGACGCGAAACTCGTGCGGGTCCTTGGTGATAAACGCCCCAAAGCTCCCATCGAACGACGGATCATTCGGGTCTTCGAGCTTGGCGACCGTGTTATTGAGGCACATGATCGAGTTCTCCGACCCCGCCCTCGACGCGGAACGTCGCAGTCGCGCCGACTGTGACCTGGATGTGGGTGGTCTGCCCGACAGGCCCGATCACGACCGGAGACCCCGCGCCAACCAGCTGCTTCGACACCCGCGTGGTCTGCCCGACAGGCCCGATCACGACCGGAGACCCCGCGCCAACCAGCTCCGCGCCAACCAGCTGCTTCGACACCCGCCTGAACCGTGGCCGCGTCACGGGCGGCAGGCGAGGGTGATGGAATCCCGAGACGAGCCGTATGCGGGGATTGGCGGTCCAACAATGTGGCGGTGGCGGTTTCGGGGCTGCCGCCGGTGCCGGCAACGGCTGCGGCGGCAGCGCGAGTCCTATGGGCCCCGGTGTCGCCCCCCTCCCGAGAAGCCCGGAATCAGGCAATGTTTGTGAGCGTGTCCTCCCGAGGCCAAGTGGCACGGGCAAGGTGAATTCCGCCATCGAGCCTCCCTTTCTTTGAACTCGGCCTGAAGTGTCCTGAGATGCGCTGTATCCCCGGCTTGCGATGCACGCAATTGCTTCGGGATCACTTTATCATTTTGGACAAACGTGTAAAGTGAGTTTTGGAGCTATCAGGGTGCGGTTACGCTGCCCTAACCTGACAAGTCTCGACTACCTACCCTGTATTATTCAAGTTGATAGGAGATATACGATGAGCGCTGCTGATGTCCTCAATAATCTCGACCGGCAGCCTAAAGACGCTTTAACCTGGATCGACGAGGAGCTTGCGTTCTTTGTCACGCCCGTTTTTAAGCGGTTCTTCCATATTGAGAGTTGGAACGACACCGGCTACATTGCTGACGGTCGCGGGCGGCCCGTTCGCGACGCGCAATATTCAACGGACGGTTTTTGGACCGTAGACACACAAATCGAATTCATTCGCATTGAAGGCAACGTCCGATGGTCGCGCAATCCACTTCTCTATTACATCCGACTGGAAGTAGAGCCGGGCACATGGGCGCATCAATCCGTTCGAGGTCAGGGGGGGATCAGAAAGAACGAATACATCGCTTTTCAAGGGCCGGTTCTATGGGATCATAATATGTCGTTCTTGGAAGTGCATCCAAGATATTTGTGGTTTTTGGATTAATGTCCAACCGGTTCCGGTCTCCCCAGTGATCAGCACCTTGACGTCGGACCGGGCGACCTTGGGCAAATACGAGGCAAGCCGTATCATGGCAATGTTGCTGCCGAAATAGGCGTCCAAGTTTGCCCCCCAAGCACAGGATCAGAGAAACTTGTCTTTACTCGGTGCTAATGACCTAAGCTATTTAGTCTCCTAAATTTACCCAAACACGAAGCGCTATCTCTAAAAAAACACCTTTGTGAACCCGAGTTCATCGAAGAAATCTACTATAAATACACTGTCGCAAAGAGGCGGTCGACGATCGCTCCGTCCAACAAAGCGGATAACCACCGCGTCCCCTTGCCCCCTGGATCGCCACGTCGCTTCGCTCCTCGCGATGACGGCTGAGTTGAACCCATCTTGACTCGGGAACATGCGCGCCGATGCTTGGCGCGCGACGGAACCCTTCATGCCGACCGAGACCGGAAAGCCGCTGATCGTCATCAGCTACGCCCATGCCGACGAGCCGGAGACGCCGGCCGAGGGCGAGGTCAAATGGCTGTCGTTCGTCACCGGCTATCTCAGGCCGGCGATCAAGCACGGCGCCGTCGATCTCTGGCTCGACCGGCTGATGCCCGGCGGCGCCGACTGGGAGCGAGACATCGCCCAGAGGCTCGGCGCGTGCGACATCTTCATCCTGCTCGTCTCGCGCCATTCGCTGTCGTCCGACTACGTTGTCGACAAGGAGATCGCGATCATCCGCGAGCGGCAGGCGAAGGGCGAGGAGGTCCAATTCTATCCGCTGGTCCTGACGCCGACGCCGAAGATCGCACTCGACCTGGTGCGCGACAAGAACCTCCGCCCGCGCGACGGCAAGCCGTTCTCGGACTATTCGATCAACGAACGGTTCCGACATATGAACGAGGCGGCGGACGAAATTGCGGCGATTGCGGATCGCAGCACGGAGGATCAAACCACCGCGCTGCAACCCGGCCGGGCTGCCGCAGTTCGACGTGCGGAACCGGACGGAGCTCGAAATCAAAAGCAAGGAGGCGCTGGAGGTGTGGCTTAGGAGCCAGAACCGCGATGTCGCTGTCGCCATTGCCGCCCGGACAGCGCTGCGGGTTACTACGCTCGCTGGCGAAGCCGCTGATTTATGGGGGAAGATGGGCCGCGTCGCTTGAGCCGGAAATTGTATGCGCAATACACCGTGCGATCGCGTCGGCGCGAGTTGCGGCAAAATACCCGAATCGCGCTCAAGAGCTTCGCGCCGCCGCGGTCGCTGCCGCGGCGGGCGCCGATTCGTTGACGCGACCTTTGGCGGATACCCAATCGGTGCGGCGCGTGCCGCCGCTCGCGCCGCCGGGGCCGCCGCCACAGCCTATGCTGCCGCGACCATCATAGCTGCCGACGTCGCTTACACCGCCGGTGATGCCGCCGACGCGGCAGACGCCGCTGCTGCCGCTGCTGCTGACGCCGCTTACTTCGCGGCCATGCGCCCCGCTAAAACTGACGCTGAAGCTGCCGACGCTTACTTAACCACCGCTACCGGCGCCGCCACCGCCGCTGCGGCAGGAGCGTGGGCGGAAATCGAGGCCGACGCTCAGTTTGCCCAGTACACGGCGCGCGCGCTATGGCGGATCAGCCGCTCTGGTCGCGCGGTGCGCCAGACTGGGTCACAGAGGCCTGGGTCCTACTTAGGGCGGCCCTTCCAGACGGCGAAGATTGGGACGTTTGGATCCGACTGGTCCGAGGACCGCCTGCGCGGCGGCTCGCGCGGCGAGGATTACGAACTCGTCTTCGCCAGCGTGCCGCTCGAAGTCTGGGACGAGGCCCGGCCGCCGCGAACGCATGGATCAAGGCGCATCTGCCGAAGGCTTCGGAGCCGGCCCGATCGGCCGAGCTCCCTGCGCCGCTGCCGAACCTCGACGCGCCCTTCGCCTATGGCTGGAGCGCCTCGCAGACGGGTCGCAGTGGTCGCCGGCGCGCAGAACCTGCCCTTCTATCCGCACTTTTCCAGCGAGGAGGACCATCGGCGCGCGCTGGAGGCAGCCCGTGTCGGCGGCGAGCGGCTGCTGAAGGCGCTGCGCGGCGGGCGCTACAACGCGCGGCCGGAATACGGCGAGGCGCTCGAATATTATCTCGACGACCTGCCGAAGACGGCGGGGGCGGGCAACATTCTCATCGCCAACGATCAGATCCGCATCCTGCACGCAATGTTCCTCGCCGACGCCGCCATGCTGCCCGAGGGCTTCGCCAGCCGGCTGAAAAGCGTGATCGCCAACCAGTTCGCGCTCAACGCCTTCTACGACCTTGTGCAGCGGCACAACGAGGCGGTCAGCGCCGGGAACTGGGCCCAGCCGTTCCCGCTCGACGCGGCCAGGGGCTTTTTCGGCGCGGTCGAGGACAACACGCCGCGCTGGTTCGAGCCTGAGGTCGAGCAGGGGCTGCGCCAGGTCGAGCAGGCCGAACCGCCGCCGGCCGCGCCGCCCGAACCGGGGCCGCCCTCCGCGATCGAGCCGCCGCCGCTGCCGCCCGGCACGCCCGATGCGCAGGAACTCGTGGAAGCGGCAGATGGCGACGGCAGCGAACGCGCTTTGGGAGACCTTCCTGCAAGGCCAGGCCATGCCGGTCGACACAGGACGAATGGCGCAAGGCGGCGGATGCGCTCGGCGCGCACGTTAAGCCCGATCCTCGAGTTCCTGCGGGCGCAGGAGGAGGGGAAGGGGAAGGGGGAAGGGGGCCCGGCGCTCGGAGGAGGGGACGCACCGATCCCCCTTACCCGTCGCCTTTGGCGACACCCTGCAAGCGGGCCCCGCAGGCGGGAGGAGGTCGGCGCAGCGCAGCCGGCGGACAGCGCGCGGCAAACGCTGTCGGTGCGTAACGTCCGATTGTCCGCGCCGCCGCCATCAGCTAAGCGGTCGCGCGCCGGGCCTACGCTTCCGGTCGATTTTGCCGAGGCTCCCTCTTGTTCCCCAAACCCGTCCCGCAGCTCTTCCCCAACACCTACGCCTATGAATCCCAGCCGATGGTCAAGCCGACCGGGTTTCGCGAGTACGACGCGCGCTGGCTGTTCGAGAAGGAAATCAACCTGATGGGCGTGCAGGCGCTCGGCCTCGGGCTGGCGCGCCTGCTCAAGGAGCTCGGCGTTCCGCGCGAGGTCGTGGTCGGCCACGACTTCCGCAGCTATTCGGCCTCGATCAAGCTCGCGCTGACCGCGGGGCTGATGGCGGGCGGGGCGAAGGTCAGCGACATCGGCCTCGCCATCACGCCGATGGCCTATTTCGCCCAGTTCGCGCTCGACGTTCCCGGCGGTCGCGATGGTCACCGCCTCGCACAACGACAATGGCTGGACGGGCGTGAAGATGGGCGCGGCGCGCCCCGTCACCTTCGGCCCCGAGGAAATGGGGCGCCTGCGCGACATCGTGATCGGCGGCGACTATGCGCCGGAGCCCGGCGGGGGGTACGCGTTCGTGCCCGATTTCCCGGCCCGCTACATCGCCGACCTGACCAGCCGGCCGAAGTTTTCGCGGAGCATGAAGGTCGTCGCCGCCTGTGGCAACGGCGCCGCCGGGGCGTTCGCGCCCAAACTTCTCGGGGCGCTCGGCGTCGAGGTCGTTCCGCTCGACTGCGACCTCGACTGGACCTTCCCACGCTACAATCCCAACCCGGAAGACCTGCACATGCTGCACGCGATGGCCGAGGCGGTGAAGGCGTCGGGCGCCGACGTCGCGCTCGGCTTCGACGGCGACGGCGACCGCTGCGGCGTGGTCGACAACGAGGGCGCCGAGATTTTCGCCGACAAGATCGGGGTCATGCTGGCGCGGGACCTGTCAAAGCTTCACCCGAGGCGCGACCTTCGTCGTCGACGTCAAGTCGACCGGCCTGTTCGCCACGGACCCGGCGCTTATCGGCAATGGCGTCAAGCGTCGACTTCTGGAAGACCGGCCATTCGCACATCAAGCGCCGCGTTCGGGATCTGAAGGCGCTGGCGGGCTTCGAGAAGTCCGGCCACTTCTTCTTCAACGCGCCGATCGGGCGCGGCTACGACGACGGCTTCGTCACCGCCATCGCCGTGCTCGACATGCTCGACCGCAATCCGGGGAAGTCGATGGCCGATCTCTACCGCGACCTGCCCAAGACCTGGGGGTCGCCGACGATGTCGCCGCACTGTCCAGACGAAGTGAAGTACGCCGTCGCCGACAAGGTCACGGCGCGATTTGAGGCCATGCGGGCGAAGGGCGAGCCGCTGATCGGCCAGGCGATCCGCGACATCGTCACCGTCAATGGCGTGCGGGTGACCGTCGAGGACGGAACCTGGGGGCTGGTGCGCGCCTCGTCCAACAAGCCGGAACTGGTCGTGGTGGTCGAAAGCCCGGCATCGGAAACGAACATGCGCGCCATGTTCAAGGCGGTGGACGGCGTCCTGCGTGAAAACCCCGAGGTCGGCGCCTACAACCAGACGATCTGAGCAAGGTTCGCGCAGACGCTGAACTGTAGCGCAGCGACGCGGTCAACGACAGTCAACGACCGCGTCTGCAGGATGCAGCCCGACGCAGATACCGTGGCGTCCGCAAGTTCCTTACCTGAGCTCGTCGACCCGCGTGGCTTGCGCTTGCAAGACGCGCCCGCCGTGGGTTCAAGAGCATTGGAAGATGCTCTTGCGAATCGAGCCGTGGACCCCCCAATTCGCGTCGACGACCTGGGTGACGCCAAAATCCGCGGCGACCGACATGAGCGATATCGCCTCGTCCTCGCTGAGCTTGTGCGCCGTCATCAGGAAGCGCCGCAGCTTGCGAAAGGCGTCGCGCATCGCCCGGTCGATGCTGGAGTGTCGAGCGATCTCGGTCTGCGCGTCCTGGCCGAGGGCTTCGAGGTAGTTCGGATAAGTGAAACCGTACACCGACCATTGCTGGTCGGTTTCCAACATCGGATGGTTCAGCCCTTCGAGGATTGTGCCCGCAAGATCGGCCTTCTTGTGCAGGACGAACTCGAAGTCGCCGGTGAGCGAGGTTTCGATGGCGGTGCCGCTGAGCTCGCTGTCGCCCTGCGCGGCGTGAGGGTCGCCGACCGAAAAAAAGGCGCCCGGGACCGCGACCGGATAATACATCCGCGCGCCCTTGCCGATCCGCCAGTCGTCAATGTTGCCGCCGGTGTAAGAGGGCGGCACCGAGCTGACATAATCGGCTTCCGAGGGCGCGAGTCCCATCGTGCCGAAGTGGAGCCGCGCCGGCACGCGCACATTGGCCAGGATGTTCTCGCGCCTGGCGACGAGCTTGTGATCAACCCGGACGCCCGGGTAGTCGATCGTGGCGTGCACGATGCCATCCGGATCCGTCTGCGGCGCCCAGACATAGTTGTAGACGGCCTTGGCGAAGGGGTCGCCCGAGGTGTCGAGCTCGTAGATCGTGATCACTTCGCGCGGCTTCGGCTCCTCGATCAGGTCCCGGTAGTGGAACCCCCAGTTTGCGGACGCGTTCGAGCCGAAGCAGCGGCCCGCGTAGCACGCGCTGCAACTCGGGCGCGGGCGGACATCGAGGACGCGCACTTCGAGAATATCGCCGGGCTCGGCATCTTCGATCGCGATTGGGCCGGTGAGCAGGTGCACGCCGATTCCTTCGCCTGCGCCACGCTTGAATCCGACGGTGGGGCCCGCGCCCCGCCTGTTCATGGTCTTTTCCTCGCGGGTCCAATGGAAGATCGCTTCGGCGCCGGGATCGTCCTTGATCATCCGCTCGTAATCGTCGTTGGCGTGATGGGTCAGCGTTTCGATGGTGGCGCGATCGCCGGATTTGAGGGTCGCGGCCGGTTTGACCGCCTTGCTGAAATATCCCCAGTGCACGGTCGATGGCGAAACGGGCAGGGTGTAGTGCGTCATGACTGTCTCCGGCTGTCTCTGGCTGTTCGCTACGGTCTCCCAAAGACCTCCGAAAAGGGAAGCACAAAGCTACGCCCCTGTGACACGAGCTCGTCTTGCTCGTCTGCCCAGGATTTCGCGAAAGCGAATACCAAATGCTTGGCCGGCTGACTCCTTGAAGGGATTGACGCCGCCTGACGTCGCAGGAGCGGCCTCTCGCCGTGCTCCCGGCGCGGGCGCGCGCCGGGAGCACGGAGTCTCCGCCGCGGTGGCAGCGTTGATCCGTCAAGGCCCTGGCCGCCCCAGATTGCGGCCAATCCGCGGACTTGTGGTCGCACGACTGGGGCAGGGTGGGATCGGCGACCCCGCCCCGCGCCGGGAGCTTATTCGCGCCCGAGGCTCTCGCCGGGGCCGGCTTCCGCCAGCGCCCTGCCGACCTCGAGGCCGAGGTCGTCCATCGAGGTCTGCTCGCGCACGCTCAGGTCCTCGCCCTTCGCCTGACGCTCGGCCTGCTCGGGCGAACGGGCGACGTTGACGGTGACCTTCGCCTCGACCTCCGGGTGGAGGCTGATCGGCACCGAATGGAGGCCGAGGGTCTTGATCGGCTGCTGGATCGCCACATGGGCGCGCTGGACCGGGTGTCCGGCCGCCGACAACGCCTCCGCGATATCGCGCGCCGAGACCGAACCGTAGAGCTGCCCGGTCTCGCCAGCCTGGCGGATGATGATGACCGTGGCGTTGTCGACCTTCGCCGCGGCCTCGTTGGCGCCGCGCTTCAGCTCATGATTGCGCGCCTCGAGGTCGGCCCGCTGGGCCTCGAACTTCTTTTTGTTCGCCGCAGTGGCGCGCAGCGCCTTGCCGCGCGGAAGCAGGAAATTGCGGGCATAGCCGTCCTTGACTTTGACGGTCTCGCCCATGTGGCCGAGCTTGCCGACGCGCTCGAGCAGAATGACGTCCATGATGGTCTCCTATCTCTGGATTTTCGGTCTTGGGGTGGGAAGGACGGCGGCGCGGATGCGCAGCCGCGTGAACGCGTCCGCGACGCCGATGAGCGCGAGGACGGGAAGGATGTATTGCGCCCGGAAGACGCAGCAGGCGTAGAGGGCGACGAGCATCAGCCACCTGAGCTTGAGGCCGCGCGACAGGGCGTGCGCAACGGCGAGGCCCTGGAAGGCGAAGGCCGCCCCGAGACCTCCGGCGACGAGACTGGCGTATTGGGAGGCCGGCGCGTGCAGGCCCCAGGCCGCCCCAGCCGCAAGGATCGCGACGATCCCGAGCGGAGCCGGCAGCCAAAGCGAGGTCGGCAGGTCGGGCCACGCTCGCTGCAGTCGATGCGACAGCTGTACCGAGCGCGCGGCCGCATAGAGGTTGACGCTGAGCATCAGCATGACGGAGCCGGCGATCGCCGCCGGCCCAATGCGCACGATCATGCCGGCGAAGGCCTTGGCCGCCTCGGCGTCGCCGTCGAAGGCGTCGGCCGCCATCGCCGCGAGCGCCTGCGTCACGGCTGCGGCGCCTGCGCTGTAGCCATGGTAGAGGACGATGATCGTCGTCAGTCCGGCGGCCGCGCTGAGCATGCCGATGAGCGAGGCCAGAGTGACGATCGCCCCGACAGTCGGGTAGGGCCAGCGGGAGGCGAGGGAGGCGGGGCAATAGCGGCCGAGGCTGGTCGCGGCGAATGCCGCCAGCACCCAGGCGGGCGCGGCGACGGACGCGGCGTAGAGCATACCCGACAGCGGCTCCGCGATGACGGTGAGGCCGGCCACCGAGGCCGCGCCGGCGATCGCGCCGGCGTCCAGTCCCCAGCCGAGCGTCGCGATCATGATCGGAAGCGGCGCAAGATAGGCGAGCAGCATCGCCAGCGGAGTGGACTCCGCGCTGACCGCAAACAGGAAGGCTGCCGCGCATCCTGCGCCGAAGGCGACGGCGTATCGTTGCATCATGGCGCTGTCCCGCGGGGCCTGCTGCGGTTAGGGGCCGGACTGACCCGGCTCCAACTGCCGCCGCGGTCGGCTCGAAATCCGAACGCGGCGGTTAGGCTGGCGAAATGTCCGTCAGCGGATGACGTAAGGCAGGAGCCCGAGGAACCGGGCGCGCTTGATCGCCTGGGCGAGCTCACGCTGCTTGGGGGCGCTGACCGCGGTGATGCGCGAGGGCACGATCTTGCCGCGCTCGGAGATGTAGCGCGAAAGCAGGCGCGTGTCCTTGTAGTCGATCTTGGGCGCGTTGGCGCCGGAGAACGGGCAGGACTTGCGGCGGCGGAAGAAAGGGCGGCGGGGCGCGGTGGCCATCAGACTGCTCCAGCGTTCATGTCTTCGCGAGGACGACGCGGCGGACGATCGCCACGATCGCCGCGATCACGATCGCCCCGGTCGGGACGGTCGCCGCGGGGCCCGCGCGGTCCGCGATCGTCGCGGTCGGAGTCCTCGCGCTTGCGCAGCATGGCCGAAGGACCGGCCTCGAGCTCGTCGACGCGCAGGGTGAGATAGCGGATCACGTCTTCGTTGAGGCCGAGCGTGCGCTCGAGTTCCACCACAGCCTCGGAAGGGGCGGAGATGTTGAGTAGGGTGAAGTGCGCCTTGCGGTTCTTCCTGATCCGGTAGGCGAGCGACTTCAGCCCCCAGGGCTCGACCTTGGTGACGGCGCCGCCGAGCGCGGCGATCTTCGTCTTCAGCTGTTCCGTCAGCGCCTCGACCTGCTGCGCCGTGACGTCCTGGCGCGCCAGGAAAATGTGCTCGTAGAGAGCCATATCGTGCCTTTCCTTCGTTTACGTCGGCGTCCCGCGCGGAGCCCTCCGAGCCCGGGAAAGGCTCGAATCGGATCATTCGAAGGCGGGAACACGGGAAGCCGAGCCTCTACGGCCCTGCCGCGCGCCAAGCGCGCAGCCTTCCGTTCAGCCCCCGGCGGGAGACGACGAAGGCGGCCTCATACAGGCGGATTGCGTTCGCCGCAAGGCCAACTTGCCGTCCATTCAGCCTTCGCGCCCAACGCGGCGCCCGAGGAACTCTCTCGGGGAGGGGCGCGTTGGCTCCTTGGCGCGAGAGTGCGCCTTTACCGAGGAGCGAGACCCCATGGGCCTGTTTTCGAAGGACATCGCGACGATGGAGGATCTGTTCGTCCATCAGTTGCAGGGCCGCTGGCGCCGTTAACTATTTTGAGGGCAGCGTTAACTGTTCGAGAGCTCGGAAGGACAAGACCGAGTTGGTCGGAAAGTCGTACACTTTGCCGGTCTCGGTCCATTGCGGCGAACAGAGCGCGACAATCTTCGGCGCGAGTTCCTCCGGCGTGCGCAGCGTCGCCGGATCCTCGCCCGGCATCGCCTTCGCCCGCATCAGCGTGCGCAACGGTCCGGGATTGACGAGCATCACGCGCACGTTCGAGGTGTTGATCGTCTCGGCCGCGTAAGTCCGGGCGATGGCGTCGAGAGCGGCCTTCGACATGGCGTAGGGCCCCCAATAGGCGCGCAGGTCCGCCCGGCTCGCCGCGGCCGAGGTGAGAAAGACCACACGGCCCGCGACAGAGCGACGCAGGAGCGGATCGAGCGAGCGGATGAGGCGCCAGTTGGCGGTGACATTGACCGCCAGCACCTCGTCCCAGTCCTTCGGGTTGACATGGTGCAGCGGCGAAAGGACGCCGAGACTTCCGGCGTTGCCGATGAGGGCGTCGAGCCGTCCCCAGCGTCGATAAATCGCCTCGCCAAGCCTGTCGATCGCCCCAAAATCCTTGAGATCCAGCGGGACCAGCGTCGCGGGGCTCTCGACGTCCGGCCGCAAGGCGCGAATTTCGTCGTCAAGCTCCTCGAGCCCGCCCTGCGTGCGCGCGAGTGCGACGACATGCGCGCCCGACCGCGCCAGGGCAAGCGCCGCGGCCCGCCCGATGCCCCGTGAGGCGCCGGTCACCAAAGCGATACGGGAACCTTGTTCAGGGGTGGGCGGGTTCATCGACACTCCTCTTCGCCTTTGCTAAGGTCGATTTCACGATGACGCGGTCCCATGACGGCTGCGTCTCGGAGCTTGGCGGGAGGGCCCAAAGCCCCAGGCGCGTCCCAATACGCGCCGTCGCAAGCCAGGTGGGCATGCGCGGTTTATGGACTTGCTGACAGCGGAAAGAAAGTCCAGAACCACCGCAAGGGAAGGGTCGGCGCCAACAGCCCGACACGCGATCCAGGGGGCAGGCGCGCTGAAGCGACGCCATCGTTTGAGGGTTGAGATGGCAAACGCAAAAATCGGCCGGGAACCGGGCAAGACTGTGACCCGCGCTGATTTGTCCGAGGTCGTTTATCAGCGGGTCGGATTGTCGCGTACGGAATTGGCCGAGCTTGTCCAGTCGGTTCTGGACGAGATTTGCGACGCCGCCGTACGCGGGGAGACGGTCAAGCTCTCCGGTTTCGGCTCTTTCGTCGTCCGATCGAAGGGCGAGCGGATCGGACGCAACCCGAAGACGGGCGTCGAGGTGCCGATCCTTCCGCGGCGCGTCATGGTGTTCAAGCCCTCAAACGTTCTCAAGTCCAAGATCAACGGCAAGGACGGCGCCGGCGCGAAAGACTAGGGCCAGAGCAGCTTGTGGCGTTCCGACGCACGAAGGTGAATAGTCGCGCATCGGCGACGATGCCCCGGTTGATTCGCCGTCTCGCCAACGAGCGCCGCGAGCGAGGAGATGGAAAAGAGCCCAGAGGCCTTTCGGACAATCAGCGAAGTGGCGATCTCCATGGACCTGCCGCAGCACGTTCTGCGGTTCTGGGAGACGCGCTTTCCGCAGATCCGGCCGCTGAAGAGGGCCGGGGGCCGGCGCTACTACCGGCCGGAAGACGTTGAGCGTCTTCGCCTGATCAAGCGCCTCCTGTACGAGGAGGGCTACACGATCAAGGGGGTGCAAAAGTTATTCAAGGAGCAGGGCGTGCAGGCTTTAACGAGCGGGGGGGGCGAACCGCGGCCTGTTTTCGCGGCCGCCGAGCCGGCGGCGCCGGAACTCGGGCCCGGTCCGGCGGCAGACGTTCGGGCGACGCCGTCCGCTCCTGCGGTCGAACTGCCGGGCGAGACGCCATCCGCCGCCCATTGGGAGGAGGACCTCGCGGCGCTGCGCGCGGCGCTCGGCGAGATCGCCGAGGCGGCCCGCCTGCTCGAGCGTGCGCGCGCCCGGGAGACTTGAGCAATTGCCGGTGGGCGGATTGCCAGCAGCGGCGACCCTGCCTATAAGGGGCGCCGTCGGAGTGTAGCGCAGTCCGGTTAGCGCACTAGTCTGGGGGACTAGGGGTCGTGGGTTCGAATCCCGCCACTCCGACCACTTTTCTCGGCTGCCGTTGTCTCGTCTTGCCGCAGATCGGCGGGAGACTGCCGTCGCAGCGCGGAAAGGAGAACAGCGGAAAGGGCGTCCATCGCGGCCTGCACCCGGCCGCCTGTGCGCGTTGTTCGATGGGCATGCGGATCGCAGCCGCTGCTTCGTGGCGAAGGCGCGACCGCTGGTCACGCTCCGGCTTGGAAGTGTCTCTGAGAAAAAGGCGCGTCGGAAGGCCGTGTAGGGAGTATGTGCGGCGTTCCGACGCGCAACAGAGTCATCGGCGAACGGGGAGGACGCCCGCCTCTGTTCTCAAACCGCCAAAGCCACAGGCACTGGGCTCTGGCCAGCAGGAAATACATACGTTTCACGCCGTTCCTGCTGATGAAACTTTCTCATATCCGCCGCCGGTCCGCTATGTGACAAGTTGTCCCTACTCGGCAATGCAACCGTGTGCCGGATTCATGGCCCTCAAGTTGTTTGCCTTTTTCGTCCACGCCGCCACGCCGGGCGGCCGAAGCTGCAACCCCGCAAGTGCGGGCGGTCTCTCGATGTCGAAGGCGGCCCGAACGTCGCTCCACGGAAACATTGGGCAACAGAGCCGCTGGGTAGCGCAGAACGCCTGTTTGGTCGGTCCGGCGAAGCTCCAATCGCTCCGGTCGCCAGACGTGATAGAAAATCGCCGGCGGCCAAGCGTCGAAATGGTGTTGCGACCATGTCTATTCTCGTCACCGGCAGCTCCGGGCACCTAGGCGAAGCGCTCTTGCGCACCCTGCGCGCGGAGGGGCGCGCAGCGGTCGGGCTCGACATCGCGCCTGGCCTGTTCACCGATGTCGTCGGCTCGGTCGCCGACCGCGACTGTGTTGTCCGCGCGGTGCGGGGGGCGCGAGCCGTGTTGCACGCCGCCACGTTGCATAAGCCGCATGTCGCGACGCACGGACGCGAGGCGTTCGTCGAGACGAACGTGCGCGGCACGCTGGTCCTGCTCGAGGAGGCGGCGCGAGCCGGCGTCGAGAGCTTTGTCCTGACCTCGACGACGAGCGCGTTCGGCGATGCGCTCAAAGCCCCGCCGGGCGAGCCCGCGGCGTGGATCGACGAGACGGTCGCCTCCGTCCCCAAGAACATCTACGGCGTCACCAAGACCGCGGCGGAGGATCTTTGCCGGCTCTTCTGGCGCAACGAGCGGTTGCCCTGCGTCGTGCTCAGGACATCGCGCTTCTTTCCCGAGGCCGACGACGATCAAGACGCGCGGGCGGCGTTCGCGCCCGACAATCTGAAGACGAACGAGTTCCTCCACCGGCGCGTCGCGATCGAGGACGTGGTCGACGCCCACCTTATGGCCGCCGAACGCGCGCCGGCGATCGGCTTCGGCCTCTACGTGATCAGCGCGACGACCCCATTCCGGCGCGGCGACGCGGCCCGGCTGCGCTCGGACGCCATCGCCGTCGCACGTCGAGCGGGCAGGGGCGTGGGAGGACGAATACGCCCGCCGCGGCTGGCGCATGGCGTCCTCGATCGATCGCGTCTACGACAACGCGCTGGCTCGGCGCGAGCTCGGCTGGCGGCCGAACTGGGATTTCGCGGCGGTTGTCTCGCGGCTGAAGGCGACCGGCGACCTGCGCGGACCGCTGGCGAGGCTGATCGGCGAGAAGGGCTACCACGTCGCGGCCTACGTTGGGCAGCCCGATCCCGTCGGCCCCGGAGCGCGCTGAACGAGCGCTCCCGCCGGCGACGACGTGACCTGATAGACGGGCGGTTTTTTTGCCGTAGATTGTCGCCCGCGCTTGATAACCATTGAATATCAGCCTGTTGCTTGACCGCAATCGGTAAGTTGCAGGTCGGGGCGGGCGATGGAACAGGGCACTATCAGGCGGCTTAACAGGGCAAATTTGTGCCAGAGCAGGGCAAAAAGGCGCTGAACAGGCGGCGGAGCCGAGGCGTCCGAGTCCGCTGCAATCCGGTTGCACCGTCTCCGCGGGCGCCCGCCGCGGCGGCGCTGCGTTCACGCCAGCGCCGCGAGACGCGCGGCCAAAAGTCGCGCCGCCGGGTCGGTCTGCAGGCCGATGGGATCGCATAGGCGTTTTTCGCGCCGTCGACGCCGCCCGCCCTGGCGCTGAGCTAGGTCCGCCCAGCGATCGCGTTTCCTCGCTGCCGATTGGCCGGTCTCCTGCGGGACACGCCGGAAGCGCGATGCGGAGAAGCGGCAGGGTGAGGGTCAGCTGGCGCGGATCCGTGTCTCCGTCTCCGCCTTCGCAGTCACGCCGTCGCTGCGCTCATCGCCCCGTGGTGGGTGCGCTCGAAGGCGGAGGAGAGCGCGATCGCCTGCGCGCGGCTTCTCACCTGGAGTTTGCGCAGCACGGCGCTGACATGCGCCTTGACCGTCGCCTCGGACACGCCGATCTCGTAGGCGATCAGCTTGTTCGGCAGACCGGTGATGAGCAGTTCGAACACCCGCTGCTGGGCCTCGGTGAACGTCGCGGCGCGCTCGGAGAAGGCGTCGAAAGCGGTCGGCCGCTGCGGCCTCGCCTTGGTCGGGTGGAGCGGTCGAGGCGTGGTGTTGACCACGACCGCGTTCATGAACTTGCCGGCCTGATCGAGGAACCGGCTGAGTTGCGCGCTGAAGCAGGCGTTGCAGTGATTCCAGTCGCCGAGGTGCAGGCAGGCGGCTTCGCGCGGGCAGAGACCGTCGCCCAGGCATTCGGCGAGACTCAGAGCGACATCGGCGCATTCCTGAAGCGAGGCTATCGCCCGACGCTGGAGGTCCACGACGTCGGGCCGCCGAGTCCTGGCGTCGCGCTCGACGCTTCTTGCGGAGGTCTCGAGGAGGGTCTGCAGCCGCGCGTGCTTCGGCGTCAGAGTTGCGATGCAGGTCCGTGAATTTGGAAGCGTTATTGACATGTCCGCGCTTGCTCCCTCCCGTCCTCGTTTGCCCCGGGGTATGTTGCAATGCAGCATAGCTTGCTTGCTGGAAAGTAGGTAAATCGTCGCACCGGGACATTTGCGCGACATTGACGCAGGCGCCGGCTCAGGCCCCCGACGAAGGGCGCTCGCGTCCGAGCGTAATGGTGAAGATGCGCCCGGCGATGGCTCCGCCCAGCGCAGGCGTCACGCGGAGCGGCAGGCAGGCGTCGACCGCCCGCCGTGCGTCGTCGACGAAGCGGGCTTTGGCGTCGGCGTCGCCCTCGAGCCGGGCGAAGGTGATGCGCGGCCGGCCGAAGATCGAGCCGTCGCGTTTCATCATGAAGGCGATGGTGACGCGCGAACCCGCGGCGAGCGGGGTTTGCGACAGGCAGGCGGCGAATGCGCGCCGCATATCCATGAGCGTGTTGGCGGGCGGCGCGGCGTCGTCCGCGGAAGCGACGAGGGGAGCGCTCGCCGCCGCCGCGAGGAGCGCCGCCGCGGCCCATCGCCCGGTCCGTCTCATCCAAACAGCGCCTTGCGTCGCGCCAGGCTTTCGGTCGGCCACAGCGCTTTCGAGTTGTAATAGGCCGCGAATGCGGGCACGCCCTCGGGCAGCGCCACCCAGGGGAGCTTCGAGCGCGTGTAGATGTGGACGTCCGGCGGCAGCGCCGCGGGCGCGTCGAGCGCGCCCACGCGGATGAAGCTCAACTGTCGACGCCCGCCGTAATGGCTCCAGACGGCGACCTTGCACGCCGGGCAGCGATGGATGATTTGCGGGACGCCGCTCTCCGCCGGCGTCGCAACCGCCTGCGTGTCGCCCGCGAGCCGCTCGACCCGGCTCGTCTCGATCAGGGCGTTGATGACGAACGCGCTGCCGGTCTGCCGCTGGCACTCCCGGCAATGGCAGCAATGGACGAACATCGGCTTCGACTGAAGCCTCACCCGGACGTGGCCGCACGCGCAGCCGCCCTCCAATGCGCTCATCGTCTCCTCCTTTGGCGAAAGGCTCAGCGCGGAAAGGTCGCCGCGTGGGCTTCCGTCAGCGCCTCCTCGATCGGCCGGCCGTCCCAATAGCCGGCGATGGCCGCAGGCCGCTCGACGCCTGGGGCGAGCCGCGGGCAGGGCTCCGGCGCCCCAAGCACGGTGCGGACCGGAATGCGCTCGGCCCAGACCGACAGGGCGTAGTCTTCCTCGTCGTCCGCGAGGCCCTTGGCGCGGATCTTTGCGGAGGCCGCTTCGATGGTCATGCCGACCACCCGCGTCGCCTTGATCTCCAGCTCCTTCGCCGGTCTCAGCGTCGCCCATCTGCCGGGATAGAAGCGATCGATCATGGCGGCGAGCGCGCGCGTTTTCTCGTCCGGGTCGTCGACGACCCGGGCGTGGCCGAACGCCATCGCCGAGCGATAGTCGGCTGAGTGGTTGAAGCCCGAGCGCGCCAGCACCAGTCCGTCCAGGTGGCTCACCGTCAGGCAGACCGGCTCGCCCGCCGACTCGTTGCGCAACATGCGGCTCGCGCTCGATCCGTGCCAGTAGAGGCGGTCCTCCTCGCGCCAGAACAGCGTCGGCGTGCAATAGGGCTGGCCGTCGACGACGTAGGCGACATGGCAGAGCGCCGCCGCGTCGAGGATCGCGTGCACGGTTACGCGGTCGTACGAGCCGCGCTCGTTCCGGCGCCGCACTCGGTTCATCGGGGTGACGGGATAGGCGGTCGTGTCGGACATCGAACGCTCCGAAAAGGGCCGCCGGCGCCGATTCGGCGCCGGCGGCCGCGTCAGCTCCGGATGAACGCCAGGAGGTCGGCGTTGACCTTGTCCTTCTCGGTCGAGCACATCCCGTGCGGCGCGCCGGGATAGACCTTGAGGGTCGCGTTCTGGATCAGCTTGACCGAAAGCTGCGCCGAATTGCCGATCGGCACGATCTGGTCGTCGTCGCCGTGCAGAATCAGCGTCGGGACCTTGATCATCTTCAGATCCTCGGTGAAGTCGGTCTCGGAGAACGCCTTGACGCAGTCGTACTCGGCCTTGAGCGAGCCCATCATGCCTTGCAGCCAGAACGAATTGCGCAGGCCCTCGCTGACCTTCGCGCCCGGCCGGTTGAAGCCGTAGAAAGCCGTCGGCAGCTCCTTGAAGAATTGCGAGCGGTCGGCGGCCACGGCCTTGCGGATGCCGTCGAAGACCTCGATCGGCAGGCCGCCGGGATGGGCCTCCGTCTTCACCATGATCGGCGGCACCGCGCCGATCAGCACGAGCTTGGCGACCCGGTGCAGCCCGTGATGCGCGACGTAGCGGACGGCCTCGCCGCCGCCGGTCGAATGGCCGATATGGATCGCGTCGCGCAGGTTCAGATGGCCCGCAAGGTCGGCGAGATCGTTGGCGTAATGATCCATGTCGTTGCCGTCCCACGGCTGGCTCGACCGCCCATGACCGCGCCGGTCGTGAGCGATGCAGCGATAACCATGGTTGGCGAGGAACATCATCTGGTCCTCGAAAGCGTCGCTGGTGAGCGGCCAGCCGTGGCTGAAGACGACGGGCTGTCCTTGGCGCGTGTCGTTGTAGTAAATCTGGGTTCCGTCGCGCGTGGTGATCGTCGGCATGTCGTTCTCCCTCATTCCGGGGGCGTCGCGATGGGCGGAACGCGTCTTCCCGGTCTCCCTTGCAAAGCGCTGCGTTCATAGCACACGGATCGCGACGTCCGCCGTTGGAAATTGTCCGGTCATCCGCGCGCGAGCTTCCCGACATTGTCCTTGCCGAATTCGCGATTGGCGCGCCAAATTCGCGCGCCGCGCGTTTTTCGTGGAGGCGCGAGCCGACGGGGCCGCCGGCCAACCGGGGCGCCATCGGCGCTCGCGGACAGCCGAACGGGGAAGCCGATGCCGGATCGCTCGCAAACGCTGCGCAAGAGCTACGCCCGCCGCATCATGCGCCTGGCCGGCGTCGTCGACCCGCGGATCGAGGCGGCCTACGCCGCGGCGCCGCGCGAGGATTTCGCCGGGCCGCCGCCGTGGCGCGTGTCGGGCGGCTTTTCCGGCCGGCAGGAGGGCGAGCGCGACATTGCGAGCCTTTACGACGACGTTCTGATCGCCATCGACGACCGGCGCGGCATCAATAACGGCCAGCCTTCGCTGCACGCCCAATGTCTCGCAGCGCTCGCCGTCCGCGAGGGCGAGACGGTCGTGCAGATCGGGGCGGGGGCGGGCTACTACACCGCCATCCTCGCTCGCCTCGCCGGCCCGTCCGGAAGGGTCTTCGCCTACGAGATCGTGGCCGACATCGCCGAACGGGCGCGGCAGAATCTCGCGACCTATGCGCAGGTCGAGGTGAGGGCGGGCTCCGGCGTGACCGACGGCCTGCCGAAGGCCGACGCGATCTATGTCAACGCCGCCGCTTCGCATCCCGTCCGGGCGTGGCTCGACGCTCTGAACCCGGGCGGGCGCCTGCTGTTTCCGCTACAGGCGGCCCATTCCTCCGGCGCCATGCTCATGGTCACGCGCCCGCTGACCGAATCCGATGGGTGGCCGGCGAAGCTTTTCAGCGGCGTTGTGTTCATCGCCTGCGAGGGCGCCCAGGACGCGGACATCGGGCGACGGCTCGATGCGGCGTTCCGTCACGGCGGCGCGGAGCGAGTGCGCTGGCTCAAGTTCGGCCCCGACGCGCCTGATAAGGCTTGGCTTTGCGGCGATGGCTGGGCGCTGACGACCGACGCGGCAGAGTAGTGGGGGTTGGCGCAGGCGTGTAGGGAGCGGCATTCTGTCGCATTGCTGTAGCAAAATGCGCGCGTAACTATGTTGAATAGAAACAAAGTTGCGCGTCACGGCGGGGAGAGCCAGCGCAGCTTCTCAAGAGGCCGACGACCCCACGCGGGGCGAGCAAAGGCCCAGTTAAGCGTCCGGGGCTGCGGGGACGATTTTTGGGAGGAGGTGCGGCCGTGAACGACAACCATGAACATTACGCCCGTTTCGGAGCCACGTGCACGCTGTGCGAGTTCGTGACCGGCTTGGCCTACGCCATGGAAGCGAGCGGCGGACTGGACGACGGCCTCAGCGATCGTATGGACGAAGTGGTGGCGCCGGTCCGCTCGGCGCGCGACTGGCTTTGGCATGTCGGCCAGTTGATGAGTTAGACGAGGCCGCTGCCGACCGACTTCGACCGTGGCGTTGTGTCCGCCGAAGAGCGAGCGCTCGAAGCCCTGCCGAAACTCAAGACGCTGATCGGCGAGGCCTGCGATTCGCTGATCGTAGTCAAGCCGCCGTCCACCGCGGCGCGGCCGCATTATGCGCTGATGTGACGACCCTCGGGGTCGACGCTGCCTTCGTCAGGCAGCGGCGCGCGTACGCGCCGCGGACGGGCGCCAGCCGGCCCGCCTCCGGGCTCGCGTTCCAACGCGGCCACGCAAGAATTGTGGGCGACTCGAATTAGACCTAAGTATAGACGTGTTTGTTCGAGATTGCGGTACGCTGGCGCCGGTTCTTAGCCGCGGCGCAGGTCAGCGAGAAGGTCGCCGTCCAATCCATCGAGGGGGCGCGGCCCGGATGGCGTCGGCCGAGGCTTGCGGAAGCGAAAGGGGAGGAGGCCGCGTGATCGACGATCATGTCCTGTATGCTCGGTACGGAACGACGCGCACCATGTGCGAGTTCGTCATTGATATCGCCTACGCGATGGAGGTCAGCGGCGGCCTGGCCGAGGGACTCAGCGACCAGATCGATGAACTGGTCGCGCCGGTTCGCGCGGCGCGTGACTGGCTTTGGCATGTCGGTCAGCTGATGAGCCAAATGAAGCCGCTGCCGTCGGATGTCGGCAACGGCCTGGACCGCGCCGAGGCGAGGGCGCGAGCCGCCCTGCCAAAGCTCAAGATTTCTGATCGCCGAGGCCTGCGACGCGCTCGCCGGGACCACAGCGCACTCTATCGCGAAGGCGCCGATGACTGGGCTGGCGTAACCGACCGGGACCATCGGGCTGCGAGCGATCCTTCTGTCCCTGGTGGTCCATCGTGGCGAGACGCGAGCTTCGAGCTTTACAGGGGCAAAAGCGTCCTCGACCATGCGCCGAGATTCGCCAGCGCCTGCCGGCCCGCTTCCAGACGCGCATTCCATAGCGGCCACGCATGAATCATGTGGGGCCAGACTTCCAGCGTCACCGAGACCTGCGCGGCGCCGGCGGCCTGAGCGAACCGGGTCGCGTCGGCGAGCAGCGTCTCCTCGGAGCCGACCTGGACGAGCAGAGGCGGCAGGCCGGCAAGGTTGGCGAACAGCGGCGAGATCAGCGGGTCCCTGCGATCCATCCCGGCCGGAACATAGGCTGACGCCAACTCCTCGAGATATGGCTTGTGGATCAGCGGATCCACCGCGTCCTTGCTCGCCAGCGTATCGCCGGACATCGTCAGGTCGGTCCACGGCGAAACCAGCCAGCCGCCGGCCGGAAGCGCCTCGCCCGCATCGCGCAGCCTTTGCATGAGCGCCAGCGTCAATCCGGCGCCGGCGCTGTCGCCGCCGACGAGGATCCGGGCGGCCTCGATCCCGCCGTCGCGCAGATATCGCCAGGCGGCGAGGGCGTCGTCGAGCGCGGCCGGGAAGGGATGCTCCGGCGCCAGCCGGTAGCCGAGCGCGAGCGTCCGCGCGCCGCAGGCGCGACCCGCCTCGGTGACCATCCGCCGGTGGCTGACGATCGACCCGGAGCAATAGCCTCCGCCGTGGAAAATGAGGAGGACCTTGGAGGGATCGCTCCCGGGAACAATGGAAACCTCGCCCGGCGGTCCGCCGGCGTTCACCGCTTCGAGCGTCACATCCTCGGCGACCGGCCAGACGGCGCCGACCTCGTCGAGCCGCTCCCGGCGTGCGGCCCACCCGACCGGCCTGGGCTTGCCTGTCAACAAAGCCCGGATTGCGTCGATCTCGCGCTCGGCCATGAGATTCGGCTCCGGCTGTGGCCCCCTTCGCTGGGACGCAAGACCACAATTGTATGCGCCCATCAGGACGTTCGCCATCCTCCCCCGAGAATCGCTACGGGATGCACACATCTTTTAGCAGGCGTGCGCCGCTCAATGGCGGCTAGCGTCCCCGCCCCCCTTGTGGGGGCGGGACAGGGTGGGGGGTCGCGCCGACCTCTCATTCGGGGGAAATGGCGCCAAGTTTTCGAAGTTCGGCGCGACCCCCCTGCTCAATCCTCCCCCACAAGGGGTGAGGAAGCCGCCCTCCGCGGGTCGGGCACGTCGGCAGCGAGCCGCGAGAGATGTGTGCATCCCGTAGCCGAGAATCGGGGAGGGACCGGCCGAATGGCCGGTGGTGGGGGCGCGCCCGTTGATCCGGTCAAGCGCCAGTCGAACGATCCCGTCTGCGGCGCCGCCTCCTTGAAGCCGACCGCTCGGTCCGCAGCGACTCGCGGTTCACATGCCTGCTGACAGGGCCGCCGCCGTGCCGCTAGTCTGCCAGGGTCTGAACGAACTTGGCGAGTCTCGGCATGGGCATCGCGCTTGAAGCGGCGATTCGGGTGAGCCTTCGGGCGGCGCTCGTGACGATCGCGCTTATCCTCGCCGCGTCCGGCGTCTCGGCCCAGACGCTGGAAACGGTCAAGGCGCGCGGCTCGCTTCTCTGTGGCGTCAATCAGGGCCTTCCGGGCTTTTCCTATATGGACGACCGCGGCGCCTGGTCGGGCTTCGACGTCGATTTCTGCCGCGCGATCGCCGCGGCGATCTTCGGCGACCCCAACCGGATCAAGCTCGTTCCGCTCTCCGCGGAGGTGCGCTTTCAAGCGCTGCGCGACGGGAAGATCGACGTGCTGTCGCGCAATTCGACTTGGACGATGGGGCGAGAGGTCGCCTACGGCCTGGCGTTCGTGGGCGTCACCTACTACGACGGACAGGGCTTCATGGCGCCGCGCGCCATGCGGGTCTCCTCAGCCAACGAACTCGACGGCGCGCGCGTCTGCGCGCTCTCCGGCACGACGACGATCGACAATCTCGCCGACTTCTTCTCCGCCAATCACATGGTCCTGCAGCCGGTGCCGGCGGATACGATCGAGGAGTTGATCGGCGCTTACGACTCCGGTGTTTGCAACGTGATGACGAGCGATCTGTCGCAGCTCTACGCCTTGCGCCAGCGGCTCAAGAATCCACGCGCCCATGTCATTCTACCCGACGTCGTTTCGAAAGAGCCGCTGGGACCCGTCGTGCGGCAGAACGATCCGAACTGGATCGAGATCGTGCGTTGGGTCCATTTCGCCATGCTCAACGCCGAGGAACTCGGCGTCAGCCAGCGGACGCTCGGCGAGGCCATGCGGTCGCAGAAGCCTGAGGTCATGCGCCTCGTCGGCACGTCGGGCGCCTTCGGCGAGGACTTGGGCCTGGGCGCCTCGTGGGCCGTGAACGTCATTCGAGCCGTCGGCAACTACGGCGAAGTGTTCGACCGCAATCTCGGCGTCAAGTCGCCGCTTGCCATCCCGCGCGGCCTGAACGAGCTCTGGAACGCCGGCGGCATCCAATATGCTCCGCCGATCCGGTAGCGATCCTTCCGCGCGGCGCGTCTCGTGCGGCGCCCGCTCCTATCGGCGCGATGTCACAACTCGCCATTATTGCGCTCACGGCCGCGCGTCCTTGAAGCCGAGCGCGAGGGCCGGTTCGTTCGGCGGGTTTGCGCCGTATTGCGTGGACCAACGCCAGAACAACGCGACGAGCAGCAGGCCGGCGCCGAACGCCACTCCCACCGGCGCGACATGCAGGAACGCGCGCTTCGCAGCCTCCATTGCGCTCCGCGGAGCCGCCCGAGACAGAAGCTCCGGCGGCAGAAACGCGCGCGCCTCCGGCCCGTCGAGATAGGCGCGCAGCCGGCCTGCGTCCGAATAGGGAATGGGCGCGCCGGGACGGGTCGAGAGATACGACGCGTCGCCCGTAGCGAGATAGAAACGGACGGTTTCGCCGCCGGCCTCCACCGTCTCGCGCCAATGCTCGATCTCGCGCGGCAAATGACGCTCGGCGCGCGGCAACGTCACCCCCAGGATGGCGATCCAGGCCGCGAGCGCCACAAACGCCGGTGTGCGCCGTTCGCCGATCGCGTTCGTCTCGGCCATCCACAAGGCGGAGACGAAGTGGATCGTGACGGCGAGGATCAGCGTGTCGAAGTAGCGGCTCTGCGGGATCGCCTGCGCGCGTCCGTAGGCGAGCGCGGCGCTCTGAACGGCGATCCAGGCGAGCGCGGCGAAATTCAACCAGCGCGGGTCCCCGAGATCCGCCCGGTCCCTGACCAGCTTGAAGCAGAACAGCGCCGAGGGGAGGACGAGGAGCCAACCAAAGAGGCTTCCGGCCGGCCACGTGGCGAGGACCATGACAGCGCTCAGGAGCTCCCAGAGCGAGCGGGCGCGAAAGGCGTCGGACTCCGGGACGTGAGGCACAAAAAGCAGGAGAACGGCGGTCGCGCCGCCCAGAGCCGCGATTCCGAGCCCCTCCCGGAGGCCGGTCCGCCGGCCGCAGGCCATCTGGACGCCATGCGTCGCCGCAATCGCTGCGAGCGTCAGCGCGCCCGAGGCCATGGCGAAGAACGAGGCCGCGCCGCAGACGACCGCCGCCGCCCACCGCGGCGACCAGGCCTTGCTGTCGGCAGCGAGCCAAAGGGCGCCAAGCGAGAGGGCCGGCAACAGATAGAAATGGGTGTTGAAACCCAGAAGGATGTTGTCGAAGGCGAACGGGACGACGTTGAGGAGGCACGGCGCGACGATCGCGGCCAGCGCCCAGGCGCCGCTCGTCACCCGCGACAGGGCGAAGGCGGCGAACACGAGGACGGCCGAGCCCAGGATCGCATTGACGATCATCTGCGCCACCACATCCCAGTAGCCCGACAGGTTGAAAAGGACGAGCACCAGGAGCCTGGTGAACAAGATGCGGTGCTCCATGAAAGGGGCGGCGAGCCCATCGAGCGTCAGCGAGCCGTCGAGATAGGGGCGGATCGAGCCGCCCCAGTCTCCGTCCCATTCGTCCATGTACGGCGCCGGGCTACCGGCGAAGCCGATCAGCGCGGCGCGCGATCCGATCAGAATGAGGAACAACGAGGCCGCAAGCGCAAGCCGGAAGGTCCTGTCTTCGTGGCGCGACGAGGGAGCCATCGAACGCCGGCTCCCTCAGTCGAGGTCGCACGACGAGACGGGGACGGAGCCCTGCGGGCCGCGTCCCACGCCGTCGGCCGAGCCCCGATAGGTCCACGCCGGCGCCTTGGTCTCGACGCGCGGCGGGTCGCTCCGGACCGGAACCGACGAGGAGCCGAGCGCGGCGAGCCAGATGGCAAGGCCCGCCGCCGCGACCGCGATGGAGCGGCGCAGCGCGGGGAGATGCGAGCCTGTAGCGAATCGGAGAGGCGTCGAGGCGACGGCGGCGAACACAGCCATGGATCGAAATCCCTGAGTTGAGGTGCGGTTCAAGTACGTGGGAAAAATTCCCACGTCAAGGGTGCGGACTCATTTTGTGGGATTTAATCCCACGATTAGGTGCGATAGGATGGGGTCGATGACCGAGTTCGCCCCAGCCGCCGGACGCCCAGCGCCTGCAGACGCCGATTGCGCGCCTGCTGCGGCCGCTCGTCCGGCTGTTCATCCGCTCGGGGCTGACGTTTCCCGCGCTCGCCGACCTCCTGCGCGAGCTCTACGTCAACGTCGCGGAGTACGACTTCGCCCTCAGCGGCAAGGAGCAGACGGACAGCCGGGTCAGCCTGCTCACCGGCATTCACCGCAAGGAGGTGCGTCGTTTGCGCGGCGCGGGGCGCCGGTGCGGCTCGTGCCCGCCAGCGTCTCGCGCTCGAGCATGATCATCGCGCGCTGGATCGCGGCTCCGGAGTTCACCGACCCGTCCGGCGCGCCGCTGAGGCTGCGCCGGGCCGGGGACCCCGGCGGCGGACCGTCTTACGAGGAGCTGGTCGAATCCGTGACCCGCGACGTGCGCCCCCGCGCCGTGCTCGACGAGTGGCTCGACCGCGGCATGGTCTCGATCGACGAAGAGGGCCGCGTCCGGCTGGAGGAGGCGGCCTTTGCGCCGCGCGCGGGCGACGACCGCCAGCTCTATTATTTCGGCCGCAATCTCCACGATCACGTGGCCGCGGCGGTCGAGAACGTTCTCGCCTCCGAGCCGCCCTTCTTCGAGCGCGCCGTGCATTACGAGGGCGTGTCGCGGGAAATGGCCGAGGCGATGCTCGATCTGTCGCGCCGAGTAGCCCACGATGCGCTGCAGAGGGTCAACCGCGAGGCGCAGACGGCTTATGCCCGCGATCCCGGCGGAAGCTGGCGCTGGAACTTCGGTCTCTATCTCTTCCGCGAGGACGAGGCGGCGCGGCGACCCGCCGAGGCGGGACCGGCTTCGCCGCCCGGGTCGGACGCAAACCGCGGAGACGACTCTTGAGCGTCGGAATGCTGAGCCGCCGCCAGGTCCTGCGTCTCCTGGCGTGTCTCGCCGGCGGGACGGCGCTGGCCACCGAGACGCCCAAGCCCGGCGGCGACAACGGCATTGGCGGCACGGGCTACCAGCCGGCCGACAACGGCATCGGCGGCACCGGCTTCATCGGCGCGATCCGCAAGTTCGGCAGCGTCTGGGTGAACGGCGAGCGGATCGCCTATCCCGCGGACGTGCGCATCCGGATCGACGGCGAGCCCGCCGCGGCGAACCAGATGCATATCGGGCAGGTCGCGCGCCTGGTTGCGGCGCCGCGCGACGAAGTCTTGACGACCGACAGGATCGTCATCCTCAGCGAGGTCGTCGGGCCGGTCAGCCGGATCGAAAAGGCGCGGCTCGAGGTTCTCGGGCAGAGCGTTGAACTCAAGTCCGCCCGAATGGGACGCGGGCTCGAGGTCGGCGACCGGGTCGCCGTCAGCGGGCTCAGGAAACCCGATCAAACGATCGTCGCAAGCCGAGTCGCGAAGCGGGACCCCGGACCGGATCAGATCGTCGGCGTCCTCACGCGCGACGCCGGCGGCGTATTCCATATCGGCGCCCAGCGGGTGACCGGCGTCGGCGCCGGCGTGGTCGGCGAGCGCGTCATCGTGCGTGGGACAATCGAGAACGGCGCCTTTGCCGCCTTGGAGACGAAGCTCGACACGTTGATCGGGCTCGGGCCGGCGCAGTCTCTTTCCGTCGAAACCTGGGTGAACTCGACGCGACGGCCAAGTGGTGACGGCGTCCGGCGTCCGGGTCGAGGGAACCGGCGAGATCGGGGCCGGGAGCATCCATGTCGTCATCAACGGCGAACTGGGGCAAAATGGCGCGCTGATCGCCCGCAGCGTCGAGCTTCCGACCCGGCGCGGCGACTTCGCGCCGCCGAAGGCGAGGGGCGGCGCGGGCGGGCCGGGCGGCGGCTCGGGCGGCCCGGCCGGCGGCGCCAACAGGCCCGGGGCGCCGTCCGGCCCCGGCCCGAATCGCCCGGGCGGCCCGTCGGGCGGAATGATTGGCCCCGGCGGCGGCGCGCCGGGCGGCGGCTTGCCGGGCGGGGGCTTTCCGGGCGGGGGCTTTCCGGGCGGCGGGCTCGGCGGCGGAACGAACGCGCCCGCCGGGCCGACCTTCCCCGGCGGAGCGCCGGGGCTCGAACCGGGGCGGGGCCCCGGAGGCTTCGGCGGCTTTGGCGCCCCGCCAGGGCCGGGCGGTTTCGGCGGTTTCGGCGGCGGGGGCGGGTTTGTCCCGCCGCGGTAGGCGACCAGGCGGTCGCGGCTTGACGCTCCCCAAGCCGTCACGATTGAGGCGCGGCGCTGTAGGGCCGGGTCGCTGACCCGGCCGCGGCGCGGTCGGCGACCGCGCCCTACAAGGCCCGCCTCTTTGGCAGTTACAGCAACCGATTGACGGCTTGACGGCCGTGGAGCACATCGACTGCAACAAGCCTCACGGCTGCGGCGGGTCGTCGAAGCCATATTTGAGAAAATCGTCAAACGTGCGCGGCAGCAGCGTGTCGGCGAAGAGAGCGAGAATGTCGCCGACGTGATGCGCGAAATCCTGCATCAACCGGAACGCCTTGAAGTCGCTTTCGCCGAGCAGGCTCGGGTCCGCTCCCTTTCAACTCGGCGGCCAGTTCGTCATGCTGCGCGCGCCAGTATTTGGCGTAGGCGAGCCGATCCTTCGGCTTGAATATGGCAGCGTCGGGAAGTCGATAGAGCCGAACCGTCCTTTTGAATTCGTCCTTGTCCAACCGGCTGTTGCGCCAGATCTCGAACAGCTCGAACATGCAGAACGGCGACTTGAGGTATTTGTCGCTGAGGAAGACGAAGACGCGGTCGCCTTGGTTGATCGCCTTCATGAACTTTGAGATCGAGTCGCCGAAGGTCATGGCGGTCTTGTCGCGGATGATCGGCGCGCCTCTCGCCTCGGCGGCGGCGCAGGTTCTGTTGACGCCTTTTCGCGCTGCGGGTCGGTTGGATCGTTCCAGGCGTAGGAGACGTACCAGTGCGGCGCCGCTCGCGGCGCGGCGGCGAACCGAATGTCCGGGGCGTTCTCCGCATCGTCGGAGCGGTTACGAGAGCATAACTTTGTCTTCTGGAAATCGGAAAAGTATGTTATGTTGACAGTCAGCCTGTCGCCGATCGGCGCCAATCCCGCCGCGGGTGCGCGAGCCGTTCGGATGATAATGCGAGCAAAATGTGTGTAACGCTAACCAAAGCAACTCTGCGGCCCCCGGTCCTGTCCTCGGCCGATTCGAGCGCCCGCAAAAGTCGCCGCAAACTCTTGAAAAGGCTCAAAACCGGCTCGGAAACGGCCCGGCGGTCAGCGAGCACGCCGCCGCCCGTGTGCTGTCCTCGGCCGATGCGAGCGCCCGCAAAAGTCGCCCCAAGCCCTTGAAAAGGCTCAAAACCGGCTCGGGCGTCCGGCGATCCGGTCGCCGCTTGGCGAAGAGGGCCTTCCTCCGCGGCCGCTCAGGCCCGCGCCGGAGCGCTGAGGAAGTGGTCGATCGTTTCGAAGAACTTCACCACCGAGATCGGCTTCGAGAGATACGCCTCGCAGCCGCCGCGCAAGATCTTCTCCTCGTCGCCTTTCATGGCGAAGGCGGTGATGGCGATGACCGGGATGTGGCGCAACTCCTCGTCGTCCTTGAGCCATTGCGTGACCTCGAGGCCGGAGACCTCGGGCAGTTGGATGTCCATCAGGATGAGGTCCGGGCGGTGCTTGCGCGCAATCTCCACGGCCTCGATGCCGCTGCGGGTCTGCAAAATCTTGTGGCCGCGGGTCTCGACGAGATCATTGAAGAGCTTCATGTTGAGCTCGTTGTCTTCGACGATGAGCACGGTCTTCGACATCACGGAATTTCCAGCGGACTCTGGCGGGGCTAGCGCGGCTACGTTATCGCATACGTCTTGATAAAGGGAGAATTGGTCAAATGCGCGCGCCGCCGGGAGGCCGGTCATCCACAGCCGTCGAGGCCGGACGCGCGCTCGCGGTTGAGGCCCTTGTCTTTCTAAGCGCGGACCCGGGGCGGCTCGAGCGGTTCCTGGCGATTACCGGCCTCGGGCCACACAACCTGAGGCGTGCGGCGGCCGTTCCGGCCTTCCTCGTCTCCGTTCTCGACTACCTTTTGGCCGACGAGCGGCTGCTCGTCGCCTTTGCCGCCGAATCGGGCCGTTCGCCTGAGGATGTCGTGCGGGCGGGGCAGGCGCTCGGCGGGCCGACGCCGGTCGACGAGCCGTGAGCGAGAGCGCCGGACCCGTCCTCTGCCGCGACTGCCTCGCGAGGCGGTCGCGCGACGCGTCGCGGTGCCCGGGGTGCGGATCTCCGCGGGCGGTCGATCTCGAGCGGGCGGCGGGACTCGAGATCGCCCATGTCGATTGCGACGCTTTCTATGCTTCGGTCGAGAAGCGGGACAATCCCGCCCTTGCCGACCAGCCGCTGATCGTGGGCGGGTCGGGACCCCGCGGCGTCGTCGCGACCTGCTGCTATATCGCGCGCACCTTTGGCGTGCGTTCGGCCATGCCGATGGCGCGGGCGCGGGCGCTCTGTCCGGACGCCGTCGTCCTGCCGCCCGACATGGCGAAATACGCGCGGGTGGGGCGGGAGATCCGCAGCCTCATGCAAGGGCTGACGCCGCTGGTCGAACCGCTGTCGATCGACGAAGCCTTTCTCGATCTCACCGGCTGCGACGGGGCGAACGGAGCGGGCGCGGCCGAGACGCTCGCCCGGTTCGCCCGCCGGGTCGAGAAGGAATTGGGGGTGAGCGTTTCGGTCGGCCTCAGCTACTGCAAGTTCCTGGCGAAGATGGCGTCCGACCTCGACAAGCCACGCGGTTTCGCCCTGATGCGCCAGGAAGACGCCAAAGCCTGGCTCGCGCCGCAAGGCGTCGGCCGGCTCTGGGGCGTCGGCAAGTCGGGTCAGCAGAGACTGGAAAAGTCGGGCTTCCGGCTGATCGGCGACCTTCAGGGCGTTGACGAATGGGCCGCCGCCGCGCGCCTCGGCGACGACGGCCGCCGTCTGTGGCGGCTCGCTCAGGGAATCGACGAACGGCGAGTGACACCCGACCGGGAAACGAAGAGCATTTCCAGCGAGACGACATTCGATTTCGACGTCAGCGACCGGGAGGAACTGACGCGCGTGCTGCTCGCCCATTGCGATCGGGTGGCGGCCCGTTTGCGCAGGGCCGATCTCGCCGCAAGCGGGGTGACGCTGAAGCTGCGCCTGCCGGACTTCAGCCTGCGCACCCGCAGTCGCAGCGGCCTGCGTCCGACCCAACTCGCGCCGAGGCTGTTTGCCGCCGTAACCGCGCTGCTCGAAGCCCAGCCCATCGGGACGCCCTATCGGTTGATCGGCGTCGCGGCGACCGATCTTGGCCCTGCCGACGACGCAGACGAGGCCGATCTCGTCGACCGCAATGCCGGGCGGGAGAAATCGCGTGAAGCCGCAATCGCGGCCTTGCGCGAAAAATTCGGCGCGGCCTCGGTCGAGCGCGGCCTCGCGTTTCGGGGAGGAAAGCCTAGGCGTTGAACGAGCTAAGGCTGCTTCGCGCAAGCGGAGGCCGGCAAAATCTCGAGCGTGCGCAGACGCGCCTTGAGGGCGAAGGCGCCGTAGTCGAGCTTGAGGCTGCCCGAAACGCCGTTCTCGTAGAGATCGTAGGAAAGTACGTACTCGGGCGCCGAGTCCTTGGAAGCCTCGTTGAAGTAGGACACCACCACCGGCCAGCGGCGGACGTTCTTGAGCGCGGCCGCGTTGTCCGCGTCCTCGCTGGGCCGGGTTGCCTCTTTGCCGATCACCGCCATGGTGGCGTAGATCTTCGCGCCTGTGTCCGAACCATCGTAGACCCGCGCCTGGACCACGCCCCCGCCGGCTTTGGCGGCCTCGATCAGCTTCTCGACATGCTGGGTGGGAAAGATGATATCGCGGCCGAAGTCGATCGTCTTGGCCGCCGGCTGGGTCAGTTCGACCTTGACGTCGTCGTTTGCGCTGCGAGTCGCCGTGCCCGCGACAGGCGCGATATCCTGTATCCCTTTGGTGTCGATCTTGAATTGCATCGATGCGCCGCCGGGGGCCTCGAACGACGACGCGTTGACGTCCATGTCGATCGGCGAGCCCTCGCTGCGCTCCATCTCGGTCATCTGGCGGAAGCTGGACGTATAGCCGTCGCACGCCGATCCGCGAAACTCGTAGGCGATCATCCCGCTCGCAGCAACCGGCGCCTGGAGCGCGGCCGACGGCGGCGACGTCGGATCGGCGAGCGAAATATCATACGCCGCCCGGTGGGATGCCAGCGGGGCGGCAAACGCGGCGCCTGGGATGACCCCGACGCAGACGAGTGCAAAGGCGGCGCCGGCGAGCGGTCTCAATGCCATAATCTCTCCAAGGAAAAAGCTCTGCCACATTTCCCGCCGTTTCCGGCGCTTTCGTGACGCCGGTCACGCCGAATTCAGGCCGTTTCCCCGGGTGGGATCGGCCCCCAAGACTTGTCGAGCGGATTGGCGTCGCCGAGCGGCTCCTCGTCCGCCTGCAGCGCCGGCTCATCGCTCGGTTGCGGAACGCCATAGCCCGGGGGAAGCTTGCCGTCGAACAGCCCGGCCGCCTGGAGCTCGTCGAGTCCAGGCAGGTCGCTGATCGCATCGAGGCCGAAATGGATCAGAAATTCTGTCGTTGTCCCGTAAGTGATTGGCCGGCCGGGCGCCTTGCGCCGGCCGCGCATCCGCACCCAGCCGGCCTCCATCAGCACGTCGAGGGCGCCCTTCGAGACCGCAACGCCCCGGATCTCCTCGACGTCGGCGCGCGTAACCGGCTGGTGGTATGCGACGATCGCCAGCGTTTCGATCGCGGCGCGAGAGAGTTTGCGCTTGTCCTCGTCCTCGCGGGCAAGGAGCCAGGACAGGTCCGTGGCGGTGCGAAATGTCCAGCGACGGGCGACTCGGACCAGATTGACGCCGCGGCTGGCGTAGAAACCCTGCAACTCCTCCATAACCGAGCCGACATCGGCGCCCTCGGACAGCCGCGCCGCGATCGTCGCCTCCTCCAGAGGCTCGGCCGAGGCGAAGACCATCGCCTCGGCGATCCGCACATCCTCAGGCGTCGCGCGGGGAACGATCGTGTCGAACAGTTGCGCGATATTGCTTCCGGTTCTCATGCGGGACATCAAGACGTCTTTCCCATCTCATTGAAGTGACGTCATGCGGCAGCGCCGTCGACGTCTGCCGCCTGCGCGCGGCGAATCCACAGCGGGGCGAAGGTTCTATCTTGCCTGATCTCGATCCTCCCTTCGCGAACGAGTTCGAGCGAGGCCGAGAACGAAGAGGCGCGGGCGCTTCGTCGCATGCCCGGGTCGAGGCAGGCGTCGAGGAGCCAATCGTCGAAGGCGGTCCAGTCGACGCTCCCGCCAATGAGCCGCGCCAACGCTTCGCGCGCCTCGGCGAGCGACCAGACCTCGCGGGCCTTGAAGCGGACGCGGGCGCGCGCGTGCTTTTGCGCCTGGCGCGCGTAGGCGGCGAGCAGGGCGTACAGGTCCGAGTCCCATTGCGTTCGTCGCGCGACCTCGACGGCCTCCGGTTGGCCACGGCCGAAGATGTCGCGTCCAAGGCATGCCCGGTCTAACAGCAACGCGGCGGCCTTGCGGATCGCTTCCAGCTTGCGAAGTCGTTGGGCGAGCGCCTCGGCCAGTTCCGAGGCGTCGGGCTCCGCGGCCTGCGGCGGCGCGGGCAGCAGCAGCCGCGATTTCAGGAAGGCGAGCCAGGCGGCCATGACCAGGTAATCCGCGGCAAGTTCGAGCCTCTTCTTGCGTGCGGCCTCGACGAATCGCAGATACTGCTCGGCCAGCGCGAGCACGGAGATTCGGGCGAGATCGACCTTCTGTCGCCGAGCCAGCTCCAGCAGCAGGTCGAGCGGGCCTTCAAACCCGTCGAGGTCGACCGTGAAGGCGGGGTCGCCGTTCGCCCAGTCCTGTTCGAAATCGCTGCGAAACGGCGCCTCGGCGGGCACGAATCACCTCCACATGACGCCTCCTGTCTGACGCCGGCTCGCTAATCCGGCAAGGCCGCCTCACGCGGCGTCAACAAGAGAGTTATTTGCACCCCGTGTCGGTGGGTTTAACGAAATCGAGTTAAACCAGAAAGCCCATCTGGCCTCAACTTAATTAATTGACCTTGCGCTCCTTTGAGTGATGTTCCCGAGTTAACTATGCTCATTGAGGTAAATTTCGCGAACTCCGTGCAATGACAGCATCATGTATTGCCATAATGACAAGTTGGCGTATGTTCACAACGTCGAACGGCGACGTCGTTTCGGCCGAACGCTTCGCAGGGGCCCGGTCCCGCCGCACCTTCCGGGTCCTTGCGGAGCGGGGCGAAATCGCTCCGATGCTTCAGTAGCGTCGAAACAGGCTCACCATCCTGCCCTGCACCCGCACGCGGTCAGGCCCGAAGATCCGGGTCTCGTAGGCCGGATTCGCCGCTTCAAGGGCGATCGAGGCGCCGCGCTTGCGCAGCCGCTTCAAGGTCGCCTCCTCGTCGTCGATGAGCGCCACGACGATATCGCCGGTCTCGGCCGTATCCTGCTTGCGGATGACCACGAGATCGTTCTCAAAGATGCCGGCTTCGATCATCGAGTTGCCGCGCACCTCGAGGGCGAAGTGGTCTCCTGCGCCGAGGAAATCCGGCGGCAACGCGATGGTCTCCATCCGCGTCTGGATGGCTGATATCGGCGTGCCGGCGGCGATGCGCCCCATGAGCGGCACCATAGCGGGCGCGCGCGGCTCATAAGCCGTTGTCTGCGGCTGTGTGCGCAGCCGGCCGAGATCGCCGTTGATAACGCTTGGGGAGAATTTTTGCGGCCGCGGCGCCGATACGGTCGCCGATTCCGGCAGGCGCAACACCTCAATCGCCCGCGCCCGGTTGGCGAGCCGGCGAATGAAGCCGCGCTCTTCAAGCGCCATAATCAGGCGGTGGATGCCCGATTTCGAGCGCAGATCGAGCGCGTCCTTCATCTCGTCGAAGGAAGGGGGAACGCCGTCCTCCTGGAGGCGCTCATGAATAAAACGCAACAACTCGCTCTGTTTCTTCGTCAGCATGAAACACTCCGATCCCAACGACACGACTCGAACGGCAGATCGAGCCGGAATAGCCGCGCGCCCTAAACAAATCACGAACGAAAACTAGCCGTTCATGCTGTGTTCCGCAAGCGAAATCGGAAGGGTCGGTTGAACGAAATCGGCGACCTCGATGCGGCCACGAGACCACGACCCCAATCGTCGCAACCGGCCAGCACCGCCCCTGCCGCCGTGGCGGAATTCCTTCGCCCAGTTCCCTCCGGTCGGAACCGAATGGACTGTCGGTTGTTCTTGCGCGAGGCGGACGAGTTCGCGGCAAGTCTCGGAGGACGAGGATGAGACGGATTTTCATCGCCATAGGCCTGACGAGCCTGATCGCGGGAAGTTGCGGTTCGGCCGTGGCCGAGGAGGCGCAGCCCGGGCCGGACAAGAACACGGTCGTTCCGCCCAGCCGGCCAAACGAAGCGGCCACGGCGACGTCTGGCCCCGTCAGCCCCCAGCAGGTCCACGTCCGCGGCGCCACCGAGATCTCGCCGATCAGCGCGGCGCAAATAGCCACGGCGTTGCGGGCGACCTCCGGACCGCCACGCAACGCAGACGTTGATGTGAACGTTGGCGCGCCGCTGCCCGGAAATGTCGACGTCCGGCCGCTTCCGACCATGGTTGTCAATCTGATTCCCGAGTATCGGGGCTATGAATATGTGGTCGCCAACGACAATGTCGTCATTGTCGAACCCGCGACGCGCAAAGTGGTGGAAGTGATTAGTCAGGACAAGGGCCCCGCTCCGGCGAGTGGACCGCCCGCGCCGCCCGCGCCGCCTGCGGTTGCGCCCGGCGGCTCTTCCCGCAGTCCGTGACGTCCAATCCGGATTGCGCGGCTTGCGGACGAAGTGGTCCGCAGCCCGCAACCCCCTGCCGCCGCCTCCGTATCCTCCCACGGAGACGGCGGTTGCGCGGCGCGCGACTCGAGCGCGCGCCGCGCCTTTCCTTTTCCTGGGGACCTCAAATCGATCGCCGAAGCCTTCTTACCATTGGCGTGGCGTAAAAAAGAGGCCGCGCGAACGCCCCCGGAAACCGGCGGATTGAAAGGCCCAAGCTAGTTGATCTGCATTTCCGGCACGTCGCCCTCGACAATGAGGGCGGCGCCGGTCGCCTTCACGATGTCCTCAACCGAGACGCCCGGACCGCGCTCCTTGAGCACAAGCCCACGCTCGGTCGGCTCGATCACCGCCATCTCGGTGACGATCAGGGTGACGCGCCGCGTCGCCGTCAGGGGCAACGTGCATTGGGGGACGATCTTGTGGGCGCCCTTTGCGGTGTGGACCATGCCGACGATGACGCTCTTGGCGCCCGCCACGAGGTCCATCGCGCCGCCCATTCCCGGCACCATCTTGCCCGGCACCATCCAGTTGGCGAGATAGCCGCGCTCGTCGACCTGGAGGCCGCCGAGCACCGTCATGTCGAGATGGCCACCTCGGATGAGGGCGAAGCTCATGGCGCTGTCGATCGAAGCAGCGCCGGGCATGGCGGTGACGAAGCCCCCGCCGGCGTCGGTCAGGTCCTCGTCCTCCATGCCCTCCGGCGGGCGCGGGCCGAGGCCGACGACGCCGTTCTCCGCCTGGAAGAACACGTGCACGTCCTTGGCCAGGTGATTGGCGACCAGGCTTGGCAGGCCGATGCCGAGGTTCACCAGCATCTCTGGCTTGATTTCCTGGGCGATCCGCTTCGCGATGATGTCCTTGTCTTCCATCAGATTGCCCTCTCGAGAAGGTGGGTCACGAGCACGCCCGGGGTCTTGACGGCATCGGGGGAGATGACGCCGACCGGCACGATGTGATGCGGCTCGGCGATGACGACGGCGCCGGCCAGCGCCATGATCGGATTGAAATTGTGGGCGGTCAGCGAGTACTCAAGGTTGCCGTAGTAGTCGGCCTGCTTGCAGCCGATGAGCGCGAAGTCGCCCTTGATCGGCTTCTCGAGCAGGTAAGATTTGCCGTCGACCTCGACGATCTGCTTGCCCTTCTCCACCACTGTGCCGATGCCGGTGGCGGTGAGAACCCCGCCAAGACCCGCGCCGCCGGCGCGAATGCGCTCGATCAGCGTGCCCTGCGGGGCGAGCTCGACCTCGATCTCGCCGGAGATCATTTTCTTCTGCGTTTCGGGATTGAGCCCGATGTGCGAGGCGATCAGTTTGCTGACTGCGCCCGCGGTGATGAGCTTGCCGATGCCCTTGCCCGGCATCGCGGTGTCGTTGGCGACCACCGTCAGATTTTTGATCCCGCGTTTCACCATCGCGTCGATCAACCGATGGGGGGAGCCGACCCCCATGAAACCGCCGATCAGGCAGACCGACCCGTCGGGAATGAGTTCGGCCGCCGCTTCGGCGGATAACGCGGTTTTCATACTTGCGACCTTTGTGTTGCCTCGCGCAGCCGCGCGCGCCCAGTTCCCTAGATCAATTTCGGCGATAGCGAAATGCGGCCGAGGCGCAGCCGATTGTCGCGGGCGTCCTTTTTTCGCCCCACACTCGCCGTGCGACTGGGTGTGCCGCGGTTGACCCAATTCGACGATCGGGGCATCAGACGCCCGTTTGAAGCTCGTATGCGGAGGGATATTCGCCAATGATCGAACCGGCTTCGCCGGCCGCCATGTGGGACGAGCGCTACCGGGCGGCCTCTTATGCCTACGGGCTGGAGCCCAACGCGTTCCTCGCCGGCCAGTCCGGTCAATTAAGGCCAGGCATGCACGCTCTCGTGCCTGGAGATGGCGAGGGCCGCAACGGGGTGTGGCTCGCCGAACAGGGGCTCGACGTCGACACCTTCGACCTTTCTGCCTTCGGCGTCGCCAAGGCGGAGGCGCTTGCAGCCAAGCGCGGGGTGAGAGTCCACGCTTTCCAGGCGGACGCGCTCACGTGGGACTGGCCCGAGGCGCGCTACGACCTGATCGCGTTGATCTATCTGCATCTCGTCGAGCCCGTGCGGCGGATCGTCCACGCCAAGGCGCTGAAGGGGCTGAAGCCCGGGGGCCTGATCGTCCTGGAAGCCTTCCGCCCCGAGCAGCTCGAGCGGCATGCAGCCGGTGCGCGCGGGGGCCCGCGCGATCTTGCACTGCTCTATTCCGTCGAGGCGCTGCGGCAGGATTTCGCAGCCGAGGAGATTGTGCTCCTGGAGGCCGCTGAGACGCGGGTGGACGAAGGCCATTTGCACGTGGGCGACAGTTCGGTCGTGCGGGCGATCGTGCGGAAGAGCTGAGGGGAATCGCTTTGGCACGAAGTTCACGAAGGAACGCGAAGCCCTTCGTGGACCTTCGTGTCCTTGGTGGTGAATATGGCGCTACCCCACCCGCTTCACCCCGGGCGGCTTCCAGGTTCCTTGGCCGAGCGGCAGGACGGAGGGCGGGCTGGTCTTCGGCCAGTAGAGGCGCATGACCATATAGATCGGGCCTTCCGGCGCCGGCAGCCAGTTCGCTTCCTTGTCCGGGCCGGGCGACGCATTCTGGATAGTAATCGTGATCGAGCCGTCCGGATTCTTCTTCAGGTCCGGCAGCATCGGCGAGTTGATCAGATAGCGGTCGATCGGATTCTTGACCAGAAGTTGCGTCTTGCCGTCGTACATCGTCACCGACCAGAACGCGTTGACCGGCGGCAGGCCGTTCGCCGGGAAGGTCAGCGTGTACTTGCTCTTGCCGTCGAGCGGCCGGCCGCGGTCATCGGTGCGGGCGAAGGGATAAGCCGCCTCGATCGGATCGTTGGCGTAGATGCCGCCCTTGGCGATCGCAGCGCGTTTCAGCCAGTCGCCGTTGAAGAACGCGGCGTCCCCGCCCGCGAGACCGATCCGCCAGCCGTTGACGTTTTTGCCCGAGAGATTGACCACGTCGTCGATCCGACGGTCGGCCATCTTCATGCCGACCAGGATTTGCAAACGGTCGTCGAGCCGGAGCGAGTCGAGATTGAACGGCTTGCCCGCCTCGACGCCGATCTTGGCGAGGTCGGCGCGGATTGCGTCCTCGTTTGGCATCGGCGGCATGAATTGCATCATGAAGGCGAGATAGTCGAAGAACTTCGTCTTCGCGAGGTCCGCGTTGATCTTGGGGAAGTCGATCGCCGGCGCCGCGGGCGGGGCGGGCTGATTGAGAAAGGCTGAGAGCGGGCGGGCCTTGTAGCCGTCCTGGACCCTGTGGACATTGTCGATGTCGGCCGGGTTGAACAGCTGAGTGCGGAAGATCGCCAGCGAATGCTGCGAACTCGACTTGAACACCTTCTTGACGCCGGCCGGCGTGTCGCCCCTCCAGTCCGGTCCGACCACCAGATAGGCGCCCGCGTCGCTGCCGGTCGCGCGCGAGCCGATGTAGCCGTAATTGTACGTGCTGCTGTCGATCAACTGGACCGAGTAGTAGCGCTTGGGATCGACCGCGGGGACGCCGATGACGATGGGCTCCGCCCGAAGGTCCATCCACACGAAAGAGTAGGGCGTGTCGCTGTTCGGCGTGACGACTGAAGTGTCCTTGTAGGTGAAAACGTTACGGGCGTGGGCGAGCTCGTTGAACGGCGCCTTGTACTGGTCGGAGGCCTTGTCGATCGCCGATTGATACATGACCGCGTAGTTCATCACGATCGGCAGGCCGTAGGCGAAGCCGTTCTGCGCGATGTCGATCGCTCCAAAAAAACCGGGCTCGGCGTTTTGCGCGAGCGCAGCGCCGGGCGCCGCGGAAGCGAGCGCGCCGGCGGCGCCGAAGCGAAGGAGATCGCGTTTCGTCAGCATGGAATAGAGCCCCCAAGGCCTGAAAAGAGCGGCGGCAGACAAGCACGGCGAGGCGGCTGCCGCAATGACGGCTCCAAGAGGGCGCGCGTCTCGCATTCCTTGGGCGGCGGGACGCTCCGCCGCTCCGATCGGCTTACAGCGCCAGGTCGATCCGGATCGGTGTGCGTCGGAACCTTGTCATGCTCGACGTGTTCGAACGCGCCGATCGAGCGTCAGGGAATTACTGCTTGCAATCCTTGTAGAAATCCGGAAACTGGCTCTTATCGACCTTCGCGCCCCATGCATTGTGGGGGACATGCGCATAGGCCGCGTCGGTATAGTCCTGCTGGACGACCGTGAAGGTCGGTTGCGGGCCCGTGTAATCGATAATCCAGAAATAGTCGTAGTTCGTCCCCGCCCAGCTTTCGGGTACGTTTGCGTTGGGAATCGCGCCAAGCCCAAGGAGCGTCCAGAACGTGTTGGGCAAACCTTCGGTGGCGATGTGTTTGTGCTCCCACACAACGACAACAATCTTGCCGGCGAACTTTGCCGTAGTGAGGGCGGCTGCCGCCTTCTGCGTTTGCACGTCAAGATCGGCCTCCTCATTAGGATCTTTCGGAGCGACAGGAAAAATGGTCGGATCTTGACCCCAGGACTGGGCCGATGGCTGCGCAGTTTTCTGAGTATGCGCGGTCACAGCAAAAAAGGCGTCAGGCTTCCCGCCCTTCCCGAAGATCGCGTCGTTCCCTGGCGCGCCCTTGCCGAGGTACTGAGCCGCGAGCGCCTCCGCCCGCAGTTTCCCGACACTGCAAAGCTCGGCGCTGTTTTTCTTCTCGCCGTGGCGCAAGAGGATGATGCGGGCAGGGTGGGCCTGCGTCGCCTTTGCTCCTTGAGCGCCGGCAGGCGCGGCTACTCCTCCGGCCGTCGCCAAATTGCTCATGCTTGCCTCCCGATCTGCCGGACTGGCGCTGATGAACGGCCGTCGGCCTCGAGTGCGCAGTCTTTCATGGGGGCCGCCACGAAACAACCGTCGGCGGAAGCAGGGTTTACGCCGCCAGTTCGATTCGGATCGGGGTGTGGTCGGACGCCTTGTCGCGACCCCGCATGGCCTTGTCGATGGCGACCGATTGCAGCCGGTCGGTCGCCTGCGGCGACAGGAGCAGGTGGTCGATGCGGATGCCGTTGTTCCTCTGCCACGCGCCAGCCTGGTAGTCCCAGAAGGTGTAGAGACCTGCGGCGTCGGACGTCGCGCGCAGGGCGTCGGTGAGGCCGAGCGCCATCAGTTCACGAAACTTCTCCCGCGTCTGCGGCAGGAACAATGCGTCGCCGGTCCACATCTCGGGATGGGCGGCGTCTTTCGGTTCGGGGATGACGTTGAAATCGCCGGCCAGCACGAGCGGCTCCTCGAATTCCATAAGCCTCCGCGCATGGCGGATCAGCCGATCCATGAAGGCGAGCTTATAGGGATACTTCTCCGTGGCGGGCGGGTTCCCGTTCGGCAAGTAGATGCTGGCGAGGCGAACCACGCCTCGATCCGTCGGGATGACCGCCTCGATATAGCGCGACTGGACGTCGGCCTCGTCGCCCGGCAGGCCGCGAGCCACCTCGAACGGGCGCTTCGACAGGATCGCGACGCCGTTGAACCCCTTCTGCCCGTGAGTCTCGACATTGTAGCCGAGCGCCTCGACCTCGGCGCGCGGGAACTGCTCGTCGAGACACTTGATCTCCTGCAGACAAAGGGCGTCCGGGGCGACCTCGGCCAGATAGCCGCAGAGATGGCCGATCCGCTGGCGGACGGAATTGACGTTCCAGGTGGCGATGCGCAAGGCGCGGGCTCCTTCGGGATGCGCTTGACGGGTTATCGCGTTCCGGGGGCGACCGAAAGGGGAGGGGCGCTAGGCGCGTGTTTTAGGGCGCCGTGATCGGATCAACGTCACGAACGCGGCGCCCCCTATCCCATTCGCAGCGCCATCAGCCGGTCGATGGCTCGCGCGGCGACGACGGCGCCGCTGCTCGGCGGACCCGGACATCAGTCCTCGGGATTCCCTGGAGCCGATCCCACATCCGCCGTTCGCTTCGAGCCCCGAATCGGGCTGATCCATTCCTTGGGATGATCGCGCCGGATTTCCGACGGGGTCTGTCCGGTCCAGCGCCGGAAGGCTTTGCGAAAATTCGCGACGTCGTTGAACCCCATCAGCATGCCGATGTCGTCGACGCTCATGTGCGTGGTCTTGAGATATTCGACCGCCAGCGACCGATAGACGTCGTCCAGAAATCTCGGAGAACGACAGTCCCTCCTCCCTCAGGCGCCGCCGCAGCGTGCGCGACGTCATGTGGAGGGCGCTGGCGACACCCTCCATGCCGGGAAAATGGCCGGGCCGCCGGATCAGGATCTGATAGATCTGGCCGGCGACGCCCGCCGAAGCCTTGACCTTGTCGATCAAACCTTCACAGGTTTCCTGAAACATGGCCGAAGTCAGCGGGTGGGCAAGCGGCGGCCGCTCGTCGAGGATCGCCCTGTCGTAGTGCAATTCGCCGCGCGGTTGGTCGAAGACGCAGGGGCAGCCGAGATAGTCCTGATAGATCGCCGAGTGGGCCGGCGCGGGGTAGGAAAAGCAGGCCTTCAGCGGCCGAAGGTCGTGCCCTGCGACGTCCTGAAGATGGGTGACCTGCTGGGTGTACTGCTGCTCGAGCAGGAACCGTCTCAACTCCGCCGAAGGCGCAAAGGTGAATTCGTCCGGAAATGTCCACATTGCGTCGTCCGGATACTCGCGCCACTCGATGGTCAGCATCGGCGCCGCGAGAAGATGATATTTGACGCCCAATCGGAAGTAATCGCGCAGCGACAGGCCCGACATCAACGCATAGCCGTACATCCCGTAGGCGAACAGGTGTAGCCTCGCCCCGACGCGAAAGGGCGTGCTCGGGTGGGCCGAAAGCCGCAAGGCGTTGGCGCAGGCTTGAGCATATTGCCGGACGGAGGTTCTCACCGACGAATTGTGGAGCTCGTCGGGACTGACCCCGGTTCCACGCAGGCATTCCTCGGCGGGGACGTCCTGCTCTCGCAGAGTCTCAACCAGCGCGGCCAATTTGAACGGCGCATAGATCTTTTCGCCGTTCAGAGGCTGCCTCGGGACCATTGCTCCTCCGAATGTCCTCCAAGCACACCGGTTCTGTCCGGAAGCAACCTTGGCTTCTCAACTGGACGAATTTAGCGTCCAGGCAAGAAGACTCGGCGAAGGAAATGGGTGGACGCTTCCCCTTCCTGACGTCAGCCGCGATCCGGACTGATTCGGGCCCGTATTGCAGATCGGCTGGAGGCCGACCCTTCCCTCGCCGCAAAGCGCCTGGCGTTCGCGAGTTGAAGGCCGCGAGCGAAGTCACGCGATCCAGGAATCAACGACTGAACGCCCCTTTACCGCAAAATTGACAGGCCCGCCAGCAATGAAGAGCGCAAACCGCAAAGTCATCATTTCCTGCGCGATCACCGGCGCAACTCATGTTCCGTCGATGTCGGAATACCTGCCGCTCACCCCGAACGAGATTGCCGCGCAGGCGATCGAGGCCGCCGAGGCCGGCGCGGCGATCATTCACCTGCACGCCCGCGATCCATCCGATGGCCGTCCGACGCCCAGCCCCGACATTTACCGTCAGTTCGTGCCGGCCATCGCGGCGGCCACGAACGCGGTGATCAACATCACGACCGGCGGCAGCACGAAGATGACGATCGCGGAGCGGCTCGCCTTTCCGTTGCAAGCGAAGCCGGAAATGTGCTCGCTCAACATGGGCTCGATGAACTTCTCGATTCATGAAATCGCAAAGCGGATCTCGAACTGGCGCTACGACTGGGAGAAGGAATACCTCGAGGGGTTCGAAGATCGCGTCTTCCGCAATACGTTCAAGGACATCAGGCAGATCTTACTCGAGATGGGCAGTTGGGGCACGCGGTTCGAGTTCGAGTGCTACGACGTCGGCCAGCTCTACAATCTCGCCTATTTCGCCGATCAGGGCGTGGTCAAGCCGCCCTTTTTCATCCAGGCGATTTTTGGAATCCTCGGCGGCCTTGGGACGGACCCGGAAAATCTGACGGTGATGAGGACGACCGCCGACCGCTTGTTCGGACGCGAGAACTACGAATTCTCGGTCCTCGGCGCGGGACGTCATCAACTGCCGTTCGTCACGATGGCCGCGATCATGGGCGGCAACGTCCGGGTTGGACTCGAGGACAGCATATACCTGGAAAAGGGCGTCAAGGCGAAGACGAATGCCGAGCAGGTCAGAAAGATCCGCCGGATTTTAGAAGAGCTCTCCCTTGAGATCGCCACGCCTGACGAGGCTCGAGAGATGCTTGCTTTAAAGGGAGCAAGCAAAGTCCACTTCTAAACAGCATAACAGAGCGTCAATTTAGCAGATTCGCAGAAGCCCGTTGTCGGGATATTTGCGGAAATCTTGGTCCCACAGGGAGGGAATGAAACATGAGTATGGGCAGTGTACAAATGGGTAAAGACGAGGCGCACCGTCTCGCCACCCTCAAGGCGATGAAGCGGCTTCTCCCGCTGATGTGCGCCATCTACTTCCTGTCGTTCATCGACCGCACGAACGTGGGCATGGCCAAGTCTGCGCTGCAGCACACGTTCGGAATCGGACCCGAGGTCTATGGCTTCGGCGCCGGAGTGTTCTTCTGGGGATACGCGCTCCTCGAAGTGCCAAGCAACCTCATGATGTATCGCGTCGGTCCCCGCAAATGGCTCGCGCGAATCGCCGTAACCTGGGGCGCCCTGTCCGCGGCGATGATGTTTGTGCAGGGCGACTGGTCGTTCATCACGCTTCGTATCCTGTTGGGGATCGCGGAAGCCGGACTGTTTCCCCTGATGATGTATGTGACGACGCTTTGGTTCGCGCAAAAGGACCGATCGGTCGCGGTCGGATGGATCTACACGGCGCCTTCTGTTGGGCTAATCATCGGCAACATCTTGGGCGGCGCTTTGTTGCAACTCGACGGGTTGCTGGGACTGGCCGGATGGCAGTGGATGTTCCTGGTCGAGGGCCTCCCGACCGTCGTGCTCGGCGTGATCCTCTACTTCGTGTTCCCCGATCGCCCGAAAGGGACCTCCTGGCTGACCCCCGCAGAAGCCGACTCTCTCGAAGCCTATGCGGCCGGCGGCGCGACCCCGCACCATGCCAAGGGCGCGTGGCTGACGGCGCTGAAGCAACCGACCACACTGGTGATGGGAACGATTTATTTCTTCAACCAGGTCGGGTTCGTCGGCTTGTATTTCTTCGCTCCGGCGATGGTGCAGTCGATGCACGTCACGAACTCGTTGCTCATCGGGCTGTTCTCGGCCTCGGTCGGGCTGGGGTTCCTCATCGGCATCCTGGTGCTGCCGCGAATCCATCGCCACGTTACCAACGATTTCGTCTTCCTGGCGGTCCTGACCGCCGGCGACGCGATCACCGCAGGCCTATTCATGCTCACCCCGTTGATGAGCCTACGAATTGCGCTGTTCGTCTTGAACGCCTTCTTCGCCGGCGGCATCCTGCCGATCTACTGGGCGGTGTCCATGAAACGGCTGCACGGCATTCAGGCCGCCTCGGGTCTCGCCATGATCAACACGCTCGGGTTGCTCGGCGGATTTGCCGGCCCTTACATCTTCGGCATTGTGGAGAAGTCCACCGGCACGAGCCTCTCGGCTTTCGGCGTTATCCTGCTGACGGCGCTGATCGGCCTCGCGCTCATCCCGCTGCTGGCTCGGTCGTTCAATTCGGATGCGCAGGAGCTGCCTTCGCCTCGGCGAGGAGTTCGAGAAGGCCGCCTAGTCACTGTGACGGCTCTGGCGGCGCAGAGTCCAGGCGTCGCCGGAGGAAGCCAGGCGAGGGAACCGAGATGAGCGCTTTCGACCTCCTCAAGCCGTCGCCCGGCCTGAGAGTGCTGGTGACGGGCGGCGCGGCCGGGATCGGCGCCGCGATCGCCCGGGCGTTTGACGAGACCGGCGCGCGCGTGTCGATCTGCGACCTCGACCCCGCCGCGGTGGAGGCAATCCGGAAAGACATTCCGGGCGTCCACGCGATGGTCGCCGACGTCTCGAAAAGCGAAGACGCCGCGACCGTCGTCCGGACCTCAGCCGAGGCGCTGGGCGGACTGGACGTCCTTGTCAATAACGCCGGGATCGCCGGCCCGACAGGCCGCGTCGAGGAAATCGGGGCCCAGGATTGGGACCGCACGATCGCGACCAACCTCAACAGCCAGTTCTACTTCCTGCGTCAGGCTGTGCCGATCCTGAAGGCCTCCTCCACGGCGAGCATCATCGCAATGTCGTCGGTCGCCGGGCGGCTCGGCTATCCCTTCCGGACCCCCTATGCGGCGACGAAATGGGCGATCGTCGGCTTGATGAAATCCCTGGCGATCGAGCTCGGGCCCGACGCCATTCGGGTGAACGCGGTGCTCCCCGGCCTGGTCGCGGGGCCCCGCATCGATCGGGTGATCCAAGCCCGTGCCGACGCGCTCGGGGTCAGCTTCGACGCCATGAAGACGACCTATCTCGAAAAGGTTTCGCTCAGACGCATGGTGACGACGACCGATATCGCGGCGATCGCTTTGTTCCTCTGCTCCCCCGCAGCCGCCAATATTACCGGCCAGGCGATCAGCGTCGACGGCAATATGGAATATCTGTAACGGCGGGTGAGCGGAGAGCGGGCGCAACCGCTTTCCGCCGGGAGACCTCCAAGACAAGGGCCTGGGCAATAGGCGCCATACTCCAATTCAAAGCGCGATCGCCGCAAATCTGCGACGCGGGCGTACGGCTTTGTAAAAGCCCTATTTGGGTATGAATGACGGGAGTGAGCGATCTCACCGGCGAACCCCAGCAAATGGGCGTCGACGCTGGCCGAGCGTGTCAAGCTGATGCTCTACGCCCTTCGCTTGCCCCCAGCCGGCGGGCGCTTCGCTGCCTTCCCGGTGGTCGAACGGGGTCCAACAGGACCTATCACTTCGTAGGTTTCTGCCGAGTTCTTGCTGCCGTGGCTCTGCGTCATGAACTCTTCGCGCAGCACCTTCTCGACGCGGCCGTTGTATCCCGGGCCGCTCGCTTTGACGCGCTCGACGAGTTCGGCGCTCAGGCGAAATCCGATGCGGACCTTCGGCGCCCCAGATTTGGGGCGTCCCCGTCGGACCGGCGTCGCGGCGAGCTTCGCCTGGTATTCTGGTACAGACAGGTCCGGGGCGTCGTCGGGATCAACCCAGTCGGTCCCCGTAGAGCGCTTGTTCCCGGTCATTGGCCTTCCTCAGGGAGATGATGCGGCGGCCCGCGTCGCGCGGGGTCCAGACCATGACAACCATGCGACCGTCGAGGCAGCCGATGGTAATGAACCGAGGCTCGCCGTAGTCTTTGCGGTCGTCGGGGATGGTCAGCGTCGCTCCTTCGAAAATCTCGCCCCCACGCGCCATGTCGAGCCCCCGATGGTCGAGGGTCGCTTGGCGTTTGTCAGGGTCGAATTCGATCTTCACGTTTTATTGTGGCGACAATAATTCTGATCGGCAAGCTCGATCTCGCCGATCGAGTGCGTCGGCCGAGAGCGGTGAGCGGATGATCCAGCTCAAGGCGGCGGCGCGGGTCTGTTTCATTAGAATTTAGAGCAGCGATCATGTGGCGCGTCCAATGGGCCAGACGAGGGATCCCGTGCCTTTCGGTTTCGGCTTGGCCGCCAGCGACCGAACGCGCGCCGTCCTTTGGGCGCCCTGGCCGTTCGCTTGAATTTGCCAGAACGCTCGCGTGTCGGATATCGTCTTCCCTTGCGGCTATGCCTGCGGTGGGCCAGCGCCTGTCGGCGCTGCGGATTGCGGCCGCAAAGTGGGAAGGAACAATGACCAGAGCGCGTTCCCTATTGGCTGCGACGGCCCTGATGTCGGTGTCGGCGGCGCCCGCCTTTGCGGCGTGGCCGTACAATTCCATCGTTTCGTTTGGCGACAGCCTGTCGGATGTCGGCAACGTCTATCTGGCGACAAGTGGCGCCGAACCGGCGCCGCCTTACTACCAGGGCCGTTTCAGCAACGGTCCGATCTGGCTCGACGACCTCGCGAAGTCGATGGGCCTTTCCCCGCTCGCGCCCAGTTTAGCGGGTGGAACGGATTTCGCCTGGGGCGGCGCGACGACCGGCTATTCCGCCACCAACAATTCCGTCGTCCCAAATCTCGAACAGCAGGTCCAGGCGTTCAACGCAGCGACGGGCGGCGTCGCCTCGCCGCATGCGCTCTACACATTCTCGATCGGAGCGAACGACCTGTTCGCCGCCATCGATGATGTGAGCGCGGGCACAATCACGTTCGGCCAGGCGGCGGCTTACGCGCAGGGAGCGGCGCAGATCGTGGCGAATGAGGCCAGCGTGCTCCAGCAGGAGGGCGCGACCGACCTTGTGCTGTTCGACGTCCCCGACCTCAGCAAGACCCCCGCCGCGCTCGAAGCCGCTGCCCTATTGCCCCCTCTCGAAGGAGCCGCATTCCTCGTAGCCGTTCAGGGCCTTTCTGCCTATTTCGACAGTCAGGTGCTTGGCGACCTCGGCTCCGTCGAGCAAGGCCACAACTTCGCGGTCTACAACCTCGACGTCTTTTCGCTGATCGACACTGTCGTGGCCGACCCCGGGGCTTACGGCTTCTCGAATGTCACGGACCCCTGCTATGTCGGGGCCCTCACCGGCGGCGGGACGACCTGTGCGGATCCGGGCGCGTACTTGTTCTGGGACCATGAGCATCCGACCACTGCGGCGGGAACGTTCATAGCGGCGGACGCATATGCGAAGGTCGTTCCGGAGCCTTCGACATGGGCGATGATGGTGATCGGCTTCGCCGGACTCGGACTGGCCGGCGCTCGCGCCGGCCGCCGGGCGCCCGTGTCGGCTTAGAGCGGGGTGCAGCGTCGAAGCGGGGCCGCCGGTTGCCCGGCGGTCCTCGTCGAACCGCGCGCGTCGATCGCAGCGTTTCGTGGCGACGGCCAGCGGGCGCAACCTGACCGGATCGGGTTCAGCCGCCTCGCGGCTGGCGCCTGATACGACCTGTTTGTGACCTGTTCTGGTCCAAATTTGCCCTGTTTTGCTCTTTCGAATTGCCTGTTCCTGGTGGCGCGCGTACCGCAACCTCTGGGTTGCGAGTCAGCAACCCACTGAATTGAAAGCAATTCTGGCGGCTCGGCGAGGCGTCCGTCGGCGCCGGATACGCCAAAAACAGGCAATTTCACGAATCCCGGCTAGCGAGCGCGGTCCCATTCAGTCGTCGATCGCCTGGTATGCGAGGGCGCGGAGATCCAGTTCGGGCAGGTCGAAGCTTAACATCGACTGGGTCATGAACAGTCCGACCATCCGCTCCTGAGGGTCGACCCAGTAGTGCGTCTTGGCGGCGCCCGACCAGCCGAACTCGCCGACCGAGCCCGGCGCCGAACTCTGCGCGACGTCCATGAGGACCCGCGAGCCGAGACCGAACCCGTAGCCCAGCAAGGGCAGGCCGCCGATCTCGAGCGGAAGCAGCGCCGGCGGCACGCGGCTCATGTGCATGAGCGCCAGCGTCTTTCGGCCGATGACGCGTGCGCCCTCTAGTTCGCCGCCGTTCGCCAGCATCTGAGCGAAGCGGAGATAGTCGCCGATCGTGCCGAACAGGCCGTGGCCGCCGCGCATGAAAGTTTCGGACGCGTCGACCGGGTAGGTTCCGGAGACGTCGAGCCGCTCGTTCACGCCCTCCTGCCAGGCCTTGAAGGCGAGGCCGGACGTCGTCCCCGACGCCATGACGTCCGGCCGGCCGTACATCGCCGCAAGCCGCGGGCGCTTGGCCGCGGCAACCTCGAAGGCCGTGTCGACCATGCCGAGCGGCTCGAACAGGCGCTCGCGGAGAACCGTGGCGAGCGGCCGGCCCGAGACGATCTCGAGGATCCGGGCCGCAACGTCGATCCCGACGCTGTAGTGCCAGCGCGATCCCGGCTGGAAGGCGAGCGGAAACTGCGCCAGTTCGTCGATCGCCTCGGCGAGCGAAGGCTTTGAACTCAAGAGCTTCGCCGTTGCGCACATCCGGCTGACCGGCGAGTTTTCGAGGAAGTGATAGGTCAGGCCGCTCGTATGCGCCATGAGATCGGCGACGAAGATCGGCCGGACGGGGTCGACGAGGACGCCGTCGTCGCCGAGAACCTTGATGCGCCCGAAGGCCGGCAGGTAGGCTGCGACCGGATCGACGAGCCGGATGCGGCCCTCCTCGAGGAAGGTCATCAGCGCCGTGCAGACGATCGGCTTGGTCATCGAATAGAGGCGGAAGATCGTATCCGCCGCCATCAGCGTTTCGGCCTCCTTGTCCTGCCAGCCGTAGAGGCCCGCGTGGACGGTCCGGCCGCCGCGGGCGATCAGCGTGCTGACGCCGGCGTAGGTCCCGCGATCGACATAGGACCGCATGCAGGCGTCGATGCGTTTGAGGCGCGCGCCGTTCATTCCGGCGCTTTCCGGCGTGTTGACTGGCATGGGCGTCCTCTCTCAGCGGCCCGTTGGCTGGGCCATGATTGACCGGGCGCTTGTCGTGATCAAGCCGGGGTCGAGTCGCCGTCGGGCGAGGGGCGAACCGAGGCTCCGGCGAAATGGGGCAGGCAATCAGGGTTTAACCTTGGCGCGCAATTTCCTGGGCTCGTTTTGTAGACGCGAACAAAAGAGGAACGTACCCTCCGTCCATGAGACCGAGGAGCGAAGCCCATGCCATTCGACTTAAATGACGTGCCCACCGAAGCAACGACAACGATCACCGGCGAGCCCTTTGGCGCCTGGACGTCCGGCCCAGGACCGCTCCGCTGCCCCTGTTGCAAGGGCGACCTCAACCCGACGGGCGCCGGCTTCGTCTGCGACGACGAAGAGTGCGGCGCGAGTTTCCCAGTTCGCGACGGCGTGCTTGTCGTGCGCGACACCGCGACCGACGACAACAAGACCGCCGCCGACTTTTACAACAGCAAGCTCTGGCCGAAAGTCCGTTTCTGGGAGCGAATCTTCTGGGCCGTCAACGGCGGCGAGCGGCGGGCGCGCGACGTGGTCCTGCGCCATCTACCGAAATCGCCCGGCGTTCGCCTGCTCGACGTCGCCATAGGCGACGGCGTCTACACGAGCTGGCTCCCCGAGGACTGGTCGATCGTCGGCATCGACGTCTCCGCGACCCAGCTCGCCGCCTGCCAGCGCAACAACGCCGGCCGCAATCTCCAACTCGTTCTCGGCGAAGCCGAGGACATGCCTTTTAGCGACGGTGAGTTCGACGCCGTGCTGAGCAACGGCGGGTTCAATCATTTCAACGACCCCGAGGCGGCGTTGCGCGAGATGGCCCGGGTCGCCAAGCCTGGCGCGCCCGTGATCATCGCCGACGAAATGCCGAACTTTCTGAACTTCGGCCATCGGCTCGGCTTGCCCGGACTCGACCGCTGGATCGGCTCGAGGCTGATGAGCATGGGCGACGCCTTCGCCGGTCTCGTCGAGCGTCACCGCAACATCGACATCGCCGAGATCGGCCGCCGCGTCCTGGACGACAGCCGCTTCGAGGTGATCTGGCGTGGCGGCGGCTACCTGATGGTCGGCAAGGCCCCCGAACGCCAGCGGCGCGATGTTCGACGCCCCGAGCCGCTTGTCGATTGCGATGCTGTGGTCGCGGCCCTCTGCGCGTAGGCGCAGCAACGCCCTATCTTCCCCTTTTGAGGGAAAGCAGGGATGGACGGGCGCGCCGGTTATCGCTCTGCAAAAAGTCGGGCTCCCTTTGGACTGGCGGCCAGTCCAAGAGCGCCTGCGTCAATGGCTGCCCGCTGCCCCGCCCGCGGTGGTGCGGCGCGTCGAAATCAGCGCGATCGCGGCAATGGTCAGCACGACGCCGACAACTGCAAAGGCGTCGCTGAAAGACATCATCAGCGCTTACCGATGCACGATCTTTCCGATCGCCGCGATCGCCTCACGCTGCGCCGCCGCGCGATCGACCACCCCGTGCGATCGGCGCCTCTACCCTGCGCAATCCGCCCTATCGGCGCGCCAGGCGTTCAACCTCAGGAGGATAGCGGTCGCCTTGCACTGTGATCTTCGCCACGGCCTCCTCGATGCGCCGCAGGTCGTCCGGCATCAGATCGAGGGCGGCCGCTGCGATGTTCTCTTCGAGGCGGGGGAGCTTTGTGGTCCCAGGGATGGGGACGATCCAGGGCTTCTTCGCCAAAACCCAAGCGAGGGCGATCTGCGCCGCCGTCGCGCCCTTGCGGGCGCCCATCTCCTTAAGCAGGTCGACGACGGGCCGGTTCGCTTTCCGCGCCTCGGGCGTGAACCGCGGTAAGCTGCTGCGATTGTCGTTGCCGCCGAAGGTCGTCGTCTCGTCGATGGCGCCGGTGAGGAAGCCCCGGCCGAGCGGGCTAAAGGGGACGAAGCCGATCCCGTGTTCCTTGCACGCCGGCAACACGTCCGCTTCCGGCGCGCGCCACCACAGCGAATACTCGCTCTGAACGGCCGCGACCGGCTGCACCGCGTGGGCGCGGCGGATCGTCTCCGCGCTGGGCTCCGATAAACCAAAATGCTTGACTTTGCCGGCGGCGATCAGGTCCCTGACCGCGCCCGCAACATCCTCGATCGGGACGTTGGGGTCGACCCGATGCTGATAATAGAGATCGACGGCCTCGACCCGCAGCCGTTTCAGCGAGCCCTCGACCGACCGCCGAATATGTTCCGGGCGGCTGTCGAGGCCGCCGGAGCCGAGGTCATGGCCGAACTTGGTGGCGATGACGACGTCATTGCGGAACGGCGCCAGCGCCTCGCCAACCAACTCCTCGTTGGTGAACGGGCCATAGACCTCGGCGGTGTCGAAGAAGGTGACGCCCCGGGCCACGGCCGCGCCGATCAACGCGATCATCGCCTTGCGGTCAGGCGCCGGGCCGCGATGATAGCTCATGCCCATGCAGCCGAGGCCGATGGCCGAAACTATGGGGCCGCTGTCGCCAAGCTTGCGGGTCTGCATCGGATTCTCCTTGCGTTGGACGCCGCGCCGATAGACGCTGGCCTCCTCGAAGACCTTGCGGGCGATCTGAAGCGCGGTCATCGTCGGCGGCCAGCCTGCGTAGAAGGCCAGATGGGTGATCGCGCCGACAATATCATCGCGGGTCACGCCGTTATCCAGGGCCTTTTTCAGGTGGAACGGCATTTCGTTGGTGCGATAGAGGGAGATCAGGCAGGCGATCGTCACCAGGCTGCGGTCGCGCGGCAACAGGGCGTCATTTTCCCAGACATCGCCGAACAGCACTTTGTCGGTTATTTCCGCAAGATGAGGCGCGATGTCGCCAAAGGATTTGCGGGATCCAGGGGCCGCCGCCACAGTGCCGGTACGGGTCGGGGCCACCAGATGGATGCATGAATGTCCGCGCCCTACGGCCCCTGGATCGCCACGTCCCCGCGGATCAAGTCCGCGGGTCCTCGCGATGACGGCGGCGGCGAGGTTGCTTCGCGCTGCCCCACCGCCCCCGTTGCGGCGAACGACACAGAGCGTTGCGCGGGGGCAGCGTTGTCGTTTGGGCGCGCGGCGCTTAACTAGGCGTGACGCCGAAAACTTTGGGGACCCCTCATGCCCGCCCGCCAGCCCGCCATCTTCCTGCCCCATGGGGGCGGCCCTTGCTTCTGGATGGAGTTCCCGCCGCCGCTCGGGCCGCGCGCCTGGGATAATCTGCGCGCCTATCTCGCGGGCCTCGTTGAGTCGCTGCCGGAGCGGCCCAAGGCCTTCCTGGTCGTCACCGCCCATTGGGAGGCGTCCGAGCCGACCGTCAGCCTCAACCCGAAACCCGGCATGCTCTACGATTATTACGGCTTCCCGGACCACACCTATCATCTGCAATATCCCGCGCCAGGCGCGCCGGAGATCGGGGCCGAGGTCAAGCGCCTGATCGAGGCGGCCGGACTGCCGGTCGCGACCGACGCCACGCGCGGCTTCGACCACGGCGTGTTCGTGCCCTTCCTGATCGTCGATCCAAAGGCCGAGATCCCGGTGGTGATGCTGTCTTTGCAAAAGCGTCTCGACGCCGCCTTCCACATCCGCCTCGGCAAGGCGCTCGCGCCCCTGCGCGATCAGGGGGTGGCGATCGTCGGCAGCGGCATGAGCTTTCACGACCTTCGCAGTTTCTTCGCCGGCGGCGACGGCGCGTCGTCGGTGTTCGACGCCTGGCTCGACGAGACGGCGAAGGCGCCGGCGGCCGAGCGGGAAGCGCGGCTGGCGGCGTGGGACAAGGCGCCCGGAGCGCGCGCCTGTCACCCGCGCGAAGAACACCTCATTCCGCTGATGGTGGCGGCCGGGGCCGCCGGGGACAGCGAGGGGCGCCACGCCTTTCGCGACGTGATCGGCGGCAAGACGATCTCGGGCTTCGAGTTCCGCTGACGCATCCCGGCGCGCCGCACCCGCGTCACACCAGCGCGAGCACGGCCGACATGGTGAAGAAGGCCAACACGGTCCCGCCGAGCAGCGCGGCAGCCGCCTGCCGCTCGAATCCGTAGCTCTGGGCGATCAGCGGGTAGGCCGAGAGCATGGGCGCCGAGGCGAAAATCACCATCGACTTGGCGAGCGGCGGCGCGAGGCCGGGGAAAAAGTACACGCCGGCGAAGATCAGCAGCGGATGCAGGCAGAGCTTGAGGGCGACGATCCGCCCGACTGCGACGCCGAGCCCCTTGGTCTTCACGCCCGCGAGCGCGCCGCCCACGCCGAACAGCGCGGCGGCGCTGGAGGCGTTGGCGAGCAGGTCGATGGCGCGAAATATCGGCGCCGGCAGATGGAGGCCCACCGCCGAGGCCGCCGCGCCGAAGACGATTGCCAGCACCATCGGGTTTCTGGTCAGCCGGCGGAAAACGTAGAACAAGATTTCGTGAAGTCGGCTGTCCTTGCGGTCGTCGCTTTCGGCGAGGCCGAGCGCGAGCGGGATGATCACGATGTTTTCGATCAGCATCGCCATCGACAGCGCGACGACCGCGGGGCCGCCGACTACCAGCGCCGCGGCCGGAAAGCCGACGAAGCCGGAATTGGAGCACGACACCCCGAGCGCGGACATCGCGCTGATCCTGACGCTGCTTTTGTCCGCGAGCCGGCAGATCCAGAACATCGCGGCGAAGGCGGCGAGCGAGCCGAGGCCGTAGATCGACAGGAAATGCAGGTTGAGAATGTCGGCGATGCTGCGCGTCGACAGCGCGCGGAAAATCAGCGCAGGCAAGGCGAAGCGCAGGACGAAGACGCCGATGCCGCGAATGTTCTCCTTTGTCGTCACGCCGCGGGCGGTCGCGACGTACCCCAGGCCAATCAAAAGGAAGATCGGCAGGGTTATGGACAGGACGGACAGCATCGGCGCTGCGTGACTCTCTAGAGGCCCGATCGCCGACGCCGCTCGGCTTTTGCTAGCCGTCCAGCCGCTACACCGATTCCAGCGCGGTTGCGAGGCCAATCGGAGCGGCGGCGCCTCGCCGCCCTGAGCGGCGTCGTCGCGGCTTGACGGGCGTCACTTCGCCTCTGGCGTCAAGACTAAGGTTGCATTAGGAATCCTGGTACAGTCTGGCGCAACGCAGCGGCAATTCGGGGAGCCTGCTCGGTGGAGACGATCGCAGCCGTAGCGGCTAGGAAACTGGGGAAGTTTCTCGCCGACGACTTTCGAGATATTTTTGGCCCCGCCCACGCGGAGCTGGCCGAGCGACTCGGATCGCTGGCGCGCAGCGCCGTAGAGGCCATCGCCAAGAGCGATGCCCTCTATCACAACTTCGAACACACGATGCTGGTGACGTCGGTCGGCCGCGACATCCTGCGCGGGCGCCTGCTGTCGCAGCGGATCGAGGTTTCAGACTATCTGCATCTCGTCTGCGCCTGTCTGCTGCACGACATCGGCTTCGTGCGCGGCATCCTGAAAGGCGACAGCTCGACCGAATTCGTGGTCGACGCGAGCGGGCGCAAGGTGACGCTGCCGCGCGGAGCGTCCGACGCCGCCCTGATGCCCTACCACGTCGACCGCTCCAAGTTGTTCGTCTACGAGCGGCTCGGCAATTCGCCCGATATCGATCCCGCCCGGGTCGCCGAGGCGATCGAGTTGACCCGCTTCCCGCCCCATCTCGAAGGCCGCGAGGCCGCCGATCTCGAGGCGCGGCTGGTGCTGGCCTCGGACCTGATCGGACAGCTGGGAGACCCCCTCTATCCGAAGAAGGCCAATGCGCTGTTCGCCGAGTTTGAGGAGAACGGCCAGAACCGGCAGTTCGGTTACGAAACTCCAGCCGACCTCGTGGACAAATACCCCTCGTTCTTTTCCAACCTCGTCAAGACTTACATCGAGGAGGGGGTGAAGTATCTCACGGTCACCGCCTCGGGGCGCAGGTGGGTGTCCAACCTCCACAATCACGTCTGGTGCGCCGAACACGGCCAATGGATGATGGGGCCGCAGCATTAGCGCGCCATGAATTTTTAGCTGGCGCCGCGTTCGCTTGGCGCCCGGTCGCCGCTCAAGCTACGCCGCCGCCTGGTCGGCGATCCGGCCGAGGCTCTCTTCGCGCCCGAGCACGCTCAGCACGTCGAAGATGCCGGGCGAGGTCGAGCGGCCGGTCAGCGCGGCGCGAAGGGGCTGGGCGACGGCGCCGAGCTTCAAGCCGGTCTCTTCCGCGTAAGATCGAACGATCGCCTCCAGCGTCGATCCGCTCCACGCGGCGGCGGTCATTCTCGGCAGCAGCGCCGCGAGATGGGCCCGGCCGCCCTTGGCCAGGATGTCGGACGCCTTCGGGTCCATCGCCAGCGGCCGCCCGGCGAATAGAAATCCAGCGCCGTCAAGGAGCTCGACCAGGGTCTTGGCGCGCTCCTTGAGGCCCGGAATCGCGGCGCGCAGTTGCGCGCGCTTCGCGTCGTCGAGCTGCTCCAGGACCTCCGGGCCGCCAGGCAGATAAGGGAGCGTGCCGATGAGCGCCTTGCAGAGCTCGTCGTCGCTCGCCGCCCGCATGAAATGGCCGTTCATGTTCTCGAGCTTGGCGTAGTCGAAGCGCGAGGCGGAGCGGCCGATCGCCGGCAGGTCGAAAGCGGCGATGATCTCGTCGGTGGTGAAGAACTCCTTGTCGCCCTGGCTCCAGCCGAGCCGCACCAGATAATTGCGCAGCGCCGCCGGCAGATAGCCCATGGCGCGGTAGGCGTCGACGCCGAGCGCGCCGTGGCGCTTCGAGAGCTTCGCCCCGTCCGGCCCGTGGATCAGCGGGATATGCGCCCAGACCGGCGTCGCCCAGCCGAGCGCCCGGTAGATCTGGGTCTGCCGGGCGGCGTTGGTGAGGTGATCGTCGCCGCGGATCACATGGGTCACGCCCATGTCGTGGTCGTCGACGACGACTGCGAGATTGAAGGTCGGGTTGCCGTCCGAGCGCAGCAGCACGAGGTCGTCGAGGTCCTTGTTGGCGAAGGTCACCTTGCCCTGCACCTTGTCGTCGATGACCGTCTCGCCCTCCTGGCTCGCACGCAGGCGAATGGCCGGCGCTGCGCCAGGGGGCGCCTCGGAGGGATCGCGGTCGCGCCAGCGGCCGTCGTAGCGCATCGGCCTGCCCTCGTGCCGCGCCGTCTCGCGCATCGCCTCGAGCTCCTCGGGGCTGGCGTAGCAGCGGTAGGCGGCGCCCTTGGCCAGCATCTCCTCCACGACGGCGCGGTGGCGGTTGGCGCGCGAGAACTGGCTGATCGCCTCGCCGTCCCAGTCGAGCCCGAGCCACTTGAGGCCGTCGAGGATGGCGTCGACCGCGGCCGCGGTCGAGCGCTCGCGGTCGGTGTCCTCGATGCGCAGAAGGAACGTCCCGCCGAAGCGGCGGGCGTAGAGCCAGTTGAACAGCGCCGTGCGCGCCCCGCCGATGTGCAGGAAGCCGGTCGGGGAGGGCGCGAAGCGCGTGACGACGGGGGACATTCGGCGAAAGCTCGGAACGAGGACAGGAAAATGAGCCGGCGTGTCTAGCAGACGAGGGCGGCGAGGCAAAGGCGATGTTGGCCGGGCGGGGGCGTCCGCGCAACATCGTCATCGCGAGCGAAGTGTGGCGATCCAGGAGGAAGTGTGGCGATCCAGGAGAACGAAGATCGCAGCGTTCACTTGGATCGTCATGCCGCCTGGCGGCGGCTCGCGATGACGACGAGGGAGAGCCAGAACGCCTCTCACCTTGCGCGTTCGCGCCGCATTCCCCCGGGATCGCGGGCGATGGTAGTCTGTTGCGGCGCAACAACGAGCCCGAGGCGCGGCGATGGACTTCATCTTCATGTTGACGCGCGACGATGCGACCGTCGCCAATGCGCTCGAGATCGTCGAGGCGGTTCGCCCGATCGGGCTCAAGCACATCGGCTTCAAGGACGTCGGCGCGACGCCGGAGACGCTGGGCCGGCTTGCCGCGGCCATTCGCGGCGCCGGCGCGTCGGTATGGATGGAGATCGTGTCGACCTCGCGCGACGAGGAGCTCCGGTCGATTGCGCTCGGGCGCGATCTCGGCGTCGACTTCCTGATGGGCGGCATCGGCGCGGAGGAGGGCGTGCGGCTCCTTCGAGGCCGTGCAACGCGCTATTTGCCTTTCCCCGGCAAGCCGGTCGGCCATCCGACCCAGCTCGGCGGGTCGGCCGACGAAGTGGAGGCGCATTGCCGCGCCTTTGCCGGGCTCGGCTGCGCCGGCGTCGACATTCTCGCCTACCGGGCGACGCAGGCCGAGCCGCTCGACCTCGTCGCCGCCTGCCGGCGCGGATGCGGAGAAGCGGGGCTGGTCGTGGTCGCGGGTTCGATCGACGGCGCCGAGCGGGTCGCGGCGATCCGCGCCGCCGGCGCCGACGCCTTCACCATCGGCACGGCGGCGATCGACTGTTCCTACGCCCCCGGCGCCGGGCCGCTCGAGGCGCAACTCCGCGCGGCGCTGACGGACTGCGCGGCGGGCGTCACGCGCTAAGGCCTCACGGCGAAGTCGCGGCGTCTCTCGCCAGGGCGTCAAGCGATTGCTTCATCGCCCGCGTGCCGGCCTCGAGCGCCCTCGCCAATTGCGGTTTGACGTCGTTTGGGAGGAAGTCCGCGATCCAGACGACGGTCGCGCCGCCGTCGGCTCGCGCCGAAACCTGCAGCGATGCATTGTAGTGGGACGTCGATCCCCCTTCCGCGGTCCAGACCAGCCGGCGGGCTTCGTCGTCGATCGTCACGATCGGTTCGCGGATCGTCATGCCGTTGACGAAAGTCACCACCCGGGCGCCTGGCTCGAGTTTCGTGTCGGCGGCAAAACCCGGCGCCAGGCGGGTATGCACCGCCCCAACATCGCGGATGACGGTCCATACGTCTTCGGCGGATGTGGCGGTGTCCAACGAGGTCCGAATGGTCGCCATGGCGATCAGGCTCCCAGCCGGAGGGCTTCGAGCCGATAGCCGTCGGGATCGACGACGAAAGCCGCATAATAGCCTTCGCCGTAGTCCGGGCGCAGTCCCGGCTTGCCGTTGTCGCGGCCGCCGGCGGCGAGCGCGGCCGCATGAAACCGCGCCACGCTGTCGCGATCCGGCGCGACGAAGCAAAAATGCAGGCCGGACTTTGGATCCGCGGGGACAGGCGCCTCCGAGAGGCCGACCCACAAGCGGACGGCGTCGTCGCCATAGCCAAGCGAGTTGTCGCCCGTGCTCAGACGACTGAAGCCGAGCGGCGCGAGCGCCTCGTCATAGAAGGCGCGCGAGCGCGCGATGTCGCGAACGCCGATCGAAACGTGATCGAACATGGTGTGGCTCCTTGTCCTGCCCGCGCCGAACCTAGCCAGGGAGCATTGGGCCGGCTTGGGGAAAATTGCTATAATCGCGCGGATGAGCACAACGGTAGGCGAGGCCAAACCGCAAGCGCCCGCGGTGCGACGCATGGCCGGCGGGGACGCGTGGAGCGTCAGCGAGGTGGTCTGCGCCGCCGGCCCCAGCGATCGCCCGTACGAGGAACGCCATCGCGGCTTCAGCGTATCGGCGGTGTTCTCAGGCGTGTTCACCTATCGCGGCGAGCGCGGCGCGAGCTTGCTTTACCCAGGCGCGATTCTGCTCGGCAATAGCAGCGCCTGCTACGAATGCGGCCATCGGCACAGCGTCGGCGACCGATGCGTGTCGTTCAATCTGCGCGAGGACGCCTTTGAGGAGATTGCCGGGACGCGTCGGCTGCGGCGGTTCTCCCAAGCGATGCTGCCCGCTTCGGATGCACTGACGCCGCTCTTCGCGGCGATCGAAGGCTTGCGTTCCGCCGCGTCGCCGCCGCGCGCCGAAGAGCTGGCGATCGAAGTCCTCGAGGCGGTGGTCGGCGCGCTGAGCGACGCCACGCCCGGGCCAGCCGCCCCGGCCTCCTGGGAGGCGCGGCGGGTGATCGAGGTCCTTCGGCATGTCGAGGAGCGGGCAAGCGAGCCGCTCGACCTTCAGGGCATGGCCGCTATCGCCGGCTTGAGCCGATATCATTTCCTGCGATCGTTCCGGCGCCTGGTCGGCATGACGCCTTACCGTTATTTGTTGCGGGTGAGGATGACGCGCGCGGCGCGCCGGCTGGCTACCACCCCCGATCCGATCATCACCATCGCGCTCGAGGCGGGCTTCGGCGACGTTTCGACCTTCAACGCCCGCTTCCGCACAACCTTCGGGACCACCCCGTCTAAATATCGTGGAGCCTCGACATAAACGAGCCTGACTCCGGTCGGAGGCGCACAACGAAGGGCTCAGGTCCGCCGTCGTCCCGCTTGCGCCTCGGCCGCGTTGGCGAAGGTTTCCGGCGTCCAGTTTTCGCTTAGCGCCTGGCGCATCAGCGCCGCCTGGCTTTGCGGGGCGAGGCCGCCGACCGCCGGGTCGCGGTCGAGGTTGGTCGGGAAGGCGTAGCCCTCGGCTGAGGCGGCGATCGCGTTGTTCGCGGCATCGGCGGAGATCGCCTTAACCGCCAGAAGCTTGCGAAGCGTCGGATAGAGCGTCAGGCACATCTTGAGGCGGTCGACGCTCTCCATCGCCCTTCCGTAGGCGCTCGACACCTGCAAGAGGTTGGCGATCCGCCGAATGTCCCTCGATCGGTTCGTTCCCGCCGCATGAATGACCGCGGGGTTGAAGAAGACCGCATCGCCACACGCCAGCGGAAGTTGGATCTTCCGCGCCTCGAACTCGGCGCGAAAGTCGTCCCTGAGCGCGGCGAGGTAGCCGGGAACGAAAGTCTGCGAGAAGGGCAGGTACAAGGTCGGCCCGGATTTGAGCGGCATGTCGCAATGGGCGACCGCCCCCTGGAGCGTCAGCACGGGCGACAGGCGATGGGCATGCGCCGGGAAGCGCTCGAGCTCCTCCGCCGTCTGGAAGCCCATGTGATAGTCGCGGTGCGGAACCTGTGCATCGCCGCCGGGATTGACGACGTTGAGCTGCGAGGTGACCTGATAGTGCGGCCCGAGCCAAGCTTCGCTCGCCAGCGCGATGACGGCATTGCCGTAATAACCGGCGAAGGCCTCGGGATCGGCGAGGCAAAGCTTCTCCAGCGCGTTCCAGACCCGGTCGTTGGCGCCAGGCTTGGCGAAATGGTCGCCGTGGCCCGAGGGATAGCGGCGCTGCGCCTCGATGATCGCCCAGAAGCGGCGGTTCGCCGCCTCGATCGGGCCGGCGTCCGGGAAGGCCGCGCGGATGACCATGACGCCGGGTCCGTCGGCCAGCCCCTCCGCCCACTCGGCCAGGAGTTCACGGCGCGTTTCGGGCGAGGCGGCGGCCTTACGAACGGCGTCGCCGTCGTAGACGAGCGTGCTCGACACGACGTCGGCGGCGAAGGGATAGGCGGCCGGATCGACGGTGCGGTCGATCAGCGCGCGGAAGTCTTTGAGGCTGCAAGCGGCTTGGGTCAGGAACACCCGATCGGCCCGCGCTCGCCTGGCCTTGCCGTCATTCATGGCGTCCTCCCGATGGTGCTGCCGCCAGTCTCTCCCAAGCCAACCCGCGGAGCGCCCCCTCCACCACCCTTCGGGTGGTCCCCCCATTTCGCTCGCGCTACACGGGGGAGGAGAGGCGCGGCGCCTTTCCTCCCCTGCGCGTCAGTGCGGGGGAGGGGGACCGCGCGCAGCGCGGTGGTGGGGGGCGCTCGCCGCAGGTCGGACTTGTTGGCTGTTAGCGATATAGGCCGTCGTCGCTTCCGGCGCACGACCTTTGGCCGCGCGAGCGGGCGCGGCCAATTGGCTTATTTCCCCGCGGCCCCGGCAGGGCTTATGCTGACCGCATGGGCACATCGGGGCGCGCGGGCGTTCTGGCGGCCGCCGCCGGGCTGTCGCGCGCCTCCGTTTGGGCGCCGGAGTGGCGAGCCACCTTCGACCGGGCGCTGGCGCGCGAGGTCGAGGAACGCCGTTTCTTCCTCTGGCTGCCGGTCGCAGCGATGGGCGGCGTCGCGCTCAACCTCTCAGCCGACAGCGAGCCGGCTCTGTGGGCGCCCCTCGCGCTGACGCTGGTTTTCTCGGCGCTCGCTTATCTCTCGCGAGCGCGCCCGGTCGCCTTCGGCGTCACGCTCGCGCTCGCGGCTCTGTTTGGCGGGTTCCTGGCGATGTCGCTGCGCACGGTCCGGGTGGCCGCGCCGGTCCTCGACCGCATCCGTATCGTGTCGCTCACCGGTACTGTCGAGGAAGTGGACCTGAGGCCGGTCGGCGCGCGTATGGTGATCGCGATCGCGAGCGCGGACGGCATGCCGGCGCAGAAGGTTCCGCGCCGCATCCGCGTCACGACCCGCAAGACGCCGGACGTCGCGGCCGGCGATTTCGTGTCGCTCAAGGCGCGCCTGCTGCCGCCCTCGCATGCCTCGCTGCCGGGCGGCTACGACTTCGCCCGCGACGCCTTCTTCGCGGGCGTCGGCGCCGTCGGCTCGACCCTCGGGACAATCAAGGTCCTGCCGCCGCCCGCCGACGCGAGCCTTCGCCAGCGCTTTGCGGCGGCGATCGATCACGCCCGCAACCGCCTTGCGGTCCGCGTCGACCGCGTGATCGGCGGCGACGAGGGCGCGATCGCCGCGGCCATGGTGACCGGCAAGCGCGACTTTTTGTCGAACGACGCGAAGGATCTCATTCGCGAGGCCGGCATCTTTCACATCATCACCATTTCCGGGGTGCAGATGACGCTGGTGGCGGGGATTCTCTTCGTCGTCGCCCGGCGCTTGCTGGCGCTGTCGCCGGCGCTGGCGCTGAACTACCCGATCAAGAAATGGGCGGCCGTTGTCGCGATGGCCGGTTCGCTTCTCTATGACATCGCGACCGGGTCGCGCGTCGGCACCGAGCGCGCGCTGGTCATGACGCTGATCGTGCTCGGCGCGGTCCTTCTCGATCGCCGGGCGTTGACTATGCGCAACCTCGCCTTCGCTGTCATCGCCGTGATCGTGATCGAGCCCGAGGCGATCCTCGGGGTCAGCTTCCAGCTCTCCTTCGCGGCGGTCGCGGCGCTGGTCGCCGTGATGGAGGCCCGGCTCGCCGGCATGGATCCGGATCCGAATCCCTACCTGCCGCAGCGCGGCCGGCCGCCGCCGCGCACGCTGATGGAGGACCTTCTCCGCAAGCCCGCTGCGCTCCTCGTCGCCACCGTCTGCGCGACCAGCGCGACGGCGTCGTTCATGGCCTATCATTTCCATGACCTCAGCCCCTATGTGCTGATCGGCAATCCGCTGACCTTGTCGATCATCGAGTTCTTTGCCGTGCCGGGGGCGCTGCTCGGCGCGGCGCTCTATCCGCTCGGGCTCGACGCTCCAGTCTGGCTCTATGTCGGCGCCGGGATCAAGTTCATCCTGTGGGCCGCCCGGTTCATCGCCGCGGCGCCCGGTTCGACTGTGCACGTGAGGGCGTTTGCGCCCTTCGCGATTGCCGTTCCTGGCGCTCGCGGTGATGAGCGCCACCATCTGGCGGACCTGGGCGTTTCGGGCCAGCGCCATCCCCTTCGCCCTCGTCGGCCTGATCGGCGCGGCGAACGGCCCGCGCTACGACGTGATCGTCGCGCCCTCGGGCGATCAGGCGGCGGTGCGCGACGCCGACGGCAAGCTGATGATCGTCGGCAAGCGCTTCAACGCCTTCGCCGCCGAGCAGTGGCTGACCGCCGACGGCGACGGACGCGACCCGGCTCAGGCGCGCGACCCGGACGCGCCCTGCGACCGGCTCGGCTGCGTCGCCGCGCTGCCCGAGGGCGAGTCGCTGAGCGTTGTCCTCGATCGCCTGGCCTTCGAGGAGGATTGCGGGCGCGCCGAGATTGTCGTCAGCGCCGCTCACCGCGCCCGGCGATTGCGGGGCGAAATTCGTGCTCGACGAGAAGGCCCTGGCGAAGCTCGGCGCGGTCGGGCTTGACGTGGAGCGACGACAAGGGCTTCGCGCTCGCGGCCGACCGGACGGCGCTGCAGAACCGCCCCTGGTCGCCGCTGCCGCCGCCCGCGCCGAACGACCGGATCGTCCGCCCGGGCCATCCGACCCATGGAGCGGAGCCGGCCGATCCCGACTAGGCGCGGACCACGCTTTTCGGACCGAACACCTGAGATTTCAATGATTTACGACTTGCTTTGATGGGCTGTCGAGTTCCGGACCCAAGTGTTTTCAATGCTTTAGCGGTAACTTGGGCGCCTGACGTGCTGAGGCGTTCCTTCCGACCGCCAGCGCGCCGCCTTGTGAAGCCGGCCGCCATCGTGCCTTGCCCTCGATCAGCGCCGGATGGGCCGGCCGCCGTCGTCGGACCGCCGCTTGCCCTTTCCCCGCCTATGGGGCCATAAGGCCGCTTTCGCGGGGCCTTGCGCGCCGCCCGAATCGCCCATCCGAGCACCCCCCGATGCGCCTCTCCCGCTATTTTCTGCCCATCCTCAAGGAAACGCCGAAAGAGGCGGAAATCGTCTCGCATCGGCTGATGCTGCGCGCCGGCATGATCCGCCAGGAAGCGGCGGGCAGTTACGCCTGGCTGCCGCTTGGCCTGCGCGTCCTGCAAAAGATCTGCGCGGTCGTTCGCGAGGAGCAGAACCGGGCAGGGGCGATCGAACTGCTCATGCCGACGCTGCAGTCGGCCGAGCTTTGGCGCGAATCCGGCCGCTACGACGATTACGGCAAGGAGATGCTGCGCATCCGCGATCGGCACGAGCGCGACATGCTGTACGGGCCGACCAACGAGGAGATGATCACCGAAATCTTCCGCGCCTCGGTCCGGTCCTACAAGGATCTGCCCTTAAACCTCTATCACATCCAGTGGAAATTCCGCGACGAGGTCAGGCCGCGCTTCGGCGTGATGCGCTCGCGCGAGTTTTTGATGAAGGACGCCTATTCGTTCGACCTCGATCAGGCCGGCGCGCGCCATTCCTACAACCGGATGTTCACCGCCTATCTGCGCACCTTTAAGCGCCTCGGGCTCACCGCCATTCCGATGATGGCCGACACCGGCCCGATCGGCGGCGACCTGTCACACGAGTTCATCATTCTGGCCTCGACCGGCGAGAGCGAGGTCTTCTGTCACAAGGACTATCTCGGCTTCGATACGCCGCCCGAGACCATCGACTTCGACGACGCGGCGGCCATGCAGGGCGTGTTCGACAAGTGGACGTCGCTCTACGCGGCGACCTCGGAGAAGCACGACGCGGCCGCGTTCGAAGCGCTGCCCGAAAGCGCGCGCATCTCGGCGCGCGGCATCGAGGTCGGCCATATTTTCTACTTCGGAACGAAGTACTCGCTGCCGATGAAGGCGGTCGTCAACGGACCGGACGGCAAGGAGACCTCTGTCCACATGGGTTCCTACGGCATCGGACCGAGCCGGCTCGCGGCGGCCCTGATCGAGGCGAACCATGACGAAGCGGGCCCGATCTGGCCCGAGGCCGTCGCCCCGTTCCGCGTCGGGCTGATCAACCTCAAGGTCGGCGACGCCGCGACCGACGGCGCGGCCGAGCGCATCCATCAGGCGCTGGAGGCTGCCGGCGTGGACGTCCTCTACGACGATCGCGACGAGCGGCCCGGGGCCAAGTTCGCCACTATGGACCTGGTCGGCGCGCCGCATCAAGTGATCGTCGGCCCGAAGAGCCTCGCCGACGGCAAGGTCGAGCTGAAGACCCGCCGGACGGCTGAGCGCGAGCTTGTCAGCGTCGAGGCGGCGATCGACAGGCTCGGCGGGAAGGCGTGATGGGCGCATTTCGTCTGCACTGCACCTCGGCCGTCATGGCCGGGCATAGTCCATCGACAGACGGGCGTCTTTCGACGCCCTATGTCCCGGCCATCCACGCGATTCAACCGCCGCTTTCGGCGGTGAGGACGGCACGTATTCAGTCTTCGATGGCCGGCGCCCGGCGCAAGGAAGTCAGCGGCTTTTCAGGATCGGATTGTGGCGGTGGACGGGCGCGGACGGCCGGGACTAAGCCCGGCCATGACGTCGAGGAGGGAGTATGCGCGCGGGACAGCCACCTGACCGCCTCCGCCGTCGAAGCCGCCGCCGCGCCGGCGCGCGCCACGCGCCCGTTTGCGCCGTTCGAATGGATGGTGGCGTTCCGCTACTTGCGCGCCCGCAATGCGCAGAAGTCGATCTCGGTGATCGCCGGCTTCTCCTTCCTCGGCATCGTGCTCGGGGTCGCGGCGCTGATCGTCGTCATGTCGGTGATGAACGGCTTCCGCCATGACTTGATGGAGAAGATGATCGGCCTCAACGGCCACATGTTCCTGCAGGGGATCGACACGCCCCTGACTGATTACCAGGCGGTGACCGAGCGGGTGAGCAAGGTGCCCGGCGTGACCCTGGCGCTGCCGCTGGTCGAGGGCCAGGCCTTCGCCACGACGCAGTTCGGCTCGGCCGGCGCGCTGGTGCGCGGCATCCGCCAGCAGGACCTCGAGCGTCTGCCGGGCGTCGCGGGCCACATCATCCAGGGCTCGCTCGACGGGTTCGACGCGGGGCAGGGGCTTAGCGGTCGGCGCCAAGCTCGCCGAGCATCTCGGCCTCAGGGTCGGCGACCACGTGACCATCATCGCCCCGCACGGCGCCGAGACGCCGTTTGGCGTCACGCCGCGGATGAAGGCCTACCCGGTCGCGGCGATCTTCCAGATCGGCATGTCGACCTTCGACAACACCTTCATCTTCATGCCGCTGTCTGAAGCCCAGACCTTCTTCAACCAGGACGGTGAGGCCAATGTGATCGAGGTCTATGTCGCCAACCCCGACGACATGGACGCGATGCGCAAGGCGATCGAGCCCGCCCAGCAACGGCCGATGATCGACACCGACTGGCGCCAACTCAACCGCAGCTTCTTCGACGTGCTGGCGGTCGAGAGCAACGTGATGTTCGCCATCCTGACGCTGATCGTGCTGGTGGCGGCTCTCAACATCATCTCGGGCCTGATCATGCTGGTGCAGGACAAGGCGCGCGCGATCGCGGTCCTGCGCACGATGGGGGCGACGCGCGGGGCGGTCATGCGCATCTTCCTGATCACCGGCGCGACGATCGGCATCGTCGGCACCGGCGTCGGGCTGATCCTCGGCCTGCTCGTGGCCTATAACGTCGAGCCGATCCGGCGCTTCCTCGCCTGGGTCACCGGCGAGAACCTGTTCCCCTCGGAGTTCTATTTCCTGTCGCAGCTCCCCTCGCGCGTCGAGACGACGGACGTGGTCGCGGTCGTCGCGCTGGCGCTCATCCTGTCGATCGCGGCGACGATCTATCCGTCCTGGCGGGCGGCCAAGCTCGATCCGGTGGAGGCGCTGCGCTATGAATGACGCGGGCCGTTTCGCCGCCCTGACGCTCGAAGCCGTCGAGCGCCGCTACGGCCGCGGCGACACCACGGTCGAGGTGCTGAACGGCGCCTCGCTCGCCCTCTACGCCGGCCAGTCGGTGGCGCTGATCGCGCCGTCAGGGGCCGGCAAGTCGACGCTGCTTCATCTGGCGGGCCTCCTCGAGCGGCCGAGCGGCGGCGAGGTGACGGTCGCCGGCAACCCGACCTCGACCATGAGCGACGACCAGCGCACGGGCTTGAGGCGCGGGCAGATCGGCTTCGTCTACCAGTTCCATCATCTCCTGCCCGAGTTCACGGCGCTGGAGAACCTGGTGCTGCCGCAGATGATCGCGGGCTTGCCTCGCGTCGAGGCGGCCAAGCGCGCCCGCGAACTGCTCGGCTATCTCGGGCTCGCCAAGCGCGAGACCCATCGGCCGGCGGAACTCTCGGGCGGCGAACAGCAGCGCGTCGCCATCGCCCGCGCCGTCGCCAACAGCCCCCGAATCCTGCTCGCCGACGAGCCGACCGGCAATCTCGACCCCAAGACCGCCGGGCACGTCTTCGCCACCCTCGCTTCGCTGGTGAAGGCGACCGGCCTCGCCGCCCTCATCGCCACCCACAACATGGACCTTGCCGGCCGGATGGACCGGCGGGTGACGATCCAGGACGGGCAGGTGGTGGAGTTGGGGTAGGGCGCATTCGGGGTCGGCGTAGGCGTGACAGCACAATTGTGCCTTTCCCTGTTCCGCCGAATGCGGCTTCCCTTCAGCGGCGCGAAGGCCCGGAGAAACTCTTATTCAGGGCCTGCCCCTCGGGGAGCAATAGACAGACGATAGCCGAGCGCCTTTGTCACTTCGGCAAGCGTCTCTAGCGTAGGGTTTCCGTCGGCGGCAAATGCCTTGTACATGGTTTCGCGGCTCAGACCCGCTCTCTTTGCGACTTTCGCCATTCCGCGAGCGCGGGCGATGTCACCGATCGCCGCCGCGATCAACGCCGGGTCGCCGTCCTCGAACGCCGCTTCGAGATAGGCGAGCTCGGCCTCCGGCGAGGTCAGACGTTCGACCGGGTCCCAGATCTTCGTTTCAATGGACATATAAAAGGTCCCCTTTTTTCATCAGTGGGCGCCATCGCCCTAACGCGGGACAAGTCCGTCAAACCTCCTTCGCCAACCTTTTAGCCAACGCGATATCGGCCTCCTGGCTTCGCTTATCACCGCCGCAAAGCAAGATCACGGCGACTCTTCCGCGGTCGACAAAATACACCCGATAGCCGGGGCCGTAGTCGATCCGGAGTTCCTTCACACCGCTTCCGACCGATTTTACGTCGCCCGGATTGCCCAGCGACAGACGCCGAATACGAATGTCAATTCTGGCGACGGCTTTGAGGTCCCGAAGGTACGCGAGCCAGTCAGAGAACACCCTCGTCTGGCGAATTCCGATCACGCCAGGACGATAGCAGCGCACCATCGGCTGTCAACTATAATAGACAGACCTCCTGCCCAGGGTCGATCGACGCGAAGCTTGCTGACAGGTTCGGTGTCGCCGACCGCGAGCTCCTTCGCCTTGTCACGGCCTCGCGTTGGCGTGCGCGAGCCTCATCGGCCACGCCAGGGCGTCCGGCAGGGCCTGTCCGATGCTGGCGAAGAAGCCCGAGGCCGTTTCGCTGCCCCATGTCGAACTCGACCACCGGCGAAAGGACGACGCCGACGCCGACGAGGTAGACGATGATGAGAAGCGTTATGACCAGCCGCATGATCTTGCCGTCCCTGCTGAGCGCATGAAACGCGGCTGACGGTGTTTTGTTCCATAGTCAAGCCGGCCAGCGCATGCTGGGATTCCCGTCCTGCGATGGTCAACCGGCGTCGTGATCGCGAGAACGGGATGACCGAATCCTGGTCCTGCGGACACAGCCTCTGCGGAACCTGATGGAAGTCCCAACCGCCTGGCCGAGGCGTCAGAACCCAGACGATTCGAAGCGCTCTCCCGGCCACTTGGCCGGCGTCGCCAGCGTCAACTCCGGCGCACGTCAGGATGTGCGGAACTTGTAGGCGAACTCCAGCATCGAATTGAGGCCGTTCAACGCCTCGTTCCTGTCGACGCCGACAGACGCGAAGTAGGTCGCCAACCGGGCGATGCCCGCTGCGTCGGCTGGTCCAAGGGGAGGGGACTGCCCCGCGAGCTTGGCGCAAATGATGTAACTCATCGTCCGTCGCTCTCGGTTCGCGTTGGCGTAGAAGTTGGGATTGGACGCCGCGCGTTCGAACAATCGTCCCCAGTCCTGGTTGACGGCGCTGGGCACGGCCTCGATCCGGATGAATGTAGCATCCCTCGGACTGCGGGCGCGATTGAGAAGGTGATCGACGTCGAAGCCGTTGAGGTCCGAGGGCTTCGCGTCGAGCCTGTAGATCCTTCGCAGGAAGCTCAGGTAAGCGCCCTTGTAGTCGCCGTAATCGGCCGCCACCCACACGCTCGCATTCAGGTCGGGGTTGGTGAAGTCCTCGACCAGCGCGACCTTCGTCGGATTTCGTCTTCCAAGGGGCCCGGGCGCTGACGGGGTCGAGACGTTCTGAACGAACGCCAGCCGGGGCAGGGCAAAGGGGGACTCGACCTGCGCCTGGATCAGCGGATCGCGCGCCCAGGCCGAAACCAGGGCGTCGCGCCGCCGCCGTATGATGGTCTGCACCGACATCGACTGCCAAACCTCCGCATCGCGTCGGCGGTCCGATCGCTGGACGGCGACGACCGAAACCGCCGGCGCCCCTTCTACGCGATCCGCATGGCCATGGCTGTGAGACCGATCACTAACCGACGTCGGCGGCAGCGCCAGCGGACGAAGTCGCCGATAGCGACGGGTTTTGCGAGATCTCGCTGCCGCCTTTCCGTCGGTGGGTCAAAGCACGAATGGAAGCAGCGCCCGCACGTGGCCGGCGTATCGGGTATAGGCCTCGCCGAACTCCCGGCGCATGACGGCCTCCTCGATCCCGATCTTGCGCCAGTACGCCGCGACGACGAAAATGACGGCAATCAGGCCGCGCCACTCGCCGACCGCCAGCGCAGTCCCGAGGAGGGCGAGAAAATCCCGGTGTAGATGGGGTGGCGGACCCATCGGTAGGGACCGGCGACGACGAGTTCATGGTCACGCTTGAGGGTGACGTCCGAACTCCAGTTGCCGGCGAGCGTCATCCGCGCCCAGATGGCGAAGGCGACGCCCGCCAACGTCAGCGCTGCGCCGAGCTGCACCGGCCAAAGGGCCAAGGGCGCGAAGCGGTCGTTTAGCCCCGGGACGGGAACATGGGGCGCCGCGATCAGATAGATGGCGACCGCCAGCGGCCCGTAATGCGACAGCCGCGAAGTGACGCTTTCCCGCTCGGCGACCGCCTTGCCGCCCCACGCCATCGCGATCCAGACCGCGATAAAGGCGAGCCACACGACGGGGAAGAACCAGCGATAAAACATCCGCCGACCCTCGCTGTCGGCGAGGCGTTCAGGCCTCGAACGGCTCCACCGACTGAACCTCAGGCAGGAAATGTTTGAAAAGGTTCTCGATTCCGTGCCTAAGCGTCGCGGTCGACGACGGGCAGCCGGAGCAGGCGCCTTTCATCGTGAGATAGACGATCCCGTCGCGGAAGCCCTTGAAGATGATGTCGCCGCCGTCGCCGGCGACTGCGGGCCGAACGCGGGTCTCGATCAGTTCCTTGATCGCCTCGACCGTCTCGGCGTCCTTCGGGTCGAAGAACTCGCCGGTCGTGACCACGTCCGCTCCGCCCGTCTCGATCAAGGGCGCGCCCGAGAGGAAGAATTCGGTCACGATTCCGAGCACGGCCGGCCGCAAATGCTGCCACTCCGCTTCGCCCTTGGTGACCGAGATGAAATCGTTGGCGAAGAACACGCCGGTGACGCCCGGCAGCTCCATCAACGCCTTGGCGAGCGGCGAGCGTTCAGCCTGGCTCAGATCGCGCGCCTCGAACGTGCCGTCCTCCATCACCGTGCGGCCGGGCAAAAACTTGAGCGTCGCGGGATTGGGGGTCGCTTCGGTCTGGATGAACATGGGGCGGGCACTCCTCACGTGGTAGATAGGCGGACGGGGCCGGAGAGGCAAGGCGTGGCCTTGCTTCCAAGCGTCTGATGTGAGGCGAAATGCAGGTTTTGCGCACCCGTCGCGACGCTAGGCGCGAGATGAAATGGGTTGCGCCAGCAAACCCTCACCCAGCCGCCATAGCCCGTCGAAAGACGGGCGTCCTTCCGGACGCCCTAAGGCGGCTTCCCTCTCCCGGTGGGAGAGGGGCGTCCCCTTCCCCTTCCGGGGAAGGCGGCCCGAAGGGCCGGATGAGGGTTCTTGGCGCGAATCGTTCAGAATCATCGTCACGCTCTAACATCACCCTCTCGAGGCCCAGCCATGATCAGCGTCTTCGACCTGTTCAAGATCGGCGTCGGTCCGTCGTCCTCGCATACGATGGGGCCGATGAAGGCGGCGGCCGCGTTCGCCTCCGGGCTCGCGGAGTCCGGCGCGATCGCGCGCGTCGCAAGCGTCGAGGTCACGCTGTTCGGCTCGCTCGCCTTCACCGGGCGCGGCCACGCGACAGACCGGGCGGTCGTCCTCGGCCTCTGCGGCCTTGCGCCGGAGACCCTCGAGCCGGACGCCGCCGACGCGCTCGTCGCCAGCGTCCGCGAGACCAACCGCCTGCCGCTCGCGGGGCAGCGGTCGATCGGCTTCGACCCGGAGCGGGCGATCGTGTTCGACGTCGTCAACCCGCCGCCGCGCCATCCCAATACGCTCCGCCTCGTCGCGCGGGACGAGGACGGCGCGTGTCTCGCGGACGAAACCTGGCTTTCGGTCGGCGGCGGTTTCATCCTGCGCGACGGCGCGGCGAACGAAGCGACGACCGGCGACGCAGCCGTTCCCTATCCTTTCCGGTCCGGCGCCGAGCTTTTGGCGCGCGCAGGCGAGGCGGGGCTGACGATCGCCGAGCTCGTGCGGGCGAACGAAGCCGCGTTGCATCCGGCCGAGGCGGTCGAGGACCGGGCCGCTGAGATCCTGTCGGTCATGTTCCAGGGCATCGACCGCGGTTTGGCGCAATCAGGCGGCCTGCCCGGCGGCCTCGCGGTCAAGCGCCGAGCGGGCGCGATCTATCGCGACCTGATCGAGGCGGCGCGGCGGAATGCGCGGCCGGCGCACGAAGTGATGGATTTCGTCAGCGCCTACGCCATGGCGGTCAACGAGGAGAACGCCGCCGGCGGCCGGGTCGTGACCGCGCCGACCAACGGCGCGGCCGGGGTCGTTCCGGCGACGCTGCGCTACTACCGCGATCATTGCGAAGGCGCGACGCAAAAAGGGCTTTCGGATTTCCTGATGACCGCCACGGCCATTGGCGGCCTGTTCAAGCTCAACGCGTCGATCTCGGGCGCCGAGGTCGGCTGCCAGGGGGAGGTCGGCGTCGCCTCGTCGATGGCGGCGGCGGGCTTATGCGCCGTGCTCGGCGGCTCGAACGGCCAGATCGAGAACGCCGCCGAGATCGCCATGGAGCATCACCTCGGCATGACCTGCGATCCGGTCGCGGGCCTCGTCCAGATCCCCTGCATCGAGCGCAACGCCTTTGGGGCGGTCAAGGCGATCGCCGCCGCCTCCCTGGCGCTTCACGGCGACGGCCGCCACCGGGTGTCGCTCGACAGCGTCATCGCCGCCATGCGCCAGACGGGCGCCGACATGCAATCGAAGTACAAGGAGACCAGCCTCGGCGGGCTGGCGGTGAACTTTGTCGAGTGCTGACGGTAACCGCCAACGTTGTCATGCCCGCGAACGCGGGCATCCAGAGCGGCGAGCGTCGCAATCTGGCGATAGGGCAGGCGGGCCGCGCCAAGGCTCTGGATCCCCGCTTTCGCGGGGATGACAGGACGGGTGCGTCGAGCGTTTTGGGGCCCCTCCTTGGCGGTTACTGCTGAAGCCGAAGTCGTCGCCGAGCGTCCGACCCCCCGAAAAGCAAAAGGGCCGAAGCGACCGCTTCAGCCCCTAGTTAATTCGGAGAGTCATCGCGGCTGCCTCTGCACGAGGCTTTTGGCCGTGGTCTGCTCCAACGCCGTCGTCGTCATCACTTGGTACCGGGGCTTGGCTTTTGCTTGGCCGTGCCTCCAAAGTGAGATCGTCAACGTTTTGCGACAATGATCCGGTTTGGAGCCCGCGGATTGATCTGGATCAACGAAAGGCGCTTGCCGGCATAAATCCGCGATCTGAAAGGCGTCATCGCCGAAACGGAAAATTACGAGTCACGGCTCTTGCCTCCGCGTTTACGCGGGGGGAGGCCGTGCGCCGTCGCGCGAGGCGCGAGCGCCCGCAAGGCCGAGGCCGGCAAAGCCGATGACCAGCAGCGCCCAGGATGAAGGCTCAGGCACGGCCCCCGCATAAGGGGCGAGGTTCAGCGCGACATTCTGGTCGCCGATGAATGCGCCGACATTGGCGCCGGGGCCGCTGAAGACGGGATTGTCGTTCGTGACTTCGCCCTCGGCGGTGAACCCGCCGGTGTACTGATAGAACTCATAGTGGCGGACGACGGCCTTGGCGCCGCCCGGAAGCGCGTTGCCGGGATCCTGGAGATCGCCCTGGTTGCCCGCCTGAAGCAAGTACCACTCCGAACTCGACCTCTGACTGCTGGGCCGGCGCGAGATCGCCTGCGCCCTGCCCGACGACGAGGTTTCCGAGGATGACCGGATTGTTGTAGTCGGTGTAAAAGACCCTCACCCACTCGGCTTGTCCGAACAGCCCGCCGCCGGCGTTCTCCGCCTGGACGTCGCCCTGGACCTGGGCTCCGGCCGGCTGCTGGACGATGGACTGGACGGGGGTTGGGAGCATTACGGGCACCGACGTCGCTGTGCTCTGCGTATTGCCGGTCAGCCAGGAATACGTAACATTGCCAGGCGTCTTGTCGAGGCCGACGCCGAAGTGATCGCACGGGGTTGAAGCGCCATAACCGCCGCCGCCGCCGGTCCAGCAGCTTTCGCCTGTCGTTGTGTAGATGCCGCTCGGCGTCGTGTCCAACCACGCCTTTCCGTTCCAGTCATTCCCATAGACGATCGTCACGCCCGAGTGCCCGTCGGCAAAGGTCGTATTGGTGATCGTCGGCGCGCCGTAGCGCTCGACCGTCGACGGGAAGCCACGACCGCCGCCGCCGAACGTGTTGATGACATCCGAGGCGCTGACGTCCTCGATGTCGATCTCGAACCCGTGCGCGTCCGACCCGGTGCTGTTGACGGCGTCGAAATTGTCGAGGTTCCCGTAGGTCGTCGTCGCCGCGGCCGGGCCGGCCATCGTCGCCAACGCCAACAACGCCACGCCGCCAAATAGCCCCGGCGTCGCAAGCCGCTGAGCGGGACGATGAGTTTTCGGATCGAGGCGCAGGGCTGCGTTACCCTCTCTGTGGCTCATCTGATTCCTCCTGTCAGGACCGCCGAGATGGCGACCACCCAGCCGCAACTATGGCGAAAAGAAAGCCAAACCAAGCTGACAATCATGACCAATTACGGCCATTTAGCGTCAATAGCATTACGAAGAATCAATATTCGCCCATTTCCGGTAGAATCACGAGGCGTCTGCGATCGGCCTGCCGACGGTCGCGGCGGCGCACAAGTTCATGGCCGCGCGTCTCGGCGTGCTGGACCGAGCGGGGCGCAGTCTGCCTGGAGAACGCGGCGAAGCGGGCAGGGTGGTGGGCGCCCGCGTCGGAAGTGGAGGCGATGCAACCGGACCGAAACGGGCTCGCGCGCCTCGGCCTCGGGGCCTGTTCTGCGCGTTTTTGCCCTGTTCTGGCGCAAATTTGCCCTGTTCAGGCGCCTGATCCTCTCCTGTTCCTCGCGCCCGTCCTGACCTGCAACTTACAGATTGTGATCCGGCAACAGATGGATATTCAATGACAATTCCGCGTGCGTCGCAATCCGTGGCAAATAAAATCCCTGATTAGCAGGTCATCCGGTCGCGGATTCGAACGTTCGCTTAGCCCGCTCCGGGCTCGGCGCGGCCGGCTGTCCCTCGTCGGCGTCAGACCTTCGCGCCCGCCAGCCGCTACCGTTCCACCCGCGTCCAGCCGTGCAGGCCCAGGCGCTCCTGCGGCAGGTAGGCGGCCTTGTAGCCCATCTTCTTCGAGCCTTCGACCCAATAGCCGAGATAGACGTGCGGCAGGCCGAGCTGCTGGGCCTTGGCGATATGGTCGAGGATGACGAAGGCGCCGAGCGAGCGGCGCGAATGATCGGGCGTGTAGAAGGAATAGACCAGCGACAGTCCGTCGGCGAGCCGGTCGGTGAGGCAGACGGCGTAGAGGGGGCCGGCGCCGGCCTCGTCGTCCGGCGACCGGCGCGGGCGGTATTCGACGAGCTGCGTGTCGATATGGGTATCCTCGACCATCATCGCGAAGTCGAGCGACGACATGTCCGCCATCCCCCCCTCGGGATGGCGCGTGTCGAGATAGGCGCGGAACAAGGCGAAATGCTCGTTGGTCGGCTTCGGCGGACTGAAGCCGCCGACGAGATCGGCGTTGGCGCGGATCGCGCGGCGCTGGCTGGCGTTGGGCTGAAAGTCGTCGACCATCACCCGCACCGACACGCAGGCGCGGCAGCTCTCGCAGGCCGGCCGATAGGCGATTGTCTGCGACCGACGGAAGCCGGTTTGCGTCAAAAGGTCATTCAGCGAGGCGGCGCGCTTGCCGACCAGATGGGTGAAGATCTTGCGTTCCTGCTGGCCGGCAAGATAGGGGCAGGGCGATGGCGCGGTCAGGTAGAACTGCGGCGCGTCGCGGACTTCCCTGGTCACGCTTGTTCTCCGCTCCCGTTCCGACAGCCTCGGGACGAACGACCGCTCCCGCGCGACGGCTCCGACATCCCGGCTTTTACAGCCGGCGCACGATCACGACGCCGGCGAGGATGTCGTGCAGACAGCGCTTCTCCGAATCGACCAGCGATACGAGGAATATCGGCGGAAAGAACCAGCTTAGATAAAACATGACCGCGTGCGCCGCCGCATTGAGGAACGGAACGCGCTGGCCGCTCTCGTGCAGGCGCATTTCAAGATCCGTCGCGCGCATGCCGGGCGTCGCCATTCCCGCTCCCGAGACGGTGAGGCCGTTGTAAAACAACGCCACGATCGGAAAGAGCGGCGGCAGGAAGAAGAGCGCAAATCCCAGCGTCAAAACCACCGATGCGGTCCAAAAGAGCGCGACGAGGATGCTGACGATGACGAGATCGAGGCAGACCGCCACCGTGCGGCGCGTGCGGACGCCGGCGAAGGCGTCGTTGCGCAAGGATAGCGCCGGCGGCGCCGCATAAGACTGAGCCATGGACTCCTCCGGACCGAACGGCCCTTATGAGCGTGCCGCAAGGATGTGGGAGGGGGGGCAGCCAAGTCAAGATCGACGTTGTCGCAAATCGCCGAGCACACGCTCGCGCGCGCCCATGAGGCCGGTCGGTCTCAGCGCGATGAAGACGACCAAAAGCGCATAGACGGCAATGTCGCGGTCGTCGATCGGGAAGACCGAAGACCAGCCGGCTTCGACCGCGCCGATCACGAGGCCGCCGAGGAAAGCGCCGGGCAGGGAGCCGATTCCGCCGACGACCGCAGCCGCCAGCGCCTTGAGCGTCAGCGTCGCCGAGAGCGCGTAGCCGACCGCGCCGAAGGCCGCAGTCATGATCGCGCCGGCGAGACCCGCGAGGGCTCCCGCAAGCGCGAGGGCGCGCGCAATCGTCGCAGTCGGGCTGACGCCGAGCAGTTCCGCCTCCAGCGGATCCTCCGCATAGGCGCGCCATTCCCGGCCGGCGCGGGTCCAACGGAAGATGACGACGAGGGCGAGCGCGACGCCAAGCGCGACGCCGCTGGCGACGAAGGTCATCGGCGAGGCGACGGCGATGAATTCGGGCGAACGCGCCAGCGCGAACGGCTGATTCAGGATCGGCGTCATCCAACTCGTCCGGTCCCCCTGGGCCAGGCGCAGCAGTTCCTGCAGGAAGATGGCGAGGCCGACGGTCGCCACCAGCGTTTGCTGGCCACGCGCGTATCTCAGCGGAATGAACACGCAGCGCGCGGTTGCAAATCCCCATCCGAGCGCCACCGCAGCCGCCACGCCGAAGGCCGCCGCCAGCAGCGTCGCCGGCGGCAGCCCCGCGAACGCCAGCGCCGTCATCGCGGCGCCATAGCCGCCCGCCGCCGCGAGCTCGCCGAAGGCGAAGTTGATCCGCCCGATGAGGCCATAGACCAGCGAATAGGCGGCGGCGAGCAGAGCGTAGACGGCGGCGAGCGGCAGGCCGTCGATCGCCATCTGGATCGCGTAGGCGGCGGACTTCGGCAGGGCAGGGGCGCTGCGGAGGCCGGCCAGCGGCGCAGGGTCGGCGTCGCGGCCTTCCGGGGTGGCGAGCCAGTAGCGGATGAGGGCGAAGAGCCGCCCCTGTCCGATCGCTTCGCCGTCAACGGTCAGCCCGATCAGATCGCGCGACTCCCGTGGCCGTCCAGGCTCGCGAAAGCGGCAGGCGGCGAGATGGCGCGCGCGTTCTTCGCCGGGCGTGGCCGCGGTAAAGGCGACGGCGAGTCCGCGGCCGTCCGGGTCGGGGCTTTGGCCGACGATGGCGATTGCGGCGCCCACGGGCGCCAGGGCCGGCAGCGCCATGCGGCAGAGGCGGGCCTGATCGGTCTCGAGCGGCGTCGAACAGCCGGCGAGGAGGCCGGCCGCCAAGAGAACCATAACGGCGCGGATCATCCGCCGCGCCTTCGCGCCGCGAGCCGCTTCTGCTTGGCGCGATTGCCGCAGACCTCCATCTCGCACCAGCGTCGGCGATTGTTCTTGGTCGTGTCGCAAAAGAGCCAGCCGCAGGCATGGCCGTCGCAGCGTTTGATGCGGGAGACGTCGCCCTCGGTGAACAGCTTGACGGCGGCGAGCGCAATCGGACCCAGCGCCGCCTCGACGGGCGAAGCCTCGAGGCTCCAGGCCCACCGGCAGGCGCGCTGGTCCGCGACGAGAGCCGCGCGCGACAGGAAGCGCGCATGCAGGATCGAGAGAACCCTGAGAGCGGCGTCGGGCGGGGCGCTATGGGCGGCGATCGCCGAGCCCGCGTCCTGAATTGCCGAGCGCAAGGCGAGCGCGGAGGCGAGAAGGCTCTCCCTGCGTTCAGGGCTCGCCGCGAGCTCAGCGCGAAGGCGCTCGATCTCATTCGCGGACGCGGAGGTCGTGTGCGCGATCCAGTCGGCGACATTCTCGGCGTTGCGCAGATGGTTTTGATGCGAGTTGGTTCCTCGGCCGACTTCGTATTGGCGAAATCGAGCGCAAGCGAGCCGCCGACGAGGGGCAGCGACCCGGCTCGCGATGGGGGAGGTTGCGGGGAAGTAACTGTCATTCGTCGCTTTACAAGTTAGGAGAGCGTGCTAGCTTCGACAAGCTAACCGAACAAACGAGCATAGGAGGTTAAAATGCGCGCGGGTTTCATCACGCTCGTGTCGATTGCGCTCTCGGCCGCGCTCGCGGGACCGTCGCAGGCGCAGATCAAGATCGGCGTCGCCGGGCCGATTACCGGCGCCAACGCCGCGTTCGGCGCCCAGCTCACCCAGGGAGTTGAACAGGCCGTCGCGGATATCAACACGACCGGCGGCATCCTCGGCCAGAAGCTCGAGGTCGAAGCAGGCGACGACGTCTCGGATCCGAAGCAGGGCGTCTCGGTCGCCAACAAATTCGTCGGCGACGGCGTCAAGTTCGTGATTGGCCATTTCAACTCGGGCGTCACCATTCCCGCCTCCGACGTCTATTCCGAAAACGGCATCCTGTTCGTCACGCCGTCCGCAACCAACCCGAAGGTGACCGATCGCGGCCTCTGGGACGCCTTTCGCACTTGCGGGCGCGACGACCAGCAGGGCCTGGTGTGGGCCGAACTCGCCCGAGACAAGCTGAAGGGCAAGAAGATTGCGATCGTTCACGACAAGACGACCTACGGCAAGGGCCTCGCGGACGCGGCGCGCGACGCCATGCACAAGTTCGGCGTCAACGAGGTGCTGTACGAGGGCGTCAACACTGGCGAGAAGGACTATTCGGCGATCGTGTCGAAGATCAAGCAATCGGGCGCCGACTATCTGATGTGGGGCGGCCTGCACACCGAAGGCGGCCTGATCCTTCGCCAGATGCGCGACCAGGGCATGAGCACGGTCATGATTTCCGGCGACGGCATCACCGATTTGGAGTTCGCCCAGATCGGCGGCCCGGGCGTCGAGGGCACGCTGATGACCTTCGGCCCCGAGCCGCGCAACAACCCGAACGCCAAGGAGGCCGTGGCGTCCTTCAAGGCGAAGGGCTTCGATCCGCAGGGGTACACGCTCTACTCCTACGCCGGCGTCCAAATCATCAGGCAGGCGGCCGAGAAGGCGAATTCGCTCGACCCGAAGAAGATCGCCGAAGTCATGCATTCGGGCATGCCGTTCCACACCGTGATCGGCGACATTTCCTTTGACAAGAAAGGCGACCGCACGACGGTCGACTATGTCTGGTACGTCTGGAAGAAGGAGCCCGACGGCAAGATCGGGTTCGAGCAGATCTAAGCGGTGTCCAATCCGACCGCTGACGGCGACCGTGTCCGCCTCCGGATGCTGCGATCCGACGCGCGCCGGAGTTTTGGGCGCCTTGGAGGCGCTGTCCCTGCGCGCGAGCGGCGAAAACGCACGGCGTACGCGCCGGTCCGCTGACACGAGGGCGGCAGGCGCGTACCGCCCTGTTCCAGCCCGGCAAGGCGGGTCGCCGGCGCGGACTGCAAATTCGCTCAAATGAATGCAGGTTCAGGCGACAATCGCGTCCGAGCAATTGCCGCCAAATTGCGCGCCGCGCGCGGCCGAAATTAGCCGTCGCAGGATCCGCGACCCGCCGCTTGGTTCCAGCTCGCAGTGGCCAGCGACGCGATGGCCGTCGTGGGAGCGAAGACTACGGCGCCGCCCATCGCCGCAGCTTGCAACCCAAACGTGGCAGCCGCCCAACGGGCGGCCGCCGCTCTTTGTGCCCGCGCACGATTATCCCAGCGCCGCGGACGTCCTCCGACCTCGATTCGATGCGACAAGCCCGAGACCGGCGAAGCCGAGGAACATCATGCCCCAGGTCGACACCTCCGGTATGGCTGCGGCAAGAGCGACGTTATCGAGGACATTGCCAATATTCTGGTTGCCGGCGCCGCTGTCCGCGAACTCAAGATGGCCGCCAGTCGTCGTGAACGTGAAGGTATAGAGTTGGTAGGGCGAACTCGACGACAGCGTGATCGGCGTCGACCAGTCGCCAAGGGTAATCGTGGTTGTCTTGGCGACGTCGCCCCGGGCGTTACCGCCCAGATCGAACGTCAGGGTGTACGTGCCGGCGGCGAAAGTAGGCGTCGTTTCCAGCGTGCCGGGCATCTGCGTCGTGCCGTTGAGGTCCACATATCCCCCGTTGCCGGGAAAGAAGTCGAACGCGGTCTGGGTCGTCGTTTCTCCAATAAGGTCGACCGAACCGGATGGGACGGTCCAGAGCGCCGACGGTGGAACCCAATTCAGCATATAGGCATACGAGTTGAAGTTGTCGGTGAAGACCACAGCCGCCTGTGCTGCGGTCACACTGCTCACGGCACTTGCGGCGAGAACGCCGCACGCCAATAATTTCGGGAATGTCATACGATACCCCTTCTCTCGAAGTTTACAACGCCAACACCGTACCTTGCATGACGCTGCAAATACCCAAAGTAAGCTAGGTTCGCGTCATGGTCAACCCAAGTCATAGGACTCGAATTTGTGCAATTATGACAAAAAATATTCCAGTCCGAGCACGGATCTAACGCTCACGCGGGGGGATGCGTAAAAGATAATCTGTGTAAACTTCTCACCCTCGCTGCAGGACTCATCCCGCGCCGGCAACCTGTCGGACCTGACGCCGCGCCCGCAGCTGCGCAAGAATCAGGCGTTCATTGCCGCGGCGCGGCGGGTTTTCTTATGGCCAATTTACGCACGATCGATCGGCCGACCGGGCTATTGTTGCCGCCTTCGGTGGACGAGCGGCTTCCAGAAAGGCATTTGGCGCGGTTCCCACGTTTCGCCGGCGGTTCCTGCAGGCGATCGAGACGCTGTTCGTCGAGGCTCTATAGTTGGCGAGCGAGATGGGCGCCTTGAGGCCGGGCGCAACCGTCGCAAACAAACCAATCCCCGCCGCCCAACAGGCTCAATCGGAACGCCGAAGGATCCACCACCGCCGCGAAGCAAAGAACGGGCTCGACGATCAATCGGAAAGCTCATTTCGACGGGCTGCTAGGTCGGCCGGTTGCGGCCGTATCTTTCGTGGCTCGACACCCAGTCGCCAGCGAGAATGGCGCAGGAAAGCGAGATGTCGCCGGCGAGCGCGACCGCCGCGCAGATCTCGGCGAGCTTGTCGGCCTTGCCGGCGCCGCGACAGCCGAGCATCGCCAGACATTCGCTCTGGGTCGCAAGTCCGGTCCCGCCGCCGACGGTGGCGACGATCAGGGCGGGCAGGGTGATCGACCAGTAGTAGTCGCCGTCCTCCAGCACTTGCGCATAAACGATCGCGGCGTGCGATTCGGCGACATTCGCCGCGTCCTGGCCGGTGGCGATGAACAGGGCGGCCAGAGCGTTGGCCGCATGGGCCCCGTTATTGGCCGACCCCGCCAGGAAGGCGCCGACCTGGGACACCTGGCGGGCGGTGAACAGCGCCTCGGGGGTGACCCGCATCACGCGCTTCAGCGCCTCCCGGCCGAGCACGGCCTCGGCGACGACGCGACGCCCGCGCGTCGCGATCATGTTCATCTGCGAGTGCTTTTTGTCGGTGTCCGTGTTGCCCGAGAGGATATAGCGCGCCCCGCCTGGCCGGTTGGCCCTGATCCATTCGCAGGCGGCGTAGGTCGCCTTGCCGGCCATGTTCTGTCCGGCCGCATCGCCGGTCGTATAGTTGAACCGCAGATGGCGGGTCGGGCCGACGGCGAACTGCTGGATCGAGATGAGCTTGCCCGAGCGCGTCGTCGCCTCGGCCGCCGCCTTGATCGCCTCAAACTTCTCCTCGATCCAGGCCCCGAACCCTCGCGCCTCGCGGGCGTCATCGAACAAAAAGACCGGCGAGCGCTGCATCGACCGCGCGACGACCGTCGCCTTCACCCCGCCGCATTCGGTCAGAAGCCGCATGCCGCGATTGTAGCTGGCGACAAGGGTTCCCTCGGTCGTCGCCATGGGCACGTAGAATTCGCCCGTGGCATGCTCGCCGTCGATCCGCAACGGCCCGGCAAGCCCGATCGGCACCTGCGCCACGCCGATGAAATTCTCGATGTTGCCGCGGAGAATGGCCGGGTCGAAGGCGAAACGGCCGACATGGTCGAGCCGAGCCTCAGTCTGCGCCTCGACAAAGGCGCGGCGGTCGGCCGCGGCTTCGGGCGTGTAATTATCGGCAGCGTTGCGGGGAATGCGTGGCGCGGCGCCGGGCACGGGCGTGGTCATCGGTTCACTCCACGAACGCGGGGCGGCTTTGGGACCCCGCGCGCCCATACGTTCTACCGCCATGCCCCGGTTTCCGCGACCAGCCGGAGGCGCGTCAGCCTCTCCGCCGCATGCGGCCGAACGTCACGGCCGCCGGGGGCAATCGATTCCTGATCGTGCCTTTTCAATGCCTTGCGGGCCGCGTTCGATTCGGACGCCGGGGAGGGGCCGGGCGTTCGCCGCCATCCGCGATTTGCATAATGCATATTATGGAACCTAAAGCCGCAGGGGGACAGGCTGGCTTTGTAGACGCGGTCCAAAGGGCCTCCGAAAGGACGCCCGTCTTTTAGCGGGCTTGTGGACCGCGTCCGCCGCGATCAACGATCGCGGCTACAGTGACGCCCGTCTTGCGACGGCTATGGACCGCATCGGAAGAGCCGGCGGCTGCCGGCTGTCATGTCGCGATTTGCTGGCGGCCGGTCTGCCGCATGATACGGTCGTGACCGCTGGCGGCCGTTTGGCCTCCTGCGCCCGTTCATGCCTCGGAGGTCCAAGCCAATTGAACGGAACCATCCTGATCTACGGGGCGACCGGCTACACCGGCAAGCTGATCGCGAAGGCGGCGACCGGCGCAGGCGCGCGCCCGATCCTGGCTGGACGCAATCTCGCAAAGGTCAAACGCGTGGCTGAGCCGCTCGGCCTCGCCGCTAGAGCGTTCGATCTTGCCGACCCTGCCGGCATTGACGCCGGACTCAAGGACGTCGCCGTCGTGCTCTGCGTCGCCGGGCCGTTTTCGGCGACCTCGCGGCCGATGGCGGACGCCTGTCTCCGCAATCGCGTTCACTACCTCGACATCACCGGGGAAATCGAGGTCTTCGAGGCCCTCGCGGCACGCGACTCCGAAGCGAAGGCGCGAGGCGTGATGCTGCTGCCCGGCGTCGGCTTCGATGTCGTCCCGAGCGACTGCCTTGCCGCGCATCTGAAGCGCCGGTTGCCCGACGCCACTGATCTCAAGCTCTATCTGTCGCTCGGCGCCAACATGTCGCGCGGGACGGCCAAGACCATGGTCGAGTTGATCGCCGCAGGCACACGCCTGCGTCGTGGCGGCGTGATTCTCTCGCGCGACTCGGCCGGATCGGGATCGTGCGACTTCGGAAGAGGCGTGAGGTCCACGGTCCAGGTCGGCTGGGGCGATGTCGCGACAGCGTTTCACTCGACCGGCATTCCCAACATCGAGGTTCATTTCCAGGCGTCGCCGGCAATCGCGACGCTCGCGCGAGCGCCTTGGTTCGTCAAGGCATTCCTGGGGGTGGGTTTCATGCAAAGCCTCCTCAAGGCCCAGATTGATCGGATGCCGGAGGGACCGAGCGAATTGGCTCGGCAAGTGGGACGAGCCGTGCTGGTCGGCCAGGCGCGCAACAATAAAGCCGAGACGGTTCGCTCGCGTCTGAGGACGCCGGAGGGTTATGCGCTCACCGCCGCCACAGCCTTCGACGCCGCAAAGCGCGTCGCGGCCGGCGAGATTAAGCCCGGTTTCCAGACGCCAAGCCTCGCATTCGGCGCCGACTATATCCTCAATTTCGACGGGGTGACGCGCGAAGACCTCAATCGCTGAGGCGGCGTCGGAACGGGGTGCTTGGCGCTAGCGCGTGATCCTTGGCGCTCGGAACCTCGCCGATATCGTCGCGCGCTCGGCGCTGGAGGCTCTCGAAGGTTTCGACGAGCGTGCCGCCAAGGGGCGTTAGACCCTCAATGTCCCGTCGCACGGCATTGAAACGGTGTGGATTCTCCCGAATGAGCCCAAGCATGAGGACGGTCCATTTGCCTGGCCTGCGCTTGGAGCGTTGACACGGACGCGATTTCGGAGGCTTGTTGTGCTTGGGGGCGTCGCGTCCGTGAGGCGCCATGGCGGCTTACGCCAACATAAACAACTTCATGAGAGTTGTGCGCGCGGCGAACCCGACCTTCGAGCGCTGGGTGAAAAGCTCGCTACGACCCCTGATCGACGTTCTCAACAACCCTGCGGGGACGCCCAATCAGGTCTGCCAGGCGATCGCCGCGCTGCAAGTCGTCAAGGTCAACCGTTACATCGACGCCCTCTATTACCTCTTGGCCACGTACCCTGGACTGCCCGCACACGCGGCCACGAACCTGCACCTCGGCCCCCTGCTCAAGACGGAGGCTGTTCGCTACCAGCGGACCGCAATGCCCGGGAATTTCAACCCGGCCGGGCAGCAGGCCGGGCGCGTGTTTGTCCAGCCGAACCCGACGACCCTGGGCCTTACCCTCGAGCAGTACATCCTCGCCAACCACGCTAACACGGGGCTGCTCCTGATTCATCTGTCCGATAAAGAGCCGGGGATGGAGCGGCTGTTCAACGGCCGTTCCAACCTGACCCACATGGCCTCCGTTCTGCGGGTCGCCGTGCTCAAACGCTGCCAGGTCTGCGTGCTCACCATGGACAATAAGTCCGATGTCTGCCCGGTGTTGCGCGCCGAGTTCAGTCAGGCCATCAACCCGGTGAGGGTCTACGAGCCCAATAAACACATGGGCAGTGTCCACCAGGCGTTCCGCGCCTTCGCCGCGGCGCACACGAACGTCGTCGTGATGGGCTTCGACGCCGGCATCTGCGTCTTCGCCAACGTATTCGGCGCTAACGAGACTATGCCCGACGGCTCCTTTCGGCCAGCGTTGGCGTCCCTGACGAACGTAGTCATGTCCCGCGCCGGACTGGTGAGCAACGGGGAGGTCACCTCAACCGCCAGCCCGACAATGGGCGCGGAGTATGGGCCCCTGTTCAACACCTGAAGCGGGGTCGAAAGCCGCCTCCGGGCGCCCAGCATGAGCCGGCGCGGGCGAAGTTCGACCCCAGCTTCCTAAGGGGGCGCTGCCTCGTGGTAGCGCTGCTGGGCGCTGAGGACCTCGCTGATGTTGTCGCTCGCCCAGCGCTGGAGGCTCTCCAGCGTCTCGACGAGCGTGCCGCCCAGCGGCGTAATCGCATATTCGACCGAAACCGGCGACGTCGGCAGAACCGTGCGCGTGATCAGTCCGTCGCGCTCCATAGTTTTCAGCGTCTGGGACAGCATCTTTTGCGTCAACCCCTCAATGTCCCGTCGCAGCGCATTGAAACGGCGTGGATTTTCCCGAATGAGGCTGAGCACCAGCACGGTCCATTTGTCGCCGATCCGATCGAGCAAAACGCGGGTCGGACAGCCTGCGGCGTAAGGATCCGGCCGCGTCCGCGGTTCCCCGGATGAAACCTGGTTTCCCGAAAGTGCTGTCTTTACAAGCGGCGCCGCCGTCGTCATGTCTCACGCGCCGATACTTGGTATCCAAATCATACCCTCACGGAGGCCCTCATGAAAGTCGCCCTCATCGGCGCGTCCGGACAGGCCGGATCGCGCCTGCTGGCCGAGCTCAGCTCCCGCGGCCACGTCGTCACCGCCATCGCCCGCCAACCCGACAAGATCGCGGCCCTGCCCCGCGTCACCGCCGTCAAGGGCGATGTCTATGACAAGGCGGGCCTCGTCCCGCTGATCAAGGGCCATGACGCCGTGATCAGCTCGGTCAAGTACACGGCGAGCGATCCCGCGCTGCTGCTTGAGGCCGTGCGCGAGTCCGGCGTCAAGCGCTATTTCGTGGTCGGCGGCGCCGGCAGCCTCGAGGTCGCGCCGGGCGCGCGGCTGGTCGATACGCCCGAATTCCCGGCCATGTACAAGGCCGAGGCGACCAAGGGCGGCGAATTCCTCGAGCTCTTGCGCGTCACGGCCGGCGACCTCGACTGGACCTTTTTGTCGCCCGCGGCGATGTTCGCACCCGGCGAGCGGACCGGCAAGTTCCGCCTTGGCAAGGACCAATTGTTGACCAACGACAAAGGCAGCAGCATCTCGTTCGAGGACTACGCCATCGCCGCGGTCGACGAACTCGAAAGGCCGGCCCATGTCCGCGAGCGGTTCACGGTCGGGTACTGACGGGCCTGGGGCAGGGAAGGCCCCTGCCCCGCTCCCTGCGCGCCCAGGTCTGCAAGCGCGTCGCTCTGTGACCGTCCTCACGGCGGATTCTGCTGGAAATTCACTAGAGTGGCGCTGTACGCCGAACCTGGCGTCGTATGTTGGAGGCGATCTCATGCGCACCACGCTGGTCCTGTCATTTCTTGTCCAGGCCTTCGCGGCTTCCGCCGCGCTCTCGCAGAGCTCCAGCGTCGACGAAGCGGCGCCGGCGGTTCCTCCCGGCCGGCTGCACAAGCTGGCGGTGGCGGTCGGCGGCGACCGTCCGCAGGACTTTCCGGCCGCGCGCGTCGATCAGATCGTCGATGGCATGAACCAGGTGCTCACGGCCAATTGCTCCGGGATCAAGGTCGGCTGGGACGGCAATATCCATTACAATGCAAACCTTCTTGCCGGCGGAACCGACGATGCGCTGACCAGGAGCTTCAAGGCCGCGCACATGGACGGCGCGATCAACGTCTACTGGGTCTACAGCATCGACGATTGCGGCGGGATCCAGGCGGCGGGCTGCACGCCCGTGCCGGGATGGGGCCAAATCGTCATCGACGACCAGGACGACCGGGCGAAAGTCGTCTGGCTGCATGAGCGCGGCCATGCCGAGGGCCTCGGGCACGTCCAGCAAGGCAAGGACGAGAGCGAAATCCCGCCCGCTGACGCCGAAAACGTCATGTTCTGGAAGGCCCTAATTTCCGCGAACCTGCTCACGCCCGCGCAATGCACGGCGTACCGCCGGCTGACCGTCGGCGCCAATCTCCATAACGGCGTCGTCGCCGTGCCGTTGACCGAGGTTCAGGCGGCGCCCGTTGCAGCCGCTCCGGCCGCCGCGCCGACCGCAACGACCGCGCCCGCGTCGCCGCTGACGCCGGCCGCCGCCGAGGCGCTCCGTTGGAGCGACCACATCGCCGTCGACAAGCTGAAGGCGCTGAGCGACGATGACCTGCGCTCGATGGTCGACGCCGTCCTCAATCATGATCCCGGCCCGGCATGGCCGCATATTGTTACCGCGCTGGGATACCGCAACTATAAGGATTTTACCGCGGTCAAGAACCGCGTGATGGGGCTCGGACCGGTAGACGTGCCGACGCAGTCGCCGTCCAACACGGCCGAGGTGCTGAGCCAGTCGCTGAAATCGCGCTCGCTGATCGCCGCCAAGCTCGCCGTGCCGCTTGCGACGGGCCTCTTCGTCAATCAGAGCGGCGATATCGACGCCGCGTTCGACCTTGCCCGCTACTCGCAGCCAAACGTCGCGGCCGAACTGGTCGGCCGGTCGCTGTCGCCTTCGTTCAGCGATTCGGCGGCAACCGCGCTGGTGATCTCGACCGCCAAGCCCGACGCGCAAGCGGCCAACGACGTTGGCGCCATCGCTCAGCAGGTGTTCGCCATGCCCGACGCGCAGGCCACGGCGGCGCTGTTCGGCCAGACGTTCCGCTTCGCCAACGGAGATGTCGAATCCCGGCTGAATGCGACCCACGAGGCCGCGCCCGCGCCCAAAGTCCAGCTCAACTCCGAGAAAGCGGCCCGTCTCAAGGCGGTCGCCTCCAAGATCACCAAGGACGGCCTCGACTCCTTCCTTGTCAACGGCGCGCCGGCGCCATAGACGGCCTTCGCGGCCCGACTGTCCTGTTCGCTAGGTGGTCAAGTCGGGCGCGGTCAAGGCCGGGGCGGTTGCGCCCTTCGCGCGGGCGCAGCCTAGGGACTTCAGCGAAAACAGGACGAGCGCCGCGACGATCAGCGCGAGGCCGACGAAGAAGCGGGCGTCGAAAGCGAAATGGAGCGCGGGGATCCCAAACGACAGCGCCAGGGAGATCACCGCCGTCAGCGCCGGCACGAGGTTGAGGAACATCGAGACGAACCCATTGTCGCCGCCCGTCACGGTGAGCGCGACCTGGAAAAAAACCCGGCCGATCGATGCGGCGATCATCGTGCCGACGATCATCAGCACGATCGGCAGGATCTGGCCGCCGAAGCCGAGTTCGCCGCGCCGGTAGAGAAGGACCAGGGTGGCCGGAATCAGGAGGACATTGGCGAAGAGAAAGTTGGAGGCGATCGCCGCCGACTCGTCATAGCGGCCAAACCACTTGGCGATCAGCGTCCCCCCGAGCGCGGTGCAAATTGGAACGGGCAGCGCGTAAACCCAGCTTCCCCGCAGCAGGGCGGCGACAAGCGCATCCGTCGACTGCTGGTTGTCGAGCTGGCTCCAGGCGACGGTCAGGGCGCCAAGGAACGCGCCGGCGAAACAGCCGAAGAACACCAGCGGCGAAACAGGGATCGGCACGCGCGAGAAGACCAGCGCGACCAGCGCCGCCCAGAACGGCAGCAGATTGAGGATCGCCGAGACGATGATCGGATGCGTGTCGCTGAGGCCGAAATTGTAGAGCAGAAGGCCGCTCATCCCGATCGCAAAAATGACCGCGAGCTTGCCGTAATTCGACGGCGCCCTGAGCAGCGCCGCGAGATCGCGCCGGTTTATCGCGCGAAGCGTGAGCAGCGGCAGAGAGAGGAAGAGCGCGATCTGCGTCAGGAAGACGAACTGGAGGGCGTTGAGCCGATTGGCGGCGAGAAACGAGAACGGCTCCTGCACTGCATAGAGCGCCGCCGTAACGAGCGCGTAGACGCTTCCCAGACGGTAGTCGACGCGGGACGGGACGTGGGACATCGCGCTCTCCCTTACGGGTCAGGCCTGCCCTGGCCCGGACGGGAGCAGCGCTCGGAGTTGGCGCGTCCCTTCCCGAGCATGGGAGAGGAACGATGGATGCGCAATCAGCAGCATCCGGCTCAGCAAAGGGTGTTCGATCTGGTCAAGAGCATCGAGGTCGCCCAGATGGTCACGATCGGCGCCGACGGCAGGATGCGCTCGCGTCCGATGGTGGCCAAGCAGGACGCTTTCGCCGGCGACCTATGGTATCTTTACCTCTGCAACGTCCGGAAAACTCGACGAGCTCGAGGCCAATCGCGAGGTCCTGCTCACCTACTCCGATCCGTGAAAGCAGAACTACGTCAGCATCGAGGGCGACGGCGAGCTCGTGAGCGACGCGCAGAAGGTGCGGGCCCTGTGGAAAGAGCCCATGCGCGTATGGTTCCCCAAGGGACCGACCGATTCGGACATCGCGCTGGTGCGCGTGCGGATGCGCGAGGCGCGCTACTGGGACGCCCCATCGAGCGCGTTCGTCTTGGCTTACGGCTACGTCAAGGCGGTTACGACCGGGCAGCGGCCGAACCCTGGCGATGTCGGCCAGGTCGAGATCCAAAACCGCGGCTGAGTTGGCACGGGCGGCGTCTCGCTACCCAAAAAGGCGGTCGCCCTGCGGCCATCAGGAGCGGAGCCTGGCCGTGAGCGGCCCGGGCGCCGCCGAGCAGCAACGGAAGGGACACCAGGAGCCCGATCTGGGCCAGGAACAGGAACTGGACGATCGTGAATTGCTGCGCGGCCGGAGAGCAAAACGGCGGCTGCGCCGCGATCAGGACCCACCGACAATCGCGAAGGCGCCTACCAGCCTTCGGTTGCTCGCGTGGATGCCCATGCGCAGTGAGTACGCGCAGCGGGCGCTTCCGTTCCGACGACAGTGACACACGGGCGGCGCCTGGGAGGCGATGGCTTCGCCTTTCGCAATGACGGTGACCTACGACGCCGGCGCTCCAAGCCAAGCGGTCCAGGGATGGTCGGGCGCCCGACGATCGCAATGGCTCCCTCGCCCGGCTCTTCGACCTCGGCTTGCCTGCTCGATTGACTCCTCGCAACCCGCCGCATACATTCAACCAAATGGTTTAATGACATTTCGCAGCCGCGTCTTGAAGGGTCAAGCGCCATGACGGCTTCTCGCTATCGTTGGGTGATCGTTGCGGCGGGCGGCCTGATGGGCTGCGTCGCCATCGGCTCGATGTTCTCGCTGCCCGTTCTCCTGCGCCCGATCGCGGCGGCCACCGGCTGGTCGGCAACGGGCGTGTCGAGCGCCATGACCATCGGCTTTCTCGCTATGGCCTTCGCCAGCATGGCGTGGGGGAGCCTCTCCGACCGGCTCGGCGCGCGCGCCGTGGCGCTGACGGGCGCGATCGCCCTGCCCGCAAGCCTCGCGCTCGCGGCCCAGGCGCCCTCGCTGATCGCGTTCCAGCTCCTGTTCGGTCTCCTGATCGGCGCGAGCGCGGCGGCGATCATCGCGCCGATGATGGCCTGCGTGACCGGCTGGTTCGAGACCCATCGCAGCCTCGCGGTCTCGCTCGTCTCCGCCGGCATGGGCATGGCGCCGATGACCATGTCGCCGCTGGCGGCCTGGCTCGTCTCGCACCACGACTGGCGGACGACGCTGCAAATCCTCGCCGCCGTCGCGGCCGCGCTGATGATCCCGGCCGCGCTTCTGGTGCGCCGGCCGCCGGCGCTCGCGGCCGGCGCCGTCGGGCCATCCAGCGATCCGCAAGACGCGATGACGGTTCAGCAGGCGTTGCGATCGCCGCAGTTCGTCGTCCTGGTGCTGACCAACTTCTTCTGCTGCGCCACCCACTCCGGCCCGATCTTTCACACCGTGAGCTACGCTCAGACCTGCGGCATCCCGCTTGTCGCGGCGGTTTCGATCTACAGCGTCGAGGGACTAGCGGGCATGGGCGGGCGGATCGGCTTCGGCCTCTTGGGCGACCAATTCGGCGCCAAGCGCGTTCTGGTGCTCGGGCTGCTGGCGCAGGCGTTCGGCGCGCTCGCCTATGTGTTCGCCAGGGGCCTCGGCGAGTTCTACGCCGTCGCGGCCGTGTTCGGTTTCATTTACGCGGGAATCATGCCGCTCTACGCCGTGCTGGCGCGCGAAAACTTTCCGCTGAGAATGATGGGGACGGTGATCGGCGGCACGGCGATGGCGGGCAGCCTCGGCATGGCGCTGGGACCGCTGGCCGGAGGGCTGATCTACGACGCCCTCGCCAGCTATCGATGGCTCTATGTCGGCTCCTGGGCGATGGGCCTCGGCGCCTTCCTCATCGCCACGACCTTCCGGCCCTTCCCGAAGGACGAGGCGGAAGCGGCGGCTCAGCCGGCGTAGGCAGCGCAAGGACCGGCCAGCCGGGCGCGGTCCTTCCCAGCTCTGCTCTACGGGATGCACATATCTTTTAGCGGTCGGGCTCCGCTCAACGGCGGCTGGCGTCCTCCGCACCCCCTTGTGGGGGCGGGACAGAGTGGGGGGTCGCGCTCACTTCTCATCTGGCGCTGGAAGGGCCCCGAACTGTCCGAGTTCGGCGCGACCCCCCTCCTCGATCCTCCCCCACAAGGGGGGAGGAAGCCGCCCTCCAAGCGTGGGGCATGGCGGCAGAGGGCTGCGGGAGATGTGTGCATCCCGTAGAGCTCTGCTGGGGAAGGATCCGCGCGGCGGTTTAAGATGTGCAAATACGGTAGGGGATCAATTCCGGGGGTCCTCGCAATGATGATGTGGACGGCCTCACCCGAATGGCATCAAGTGCCAAAGGGTGACCGGTAGGCGGTCACGGAAAGGGAAGCCGTCCATGAAGGAGTTTATCAGGATTGGGGTCGATCTGGCGAAGAACTTTTTTCAGGTGCATGGGATCGAGCGCGAGGGCGCGCCTGCGGTGACGCGAAAGTTGAGCCGGGGCAAGTTCCTGAGTTTCTTTGCCGGGATTGCGCCAACCCGGATCGGGATGGAGGCGTGCGGATCGGCGCATTACTGGGCGCGGGAGCTGCGGGCGTTGGGGCACGACGTGGTCCCTCATTCCTCCCGCTTACGCGAAAGCCTATGTTCAACGGAACAAGAACGATGCGAAGGACGCGGCGGGGGTCTGCGAGGCCATGTCGCGCCCCGACATGCGGTTCGTTCCGATCAAGAGCGCCGATCAGCAAGCCGGGCTGATGCTGCACAAGACCCGGGAATTGCTGGTCAAGCAGCGAACCATGACCGTCAACGCGCTGCGCGGGCATCTCTTGGAGTTCGGCCTGATCGCGCCCAAGGGCATCCACCGGGTCGAGGACCTGCTGGCGCTCGCCGAGGCCGACGAAACCCTTGCCGAAGAGGCCAGGCAGGCGACCGCGATGCTGGCTTCGCACATCGATGGCCTCGACGAAAAGATCGACGGGCTGGAGAAGACGATCGCCCAGGCGAGCGCGAAAAACCAGACGAGCCGGCTGCTCGACGAAATCCCCGCCTTCGGCCCGCTGATCGCATCGGCGATGGTCGCTTTCAATCCGGATCCCGGCGTCTTCCGGTCGGCGCGCGATTTCAGCGCGTCTTTGGGCATCACGCCGAGCCAGCACTCGAGCGGCGGCAAGGACAAGCTCGGCCCCATCACCAAGAAGGGCAATCGATATCTGCGCAAGATGCTGGTCGTGGGATGCACGTCGGTGTTGCGCGTGGCCCACAAATACAAAGGCGCCCTGGCCGAATGGATTGTCGCCATGAGGGCCAGAAAGCCCGAACGCGTCGTCGCCGTCGCCCTGGCCAACAAGCTGGCCAGAATTGCCTGGGCGATGATGTCGACCGGCGAAGCCTTCCGAACCGAACTTTATACAAAAGCCTGAAGACAGGGCTCTCCAACCAGGCGTTTCAGTTCGAACAGTTTGGTAAGCGCAACGACGTGATGAACGACACGGTCGCCACGAAAGTCCAGGACACCCCGACACCCGTCACGAGCCCAGAGCCCGTCGCAATGATAGGGACCAGGACCGTCGAATATCATCAGGGCCAGCGGTCTATACCGCGCCAACAGGCCGTACATATGACCGCAGCAGACCAAAACGTTCAGACCGTCAAAAACCGCTTGCCAGAGGCCGTCCACATATGACGGCAGCGGCCAGCCTCTCAGGCCTCGACGCTCAGCACCACCCGGAAGCGGGCCTTGCCGCTCTTCATCCGCTGATACGCCTCCTCGGCCCTTTCGAGCGGATAGACCTCGTTCATCGAAGACACCTTGTTGAGCTGGCTGAACGTCAGCGCGTCTTCTGAATCCCGGGCGATTCCGGAATATGAGCCCTTGATCGACGCGTTCTTGCCGATCAGATCGATGGAGTCGACCGTGAGCGGTCCGACCACGCCGATCACCATCATGACGCCGTTCGGGCCGAGTCCCTTGGCGATCGCCTGCATCGCCGCGCCGTCGGTGACTGTAGCGAGAATCGCCTTCGCCCCGCCCATCTGCAGGAGCGCCTTGGCCGGATCCTCCGCTGCGCTGTCGATGTAGTCGTGCGCGCCAAGCTGCCGCGCCAGCTCTTCCTTGTCGCGTCCCCGGTTCACCGCGACCGTCCGATAGCCTTGCCTCGCCGCATATTGAATCGCGAGATGCCCGAGACCGCCGACGCCATGAACGGCGACGAGATCGCCGGGGCCAGCGTTGCTGTGACGGAGCGCGTTGAAAGTGGTGACACCGGCGCAGAGCAGCGGCGCGGAGGCGACAGGGTCGAGGTCGTCGGGCGCGTGCGCGACGGCGGAGACATGCGCGATCATGTGCGTCGCATAGCCGCCATCGCGCGTGATGCCGCTGACCTCATGCACATTCTCGCAGGCGAAGGCGCTGTCGCGCCGGCACTGGCGGCAATATCCGCAGGAGCCGCCGAACCAGCCGACGCCGGCCGGCGCGCCGACGCTCCAGCCTTCGACGCCGGGGCCGATCGCGTCGACGACGCCCATCACCTCGTGGCCGGGAACGCGCGGATACTGCGATCCCGGGCATCAGGCCCTCGACCGTCATCACGTCGCTGTGGCAGACGCCGCAGGCGCGGACGCGGATCCGCATTTCGCCAGGGCCCGGTTCCGGAATGTCGCGCTCCTCCGCCTCGAGCGGTCCGCCTTTCTTGCGGACGACCATCGCGCGCATCTTCGCCATCGGCAGGTCTCCTTCCGGGAAAGCGGCAGCTTGAGGGCGGCGTTGGGCGAATGTTGGGCAAGGAGAAGCGCCGCCCGCCCAGCTCCCCTCGCCCCGCTTCAGCGTCGCTTCAGCGGGGAGAGGGGATAAGGGACGCTCGGGCGCCGTCGTCCAGGCGCTCTTGCCGAGCCGAAAACCCCTGCTACGATGACCGTTGGAGGCGCAGGCGAGGCGACGATGGCGGGTTACGCATTCCATCCCGTCCGTGCAGAGCTTGCCGATGTCGTCGAGACGATCTGGCACGCCGACCTCCCCAACGCAGGCGGCGCCCGCTCGATGGTGTTGCCGGTCCTTTCCCCCATCCTATGCTTCCACTACCGTTCGGCGCCACTCTTGCGGATGGGCGGGCCCGGCGCGGGGCGGCTGGTCGATCCGGGCGGCTATCGAATCACCGGCGTCAGTTCGGCAGCCGCGCGCATCCAGACGAACGGTCCGGTCGGCGGCGTCATGGTGCGCCTTCGTCCAGAGGGGGCAGCCCGGCTGCGGGGCGTCAGCCTCGGCGAATTCGCCGAAGACGCCGCCGCGCTCGGCGACGTCTTCTCGGACGGCGAGGTTTCGCTGCTGGACGAGCGGCTTTTGGAGAGCCTCGAAGCGGACGCGCGCGTGCGGGCTGTCCAGCGGTTCCTGGTCGATCGCCTGTCCGAGCGCGAGCCCGATCCGCTCGCCTGCGCCGCCGCCCAGGCGTTGAGACGCCGGCCCACTATTCCGCTTCGCGATCTGGCGCGCCGTCTCGACGTCGGCGAGCGTCATCTGTCCCGGCGATTCCGAGCGCTCTTCGGGATCTCGCCGAAGCGTTTCGCGCGAATCGCCCGGTTCGGCGTCGCGGTGAGGATGGGACGGAGCAAAGGTTGGGCGGATACGGCTGCTGCTTGTGGCTTCAGCGATCAGGCGCATATGGTCAACGAGTTCTCGTCCATGGTGGGGATGGCGCCCGACACGCTGTTCCGCCTGACGACGTTGGGCTCGCCGCCGAAGCCGGATTTGTCCGCGTCCGAGTCCGATTTCTTCAATACCTTCGTCGCCGAGCGTCCTACTTCCGCCTGAGCCGGCTGGCGTCGGCGCAGAAAGGGAGGTTCGGATGCTGCCTGGCGTATCGTTGAAGGTCGTGCGACGGATGGACGGACCGGTCGACGGCTACGAGACCGTGATGGTCGAGATCGCCATACCGGAAGGAACGCTCGTCCCGCCGCACACACATCCCGGAGTCGAGTCCACCTTTGTGCTCGAAGGCACGGGGGAGTTGCACATCGAGGGCATGCCGGCGGTGTCGCTGGCGGCAGGCGACTCGTTCCAGGCGCCGCCGGACAGGGTCCACTTCGTCCAAGTCGGCGAGCGCGCCCGCGTGCGCTCGACCCTCGTCGTCCGCAAGGGCGAGCCGATCACCCAACCCGCGGCAAGTTCAGAGGCCGCGGTGCGACGCGCCGTTTAGGCGCGATCGTCGATCGCGAAAGGGCGCCGCTTTGTCGTCATCGCGAGGAGCCCGAAGGGCGACATGGCGATCCAGGAGGCGCCGCCTTCCGCGTTGGAGCGCCGATCTCCGTACCTTCGGTTGAGGTTTTCGCCCAGCGGCCCCTGGATCGCCACGGCGCTTCGCGCCTCGCGATGACGGCGGCGAGCGGCGCTTCGGTGGCCGCGATATCGATTGGCGGCCCTTCGCTGTTCACACTGACCTAAGGCTCGCGAAGTCGCGTTGCCGGTCGGCGCGCGTCATGTCACGCTGGCCGCCGGGGCAACGCATGGCGGCGGCATGGGCGACGGGAACGTCAGGCTGTTCCTCTCCTGCGTCTCGAACGAGTTCGGGACGTATCGGGACGAACTGCGCCGCAAGCTTACGCGGCCGAACGTCGAAGTCAAAATCCAGGAGGATTTCAAGGCGCTCCGCGGCGACACGCTGAAGATGCTGGAAGAGCTATATCGCCCGCTGCGACGCGGTCGTCCATTTCGTCGGCGAGATGGCGGGTTCGGGCCCGGCGCGTTCCACTGTCGACGACCTCGTCGTGCGCCAATCCGACACTTGCGGCGCGGCTCGCCGCCAAGGGAATGACCCCTGAAGCGCTCGCGCCTTCTTCGGCCGTGGCCGACGTCCTGCGCTCCGCCCAATAGGCGCAGGCGCATTGTCCGTCGCGCCGCCTCGTGTCACGCTTACATCGCTGGGCTGACAACGCATGGTGGCGGCATGGGCGATGGGAACGTCAGGCTGTTCCTCTCCTGCGTCTCGGACGAGTTCGGGACGTATCGGGATGAATTGCGCCGCAAGCTGACGCGGCCGAACGTCGAGGTCAAAATCCAGGAGGATTTCAAGGCGCTCGGCGGCGACACGCTGACGATGCTGGAAGAGTACATCGCCGGCTGCGACGCTGTCGTCCATTTCGTCGGCGAGATGGCGGGCTCGGGCCCGGCGCGATCGAGCGCCGACGATCTCGTCGCGCGAAACCCGAGGCTCGCGGCGCGGCTCGCCGCGAAGGGAATGCCGCCCGATGCGCTCGCGACCCTCACCTACACCCAATGGGAGGCTTGGCTCGCCGTCGGCTTCGACGTCGACCTCCTGATCGTCGCGCCGGCGGAGGGCGTCGTGCGCGGAGCGGGCTTCGCCCCGACCGACGCGTCGCGCGCTTCGCAGGCGCGGCATCTCAAGTGCTTGCGGGCGATCAACCGCTATCCCGGCCCGCCCTTCACCAACGCTGACGCTCTCGTCGCGCAGATCTTCGCCTCGGCCGTCATCGATGCGCTGGTGAAGGCGGCGGCGAAGCCCATTCGCCAGCCGCGCAACCTGCCGTTCGCGTCGCTCGGCGAATTGTTCGTCGGGCGCGAGACGGCGCTCGACGAGCTGCGCGCGGCGCTTCTGAGCGCCAAGGGCGCGGCGATCGCCGGCCGGGCGCTGCACGGGCTCGGCGGCATCGGCAAGACGCGGCTCGCGATCGAATACGCCTGGGCGCACGCGGGCGAGTATTCGGCGCTTCTGTTCGTCCGCGCCGACGAGCGCGGCGGCGCTCGATGCGGGTCTCGCCGCGCTCGCCAGCGCCGAGGTGCTCGACCTGCCCGAGAAGGAGGCGCGCAGGACGCCGCCAAGATCGAAGCCGTGCTCCGGTGGCTCGAGGCCCATCCGACCTGGCTCCTGATCCTCGACAACGTCGACGACGAACAGGCGGTCGCGGCAGTCGTCGAAGCTCCTGCCGCGGCTCAAAGGCGGGCATGTCGTCGTCACCGCGCGGGCGTCGAACTTCCCCGCGTCGCTGCCAACCCTCGAAATCGACGCGCTCGACGACGATTCCGCCACGCGGTTCCTCATCGAACGAACGCGCGGCAAGCGGGTCGAGGCGGCAGACGACGCGGCGCAGGCGGCGGCCATCGCCGCACGAACTCGGCGGCCTCGCGCTCGGGCTCGAACAGGCGGGCGCCTATATCGCCAAGCTTCGCATCCCCTTTGCCCGCTACCTGAAACTCTGGACCGAGAACCGGGAGAAGGCGCTCGCGTGGTCCGACGCGACCCTGACCGGCACGGAAAAGACGCTCGCCACGACCTGGGCCACCTCGGTCGAGCGGCTTTCGCCCGAGAGCCGCCGGCTGCTCGACCGGCTTGCGTTTTTCGCGCCTGAGCCGATCCCGGATTCGCTGTTCGAAGTTCCCGTTCCCGGCGAAGCGGCCGGATATGACGCGCTATGAAGCGCGCGCCGGCCTCGTCCGACTATTCGCTGATCACGCAGGCCAAGGGCGAGGACGGCGCGACGAAGGGCTTGGTCGTCCATCGTCTCGTGCAGGACTTCGCCCGCCGCGCCATGAGCGAAGAGCGCCGCGCCGAGGCTTTGCGCGAGGCGCTGGCGTGGGTGAACGCGGCGTTCGTGGGCGAACCGCAGGACGCGCGAAATTGGCCCGTCCTCGACCCGCTCGCTCCGCATGCGCTGGCGGTGGCGGGCCGCGCAGACGAAGCGGGGATCGCCGAGCCGACCAAGGCAGGCTGTCTCGCCGAGCGTGAGCGACTCCTGTCGAAAGCCAAGGCGCGCTACGCCGAAGCCGAGCCGCTACTACGGCGCGCGCTCGCATCTCGACGAAAGAGCCTCGGGGCGACCATCCCGAAGTGGCGATCGACCTCAACAATCTCGGGGTCCTGCTCCAATACACGGACCGCCTTGACGAGGCCGAGCCGCTCCATCGTCGCGCTCTCGCGATCGCCGAGGCGAGCTACGGGCCGGACCATCCTAACGTAGCGATCCGCCTCAACAATCTTGCGGGCTGCTGCGCTACACGAACCGCCTCGCGCGAGGCCGAAACGCTCTTCCGCCGCGCGCTCGCGATCTTTGAGACGAGCCTCGGGGCAGGACCATCCGCAAGTGGCGACCGGCCTCAACAATCTTGCGAGCCTGCTTCAGGACACGAACCGCCTCGCAGAGGCCGAGCCGCTCTACCGCCGCGCGCTCGCGATCTTTGAGACAAGCCTCGGGGCGAGATCGACCCACAGGTGGCGGCCGCCCTTAACAATCTCGCGGAATTGCTGCGAGCCGCGAACCGCTCCGGCGAGGCCGAGCCGCTGTACCGCCGCGCGCTTGCAATCGACGAGACGAGCCTCGGGCCGGAGCATCCGCAATGTGGCGATCCACCTCAACAATCTCGCGCTCCTTCTCCAGGCCACGAACCGCCTTGCCGAGGCCGAGCCGCTCTACCGCCGCGCGCTCGCGATCGTCGAAAAGAGCCTCGGGCCTGATCACCCGACCAGCGTGAAAGTGCGCCAGAACCTCGCCGCGCTCTTGGCACAGCTCGGGCAGACTGGCGCCACCGAGCCGCCAAAGACGGGTTCGTGAGCCGCCTGTTCCGCGGCCGTTGACCCGCGGTGTAGGGCGCGCTCGTTGAGCGCGCCGCGGCGGGGTCGGCGACCCCGCCCTACAGCGCGGGCGCCGTCCCCTACCCTCGGACCTGTTGCTCTTCCGGAACCCCTTCCGCGGCGGGCCGCTGACTTCGGCGCGGCGCCGTTGGCCCCCTCCGCGCCGTGGCGACGGCCGCGCATCCCCACCACGGAAAACCTTGAACTTTCCTGTAAGTCATTGAAATCATTGCCTCCCTCGCCGAGGAATTGGCTGTTTCATGGCGTAAGTCATTGAAACAACTAGACTCTCGTCAGAAAACCGCGGTCCGCGGCGCCGGCCGTCCGGAGCCGCCTACCCGTCGAACCGGTTGCTCTTCGGGAACCCCTTGGGCGGCAGGCGGCCGGACTTCGGCGCGGTTGCCGATCCATTCCTTGAGTTCCGGCATGGCGACGGTGAAGGTTCGGCCGGCCGAGTCGCGCCAGGTCAGCCCATCGGCGATGGCGAACACCCTTGCGTCGGCAATGCCGCCGTCCTTGTAGCGTTGCAGCCGGGTGCCCTTGCCGCGTCCCATCTCGGCCAGCTGCGCAATCGGGAACACCAGGAGCTTGCGGTTCTCACCGATGACCGCGACATGATCGCCCGCCGCCGGGACGACCAGGGAAGCGGTCACCTTGTCGCCGACATTGAGCACGGCCCGGCCCTTGCGGGTCGAGGAGATCAGGTCGTCCTCGGCGACCACGAAGCCATTGGCGTCGGAGGCGACGATCAGCCGCTTGGTCCCCGGCGCATGGGCCCAGACGGCGACGATCGCGGCGCCCTCGTCGAGGTCGGCCATGAGCCGGATCGGCTCGCCCTGCCCTCGCCCGCCCGGCAGCTTTGCGGCGTCGAGCGTGAACACCTTGCCGTCGCTCGTGAGGAACAGGATCTTAGAGGTCGTCTCGGCGAAAAACCAAATCTTCAAACTGTCGTCGCCCTTGAACGCCAGCGACGAAAGGTCGGCGACCTGGCCTTTGAGCGCACGGATCCAGCCCTTCTCGGACACGACGACGGTCAGCGGCTCGCGCTCGATCAGCGCCTCCGCGAGGTCCGACACGATGACCTCGGGCGCGGCGGCGAAATGGGTGCGGCGCTTGCCGAGCTTGGTGTCCGGTCCGAACTTCTTCTTCACGTCGCGGACCTCGACCGCGATCATCTGCCATTGCTTGCGGTCGTTTCCGAGCAGCGACTCGATCGACGCCTTCTCTTCAACGAGATCGGTCTGCTCCTTGCGGAGCGCCATCTCCTCGAGCCGGCGCAGGCTTCGGAGCCGCGTGTCGAGCACGTAGACAACCTGGTTCTCGGTCAGGGCGAAGCGGAGCTTCAGCGCCTCCTTCGGGTCGTCCTCCTCGCGCACGATCCGGATCACCTCGTCGAGGTTGAGGAAGACGACGATCATTCCGGCCAGGAGCTCGAGCCGCTTGTCGATCGCGGCGAGCCGGTGGCGCGAGCGGCGCACCAGAACCACCCGGCGATGGTCGAGCCATTGCTGCAGCGCCTCGCCGAGCGAGACCACCCGCGGCGTGACGCCGTCGACCAGCACGTTCATGTTGACGGGAATGCGCGTCTCGAGCTCGGTCAGCCGGAAGAGCGATTCCATCAGCGTCTCGGGCTCGACGGCGCGGCTCTTCGGCTCGAGCACGATGCGGACGTCCTCGGTCGACTCGTCGCGCACGTCGGCCAGCAGCGGCAGCTTCTTGTCGTTCAGGAGATTGGCGATCTGCTCGATCAGGCGCGACTTCTGCACGCCGTAGGGGATCTCGGTGACGATCGCCGTCCAGCCGCCTCGGCCGGCGTCCTCCTTCTCCCAGCGGGCGCGCAGGCGGAAGCCGCCGCGGCCGGTGCGGTAGGTCTCGACGATTGCGGGCTTGTCGTCGATGACGACGCCGCCGGTCGGAAAGTCGGGCCCCAGCACGAATTGGGTCAGCGCCTCGGTCTCGGCGCCCGGATGGGCGATGAGATAGAGCGCCGCGTCGCAAAGCTCGGCGATGTTGTGCGGCGGGATCGACGTCGCCATTCCGACCGCGATGCCCTGGGCGCCGTTGGCGAGCAGGTTCGGCACGGCCGCCGGCATGACGATCGGCTCTTTGGCGTCGCCCGAGTAGTTGTCGCGCCAGTCGACCGAGTCCTCCTCGACCCCCTCCATCAGGAGGCGCGCGACATCGGTCATGCGCGCTTCGGTGTAGCGGTAGGCGGCCGCGTTATCCCCGTCGATGTTGCCGAAATTGCCCTGGCCCTCGATCAGCGGGTAGCGCGAGGCGAAATCCTGGGCGAGCCGCACCAGCGCCTCGTAGATCGCCTGGTCGCCGTGCGGATGGAACGAGCCCATCACGTCGCCGACGATCTTGGCACATTTCTTGAATGCCGAGCCGGGGTCGAGCCTGAGGATATGCATGCCATAGAGGATGCGGCGATGAACCGGTTTGAGGCCGTCGCGCGCGTCCGGGAGCGCCCGGCCCATGATGGTGGAGAGCGCGTAGGCGAGATAGCGCTCTTCCAGCGCGTCGCGCAGGCTGACGTCGATCGGCGCCGAGGGCGGCGGCGGGGGAGGAGGAGCGGCTTTGGCCATGGCTTGGGGTTAGCGCGCGCTCTGAGTTCGGGGCAAGGCGCGGATTTGCCAGGCGCCGGTGTTGGGCCTCGGCTACGCCCGCGCCGGTCCGTTTACGATGCGAACAGCGGCAATTGAACAGACAGCGCGGGTCGGAATGGCGCGCCCTTCGACGTTTGTGGCGAACACAGGGAAAGATGGTTCCATTGTTTCGCCCCGATGGATCGCTAAAACACTATCCCCGTTCTCGGTGGGCAAGCGGGGACGACCGATTTCTGGCTGGTGAACCGGAGCGGACATGAGGCTTGCCGTCGTTATTCTCGCTATGTCTTGCAGCCTATGGGGACGCCCGGCCGCCGCCCATGACGTCTGGGCCAACGGCAAAGCAGTGCCGGGCTGGGTCAAGGCCGCGTGCTGCGGACCGGAGGACGTCCATCACCTTCGCCCCGATCAGGTTCACCGCGTCTCGGACGACTATTACGTGGTCGATGGTTATCGCTACCGGATTCCCGCCCGGGAAGCGCTTCCGAGCCAGGACGGCGACTACTGGATCTTCTACCGCGACGACGGCGATGGCCAGCAGTCGACGGTCTACTGCTTCTTCGTGCCGGTCGGATTCTAAAGGCGCCGATCAACGCGCCCGGGTCGACGCGCGCGGCTTGGCCCCCTACATAGGGCTTGCGGCCGGGTCGCCATAAGCAGGGACCGCTTCAGCCGCTAGGGGGAGCGTCCGTCATGCCGCCGATCATCGCCTGCGAGGCCGTCACCAAGCGCTACGCCAACGGATTTCTGGCGCTCGACGCGGTCGACCTCGCCATAACCCGGGGCGAGATCTTTGCCCTGCTCGGTCCCAACGGCGCCGGCAAGACCACGCTGATCGGGGTTGTCTGCGGAACCGTATCGATGACCTCGGGCTCGGTCAGCGTCGCCGGTTTCGACATCCAGCGCGACTTTCGCGCCGCCCGCTCGCAAATCGGGCTCGTTCCGCAGGAGATCGCGCTCGACATTTTCGCCACTGTATGGGCAACGGTCTCCTACAGCCGGCGCCTGTTCGGCCGACCGCCGGACCCTGTCTATGTCGAGCGCCTGCTCAACGACCTGTCGCTGTGGGAGAAGCGCAATTCCCGCATCGTCGAGCTTTCGGGCGGCATGAAGCGACGCGTGATGATCGCCAAGGCGCTGAGTCACGAGCCCGAGGTGCTGTTCCTCGACGAGCCGACCGCCGGCGTCGACGTCAATCTCAGGCGCGATATGTGGGCGCTGGTGCGCCGGCTGCGCGACGAGGGCGTCACCGTGATCTTGACGACCCACTATATCGAGGAGGCCGAGGAAATGGCCGATCGCGTCGGCGTCATCGACGGGGGCCGCCTCCTGCTGGTCGAGGACAAGGCGGCGCTGATGCGCAAGCTCGGCAAGCGGCGCCTGACCCTCGTCCTGCACCGTCCCCTGCCCGCCCTCCCCTCCTCACTCGCGGGCTGGCCGATCGTGCTCGAGGACGGCGGCCGTCGGCTCGCCTACAGCTTCGACGCCTCGGCCGAGGACACCGGCGTGCAGACGCTGCTCAGGCGCCTTGCCGACGCCGGCGTCGACTTCACCGACCTCGAAACCGCGGCAAGCAGCCTCGAGGACATTTTCGTCGACCTCGTCGGGCGCGCGGCATGAGGGCGTTCAATCCCGGCGGCGTATGGGCGATCTACCGCTACGAACTGTCGCGCACGGTGCGCACCTTCTGGCAGAGCGTGGCGACGCCGGTCATCACCACCGCGCTCTATTTTGTCGTGTTCGGCGGGGCGATCGGCTCGCGTATCCACGAGGTGGATGGCGTGGGCTATGGCGCCTTCATCGTGCCGGGCCTGATCATGCTGTCGCTCCTGACCCAAAGCATCTCCAATGCTGCGATCGGGATCTACTTCCCCAAGTTCACCGGCACGATCTTCGAGATTCTGTCGGCGCCCTTGTCCGCGCTCGAGGCGGTCGCGGCCTATGTCGGGGCCGCGGCGACCAAGTCCGTCTTCATCGGTCTCGTTATCCTGGCGACCGCAACCCTGTTCGTCAGCGTGCGAATCGATCATCCCCTGTCGATGGTCGCCTTCCTGATCCTGACTTCCGTCGCCTTCAGCCTGTTCGGCTTCATCGTCGGCATCTGGGCGCGTACCTTCGAGCAGCTCGCGATCATCCCCGCACTGATCGTGACGCCGCTGACATTTCTCGGCGGCGCCTTCTATTCGATCGACATGCTGCCGCCGTTCTGGCGCGGAGTGAGCCTGTTCAATCCGGTCGTCTACCTGGTCAGCGGCTTCCGCTGGAGCTTTTACGGCCGGGGCGACGTCAGCATTTTGACGAGCCTCGGCTTCACCGCCGCCTTCATCGCCGTCTGCCTCGCGGTCCTGGTTTGGATCTTTCACACCGGCTGGCGGCTGAAGCCGTGACGCCGCCATGACGCCCGCTCAAATCCGTTTTGCTGGGCGGCCGACGATCTACCGATACGGTCATGCGTGTATCCGCACCCTCAGGGCCTGGACGTGACCTGAGGCTTGAAGATAGTAAGTTGCCCATAGCTGTCGATAACGTGCGCCGTCATGGCGCCATGCGGCCAGCCTTTTTCGACGACAAGCCGAAACGCGATCGCCGGGTTTTCCGCGATCGTGTGCATCATTCGGACGATGGTGTTTAGGCCGTCAAGAAACTCGATATGGTAATGCATTTTGAGCTCACTGTCCGAGCGGCTGCCGCCGCAAGCGCCGCCGCACCTCCCCTAAGGCAAGTGCAACGGCGGCCGGCGAGCCGTCGAGCGGGAAAAGCTCAGCCAGCGCGCGTCATGCTATCGCCGGAGCGTTGCCAGACCGCTAAGGCGACGCATCATCTTCTCCGCAAGGCCGGATTCTTTGACTATTAGCGTTGCGCGGCGGCTATTCCCCCCGATGCCCGGCCAAAGCCGAGGCCGGCGCGGCCAGGGAGCATCTTTCTCCAGGTTGGTCAGAAGGAACTCGATTGCGTCAAAATAGGGATCGTCGGGGACGGCGAGAAGGTCTAATTCGCGTCGCCGCAATCTGATCCTCGCCTTGCCCGCGATCCCCGGTCTGGATCTTTCACATCGGCTGGCGGCTGAAGCCGTGACGCCGCCGCTGCGATTGACGGAGGCGGCGGTCGTCTGTAGCCCGGAAGCCGGCGGGCCGGAAAGGACGAGCACATGGGCTTTGGCGTCATCGTCGTCACGGGAGGTTCGCGCGGCATCGGCGCCGCGATTGCAACGCGGCTCGCGGCCGACGGCTACGCCATCGCGGTCAATTCCGCTTCCGACGCTGCGGCGGCCGGGGGGACGGTCGCCGCGATCGAGGCGACCGGCGGCGCGGCGCGCGCGTTTCGGGCCGACGTCGCCGACGCGAACGCCGTGAAGCGCCTGTTCGCGGAGGCCGAAGCGCTCGGGCCGCTCGCCGGCGTCGTCAACAACGCCGGCAGTTCGGGCCGCTTCGCCAGGGTCGTCGACCAGGAGGCCGCGGACCTCGCGAAGCTCTTCGCGGTCAACGTGGTCGGGACCATTTTATGTTGCAAGGAGGCGGCGCTTCGCCTGTCGACCCGCCGTGGAGGACAGGGCGGCGCGATCGTCAACCTCTCGTCGATCGCCGCGCGGCTTGGCGGCCTCCAAGGGCTTGCGGCTTATCCGGCCAGCAAGGGCGCGGTTGAGAGCTTCACCAAGGGCTTCGCGACCGAGGTCGGCCCGGAGGGAATTCGGGTTAATGCGGTCGCGCCCGGAATGATCGAGACCGACATGACAGACGATTTCCTGTCACAGCCCGGTGCGCGGGAGCGCATCGCCGGCGCGACGCCGCTCGGCAGGCTCGGCGCGCCGGATGACATCGCGGAGGCGGCGGCCTTGCTGATCTCCCCCGCCGCGGCCTTCGTCTCCGGCACCGTGCTGACCGTCTCGGGCGGACGCTAGCGCGCCCGCAATGGCCCCGTCCGGGTCGACGCGCGCCGTCCTCGACTGGCTCCGACCCTTGCAGCCGCACCTGCGCTACGGCCTGCGTGTCACGGTCACGGGCGTTGCGGCGTTCGTGGCGGCGCGGAGCCTGAACTTCCCGTTGCAGGGGCTGTGGTCGGTGCTGACGGCCATCGTCGTCAGCCAGGTGAGCATCGGCGGCTCGCTGCGCGCCACGATTGAATACAACATCGGCACGACCGGCGGCGTCCTCTACGCCGCCGCGATCGGCCTCGCGATCCCTCATGCGACGCCGGCGTCCCAGGCGCTCGTCCTCGCCCTTGCGGTCGGCCCGATGGCCGTGGCGGCGGCGATGTCGCCGAGCTTCCGGGTCGCGCCGTTCTCGGCGGTGCTGGTGCTGCTGATCGGCGCCCAGCTCGGCGAAAGCCCGATCGCTTCGGCGGCCACGCGCGTGTTCGAGGTCGCAATCGGCGGCGGCGTCGCGGTTATCGTCTCTCTCCTGGTGTTTCCAGAGCGCGCCCGGGGGCTGGGGCTCGACGCCGCGAGCGGAATCGTTGAGCAGATGGCGGAACTTCTTCCGAGGCTGCTCGCAGGGGTCTCCCAGCCCGCCGACCCAAAGATCGTAGCGCCGGCGCAGAACGCGCTCTCCGCCGCAGTGAGGTCGCTCGATGCGCTCGTTGACGAAACCCGGCGCGAGCGCATCGTCACCTTTGCCCATGCCGCCGATCCTGCGCCGCTGGCGCGCACCCTGCAGCGGATTCTGCACGATTTCGATATCCTTGGCCGCGCGACGGACGCGACCTTCCCCGACTCGATTGCCGGTCGCCTCGACCCACCGCTGACCCGGTTCGGCGCCGACGCGGCGGCGTTCCTCACGGGCTCGGCCGCGGCGCTAAGGCTCCGCGCGCCTGCTCCCCCATTCGCTCCGGCGACGGCCGCGCTCGATGCCTACGAAGCCGAGATCGCCTCGATCCGCCGCGAGGGCTTGTCGCGCGCCCTGCAAATTCCGGAGCTCGAGCGGCTGTTTGCGCTCGGCTTCGCGCTCGAGCAGCTCAGCCGAAATTGCGCGGACCTCGGCCAGCGCGTCGAAGAGCACGCGAGGAGCGCGCCTGCGCGGTGATCACGCGGCTCCAGGATGCTCTATTCGCGCCCGGCGGCGTCGGCCCAATCGAAGGCCCCCCGGCGTTCGCTCATCGGAAAGAGCCGGATCGGAACCGGCGCTTCGTCCCAGCCGATGAGCCTGGCCTCCTCGATCTGGCCGGGGTCGGCGACGACGGCGATACGGACGATGGCTTTGTGCGCCAGCGCAACGCTTTTCAGACCGCGCGCCAGTTCGGCCAGATAGCCGTCGAAATCCTGGCTGATGACGATCACGAGGCCGACCGCGGCCTTCGATCCGAGCGCGGCCTCGACCGCGGCGTCGATGTCGCCCGCCATGACCGTCCCGCTGGCCTCGAGCGCAAGCGCGCGGCTCGGACCGTCGTGCATTCGTTCGAGCATCGTTCCATCCCTCTCCCAACCGCATCCCGTGATAGGCATGGTCCGTCGGCGTGCTAAGGGCAAGACGATTGTTGCACGATTCGCGCGAAGCCCGCATCCGGCCACTCGCCGGTTGCGCCTCCGGCCTTCGCCCCAGGGGACAGGCCTTTCCCGCGCGGGGAAGGGATAGCGGAGCGCGCCTTGCAACCGGCCGCGCCGATCGCGGCCCTCATTTTGCTTGCATTTTTTGCCCTGTTCCCGACCGGATTTACCCCTGTTAGGCGCCTGTTCAGGTCCTGTTAAGTCGCCTGTTCCGCTCCCGCTCGCGACGGGTTGCAACGCCATCAACACCATGATATTGCAGGATTTCCTGGGTGAGAGCGGCTAGCAGGGCGCAAGAAACGCCCTGCTAGCAGGCAACGGGATCGTCGGCGGCGGACCGAAAGCGAGATGATTCGGGACGGCAAGCGGGTTTGCCTTCGTCCTCCGCCATGAAACAATGCGCCCATGATCGCCGATCCGACCGCCGTCGAACGCTTGTACGCCTACGCTTGGGTGGCCGCCGAAACTCTGACGCCGCGCATCATCCTGGCGGTCCTGGTGCTGGTCGCCGGTTCGATCATCGGGAAATGGGTCGCCCGGACCGTGGCCGTGGCGCTGGCGCGCTCGGGCGCGATCGACGAGACCGCGCGTCCGGCTTTCGCCGCGGCGGCGCGCTATGCGGTGCTGTTGGTCGCGATCGTCGCGGCGCTGAGCCAGATCGGGGTGCAGACCGCCTCCCTCATCGCCGCCCTCGGCGCGGCGGGCCTCGCCATCGGGCTTGCGCTGCAGGGAACGCTGTCCAACATCGCCGCCGGCATCATGCTGTTGTGGCTGAGGCCGTTTCAGGTCGGCGACTACATCGAAATCGTCAGCGGCACGCCGTTCGCCGGCACGGTCCGCGAGATCGGCCTATTTGCCTGCCAGATCGAAACCTACGATGGCCTCTTCCTGTTCGCGCCCAATTCGACGATCTGGGCCGTCCCCTTGCGCAACCATTCGCGCAACGCCGGACGGCTCATCAGCTTCAATGTCGGGTTTGCGCCGGGCGCCGATCTCGAGCGGGCTTGCGGCGTTCTGTCGGACGCGATCACCCGTCAGCCGGGCGTCCTCAAGACCCCTCCGCCCGAGGTCTTCCTCTCCAATCTCAGCGGCGGAGCCCCGCTCGCGACCTGTCGGCTGTGGGCCGCGCCCGAGCGCGTCGGGGCCGTGCAACGCGCCATCGTGGATGACGCGCGCAAGGCGCTGGACGCCTTGGACCTGCATCCGACAGAGGTCGTGCGGACGATCCCGCCCGAGACCGATCCGTCCCGGTTGCTATAGCCCGGTCAGATCCCGTAGCGTTCGGAGAAGCGTTTGAGGTTGACCGCGCCGCGCCGGTGCCGGCCCTCGCCGATTGTGCGCTCGCCATCGTGCGCCTCGACCGCGAACAGCACGCTCCGCCCTTCGATCTCGATGACCCGAGCGGTCGCGGTCACCGTGCGTCCGACCGGGGTCGGCGCGAGATGGCGGATGTCGACCTCGCTGCCGACCGTGACCCACCCAGGCGGCAGGGAGCCGGCGATCGCCAGTCCCGAGGCTTTCTCCATCGCCATGATCATCATCGGCGTCCCGTACACGGGCGGCATCCCTGCGACGTGGCCGCCGACGGTGAGTTCGAACGTCACCCGCTCCTCGACGCGGCCGGTCATGCCGGCTCGCACGTCTTTCAGCGGGTCGGCGTGCTCGTGCGAATCCGCCATTTGCGCCCCTCTCCGCTCCGCCGGGGCGTCGATCAGCCGGTCGCGCCCTCGATCGTCGCACCCCACGAACCCCAGATATAGATCCAGGTGAACAGGAAGATCCACACCACGTCGACGAAGTGCCAGTACCAGGCGGCGAACTGGAAGCCCACGTGATGGCGCGGAGTCATCTGCCCGGCGTAAGCACGGAAGAGGCAGACGGTCAGAAACAACACGCCAATGATGACGTGGGCGCCGTGGAAGCCGGTCGCCATGAAGAAGGTCGCGCCGTAGATCGAATTCTTGAAGCTGAACGGCGCATGGATGTACTCGTACGCCTGCCCGCCAACGAACAGAAACCCGAGCAGGATCGCGACGAGCAAGAAGTTCTGGAAGCTGTCGCGACGGCCCTCCCGCAGGTCGTCGTGCGCGACATTGACTGCAAAGCTCGAGGCGACCAGGACGAAGGTGTTCATCAGCGGCAGGCTGAGCGGATTGATGACCTCCGTCCCCTTGGGCGGCCAAAGGCCGCCGGTGAACTCCTGTCGGCCAAAGATCTGCGGATCGTTCGAACCGAGCGACGAGGCGAAGAACGCCCAGAACCAGGCGACGAAGAACATCACTTCTGAGGCGATGAACAGGATCATGCCGAGGGTGAGCCCGTGTCGCACGAGGGCGTTATGATAGCCGCTCTGCGCCTCGATGATGACATCCCACCACCACCCGGCCATGGTGAAGAGGATGCCGGAAATGCCGAGGGCCAGGACGAGCGGCCCGGTCTTGCCGCCGAGGAACGTCAGGTCCTTCATCGTCAGGATCAGGCCGACCGCGGTCAGGAGGGCGAACAGCGCGCCGACGATCGGCCAGGGGCTCGGATCGACCAGATGGAAACCCTGGCGTTCGACGACGGGCTCGTCGCGTGCAATTGACCCGTGAGCGACAATCGGGGCGTCAGTCATCCGTTCCTCCTAAAGGTCAACCGGCCGGGCTGGCGCGCCGGTCTGGCCCGGCGGCGTTTCGAGCCGCCGGCGCGGCGAACAACGTATATGAGAGCGTGATCGATTTCGACCTGAGCCATCGACGGGTCGGATTCGAGTTTCGGGTCGAGGAAGAAGACGACCGGCCACTCGGCCTTCTCGTGCGGCCCGAGCCGCTGCTCGCTGAAGCAGAAACACTGGATCTTGTCGAACCATGCGCCCGAGACGGCCGGCGTCACGTTGAAGACCGCGGTCGCGGCGATCTCCCGGTCGCTCAGATTCTCGGCGCGGAAGAAGACCGTCGTGGCCTTGCCAGTGCGCACGTGAACCGCGTCGGACTTCGGCTCGAAGCGCCAGGGAAGGCCGCCCCCGACATTGGTGTCGAAGGCGACCCGCAGCATCCGATGGCCCTCGCGCGCGTCGTCGCCGGCGACCCGCTGCGGCGTTCCCTCGTAGCCGGTCGCCCGGCAGAACAGCGTGAAGAACGGCACCGCGGCATAGGTCAGGCCGATCATGCCGATTGCGAACGACGCCGCGCCGATTGCGTAGCCGAGGTTGCCACGGCGCCTGCCGGCCGGCGGCGCCGTGCATTTCATCGCCTTCGGAGCGCCATCGGCGCTCACGCATGGCCTCCGTGCGGCGCGAGAACGGGTTCGCCGTGGTCGTCGTAGCCCGGGATATGCGGCGGCGTCTCGAACGTGTGAAACGGCGGCGGCGAGGACACCGTCCATTCCAGCGTGGTCGCGCCCGGACCCCACGGATTGGCGCCGGCGGCTCGCTTCGTCGAGAACGCCTCGTAGACGACATAGAGGAACACGAGAGTCGCGGCGCCCGAGATGAAGGCGCCGACCGACGACACGAAATTCCAGAACGTGTAGGCGCCGGTGTAGTCAACCAGGCGCCGCGGCATGCCGGCGAAGCCGAGGAAGTGCTGCGGAAAGAACGTGACGTTGATGCCGACGAACATCAGCCAGAAGTGCCACTTGGCGAGGCGCTCGTTATAGAGGTAGCCGGTGATCTTCGGGAACCAATAATAGAACCCGCAGAAGATCGAGAACACGGCGCCGAGCGACATCGTGTAGTGGAAGTGGGCGACGACGTAATAGGTGTCGTGCAAGTAACGGTCCACCGACGCGTTGGCGAGAACGACGCCCGTCACGCCGCCGACAGTGAAGACGAAGATGAACCCGATCGCCCACAACATCGGCGTGCGCAGCGACAGCGACCCGCCCCACATGGTCGCGATCCAGGAAAACACCTTCACGCCGGTCGGGACCGCGATCACCATCGTGGCGAACACGAAATATCGCTGCGCGTTGAGCGAGAGGCCGGTCGTGAACATGTGGTGGGCCCAGACGGCGAAGCCGAGCAGGCCGATCGCGCACATGGCGTAGACCATGCCGGCGTAGCCGAACACCGGCTTTTTCGAGAAGGTCGCGACCACCTGGCTGATGATGCCGAAGCCCGGGATGATCAGGATGTAGACCTCGGGATGGCCGAAGAACCAGAACAGGTGCTGGTACAGGATCGGGTCGCCGCCGCCCGCCGGATCGAAGAACGTGGTGTGGAAGTTACGGTCCGTCAGCAGCATGGTCAGCGCGCCGGCGAGCACGGGGAGCGACAGGAGCAGGAGGATCGCCGTCACCAGCACCGACCACGGAAAAAGCGGCATGCGCATCATCGTCATGCCCGGAGCGCGCATGTTGAGGATGGTCGCGATGAAATTGATCGCGCCCAGAATCGACGAGACGCCCGCCAGGTGCATCGACAGGATGACGAAGTCCATCGCGGGCCCCGGCGTGCCGACGTTCGACGACATCGGCGGATACATGACCCAGCCGCCGCCGAAACCGTGCATCCCTGGCGAGCCGTCGACCCACAGCGAGGTAAACAGGAGGCAGAACGAGGCGACCAGCATCCAGAACGACATGTTGTTGAGGCGCGGGAACGCCATGTCGGGGGCGCCGATCAGGAGCGGCACGAACCAGTTGCCGAAGCCTCCCATCATCGCTGGCATCACCATGAAGAAGATCATGATCACGGCGTGGCTGGTGAAAAACACGTTGTACATATTCTTCGCCGCGTCGAGGGAGCCGTCCCCGGTCATGAGCGCCGAGATCGCGGGAAAGACCTGGATGCCCGGGGTCATCAACTCGGCCCGGATCGCCAGCGACAGCAGCGTCCCGAACAAGCCGCCACAGATGGCGAAGACCAGATACAGCGTGCCGATGTCCTTGTGGTTGGTCGAGAACAGATAGCGCCGCCAGCCGGTGGGGATGTGGTGCTCGTGACCGTCATGGGCTTCGGCTTCGTGATCCGCGTAGGTGGTGACTGACGCCATGGTCTCTCAATCCTGCTCAGGGTTCCTGGGCGCGCCTCCGGCGCGAATCAAGGATGCGGGTTCGGCGCGGCGGCGGCCAGATCGACGCCGTCGGCCGCGGCGTAGGTCTTCTTCGCCTGCACGAGCCACGCTTCGTAGGCCTTCTGGCTCACGACATGGAACTCGATCGGCATGAAGGCGTGGTCGATGCCGCAGATGTTGGAGCACTGTCCGTAGAACACGCCCTCCTTGTCAGCCCTGAACCACGCCTTGTTGAGCCGCCCGGGAACCGCGTCCATCTTCACCCCGAATGAGGGGACCGAAAAGGAGTAAATCACGTCCTGGGACACCACGTCGATCTCGACGTTCTTGCCGACCGGGACATAGGCCGCGTTGTCGACAGATAGAAGACGGATGTCGCCCGGCTTCAGGTCCTTGTCTTCTTTGATCAGCGAGTCGTAGGAGAAGCCGCCCGCGGCCTTAGGATAGGTGTAGTTCCAATGCCACTGCGACGCCGTCGCCTTGATCGTCAGATCGGGCTCCGGAAGTACAAGCTGATCAGTCAGCAGGCGAAACGACGGGACCGCGATGACGACCAGCACGATCACCGGCAGGACGGTCCAGGCGATTTCGAGCGGCCCGTTGTGAACCGTTCGCGAGGCGACCGGATTGGCGTTCTCGTTGAAACGGTAAACGACATAGGCGAGCAGGGCCAGCACCAGAAGCGAAATGCCGACCGTTATCGGAAGCAGGATCGCATTGTGCAGCCACTGGATGTCGTCGGCGACCGGGCTGTTGGCCGGCAGGAAGCCGATTTGGCCGTGTTCGGGGGCGCCAAGCAGCGCTGCTCGCGCGGGGTCCGAGGTCGCTATCGCGGTCCACGCCCCGGCGCCCGCCCAGTATGCTGTCGATGCTTCACGCGTCACCAGAAGCCTCCCGAATGCCCCGGCATGAGCGCGCAACGCCTCATGCAGTCCTACCGCCCACCAAATTCTTGGTTGTTGGCTGCGACACTACACCGCGCTTCGAATGATTGACAACCCGGCTTGGAAGTTCAGCAGAGCGGGACTGGATACGTCCAGACCGAAACCGCCGGTGGCGCCGCTTTTTTCGGACGCAAATCGGCCCTGTGGTCAGAAAAAAGCGGAGTTCAGTGCCATTTCGTCGATTTTTCGGCTTGGCGGAAGGCCGGCGGCGCGCTCTATATCGACCCGGCGGGAACGATCGCCGAGCCGCTCACGTTGATGAGCCGGTCATCGGCGAGCCGCCGCGGAGTGGGGTCATGGCGTTGAGTGGGGGCGAGGACTTTCGACGACCTGTCACGCTCGCGCTCTCGGGCCTGGCGCTGATCGGCTGGCTGCTGGCGGGCTACCTTTGGTCCGAGGCCTCGCGCACCGAAGGCGAGATGACGGAGGCGTTGCGCGCAGCAGCCAAGGCGCGGCAGTCCCTTGCGGCCGATCTGCAGAATCTCCAGAAGGCCGCAGGGACCGCGGCAGATCTCAAGGTCCAGGCGACGGAAGCCGAGAAAGCGCTGTCCGACGCTTCCGCCGCGCGCGCTTCCGCACAGAACGACTTGGCCGATCTAACGAAGCAGATCAACGACGCCCGCCTCGCCGTCTCCGGGGCGCAGGCGGAGGCGAGCGCCCGCACGCGTGACCTGCAGTCGGTGGATGCTGAGCTCAAGCAGGAGACTGCGAGGCTTACGGCCCTGCAAAGCCAGAACCAGAGCCTCACCGCCGATCAGACGCAGCTGCAGAGTCAGATCGATGCCGGTCGGACCGCCCTTGCCGAGGCTCAGAGCCAGACTGCGGCGGCCCAGAAGCAGCTGGAGACGTTGCAGGGACAGATCAGCGCGGCGACCGCAGAGTTGAACGGACTCGAGCAGCAGATCCGCGACGCCCGGAGCGCCGCCGGTCCGGCGCACTGAGGGAGGCACGGTGAGCGCAGAGCGCGAGGCTCTTTCGGCGCCAACGGCCAACGTTGCGGCGGTCGAGGAGCATGTTACAAGCTCGCTTGGGGTGCGCGCGGGAGGACAGCCTTCTGAACTCGGCGCTCACGAGCGAGGCGACATGGACGATCTTACGCGGGACGGCGGCCAGATCGCGCCGGCAGATATCGAGCGGCGTCCGAATGTGGCGGAGCTCAAGGCCTCCGTTCTGGCGAAGCTGACCTATTCGGTTGGCAAGATTCCCGAGGTCGCGAGCCCACGCGACTGGTTTCTCGCCGTCGCCTTCGCCACGCGCGACCTGATCGTCGATCGCTGGCTGCGCTCGACGGCCGACGCCTACGCCGACGGCCGCAAGCGCGTCTATTATCTTTCCCTGGAGTTCCTCATCGGGCGGCTGCTGTTCGACGCCATGACCAATCTCGGCGTAGCCGAGCCAATGGCCGAGGCGCTGCACGAACTCGGCGTCACCCTGAGCGAACTTCGGAAGGTCGAGCCGGATGCGGCTCTCGGCAACGGCGGTCTCGGCAGGCTTGCGGCCTGCTTCATGGACAGTATGGCGACGCTGCGGATCGCCGCGCACGGCTACGGGATCCGCTATGACAATGGACTCTTCCGCCAGATCATCCGGAACGGCTGGCAGCAGGAAACTCCGGAGGACTGGCTCGCCAACGGCAACCCGTGGGAATTCGAGCGGCTCGAATATAATTACGCCATCGGCTTCGGCGGCTGGGTCGAGATGGTGCACGGCGACGACGAGCGCACCCGACACATCTGGCACCCTGCTGAAACGATAGAGGCGGTCGGCTACGACACGCCGATCGTGGGCTGGCGCGGCAAGCATGTCAATACGTTGCGCCTCTGGTCGGCTCGCGCCCCTGATCCGTTCAAGCTCGACGCGTTCAATGCCGGCGACTTCGTCGGCGCGCTTTCCAATTCGATGCGCGCCCAGGCGATCTCGAAGGTGCTCTATCCAAGCGACGCGACGCCCGCCGGCCAGGAACTGCGCCTGAGGCAGGAATACTTCTTCGCCTCCGCTTCGCTGCTCGATCTCATTCGCCGCCACGTCAAGCAGCACGGCGACGTCCGCACGATCGGCGACTACGCCGCGATCCAGCTCAACGACACCCATCCCGCGATCGCCGTCGCGGAGATGATGCGCATTCTCGTCGACCTGAACGGCCTCGAATGGGACGAAGCCTGGAAGGCGACGCAGGCGGCCTTCTCCTACACCAACCATACGCTGCTGCCCGAAGCGCTCGAGAGCTGGCCGGTGCCGCTGATGGAGCGGTTGCTGCCGCGTCACATGCAGATCATCTACCTGATCAATGCGGCGCACCTCGACGGCGCGCGGCGGCGCGGCTTTATGGACCCCAGCCTGCTTGCAACGATCTCGCTGATCGACGAGCACGCCGGCCGGCGGGTGCGCATGGGCAACCTCGCCTATGTCGGCTCGCACAAGATCAACGGCGTCTCGGCGCTGCATACGGACCTCATGGCGAAGACCGTGTTTCACAGCCTGAACACCGTCTACCCCGGCCGCATCGTCAACAAGACCAACGGCATTACCTTCCGCCGCTGGCTCATCGAGTGCAATCCTGGTCTCGCCGACATCATCCGGTCGACGGTCGGCGAGCGCGCGCTCGAGGATGCCGAGGCGCTCAAGCGCTTCGCCGGCTTCGCCGACGACAAGGGTGTTCAGGACGCCGTCGCCGCGGCCCGCCGCGCCGCCAAGATCGCCCTCTCCCGCCATATCGCCGTCCAGCTTGGCCAGCGCATCAATCCGGACTCGATGTTCGACGTCCAGATCAAGCGCATCCACGAGTACAAGCGCCAGCTTCTCAACATCCTCGAGACGGTAGCGCGCTACAACGCCATTCGCGCCAATCCGACCCTCGACTTCGCGCCGCGGGTCAAGATCTTCGCGGGCAAGGCGGCGGCGAGCTATACGCAGGCGAAGCTGATCATCAAGCTCGCCATCGACGTCGCCCGCGTGGTCAACTCCGACCCGACCGTGCGCGGTCTTCTCAAGGTGGTGTTCCTGCCGAATTACAACGTGTCGCTCGCGGAGACGATCATTCCCGCAGTCGATCTCTCCGAGCAGATCTCGACCGCCGGCATGGAGGCTTCCGGCACCGGCAACATGAAGATGGCGCTGAACGGCGCGCTGACGATCGGGACGCTCGACGGCGCCAACGTCGAACTGCGCGATCTCGTCGGCGCGGAAAATATCTTCATCTTCGGCCTGACGGCGTCCGAGATCGAGGCCGCCCGCCGGCAGGGCATCGACGCCAGCGCGCGGATCGCGTCGTCCCCCGCCCTGCGCGAGGCGCTCGACGAAATCGCTTCGGGCGTCTTCTCCGTCGACGACGCGGCTCGCTACCGCGGCCTCGTCGATACGCTCACGCACTACGACTATTTCATGCTTTGCGCGGATTTCGACTCTTACTGGGAGGCTCAGCGGAAAGTCGACGAAGCCTGGCGCGACCGTGGCCGGTGGATGCGGTCCAGTATCATCAACACAGCCAATGTGGGTTGGTTCTCGTCCGATCGGACGATATCGGAATATGCAAAAGAAATCTGGAACGCGCCGTTCACGCCCGTGGGCGAGTAGCGGAGCCGGGAGGGCGAAATGGAAGATTGGAGAGCACGGGACGCCGACGTCGACGCGATCAATGCGGCGCGTTGCGGCGACCCCTTTGCGGTGCTCGGGCCGCACTTGACCAGCGACGGCTGGGCCATCCGGGTATTCGCGCCAGACGCCCTTTCGGTGCGTGCCTTGACCCGTGACGGGCAGCTTCTGGTCGAACTTCCCCGGCGCAAGGACGACTTCTTCGAAGCGCTGGTCACCACCGTCAAGGAGCGGCCGCTCTACCGAGTTGAGGTCGAGTCGCCACAGGGGACCTCGTCCTACATCGACGCTTACGCCTTCGGGCCGGCCCTCGGGCCGATGGACGACTACCTCCTGCGCGAGGGGTCGCACCGCCAGCTCTATCGCCGGCTCGGCGCGCAGCTCACGACGCATGAGGGCGTCGACGGCGTGCTGTTCGCGCTCTGGGCGCCCAACGCTACGCGCGCCTCGGTGGTCGGGGACTTCAACCACTGGGACGGGCGGCGTTGCCAGATGCGCAAGCGCTACGACAGCGGGCTGTGGGAGATCTTCGTTCCCCACATCGGCGCCGGAACTGTCTACAAGTACGAACTTTCAGGGCCCGACGGAGTCCTGCTGCCGTTGAAGGCCGATCCGTTCGGCTTCGAGGCCGAGCTCCGGCCCTCGACCGCCTCGGTTGTCGCCGACAGCGCCGATTTCGCCTGGACCGACGTCGACTATATGGCCCGGCGCGCTGAGGGACAGCCGCGGCGCAAGCCGATGACGGTCTACGAGGTCCATCTCGGATCGTGGAAGCGGCGTCTCGACGGCGGCTTCCTTACCTACGACGAACTCGCCGACGAACTCATCCCCTATGTCGCGGACATGGGCTACACCCACATCGAACTTCTACCGATCAGCGAGCATCCGCTCGACGAATTGTGGGGCTATCAGCCAATCGGACTATTCGCGCCGACGCGCCGATTCGGCGAACCGGCGGGGTTCGCCCGATTTGTCGACAAGGCGCACGCGGCCGGTCTCGGCGTGATCGTCGATTGGGTCCCGGCGCATTTCCCGACCGACGCGCAGGGGCTGGCGCACTTCGATGGAACGGCGCTCTACGAGCACGCCGATCCGCGCAAGGGCTTTCATCCGGACTGGAACACGGCGATCTACAATTTCGGCCGGCACGAGGTCGCCAACTTCCTTTATTGCAACGCCCTTTACTGGGTCGACCGCTTCCACATCGATGGGCTGCGCGTCGACGCCGTCGCGTCGATGCTCTACCTCGACTATTCGCGCCGCGCCGGCGAATGGTTGCCCAACCCCGACGGCAGCAAGGAGAACCGCGAGGCGATCGCCTTCCTCCAGCACGCCAACAAGCTCGTCTACGGCGCTTTCCCGGGGGCGGTCACCATCGCTGAGGAGTTCGACGGCCTTCCCGGGCGTGTCGCAGCCGACCAACCTTGGCGGGCTCGGCTTCGGCTTCAAGTGGAACATGGGTTGGATGCACGACACGCTCGACTACATGTCGCACGATCCGATCTACCGCCGCTGGAGCCACGACAAGATGACGTTCGGGCTCCTCTACGCCTTCAGCGAGAATTTCGTGCTGCCAATCTCACACGACGAAGTCGTCCATGGCAAAGGCTCGGTGGTCTCCAAGATGCCGGGCGACGAATGGCAGCGCTTCGCCAACGCCCGCGCCTTCTACGGCTTCATGTGGGGCCACCCCGGCAAGAAGCTTCTGTTCATGGGCCAGGAGTTCGGCCAGACGATGGAGTGGAACGCGAGCGAATCGCTGCCCTGGTGGCTGCTCGACCATTGGCCGCACCAGGGCGTCCAGAAGCTGATCCGCGACCTCAACGCCATCTATCGCGACACGCCCGCCCTCTATGCGCGCGATTGCGAGCCGGAGGGCTTCCGTTGGATCGTTGTCAACGACGACACCCAGTCCGTGCTCGCCTTCTTGAGGCGCGGGGCGCAGAGCGATCCGCCCGTCGCGGTGGTGTGCAACTTCACGCCCGAGCCGCGCATGAACTACCGTGTCGGCCTACCCTACGAAGGTCACTGGCGCGAGGCGATCAACACCGACGCCGGCGCCTACGGCGGCTCGAACTTGGGCAACTTGGGCGGCGTTGTGGCCGAGGCGCGGCCTTCGCACGGGTTCCCATGCTCGGCGACGCTGGCCCTGCCGCCGCTCGCCACCCTCTACCTGATCTTCACGCCGCCAGACGCCGAGCGGGCCGCCGACTAACCAGATAATAAGTCAATAAAGCCAATAAGATAAGGGAGTCCGCAATGCTGAGGACACGATCCGCGAAGGAGATGGGGCTCTCCCCGCCCTTCGCCCGCCACTCGATGGCCTACGTCCTTGCCGGGGGACGCGGCAGCCGCCTGATGGAGCTGACCGACCGGCGCGCCAAGCCCGCGGTCTATTTCGCCGGCAAATCGCGCATCATCGACTTCGCGTTGTCCAACGCGCTCAACTCCGGCATCCGCCGCATCGCGGTGGCGACGCAGTACAAGGCCCACAGCCTGATCCGCCACCTGCAGCGCGGCTGGAACTTCCTGCGGCCCGAGCGGAACGAGAGCTTCGACATTCTGCCGGCCTCGCAGCGCGTCAGCGAGACGATGTGGTATCTCGGCACTGCGGACGCCGTCTTTCAGAACATCGACATCATCGAAAGCTACAAGCCGCAATTCATGGTCGTGCTCGCCGGCGACCACGTCTACAAGATGGATTACGAGAAGATGCTGCAGCAGCACGTCGACTCGGATGCGGACGTCACCGTCGGCTGTCTCGAGGCCACGCTGGAGGAGGCGACGGGCTTCGGCGTCATGCACGTCGATGAGAGCAACACCATCATCGAGTTCCTCGAGAAGCCGAAGAACCCGCCTCACATGCCCGGCAAGCCCGACGTCGCGCTTTGCAGCATGGGCATCTATGTTTTTGAAACGTCGTTCCTGATCGAACTCCTGAAACAGGACGCAGCCGACCCGGCCTCAGCGCACGACTTCGGCAAGGACATCATCCCCTACATCGTCAAGAACGGCAAAGCGGTCGCGCACCATTTCTCGGAGTCTTGCGTGCGCTCAAGCGAGGAGGCCAAACATTACTGGCGCGACGTCGGCACCGTCGACGCCTATTGGGAGGCGAATGTAGACCTCACCGACGTCGTGCCCGACCTCGACTTGTACGACCGGGACTGGCCGATCTGGACCTACGGCGAAATCACGCCGCCGGCCAAGTTCGTCCATGACGTCGACGGACGCCGCGGCCTGGCGATCCAGTCGCTGCTGTCGGGCGGCTGCATCGTTTCGGGCGCCTCGCTCAGCCGTTCGCTTGTCTTCACCGGAGTGCGCGTCCATTCCTACTCGACGATCCACGAGGCGGTCGTCCTGCCTTACGCGTCGGTCGGACGCCACGTCCGACTGAACAAGGTTGTGGTCGACAGCGAGGTCCACATCCCCGACGGTCTCGTCGTCGGAGAGGATCCGGAACTCGACGCTAAGCGGTTCCGGCGCACGGAGAAGGGCGTCACCCTGATCACCGGTCCGATGATCGAAAAGCTCAAACAATGAGCGTTCTGAAGGTTATCTCCGTCGCCTCGGAAGTTTTCCCTCTCGTCAAGACCGGCGGCCTCGCCGACGTCGCCGGCGCCCTGCCCGGCGCCCTCGTGCGCGAAAACCTCGAGATGCGAACGCTGACGCCGGCATACCCCGCGGTCAAGGCCAAGCTCAGCGACGCGGAGGTCGCGCACGAATACGGTGATCTGTTCGGCGCGCCGGCGCGGGTGATCGCCGGCCGCGCGGCGGGGCTCGACCTCTTCGCGATCGACGCGCCGCATCTCTTCGATCGTCCTGGCAATCCCTACCTCGGCCCCGATGGAACGGACTGGCCGGACAACGCGCGCCGCTTCGCCGCGCTCGCCCGGGTGGGGGCCGACATCGGGCTCGGCGCCGTTGCGGCCTTCCAGCCGAACGTCGTGCACGCCCACGACTGGCAGGCGGGCCTCGCCCCCGCCTATCTCAAGTATTCCGGGCGACGGGCGCCCGGCTCGGTCATCACGGTTCACAACCTGGCGTTCCAGGGCCATTTCCCGGTTTCGGTGTTCTGGGAGCTCGGGCTGCCCGACGAGGCGTTGTCGGTCGGCGGCGTCGAGTACTTCGGCGGCGTCGGCTATCTGAAGGCGGGCCTGCAACTCTCCGACCTCGTCACCACCGTTTCGCCAACCTACGCGCGCGAGATCCAGACCCCCGAATTCGGCATGGCCCTCGACGGGTTGCTGCGCGCCCGAGCCGGGGCGGTGCACGGCATCCTCAACGGGATCGACGAGGAGGTCTGGAACCCGTCGACCGATCCGGACCTGGCGCAGACCTACAACCCGTTGCGCATCGACGCGCGCGTAGGCAACAAGGGGGCGCTGCAAGGCCGGCTCGGACTGGAGATCGGCGCGGACCGCCCACTGTTCGCCGTGGTCTCCCGTCTCTCACATCAGAAGGGTCTTGACCTGCTGCTGCACGCGCTGCCGCGGATCCTCGACCAGGGCGGACAGTTCGCGCTGCTCGGCTCCGGCGAGCGCTGGCTGGAATCGGGCTTTGCTGACGTCGCGGCGAGCCAGCCCGGTTCGGTCGGCTGCGTATTCGCCTACGACGAGAAGCTCGCCCATCTCTTCCAGTCGGGCGCGGATTTCATCCTGGTGCCGTCGCGCTTCGAGCCCTGCGGGCTGACCCAGCTGTGCGCCTTGCGCTACGGCGCGACGCCGATCGTCTCCCGGGTCGGTGGGCTTGCGGACACAGTCGTCGACGCGAACGACGCGGCTCTGGCGGCGGGCGTCGCCACGGGCGTGCAGTTCGCCCCGCCGACGGTCGAGGCGCTCGAGGACGCGATTGGCCGAGCGTTCGAAATCTATGGCGACCCGGTCCAGATGCGGCGGATGCGACTGAACGGAATGCGGGCGGACGTATCCTGGAAGGGTCCAGCCAGGCGCTACGCCGAGCTCTATCGGACCGTCGGACGCCGCGTCGCATGAGCATGGGGGCTAGCGAACTCGGCGCCCGCGCGACGCCGCGCGGGCTGGAAGCCGCCCTCGACCTGCCGAACGCCACTGACGTATCGCTCTGTCTGTTCAACGGCGACCGGGAGACGGCGCAGTTTCCATTGAAACGCGACGCCGACGGGATATTTCGCGGCGCCGCGCCCGGATACCTCGCCGGCGCGCACTATGGCTTTCGCGTCCAGGGTCCGTTCGACCCGGCGCGAGGCCATCGCTTCGATCCCTCGAAGCTCCTCGCCGATCCCTACGCCTACGCGTTCGATCACCCGTTTCGCCTGCATCCGACCATGTTCGCGTTCGGCGAGGACAGCGGCCCCCACGCGCCGAAGGCGATCGCCGGCGCGCCCCCTGCCGGCGATCCGGGTCGCAAGCGGATCGCGCCCGAGGCGCTCGTCATCTATGAGCTCAACCTGCGTGGCTTTACCCGGCTGAACCCCGACATTCCGGAGAGTGCGCGCGGGACCTTCGCCGGTCTCGCCCATCCCGCTTCGATCGCCCATCTCGCCGGGCTCGGGGTGACCGCGGTCGAGATCATGCCGGCCGACATCTTTGTCGACGAGCGCCACCTGCCGCCGCTCGGGCTCGCCAACGCCTGGGGCTACAACCCGGTCGTCTACGGCGCGCCCGACCCACGCCTCGCGCCCGGCGGCTGGGCCGAGGTGCGCGCCACGACCGACGCGCTCCACGCCGCCAGCATGGAGGCGATCCTCGACGTCGTCTTCAATCACAACGGCGAGAGCGATGCGTTCGGCCCGACCCTGTCGTTCCGCGGCCTCGACAACGCGACCTTCTTCCGTCTCGATCCGAACAATCCGGCCGCGTATGTCAACGACACCGGCACTGGCAACTGCCTGGCGCTCGATCGTCCGCTCGTCGTCGCGATGGCGATCGGCGCGCTTCGGCGATGGATGGTCCACGGCGGAATTGACGGCTTCCGGTTCGATCTGGCGACCGCGCTCGGGCGCGGGGCGAACGGCTTCGACGCCCACGCGCCGTTCTTTCAGGTGCTGGCCGACGATCCAATCGTCTCCAAGGCGCGCCTCATCGCCGAGCCCTGGGACGTCGGCCCAGGCGGCTACCAGCTCGGCCGCTTCGGGTCGGCCTGGACGGAATGGAACGACCGTTTTCGGGACGCCGCGCGCCGATTCTGGCGCGGCGATCCCGGCGTGCGCGGCGAAATCGCCACCCGCCTCGCCGGCTCGCGCGATGTTTTCGACGCCGCCGCCGCACCGTCGAAGGGCGTCAATTTCATCGTGGCCCACGACGGCTTTACGCTCGCCGACCTCGTCTCCTACGCCCGCAAGCACAACGAGGCTAACGGCGAGCACAGCCACGACGGGACCGACGCCAACTATTCTTGGAACCATGGCGTCGAGGGGCCGAGCAGCGACTCCGTGATCGTCGAGGCCCGGGCGCGCGATCAGCGCAACCTCCTGACCCTGCTTCTGGCGGCGCGCGGGACCCCGATGCTGGCGATGGGATCCGAGCTCGGCTTCTCCCAGGGCGGCAACAACAACGCCTATGCAATCGACAATGCGACCACGGCGATCGACTGGAAGCGCGCAGACGCAGCGCTGACCCGTTTCGCGAGCCGCCTCGTCCGGGCCCGCCGCGACCATCCGGCGCTGTCGCGCGACGCCTTCCTGACCGGTCGGCCGCTCGATGCGACAGGCCTCGCCGATGTCGAATGGCGCGACGCCGACGGGCCGATGTCGCAGTCGGGCTGGAACGATCCGGCCGGAGCCGTGATCGTCGCGGTTTTCGCTGCGCCCAACGGGGGCGGTCTCGACCGCGTCGCCGTAGCGATGAACCGCTCCGCAGCCGACGTGGAGCTTCGCCTCCCGGAACCGCGCGCAGGCATGGGGTGGCGGACGCTGCTGGCGACGGATGCGCCTGAATCGCCCGAGCAGCCGCTCGCCCTTGCCGACTTTTGCAAGCTCGCGGCCCGCGCCTGCCTTATCCTCAGCGAAGGGCCTGTCGCTGGCCGCCAGCGGGGCGGCCCGCCGACCGCCGCCACGATCGACGCGCTTGCAGCCGCGGTCGGCGTCGCCTCCGAGTGGCAGGGCATCAACGGCAAGCGGACGATCGTCTCGCCCGAAAGCAGGATCGCGCTCCTGAACGCGCTCGGGGTCGCCGCGGCCGGAGAATCTGAGGCGCGGGACAGTTTGAGGAGCGTGCTCGACGAGACGCGCCGGCGGCGCGTGCCGCCGTCCCTGCTCGTTCGACTGGACGAGCCCCCGGTCGCGCCGGTGCGCGACGCGGTAGGCGCGTGCGTGACCCGCCTCGCCCTCGAGGACGGGCGGGTCATGGAGTGGCGAGCGCCCGCCGGCGACGGCGTCCGAAACGAGCTCTCCGACGGTCGCGCCGTCATAGAACGAACCATCCCCCTGCCCCCGATGCCAATTGGTCGCCACCGGTTAACGGTCGACGGCGTCGACTGCGCGCTGACCGTCGCGCCGCCGAAGTGCTACGCAGGAGAAGGCGCGGTCGCCAAGCGGTTCGGCGTGACGGCGCAGCTCTACGCCCTGCGCCGCGAGGGCGACCAGGGGATCGGCGACACCGAGTCGCTCGCGCTCGCGGCCGAGGCGGCCGGCGGCGCCGGCGCGGCCTATCTGGGCGTCAGCCCCATGCACATGCTCTTCCCCGGCGACCGCGAGCGGGCGAGCCCGTATTACCCTTCAGACCGACGCTTCCTCGATCCGATCCTGATCGACGTCTTCGACGCCGACCTACCGCGCGACGCGGCCGCCGAGACGGCGCTGAAGGCGCTGGCGCCGGCCGCCGCGGCGGCCTCGTCCGCCCGGCTCGTCGACTATCCTGCGGTCTGGCGGATCAAGCGCGCCGTGCTCGAGGCGCTCCACGCCGCTTTCGCCGGTTTCGCCACGGGGAGGCCGGACGACAAGCTCGTCTCCGCGTATCGCGCCTTCATCGCCCGCGGCGGCAAGACCTTGCGGCGCTTCGCGGCCTTCCAGGCGATCGCGGCGGGCGAAGCGGGCGAGAATTGGAGCGCTTGGCCGGAAGCGCTGCGCGACGCCGATACGAAGGCGGTCGAGGCGGCGATCGACCGCGACCGGCAGGGTTTCGATTTCGCCCTCTTCTGCCAATGGGTGGCCGACCGCCAGCTCGCGCGCGCCGCTGACCGGGCGCGGAAGGGCGGACTCGGGATCGGCTTCTACCGCGACCTAGCCGTCGGCTCGGCCCCGGACGGCGCCGAGGCTTGGGCGAGCGGCGGGGCGCTGACGCGCGGCGCGACGGTCGGCGCGCCGCCCGATCCGTTCTCGTCGTGGGGCCAGAACTGGAGCCTTCCGGCCCCCAATCCGCTGATCGGCGCGCGGCGCGGCTGGTCGGACCTCAGCGCCCTGTACGCCGCCAACATGCGGCATGCCGGCATGCTGCGCATCGACCACGCGATGGGCCTGCAGCGCCTCTTCCTGATCCCGGAGGGCGCCGCCCCGGCCGAAGGCGCGTACCTCTCCTATCCGCTCGACGAACTCGTTGGCCACATCGCGCTCGAAAGCCAGCGCGCCCGGTGCATGGTCGTGGGCGAGGATCTGGGCACGGTCGCGGAAGGGTTCCGCAGCCGCATGACGCGAGCGAACATTTTGGGCATGCGCGTATTGTGGTTCGAGCGCAATGGCGCAGACTTTGCGCCGCCCGCACGCTACCCCGCGTTGTCGGCCGCGAGCGTGGCGACCCACGATCTCGCAACGCTAGCAGGCTGGTGGCGCGGGGCGGACATCGCCGAACTGCTGTCGCTGGGCTTGAGGACGCTGGCGCAGGCGGGCGAGGCGATCGCCGCCCGCCGCGCCGACAAGCGTGCCCTGGTCGCGGCGCTTCTCGCCGCCGGCCTGATCGACGTCGCGCCGGCCGACGAAGCCCCGCTGGAGGATGCGACAGCCGCCGCCGTCCACGCGTTCATCGGCGGGGCCGGCTCGCTGCTGGCGAGCGCCCAGGTCGATGACCTCGCCGGCGACGTGGTCGCGACCAACCTGCCCGGCACCGACCGCGAGCGGCCGAACTGGCGCATCAAGACCGGCGCCGACGTCACCGCCCTGTTCTCTGGTCCGCGCGCGCGAACGATCCTCGAGGCGCTCGCCAGGGCGCGGCGCTAATTTGAGGCGGCCGAGTGGGCTCGGAACCGAAAAGCGAAAAGTCCCCCTCGGAAATAGGACTCTTGCAACAGGTCGGCGCCAGCGCCGCTCGGCGGCGGCCCTGAGCTTGTGGAGGGGTCGTAGCGCCGGCTTGACGGAGGGGGCGCCCAGCCCCGACTGTCATCCGGCGGTTCTGCAGACCCGTTAGGCCGCAGCCTAAGGACCTTCTGACTTCCGGAGTTCGTGTTGCCTTGCCATCGCCCGGCGCGGCTTGAGCCCCAATCAAGGCTTCCAGCCGAGATGCGGCGCCGCATCTGGCTCGCGGCCACTGCCTTTGCCGCCGCGGCCTTCGGGAGCCCCGCTGCAGCTGACCCCTCCGCCACGCTCGTCCCCTCCGCGCCCTTCCCGATGGCTGCGCAAACGCAGCAGGACGGCGCGACGGACGCCGTGGTCTGGCCCGCCCTCCCTGCGCCGAGCGCCATCTTCGATGCGCGTCTGCGCGCCGACGCGCCGGCGCCGGGCACCCCCCCGGGCGCGGACAAGTCGTTTGGCGTCGTGAGCGGCGACTGGCAGAATGCGAACCTGCTCGGCGATATCGGCGGCCTGAGGCCGGCGCTCGCCAAGTACGGCATCACCCTGCAGTTCTTCGAAGAGGCTGAGACTTTCGGCAACCTGACCGGCGGTGTGCGCCAGGGCTTTGAGGTCAACGGCGTTACGACCGCTCAGGTACAGCTCGATACGAAGCCGCTCTTCGGCCTCGCAGGCGGCATGCTGAGCGTCAGCGGCTTCCATATCTGGGGCGGCGCTCTCAGCGCCTCTAATCTCATGAACCTGCAGACGGTCAGCGGCCTCGAGGCCAACGCTTCCATCCGAATCTGGGAGCTTTGGTATCAGCAGAATTTCGGCGACCGCTTCGACGTCAAGATCGGCGAACAGAGCCTCGACAACGAGTTCATGATGAGCCAGAATGCCGGGTATTTCCTCAACGAGGCGATGGGCTGGGCGGCGCTGCCTTCGGCAAATTTGCCCGGCGGCGGCCCCGCTTATCCGCTCGCAAGCCTCGGCGTTCGCGCACGGTCGCGCCCGTCCGACGCCCTGACGATCATGGCGGGGCTTTTCAACGGGAGCCCGATCCCGCTGAATTCCCCCAACTCCCAGCTAAGCAATCCGAACGGCGTGAGCTTTCCGCTGAACACTGGCCTTCTTGCGATCGGCGAGCTGCAGTATGTGTTTCCCGCTGCAACTCCGTCTGGCAAGCCCGCCGCCGACGGCCCGCTGCCGGGCGCGTACAAGCTCGGCGCCTGGTACGACAGCGAGAACTTCGGCAGCCGGCAAATCGACAACCTGGGCGTCCCTCTCGCCAGCCCCGAGAGCAACGGGATGCCGGCGCAGAAACAAGGCAACTACTCGATCTACGCAATGGCGGACCAGATGATCTGGCGCTCGAGCGACCCGAATCGCAACATCAGCGCCTTCCTCCGCCCGGCGTTCACCACCTTGCAGGACCGCAACTTGATCAGCGTCAGCGTTAATGGCGGCCTGATCCTGCACGATCCGCTGCCCGGACGCGACAACGACGTGTTCGGCGTCGGCTTCGGCGTCGCGCAGGTCAGCAGCGGTGCGGCCGGCTACGACCGGCAGCTCCAATTATACACACCGCATACTTACAACCCGGTACGCGGCACGGAGACGTTCTTGGAGGCGACTTATCAGATTCAAGCCCTGCCCTCCTGGCAGGTCCAGCCCGACGTCCAGTATGTCATCAACCCCGGCGGCGGCCTCGCCAACCCTTACGCACCGGCGCAGCCAATCAAGAACGAGTTGGTGATCGGCCTGCGCACCACCATCACGTTCTGACCGGACTTGGTCGGCGCGCGAGGGCCGCGGGCGCGCGAACAGGCGCCGGGGCCCGGCGAACGAGCGCCACCGCGAGCAGCGCCACGCCGCCCGCGAGCACGTAGGCCGAGGGACGGAACGCCATGTCGGGGTCGACATTGGCGTTCAAAACCTCCCAGAACGGGATGTGGCGAACGAGCGCATACCAGCCCGCCTCGATCAGCGCGGTCAGCGGCGGCGAAAGCGTCGCGCCAAAGAGCGCCGCCGCCCAGGCCGGCGCGCCGCGCTTCAACGCGATCCGGAACAGCATGAGGACGAGGAAGAGGCCGGTCATGATGACGGGTTCAGTCACGTCGGCCTTCGCCTGGATCATGAAATGCAACAGCCCCAGCACCCCGATGCCGTAAACCAGCGAATGCAGCCTCCGCCATTTCGGCCCTAGCCGGCGGATCATCGAGTTGGTCGAGGTCGCAGCCAGCGCCGCGAGCCCCAGCCACGCGACGAAGCCGATCGTCAGGTAGAAGCGTAGCGCGATCTCGCTCGCCACATGGGCGAGGTCGTAGTGTTGATCGACGACGTACAGGGTGAGATGGATCGCGGCATAAGCGAAGGCGGCCACGCCCACCATGCGCCGGACCGCGATCAGCTTTGGGTAGCGCGCCGAACGGATCAGCGGCGTCACGAACAGCGACAGCATGAGGAAGCGGATCGTCCAGAGACCGGTCCGGTGGATCATCTCGGTCACGACTTTCGGCTCGAGCGCCCCGGTCGCGGCGAGGTAGATGATCCAGGCCGCCGGGACGAACAGTCCGGCGAAAACGACCGCCTTCAACGGGGAGAAGCGGCCGTTGCGTTCGTTCCAGGGCGCTTTCAGTGCAATCATGGCGATGGAGCCTATCGTGGGATGGCGTCGATTCAAGTCTGTTGGCTATACGGGCGCCCGCGGCGTTTGTTTCAACCGGCGGCCCGTTCCCTGCTGGCGCGCGCTGACTTGGCGATCTATGATGCCGCCGGCGGCCGAACCGGGGCGTCGGAACCTTCGACGGCCGCAAGCGGGGCTGTCGTGGACGTCGTCGAGCGGGCAAAGGCCATCACGCTATCGCCGGCCGCCGAGTGGCGGGCGATCGAGTTGGAGTCGGGCGACGCCGGCTACCTGTTCGTGAATTACGCGGCTTTGCTGGCCGCGATCCCGCCGGTCTGCGAGTTCCTCCGCCGCGGGGTTTTCGGCTGGGCCCGGCCGCGCTTCCACCATTTCCACCATGCGGGCTTCTTTCCGAGCCTCACCGGCGCGGTCATGCGCTACCTTGCGACGTTCGTCGCGCTTTATCTCATGGCGGTCATCATCGACGGCCTCGCGCCGACCTTTTCCGCCGCCAAGAACCAACCGAACGCGCTAAAGCTCACGGTCTACTCGATGACGCCGATCTGGCTCGCCGGAGTGTTCGCGCTCGTTCCAGGGCTCGGTTTCCTGCGGTTCCTCGCCCTGCTCTACGGGATCTACATCTTCTGGCTCGGCCTGCCGGTCCTGATGAAGTGCCCTCCGGACAAGACCGGACCCTACGCGCTCGCGGCGATCGTCTCGGCCCTCATCCTGTCGATCGTCCTCGCGGCGTTCGTCGGGCCGATCCTTTAGAGCCCGTCCCGAGGCTTCGGCAAAAAGGCCTTTGGCATCAATGCCGCTCACCGCCTATCGGGGCTCCGGACGGAGCCAACGGCGTCATTCAGGGCGTGCATTTTTGGCGAGCGACCAAGCAATTTCATAGCGTTAAACGCCAGATTATGAATTGCATGGCGTTCGGCGACCCCTCTTGGCCGCATTTCCGCCTCAATTGCCGGCGCCCGCGAGTATCACCGGCAAATTCTGTTTTAAACGCACCGCGGCCAAAACCGACGCGCCGACAAGCACTTAGCTGTGAACGATACCGACGTCGGTCGTTCCCTATTGAGGTAAGTTAACATCGTGCTCGCGCCAATTCGATGTCCTTCCTGAAAATATGAATTGCCGTGTCTACAGCGCGAACCGCCTGCTCAGCCGCCTTGTCTCAGCTCACCCCGAGCTTCCGCTGCAGGCTGGTCGAGGAGGTCGTGTACTGGAAGGTCAGCTTCTTGTCCGGGTAGACGTAATGGTGCGCCCGCTGCGCGGCGAGCGCGGCCTCGTGGAAGCCGCACAGGATCAGCTTGAGCTTCCCCGGGTAGGTGTTGATGTCGCCGACGGCGAAAATGCCGGGCGTGCTGGTTTCGAAAGTCTCCGTGCCGACGGGAATGAGGTTTTCGTGCCGGTTCAGCCCCCAGTCGGCGATCGGGCCGAGCTTCATCGTCAGTCCGAAGAACGGCAGCAGGTCGTCGCAGGAAAGGTCGACGATCTCGCCGCTCTCCTTGCGCAACGTCAGCGCCGAGAGCTGCCCCGCCTCGCCCTTGACCGCCGTCACCTGCCCGAGCACGAAATCCATCTGACCGCTGTCGACCAGCGCCCGCATGGCGTTCACCGAGTGGGGCGCGGCGCGAAAGGCGTCGCGGCGATGGATGAGGGTGATCCGGCTCGCGACCGGATGCAGGTTCAGCGCCCAGTCGAGCGCCGAGTCGCCGCCGCCGACGATAACCACGCGGCGGCCGCGGAAATGCTCCATCTTGCGAACGGAATAGAAGACGCTGGTGTTTTCGTAGGCGTCGATCCCCGGAATCGGCGGCTTCTTCGGCTGAAATGACCCGCCGCCGGCCGCGATCATCACGACCCTGGCCTCGACCGCCGTGTCGGCGTCGGTGCTGATGCGAAAGAGCGGGCGATCCGCCGTGCCGAGCGTCTCGAGCCGCTCGACCATTTCGCCGAGATGGAATTTCGCCCCGAACGGATGGATCTGCTTCATCAGGCTATCGACCAGCTCCTGGCCGTTGATGATCGGATAACCCGGAATATCGTAGATCGGCTTTTCCGGATAAAGCTCGGCGCACTGGCCGCCAGGCTTCGGCAGGATGTCGATCAGATGGCATTTCATGTCGAGCAGGCCGAGTTCGAAGACTGAGAAAAGCCCGACCGGCCCCGCGCCGACGATCGCGACGTCGGTGACGATTGTCTCGCTCATGGCCTTACCCTTGTTTGGCCGGCGTCGTCACGACGAGGCCGTCGAGTTGTTCGCTCACCTTGATCTGGCATGAGAGCCGCGAATTCGGCCGCACCTCGAAGGCGAAGTCAAGCATGTCCTCCTCCATCTGGGAGGCCTTGCCGACCCGCTCCGTCCAGTCCTCCGCCACATAAACGTGGCAGGTCGCGCAAGCGCAGGCGCCGCCGCACTCCGCCTCGATGCCGGGAATGGAATTGCGCAGCGCCGTCTCCATCACGGTCGAGCCAACTTCGGCGTCCACTGTGCGCGCTTCGCCTTTTGTGTCGATAAAGGTCACTTTGGTCATCGGGCCGAACGAATCCCCAACTCTGCCGGTCGCGCCCGGGAAGCCTTATGCGTCCGGGCCGAGCGGCGTCTTCATAGAGCATGGGCGAAGCGGCCGGAAGGGCGTCGTCGCCAACCCCCTTGCACGATCGAGCGGCCACGGGCGCGCACGGCCGTCGGGCGCCCCGGGACCGCCAGCCGCCGTTGATGTGAAACAAGTTATGCTCTCAAACGGTCGATCTCGGCGACGGTCTGCGAGACCGCCTCGCTCAGCGTCGAGATGGCCTGCGACATTTCGTCGACCCGATTCGCGCTCTCGAACCGGTCTGCCCTGCCGCAGGTTTCGACGACTTCGGCGGCCGACACCACCGCAGGAGCGCCGGCGGCCAGCGCCGAGCCCCGCAACCGATGGGCGATGTCGGCCTGGGCCGCAAACGACAGCTTATCGCTCGTAAGCTGCGCGGCCAGCGCAAGCGACTGGGTCCGGAACTGCGACAGGATCTCGGTCTCGAGGGTCTCATCGCCCATGCATTGTCGGGACAAATGCGCCAGATCGAGCCATCGGTCGCCTTGCGTCTCGGCGCCGGCCTCGGATGGATCCGCGAGCGCTCCGCTTTCGGTCAGATACGCCATTGTGCGTCCCCACTTGCAAGAGATCGGCCGCGCCAAAAAAGTCGGTCCGATTCGGCCGCGACATGTCTCTTGAGCTGAAGAGCTTGAAAAGACATGGTAAAAGAACCGTTAACGACGTTTGAAGGATCACCGGCGGGCGCAGTTTTCATCACTGGCGCCACGAGATAGACTGCGACGTGGTTAATGCGTGCTTTTCCTTCGGCTGTCGAAGCCAGGCGGAAGGAAGGCGTTGGCGCGTCAGTCGGCCAAATTTGGTCGACGCCGATGGAGCGAGGCGTTCACAATGGCAAAACAGAACCCGGCGACGGATCCGGTTTCGGCGGCGATGTCGGCCATCGAGAGCGCCCTGAACCTGACCGACGACGAAACGATTGAGCCCGTTGTCGAGACGCCCCCGCAAAGCGATTTCACAAGAGCGCAAACCGACTTCGCCAGGTCTCAAGCCGATTTCGCGAGATCGAAGGCGACGGGTCCGATGCTAAAGCCGAGCGCCCCTGCGCCGGAAGCGACGCCGTTGCTGCGGCCCGGGCCGTCGCCGATGGGCGACGCGGAGAGGTCAGCGATTGCCGCCACGCCTCCGGCCAATGACGACCGCGAAACGGTCGGCGTCATCCTGCAGGCGCTCAACAGGCCCCGCTCGAGCCGGACCCCTTACGCCATCGCGATCGCCGGGTCGCTCGTTTGGGTCGCGGTCTGCGTCCTATACGCCTATCAACGTCTGTGGCCCTCGGTCGCTTCCGCGTCGATCGCTGAGACTTTCCTCCGTCCTGAGACGCCGCTGTTTCTTCTCGCGGCGCTGGGGCCGATCCTTTTCGTCTTCGCCTTTGCCTCGCTCGCGCGCCGGATGGGAGAACTGCGCCAGTCGGCGCGCGCGATTTCGGAGGTGGCCGTTCGGCTTGCGGAGCCGGAGTCGTCCGCGGGCGAACATGTCGTCACCCTTTCGCAGGCAATCCGCCGCGAGCTGACATCGATGGGCGACGGCGTCGAGCGCGCGCTGGCGCGCGCCGCCGAACTCGAAACCCGGGTCAAGGCCGAAGTTTCGACGCTCGAGCGCTCCTACTCCGACAATGAACGAAGAATTCGCTCGCTCATCGCCGAGATGGCCGATCAGCGCAAATCGATCGTCGCCAGCGGTTCACGGGTGCGCGACGCGATTGCCGACGCGCACGGCGGCATTGCCGGCGACCTCGACGCCGCCGGAAACCGTCTGACCGAGCGATTGGACGAAACCGGGCAGCGGCTTGCAGCCGCCCTTAGCTCGACATCCGAAGACATCGCGATGTCGATGGACCGCGCCGGCTCAACAGCGGTCGAGCGCATCTTCGCGGAGGGGACGCAGATCGCCGTGTCGATTGCCGGCGTGGGGGAGAGCCTGGCCTCTCGGCTCGTCGAAACGGGCCGCCTCGCGGCCGATGACCTGATGACGCGCGTCGAAGGCATCGACGGTCGGGTCAAAGCGGTGGGCGAGGCGATTGTGGTCGGCGTCGGCGAGCGAGGCGACGAGCTTGTGGCGCGCATCAATGCGGCCCAGACGGACATCGTCGACGCGATCGCGGCGCACGGCGACCGCGTGACGGCGCAGATCGCCGATACCTCCGAGGAGGCCCGCAACGCGGTCGGCAGCTTCGCCGACGATCTCGTCGGCCGCATCGCCGGGAGCAGCGCCCGGGCGACCGAGGCCATCCAAAGACATGGAGTCGCAGTCGCCGAGCGCCTGGCGGAGAGTTCAGACGCCGTGACGGAGGCGATCGAGGCACGCTCGGAGGACTTCATCGGCCGCTTGCGGTCGAACGGCGCCGATGTCGTCGAGGCCATTCAGTCTCACGGGGACAACGTCACGACCCGTCTGGCGGATACGGCCGGTGAGATCGCGGCTGTTCTTGGTTCCCGGTCCGGCGAGATGGTCGAACGCATTGCGGCGAGCGGCGTCGACGCGGTCGAAGCGCTGACAACGACCGGCGACGGCGTCGTCGCTCGCTACGCCGAAACCACGGCGACCCTGAGGAGCGCGGCGGCGACGCACGCCGACGAGATCGTATCGCGGATAGCGGCAAGCAGCGCGGACGCCGTCGACGCCATCGCCGGACACGGCGACCAAGTCGCGGCGCGGTTCTCCGAGGCGTCTGCGACGGTGTCGAACGCGCTTGGCGCGCACGGCGACGAAATCGTCGGTCGCATCCTGGCGGGCGGCGCAGACGCAGTCGAGGCGATTCGCAGCCATGGCTCTGCGGTCGCCGCCGAGCTCGCCGGCGCGACGGAGGCGGCGTCCGGCGCCGTCAATGCAGGGGCGGACGAGGTCATCGACCGCGTGGCTTCGAGCACGTCGCGTGCAGTCGACGCCATTCGGGAGCGGCAGAGCGAACTCGCCACGCAAATAATCGAGTCATCGCTCGCCATGTCCGGCGCGTTCGCCGCTCACGCCGATGACGTGGTCGGGAGCATCCGTGCGAGCAATGAGCAGGCCCTCGACGCTCTTCGCTCGCGCAGCGAAGCTGTCGCCGCGGAACTGGCTGATGCGGCCAATCGAGCAACGGAAGCCGTCAGCGGTCATGTCGAAACGGTGGTCGGTCGGCTCGACGCGAGCGGCGACCACGTCGTCACGGCGTTGCGCAGCCACGGCGACGCTGTCGCCGCCCGCCTCGCCGAAGCGGCTGAAACCGTCCAGATTCAGGGAAGCGCGGTGGAGAGCCGGCTCGCCGAGGCGTCTTTGATCATGCAGGGCGCGATCGAGAGCCACTCTAACGCAATGTTCGACCGCCTCAGCACGAGCAGCGCCGAAGCCGTCGAGGCGATACGGTCCCAAAGCGAGTCGGTCGCGGGACGCCTGATCGAGGCGAACGACACAGTGACGCGCGACTTCGCAGAGCGAGCGCTCACGTTGATGAACCGGGTCGAGGGAAGTCAAGCGCGCCTGTCCGACACGGTCGGCAGGCAGGGCGACGATCTGGTCGAGCGGCTTGGCAGCGTCACCGAACGCCTCCACGAGACGCTGATCGAGCGCGGCTCGGCTCTCGGCGACCGGCTGGACGCGTCGAGCGAGCGCTTCGCCACGGTGCTGCGGGTGCGCGCCGAGGATACCTCGGCGGCGCTCGAGGCCGCGGCGACGCAGTGGTCCGAGCGTTTCGACGTGCGAGAGACGCGGTTGCGCGGCGCCATCGACGGCCACACCGCCGTTTTCGAGGCCCTGATGGACGATTCGACCCAGCGGATCGTGGGCGCCATTTCCGTCCAAAGCGCGACGACGCAGTCCCAGATCGAGCAGGCGGCCGCCGCGTCGCTGGGTCGGCTGGACTCGGAAGCCGCACAGATCACCGAGCGGTTCGTCGCATTGGCAGGCGAGGCCGCGGCCACCGTCACGGCCGGCGCGGCCGGCGTCCACGACGCGCTGAGCGCGCAGGTGACGTCCTTCGACGCCATCGTTGGGGGACGCGGCGGCCGCCTGGTCGAGGCGCTGTCCGAGCAGACCGGACGCATGCGCGACTATCTGGAAGCGCTCGACAACCTGGTCGGCGAAAACGGGCATAGCGTGGCCGATCGGATCGTCGCGCACTCCGACGATCTGAACGCCAAACTCGCAGGCCATATCGAATTGATCGATTCGGTCATGCGGGCGCGCGGCGACGACTTCGACTCGCGGTTCAACGCGCACCTGGAAGACCTCTCGGCCAAGTCCGCCCAGCGTCTCGGGCAATTCGAGACGGTTTCGACGGCCCACTTCAATTCGGTCGACGCCTCCCTCGCCTCGCACGCCCGGCGGTTCGAGGTCTCGCTCGGCGACGGGCTCGCGCGCTTCGAAGGCGCCCTTGACGGACGCAGTCGGGAGCTCGTCGCGCAGGTCGGCCAGCGCTCGGACGCGCTAGTTAATGACCTTGCGGCGAAGCTTGTGGCGGTCGAGGAGACGCTTGTCACCCACGGCGGCGCCATCGGCGAGCAGCTGAGCCGCCGGAACGAAGAGGCGGCCGCACAATTTGAAAGGAGCCTCGAGGCGCTCGACGAGCGCGCTTCCGCCAAGCTGCGCGACGTCTCGGGCTCGCTCGAGTCCCTGCTCGGCCGCATCGACGAGGGCCTCACGCTGCGGGGCCGCGCGGTGTCGGAAATGCTGGCCCGCAACACTCTCGAAACCGCCCGCGTCCTCGGCGAAGGCGGTCGCGAAGTCGTTCAGGGGCTGGAGGCCAAGTCGGCCGAAATCGGCGAGACCCTGCAGAACCGGGTCAATACGCTGACCGAAAGCCTGTCCGGACTCGCCTCGAACATCAACGCTACGCTGACGGGCCGGGTCGACGATGTGTCCCGGTCGCTCAGCGCCAACGCCGAGCGGTTCAAGGACCAGGTCATCGCGCCGCTGCACGAGGTGAGCCAACGCTTTGACGCCAATCGAACGGAGCTCGAGGCCCGGGTCGGCGAACACGCGCAAACAGTCGTCGAGCTGTTCGAGACCCATCGTTCCGGCCTGGGGTCGGCCCTGGACGCCCACCGAGCCGCGATCGACGGAACATTCGACCAGCACAGGGCCTCGCTTGCCGACTCCGCCCGCCGAACCGCCGAGGATTTCGACGCGCGTCTCTCGGCGCTTGCCGAAGCCGCAGACCAGAGTGCGCGCATCGTCGATGCGCGGATCTCCGACCTCGCCGAGGCCGCCGACCGCAGCGCCAGCGCGATCGACAGCCGCCTTGTTGCGCGCATCGACTCGATGACCAGTTCGCTCGCCAGAACGGCCGCCGACGCGGACGCCAGCCTTGCCGCCCGCGGTGGAGAGCTTGCGACCGCCATTGGATCGCGGGTGGACGAACTGCATCGCCTGATCGACGGCAAGGGCGCCGAACTCGTGACCGCGCTCGGCGAGAAGGGCGACGATGTCTCCGGCCAGATCGCCGGGGCCGGCGCGCGCGCCCTGCAAACCTTCGACCGCGTCGCCTCGTCACTCGATGATCGAGGCCGGGACTTGTCCAACCAGATCGCGGAGGTCGGCGAGCGCGCCTCGCAGACGCTCGAGCGGATCTCCAGCACGGTGGCCGAGCAGGGTCAGGTCGTAACCAACCAGGTCGCGGCGCTGGTGACGACGCTCGGCGAGAAGGGCGACGACGTTTCCGGCCAGATTGTCGGCGCGGGCGCTCGGGCCACGGAGACGCTGGAACGTGTGGCGGCGGCGCTGGCGGAACGCGGTCTCGACGTCTCGAGTCGGATTGCCGAGGCTGGCGACCGGGCGTCCCACACCTTCGAACAGATTTCCGGCGCGGTCGCCGATCAGGGACTGGCCGTCTCGAACCAGATCGCCGGCGCGGGAGACCAGGCCCTGCGGACGTTGGAACGCCTGTCGGCCGAATTCGGCGAGCGGGGACAATCGGTCTCCGGACAGATCGCCGACGTCGCGGAGCGCGCAGCGCAGGCGCTCGACGTCGTCTCCGCGGCGCTCGACGATCGCGGACGGGCGGTTGCGGGCCAGATCGTCGGCGCTGGCGAGCAGGCCGCGCTCGCCCTCGACCGCATCGCCACGGGGCTCGATGATCGCGGACGGGCCGTCTCCGGCCAGATCGCAGACGCGGGCGAGCAGGCCACGCGCACGCTCGAAGTCGTTGCGGCTGCGCTCGACGATCGCGGACGGGCCGTGTCCGGCCAGATCGCCGACGCTGGCGAGCAGGCCACACGCACGCTCGAAGTCGTTGCGGCTGCGCTCGACGATCGCGGCCGGGTGGTGTCCGGCCGGATTGCCGAGGCCGGGCAGCGCGCGGCGCAGGCCCTCGATGTCGTCGCTGCAGCGCTCGACGACCGCGGAACGGCTGTCTCCGGGAAAATCGCCGACGCCGGCGAGCAGGCTGCACAGGCCTTCGAGCGCATCGCAACTGGGCTCGACGACCGCGGACGGACTGTCTCCGGCCAGATCGCGGAGGTTGGCGAGCGGGCCACGCAAGCGCTCGACCGCGTCTCCGCCGCGCTTGACGACCGCGGGCTTATCGTTTCCAGCCGGATCGTCGACGCCGGCGAGCAGGCCGCACAGGCCTTCGAGCGCATCGCGGCGGGGCTCGACGACCGCGGTAGGGTCGTCTCAGGCCAGATCGCCGAAGTCGGCGAACAGGTCACCCGTACGCTCGACGTCGTCGCCGCCGCCCTCGACGACCGCGGGCGGGCCGTTTCCGGCCAGGTTGCCGGCGCCGGCGCTCAGGCGGTGCAGGCCTTCGACCGCATCGCAGCGGGGCTCGACGACCGAGGACAAGCCCTATCCAGTCAGATCGCCGAAATCGGCGGCCAGGCCGCGCGCGCGCTCGAAGCCGCCGCCGAGGCGCTGGACGACCGCGGACATGTGGTCTCGGACCGGATTGGCGACGCTGCCGGGCGGGCGACGCAAGCGCTCGACCGCGTCTCCGCCGCGCTTGACGACCGCGGGCTTATCGTTTCCAGCCGGATCGTCGACGCCGGCGAGCAGGCCACGCAGGCCTTCGAGCGCATCGCTGCCGGGCTCGACGACCGCGGACGGGCTGTCTCCGGTCAGATCGCGGAGGTTGGCGAGCAGGCCACGCAGGCGCTCGACCATGTCGCCGCTGCGCTTGACGACCGCGGGCTTATCGTTTCCAGCCGCATCGCCGACGCCGGCGAGCAGGCCGCACAGGCCTTCGAGCGCATCGCAACCGGGCTCGACGACCGCGGACGGGCTGTCTCCGGCCAGATCGCTGAGGTTGGCGAGCAGGCCACGCAGGCGCTCGACCGCGTCGCCGCCGCGCTTGACGACCGCGGGCTTATCGTGTCCAGCCGGATCGTCGACGCCGGTGAGCAGGCGGCGCAGGCCTTCGACCGCATCGCGGCAGGGCTCGACGACCGCGGCAGGGTCGTCTCAGGCCAGATCGCCCAAGTCGGCGAACAGGCCACTCGTACGCTCGACGTCGTCGCCGCCGCCCTCGACGACCGCGGGCGGGCCGTTTCCGGCCAGATCGCCGGCGCCGGCGCTCAGGCGGCGCAGGCCTTCGACCGCATCGCAGCGGGGCTCGACGACCGCGGACAAGCCCTATCCAGTCGGATCGCCGAAATCGGCGGCCAGGCTGCGCGCGCGCTCGAAGCCGCCGCGGAGGCGCTGGACGACCGCGGACATGTGGTCTCGGGCCGGATTGGCGAGGCTGCCGAACAGGCCACGCAGGCCTTCGACCGCATCGCTGCGGGGCTCGATCACCGCGGACAGGCGCTATCCAGTCAAATCGCCGAAATCGGCAGCCACGCGACACGGGCGCTCGAAGTCGCCGCCGAGGCGCTGGACGATCGCGGAGTGGCGGTGTCGGCCCGGATCGTCGACGCTGGCGAGCAGACCACACAGGCGCTCGACCGGTTCGCCACGGCGCTCGACGATCGCGGACGGGCTGTCTCGGGCCAGATCGCCGAGCTCGCCGATCAGGCGGCGCAGGCGCTCGACCGCGTTGGCGCGGCGCTCGACGATCGCGGAAAGTCCGTCGTGGGGCAGATCGCCGAGGTCGGCGAGCACGCCACACAGGCGCTCGACCGGGTCGCCGCGACGCTCGACGATCGCGGATTTGCGGTGTCGGGCCGGATCGCGGACGCCGGCGAGCGCGCCGCCCAGTCGCTCGACCGGGTCGTCGCGGCGCTCGGCGACCGAGGCGAGGACGTGTCGGTCCAGATCTCCCGAGCCGGCGAGCGCGCCATCGAGACGATCGACCAGCAAATGTCAGGGCTGGCGACGCTGCTGACGCGGCGCACCGACGAGCTTATCGACGCGGTGAACGGCGCGGCGTCCGACCCCGTGCGGGCGCTGAACGCGCTCGCGGGGCAGCTGCGCTCGGAAGTGGTCGCCTCCAGCGAGGCGCTGCGCAGCCTTGCCGAGGAAAGTACGCAACGCTCGAGCGAGACGATCGAAGGCCTGCTGAAGCGGATGACCGAGCAGGTCGAAGCTTCGAGCGCGGCGCTGCGCGAGACCGTCGCCGACAGCGCGGATCGTTCGACCGGGGCGCTCGCCGGCGCAGGCGATCGGCTGCGCCGGGAGCTGACCCTCGTGCTCGACAATCTCGGCCAGACCAGCGCGGCCATCGACCAGACGGTGGCCGACGCCGGCGAGCGCCTCGCCGCCGTCCAGGGGGGACTGGCCACTCGGGTCGAGGAGTTCCAGCGCGCGCTCGGAGGCATTGCCTCGCAAGTCGCGACGCTCGGGCGCCTCAGCACGACGACGCAGACCGACGCCAGCGCCCTTGCCCGCGAGCTTGCCGAGCATGCCGAGCAGCTTTCGCAGGCGGCCCAGGAGCTCACGTCGCAACAACAGACAATCGACGCCGCCCTGGAGCATCGTGAGGTGAGCCTCCAGGGGCTGATCGGCCAGCTCTCGGAGCGTAGCGCCGGCTTCGACTCGGTGCTGGAGAAGTTCGCAGCCAACGTCGAGGCGAGCTTCGGGCGGGCGCAGGCGCGCGCCCAGGAGATCAGCGCGACGCTCGCCGCCGCGACCCGCGGCGCGTCGGTCGCGGCCGCCGGACAGTTTGAATTGATCCGCGACACGGCGGCCAAGGAACGGGAGAAGACCGCGCAGAGCCTCAAGGCCGCCATCGACCAGACGAACGCCCAGCTCTCCAGCGCGCTCGATGACGCGGCCGAGCGTTTCCGCCGCTCGGTCGAGGACGTCAAGGCGATGGCGAGCGAGGTTCAGCGCGAGCTCGACGCGACGCGGCAGGAGCTGCGGCGCGGGGTGCTGGAACTGCCGCAGGAGACGAGCGAGACCGCCGAGGCGATGCGCCGCGTCGTGTCGGACCAGATCCGCGCGCTGAAGGAACTCGCGGCGCTGGTGTCCGACTCGGGCGTCGACTTCGATGTCGTCGAGCCCGCAACACAAGCCGCGGCCACCGGGGGCGCAGTCGGCCATCCGGTTCGCTATGCGCAGCCGGCGGCGCGGGCCGTGGAGACGCCCCGTCGCGTCGAGGTGCTCTCGCCGCACGAAGCCGTCCCCGCCAAGGCGATGGAGGTGGTTTCGCCGGCGATCGTGGCGGAGCCCGTTGTTGTCCCGTCGCATCCGCAGATCGGCCCGGCGGAGCCGCCGGCCGACCGGAACGGCGGCGCCTCCCGCACGGCGGCGCCGGCGGCGCAGCCTCCCGCCCCGACCGACCGGTCGCAGTCCGGCTGGCTGTCGAACCTGCTCGCCGCCGCTTCGCGCGAGGAGCCGAGCGCTCCCCGGCCGCGCACGCCTGAGACGCTGGAGGAGCTGACGCGCAGCATCGCCAGCCTCGTCGACGGGGCCGTCGCCGCAGAAACCTGGGACCGCTGGCGGCGCGGCGATTCGGCGGCCGTCTCCCGGCGGCTCTACACCGAGGCCGGGCAGCAGGCGTTCGACGAGATCCGCCGCCGCTATCAGGCCGATCCGCAGTTCCGCGAGACGGTGACGCGCTACGTGCAGGAGTTCGAGCGGCTCCTGGCGAAGGTCGGCCAGAACGACCGCGACGGCTCGCAGTGGCGGGCCTATCTGCTGTCCAACACCGGCAAGGTCTACACCATCCTCGCCCATGCTTCGGGCCGGCTGGGGTAGCGCCGAGAGCCCTCAACCGGCCCTCCGGGCCACCTTCCCCCCGAGGGGGAAGGGACGGCCGCCCCTCTCCCAGCCGGGAGAGGGAAGCCGCGAAGCGGCAGGGTGAGGGTTCTCGGCGCGACTTGATTCGGGACGCGCGAGATGGGGCGCCCGTCGGGCGCCCGCCCCTCCGCCCGTTTACCGGTAGGTGTCCTTATAGGCGTCCCGCAACAGCGCCTTCTGCACCTTGCCCATCGCGTTGCGCGGCAGCGCTTCGACGAAGAACACCCGCTTCGGCGCCTTGAATTTCGCCAGCCGTCCTTCCAGCGCGGCGAGCACGTCCGCCTCGGTCGGCGCCGCGCCCGGGCGCGCCACGACGACCGCCGTCACGCCCTCGCCGAAATCGGGATGCGGCAACCCGATCACGGCGCTCTCGAGCACCCCCTCGATCGCGTCGATCTCGCTCTCCACTTCCTTCGGGTAGACGTTGAAGCCGCCGGAGATGACGAGGTCCTTGGCGCGGCCGACGATGTGGATATAGCCCTCGGCGTCGACGCGGCCGAGATCGCCGGTGATGAAGTAGCCGTCGGGGCGGAACTCCTGCGCGGTCTTCTCGGGCATGCGCCAGTAGCCGCGGAAGACGTTCGGCCCCTTGACCTCGATCACTCCGACCTCGCCGGCGGCGACGGGGGCGCCCGTCTCCGCCTCGCCGATCCGGACGCTGACGCCCGGCAGCGCAAAGCCGACCGTCCCGGCCCGTCGCTCCCCGTCATAGGGGTTGGACGTGATCATGTTGGTTTCGGTCATGCCGTAGCGCTCGAGGATGGCGTGCCCGGTCAGCTCCCGCCACAACTCGTGGGTCTCGGCGAGCAGCGGCGCGGACCCCGAGATGAAGAGCCGCATGCCGGCCGCAGCGGAACGCGTCAGGCCCGGATGGTCGAGGAGCCGCGTATAGAAGGTCGGCACGCCCATCAGCGCCGTTGCGCCGGGCATGGCGGCGATCACCGCGTCGGGGTCGAAGCGGCTCTGGTAGATCATCGTGGCCCCCGCCAGGAGCGCGACGTTGACCGCGACGAACAGGCCGTGGGTATGGAACACCGGCAGCGCATGGATGAGGCGGTCAGCCGACGTGAAGCGCCAGACGTCGATCAGCGTCAGCGCGTTCGAGGTCAGGTTCTCGTGCGTCAGCATCGCCCCCTTCGAGCGCCCGGTCGTCCCCGAGGTGTAGAGGATGGCGGCCAGGTCGTCGGCGGCGCGCGGAACCGTCTCGAACTCGGGCTGCGCCTCGGCGATGCGCTCGGCCAGCGTGCCGTCGCGGGCGGCGCCGAGGCTCTCGGCCGCCTTGAGGCCAAGGCGATGGATCAGCGCACGGATGTCGGCGAGCGCGGCAGGACGGCAGACCGTCAGCGCAGGCTCGGCGTCGCTAAGGAAATATTCGAGCTCCGCCAGCGTATAGGCGGTGTTGAGCGGCAGCAGCACAGCGCCGGCCCTGAGGCAGGCGAGCGCCAGCACGATGACGTCGGTCGACTTCTCGACCTGCGCCGCGACGCGGTCGCCCGGCCCGACGCCGAGGGCGACGAGCGCATTGGCCGCGCGCGCGGAGCGTTCGAACAGCGCGGCGAAGGTCAAGGCTGTGGCGTCCGGCGTTTCGAGCGCCATCTGGCCGGGTCGGCCGGCGCGGGCGACGATCAAATCGAACAGGTTTGCGGAGGCGTGCGGCACGATGTCCTCGTTCAAGGGATGCGCCTGGGCTTCATTCCGGACCGCCCCCCATGCGGTTTCTTTAGCTCAGGTCGGGCGAAGGCGCGATTGGCTCGTTCGGAGCGGCGCCCCCCTGCCGTCGTTGCAGCGCGAGACTTACTCCATCATGCGCTCCCCGCTCCTGCTTTCGTCTTCTTGTCAAACCCATGTTCAGGCGCGTAAGTCGGCGCATCGGCGACAGGGGCGGCGGGGTCATGGCAATATCGGAGAAAGCCCTGCGGGAATTGGTCGTCGCCGCGGCGGCTCGGATCGGTGACGCCGGCTTCGGCGGCGCGTCGGACGGCGACATTTCTGTGCGCTTCACCGACGCCATCTTGATCACGCCGAACGGCCCGCCCTATCGCTCGCTCCGCCCGCCGCTGCTTGCGACCATGCCGCTCGCCGGCGAATACGGCGCTTGGAAGGGGCCGATCAAGCCGGCCGGCGAGTGGCGGATCCACTTGGACATCGCTCGCGCCCGGCCGGACGTTGGCGCGGTGGTGCGCTTCCGCTCGCCCTACGCGACCGCGCTTGCGATGGCGCAAAAGTCGATCCCCGCCGTCCATCCGATGATCGCGCTGTTCGGCGCCGCCGAGATCCCATGCGCCCGGTACGCGCCGATGGGGGCAAAGGAACTCGCCGACGTCACGCTCGAGGCGCTCGGCGCCGGCCACGCGGCGCTGCTCGGCAATTACGGCGCGCTGACCACCGGCGGGACGCTGCAAGCCGCCCTCGCCCGCGCCTTCGAACTCGAGACCCTCGCCCGCCTCTACGCCATTGCGCTCACCGTCGGAAAGCCGCGCGTGCTCACGGAAGAGGAAGCCTTCCGCATCGCCGAGCGGCTGAAGACGTCGGGTGCCGACATCGAGGCGCGGATCGCCGCGCTGGCCGCCGAGACAACCCTCGCCGCCAAGGCGAAACCGAAGATCAAGGGCGCGGCGCGGGCCCCCGCCAAGCGGAAGCGGGTGGCGAGGAAGCGGAAGGCGTGATAGGGAATTCCGACTCGACCGATGCCCCCGATTACGTGCCGTGCGGCGGGTGGCCGTGGAAGTTGTCCACTAGGTCAGTATCGATAGTTATTGCCATAATAAACTTGCCGGCATGATAGTGATCGGCAATATCTTGCGGCGCTTCCACAGAAACCTGTTGGTTCGATCCAGCAGCGGCGAAAAACTCGATGGCCGAATACCGGGCCGGGCTGTTGAGAGCGCTCAAGATATACTGGCCGATCCAGAAGGAAACGGAATTACCAGCTTGGTACGCGGAATCAAGCAAATTGAGCCAGAATTCTAGCCGGCGGGGCACCCCATCGTGCCCCAGCGTAAGGTAATTCCAAACGTCTGGATAAACCGTTGTCGTTGCGCCCAAATTTTGAAGATTTGCCTTCAAGGTGGCGTCCGCGGCGCGGCCTGGGAAATGTGCGGCGTCGAAAGCCGAGTTTGCAATGTGCAGGAGATTTTTTGTGTGAGTTGTGTTAAAGACCATTCCCATCGCAGTCACTCCCTATCTTTTTAGCTCAAGCTTCGATTTGTTCTCTCCATGCTTGGTGGGAGAATATTCATTCTCTATCGCACTTCACCGTTCCCGCACTTTTAACGTCCCTCATAATCTCGAATTGTTCTCGATATTTCTTCCAAACTGCCGCCAATTGCTTGATGCCGCGGTGCACATAGCGGCGGGCGACCTCATCGCCGACCACCAATGGCAGGCCGGTCTCCTCGGCCCATTCGTTGGCGCGCTCTTCACTGCTGATGGTCGTATAGGACTCGTGATGCGGCGGGCCGCCGAGATGGTGGCCGGTCTCGTGCGCCAGCGCGAAAGCGATGCCCTCGACGCCGACTTCGCGGTGGCGACCGAGTCCGCCGTACAGCCGGATCGAACGGCCCCTCTCGCCGATATACGCCTGGGCGTTCATGATGCGCGTTTCCCAGTAGAGGTCGTAGAAAATTCCGGGGAAACAGACGCGAAAACGGTCGAGCAGCGCTTCGGCGCGTCGTCGCGGCCAAGCCGCCTCGACCGGCCAAACGGCCTCCTTGGCAATGAGGTCGTCAAAGATCGGCATTCGCGTCGTTTCCCAGCGCGAGACCGTCTTCCCAGCAGTCTGAAAATAGACTTGGAAAAACCAAACCTTGAACATCGAAAAGCTAACATCGGTCGTCGGGATACACAACTGGGTTCCCGCCGACCGGGAGCCTTTTTTGATAGCTTCAACCCTCACGCCAACCGGGCCAGCGCCTCCTCGCTGCGCATCCTGAGCTTGTCGAGTCCTTGCGCCTCGGCCGCGAGAATCGCGCTCTCGAAACATTCGCGCGCCTTCGCCGGCCGCCTTCGCAGCCGCCAAAGATGACCGCGGTTGAAGTCGATCCTCGCGGAGGCGGCGCTTTCGGCGTCCCATAGCGAATGCGAGGCGGCGGTTTCGAGCAACGCGCTCGCCCGCCGGACGCCCTGCAACCGAGCCGCCACAAGGGTCGGCAAATTTCGCAGGATGACCTTCAACGAGGGCCGCTGTCCTCCGCTCAGCACCCGGATGTAGATCTCCGCGAGCAGAACACGGACAAATCCGGCGGCCGTCCGGTCGCCGACGGCCTCGCGTGCGGCGATCGCCTGCTGGACGACGCGGAGTCCTTCGGCAATGTGCCCGGACGCAATCAGCGCGACGCCGCGCGGACCCTCGAGAATGTTGTAGAGCGTGCCAAGCCGCTCAAACTCGACGTTGAGCGCCTCGATCCGCGGCAGCGCTTCGCGCCCGCGGCCCGACAGGATGGCCGCGACTGTTTTGATGTTCTCGCCCTGGAGCCGGTCGAGCGGCGCGATGGCGAGGCGCAGACATTGGTCGGCATAGGCGATAGCGTCGCCTGGGGAGTTGGCGATGATGTTGATCCAGCCAAGGATCCAGTTGGCGAAGCCGATCGCGCGCGGGTCGCCGGTAGCCTCACCCGAGGCGATCTGCTGGATCGCCAACGCCCGCGCTTCCTTGAGAAGCCCGCGATAGAGGCAATCCCAGACCACGAAGAAATAGGCTGAATTGCGCAAGAAATTGTCGTTGAGGCTGAGGCAGCTCTCCAGCACCTCGTTCCGGCGCCGTTCGGCCTCCGCGCGCGTGTCGAGCCCGAGCCGCGTCCGGCAATGCAGCAATCCGGCCCGGGCGAAGGCGAGCGCTCGCGGATCGCCGATCTTTTCCGCGACCGCGATCGCCTCGTTCATCCGCTCGAGGCCGGCGCGAAGCTCGTAGCGCTGCACGAGCGCGAGCGTCTGGTAGTAATAGGCGATCACAAGTTCGGGCGTTTCGCCCGCCCGCTTCACGACCGGCATGCAGGCGTCGGCGATCCGTCCGGCTTCGCGATAGTCGCTCTTCAGCATCATCGTTTCGAGCAGGCCGACGACGACCGACGCGGCTTCGCGCGGGGCGGCGACAGCCGTATCGGTCTCAAGGATCTTCAGCGCCTTCCGGAAACCTCTTTCCGCTTCAGGAATCGCGTAGACGTTGAGGCTCTTGCGAGCAGCCATCGCGACGTAGCGAAAAGCCTTAGGCGCGTCTTGCCCGGCGTCGAAGTGCCGCGCGAGAGTTCTCCGCCCGCTCGGGAAGCGCGTTGCTGCTTCGCCGTTCGAGCTCCATTGCGACCTTCAGGTGCAACGCCGCGCGCTGCGGGCTGAGCAGCCCGTCGTAGATCGCGTCGCGCAGCAGGGCGTGCTTGAAGATGTAGGCCCCCGACGCCTCGTCGCGGTGGATGAAATCCTGCGCCTCGAGGTCGGCGAAATGGCCGTCCAGACGATCGCCGCCTTCGGTCAGCGCCAGGACAATGCGAGGATCGAACCTTCGCCCGATCACCGCGGCGGTCTGCAGGAGACGCCGGGCCTCTTGCGGCAATTGATCGACGCGCGCGGCCAGAATCGCGTGAATGCTCTGGGGCAGCGCGACGCCGACCGCCTCCGCATCGAATTCGACGACCTGATCACGGACGGAAACGATATGCCTTTCCAAGAGGAACGCGGAAATTTCCTCGGCGAAAAGGGCGTTTCCGTCAGCCTTTTCCATGATCAGCGAATCGAGGGCGTCGGGCAGGCGCTCGACGCCAAATCTCAATTGAGCGATGCGCGAGGTCTCGCGGCCCGACAGCGGATCCAGCGCGATCTGGACGACCCGCACGTTGCCCAGCCAGGGCGGCGCGTAGCTTGGCCGTCGCGTCAGAAGAAGAAGCAGGGAGGCCGAGGTCTCGTTTGCGATGAGGCTGCCCAGGAATTCCTCGGACGCGCTGTCGATCCAGTGGGTGTCTTCGATGGCGATGACGAGCGGGGCCAGACGCGCCTGCGCCCGGATGATCTTGTGCAGTAGCTCGCGCGTTCTGAGCCCGATCAGGACGCCGTCCAGCGTCGCCAGGGCCCCGCTCGCCGGCTCGTGGCCAAGAAGATTGAGGATGAGATCGGCATTCTCGTCCGACTTCAGGCCGATGCTGCGAAGGCCTTCGTCGAGCCTGATTTCAACCGTCGCGCGATCATCGCCGCGGGCGATGCGAAAGAGGCCGCGCGCGACATCGATGAAGGCGCGGAAGGCGATCTCCCTGCCCTCGGCAGTGCATCCACCAGTCACGAGGAGCGCCCGATGTTTGCCGGCGCGCTCGCCGAACTCATGCAACAGACCGCGACTTGCCGATGCCGGGCTCGCCGGCGATGTCGAAGGCGCGAACTTCGTCGCCGATGTCCCGAACGGCCCGCTCAAGCCGATCCAGTTCGCGTTCGCGGCCGACGAACGTGGTCAGCCCGCGAAAGCGCGAGGCGTCGAACCGCGACGCCTCTTTGCGGACGCGGTTCAGTCGATAGACGCGCTCGGTTGCGCTGCGTCCCTTGATCGGATGTTCGCCGGCGAACTCGGCGTCCACCAGACCCTCGACGAGACGGTAAGCGAGTTCGTTGAGAAGAACTGTTCCCGGCGCGGCGAGCCCCTGCACGCGCGAGGCGACGTTGACCGCGTCGCCGAGGACCGCGAGACCGGCCGCGCCGCCCGACTGCAAATGACCAAATACGGCGGGTCCTGCGCTGATCCCGATCCGGACGGCGCCGCGAAAGCCGAAGGTCTTCTCGATCTCGTCCCATTCGCCAACGAGGCGCTTGAGGATCGCCAGAGCCGCCCGGCACGCCCGGATCGGCGCGTCCTCCTGCGCGACCGGCACGCCAAACACCACCATCACCCCGTCGCCGGCGATGTCCTTGATCCGGGCGCCTTCGGCCTGAACCGCAGTCTCGACGACGCGCGACAGTTTTTGGATCAGGCCGAATGCGGCCTCTTCGCCGAAGCGCTCGGAAAACGTAGTGAAACCGACCATGTCCGCGAAGAGCACGACAACCTGACGACGCTCCGCCTCCAAGACCTGTTCTCCAATGACGACGTGCTCAAAATTTCAATGATCGGCGAGAATAGCAAGGCCCGTCTGAGACTCATGGGGAAAAGCAGGCGACCAATGACTTGTCCATCGCCACCGTCTACGTATGAGCCTCAAACGGCTTCGCCGACGAAGCCGGAGTTCGTTGAGCGCGCCGTGGAGCTGGGGATTGATCGGCGTCGACTCGTTCGCCGGTTGCCCTTTCACTCCTCGTCCTGATCCCCTGGTCAAGCCCGGGTCAAGCTCCGGGATGTCGAAGGACGTTCCAGGTCGAACAGACGTTTCCACCGCTGCGTCATTTGATATCCCCTGGTCTTATTGGATGTCCCCTGGCCTTGACTCCGGTTGGATTCACGTCGGCGCCAATCTATTTAACCTATAAGTTATGTTTAATAGGATCGAAAGTTGCAACTTTATACACTTATGGCCTTGAAATGATGGAGTCCGATCAAGTGGTGCGGGCCCGCTCCCCTGCGCAGCCCGCCGCGCTGCATCACCCTCCGTCCGGCCGCCCCGTCCCGCAGGTGTCTCACGCAAACCGCCGCTTCACCCGCTCGACCTGGTCGGGCGCGACGCGGACCGTGAGGTGGAGGCCGTCGTCGGTGTCGGACCGGCGCATCACCTCGGAATGCTCGTAGAGCCAGTGCAGCCCCTGGCCGTCGGACGGATCGAGGGTGAGCTCGATCAGCGAGCGGCCGCGCGCAAGCCTTTCCTCGATCGCCGCGGCGAGGCGCTCGATCCCCTCCCCGGTGCGCGCCGAGACGGCGAGCGGCGCCGTGGGTCGCATCTCCTGTTCCTGCTCGATCACGGCGCGCGCCTCGGCGTCGAGCAGGTCAAGCTTGTTCCACACCTCGATCACCCGGTCCGCGGCGTCGGCGACGCCGAGCTCGGCGAGGATCGTCTCGACGTCCTGGCTCTGCGCCTCGCTGTCGGCGTGGGCGATGTCACGCACATGCACGATGACGTCGGCTGCCCGCACCTCCTCGAGCGTGGCGCGGAAGGCCGAGATCAGCATGGTCGGCAGGTCGGAGATGAAACCGACCGTGTCGGACAGGATCGCCGAGCCGCCGTGCGGCAGCTTGATCAGCCGCATCGTCGGATCGAGGGTGGCGAACAGCATGTCGGCCGCCATCACCTCCGCCCGCGTCAGGCGGTTGAACAGGGTCGACTTGCCCGCATTGGTGTAGCCGACCAGCGCGACGATCGGATAGGGAACGTCGGCCCGGCTCGCCCGGTGCAACGCTCGGGTGCGCTTGACGCTTTCGAGCTCGCGCTCGATCCGCACCATCCGCTCCTGGATCAGCCGCCGGTCGGTCTCGATCTGGGTCTCGCCGGGGCCGCCGAGGAAGCCGAAGCCGCCGCGCTGCCGCTCGAGGTGGGTCCACGACCTGACGAGACGCGACTTCTGGTAGGCGAGATGGGCAAGCTCGACCTGCAGCGCGCCCTCGGCGGTGCGGGCGCGCCGCCCGAAGATTTCCAGGATCAGCCCGGTGCGGTCGATCACTTTGCAGGAAAAGGCCCTTTCGAGATTGCGCTGCTGGACCGGCGAGAGCGCGCAGTCCATCACCACGAGGTCGATCGCCTCCGCCTTGGCCTCCTCGGCGATCGCCTCCACCTTGCCCTTGCCGAGATAGGTCGCCGGCCGCAGCGCAGCGAGCGAGACGGTTTCGGACCCGACGACGTCGAGGTCGATCGCGCGCGCCAGGCCGACCGCCTCCTCGCGGCGGGCCTCGGGCGTGCGCAGGGCTCCGCCGTCGCCGAACTGGGCGCGCGACAGATAGGGACAGACGACCCGGGTGCGCGTCCCCGCGGCTGCGGCGCGCTCCCGGATGTCGAGGGCGCCGCGCGGGTCCGCGGCAGTCAGGTCAATGGGCGTCGGACTGCTCCTCCACCGCCTCGAACATGGTGATCGGGCTGGCGGGCATGATGGTCGAGATCGCGTGCTTGTAGACGAGCTGGGAATGACCATCCCGCCGCAACAGGACGCAGAAATTGTCGAACCAGGTGACAAACCCCTGCAACTTCACCCCATTGACCAGAAAGATCGTCACTGAAGTTTTCGACTTGCGGACATGATTGAGAAACGTGTCCTGGAGGTTTTGCGCCTTCTCTGTCGGCATGATTGTTTTTCCATATTGCCGGGCCCACGCCCGGGCGTTGTTATTGAATCCCCATGCGCGCCTTTTTGTGACACGCTGCGCGGAGGCAGCGTATCACATCTCCCGGCGCGCGCGACAGATAAGCCGATATATCATTGTTATACTGGATTTCCCGACCCTTCGGCGTGCTCCCGGAACGCCTTGCGGAGCGCAAGCGCGACCGGACCGGGCCGTCCGTCGCCGATCGGCGTCCCGTCGAGCGACACGACCGGCATGGCGAGCATTGTGGCGCTCGAAAAGAAGGCCTCGCGCGCCGCCTTCGCCTCGTCCGGCGAAAACGGCCGTTCGACGAGCCGAAGGCCGAGCGCGCCGGCGACGCCAATGAGCGCGACGCGCGTCACGCCGTGGAGAATCGAATCGTCCGCCTGGCGCGTGACCAGCGTCCCGTCGGACGTCACGATCCAGGCGTTGGTCGAGGCCCCTTCGGTGACGAAACCGTCGCGATCGACGAACCACGCCTCGAAAGCGCCAGCGTCGCGCGCAGTCTGTTTGGCCAGCACATTGGGAAGAAGCTGCAGCGTCTTGATGTGCGGGTGGGCCCAGCGCGTCTCGGCGACGGTGACCACGGCCACGCCGGCCTCCGCCCGCGCGGCGTTGACGGCCGGGTCGAGCGCCCGCGCGGAGACCACGAGCCCCGGCCTGACGCCGTCGGGCGGAAATCCGTGGTCGCGCCGGGCGGCGCCGCGGCTCACCTGCAGATAGACAAGGCCGTCGCGGACGCGGTTTTGCCGGACGACTTCGCGCATGACGGCTCGGAGCGCGGCCCGCCCGATCGGCCAGCCGATCCGGACGCTTTCGAGCGAGCGCCCGAGCCGGTCGAGGTGGCGCGTCTCTTCGATCAGCGCGCCCGCGCTTACCTCGCAGACTTCATAGACCCCGTCGCCGAAGGTCACGGCGCGGTCGTTGACCGACACGACCGCCTGCGCCAGCGGAACATAGCGGCCGTTGACATAGACGATGCGTGACACGGCGCCCCTTCTCTATGCTTGCGCCGATTCCAACCCTGCCCGAGCGCGAGCTCCCGATTTGACGGATATCGCCCCGACGGTCCAGCCCCGCCTGTCGCGCCGCCGCCGAGCAGCTGAGTTACGGCGGGCGGATGAGATGTCGCGCTTCCAAGATCGTCGTGGGCGAATGGGTCGCCGATCCCGGCGATAGGCAGTCGAGTCGGCTCCGATCCGTCTCCGGGATGCACTCGGGATCGACGAACCCTTCGCGGCGCAAGGCCTGGCGCCGTTCACTCCACCCCGAGCGACTTCAGCTTGCGGTGCAGCGCCGAGCGCTCCATGCCGATGAATTCCGCGGTGCGCGAGATGTTGCCGCCGAAGCGGTTGAGCTGGGCGATCAGGTAGTCGCGCTCGAACGCCTCGCGCGCTTCGCGCAGCGGCAGGCTGAGCAGCTTCTCGCCGCCAATGCCGCTCGGCACCGCGGGAACGAGCGCCCCGACCTCCGCCGGCAGCATCGATGCGGAAATCTCGGCGTTGGGGTCGCCGAGGGCGAGGATCATCAGGCGCTCGACGTTGTTGCGGAGCTGGCGGATGTTCCCCGGCCAGTCGTGCGACTGCAGGACCGCCATGGCGTCGACGCCGATCTTGCGCGGGGTCACGCCCATGCTGTGCGCAGTGAACTCGAGAAAATACTGGACGAGCTCCGGAATGTCCTCGCGCCGCTCCGCGAGCGTCGGCACCCGGATAGGCACCACGGAGAGGCGGTGGAACAGGTCCTCGCGGAACCGGCCCTCGGTGATCGCCTCGGCCAGGTCCTGACTGGTCGAGGAGATGATCCGCACGTCGACATGCACGCGCGACGAGCCGCCGACGCGCTGAAAATTCTGGTCGACCAGCACACGCAGGATTTTGGCCTGCGTCTCGCGCGGCATGTCAGCCACTTCGTCGAGGTAGAGCGTGCCGCCGTGCGCCTCCTCCAGAGCGCCAATGCGCCTGAGATGGTCCGGCCCCCCTTCGACGCCAAAAAGCTCGGCTTCCATCGTCTCGGGCGCCATGGCAGGAGCGTTGACGACGACAAACGGACCATCGGACCGGCCGGAGCGCTCGTGAATGAGCCGCGCGGCCAGTTCCTTGCCTGAGCCCGCGCCGCCGGAGATCAGCACGCGCGAATTCGCAGGGCCGAGCTTCTCGATGATCCGCCTCAGGTTGGCGAGGGCCGCGGACGAGCCGACCATGCGGTTGACGGCGCCGCCGCGCGTCTTGAGGTCGTTGACCTCGCGTTTGAGCCGCGACGTCTCCAGGGCCCGGTCGGCGATCAAAATCAGGCGGTCCGCCTTGAACGGCTTCTCAATGAAGTCGTAGGCGCCAAGCTTGATCGCCGTCACCGCTGTCTCGATGTTGCCGTGACCCGAGATCATCACCACCGGTACGCTCGGATTCTGCTTCTTGATCGCCTCGAGCAGTTGAAGGCCGTCGAGCTTCGACCCCTGGAGCCAAATGTCGAGCAGGATGAGCTGCGGCCGGCGGGATTCGATTGCGGCAAGCGCCTCGTCGGAATTCCGGGCGGCGCGTGGCTGGTGGCCTTCGTCTTCCAGGATGCCGCCGACCAGTTCGCGAATGTCTTCCTCGTCGTCGACGATGAGAATGTCTGCAGCCATCAATGGGATCCGGTTTTCTCGCTCTGCCGCTTGTCGGCGTCGCCCTCGGCGCCCGCGACCGGCAGTTTCATCAGCACCATTGCTCCCCGTCCTCCGCCGGCCCGGTCGAGCCCGTCCAGCAGATCGACTCCACCGGCATGGTCCTCAAAAATCTTGACGACGATCGGCAGGCCGAGGCCCGTCCCCTCCGAGCGCGTCGTCACGTAGGGCTCGATCAGACGATTGCGGTCGGCCATGGGGAAGCCCTTGCCGTTGTCGCTGACGGCGATCTCGACGAAGCCGCCGACATCGGGGTCGAGCGTCACCAGGACGCGTCCGTGCTCATGGCTTTCACCAAGTGCGTCAATACCCTCGGCGGCATTCTTGAGCACGTTCGTCAGCGCCTGCGAAATGAGCCGGCGGTCGAAATCGGCCATGACCGGAATTTCCGGCAGCCGTTCCTCAAAACTGACGTCCGCCCGTCCGACCCGTATGAGAAAGACCGCTTGCCGCACGCAATCGGTAAGGTCATCGCGCGCCAGCCGCGCCTTTGGCATGCGGGCGAACGAGGAGAACTCATCGACCATGCGCTTGATGTCGTCGACCTGACGGACAATCGTGTCGGTGCACTGGTCGAACACATCCTTGCCCTCGACGATGTGCCGGCCATAGCGGCGCTTGAGGCGTTCCGCAGAGAGCTGGATCGGCGTCAGGGGATTCTTAATCTCGTGCGCGATGCGCCGGGCGACGTCGGCCCAGGCGGCGGTGCGCTGCGCGGTGACAAGGTCGCTGATGTCGTCGAGCGTAATGACGCCGCCGCTGTCGTCGCTGCCCGGGCTGCCGCTGACGCGGACGTTGAGGATCCGTTCGCGGCCCTCCCGAAGCACCGTCGCCTGCCCCTGATGCAGGCGCATCCTGAGCGAACGCGCCTGCTCCCAGATGAGGCCGATGCTGTGATGGACGGACGTCAGCGGGCGGCCGACCAGCCCATGCTCGCCGCCGAGCAGCTTTTCCGCGGCGGCGTTGCAGATGGTGATCGCGCCGTCGCGGTCGACGCCGACGACGCCGGCGGGAACCCCGGCGAGCACCGCCTCGATGAAGGCCCGCCGCTCGTCATTGAGCGCGTTGGCGGCCATGAGGCCGCTCTGCTGGCGCAGAAGCTCGGAGGTCATCTTGTTGAACCTGTCGCCGAGATGACCGAGGTCTCCGTCGGAGGCTCGCGCCGCGACTTGAACATCGAGGTTGCCAGAAGCGACCTCGTCGGCGGCGCGGATCAGCCGGCGGATCGGTCCGACGAGGCGGTTCGCCCAGGTCAGCCCAAGCCAGATCGCCGAAAAGAGCATGGTCAGCGCCAGCATCACGAATACGGTCGCGAAGCCGAGTTCCAAGCTGTGGCGGTGTGCCTCGAACCGAGCCCACATGGTCGACACCATCGCAGCGTCATCCGCAACCTTGACCGCCAGCGGATCGATGCCGCGCGCGGCATAAAGGAACTGGCCATCCGCTCCTGGAATGGGTCGGATGGCGACGAAGATGTTGCCGACGCCGAGGAAACCGCAAAGGTCCTCGCCGTTGAGCGCGTCACGGAAATCGGATGGATCGGGCTTGGCGATCATGTGGGCGTCCGATCCCTCGGCGATCTGAAGCGGGACGCCGTCGTCTTTCATCAGCGCGGCGGCGACGAAGCCAAGCGTCTTTGCACGCGAGCTAAAATAGACCTTGAACTGGGTCGGATCGGAGCGCAGCAGCAGCGCGCTGCGGGCAATGTCGCCTGCCGTGAGCTCCACGTCGCGCAACAAGGTCCGGCATTGCGACTCGCGGTAGAGCTGGGTTGCCTGGCTGGATTCATTGATGAAACTGGCGACGTCGCTCATGAAGCGCGGGTTGATCGCCCATTCAACCGAGACAGTCGCCACGATCGCGGTGACGATCGCTGGAATGGCGGCGACCAGCGAGAAGAGGGCGACGAACCGGCTATGCAGCCGCGCGCCCGCGCGCGCCGCCCGACGCTGGGCCCTCAGCCGGTTTAGCTCGATGGCGATCAGGACGAGGAGGACGATGACGACAAGGCCGTCGCCGACCAGGAGCGCCGAGACCACCGTCTGGGTCGGCAGAATCGGCGTGACGCCGGCAAAGACGAGGAAGGTCGCGAGCGCGAGGACGAACGCCCCGCCGACTGCAATGGGCCCGAAACGCGCCGTGGGTCCGCTGTCGTCGAAAGGCGCTGCGCCTTGCCCGCCCAAAATCTTGTTCGCGCCGATCAAAACCCCTAATCCGCCTGCCGCCGAGCGCTGCGTTGCGCAAGGCCCGAGATTCGTGGCGATCGTGCAACATTGTTGCGCAATTGCGACGATTTGGCGGCGACGTGCTCAGCGGAAGGTCGGCATGTCCCGCAGACTGAGGTCGCGGATCTTCTTTCGCAGGGTGTTGCGGTTGAGGCCGAGAATCTCCGCCGCACGGATTTGGTTGCCGCGAGTGAGCGCGAGCGTCGCGGCGATCAGCGGCGCCTCGAGATCGTGAAGGACACGGTGATAGAGGCCGACCTGCGGATTGGCGCCGCCGAACGAACGGAAAAGTTCGCCGACGGCGCGCTCCATCGCTGAATTGAATCCGTCGCCGTTGATCGGGCCCGGCGCCGTGACACGTAGGCGAACGTCATCGGCGGCAGCTTGGGGGCCGACGGAGTTCGGCGCGCCGCCGGCGCTGAGCTCGGCCTCGATCAGCGCCTCGCCGATGACGTCCTGCGGATAGAGCGCGGCGAGGCGGCGGGTCAGGTTCTCGAGTTCGCGCACGTTGCCGGGCCACGGATACCGCTTCATGCGCTCCATCGCCGGCGGCTCGATCGACTTCAGCGGCAGGCCCTCGCTCACGCCGCGCTGGAAGAACGATCGCACCAGGTCCGGGATGTCCTCGGGACGCTCGCGCAACGGCGGCAGGCGGATCGGAACGACATTGAGGCGGAAGAACAGGTCCTCGCGAAAACCTCCCTGCTGGATGGCGAAACGCAGGTCCTTGTTGGTCGCCGCGACGATGCGGACGTTGGTCTTGATCGGAGTTCGGCCGCCGACGGTGGTGTACTCGCCCTGCTGCAGCACACGCAGGAGGCGCGTTTGCGCCTCCATCGGCATGTCGCCGATCTCGTCGAGGAACAGCGTCCCGCCTTCGGCCTGCTCGAACCGGCCGACCGAACGCGCCGCAGCGCCGGTGAAAGCGCCCTTCTCGTGGCCGAAGAGTTCGCTTTCGATCAGGTCGCGGGGAATCGCGGCCATGTTGATCGCGACGAAGGGGCCGCCTTTGCGCTTGCCGTAGTCGTGCAGCGCACGGGCGACGAGTTCTTTGCCCGTTCCCGACTCGCCCGATATCATGACCGTGAGGTCGGTCTGCATTAGCCGCGCCAGTACCCGGAAGATGTCCTGCATCGCCGCCGAACGGCCGACGATCGGCATTACCTCCGCCGGAGTGTGGTCATCCGGCGGCTCGCGGCGGCGCTTCGGTTCGGCGAGCGCCCGCCCGACGATGGAAACGAGTTCGCGCAGGTCGAAGGGTTTGGGCAGGTATTCGTAAGCGCCGCGTTCCGAGGCCTTGATGGCCGTCATGAACGTGTTCTGGGCGCTCATCACGATGATCGGCAAGTCGGGCCGGATTCGCTTGATCCGGGGCAGGAGTTCAAAGGCGTTGTCGTCAGGCATCACCACGTCGGTGATGACGAGGTCCCCTTCGCCTGCGGCCACCCATCTCCATAGGCCCGCCACGGTTCCCGTTGATCGGACCTCGTAGCCCGCCCGCGACAGCGCCTGATTCAGGACGGTGCGTATTCCGGCGTCGTCGTCTGCGACCAGAATCTGCCCTGACGGCATACCACGGGCTCCTTCGGCATCCATGCTTTCCCTCCGCCTCAGGTCGTGGCTCGGGTGCGCATTGACGGCAAAGGCATCAGGACGCGGAAGGTTGTTCTGCGCGGATGCGACTCGCACTCGACGATGCCGCCGTGATCGCCGACGAGTTTCGCCACCAGTGCAAGTCCCAGACCAGACCCCTGGCCCTTGGTGCTGACGAACGGATCGAACAGGTTGGCGGCGATATCCGGCGCGATCCCGGAGCCGTTGTCGCGCACGCAGATCTCGAGCGGCAGCGACACCGGCTCGGCGTTTGCGCCCGTGCGCAACCGTACGCCCGGCCGGTAAGCCGTGGTCAGCGTGATCTCCCCGTCTATACCATCCTCGCCAATAGCTTCGGCGGCGTTCTTTATCAAATTCAGGAAGACCTGGATCAGCTGGTCGCGCGATCCGAGGATGTGCGGCAGCGACGGATCGTACACTTCCAGAAATCGGACGTGGCGTGCGAAGCCGGCCTGGGCAAGCCGCTTCACATGGTCGAGCACGGCGTGGATATTAAGACTTTCCCACTGTGCCGGCGTCGAATCGGCGAAAGACTGCATCCGGTCGACCAGCTTCACGATCCGGTCGGTCTCGTCGCAGATGAGGCGGGTCAGCGCGCGGTCCTCGTCGCTCGCACTCGCCTCGAGCAATTGAGCCGCGCCGCGGATGCCCGACAGCGGATTTTTGATCTCGTGGGCCAGCATGGCGCCAAGAGCAGTGACTGAGCGCGCTGCACTCCGGTGCGTCAGTTGTCTGTCTATTTTTTCGGCAATTGCCCGTTCCTGGATCATAATTGCGACGGAATCGCTCGGCGGCGCCAGGGGAGCGATGAAAACATCGACAGAACCGCGCCCTCCCGTGCGCGGCGTGGAAATGTCGATCCTATAGCCCGCGACGGTCGCATGGTTCTTGCGCGCGTCCGACACGAGCCCGAAAACGGGCGAGCCAAATGGCAGGAGATCGCGCAGAGAAGACCGCAAGAGGGCGCCCCGGCCCGTATCGAAGAAGGTCTCCGCCGCCATGTTTGCGTCAATCGCGAGGTCCTGCCCGTCGATGACAATCAGCGGCTGGGCCAGGGCGTTGAGCACCTTTGCCGGATCGAAAAGCGCCTTCTGCAACGGCGCGGTCAAGCAGCCTTCTCCATAGCGCCTTCGAAGGCGCGGCCAAGCAAGGAGACGGCGTGCTTGGGGTCGTCGGTCGTTACCAGTTCGCGCCTGAGCGAGGCCGGCGCCCGCTCTACCTCCGCGTACGCCGCCAAGTGCTTTCGCGAATGTCGGAGTCCGGGGCGCGCCCCGAGCTTGCCGAGCAGCCAGTCGAGATGCGCGATCGCCTCCGCCCGGCGGTCCGCGACGGGCGGCGGACGAAGCGGGCCGCCATCGGCGAGTGCGCGGGAAATCGCCCCGACCAGCCAAGGCGCGCCGACCGCTGCGCGGCCGACCATGACGCCTTGGGCGCCCGACTGCGCCAACATGGCGCGCGCGTCCTCGACGCCGGCGCAATCGCCGTTGACGACGACCGGCGCCGACACGGCCTCCACGACAGAGCGGGCCGCGCCCCAGTCGGCCCGTCCTTCGTAAAACTGCGCGCGCGTGCGGCCGTGAACAATCACCATTTGGACTCCGGCGCGGACGGCGCGCGTTGCAAGCTCGGGCGCATTCATCGAGGCCGCGTCCCAGCCGAGGCGCATCTTCAGCGTAACCGGAACCGCCACCGCCTCGACGACTGCCGAAATCACACGCTCGGCGTGGTCCAGATCGCGCATGAGCGCCGCCCCAGCAAGCGCGCCCGAGACGCGCCGCGCCGGGCAACCCATATTGATGTCGATGATCTCCGCGCCCGCGCCCGCGACCCGACGGGCGGTTTCAGCCATCGCGCGTGGCTCGCGGCCGACGAGTTGGACCGCATGCGGCGACACGCCCTCGCCGTCCGCGCGCAGCCTGGCTTCGGCGTCGCCGTCGAGATAGGTTTCCGCCGCCACCATTTCAGAGAAAGCCAATGCGGCGCCGAATCGGCGCGCTGCCCGCCGCATTCCCAAATCGGACACGCCGGACATCGGCGCCAGTATGGCTACGCCGTCGAGCCGCACCGTACCGACCGCCAGCGTGTCGCGACTGCCCAGTTTTTGCGCAAACTTCATGTTGCCTATCTTCTAACCAAGAAGCGTCCAAACGCAAGCGACGAAGGGCGTTCCGGAACCCGAGCCCCGGGGCCGCCTCGCCCGATTATGCTAGGATCCACCCGATCCCGAGGCCCGCGCTCAACCGAGAGCCCCGGGTCTAAGGCGAAACTTAAGGAGGGTCTGCGTGACCACGTCGACATATTCCAAGGTTCAGCCGTTCGCGCTCGCGCTCGCGATGCTGGCGGCAGCGTCCTCGCCGTCACGCGCTGTCCTCAGCGTCGATCTTCCAAATACCTGCTCGGACAAGAACGCGTTGCAGAACATCGCGTTCGACGCGCGACTGGAGGCCATAAAGATGTATTACAAGGGCCTCATTCAAAACGTCGGCGATCGAACCAGACAGGTCTGCCTCGAAGCGCATGTGCTTCTGGACGACCGCTTCGCCGTGATCAACAAGACCCGCGATCTCATCGAGAGCGAATGCCTGCCAGTCGACGTCGCCGCCATGCGGGCGACGGAGGGCCTCTGCCCGTGAGGCCGTCTTGACGAGGCAGGCCGCCGACCCCACGAAGCGGGATGCCGTCCTTCGATTCTCCACCCGCGCTTGCCACGATCCTCCTCGATCTCTGCGCTAGCGCTCCCATCGGCTCATCCATCTCCCCGATCGATGCGGCCAAAGCCTTTGCGGAAGCGTCCGGCGAGGATGAACTCGGATGGCGTTCGCATCTCTCAGCGGTGCGGCGCGCCGCAATCCGTCTGGCGCAAGAAGGCCAGTTGGTCATCTACAGAAAAGGCAAGGTCGCCGATCCGAACGACTTTCGCGGCGTCTACCGCCTTGGCGCGCCACGGCAGGATTGAGTTCGATCGTTTGGCGCCGCGCCACGGTTCAGGCGCCGCTGGCGACAGGCGAGCCATCTTGCGGCGTCGGGAAAAGGCGATCGATTCGGCCGGTCCCGCGGTAGATCGCCAGGCCCACCCATTCCTTTGCCGCGATCGCGAAGGTCTGAAGGTTTTGGCCAGCGTCGAGCGACCAAAGCAGGGGATAGCCGCGGCCGAGGGTGCGGAAACCGACAGGGTAGGCCACAACGTCGAACCCGGCCTTTTCGAACAGCGCCATCGACCGCGGCATGTGGAATGCGGATGTCACCAGCCACCATCGCTGTTCCGGCTTCGGGCGAATCAGCGAAGCGGTGAAGCGTGCGTTCTCGTCCGTGTTGCGCGATTGGTCCTCGAGCGTCACTCGGGCCGGATCGACGCCGAGGGCGACGAGCAGCGCTTTGGCCTGGGCCGCTTCATGATTTCCGCCCGCACCCGTCAGAGCGCCGGCGCCGCCGGTGAAGACAATACGCGCCCCGGGATAGCGCTTCGCGAGCAGCGCCGCCTGGACGACCCGCTCGCCCTCGTCGAACACGGCTTCTTCACGGGCGTCGCTTTCCGCGCCCTTGATGGCGCCGCCCAGAATAATGATTCCGTCAGGCGGGGGCGCACCCGCGGACGGCCCGGGGAATCGGTTTTCAAGAGGCGCAATCAGCATCCGGCCGATAGGAGTCAGGGCGATAACGACCAAAGCGAGAAGCGAAGCGATCGCCAGCATGCGGCCGAATCGGGCGGTCCGGCCGAAAGCCAGGATCGCGCCCGCCAGCGCCAGAAAGAGCAGCAGAGGAATGGGCGAGAGGAACAACTCGTAGAGCTTCGACAGGATATAGAACATCGGCCGCCCCTTGGAACCGGCGCTCTTCTCGCAGCAGCCGAGACTTGTCGCAACCGGCCCGGAAGGCCTAGTGTCCGCCCGACCTAACGGGAAGCCCGCATGACCTTCCATCGCGACGTCGTCGGCGCCATCGGCCGGACGCCCCTCATTCGTCTCGCCGCCGCGTCGGAGGCGACCGGCTGCACGATCCTCGGCAAGGCCGAATTCATGAATCCCGGCGGGTCGGTCAAAGACCGTGCGGCGCTGGCGATCATTCAGGACGCCGTCGTACGCGGCGCCCTGCGGCCAGGGGGCGTGATCGTCGAGGGGACCGCCGGCAACACCGGCATCGGCATCGCCATGGTGGCGTGCGCCCTCGGCTACCGTTCCGTGATCGTGATCCCCGACACCCAGTCTCAGGAGAAGAAGGACCTGCTTCGCCTTTCCGGCGCCGAGCTGATCGAAGTGCCGGCCGTTCCCTACGCCAATCCCAACAATTACGTGCGCTATTCCGGACGTCTGGCCGAAGCGCTGAACAGGACCGAGCCCGGCGGCGCCGTCTGGGCCAATCAGTTCGACAACGTCGCCAACCGGCGCGGCCACTATGAGACAACCGGGCCGGAGATCTGGGACGCGCTCGACGGCAAGGTGGACGGTTTCGTCAGCGCGGTCGGCTCGGGCGGCACGCTCGCGGGCGTCGGCATGGCGCTCAAGGAGCGCAACGGCGCGGTCAAGATCGCGCTCGCCGATCCGATGGGCGCGGCGCTCTATTCCTTTTACACCACCGGCGAGCTCAAGAGTTCCGGCTCCTCGATCACCGAAGGCATCGGCCAGGGTCGCGTGACGGCCAACCTCGAAGCCGCCCCGGTGGATTTCGCCTTTCAGATCCCGGACGAGGAAGCGCTGCCGATCGTGTTCGATCTGGCGGTCAAGGAGGGGCTGCTGGTCGGCGGCTCGACGGGCGTCAACATCGCCGGCGCGATCCGGCTCGCGCGCGCGCTCGGACCGGGCCACACGATCGTTACGCTGCTCTGCGATTCCGGGGCGCGTTACGCCTCCAAGCTGTTCAATCCCGAGTTCCTGCGCGCAAAGGGGCTGCCCGTTCCGGCCTGGCTCGAAGCCAAGGGCCAAGCCCCCGAGGTGTTCGTCAAATGACAGAAGCGCTATTCCGCGAAGACGCCTACCGGCGCGAGACCGCGGCGACGGTGGTCTCGGCCGAGGCTCGAGGCCTCGCGCTCGATCGCACGGTCTTCTATCCCCAGGGCGGCGGACAGCCAGGCGATCAGGGCGTTCTCGAACTCGAAGGCGGCGCGGTCGTGCCGATCGCCAACACGATCTATGACGCCGACCGCAAGACCATCCTGCATGTTCCGGCGGAAGGCGCAGCCCTGCCCGGCGCAGGCGCGCACGTCGTCGCCCGGATCGACTGGGACCGCCGCTACAGGCGCATGCGCGCCCATACGGCGCTGCATCTCCTTTCGGTCGCCCTGCCCTACCCCGTCACTGGCGGCTCGGTCGGCGACGCCGAAGGCCGGCTGGATTTCGATTGCGAGGCGCCGCTGGACAAGGCCGAAGTCGAGCGCAAGCTCAACGAACTCATTGCGCTCGATGCGTCCGTCGGCCTGCAGTGGATCACCGACGAGGAGCTCGACGCCAATCCGGCGCTGGTCAAGACGATGTCGGTGAAGCCTCCGCGCGGAACCGGCCGAGTGCGCCTCGTTTCGGTCGAGGGCATGGACCTGCAGCCTTGCGGGGGCACCCATGTTGCGCGCACCGGTGAAATCGGCCGCGCTTCCGTCACCCAGATCGAGAAGAAGGGACGGCTCAACCGCCGCGTGCGCATCGTCCTTTCAGAACCATGAGTTTTCCGGACATGTCCTCGCTCGTTCAACCGCGCAATCTCTGCACCACGGCGGAACTCGCCGCCGAACTCGGCGATCCCGATCTTGGCGTGATCGACGGATCGTGGCACTTGCCGAACACCGGCCGGTATGGTGCGACCGAGTTCCCGCTCGGCCATATTCCCGGCGCCGTCTTTTTCGACATCGACACGATCGCCGACCGCGTCAGCGGCCTGCCGCATATGCTGCCGACGCCGGAATTGCTGGCGCAGGAGATGACGGCGCTCGGCCTCGGCGACGGCATGCGCTTCGTCATCTATGACGTGCTCGGCCTGTTCGCCGCCGCCCGAGTCTGGTGGACGCTGCGCGCCTACGGCGCGCACGACGTTCGCATCCTCGAGGGCGGCCTGACCCAATGGATCGTCGAGGGGCGTCGGCTCGAGACCGGCCCGGCGCACCCAAAGCCGCGGACGTTCACCCCGCGCCTCGATCGCGGCTTCGTCGCCACGCTCGACGACGTGCGCGCCGCGCTCGCCAGCGGCTCCGCCCAGGTCGTCGACGCGCGTCCTGCCGAACGGTTTCGCGGAGAGGCGCCGGAACCACGACCGGGCTTGCGCGGCGGCCATATGCCCGGAAGCCTCAACCTGCCCTTCAGCGAGGTGGTCGAGCACGGCCGCCTGAAGACGCGAGAGGCTCTCCAGGCGATCTTCGCCGCGCATAAGGTCGATCTCTCGAAGCCGATCGTCACCACCTGCGGCTCGGGGGTCAGCGCGGCGATTCTCGCGCTCGCCGCCGAGGAGGCCGGGGGAGCCGTCGTCGGCCTCTACGACGGCTCCTGGGCGGAATGGGGCGGGCGCGAGGACTGCCCGGTCGTGACCGGCGCGTAAAACACCGCAAACTGCGCCCGCGCTCATCCGGCGAACACAGCTCTGATTGAATTTCTGTTCTCGAGACATTCCCCGTGGCGCACGGCATGGGGGTTACGGCGATGGGGTGGACGGCGCTCCGAGGCGTCAACGTAATCCCAAAGCGTAGAACCAATAAGAAGATGCTATGTCAGAGTTACAATAGATGTTCTTATGACTGAAACAAACGCATCTTCCGTCATGGTTCGTTCCATTACAGAGACTATTAGCTTTCCGAGCTGATCAGTGTCAGGCATTAAAAGCATGCATCCATTCAACCGCAAAAACTGAAGTGCGCTCAGAAGCGCCGTTCGCTTATTTCCCTGCTCGAATGGATGGTTTTGAGCGATGCCAAACAACAGGGAAGTCGCGAGAACAAGAACGTCTTCCTGCCCGTAATGAAAGTGGTTCTTTGGCCGCCCTAACGCGCTTTCCAGCAACCCACGATCACGAAGAAAGAAAGTCTCGCCCGTAGCGGCGACTACATCTTTATTCGTGTCAATAACAACGTCAATCGGAAGCCAAAACGGTTCTGTCACTTAGCCAAATATGCGAGTGTCTTGGAGAATCTCTTCATGTCCTCAGCGCGCATCGCCTTGAAGGAGGGCGGGTTCTTGACAGGGCGCGCCTTTAGAACGCCGGCGGCGTCACCCTTCCCGCGAACAGCGGGAGGCGACTTCGACATACGATCGTTGGTTGCGGTGGCCATGCCCGAAACCTAGTCGCGATAGGGCTTAAAGTCAATTGTTAACACGTAATCAATCGTGTCCAATATTTTAGACCCGGCATCACGGTGATACGCTCGTCTTTACCTTTTTTCCGCGACGACGCGCTCCTTCACCCTTTTTTGCCCCTGCCCGACAAAGGCAACAGCGACGAGGCAAAAATGGAAATGCCGGGTGTGTCACCGTAACCCCGCCGAGGAGGCCGGGGATGCGGTCGTCGGCCTCTATGACGGCTCCTGGGCGGAATGGGGCGGGCGCGAGGACTGTCCGGTCGCGACCGGCGCGTAAACCACCGAACCTGATCTCCCCGGCTTTCCAGGACGCCGCCGACGCGACGCCGTATCTCGCCGCCGACGCCGAGCGGATACCGAAGCGCTCCTTCCGGCAAGTCGGCGCATGAGCGGCTTCGCCCGCCATCAGCGCGCACACAGCTCTGATTGGACTTCTGTTCCCGACCCGTTGCTCGCCCGATGAAGGGCAAGACCGCGCAAAGGGACTAAACCGCTCGCGCGGTAGGGGCGGCGAGCGAGCGGAGAGGGTGTACGGGTAAGGACAACGGGAAGACTCGGCCCTGTCTCAAGATCGTGGGGTTCAACCCCATGCGAGACAGGAGCATTCGATGTCCGACAATTCCATCAGCCAGTTGCGGCAGCGCATGATCGAGGACATGACGGCGCGGCGGTTCAAGGAGAAGGTTCAGAAGGACTACGTCCGCGATTACGGTGGCGCGATTACGGTGACGCTTTACTCAATCCCTAAGCTCTCGGCTTCGGCCTGCGCTCTTGCTGGGCGCGGATCGCGGCCGGGCAGGCACCGAGGCGGGCGGGGTTGTATTGATAACTGCGATGAGGGATTCAGTAAAGTGTCACCGTAATACGGGCTATGTATGGCACCACGCCGAGACTGGCGCGCCAGGAGTATCGACAACCATGCAGCTCGTACCTCAAGATATTCATTCTGCAACGGCACATACCGGCACTGCTGCCTATGCCAGGGCAGTTGGCGGTCTCTTGGCCGATGTCGCAACCGATCCCACCACGTACTTGTCGGTCGGAATTGGCACGTTTCTGAGCGCCATGGCTCCAGCACCCGCCAACGCTAACGAAGACCAAGTGCTGCAGAGGTATCGGGCGCAAACAGGAACTTCAAACTTGAAGTGACGATTTTTGCTGAAAGTCTATCTGTCCACTTATAGATGGAGAGACCAGTGCCATTCGAAATGCTGGACGTTGGACCGCCTTTAACGGATTTACGGATTGGCGCTCTAGAACGTGAGCTCGGCGTAGCGTTGCCTCATGGTTACAGATCTTTCTTACTTCGTCACAATGGCGGAAGACCGAAGCCAGACTTCTTTCCAATTCGAGACTTTGACAGGAGTTCCTTCGGCTCGGTGCATTATTTCTTTGGCGTCGATGGCACCGTGCGATCGAATAACGTCGATTGGAACTACAGGACATATTACAGGCGGATACCGATCGAATTGCTTCCTATTGCTGGGGACGGGTCAGGAAATCTGATTTGTCTGTCTATCATAGGTTCAAATGAAGATGCCGTGTACTATTGGGATCATGACGATGAGCGGTCCCCACCTACATACGATAATATTTATGTGATTGCGGAGACGTTCGACAAATTCTTAGGCAGCATTTACTTTGAAGATATTAGCGCAGAAGTAGAAAAGAGCGTGAGCAGACCCATTCAGCGACCTCACTGAATTACGTTCTGGCCTCGGCTGATTTTCGGCGATACGCGGCCGACGCAACCTTTGTTCCCTCCAGCCTGGCTGCTGCCTCCTCGACCTACACCACCAATTCGCTGAACCAATACACCGCTGCTTCGCCCTCCACTCTGGCCTACGACAAGAGGGGGCCATCGCAAAATCTTCCCCAAATCCTTACGCTAAGCCGCTTCCAAGAAGGCTGAGCGGGGATCTCGGAGGGGGCAGAATGCCTCTTGGAGCGGCTCTGTCGTCTTCTTGTCGTCGCGTTGCAAATCGCCGGATCGCAAGCGATCGCGCAACGTCATCATGACCGCGACCTCATAGGCGCGCCGATCGACGGCGGCGGCAGATCCAACGAGCTTGCGCCATGTCGATTTCAGAAACGCCGTCGGCACGCAGCAGTAAGCCATGGTAAATACACCATGAGTGGAAGCTCACAGGCCTGCAATCGAGCCTATGATCGAATTATCGAGGCCGTCACTGAGCTTATTAAGGTCCCTGATCGTGAAAGAGTAGCAAGCGGGTCGGTTGAAATTGGTTTAGGCATTAGGATTCGACGACCCTGATCCGCAAGAATTCACGCGCAGCCGGGAAGAAAACGAACGTCCGCGCACGGCAGACACTGCGCCTCCAGGCAAGGCCCACTTACCCTCCCAAACGCGACTTCCACGACCGCGACCCGCGACGCCCGCTTCACGTCGACACAGGACGTCCATGGCCGTTTTCGGCAAGGCTCACTTTCCGCCCGTCCCTTCTGCAAACGGTCACTCTCCGAGGCTCTCGTCCCGATCCCCGGGTCCGGGGCGCACGCGGCCGCAGGACGTGCGAGGGGCCTCAGCCGCCCTCCCTCGGCCGGCTCGCCTCGGCGGCCTCGTCGGAGTCGAACAAGACCGCGCCCACGAACCATTCCTTCGTTCCGTCGTCCGCCGTCTGCCAAAGGCGGCGCAGCGCCTTCGCGCTTTCCCACGCCTTGCGCAACGCCGCGGGTCGGTCCTTCTCGCTTCCCGCCTCGGCCCCGCCGCCGTGCGAGGCGGCCGTATGCGCGGCTTCGGCAGCCTCCGCCGCCGCTCGTCTCGGTTTTGGCGCCGCGGCGATGGCCTTCTGTTGTTCGGGCGCCAGGTCGGCGGCCTTGGCCGCGTCTTGCACGCCGATGCGCCCCCGCTTCACCGCCTCCTGCAATTCCGGTTCGCCCTTCTCCTTGACCTTGCGCGTGGCGGCGATCATGACATGGCTGACGAGGCCGCCTGCCGCCTGGGCGAGTTTCCGGCTGGAGGCTGTCTTCGGCTCCGTAATTTTAATTACGGCCTCGGGAGCGCCGGCGCCGGCTTCCGCGTCTCCGCCTTCCGCGTCTCCGCCTTGGGCCGCCCGCTCGCATGCGTAGTTCAAGTTGAAATCTTCGGCGGCGACCAGCGCGTCGGCGATCGCCTGCTTGCTCAGGTGGCGCCGCTTGAGATTGTGCGAAACCACAAGGATCAAGGCGTCTTCCCGGCCGCCGCCGAATTGCACGGTGCGCGGCGCGACGCCGGCGCGTTCGCAGGCGGCGGCCCGGTTTCGGCCGTCGAGAATCATCCCCTCGAACAGGACGATGGGATCGATCAGGCCGTGCGCGCGGATGTCGTCCGTCAGGTCCTGCAATTCGGCTTCGTCCGCCGGCGGGATCAAGAGACAGATCGGGTGAGGGCTCGGCCGCTCGGGGGAGTCGTCGCTCGGCGTCAAGTTCATCCTGGCTCCCCTGGCTCATGAGAATCGGCACGCGTCATTTTTGAAGGATTGGCGCCGATTGACGGGCGCCTTCAAGGTGTTTTCAATGTCCCGCCGCCGCGCCGCCGCGGCCGCAGGACAAGGACGAAGTCGAGACGATGGACTATCGCAAGGCGTTCCGGGTCGGGCCGGACAGCAAGGTCAAGCTCGCCAAGCTCGATCCGGCCGACACCGGCAAGCACGAATCCGAGGAGGCGGCCAAGGAGGACATGCAGGCCTTCGAGCGCAAGCTGACGAAGCAGCAGCTGCTGCTCTACGCCGAGCACAAGCACTCGATCCTGGTGGTCCTCCAGGCGCTCGACGCGGGGGGCAAGGACGGCACGATCAAGCACGTCTTCAGCGTGGTCAATCCGCAGGGCGTCAGCGTGGTCGGTTTCAAGCAGCCCACTCCGGTCGAGCTCGCGCACGATTTTCTCTGGCGCATCCACCCGCATGCGCCCGGCAAGGGCGAGATCGCGATCTTCAACCGTTCGCATTATGAGGACGTGCTCATCACCCGCGTCCACAAGATGATCGACAAGGCGACCTGGACCGAACGCTATAGGCGCATCCGCGATTTCGAGCAGCTCCTGGCCGAGAACGGCACGACGGTGCTCAAGTTCTTTTTGCACATCAGCAAGGAAGAGCAGCTCGCCCGCTTCGCCCAGCGCCTCGACGATCCGCACCGGAACTGGAAGATCAGCGAGTCCGATTATTCCGAACGCCTGCTGTGGGACGACTACATCGAGGCGTTCGAGGACGCGATCGAGGCGACGAGCGTCAAGGATGCGCCCTGGTATGTGATCCCGGCGAACCACAAGTGGTTCCGCAACCTCGCGGTGTCGCAGATCATGGCCGACACGATGGAAGACCTGAAGCTGGCCTTCCCCAAGCCGACCGTCGACCTCGACGACATCCGGCAGAAGTACCATGCCGCGCTGAAGGCGGAGAAAGGCCGCAAGAAGAAAGCGCGAGTGACGGCGGGATGATGCGAGCCCGCGTTGGCGACCCCAACATTCCCGTAACCCCTTGAAATCATTGGGACGCTCGCTCGAAAACTGCCAAATCCGCGGGTTAACTCATTGATTTTATTGGACTCCTGTCAGAAAATCGCGGTCGCGCCTCTTGCGCCGGCGAACGCGGCGTGGCGCGCGTCCCGGTGACATTTCCCCGGGCGCCAGCTATCGCTCGAACCGACCCCAGACTGCGAGCGTAAGACGAAGGCATGCCCGACCTCTTATCCACGGCCTTCCTGTTCTTTCTGCTCTGCGCCGCGGCGGCGGGAGGGTTCGTCGTCAAGACCCGGTTGCCCGAGCGGCATCGGTCCAAGGATTCCTTCGAGCTCGTCCAGCTGTCGATCAACCTGCTCGTTACCTTCACCGCTATCGTGCTCGGATTGCTGACGAATTCGGTGAAGAACGGCTTCGAGGCCGCCTATACCGAGCGCGGCGCCTACGCCGCCTCGCTCGTCCAACTGGACCATTGCCTACGCGACTACGGACCCGAGACCGCGGCGATGCAGGAACAGTTGGAGTCCTACACTGCGGCGGTGATCGCCACCACCTGGCCAGACGAACCGCCGCCGAAAGGCGTCAAGATTCCCGAGACGGCCGGGATCCCGGTGACGGGCGAAAGCCGGAGGCTAGCCGCCATCCTCGACCAGGTCGGCAGCGAGCTCCGCCAACTCCAGCCTTCCGATTCGCTGCGCCAGCGGCTTCAGACCTCGTGCCTGGAGCTCTATCGGGACATGGAGAAAAGCCGGTGGCAGGTGATCGAGCAGGCGCGCGCGTCGATCACGCAGCCCTTCTACTGGGTCCTGATCCTTTGGCTCGTCATCCTGTTCGCCAGCATTGGCCTCACTGCGCCGCCCAACCCGGTGACGGTGATCGTCGTCGTCCTGTCCGTGACGTCCATCGTCTCGGCCGTGTTTGTCATCCAGGATCTCGATATGCCGTACGGCGGCCTGTTCGGCATTCCCAGCACGTCGATGCGCAACGCGCTCGACGATATGACGGCGCCGCGGTAAGCCGTCAGAACGGCCGGCGCCCGGCGACGACCTCCGCGAACATCACCCAGTCGCCCATCAGGCTCCAGAGCGGATAGGAAAACGTCGCCGGCCTGTTCTTCTCGAAGGCGAAATGGCCGACCCAGGCGAAGCCGTAGCCGATCACCGGCATCAGCAGCAGGAGCCATGGATTGCGGGTCACGATCGCCGCGCCGAGCGCGGCCAGCACGAGCGCGCTGCCGATCACGTGCAGGCGCCGGCACGCGGCGTTGCGGTGCTCGTTCAGATAGAACGGGTAGAATTCGCGGAAGCTGGCGTAGCGCCGGGATGCGTCGGGCGCGGATTCGGACATGGCGGCTCCTCCCTGTAGCCGCGCTCGCCGAGCGCGGGAACGCGGTCAACGACCACGTCTACAGACACGCGGCCCGAGCATAGGACGAACGCCGCCCGCCGCGCCAGCGTCTCGCGCGCGTCGCCGCTCATGATCGCACTCGCGAGGCGCCCCTAAGGCTCACAGGCGCGCCAGCGTCGCCACATAGAACCCGTCGGCGCCCGCTGTGCGCGGGCTCCAGCGGAAGCCGGGGCCAAAGGGCGAGGCGCGTTCGGCGAGCGCCGGCAGACCGGCCGCACGCGCCTGCGTCGCCGCGTCGACCGGCAGAAAGGCGGCGTGGCGGGCGAGAAAGGCGGCGACGCGGTCCTCGTTCTCGGCCCTCAGCACCGAGCAGGTGACATAGACGATCCGCCCGCCCGGCTTGACGAACCGGACGGCGTTGGCGAGCGTCTCGTCCTGGTCCTTTATGCGCTGCTCGAGCGCGCCCGGGCGCATGCGCCACTTGGCGTCGGGATTGCGCCGCCACGCGCCCGAGCCTGTGCAGGGCGCATCGATCATCACGAGGTCACAGCGGCCCGCGAGATCGACGAGCCCGTCCGCCTGCCCTTTTGGCGCCCGGACCTGCACGTTGCGCGCGCCCGAGCGCGCGAGGCGGTCGAAGATCGGCGCGAGACGCCGCCCGTCGTCGTCGGTGGCGTAGACCTGACCGTGGTTGTCCATCATGGCGGCGAGCGCCAGCGTCTTACCGCCCGCCCCGGCGCAGAGGTCGAGGACCTGGAGGCCGGGCTTCGCCTCGCTGAGCAGCGCCGCGAGTTGCGATCCCTCGTCCTGCACCTCGACGAGCCCCTTCACATAGGCCGGTTCGGCGGCGAGCGCCGGCCCGCGCCCATCCGGACGGATCGCGATGCGCAAGCCGATCGGCGAGAGCGGCGTCGGCTCGGCGCCGAGGTGCGCGAGCGCCTTCTGCGCCTTCTCACGCGTGGTTTTCAGGAGGTTGGCGCGCAGGTCGACCGGCGCGCGGTCGGCGAGCGCCCGCCCCTCCTCCACCGCGTCGGCGCCGAAGGCGGCCTCGAACTGCGGCGCCAGCCATTCGGGATAGTCGCCGGCAATGTGGGCGGGTGCGCCTTGAAGCGTCGCGGTGGCGATGCGCTCGCGCTCGGCCTCCGTGAGCGGCGCCGGCGCGTGGCCCTCGCCGGTGAACAGCGCCGCGATCGCCTCGAGGTCGAGGCCCCGCGTTTGCTTGAGCGCGCCGATCGCCTCGGCCCGCGGCGTCGCCTCGCCCATCAGCCACGCGCTCGACGCCTTGCGGCGCAGCGTGTCGTAAACGAGGCTCGCAATCGCCGCGCGGTCGCCCGAGCCCGCGAACCGATGCGTCAGGCCCCAATCCTTGATCGCGTCGACGGCGGGACGGCGGCGGGTTTCGATGTCGGCGAGGACCTCGATGGCGGCGGAAACGCGGGCTGCGGGAGTCATGCGCCCTCATGCCGGAAAAGGCACGCGAAGGCAAAAGCGGAACCGGGGCGAACTGTAGCCGCGATCGCTGATCGCGGACGCAGTCAGCGACCGCGTCTACAAACCCCGTCGCCGCGATCAGCGATCGCGGCTACAATCCCGCCGTCAAACCCATCACGGGGATCGCCATGACCGACGACCACAAGCGACCTGAAACCGAAGATCGCTGGAAATATGACGGCGTGCGCGTCATCAAGGGCGATCAGCTCGACCCCAACACGGCGCAGACGCCCGGAATGTTGCGGCAGGCGGCGATCAACCACGCCCGGGTCGGCGCGCAGAAGATCTGGGCGGGGACGGTCAGTATCGCCCCGGACGCCAAGACCGGCGTCCATCACCATGGCGAACTCGAGAGCGTCATCTACGTCGTGAAGGGACGGGCGCGCATGCGCTGGGGGGAACGGCTGCAGTTCGCAGCCGAAGCCGGGCCCGGCGATTTCATCTTCGTGCCGCCCTACGTGCCGCATCAGGAAATCAACGCCGATCCCGATGAGACGCTGGAATGCGTGCTGGTACGTTCGGACAACGAAGCCGTCGTCGTGAACATCGCCAATGTCGAGCCTGTCGAGAAGCCGGAAGAGGTCTACTGGGTCGACCCGATCCATCGTCATCCGTGACGGGCGCAACCTGTGGCCGCGATCGCTGATCGCGGCGGACGCGGTCCAAAGCCCGTCGAAGGACGGGCGTCCTTCCGGACGCCCTAGCGACCGCGTCTGCAAACCGCGTCTGCAAACTGCGCTACGCCTGCGGTCCGTGCTGGCGCAGATCGTGCTCGGCGCGAAACACGTTGGCGTAAAGGCCGTTGATCCACTGGCGTCCGCTCGCCGTCAGGCTCAGGTAGCGGATGGCCTCCTGGATATAGGGCGAGACCTTTCCCCAGTAGAAACTGGGATACCTGTCGATCAGATCGGCCGGCGAATCGTAGCCAAGCTGCCGGTTCAGGCCGATTTCGCCAAATTCATAGAAAAGCGCATTGGCCTTGCGCAGGTAATGCGGATCGCCGAGTTGGCCGATCAGGTCGGCCGCCCGCAGGAGACCCGCCTCCTCGTTGATGTCCGGGGCCTCCGGCGCTTCCGAATACGGGAAGCGCGTGTGCTCGATGGCGCTCGCAACCCGCGCCCCGTCGAGTTCGGCGATCCGCGACAAACGCTCGAGCACGAATAGTTTCGACCGTTCGACGTGATAGGGCGCGAGCGCGGCGTCGGACGATCCGCGCGGCAACGAGACCGTCTTCCCGGATGCGTCGACCACGAACCGGTCCTCGTCGTCGCCTTCCAGAAGACCGCGCACGTAACCGATATCGTGGGTCAGGCAGGCGACGATGAAGTGGGAATAATCGGACGGCGTCGAATCCTTCACCAGCGCCCGTCCTCTGAAGATGTCGTGGCCGGCGAGGGTGACGAGCATCGTATGCTCGACATCGTGATAGAGGGCGTCGCTGTTGCCGAGGCATTCGAGCGCGAGCTGCGCGGCGAACGGGATGATCTCAGCGAGATTGCCGAACGACACCCCGAAGCGGTCTTTCATATCGGCGGACAGAAACGAAGCCAGCGCCTCGGCCGCGAGTTTGGGCAAGGTGATCACGAGCGGCCTCTAGCGCCGACGCCGCGGCGCCGGGCATCCCGCTCGCCGCGTCTCGTCAAACAGGAGCAAGGCCATCGGCCGCCTCCGCGAAAGCGCCCCCGCGCGATTTGCAAGCTATCGCAATCCCGAAGTCGGCGCACGCAATTCCGGCGCGCGCGACGGGAATTTTCCAGCCGAGCCGCCACAGCACGTGCAAGGCACGTCGAAAGCCAGTGGGGTGGTCAAGCTTCATCATGCGTAGGCGTAGGGTCCGCCTCGCGCCAGAGCCTTTTGATAGGCGGAGCGAGCGTGGATACACGCGACGAAGTCCTTGAGCTTCGGCCGGCCCTCGAACGCGCCGGCCCGCGCGCCGCCGGTTTCGAGCGGGAAGCTCATCATGACGTCGGCGGCGGTAAAGGCGTCTCCGGCGAGCCACGCGCTCTTGCCGAGCTCGGCCTCGACGAGATCGAACATGGCCTTGAGGTTCGGCCCGACGTAAGCGCGCTTGACGCCCTCTGCCGCCGCCCTCGCCCCCGGCTGCAGCGGTTCGGGCACACGGGCCGGCGCCGTCGTCAGCATGAGGTCCAGGAGAAGCTGCGCCATCAGCGATCCTTCGGCGAAGTGCATCCAATAGGTCCAGCGCAACCGCTCTTGCGTCCCGGCGGCCGGACGCAACCGCCCGGTCTTCTCGACGAGGTAGTCGACGATCGCGCCCGTCTCGGCGATGGTCACGCCATCGTCGACCAGAACGGGAGATTTGCCGAGCGGATGAACGGCGCGGAGCGCCGGCGGCGCGAGGCGGGTCACCGGATCGCGCTCGTAATGCTCGATCTCGTAATTGAGTTCCAATTCCTCGAGCAGCCACAGCACCCGCTGCGAGCGCGAATGGTTGAGGTGATGGACGGTGATCATGAGCCGCTTCCTGTTCCGCGCAGCGCGAAAGCGCCGAGGCTATCAGCGCTCGCGCCGCGTAGCCAGCTTCCCCATAGCCGCTGCGCCTCATCTGCCGCGAGACGCCTACAGCTTCCGCATCGCCGCCCCGACCCGGACGATGAACGCCTTGCGCTTCGCCTCGGTCGCGACGTTCATGTGATAGAGGGCGTAATAGTCCGCCCGCGCCTTTCCGCCGGTGAACCAGCGCAGGTAGCGGGTGATCATTTTTTTCGGCGGATCGCCCATCCATTTCGCCATATGCCAGGGGCGACCGTAGGTCACGATCCCGGCGATGCGCTGGACGTTCGTCAGCATCGGCTTCACATGCGCCGGGTCGGAGAGGTCGAAGGCGACGCCCGGCGCCAGCACCCGGTCGCAAAAGCCCTTCAGCATCGCCGGCATGCCGAAGCACCAAGTCGGAAACTGCATGACGATCGCCTCGGCCCGGTTCAGCCGGGCGATCAGCGGCTCGAGCCCGATCCTGTTCTGGGCCACGTCATGGTAATCGCGCCGCCCCTTCTCGGTCAGCACCGGATCGAAATGCTCGGCGTAGAGGTCGAGGAGGTCCACCTCGTGGCCCGCGGCCCGGAGGCCGGCGAGCGCCGACTCGCGAACGGCGGCGTGAAAACTCTCCGGCAGTGGATGGCAATAGATGTAGAGGACGCGCATGACGGTGGGGAAAGCAAGGACTCTGTTCCTCAGCGCCGCAGCATCAGCATCAGGTTCTGCACCGCCGCGCCCGAGGCGCCCTTCCCCAGGTTGTCGAACCTGGCGACCAACACCGCGTGGCGGCGCGCCTCGGAACCGAGGACATGGATCTCTATGTCGTTGCCGCCGTTCAGGGCCTCCGGTTCAAGCCGCGCGTTCTCCGGCGGGGCGAACACCTTGACATGTTTCTGGCTGCCGTAGCGCTTGTCGAACGCTGCCTTGAGGTCGGCGAGCTTGGGCTTGCCCGGCAGCGTGTCGAGATGCAACGGCACGCTGACCAGCATGCCCTGGCGAAAATTGCCGACCGAGGGAACGAAGATCGGCCGCCGCGTCAGGCCGGAGTAGAGTTCGATCTCCGGCAGGTGCTTGTGCTCGAGCGCGAGGGCGTAGTGCTCGAAAGCCGGCGCCCTGCGCGTCTCGTAGGCCTCGATCATCGACTTGCCGCCGCCGGAATAGCCGCTGACCGAGGTGATGGTAACCGGCCAATCCTTCGGCAAAATCCCTGCGTCGACCAGAGGTCTGAGCAACGCGATGGCGCCAGTGGCGTGGCAGCCGGGATTGGTGACTTTCCCCGCCATGGCGATCGCTTCGTCCTGGCCGGGCGTCAGTTCCGGGAATCCATAAGTCCAGCCGGGCGCGACGCGATGGGCGGACGAGGCGTCGATCACGCGCGGGGCTTTGTCGCCCATCGCGTCGATCAGCTTGGCCGCCTCCTTGGCCGCCTCGTCCGGCAGGCACAGGATGACGACGTCCGCCTCCTCGTAGATCTTCCGCTTGGCGGCCGGATCCTTGCGCCCTTCGGGCGGCAGGCTCGCGAGCGTGATCCCCGGTACGCCTCCGAGTTTGTCCCGGATCTGCAGGCCGGTCGTGCCCGCCTCGCCGTCGATGAAGATGGTCGCCATGATCGCCTCGTGAAGTCCCGAACCCGAAAACCAATCGCGCTCGCGCGCGGCCGCGCCAATTCAGCGTCGACGCAGTCGGAAAGGCGAGGTTGCGATCATGAGCGCGTCTTTCCGCCAAAGACGTGTCAAGGTCAAGCGGCCGCCGCCGCTCTCGGTTGTGGGCTCTGCTAGGCGCGCCCGCAAACTTCTGGGCACGGCGCCCACAGAAGTTTACATGTCTCCGACGAGGCCAGGCGCGTCACCCCGCGGAGACGGGAAATGAAGGCGATATCGGTTAGACAACCCTGGGCGTGGGCGATTATCCACGCCGGGAAGGATCTCGAAAACCGCTCGCCCGCCACCATCGCCAGATGGAGGTCCCTGGTCGGGCAGAGGATCGCTATCCACGCCTCGAAGACCATGTCGCTCATGTTCTGGGAAGAGGCGGCGACCATTATGCTCTACGACCTCGGCATCGAAACGCCGGAGCCGGAAGATTTGGATCGCGGTGGTGTCATTGGATTCGTGGACGTCGTGGGCATCGTCAAGTCGTCGAAATCGAAATGGTTCGAGAAAGGACAACACGCGTTGGCCTTGGCCAACCCAACGCCCATACGAAGAATGCTTCCCTGCAACGGAAATTCGAGCATTTTCAACGCACCCAATGGAATCGAACGCTATGCAGGCGCCAGAGGATAGGCGAGAGGAGGCCCTCGCGCCCCTACCGACCTTCGATAGCGGGGGCGCGCTTGTCGACGTGGCCGATCGGGACGCCCTTTACAAGGTCATGGAAGAGTGGTCCGCGACTCGAAACGCCGGAGGCGACGTATAAGGCGCACGCTCTCAAACGGCGCCCGCCGTCGCGCAAACCTTATCGCTTCCCGTCGCGGCGCCCATCGGCTAACGGGACCCGGATGACCGCGCAAACCCTGATCCTTCTGGCGCTCAAGGCCAGCATCCTTCTGTCGGTGTTCGCCATCGGCCTCGCCTCCCGGGTCGAGGACACGCTCTTCCTCCTCCACCGGCCGGGGCTGCTCCTGCGCTCGGTTCTGGCGATCAACGTCGTGATGCCGCTGGTCGCGGCAGCGATGGCGTGGACATTCGATCTGCCCGTGGCGGTCGAGGTGGCCCTGGTGGCGCTGGCGGTGTCGCCGGTTCCGCCGCTCCTGCCCAAGAAACAGATGAAGGCGGGCGGCGAGCCCTCCTACGCGATCGGCCTCCTGGTCGTCGCCGCGCTGATCGCCGTCCTGTTCGTCCCGCTCGCCGTCGAACTCGTCGGCCTGGCGTTCCAGCTGCCGGTCCACATGACGGCGTGGCCGATCGCGAAGCTCGTGTTCGCAACCGTGCTCGCGCCGCTGCTGGCGGGCATTCTCGCCAGGCGGCTCGCGCCGGGGCTCGCGGCGCGATTTGCGCGGCCGGTCGGGCAGATCGCCGCCATTATGCTTGGGCTCTGCGTTGTCGCCGTCCTCGCGACCGCGTGGCCGGCGATCGTCGATTTCATCGGAACCGGCGCCTTATGGGCGGTCGCCGCTTTCGTGGGCGTAGGCCTCGCCGCCGGACATCTTCTCGGCGGTCCCGACCCGCACGGCCGCACCGTGCTCGCGCTTGCGGCCGCCACCCGCCACCCCGGCGTCGCGCTGGCGATCGCTTCTGCAAATTTTCCGGGAGACAAGGCGATCCTGCCGGCCTTCCTGCTCTATCTCGTATTCGCGGCGGTCCTGGCGATCCCCTACGTAACGTGGCGCAGGCGCGCGAGCTAGCGCCTGTAGCCGCGCTCGCTGAGCGCGACGGACTAGAAACGCGGCGGCGGCGCGATCAGCGTACGCGCCTACAGGGCGCGCCATCCGATTCGCAGCCCCAACGCAAAAAAGGGCGGCGTCGGCCGTCCTTCCGCAATCGCAAAACGAGCCGCTCGTTCAGCGCTTCAAGAACTGGAAGCTGCGCCGGGCCTTGGCGTGGCCGTAGGTCTTGCGCTCGACCCCACGCAGATCGCGAGTTAGGAAGCCTCAATCAGGAAACGGCGCCCGACGAATCCAATCGCTCACGGTCGTCGCTTTTGCACGTCCTCAAGCAGGCGCTCGACGGTCGCAAGGCGTGTTTGCAACTCGGCGTTCTCGGCTTGAACCCGGTTGACGTCGGTGTGCAGGGCCTCGATCTCGCCCGCGGTGACGTTCGTACGGGCGAAGTCGTTGAACGCGGCTCGCAAAGCGCGCGTTTCCTGTTGCAGAACGGTGAGCGAGCGGTTGATCAGCGGCAGGCCGTCAAGCTGGGCGCGCATCGGCGACACCTTCGCGTCCAGGCCAGCAAGCTTGGCGTCCAGGCCAGCAAGCTTGGCGTCCAAGCCATCAAGCCGGTCGCGAAGCGGCGCCAGTTCGGCGAGCTGTGCACGGATCGGCGCCAGTTCGGCGCGCAGCGTTTCGAGCGTGAGATCGGTCATAAGCGTGAAGATAAGGCTCCCGGCCACAGAATATCATCCGCCCCGGGAATTCGGAAGGAGGTTTCGGACATCTCCTGCGAGTGCGCCTGTCAGAGTACGTCGCTCCGCCCCTCCCCGCGTGAAAACGAGAGGGGCGGTTGGGAGCGCTCAGCGCTTCGAGAACTGGAAGCTGCGGCGGGCCTTGGCGTGACCGTACTTCTTGCGCTCGACCACGCGCGAGTCGCGGGTGAGGAAGCCTTCCTTTTTGAGCGTCGGCCGAAGCTCCGGCTCGAAATAGGTCAGCGCCTTGGCGATGCCGTGGCGCACCGCGCCCGCCTGGCCTGAGAGGCCGCCGCCCACCACGGTGACCGTCACGTCGTATTGTGTGACGCGGTCGACGAGGACCAGCGGCTGGCTCAAGATCATGCGCAGCACGGGCCGGGCGAAATAAACGTCGAGTGGTTTGCCGTTGATGGTCGCGACGCCCCTGCCGGGCTTGATCCAGACGCGGGCGACGGCGTTCTTGCGCTTGCCGGTGGCGTAGGCCCGGCCTTGCTTGTCGAGCTTCTGGACGTGGACGGGACTCTCGGCGACTGCCGGAGCGATGGACGAGGTCTGGAGATCGGCCAGAGAGGAGAGCGTTTCAGCCATGGGTTAGACCGTCCGGGTGTTCTTGGGATTCATCTTGGCGACGTCGAGCGCGACCGGCTGTTGCGCGGCATGCGGATGCTCGGGCCCTTTATAGACGCGCAGGTTGCCGAGCTGCTTGCGGCCGAGTGGCCCGCGCGGAAGCATGCGCTCGACCGCCTTCTCGACGATGCGCTCGGGGTACTTGCCCTCGAGGATCGACTTCGCCGACCGCTCCTTGATGCCGCCGATGAAGCCGGTGTGGTGATAGTAGTTCTTCTGGTCGCGCTTGCGGCCCGTAAGCACCACCTTTTCGGCGTTGATGACGATCACGTTGTCCCCGTCGTCGATGTGGGGCGTGAAACTGGGCTTATGCTTGCCGCGCAGGCGCATCGCGATGATGGTCGCGAGCCGCCCGACGACCAGGCCCTTGGCGTCGATCAGAAGCCACTTCTTCTCGACGTCGGCCGTCTTGGTCGAATGGGTTTTGCCGAACATGGGGTTTCCGTGCAGTTCTCAGGTCGCGGGCTTCCTGCCGTGCGCGGAGCGGAATGTCAACGGCAGACCGCCGGAATCGCCAAGAAAACCGGGCAATGGTGAGTTGCGGTATCATGGTACCGTGCTTTGCTGGTTTACCCTCTTCGCCGCGAGTTGGGCTCTTGCGGGCCGTGACGGAAACGGCTGCCGAGCGGAAAGGCTCGGCGATCGAGGACCTTTTCAACGGGACGTTGACGGAAATCGAAAGCTGCGCGGCCGCTTGCGCCAAAGATTCGGGCCGGCTCGCGACGGTCGCGCTGACGGTCGCGCTGAAGCCTCAGCGGCGATGCGCGTCACGACAACCCGGCGACCTGCCCTCTCGTGGAGGAGCAGCGAGGCTCCCCCGATTCTGCTTCGCGCCAATTTACGACCGCGCGCGTTCGCACGGAGCGCAACCACCTCCGATGTTGAGCCGCTTGGCTTCAGGGTCAGGTCGCGAGCGTCGATGAGGCGCGCGCTCATTGTGGGCCTCAGGCGACGAACTCGTCGGCGCCGCCGATGAAGTAATCCGGGTTCATGGTGCTGACCTCGTCGAGCACGCCCTTCAGGCTGTGAAAGTGGGCCTGCATGGCGGCGGCGGCGCGGTCCGGATCTCCGGACGCGATCCCCTCGACCACTGCTTCGTGTTCGTGGACGACATGGCGCAGCCAGTCAAAATTCGGCAGCGTCAGACGGCGCAGACGATCGAGCTGAACCTTGATCTGCAGCACCATGGCCCAAACGCCGGGACGGCCGGCGGCCTCGGCGATGGCGAAGTGCAGCGCCTCGTCGGCGTCATGGAAGCCGGCGGCGCCGCGCGCGTCGAGGCACTCGTGCTGGCGCTGGAGGATCGCACGCATCGCGGTGATGTCGCTCGGGCGCGCGCGCAGGGCGGCCTTACGCACCAGCATCAGTTCGATCGCCTCTCGGGCGCACATGGCGTCGGCGAGCGCCACGACCGGAATGCGAGCGACGCGTGTGCCGGACTTGGGGGTGATCTCGACGAGCCCTTCGTCGGCAAGGCGCAGCAAGGCCTCGCGGACCGGAGTCCGGCTGACGCCATGGGCGGCGGCGATCTCCTTTTCGTTGATTGCCGCGCCGGGCGGAGAACGCAGGGTGACAATCTCCTGGCGCAGCCGATGGTGGACGAGGTCGGCGGCAGTCCCTGTGGACCGCCGGCTTTCGGAGCGTCCGGTCGCGAACGTCAGACCCTGCGGTTCGTGCAGCATGTCTCTTGCCCCAATCCGATCGAATTCAACACAAGCCGTAGCTGAGTTCATATGGGAAGTCGAAAGCCATGTCCCATGGCCCACGGCGCGATTGGCGCGAATCGTCCGGCGGCAGCGAAGGCGGACGCCGGCCTCTGGGCCAAAGACGGCCGGGCGGCTCAAAGCGTCACGCCCGTCTTGAAGATGGCGATCTCGCCGATGTCGTTCTCCTCGTTGCGGGTCGGCCGGCCGCTGGCTGTCGCCAGCACGGCGTCGACGAAAGCGTCCCTGAGCCCCGCGACCGAGACGGCCCCGGTCGCAATCGGGCCGGCGTCGAAGTCGATCCAGTGTTTCTTCTTGTCGGCCAGGGCCGAGTTGGTGGCGATCTTCATCGTCGGGATGACGCCGCCGAGCGGCGTGCCGCGGCCGGTGGTGAAGAGCACGAGATGGCAGCCGGCCGCTCCGAGCGCCGTCACCGCGACCCCGTCGTTGCCGGGGGCGGACAGCAGATTGAGGCCGGAGACGCCGACGCGGTCGCGATAGCCGAGCACGTCGCGCACCACCGAGCGGCCCGCCTTCTGCGTGCATCCGAGCGACTTCTCCTCGAGCGTGGTGATGCCGCCGGCCTTGTTGCCGGGAGAGGGGTTCTCGTAAATCGGCTGCCGGTTCGAAACATAGTAGGACTTGAAGTCGTTGATGAGGGCGACGGTCTTGTCGAACACCGCGCGGGTCTCGGCGCGCGCCATCAACAGCGTCTCCGCGCCGAACATCTCCGGCACTTCGGTCAGCACCGTGGCGCCGCCGACGCCGCAGAGCCAGTCGGAGAAGGCGCCGAGCAGCGGATTGGCGGTGATGCCGGAAAGGCCGTCGGAACCGCCGCACTTAAGGCCGAACTCGCAGCCGGGCGGCGCTGACTTCGACCCGGCGATCGGCGCGTATCCGCTCGGCCAGCGCGCGGGCGATGGCGAGGCCCTCGTCCTGTTCGTTTTCGGCGTCCTGGGCCACCAGGAAGCGGACGCGTTCGGGGTCGGCTGGCGCAAGGCCCTCGGCGAAGGCGGCGCGAGAGTTGTTCTCGCAGCCGAGACCGAGAATGAGAACGCCGCCGGCATTGGGGTGGAGCGCATAGTTTTGCAAAATCGCGCGGGTGTCGGCGAGGTCGCCGCCGAGCTGCGAGCACCCATAGGGATGGGCGAGGATCTGCACGCGAGAACCCTCGGGCAGCACGCCCTCCGCCTCAGTCCGTTTAGCGATGTTGCGGGCGAGGCCATTGACGCAGCCCACGAGCGGGATGATCCAGAGATCGTTGCGCACGCCGATGTCGCCGTTCGCCCGCTCGAAGGCCATGATCGACGGCGCTTCCGCCGCCGGCGCCGGGGTCTGGGCTTCGCCCGACCAGGCATAGTCGAGGATGTCGCCGAGCGCCGTCCTCATGTTGTGGGAATGAATGTGCGCGCCGCGGGGGATTGGCCGGGTCGCGACGCCGATCGTCGCGCCGTACTTCGTCACCGTCTCGCCCTCGGCGATGTCGCATAGCGCGAATTTGTGCCCGCGCGGAATGTCGTCGATGAGGGCGACGTCATAGGCGGGAACGGCGGCGCCGGCCGAGAGCGGCTCGAGCGCCACGGCGACCGAGTCGAGTTCGTTGATCTTGAGGGCGAGGGTCATGGGTTGCTCCTGAAGCGTTGAGAGGATCCAAGCAGCGCCGTGATCCGTTCGGCGAAGACGTCAGGCGTCGCATCGGCGGGGACGATGGCGCCCGGATGTTGGACGACCGCGCCGGCGACCGCGTGCGCCGCGCGCGCGCTGTCCTCGACCGGAAGGCCGAGAAGCCGGCCGAGAAGATAGGCGGCCGAGAAACTGTCGCCGGCCGCCGTGGTGTCGATCACGCGCTCGACCCGGATCGCTGGCACGCGGCTGAGTTCGCCTTGGGCGCGGATGACGCACGGGGCGGGACCGTCCTTGATCACCAGCTCGACGTCCGGCCAGGCGGCGAAACGGGCGAGCCCGTCCTCGACGTGCGCCGCGGCCCCGAGCACTGCGAGTTCCTCGACCGTCGTCAGCACAGTGCGGGCGAAGCCGAACACACGCTCCCAGACGGCGCGCGCCTCCTTTTCGCTCGACCACAGCGCCGGGCGATGATTGCAGTCGAAGGCGACCGCGACGCCCGCCGCCGCGATCTCTTCGAGGCGCGCGAGAAGGCGCTCGCGCGAGGTGGGCCGCAGCACCGCGAGGCTGATTCCGCTCAGGTAAACGAGATCGAAGCCGCCGAGGGCGGTGAGCGTGGCTTCCGACCCTTCCGCCTCGAAACAGTCCCGCACGGCCGCCTCGCCGCGCCAGTAGGTGAAGCGCCGCTCGCCGCTCGCGTCGACAGTGATGAAATAGAGGCCCGGCCGCCGCCCCGGCAGCGCCGAGGTCAGACGTGAGCCGACTCCGTTAGCGTTCCAGTAGGCTGTCATCTCGGCGCTGAACCGATCATCGCCGACGGCGCTGACGTAGTCGACGAAGGGCCCGAGGCGAGCTCCGAGCCGGGCCATGTAGGCGGCGGTGTTGAAGGTATCGCCGCCAAAGCCGCGGATAAGCGCGCCGGAAGCCAACTCCTTCAGTTCGATCATGCATTCGCCGATCAGTGCGACGCGGAAGGGCGGGCGGGTCACGGGCATGGCGCGCGGTCTCCAGAAGCGAGGAGGGAATGAGCTACGAAGAGGCCCGGCGGGGGACGCCCGCCGGTCCAGCTCGGTTTTGGATGGTTGCCTACTCAGCCGGCACGGCCGCGCGAATGGGGCCGTGCGACCGACCAATGAAGATCCACAGCACAGCCGCCGCGATCAGGTCGAACAGGAACAGCATGGCGAACAGCGGCTCGTAGCCGATGGTGTTGGCGAGCTGGCCGACCATCAACGTGAAGATCGCGCCGCCAAGGTAGCCGAACATGCCGGCAATGCCGGTGGCGGTGGCCACTTCGGGCTTCTCGAACACGTCGCCGACCACCGCGTACATCATCGAGGACAGCATCTGATGGGCGAAACCGCCGAGCGAGAAGCACAGGATCGCAACGATCGGGTTCACGGCGAAGCTGATCAGAGCCGGGCCGACCATGCACAGCGCGCCGATGGTGATCACGGTGAGCCGCGACGAGACGAGCTGCATGCCCAGGCGCTTATGCAGGAACGGCGCGAGATAGCCGCCGAACACGCAACCGAGATCGGAGGCCACGAACGGCAGCCAGGCGAACAGCGCAAACTGCTTGATGTCCATCCCGCGCACGGAGACCATGTACAGCGGGATCCAGAAGGCGAAGGTCTGCCAGGCCGGCTCGGTGAGGAAGCGCGCGATGATCAGGCCGATGAAGCTCTTCTGAGCGAAGATCTTCTTGAGCGCGGGCTTTTCCGTCACGACCGTCGTTTTGCCGTCTTCGATGAAGGCGAACTCTTGCGGCGACAGCCGCGGATGGTTCTGCGGATCGCGATAGAGCCAGAACCACAAAACCGAGAACACGACCGCCAGAAGGCCGGTTAGGATGAAGGCGGACTGCCAGCCGTAGGCGGTCGAGAGCCAGACCACGACCGGCGGGGTGAGCGCTGCGCCGACCGACGAACCCGAGTTGAACCAGCCGGTCGCGATCGAGCGTTCGTTCGACGGGAACCACACGGTCGAGGTCTTCGTGCCGGTCGGTATCGCGACCGCCTCCGAAAGGCCGAGCAACGCGCGGAAGCCGGCCATCGAAACCCATCCAGTCGAGAAAGCGTGGAGGGCGCAGGCGGTCCCCCACACAAGCGCGGCGACAGTGTAGCCGATGCGCGGACCGATGAGATCGGTCAGATAACCCGCCGCCGGCTGGGAGAACGAGTAAACGAGCTGAAACGCCGAGACCACGTAGGAATATTGCTCCGTGGAAAAGTTCAGCTCCTTCTTCAGGATCGGAGCCAGAACGCCAAGCACATTGCGGTCAACGTAGACGATGATCGTTCCGACCAGCATCAACGCCAGTATTCTCCATCTCAATCCTGAAATATATCTCATGCCTTCCCCCTAACGGGTTATCGCGAGCCGGCCGGACGACCAGTCGCATTTGTTTTTCGTGGGGTTCCTTGGAGTTCGCCCTCCGTCGATCCGATTTTCTTAAGACGCGCCGCCGACTGGCTTTTCGACTGACGCGACCCATGCCGTTTGTTCGCCGGCGCTCGGATCGGTGTTCTTACACAAGGCTGCTCTATCGGTTCGACCACTTGACAAGCGAACTTGTATATCAGATATATAAGACTGTCAAGCCGGTCCATTCCGAAGCCGGTTGCCCACAAAGACCCACCGGAGGCTCATCCCATGACCGTTCAGACCGCTCGTTTCGCTTCGCAGTCGAAGCGTTTCGCCCTGCATCCGGACCGGCTGTTTCCCGCCGACACGGTCACCCGCGACATTGCGCGGCGTCTCTATGCGACGGTCGCCGATCTGCCGATCGTCAGTCCGCACGGTCACACCGATCCCGCCTGGTTCGCCGAAAACCGGCCCTTCCCCGATCCGGCGCGCCTGTTCATCGTCCCCGATCATTACGTGCACCGGATGCTCTACAGCCAGGGCGTCGCGCCCGAGGCCGTTGGCGTGCCGCGGCTCGACCGCGGCCCGGTCGAGCAGGACCCGCGCGCGATCTGGCGGCTCTTTGCCGCGAATTTCCATTTGTTCCGAGGCACGCCGTCCTGGCTGTGGCTGAACCACGCCTTCACCACCGTCTTCGGCATCGAGGAGCAGCCGTCGGCGGAGAACGCCGACCGGCTCTATGACCTTATCGCCGAGGCCCTCGCCAAGCCCGAGTTCCGCCCGCGCGCCCTTTATGAGCGCTTCAACATCGAAGTGCTGGCCACGACCGACAGCCCGCTCGACGACCTCCGCCATCATCGGGCGATCCGCGACAGCGGCTGGAAGGGCCGCGTCATCACCGCCTTCCGTCCCGACCCCGCGGTCGATCCCGACTTCCCGAACTTCGCCCAAAACCTGGTCGAACTCGGCCGCATCACGGGCCACGACACCGCGTCCTGGACGGGCTATCTCGAAGCGCTCGCCGACCGCCGCGCCTATTTCAAGGAGATGGGCGCCACCTCGACCGACCACGGCCATCCGTCCGCGCGAACCGCCGATCTCTCCCCGGCCGAGGTCGAAGCCTTGTTCGGCCGGGTCAAGGGCGGCAAGGCCAGCGCCGAAGACGCGGAATTGTTCCGCGCCCAGATGCTGACAGAGATGGCCCGCATGAGCCTTGCGGACGGGCTCGTCATGCAGATCCACCCGGGCTCCCGCCGCGACCACAACCCATGGATCTTCAAGACCTTCGGCAAGGACAAGGGGTGCGACATTCCCGGCCCGACCGATTACGTCTCGGCGCTGAAGCCCCTGCTCGACCGCTTCGGCAACGAGCGCGCCCTGACGATCGTCCTCTTCACCCTCGACGAGACCGCCTTTTCGCGCGAGCTTGCGCCGCTCGCCGGCCATTATCCGGCGCTGAAGCTTGGGCCGCCCTGGTGGTTCTTCGACAGCCCCGAGGGCATGAGGCGCTTCCGCGAGACGGTGACCGAGACGGCCGGCTTCTACAACACCGTCGGCTTCAACGATGACACCCGCGCCTTCCTGTCGATCCCGGCGCGTCACGACGTCGCGCGGCGCTGCGACTGCGCCTTTCTCGCGCGTCTCGTCGCCGAGCACCGGCTCGAGGAGGACGAGGCCTTCGAGGTTGCTCAGGATCTCGCCTATCGCCTCGTCAAGTCCGCCTACAAACTCTGATCAGGAGCGAACCCATGTCCCTCCTCACCCGCCGCGCCCTGACGACGGACCTCAAAGGGGTCGCCCACGCCGACCCGGCGCCGCGCCCGGTCAAGCTCCTGCAGATCGGCGACGGCAACTTCCTGCGCGCCTTCGTCGACTGGATGATCGACGTCGCCAACGAAAAGGGAACCTTCGACGGCGGCGTCGCCATCGCCCAGCCGCTGCCGCAGGGCGTCGCGGCCCTGCTGGAAAAGCAGGACAATCTCTATACGGTGTTGCTGCGCGGCCGAGTCGACGGCCGCGAGACGATCGCCCGCCGAGTTGTGTCGACCGTGCAGGCAGCGTTCGACCCGTACGCTCAGTGGGACAAGTTCCTCGAGATAGGCGTCTCGCGCGATTTGCGCTTCGTCGTCTCCAATACGACCGAGGCCGGCATCGTCGAGGTCGAGGAACCGCTCGATCTCGGCATCTGCCCCAAGAGCTTCCCGGCCAAGGTCGCCGCGCTCCTCAAGGCGCGCTGGTCGGCGCTCGGGCCTGACGCGCCTGGCCTCGTGTTTCTGCCCTGCGAGCTGATCGAAGCGAACGGCGCGACGCTTCGCCGCATCGTTCTGAGCCACGCCCACCGGTGGGGCCTCGAGGCGGCCTTCGTCGCCTGGATCGAGGAAAAGAATGTGTTCGTCGACACGCTCGTCGACCGCATCGTCCCGGGCTTTCCCGCCGCCGAGAAGGAGACTCTGTTCCTCGAGTGGGGCTACGAGGACCCGCTCGCGGTCGCCGCCGAGCCTTTCCATGTCTGGGTGATCCAGGGGCCGAAGACGATCGCCGCCGAGCTGCCGTTGGCCGAGGCCGGCCTCGACGTGATCTGGACCGACGACCTCAAGCCCTACCGCACCCGCAAGGTGCGCATTCTGAACGGCGGCCACACGGCGTCCGTGCTCGCCGCCTACCTCGCCGGTCTCGACACCGTCGAGGCAATGACGAAAGACCCGGAGATCTCGGCCTTTCTGCGCCGCGTCCTCCTCAAGGAGATCGTGCCGCAGGTGCCGCTGCCCGAGGCCGAGCGACGCGCCTACGCCGCGACCATCCTCGAGCGTTTCGGCAATCCGTTTATCCGCCACGAGCTCCTCTCGATCGCCCTCAACTCCGTGTCGAAATGGGTGGTCAGGGTGCTGCCGACAATCGAGGACTGGGTGAAGGAGGGAAAGCCTGCGCCCGACGGCCTCGCCTTCTCGCTGGCCGCGCTGTTGTGGTTCTACCGGGGCCAGCGCGAGGCGGGCGGCGCCGTCGGCCATCGCGACCGCGGCGCCTACCCGATCCGCGACGACGCCCATGTGCTCGACGTGATGATCGCGGCCTGGTCGGGCGCCACACGCGGCGACGCGCCTGCGATCGCCCGGCGCCTGCTCGCCGAACCAAAACTCTGGGGCAAGGACCTGACCGCGGTCGGCGATCTCTCCGCCAAGGTCGAGACGGCGATCGCCGCGATCGAGGACGCCGGCGTGCGCGGCGCCCTCGATCGCCTCGGCCTCGCCGCGGAACGAAACTGCGGCCGCGAAGCCGCAATATGAGCGGTTCACTCCTCGATCGTCATGCGCGACGCGTCTTCCCGGAGAGCGGCCCTGCCCAGCGCAGGGAGTCGCCCCCAATCGAATTGGAGGAAAGTCGCCGGTTTGTGATGTGCTGTGACGCTTGACCGTGTCACGACCGGCAGCCCTAATCGCTTGCGACGCCGATCGGCGCTCGAATACCTCGCCGATCAGGTACGAGGGACCAAACGGTCGCTCGTGGCGCGTCTGTCGCGTACCGGGACGGATCCGATCGGGTCTCTCTAATGGTCAAAGGCAAGAGACTCTTCGGAGCCTCGACGCAAAGGCCTGGGGCTCGCCTCAGCCCTGCGGTCGCGCCAAGGCCGCCGGTTGACAAGGCGACCAAAAAGGCCGGCAAAACCATAGTATGCCGTCACCTCCGCGGCGGATGCGGTCTGTCCGCCGCAAAAACCTGCCGATTAGGGCTTCTTGGGCGGGCGTCGTCGCGTCGCCGCGCCCTCGAAGGGAAAAGGAGGGCGGACGCGGATTCTGCAAGAGAGAGCGCGGGGAACGAGTAGGCGCTCCAGCGATTGAGCGTTCGGGACCAACTCCTAAGCGGAATTTGACTTGGCTCGGAATCGGCCGTGTTCGTGGTCTTTCGTCCGCCCCAGTCGCTGCACCTGAGAAACCCGTCGGCGGGCTGAAGCGCATCCCGCGCCGAACTGCCGCGTTTCTCCTTAATCGATCGATGGATCCTCGTCGGCGCGGTTGCGGTGGAACCGGCCTCGGTAAGCGCTGGCGGTTTCGCCATACTGTCGGCGGAACGCCCGGCTGAAGTGGGCCATGTCGTTGAACCCCCATCGGAACGCGATCTCAGTGATGCTCGCGCGCTGTTCGATGACGAGATCCCTGCGACAGCGCTCCAGCCGGCGTTCAAGGATGTGTCGCGACACCGTGGCGCCGCGGCGGGAGTAGAGCAGATGCAGCGAACGCACCGATATGCCGAGTTCCGCGGCGATCGACTGCGGCCCTAGATCGACGTCGTCGAGCTGGGCCTCTACGTGTGCGTCGACTCGTGCAAGGAGTCGCGCTTGCGCCGATGAGAGCGGCGCGGCGCCGGGCTGGTCGAGGTCGCCGGAGATGAGGTGCAGCAGCATCTCGGCGGCGGCTGGCCCTCGGTCGGCGTCGATGTGGGCGGCCTCGGCGGAGAGCGCCCGGACGTAGGCGCCGGCCACAGCGCCGACGCCGTGACGCCAGTCGAGAGTCACGCCTAGGCGATCGAGCGAATTCGGAGCCGCGCAGAGCAGCCGACCCTGTCCGAGGAAGACGGTGAGCTTGCGGATCGGCGACAGCAGGCGGAACCGAATCGGAGCCGTGGAGTCCCAGAGCAGCCCCATGCCTGGTTCGATGGAGAATGTCTTTGCGCCGACCGTGACTTCCTCGCAGCCGTCCTGGATGAGGAGCAGGCCAAAGAAGGCTTCGCGATCCGCGCCGATCTCAGTGCCGCCGCGGCTGCCGCGGCAGGGGTCGCATGCGCATTGGACGATCTTGAGATCACTGACGATCGTCGACGCGATGGCGGCTCTAAAATCCACCGGCGCCCGGTCGTCGAGGCGCCAGGCATGGTGCGATGCGTCAAGCGCCTCTTGCCAGTTCGCGTAGCGGGCCGCCGGCTGCGCCTCCCTCGTGCTCCAGGTCACCGACGGGAGCTTGCCGCCGCCACTCGTAACGACCGGCCGCCCTTGCACTGTCCGACAAACCTTCTTTCGCTCCGGGACAAGAAGCCCGAAGCCCAGGCGCCTACGATCTAGCTAAGCCATTTCCGGTGGGCGATCAATGCGACACTCCGAAGCGCCTCCGGCACGGCCCGAAAGGAGACACCCGTGTCAAAGCGATTCAAAGAACCCGTCCACATTTTGGGGGTCGGCTGCACCCGCTTCGGCAACCTCATGGAGACCCCTGAGCTGAAGGGGCTGACGCTGCAGGAACTCGCCGCCAGGGCCGCACAGGAGGCGCTCGACGACGCCGGTCTCAGTCCGCAGGACGTCGACGCTGTCTATGTCGGCAACGTGACCATGCAGACGAGTCAGATGCCCGCCACCTACAGCCAGCTCGCCAACTGGCTCGGCACGAAGATGAAGGGCGGCGTCCACTTTGACGCGGCCTGCTCGACCACCAACGTCGGCGCGACCTTGGCGGGCATGAGCGTCGCCTCGGGCGCCTACGACCGCGTGCTGGTGGTTGGCCTCGAATGCACCCAGAGCCAGCCGAAAAACATGAGCCCCTATGAGCGAACCACCATCCCCAGCGAGGAGATGTGGCTGTGGACCGACCAGTGCGTGAACCAAGCCTACAGCGTTCCCCAGGGTTACGACATCTTCCCGGCCTACAATGGCTTCGTCGCCGAGGCTTACTGCCGCAAATACCACCTTTCCATCGAAGACCTCGACCGCGGCCTGTTTGACCTTTGCCGCACCCGCCGCCTGCACGGTTCCTTGAACCCCAAGGCGAGCCGGCAGCAGACCCTGGAGGACGAGGCTGCGGCGCTCGGCTTTAACGACCCATGGGCCTTTTGGACGTCGCGCTACAATCCGCATGTCGCATGGCCGAGCCGTCTCTATAGCGTGGTGACGGCGGCCGACGGCGCGTCGGCGATGGTGATCGGGCGCGCCAAGGAGGCCGTCGCCGGCGCCTCGCCGCCGGTGGAACTGAAGGGCTTTGGCATCTCGGTTATGGATTTGCCGTGGTACGGCGACGACCCGACCGTGATGCCGATCGACGAGGCCTCATTCTCCAAGGCCTACGGCATGGCGGGCATCGCGTCATCGGACGTTGACTACCTGCACACCCACGACTGCTCCCACATCATGAGCCTTTGCTCGGCCGAAGCGGCCGGCTACCTGCCGAAGGGCAAAGGGCTTGCCTATGCGCGGGAGGGACGGCTGCGGTTTGATGGCGACCGTCCGATGAGTACGCACGGCGGTCGCCACGCCTTCGGTCATGCCTGGGCAGCCAGCGCCGGCGCCGACACTTACGAAGCGGTGAAGCAGATCCGGGGCGACGCCGGGCCGCGGCAGATGCCGAAGGCGCCGCACACCGCCGTGGTTCACACCCACGGCTACGCGATGATCAGCACGGTCCTTGTGCTGCAGGGAGGCAACTAACATGCCAGATTCGTTGATCAAGACCTATTACGATAGCCTAGCGCAGGGAAAGCTGATCGGCCGCAAATGTGAAAAGTGTGGCGCGATCGCCTGCCCGCCGACCGCCGCCTGCCCGAATTGCGGTGGTTTTCACCAGACGCCGGTGGAACTCTCCGGCCGCGGCGAAGTGCTCTTCGTCTCGCACAGCATGGCGCCGCCGCCGAACCCACGCTTCAACGATATCGCGCCTTACGCCTACGGCCATGTGAAACTCGAGGAAGGCGTCTTCGTGCAGGGCGTCATCACCGGGATCGCCGTTGATCCGGAGACCTTGAGGAAACGCTTCGAGGCCGGGCCGGCCCCGGTCAAAGCCGACATCCTGAACCTGGGAGGCTTGCCGGTGCTCGCCTTCAGGCTCGCCTGAGGAGAAAGCCATGATCGATACCGCAACGAGCCTGTTGGCTCTCGTGGCGAAGGTCGCCAAGCGCGACCCGGAAGGGATCTCGCTGAGCCTTCGCCTTGCTGAGGATCTCGGTGTGAAGTCGATCGGCCGCGTCGAACTCGCTGCCCTTATCGAGGACCAGCTCGGCGTCTCCGTAAACAACTTCGAGATCCGACGTCCGAAGACGATCAGCGACGTCGTTGCCCTTGTCGACAGCAAGCGCTGAATTGCCCGATAGCGGGCGATTGGCCTCGCAGTCCCTCTCACGGCCCTCTGAATCCCACCCCGCCTGCCTCTCGGGGCAGGCGGCCGGCTCGCGCCCGGCGTGAGGTCCCATGAAAACCTTGAACGCTCTCAGGAACCGGGCGCGCGGTCGCGTCCGCACGATCGTCTTCGCTGAAGGGGACGAGCCAGTGATCCGCGCCGCCGCCATCCAACTCGCCGAGGGCGGCCTCGCCCGTCCGATCCTGATCGGCGCTGCGCAGGACGCAAACCTTCTCTCCTCTGGTATCGACATTGTCGCGCCGGCCGGTTCCGCCCGCCTCGCGTCCTACACCGAGAACCTCGCTCGCGCCCGCGACATGCCGGCCGGCGCAGCCAGACGCCTCATCGCGTCGCCGCTCGGCTTCGCCGCCGCCATGGTCGCCGCAGGTGACGCCGACGGCATGGTTGCGGGTCTGTCCCACGCGACCGAGGAGGTGCTTCTCATCGCGGAAATGGTGATCGGCCTCGTCCCGGGCGTCGGCGCGCCGTCGAGCTTTTTCCTGATGGAAATCCCGGGCTTTGCCGGCGGCGAAGCGGGCGCCCTGGTGTTCGCGGATCCCGCCGTCAATCCGGAACCTGACGCCGAGGCCCTCGCCGCCCTCGCCGTCGTCACCGCGCGCAGCGCCGCGGCGATCCTCGGCTGGCAGCCGCGGGTCGCTCTGCTGTCATTCTCGACAAAGGGCAGCGCCGACCATCCGCGCGTCGCGAAGGTCGTGGAGGCAACCGCCCGTGCGCGGGCGATGGCGCCGGATCTCGCCATCGATGGCGAGTTCCAGGCCGACACGGCGCTCGTGGAGGCGGTCGCCCGGCGCAAGATGGGTGACCTTGGCGAGGTCGCCGGCCGCGCCAACATTCTTGTCTTTCCCGATCTCGATAGCGCCAACATCGGCGCGAAGCTCGTTCAGCGTCTTGCCGGCGCGGCGAGCCATGGCCCTGTCTTACAGGGATTTGCCAAGCCCGTCAGCGACCTGTCGCGCGGCGCCACCGTGGAGGATGTCGTTGGCGCCGCCCTGATGGTCGCGATTCGCTGCGGCGATTGAGATCAGACGCAAAAGGCCCGAGGGCGCCATGATTGGCATCGACGTCGTCGAACTCAGTCGGATGCGGGCAATCCTGGACGGCGCCGGCGAGGCCTTTCTCTGCCGCGTTTTCACGCCGGCGGAACGGGCGAGCACCGTGGCGGGCGATCCAGTGCGGTTCCTCGCGTCGGCCTTCGCCGCCAAGGAGGCGGTGTTCAAGGCGCTCGCGATGGACGATTGGTCGGACGGCTTCGACTTGCCACAGATCGAAATCGGCCGCGATGCTGCCGGACGCCCGAACGTCCGCCTCCTCGGCGCCGCCGCCTCGGGCGCCGCGGGCGAGGATATCGGCCACATCCATCTCTCGATCTCCTACGAAACCGATCTCGCGGTCGCCGTGGCGTTCGTCTGGCCGAAGAGCGCCGCGGGCGAATCCTGAACCTCGGAAAGGCGGCCGCAGCCCACGGCCACGAAGGCGCGCGTCTCGGCCCTCGGGGTCTTCATACAGCGCCTGGCGCGTTATATCGGCGCTCTGGCGGTGGCCATTCCAAGCCTCGAGGCTTTGGTCTTCACCGGCGGGAACGGGGGGTTCGCGTCGGCCGATAATCGCCATCCGCGAGCCGCCGGCCGCGTTTTGCGCTGAGAGCGTATCGTTCCGATTGATCGCCGCCCCGGCGGCATTGGTGGACAATCGCGCGAAGTTTGTGTGTTAGGCCTTTACTATCGACGGCGCACGGCGCGACACGGCGCACGGCGCGACTTGGCCCCAGAGGAAATTGCAGACACAATCTCCTAAAGAGGTGAGAGTTTCTGCAGAATCATTCCCTGGAACCGCGCCCACCCGCCTTGGATCTGGGGATCGCCAGGAATGGCCGGCTTTCCGCCAACTCCCGACGTCCAGAGCCGCGATCCGCAACATCCGCTCTACGTCGGCTCCAACCGCTGACTCGGTCGCGACGAACACCCGCCCAGGGCGGTCTCTGGGCCTTTAAGGGCGCTAGGGCAAAGCGCACTTCCCCGTTCGACCCGGAAATCTGGGCGCGCGAGAGCTAGGGCCAAGCCGAAAACCACATCAAGTCCTTAAAGACGCATCTGGCGGCGGACCGCACGTCCTGCACCAAGGCGACCGCCTCGCGCCCCGTCGTTCAGGTGACGAGGCGAGGTATGCGGTCCAGGGCGAAGCGCAGGATATCTTGCGCCGGGCATGAGGTCGGCAAGTGCACGCGGATCATCGTCTTCATTTCGACGACGCGCTACTTGGCATAGCCGACAAAGTAGATGCCGATAACGTTATTCTGAGCGTCACGGATCGGCTCGTAGCCTGTCACGTAGGGCTTGCCGAGGATGTTCGCGTCTCCGTAATAGGCTTCGCCCTTGCGGATCACGCCGATCACCGGCCCCTTCGGATCGAGGACGGTTCCGATGGCGCGCGAACCGTCGTCCTTCTTCACGTTCGTCGCGACGCGAATGAAGTCGTCGTCCGACTTGACAAACAACGTGGCGACGCCACCGTGCTCCTTCGCCACTGCGTCCACGACGTCGAACGAGTTGTTGATCTTGGTGGACCCGAAATAAAGGGCGGCCACGTCTTTTCCGCCAACAGAGTCGACGCCCTCAACCTTCGGCGCTCCCAAAGCTCCTGTTTTGGCCATGAGTGCGGCCATCGAGGCCTTGGCGTTATCCGCTTGGGCCAGGGCAATGCCTGGCTCAAAAATCGCAATTGAAACGCTGCATCCAGCTAACAAGCCGAGGAGAAAACTTCTTCTTTTCATGGACGTCTCCTGTTTAAAGACCACCTGTTTTACGATTTGTTGTGTATATTAAATTGATGTTCTTCGTGGGCCCACTCGCCGGACTATCTCCTCGGGCATTGACATGGACCGTGCGCACGGCCCGGTTGCTCAACGGTAATTTGCGCTCACGCCGCGCACGGCCGCTTCGGGATCCACAACGGGCGGCGCTGATTGAATCGTCCAGGTCACGTCGTTTTCCATCACATATCCGTATCGCCCTGGCTCCAGCGAAGGCTCGGGCGTGATGGAATAGAGCGCCGATCCCGAAATCCCCTTGTATTTCCCGGTGCCGCCGATGAGCCTGAAAGCGGCGCCGTCAAAGGACGTGAAGACATGGTCGCCGTCGCGGTCGGTTTGCGTGCAGGCTCCGTAGCGTCTGGGCTTGCCGCCGCTGATGGCCGAAAGCATCAGGCAATCGGCGTTCATCGCGTCGAATGCGGGTTGCCCTACGGCGTTTCGGCTGACGCCGGTCATTTCCACCAGGGATTCCGAGGCGCCGTCGCCAAGATATTGGGTGTCGATCAGCCGGCCCGTATACTTAGTCGCGTAGGAGGTCTCGCTGTTCGGCGGGAGGACAGCGGTTCCAGCCAAAACCGGCGCTGCGGCGTACAGGGCGATAGCGGATAGCGCCGTCACGACCGCGATCCCCGAATTTGTCTTGATCGAGCATCCCGCGCGCGCTGCTTTATTTCCCGACTTATAGCAGATCCGGTGGATTCGGCTTGCGACTGCCCAGATTCTTTGCGTAGTATCGAACAGTCGCGTAACAGTCAGCGCGGGAACAGCGTGGAACGTGGGGAGGAAACTGTCTGGAACCCGGGACCGCCGCGCCATCTGGATGAAATCGGCGGCAGTCGCGCGCTGCCCGCGGCCTATCTGATTGGTCATTTGGGCGACGGGCTTTTCCCCGCCACGACGAGTCTCCGTCACGCTGTGACGCAAGTCGAGTTGCAGGATTGCCGCGGCAACCATCGTTTTTTTCCTCGCTCTTTTCACGCCGCACGCAGTCATGGACAAGGTCACAATTTGCGGCTGCTGCGAACAAATGTCCTTAAGCCGCTCCGAAAAAGTTGCGAAAAATCACCGAATTGGAGGAGCGATACTCCATGACGGTTTATGCGCTGGGACCATTCCGCCTGGACACCAAGGACGGCCTGTTGCTGCGCGGAAGGGAGCCCGCCGCGCTCGGACGGCGGGCGATCGCCTTGTTGCGGGCGATGGTTGAACAGCCCGGCGCGTTACTTTCGAAGGACGCGCTGATCGAAGCCGGGTGGCCGGGCCAGTCCGTCGAGGAAAGCAACCTCACGGTTCAGATCGCTGCGTTGCGCCGGATTCTCGGCTCGACCCCCGGTGGGGACGGTTGGATCGAGACCATGTCCGGTCGCGGCTATCGCTTTATCGGGCCGGTCGTCACCGAGGCGCAGAAAGGCCCCACCGAAAAATGCACCCTGCGTCTCTCGATTGTCGTCTTGCCGTTCGTCAACATCGGCGGCGGTCTGGAGCAGGAGCATTTCGTCGACGGAGTCACGGAAAGCCTCACGACCGATCTTTCGCGGATACGAGGCGCGGTCGTGATCGCCCGTAACACGGCTTTTACCTACAAAAACAAGCCGCTCGACGCGAAGCAGATCGGCCGCGAGTTGAACGTGCGCTATGTTCTGGAGGGCAGTGTCCAGCGCGGCGAGAAATCGCATGCGCCTCAATGTCCAGCTCATCGACGCGGAGACGAACAATCATATTTGGGCCGAGCGGTTCGATAAACCCCTAGCCGTTCTTTTCGATATGCAGGACGAAATCGTCGCACGCCTAGCGAATGCGCTGGACGCTCAACTCGCCGCCGCGGAAGCGCGACGTGCGGAAAAGGCGCCGAGCCCTGACTCGATCGACCTCTATTTCCAAGGTCTAGCCTGGCTCAACAAAGGCAGGACCTTGGGCACCGTAGCCGAAGCGCGGCGCATTCTCGATCGCGCGCTCACCGTCGATCCGGACAATGTTGACGCGCTTATTGCCTCGGCGCGTGCCGATGGATACGCGGCCACGCTTTTCTTTGAAACCGATCTTGCGGCGTCCTTGGCTGCGGCGGTTGCCAAGCTGACCAAAGCCCTAACGTTGGCGCCAGAGCATCCGCATGGGCACATGTGGTTGGGATATCTCGAGATATTCAACGGGCACGCCGCACGAGGCATCGCCGAATGTGAACACGCCTTGGCGCTCGATCGAAATCTTGCCAGCGCCCATTCCATTATCGGACTTGGTAAGATTTTTGTCGGCCGCCCCGAAGACACCGAGAGCCATGTCCTCGAGTCCTTTCGCCTCAGCCCGCGCGATACAACGGCTTATACCTGGATATCGTACGTCGGCATTGCGAAGAACCATCTCGGCAGTTGCGAGGAGGCGGTGACCTGGTGTCAACGGTCGATCGAGGCCAACCGAAATCATCCGACAGCGTGGATTCAGTTGGCTGCGGCGCTCGCGCGGCTCGGTCGACTGGACGAGGCGCGTTCCGCAGCCCAGGCCATTCTCGAGTGCTCTCCCGCCTTCACCCTCTCTCGCGCCCGCGCCGCGTGGATGATGTTCAGCGACGACCCGACATTCCTGGCCCGGACTGAGCAAATTCTCGAGGGTTTGCGCGAGGCCGGGATCCCCGAACAGTGACCGCGGTCGGCCGCCTCGCCGCGCGGTCCTCGCGTCGAGGTCGTCGGTCGGCGCGTGCGCCCGAGGGGCCCAAGGCGACTTGTTCGACATGTCTCGCAATCGGTTCGACAACCGCCGCCGGAAATCCAATTCCGTTCGCCCGCCAGGCAAGCCTGGCCCTACGCCGCGCGCTTGCGCGCATAGAGCGCTTCGATCTCCTTGGCGAAGCGGGCCTCGATGTTGAGGCGCTTGTTCTTCAGGGTCGGGGTCATCAGCGTCGATTCGACGGTCCAGGGTTCCGTCGTCCAGGCGACCGCGCGCGGCGTCGCGTAAGCGGGAAACATCTTCACCGCCGCGCGGATGCGCGCGAGCAGGAAGTCGGCCTCAGCCGTCTGCGCCCCCGGCTCGGCGTCGCCCGCGAGCGCCTGGCTCTCGCGCGCCCAGATCTTTGGGTCGAGCGCGGCGACGACGGCGAGATAGGGGCGGTTCTCGCCGAGCACCATGGCGTTGACGAACAAGGTGTCGGCGAGGATCGCCGTCTCGAGGTCGCCCGGCGAGACCTTCTCGCCGGTCGAGGTGACGATGATCTCCTTGATCCGCCCGGTAATATAGATGCGGCCGTCCGCGATCCGCGCCTGGTCGCCGGTGTGCAGCCAGCCGTCGGGCTCCTTCACCCGGGCCGTCTCCTCCGGCCGGTTCCAATAGCCGACCATCACGTTCGGACCGCGGATGAGGAGCTCCTGGTTGTCGCCGAGCTTCGCTTCGACGCCGGGCAGCGGACGCCCGACCGAGCGCTCGTCGTTGTCGTCCGGGGCGTTGACCGACGCCACCGGCGACAGTTCGGTCATGCCGTAGCCCTGGAGGATGTCGAGGCCCAGGCCCAGAAAGAGCTGGATGACCGCCTGCCCGATCGGCGCGCCGCCGGTGAAGGCGATCCTCAGGCGGCCGCCGAACTGGGCCCGGACCGGCGCGGCCACGGCGCGGTCGAGCGCCGGCCAGAGGATACGGTCGACGACTGACGGCGTTCTGCCGCGCCGCCTCGCTTCGTACCGCCTGAGCCCGATGGTCAGGGCGAGGTCGAACAGGACGCGCTTCGGCGGCGCGAGCGCGGCGCGCCGCTCCATGATGGCCGCGTAAAAGCGCTCGTAGATCCGCGGCACGGAGACGACGACAGTCGGCCGCGCCGACTTGAAGTCGTCGGCGAGGAGCTTGACCGAGCGCGAGAAAGCCACGGCCGAACCGGCCGCTATCGGAAAGTAATAACCGCAGGTGCGCTCGAGCGTGTGCGACAGCGGCAGGAACGACAGGAACACGTCCGCGCTCTCGGCGCGCAGGCGCTCAGCCGTCGCCTTGATGTTGGCGAGGATGTTGGCGTGCGACAGCATCACCCCCTTCGGGCGGCCGGTCGTGCCGGAGGTATAGACCAGGGCCGCCAGATCGTCGGGGTCGATCGCGGGCGCGACGGGCTCGCTTTGGCCCTTGTTTGCGGCGGCGAGCCAGGCGTCGAGGGCGACGAGGCGTCGGTCCGCCGGATCGGCGGGCGGCGGGCCGCCTGTCGCAATCACCCGCCTCAGCGACGATCCGATATCGCCCGCCGCGGCGATCGCGCGCCAGCGCTCGAGCGAATCGACGATCAGGGCGACCGCGCCCGAATCCTTGAGGATGTAGGCGATGCTCTCGGAATTATCGAGGGCGTGCATCGGCACGGGGACGAGCCCCTGGGCCAGCACGGCCTGATCGAGGGCGACGTGCTCGATTCCGCTCGGCAGCAGGATCGCTGCGCGGTCGCCCTTGGCGAAACCCTCGGCCATCAGCGCCAGCCGGCGGCGGCTGACCTCATGGCCGAAGTCCCGCCACGTGAGGCTGCGCCAACCGCCCGCCGCCGCGTCGAATTCCCGGTAGGCTTCGCCCGCCGGCGTCGCGCGGAGGCGGCGCTCGAGCAGTTGCGGCAGCGTGCGGACGTCGGCCAGATCGGCGAGGTCGCCGGACGGGGCGCAGGGAACGGGGGGTGTGGACGGCATCGTTTTACCAATATTGTTTTGTTGTATAAGCGACTTGAACCGGAAGATAGGCGTGCTGACGGAGCGGTCGTTAAGGCGGGTCGTAACCCCTTGAGATTTCGAGGGCTGGTCGATAAGTGGCGCTAAAGCCGTCGGTTCTCCTCTCGAGGCCTCGCGGTCACCCCTTCTTGCGGCGCGCCCGGAACGCCTTCGCCCAGCCGGCGTGCGCCTCCTGGCGGCCCCGGGCGACGGCGAGCGCGTCCGGCTCGACGTCCTTGGTGATGACCGAGCCGGAGCCGACATAGGCGCCGTCGCCGATCCTGACCGGCGCCACCAGCGCCGAATTGGAGCCGATGAAGGCGCCCGCGCCGATATCGGTCCTGAACTTGCCGAAGCCGTCGTAGTTGCAGGTGATCGTGCCGGCGCCGATGTTGGCCCCTGCCCCGACCCGCGCGTCGCCGATATAGCTCAAGTGGTTGACCTTGGCGCCGGCCTCGACCGCGGCGTTCTTGATCTCGACGAAATTGCCGACCCGCGCCTTGGCCGCGATGTCGGCGCCGGGCCTGAGGCGGGCGAAGGGGCCAACCGACGCGCCGCCTGCGATCCGTGCGCCTTCGAGGTGCGAGAAGCTGTGGATGACCGCCCCATCCTCGATCGCCACGCCGGGACCGATGACCACATGCGGCTCGATCAGCGCGTCGCGGCCGATGCTCGTGTCCCACGACAGAAACACCGTCTCCGGCGCGACAAGCGTCGCGCCGCCGAGCATCGCCTGCTTACGCAGCCGCGCCTGCATCGCGGCTTCCGCAGCGGCGAGTTGAACGCGATCGTTGACGCCCATCGCCTCCACCGAATCCACTTTGATTGCTCGCGCAACAAGCCCGCGGGCGTTGGCGATCTCCACGAGGTCGGTGAGGTAATATTCCCTCTGCGCGTTGTCCGGCGTCACCGCGTCCAGCATGGCGAGCGCGTGAGCGCCGCCAAAGGCCATTGGACCGGCGTTGCACAGGCGCTGAGCGCGCTCGGCCTCGGTCGCGTCCTTGTGCTCCCGGATCGCCGCAAGGCGACCATCCCGCTCGATGAGCCGGCCATAGCCGGTGGGATCGGGGGCCGCGAAGCCGAGCGCGACGAGGTCCGCGCCATCCACGAGGCCCGCCCGAAGCGCCGCAAGCGTTTCACCGCGAATCAGGGGAATATCCGCGTAAGCGATGACGATGTCGTCGTAGCCGTGCGCAATCGCCTCCCGCGCGGCGAGAACCGCGTCAGCTGTCCCCCTCCGCTGGCGCTGGACGAAGACCTCGACGCCGGGGGCGGTATCGCGCGCCGCCGCCTCCACATCCTCTCGCTCGGGGCCGACCACCACCGCGATGTCCGTTGCGCCGGCCTCGCGCGCCGCCGTGAGCGCGTGTGCAAGCATCGTCCGACCGGCGACGTCGTGGAGAACCTTTGGCCGGCCCGAGCGCATCCGGACGCCCTCTCCGGCGGCAAGCACGATGAAGAGGCATCGTCGGGCGTTAAGACTCATGGTTCGGCTCCGTATCGGCGCGTGTCGTCGCGGCCGGGGGGCAATTTGGCCCGCGGGCGTACAGACGTCCGCTTCTAGCGCCGCCCTCGCCCTCAGGCAAAAGTCCGAGCTTGGCGTCGAGACAAAATGCGTCTCGCTGCGCCGCGAAATAGCATATAGAAAAGCGAAGTTGGCGGCGGCGCGCGACGCGGGGGGCTAGCGTCGATTCGCTGGGCGATGACTTGTAGCTTTGGTGTCCAATAGGGAACGTCCGACGGTTCGCCGCCTCGCGGGCCACACGGGCGACGAACGAATGAAACGACCATAATGGCGCCACGACGTCGCGAATTTTTGGAGTTGGCGCTCGGCGGCGCGTTGGCTGCGGCGGCGCCCCGAGTCGGCTTCGCCCCGGCGTCGGCCGAGCCGCTGGCCCAGCCTACGCCCTTCGCCGCCGACAGCGTGCTGAAGGCGGCCGTGGCGCTCGCCTCGTCGCCGTACAAAGCGCCGGAATCGCCGCTGCCGTCCGTGTTCACGGGACTGACCTTCGAGCAATACGCCGCGATTCGCCGGGTTCCCGGAACTGGCGTTTGGGCTAACGAGAAACTCGGCTTCTCGCTCGAGCCCCTGCATCGGGGCTTCGTCTATACGACCCCGGTGGCGATCAACGTCGTGGAGGGCGGGCTGTCGCAACGGCTCATTTACGACCCGGCCGACTACGATTTCGGCAAGCTGAAGCCGCCGCCCTCGCTCGGCGATATCGGCTTTTCGGGCCTGAGGATTCTCAGCGCTTCCGACCAGGGTTTTCAGGACACCGCGATCTTTCAGGGCGCGAGCTTCTACCGCTCGCGCGCCCGCGGCCAGAATTTCGGCGTGACCGCTCGGGGGCTGGCGATCAGGACGGGCGACGACCCAGGCGAAGAGTTTCCGACTTTCCGTGAGTTCTGGGTGGAGAAACCGGCCCCGGCGTCCAACACGCTCACCATGTACGCGTTGCTCGATTCGCAGAGCGTCACCGGCGCGTTTCGCTTCACCATCCGACCGCTCGACACGACGATCATCGACACCGAGATGACTCTGATCGGCCGCGCCGCAACCGACAGGCTCGGCGTCGGCGCCATGGCGGCCGACTATTTGTTCAGCGGTCTTGATCATCGCCGCCCCGACGACTGGCGGACTGCCGTTTACGAAGTCACCGGCCTGCAGATGCTGTCGGGCGGCGGAGAATGGTTGTGGCGGCCGGTTGCGAACCGGGAGACTTTGCAGATCTCGGCCTTTTCCGACGTCAATCCGCGCGGCTTCGGGCTTGTGCAGCGATCGCGGACATTCGACGCCTTCTACGACGACGAGGGCCTCTGGGAGTTGCGGCCGACTCTGTGGATCGAACCCATCGGAGAGTGGAGCGACGGCGATATTCGCCTGCTCGAGATTCCGGGCACGTCCGAAAACAACGCCAACATTCTTGCGCAGTGGCGCCCGAAAGCGGGGATTGCGGCGGGCAAGACGCTGTCGCTTGCCTACCGGCAGTTCTGGTGCTGGAACCCGCCCTCGAAGCCGCAACTGGCCATTTGCACCTCGAGCCGCGCTGGGAAAATCGCGGGCAAATATCGGTTCACCGTGGAGATGACTGGGGAGGTGTTCGCCGACCCGCAGAAGGCTGCGGCCGCGGTCGCCGACCTCCACGCCAACCCGGGAAAGATCGTCTCTATCATACTCTTCCCCTATAAAGATCGAAAGTCAGTGCGCGTGATGTTCGACCTCGATCCGGGCTCCGACGCTTACTCCGAGTTGCGGCTGACGCTGAATGTGGACAATCAGGCGGTTAGCGAAACATGGCTCTATCGATGGACAGCGTAAGGCTGAGTCCGGCGGAGTTCGTCCCCAGCGGAGCGGGCGCGCCAGCCGGCGCCGCGCCCGCTCCCTCCGATGCCGGGCTACGCCCCGCTCGCCATGCCCGCCCAGTCGTTCCGCAAGTTCTCCAGGAGCGAGCGGCGTCGCTGGCTCAATCCGGGCCTTGCGCGCCCGCCGATCCTCGCGCGGCTTGTGACATTCGGCGGTGCGCTCGCCTTGACGGCCTACGGCGCCTTCGAGATGTACAAGGTCGTCGGAGTCGGCACGCCGACCGCGCTCGAATGGGTGATGGTCGTCCTGTTTGTCATCACCTTTTCCTGGGTCTCGCTGTCGTTCACCGCAGGCCTCGTCGGGTTTTTCTGGCTGGTCCTCAACGGGCGGAAGCGCGATTCCCTGCCCATTTCGCTCGCGGAGCAGACCGCGGTCGTCATGCCGATCTACAACGAGGCGCCTTCGCGCGTGTTCGCCAGCATGCAGGCGATCATCGAGGACGTCGAACGCACCGGCCTCGGCGGCGCCTTCGATTACTTCTTTCTATCCGACACGACCGACGGCAACGTCTGGATCGCCGAGGAGAGGGCCTTTCTCGCCATGCGTGAAAGACTGCCCGGCGTACGGATCTATTATCGGCGTCGGCGCAAGAACACGAGCCGCAAGGCCGGCAATATCGCCGACTTTGTCACCCGTTGGGGCGGCCATTACGCGCACATGCTCGTGCTCGACGCCGACAGCGTCATGTCGGGCGATGCAGTGGTGCGGCTCGCCGCGGCGATGGAGGCCGATCCGGACAGCGGCATCATCCAGAGCCTGCCGCTCATTATCAACCGCAACACGATGTTCGCGCGGCTGCAGCAGTTCGCGGCCCGGATCGCGGGCCCCGTCCTCGCCGCCGGCCTCGCCGCCTGGATGGGACGGGACGGCAATTACTGGGGCCACAACGCGATCATCCGCACCCGCGCCTTCGCCGACCACTGCGGCCTGCCCGATTTGCCGGGCCGGCCGCCATTCGGCGGCCACATCCTCAGTCACGATTTTGTCGAGGCGGCGCTGATCCGGCGGGCCGGCTACTCGGTCTACATGCTGCCGACGCTGGGCGGTTCCTACGAAGAGAGTCCGCCGTCGCTGATCGACCTCGCCGCCCGTGACCGGCGCTGGTGCCAGGGCAACCTGCAGCACGCGCGCGTCATCGGGGCGCGCGGCTTCGTCTGGCCGACGCGCCAGCATTTCCTGACCGGCATCATGGGCTATTTGGCGTCGCCCCTATGGATGGCTCAACTCCTGGTCGGCATCGTGCTTGTGCTGCAAACCCACTACATCCGACCTGAATATTTCACCGCCGATTTCTCGCTGTTCCCCGCGTGGCCCCGGTTCGACTACGAGCGCGCGCTGCAACTCTTCATCCTGACGATCGGAATCCTGCTGGCGCCGAAGTTCCTGGGCCTCATCCTGGCCCTCGCCGACGGTCCGACCCGGCGCGGATCCGGCGGCGCGGCGGGGCTGATCGCCTCGACATTCATCGAGATCGTCATCTCGGCCGCCCTGGCCCCGATCATGATGCTGATCCAGTCGGGGTCGGTGCTGCAGATCCTGTCCGGTCGGGACACCGGCTGGAACCCCCAGCGTCGCGACGACGGCTCCATTCCCCTGACCAGCATTGCCCGCCGTCATCGTTCGCACGCCCTGCTCGGGGTCGTCACCCTGTTCGCCGCGGCGCTCATCTCCCCGTCGCTGGTGCTGTGGATGTCGCCGACGATCGCCGGCCTCATCCTCTCGATCCCGCTCTCCTGGGCCAGCGGCCAACTGTGGATCGGCCTCGGCATGCGCCGGATCGGCCTGTTGCGGACGCCCGAGGAGACGACCCCGCCGGCGGTGGTCGCGCGCGCCAACGCGCTCGCCGAGGAACTCGCCCGCGTCGGCCGCGACGAAGACGACGCGCTCATTTCGATCCACGCCGATCCGCAATTCCGCGCCGTGCACGAAGCCCTCCTGCCGGAAAGGCCGCGCCACCGGCTTGGCGAGGTTGATGTCCAGCTCGCGGTCGCCACCGCGAAGCTCAACGACGCCGACACGGTCGAGGACGCCTGCGCCTGGCTGACGCCCAAGGAGCGGGTCGCCGCGCTCGGCGACCGCGCGCTGATCGCCCTGCTCGCCCGCCTGCCCCGCGCCGCTCAGGTTGGCCAGAAGCGCGACGGCGATTAGGGCCGAGCGCCGCCGCCCGGGGACCGTGACGCGACGGACCGTTCCGGTGACCGATCGTGCAAATTCAAGGCGTTAGGCGCAGTATCTTGATTCGCATCGGCTGGTTAACCATCTTCTGACGCATTTCCGCCATATTCTCCCCCGGAAATGCTGGAGTCAGCCCCCGGAGACCGCGAAATTGGGTCACGCCCAAAGCGAGCGAGGCGGAACGGGCCATTGCGGCGAGTTTACACAACGCCTTCCCTGTTCCGGAGGCGACGCCCGACATCGAAACGCCGACACACCTGTCAGCCGCTGACGACCCGGTTGCGCAGGACGCCGATGCGCTCGACCTCGAGTTCGATCACGTCGCCCGGCTTGATGAAGCGCAGGTGTTCAAGACCACAGCCGTTGCCGACCGTGCCCGAGCCGAGGAACTCGCCGGGGTAAAGGGTCTCGGATCGCGTAATGTAGGAAATCAGATCCTCGAATTTCCAGTACATCGAGCTGGAGTTTCCCCGACCCCACTCCTCGCCGTTCACCCGCGCAATCATCGTGAGATTATAAGGGTCGGGAATCTCGTCGGCGGTGACGAGGCACGGGCCCATCGGATTGGCCGTGTCGAAATCCTTGCCCTTTGCGGGCCCCAACCGGCCCTCCATCTCCACGCCCTGGGCGTCGCGGGCGGACATGTCGTTGAAGATCGTGTAGCCGAACACGTGCTTCAACGCGCCCTCCTTCGGCGCGTCTTTCACCGTGTCCTTGATATAGACGCCGAACTCGAGTTCGAAGTCGAGAAACTTCGAATACGCCGGCCACACCACCTGATCGTCGGTCCCGATCACGGCAAAGCGGTTCGCCTTGTAGTAGATCGGCTGCTTGTAAAATATCGGAGGCGCGTCGGGCACGCCGCGGCGTTCGATCTCGGCGATCGCCTTGTCCGGATCCGGTCCCTGCATGGCCGCGAGCTTGCGCGCCGCGGCGAAGGCCTGCTTGAGGTGCAGTTCGAAACACAGACAGTCGCGCATCTGCGGCGGCGGCTGGATTGGCGCGCGCAGACGCACGTCCGCGCGTGGGATGGCGGCGCTCGGCGGCGCTCTCCGGACGGCCTCGCGGACCCGGTCGAGCGCGGCGTCGCCGCCTTCGACGACGGCGAGCACGCTGATCGGCCCCGCCTCGCGCGACATCGCCCCGTGAGCTTCAACAAGATCGACAACGCGCGTGTCGCCGTCAATCAGCGCGCCCGCGCGCTGCGGCCCGTCGCCTTTCTGAAACGTTACCAGTCGCATGCTTTCCTCCCTTCGACTTCTTCGGTTTGTGAGTGGCTCGGGCTTGCGCGGCTTGCGGCGCGCCATGGCGCAAGCCGGCGGTCAGGAACGCGACCATGTGCCGGACCGCGCCCTCTTCGTCGTCGGGTCGGCACAGGCCGCCGCTCAGCCGTTCGATACGGCCCGCGTCCCCCATGACGTAGACCATCGCGCCCAGCATGAATTCGTAAGCCCACCAGATATCCTGCTGCGACCGCCCGGGCAGCGCCGATGCGAGGGCGTCGACAACCGCGCGCGCGATCGGATCGAACATGTCGCGAATGAAGCCCCGCTGCTCCGAACTCGGGTCCATGGTCTCGTGCGCGAGAACCCGACCGAAGCTCGGATCGCGATCATGAGCGCGCAGATGCAACATCGGAAAGACGAGCGCCTTGACGACGAGTTCGAGCCGCCGGTCGAGGTCGGGTTCGCTCATGGCGATCGCAAGACCGGTCAGGCGCTGCTCGACCACGGTCGGCACGCGCCGGTCGAACACCGCTCGATAAAGCCCCTCCTTCGAACCAAAATGATAACTGACGAGCGCCAGGGGAACGCCGGCGGCCTCGGCGACCTGTCGCATCGTTGCGCCATCGAAGCCGTATGCGCCGAACACGCGCTCCGCCTCCTTGAGAATGCGCTCCCGCGACGAGACGCCGGCCGTTCCGGCCTCCGTCGCCACGCGCGTGGTCTTCGCCGCCTTCGGGGACATCGTCGAAATACAACTCTTTGTCTCGACGGGAAGGTAGACCTGATTGAACGATCGATCAAGAGACTTGATGGACCGATCAAGATGGCGTAGGGTCAAGCCAGGAAAGGCGCGCAAACGCGCCATACGACGGCGATCGACCGACGGGAGAAGGCGCAGCATGTCGAGATGGAGTTACACCAAAGGGTTGAAGGACCTCGGTCACGGCGTTTGGGCCTACATCCAGCCGGACGGCTCGTGGGGCTGGAGCAACGCGGGGCTGATCGTCGATGGAGACCAGACGCTTCTCGTCGATACGTTGTTCGATCTCAAGCTGACCGCCGAAATGCTGGCGGAGATGCGGCGCTCGGTTCCCGCCGCGGAACACATCAACACGCTGTTCAATACGCATCACAACGGCGACCACACCTTCGGCAACCAGTTGGTCGAGGGCGCCGACATCGTTGCCAGCGACGCGACCTTCGACGAAATGGATCCCACCCATCCCGCGCTCTATCACTCGATGATGGTCAACGCCGCTCAGCTCGGACGTGGCGCCCAATTTCTTGCGGAACTGTTCAAGCCGTTCGATTTCACCGGCGTTCAACTGCGCAAGCCGAACAAAACCTTCACCGGCGAGCTCGAGCTCAAGGTCGGCGACAAGGCGGTGCGCCTGATCGAACTCGGTCCCGCGCACACCCGCGGCGACACCATCGCTTTCGTGCCCGGGGATCGGACCGTCTTCACCGGCGACCTGCTGTTCAACGAGGGCACCCCGATCGCCTGGGCCGGGCCGGTCTCGAATTGGGTTCGGGCCTGTGACCGGATCCTCGCCCTCGATGTCGACGTGGTCGTCCCCGGACACGGCCCCATCTGCGACAAGCAGGCGGTTCGCGAGATGAAGGGCTATCTCGAATTCGTCCAGGACGAGGCGCGCAAGCGCTTCGACAAGGGCATGGGCGCGCGCGACGCCGCATTCGATATCGATCTCGGCCGGTATGCGGACTGGGGCGATGCGGAGCGCGTCGTCGTCACCGTCAGGAATCTGTTCGAGGAATTCAACGGGGAGCACAGCGAGCCGGACGTTCTGACGCTTTTCGAACAGATGGCGCAATTTCGCGACAAGCTGCGCGCGGAAGGTCACGGCCATCCTCACCCGCATACCCATAGCCACTGACAGCGCGCGATGACCGTCCGCTGACGTGGGCGCGATCCAACAGGGAGGATGTCATGAGAGAGAAGGCAAGCGCTTTGCGCCGAATTGGCCGTTGTGCAATCGCGATCCTGGCGGGCGCGCTTGTGGTTTCCTCGGCCTTTGCGGCCGACCCGATCAAAATCGGCTTCAGCATGGCTCAGTCGGGCCCCCTCGCGGGCAGCGGCAAATCCGCGCTGCTCGCCATGAAGATCTGGGCGGAGGACCAGAACGCCAAGGGCGGACTGCTCGGCAGACCGGTCGAGCTTGTCTATTACGACGACCAGAGCAATCCGGCGAATGTCCCCCCGATCTACACCAAGCTGCTCGATGTCGATAAGGTCGACCTGATCAACAGCGGCTATGCGACGCCGATCATCGCCGCGGCGCTGCCGATCGCCATGCAGCACGACATGGTGCTGATGGGCCTGTTCGGTCTCGCCAACAACGCCAAGCTCAATTACGACAAATACTTCGGCATGGCGCCGACCGGAGAGGATCCGGCTGACCTTCGCGACGAAGCCGTTCTTCGACGTCGCCGATCAGCTCAATCCGAAGCCGTCGACAATCGCGGTCATCACGCCCGACATCCAGTTCGGCCATGCCGTCCTCGAGAGCGTTCGCAACGCCGCGAAGGCGCGCGGCATGAAAATCGTCTACGACCGCACCTTTCCCTCCGAGCATGACCGACTTTTCGACGCTTGTCCGCGAAGTGCAGGCGACCAATCCAGACCTTGTGATGGTCGGCACCCAGCCCGGACAATCGATCAACGTCGCGCGCGCGATCGCCGAAGTCGGGCTGAACGCTCAGTTGATCGGCGGCGCGATGACCGGCCTGCAGACGACCGATTCGGAAACGATCCTCGGCCCGCAGATCAACGGTCTCGTCAATTTCGCCTATTGGCTTCCCGCGCCGAAGCTGCAGTTCCCGGGATCGATGGAGTTCCTTGCGAAGTACCAGGCGAGGGCCAAGGCGGAAGGCGTCGATCCGATCGGCTATTACGTCGCGCCCTGGGCCTATGCCGACCTGCAGATCCTCGCCGCCGCCGTCGAGGCGACGAAGAGCCTCGAGGGCGACAAGCTTGGCCCCTATATCCACGCCAACACGATCAAGACGATCATCGGCGACGTCCAATTCGGGCCGGGCGGCGAATGGGCGAAAGCGCGCGCCGTTCCTGATCCAGTTCCAGAACGTCAAGAGCAAGGATGTCGGCCAGTTCACGGGCACGGACCATCTGGTCGTCGTCGGGCCGCCGGACATGAAGACCGGCGAACTCGTCACGCCGTTTGAAAAGGCGCGCCAGTGAGCGCACTCGCGGCGGCGAGTTTTCCCGCTGCCGCGGTCCTCAAGCGAAGACAGCGCCCGTGCTCTCTTTCAATCTCCTGGCGAACGCGGTCGTGTCCGGCCTGCTGCTCGGCGGCTTTTACGCAGGCGTGGCGGCCGGCGCGACCATTTCGTTCGGTCTCCTCGACATCGCCAACATCGCCCATCCGGCGTTCGTCGTGTTCGGCGCCTATGGCGCCTTTTTCTTGAGCGAACGCTTCGGGCTTGATCCGCTTCTCGCCGCGCTGATTGTCGTCCCCGTCTTCTATGTGGCGGGCGCGGCGGTCTATCAGGTCTATCACCGGGCTTTCGAGCGGCGCGGGAACGATTCGATGCGCGGCCTCGCCTTCTTCTTCGGCCTGATGTTCGTCGGCGAGGTCGTGCTGATCCTGACATTCGGCGTCGACTACCGCTACACGTCCGCGCGCATACGCGTCGACGACCCTGAAGCTTGGGCCTGTCGCGCTGCCGCTGAGGCAGCTCATTCCCTTCCTTGGAGCGTTGGCGATCTTGGTCGCGGCCCAGCTTTTTCTGAAACGCACCTTCATCGGCCGGGCGATCCTGGGGGTCGCGCAAGATCCGACGGCTCTGCGTCTCATGGGCGCAGACCCCGTGCGGCTGAAGCGCATCGCCTTCGCCATCTCCATCGCGCTCGCCGGAGCCGCGGGAGCGCTGCTGCTGGTGCTCGAACCGGTCGAGCCGTCGATCGGGCGCGACTTCATCGGTCGGGTCTTCGCCATCGCGGTGCTCGGCGGCATGGGCAGCTTGCCGGGAACATTGCTCGCCGCCGTGCTCTTGGGCGTGATCGAAAATCTGACGTCGATCTTCGCGGGCGCCTCCTGGGCGCCGGCGGTCGCGTTCGGCTTCCTGCTGCTCACCCTCGCCGTCCGCCCTTCCGGACTGTTCGGACGCTAGATGATCGCCTATTTTCGCTTCCTCGGGCTCCTCGTTCTGGCCGCCGCCGCGCTCTTTGCCGCGATGCGAGCCGTCGGCAACGACTATGTGTTCTACGCGGGCTACACGGTCCTCGAATACGTCGTGCTGGCCTGCGCCTGGAACATCCTTGGAGGCTATGTCGGCTACGTGAATTTCGGGGTCGCGGCGTTTCTCGCGCTTGGGGCCTATACGGGCGTGGCGCTCGGCAAGATCGCGCCGCTGCCCTTGCCGGTGATGATGCTGGCGGGCGGCGTCGTCGCGGGGCTGGTCGGCCTCGGAACGGGCTATCTGACGCTGCGCCTGCGCGGAATCTTCTTTGCCATCGCCACCCTTGCGCTCGCAGTCGTGCTGCAGACCCTGATTACCAATTGGGATTTCGTCGGCGGCTCCGCCGGCGTCTACGCCATCCGGCCCAAGCACATTCCGATGTTCGGCAGCTACATCGCCTACATGGTCTTCCTGATGCTGACGCTGGCGGTCATTGTGGTGGCGGTCAGCCGCGCGATCGAAATCTCCGGCGTCGGACTCGGCTTTGTCGCCATCCGCGACGACGAGATCGCCGCGGAGGCGACAGGCGTTCCGACGCTTCGGCTAAAGCTGATCGCCACGACCTTGAGCGGCGCGTTCATGGGCATGGCCGGGGCGCCTTTGCCGTATTACGTGACCTTTCTCGAACCGTCTTCGGCGTTCAATCTTTCCTACGCGGTGAACTCGATCGCGATGCCGCTCATCGGCGGCACGACGGCGTGGTTCGGACCGGTGCTCGGCGCGCTTCTTCTTGGAATCGCCCAGCAGGTCGTCACGGTGACCATCTCCTCGGAAATCAACCTGCTCATCGTTGGCCTTCTCATGATCGGGTTCGTCGTCCTTGCGCCGCAAGGGCTCATTGGCCTCCTCGGTCTGACGGGCCGGCGGAGGGCGGCGTGAACGCCCTTCCCCTTTTTCGAGCCGAGAGCGTGACGAAGCGGTTCGGCGGGTTCGTCGCGCTCGACGCCGTCGACTTCCACGTCGGCGCAGGCGAGCGCGTCGGGCTGATCGGCCCGAACGGCTCGGGCAAGAGCACGTTCGTGGGCTGCGCCAGCGGCGCGCTCCGCAACGACGCCGGCGCCGTCTGGTTCAAGGACCGACGCATCGATCGGCTTCTACCGCATCAGCGCGTGCGCGCGGGCCTCGTGCGCAGCTTCCAATTGCCGCGGCCCTTTCGCGGCCTGACGGTCGCCGACAACCTGCGCGTTCCGCTTTTCTTCGCAACCAAGGGAGCGGACGAAGGCGTGGTCGACGAAGCGCTTGAATTCGTCGGCCTCTCGCGCCGCCGCGCGGCGATGCCCCAGGACTTGACGCAAGTCGACTTGCGCAAGCTCGACCTCGCGCGCGCGGCCGTGGCTCAACCGCAACTTCTTTTCATGGACGAGGCGATGGCTGGGCTTTCCCATTCCGAGGTCGATGAGATCATCGCCTTGATGATGCGCATGAACGAGCGGGGGGTCGCGATCGTCATGATCGAGCATATCATGCGGGCGGTGACGGCCTTCTCGCAGCGGCTGGTGGTCCTGGTCGCGGGGCGCAAGATCGCCGACGGCGATCCGGATGAGGTGCTCGCCAACGTCGAGGTCCAGAGAGCCTACCTTGGAGAATAGCCTCGCCATATCCGGATTGTCGGCGAGCTACGGCCACGTGCTCGCCTTGCAGGATGTTTCCCTGTCCGTTGCGGCCGGCGAGACGGTTGCGCTGCTGGGCACGAACGGCAACGGCAAGAGCTCGCTGATGAAATGCGTGATGGGCCTGCTTCTCCCTTCGGCCGGAAGCATTGTCGCTGAGATCGGCGGAGAATCGATCGAGCTGGTCGGACTGGCGACCGAGGAGATCGTTGGGCTCGGCGTGATCCTGGTTCCGGAAGGCCGTCACTTGTTGCCGAAACTCACCGTCGAGGAGAATCTCTTTCTCGGCGCGCTCCGCCGCCAGGCGCGCCCCCACATCCGCCGTAACCTCGAAGCGAGCTACGATCTCTTTCCGCGTCTTGCAGAACGGCGAAACCAGGCCGCCGGCAGCATGAGCGGCGGCGAGCAGCAGATGGTGGCGCTCGCCCGCGCGCTGATGGCGGAGCCGAAGATTCTCCTGATTGACGAGCCATCGGTCGGCCTCGCGCCGATCGTCGTCAAGCTGGTGATCGACGCCATTGCCGAGCTCAAGGCCCGGCTCGGCCTGACCGTGCTGATGGCCGAGCAGAATTTTCATCAGGCGATCCGCGTGGCTGACCGAGGCTACGTCATCGTGCACGGCTCGATCGCGTTCGAGGGCAAATCTCCCGCCGAGCTTGGCGAGAACGAGCTTGTGCGACGGCTCTATCTTGGCCGGTAGCTGGACTGAGGCGGCGCAAAAGGCGAAGCCCCTGCGGCGGCCGGGCCGCTGCTGCGACTGCGTCACCCCGCCCCCTCCCCCCAACAAAAAGGCATGCCCCCCGCATCAAGCTGCGCTTGAACTTTTGCCGCTGCGCGCGAAACCCTTGGCCGGGGGTGTCGACCAATCTTCGGGGGTCCCATGCAAACCAGAGCCGCTGTGTGCCGGACCTTTGCCGCCCCGCTGACGATCGAGACGGTCACCCTTCGGGATCCGGGCCCCGGCGAGGTTCTGATCCGCACGGCCGCCTGCGCCATCTGCCACAGCGACATTTCCTATATCGACGGCGCCTGGGGCGGCGATTTGCCGGCCGTCTACGGCCACGAGGCGGCGGGCGTGGTCGAGGCGGTCGGGAGCGGCGTCACGCGCCTGAAGGCCGGCGACCACGTCGTGGCGACCCTCATCCGCAACTGCGGCTTCTGCCCTGCCTGCGCCGAGGGCGCGCCCGTATTCTGCGAGGAGGTGTTCCCGCTCGACCGGAAAAGCCCGCTCAGCGACGCGTCCGGCACGCCGCTGGTCCACGGACTGCGTACCGCCGCCTTCGCCGAGCATATGGTTGTCGACGCATCGCAGGCGGTGGCGATCCCCAGGGACATGAAACTCGACGTCGCCTCGCTGATCGCCTGCGGCGTGCTGACCGGCCTCGGCGCCGTGGTCAACACCGCCGAGGTCAAGGCGGGCTCGAGTGTCGTTGTCGTGGGCTGCGGCGGCGTCGGCCTCAATTCCGTCCAGGGGGCGCGTCTCGCCGGCTGCGATCCGATCATCGCCGTCGACATCGCCTCCGCAAAGCTCGCCGCGGCGCGCGACTTCGGCGCGACCCATGCGATCGACGCGCGAGAGGAGAACGTCGAGGACCGGGTGACGGCGCTGACCGGAGGACGCAAGGCCGACTGGGTGTTCGTCACCGTCGGCGTCAAGGGCGCGACCGAACAGGCGGTCAAGCTGATGAAGCGCAACGGCGGGACGGTGCTTGTCGGCATGCCGCCCTCAGGCGTTCACGCGACGATCGACCCGGCGTGGCTGGCCGCCGACGGGCAGCGCATTCTCGGCTCGAAGATGGGATCGGCGCGCCCGGTCGTCGACGTGCCGAAAATCGTCGCGCTCTACCGCGAGGGGCGGTTGAAACTCGACGAGCTCGTGACCGGGCGCTATCCGCTGGAGCGGATCAACGAGGCCGTCGCCTCCGCGCGCTCCGGCGCAGCGCTTAGAAACGTCATCGTGTTCTGAAGGGTCACGCCCGTTGCGATCGGCGCGCCGCGACCAGAAGCGCGATGGTGGCGGCCGGCAGGATGAGGTCGGTGAAGAAGGGCGTCCCCGCGTTGCCGGCCGCGAAATTCCCGGCGATCGCCATCTGCCTCGCATGACCGACGGCGTCGCCGAGAAGAAAGATCGCGTTGATCATGACGACGGCCGCCTTGAAGCTCAAGTCACGCCAAAAGCTGAGGACCGCCGTCGCCCCGATCGCAAGATCGGCCATGCCGACCTCGAACTGGAACGGGCTCGTCCGCCATCCGATCATCGAGGCGGCCGTCTCGGGAAAGGCGAGATGGAAGAACGCGGCCCACAGGCCGGCGCCGCCGACCGGCAGAATCAGGATCCACGTGAGGAAACGCTCGGCGGGAGACGTCGGGGTTCGAAGTCGACGCTGCGACGATCAGGGCCGCGACCAGCAGAAATGCCGGCAGATTGCCGAGTACGAGTGCGATCGCTTGTCCAATCATCTTGCGCCCCCAAATCCATCAAGCCCGCCGACTTGACGCCGGAGCACGGCGGCGTAGTCAAGTCCCAGCTCAAGCGCGAGGGCGGGTTGCATGCAGATCGCCGATCTCAAGACCTTCGTCGTGGGCAACCCGCCGCCCGCTTTCGGCGGACGCTATTTCATCTTTCTGAAGCTCAGGACCGCCTGCGGCGTCGAGGGGGTCGGCGAGGTCTATGCGGCGAGCTTCGCGCCCGAGGCGATCGTTCCGATGATCCGCGACGTGTTCGAGCGCCACGTTCTGGCCGCCGATCCGTTCCGCATCGAGGCCCTGTGGCGCAACGTCTACGGCCGTGGCTACACCGGCCGTCCCGACGCCTCGCTGATGGGCGTCCTCAGCGGGCTCGAGATGGCGCTGTGGGACATCGTCGGCAAGGCGGTCGGCAAGCCCGTTTACGACCTCCTCGGCGGCAAGGTGCACGAGCGGCTGCGCAGCTACACCTATCTCTATCCGGACGAGCCGGGCTCGCACGCCTATTCCGACAGTCCGGTCTACTCGACGCCGTACGCGGCCGCCGAGCGGGCGCTGAAATATGGGAAGCAGGGCTTTACCGCGGTGAAGTTCGATCCCGCCGGCCCCTACTCCGCCTTCGATCCGCGCCAGCCGAGCCTCGAGCGGCTGGAGCTCAGCGAAGCTTTCATGAAGACCCTGCGGGAGGCGTTGGGGACCTCCTGCGACCTCCTGTTCGGCACGCATGGGCAGTTCACGGCGTCGGGCGCGCTGCGGCTGGCGCGCCGGATCGAGCCCTACGAGCCCCTGTGGTTCGAGGAGCCGACCCCGCCCGAGGCGCCCGAGGAGATGGCGAAGGTCGCGGCCCTCTGCCGCATGCCGATCGCGACCGGCGAGCGGCTGACGACCAAGTATGAGTTCGCGCGCGTGCTCGCGACCGGCGCCGCCTCGATCCTGCAGCCCAACCTCGGCCGGGTCGGCGGCATCCTCGAGGCCAAGAAGATCGCGGCGATGGCCGAGGCGCATTACGCCCAGGTCGCGCCTCACCTCTATTGCGGCCCGGTGGTCGGGGCGGCCAACATCCAGCTTGCCGCCTGCATCCCGAACTTCCTCATCCTCGAAAGCATCGAGCGCTTCGACGGCTTCCACGCCGCCATCCTGAAAAAGCCGATTCGCTGGGAGGACGGCTACGTGATCCCGCCGGACGAGCCGGGTCTCGGGGTCGAGCTCGACGAGGATGTGGCCAACGCCCATCCCTGGCGCGGCTCTGACCTCCACCTCATGCCGAGGCAAGCGCCGGTTCACCCGCCGGAGTGAGGGCGGCGTGCTCAACTTTTGGGGGAGCGACCCCAGGTCTGGTCACTTGGACCCGCCACCCGCCCCGCGCCGGATGATGGCGCCGATCATCTCGTCAAGTCGATCAAGCCGCTGCGGCGTCGCCACCAGTTGGATGGCGAACCAGCCTTTCGAGCGGCGCACGACCCGGCCCTCGATTCGCCCCAGCTCTTCAAGATAGGCGACCACCCGCTCGCCGATTGCGCCGACCGCAGCGCCTTCGATCGCCATGCCGATGCGAGAGACATCGCGGGTGATGCACGGGTATTCGCGTCCGCCTTCGAGCATGTACCGCCCGTGCAACTCGAGCGGGATGCGTGCGTGGTAACGACGGTCGGCGGAGGCGGTCGAGATCGTGAGCCGTTCGATCGGCGACAACTCCTGCGGTTCGTTCGCAGGCGCCTTTGCGCGGGCGCCGAAGGACGACACAATGGACATGCTTCAAAGCCTGCTCGGACGCTTGGCGGTTCCAGGGAGGACGACCCGGACGTCATGGCCGGCCCGTCGACTGCCGGCGCCCGTGCGGCGCCTGATCCAAAGCATCTGGACGCGCCAAGCATCCTCGAACGGACCTAACAATCCGTTGCCGAAGGCCGCTCAGACCCGTCGACGGCAGGCGGCTTGATTTGTGATATACCGACCGGTATATGATGGCGGCATGCCCGCCTCGTCGGACGAAACGCGCTCCGAGTTGCTCGCCCGCGCCCTCGACCTGTTCGCCGCCTATGGCTACGACGGCGTCGGCGTGCAGCAGATCTGCAGCGCGGCGGGCGTGACCAAGCCGACGCTCTATCACCATTTCGGCAGCAAGCGCGGCGTGCTCGAGGCGCTGATCGAGGAGCGGCTCGGCCCGCTGCGCGCGGCGCTCGCGGGGGACGTCCGGCGGGGCGATTTCGCCGCCACGCTGGCGGCGATCGCCGAGGCCACCTTCGCCTTCGCCGCGGCGGAGCGCAGCTTTTACCGACTCTATCTGACCCTGTGGTTCGCGCCGATCCGCAGCGAGGCCTACGAGGTGGCGCGATCGTTCCACGAGCGGCATTTCGCCGCGGTCGAACGGCTGTTCCGCGATGCGCTCGCCGCCGAAGGCCTGTCGGAGGAGCGCGGCCGCGCGCTGACCGCCGCTTTTCTCGGCGTGCTCAACAACGCCATCGGGCTCGCCCTGAACAACTATGCGGCGCTCGGCGCCAGCCGCGCCCGGGAGGCGGCGCACGCCTTCCTGTACGGCTTCGCGACGCATCCGGACGGCGCCTCGCGGAGGGGCCGAAGGAAGCTGTCAAATATACCGATCGGTAAATAGGAGAGGCCATCATGCCCGTCTGGGTCGAGCATGCGATCTTTTGGCACGTCTATCCGCTTGGCTTCGTCGGCGCCGACGTTCGTCCCGAGCGCCCCCCTCCCCTCGCCCACCGCCTCGAGCGGCTGACCGGATGGCTCGACTATGCGATCGAGCTCGGCGCCTCCGGGCTCCTGCTCGGCCCGATCTTCGCCTCCGCCTCGCACGGCTACGACACGATCGACCATTTCCGCATCGACCCGAGGCTCGGCGACGACGCCGACTTCGACGCGCTGATCGAGGCGGCCCGCCAGCGCGGCCTGAAAATCGTGCTGGACGGCGTGTTCAACCACGTCTCGCGGCGCCATCCCGCCTTTCAGGAGTTCGTCGCTCGAGGCCCCGCGTCCTCCCGCGCCTCCTGGTTTCGTCTCGACCGGCCGTCCGGGGGGCCGGCGTCCGAAGGCCCGAAGGCCGCCACCTTCGAGGGCCACCATGATCTCGTCGTTCTCGACCACGACGCGCCGGCGGTCGAAGACCTCGTGGCGGAGGTGATGATCCACTGGCTCGAACGCGGCGCGTCCGGCTGGCGCCTCGACGCCGCCTACGCGGTTCCGCCGCGATTCTGGGCGCGCGTGCTGCCGCGCGTCCGCGCCAGGCATCCCGAGGCCTATCTGTTCGGCGAGGTCATTCATGGCGACTATGTCGGCTTCGTCAGCGAGACCGGCCTCGATGCGGTGACGCAATACGAACTGTGGAAGGCGATCTGGAGCGCGCTGAATGACCGCAATTTCTTCGAGCTCGCCTGGGCGCTCGACCGGCACAACGCGCTCCTTGAGGCATTTATCCCGCAAACCTTTGTCGGCAATCACGACGTGACGCGGCTCGCGAGCCGCCTCGACGACCCGCGCTTCATCGACCATGCGCTGGCGGTGCTGTTCGCCTGCGGCGGCACGCCGTCGATCTACGCCGGCGACGAGCAGGCTCTCCGCGGCGTCAAGGAAGACCGGCTCGGCGGCGACGACGCCGTCCGTCCGGCCTTCCCCGAGAGTCCGGCGGCGCTTTCGCCGTTGGGGCTGCCGGTCTTTCGCCGCCATCAGGAGTTGATCGGGATGCGCCGCCGCCACGCCTGGCTCAATCGGGCGAAGACGCGCGTTCTGCATCTCGCCAACGAGACCTTCGCCTTCGAGGCCTTTGCCGGCGACGAGCGGCTCATGGTCGCGCTCAATCTCGGCATGGAGACGACGCTGCCCGCGCCGGGCATGCGCGCGATCCTGTTCGGACGCACGGCCGCGCTCGAACCCGGCGCCCGCGAGCCAAGGCTGCGTCTGGGCGAGGCGGGCTGGGCGATCCTGTCGCCGGCGACGTGACGATTGGAACTCAGGCTGCGCTGCATCGTTTGACGAACGGGCGTCAGAGCCCGCCCCCGTAATCATCGTCGGAGAGCGCGCTTGAGATTCCCCCTTGCCCTTCTGGCCGCGCTCGCGGCTTCGCCCGCCTTCGCCGAGACGCCTTCGCCGGAAGTCGACGCCTGCAAGGCGAGCGGCTTGATCGCGGGCGACCTCATTTGATCAAGGCGACCGCTTCCCGGAAGCGCGGACTCTCGGCGGAGCCGAGCCACTCGAACACGACCATTTCGGTCGTGACGATTTCCGCGCCGTTCCGCTCCATCCGCCTCAGCGCGGCCTCCTTGCTTTCCGGCCGCCGCGAGCCGACCGCGTCGCGGACAACGAACACGCGCCGGCCTGCCTCGATCAGCCCGAGCACCGTCTGCAGCACGCAGACATGCGCCTCGCAGCCGGCGACGATCAGCGCGCGCCCCTCCGCCAGGCGGTCAGCAAAGCCCGGCGCGCGGCTGGCGTCGAAGGTCATCTTGGCGAAGACGTGCTGCTCGTCCGGCCGGAGCTCCGGCACGGTCGGCCCGAGCCGCCCGGGGTTCTGCTCGGTGAAAAGCGCCGGAACGCTGAATAGCGCCGCCGCCTCGACGAGCCGGCGACCGTTGGCGATCGCCGCGCCGCCCTCGTCGATCGCGGTCATCAGCCGCGCCTGGAAATCGATCATGAGCAGCGTCGAGCTGCTGACGTCGATGATCGCCATGGCCGTCTCTCCTCAGAAAAAGTCTGCGTCGCAGTCTATCGCATTCTGCGTCTTGTCGATGAGGCCCGAACGCCCGCGTGTGCATTCGCAGCCTCGCGTCGTCACGCCGGATTGCCGTCGGCGAGCGCGCGCTGGAGCCGCGGCCAGACAGCGTCGACCCGCTTCGTCACCTCGGACGACATGACGAGCGTCCGGCCCCACTCGCGTGTGGTCTCGGCGCCGATCTTCCTAGTGGCGTCGAGGCCGAGCTTGCCGCCGAGGCCCGGCTCGGATGAAGCGAAATCAAGGTAGTCGATCGGCGTATTCGCCACCACGACCGTGTCGCGCGCGGCGTCCATCCGCGTCGCCAACGCCCAGGCGACGTCCTTCCAGTCGCGCACGTCGATGTCCTCGTCCACCACGATGATCGTCTTGGTGTAATTGAACTGCGGCAGCATGCCCCACAACCCCATCATCACGCGGCGCGCCTGTCCAGGGTAGGACTTGCGGATCGCGATGATCGCCATGCGATAGGAGCAGGCTTCCGGCGGCAGCCAGACGTCGACGATCTCGGGCATCTGCCGCCGCATCGTGGGGATGGCGAGATCGTTGAGAACGGCGCCGATCACCGAGGGTTCGTCCGGCGGCCTGCCGGTGAAGGTGGTCAGATAGATCGGATCGCGCCGCGACGTGATCGCGGTGATCCGCATGACGGGAAACGATTCGACGCTGTTGTAATAGCCGGTGTGGTCGCCGTAGGGCCCTTCCGGCGCCGTCTCCGTCGCCGAGACGAATCCCTCGATCACGATTTCCGCGTCGGCCGGAACCATCAGCGGCACGGTCAGGGCGGGCGCGATTCGCGGCCGCTCGCCGCGCAGCACGCCGGAGAAACGCAGTTCCGACACCGTCTCCGGCAACGGCAGGACGGCCGAGAGGATGGTCGCCGGATCGACGCCGACCGCCACCGCGACCGGCGTATCCTTGCCCTGCGCGCTCCAGGCCCGATGATGCGCGGCGCCGCCGCGCTGCGGCAGCCAGCGCATGATGGCGCGATCCCTGTCCAGGACCTGCATACGGTAGACGCCGATGTTCATATGCGCCGTATCGTCGGCCTCCGTGTCGGGCGGCCGCGTGATCACCAAGGGCCAGGTGATCAACGGCGCCGGCTCGCCCGGCCAGCAGGTCTGGATCGGCAAGAGGCCGAGATCGACGTCGCCGCCGAGCCGCCGCTCCGCCTGGCAGTCGGGCCGCGACACGAGGCTCGGCCGGGTCGACAGCGCCGCGCGAACCATCGGCCAGCGGCCGAGCGCATCGCGCAGGCCGTCGAACGGCTCCGGCTCGCGCAGGGCGGCCAGCATCTCGCCGAGTTCGCCGACCCGCGACCGGGCAACGCCAAAGCCGGCCGCGACCCGCTCGGCCGTGCCGAACAGGTTGGCGAGGACCGGGATCCTCGCGCCCCGCGCATTCTCGAATAGGAGCGCGGGGCCGCCGGCCAGGAGAACGCGCCGATGCACCTCGGTGAGGTCGTGGACGAGGCTGATCGGCTCGCCGATCCGCGCCAGCAGGCGGCGCTCCTCCAGAAACCGGAGGAAGGCTCTGAGATCGCGAAAAGCCGGAAGGTCGCGGAATGACATTCCGGTTCCTCCCGTAAGCCTTCGCCGTCCGCATTGATTCAGATCAAAGCGCGGGCGCGCGGCATAGGGCTTATGATCCTCATGTCCCACGTCCGCATTCCGCAGTTTCCCGCCGCGGGCGCAATCGCGCTGCGGTTTGCGCCGCTTTGGCCGCTGTCGCTGGTCGGCGCCCGTCTGACGATCAGGCTCGCCGAGCGACACCCCGCCCTGTTCTCGCGGCTCGGCGAGCAGGCGAAAAAGGTCTTTCTCATCGACCCGACCGACCTGCCCTTCGTCTTCGTCTTGAAGCCTCGTCCCGCGCGCCCGAGCCTGTTCGCCCTGCGGCGGGATGAGGCGGTCCTCTGGAATGCGCGGATCGCCGGGCCGTTGGCCGCGCTGATCGGCCTCGTGCATGGCGCCTATGACGGCGACGCGCTGTTCTTTTCGCGCGATCTTTCGATCGAGGGCGACACCGAGGCGGTCGTCGCCCTGCGCAACGCCATCGACAACGAGGAACTCGATCTCGTGGACGAGGCGATGAGCCTCCTTGGGCCGCTCGAACGGCTCGCCGCCGCCCCGGCGCAAAGACTGGCGGCGGCGATCGCGACGTTAAGCGGCGCGCCGCTCACCCGCGTGTCCGCGGGGCGGTTCGGATGACCGAGCGCCGCGAGCTCGAACTCGTCTGCCCAGCCGGAACGCCCGCCGCCCTGCGTTCGGCGGTCGACGCAGGCGCGCACGCGGTCTATTGCGGGTTCAACGACGAGACCAACGCGCGCAACTTTCCGGGACTCAATTTCTCGCGCGAGGAGATGGCGGAGGCGATCGGATTCGCTCACAAGCGCGGCGCCAAAGTGCTCATCGCCATCAACACTTTTCCGCGCGCAGGGGCGTTCGACCTCTGGGCCAAAGCCGTCGACGACGCCCAACGATTCGGCGCAGACGCGGTGATCCTCGCCGATCTCGGGCTCCTTGCTTACGCGGCTGAGCGCCGGCAGGGCCTGCGCCTGCATCTCTCAGTCCAGGCGGCGGCGGCCAACGCCGACGCGATTCACCTCTACGCCAAGGCTTTCGGGGTCAAACGCGTGGTGCTTCCGCGCGTGCTGACCGTGCAGGAGATCGCGGCCATCAACCGCGAGATCGACGTCGAGACGGAGGTGTTCGTGTTCGGCGGCCTCTGCGTGATGGCCGAAGGCCGATGCTCGCTCTCCTCCTACGCCACCGGCAAGTCGCCGAACATGAACGGCGCCTGCTCGCCGGCGAGCCACGTTGAGTATCGCGAGGAAGGCGGCGCGCTTGTCTCCCGCCTCGGCGGCTTCGCCATCCATCGGGTCGGCGCGCGCGAGCCCGCGCCCTATCCGACGCTGTGCAAGGGCTCGTTCCGGATCGGCGCCTACCAGGGCCACGCCTTCGAGGACCCGGTCAGCCTCGACGCGGCCACGCTCATTCCGCAGCTCGCGGAAGCCGGCGTCACGGCGCTGAAGATCGAAGGCCGGCAGCGCAGCCGCGCCTATACGACGGCGGTCGTCAGCGGCTTCCGCGCCGCGCTCGACGCCTACGCCGCCGGCCGCCCGATCGCCGCCAACGCGCTCAGCGACCTGACCGAGGGACAGAAGACGACGGCAGGGGCCTATCGCAAGGCCTGGCGGTGAGGCCGAGGGCCAGGAGGAATTCTGATCGGGTCGCGCCCAAAACCCTCACCCTGCCGCTTCGCGGCATCCCTCTCCCCGAGGGAGAGCTACGGGATGCACACATCTCTCGTGGCTCGCTGCCGGCGTGCCCGACCCGCGGAGGGCGGCTTCCTCACCCCTTGTGGGGGAGGATTGAGGAGGGGGGTCGCGCCGAACTTCGAAAACTTGGCGCCATTTCCCCCGAATGAGAGGTCGGCGCGACCCCCCACCCTGTCCCGCCCCCACAAGGGGGGCGGGGACGCTAGCCGCCATTGAGCGGCGCACGCCTGCTAAAAGATGTGTGCATCCCGTAGCGAGGGAGAGGGCACGTCCCTTCCCCCTCGGGGGGAAGGTGGCCCGAAGGGCCGGATGAGGGTTCTTGGCGCGACCCGATGCCATCGTCACGCGCCAAGCGAAAGGGAAAGATCTTGGACAAGCGCTTCGAACTGACCCTGGGGCCGGTGCTGTTCAACTGGTCCGCGGACGCGCTTCGTCGACTTCTACGCCAGGATCGCCGACGAAGCGCCGGTCGATCGCGTCGTGGTCGGCGAACTCGTCTGCTCGAAACGCCTGCCCTTTTACGCCGACCGCATCCCCGCGGTCGTCGAGCGGCTCGAGCGGGGCGGCAAGACGGTCGCGCTCGCCTCGTTGGCGCTGCCGACGCTCGAGCGCGAGCGCAAAGCGGCGCGGGACCTCGCCGAACAGGACGGCAACGAGGTCGAAATTAACGACCTGACGCTGTTGCGCTGGATGAAGCCGGAGACACCCTTTGCGGTCGGACCGCTGGTCAACGTCTACAACGAGATGACGCTCGCCTATCTTGCGCGGCTCGGCGCGCGGCGCTTCTGCCTGCCGCCGGAACTGCCGATCGCGTCGGTCGCTGCGCTGGCCAAGGCGGCCAAAGCCGTCGACGCCCGCATCGAGGTCTGGGCCTTCGGCCGCATCCCGCTGGCGATCTCCAGCCGCTGCTATCACGCCCGTATTCATGGGTTAAGCAAGGATTCGTGCCAGTTCGTCTGCGCCAACGATCCGGACGGCCTCGCCGCGCGAACCGTCGACGGCGCCGACTTTCTGGCGGTCAACGGCGTGCAGACCCTGTCGCATGTCTACGCCGCCCTGATCGGCGATTGTGACCGCCTGGCCGCCGCCGGCGTCACGGCGCTGCGCCTATCGCCGCACAGCGGCGACTTCGTCGCCGTGACGCAAACGTTCGCCGACGCCGCCGCCGGCCGCATCACCGGCGAGGAGGGCCTGGCATGCGGCTCGGCCGGATCGTTCCGGACGCGGACTTCTCCAACGGCTTTCTGTTCGGCGACCGCGGCGCGGCGACGCTCGGGCGGGGTAGAGCAGGCTTTGCGCCGTCCGGGACTTGAACGTACGGAAGCGCGCCGCGCCGCGCGACCTATCAAGACATGAGGTCTTGCGACCGAGCCCAATCCTCGAGGGTCACCGTCATGGCCGACATGGCTGGCTCCGGGTGGGTTCGTACGGCTCGAGCGAAAGCGGAATCGGCGGACACGACCGCGCTCGCCCCGTCGCGATGGCGAAAGCCACATAGAGCGTGTCATAGGTCGAATGATTGATCGCCATGCCGATGTCGAGCGCCGCCTCATGGAGGCCCATGCGCCCGGTCGGGGTCGGTTCGACAAGCGCGCGAAGCAAACCCAGGCCTTCCCGCGCCTCGTCCGGAGCGAGCAATTTCCGCCGCACTTGCAGCCACAGGACGTTTGTCGCCTCGTGCAGCCAGAAGTCGGGGACCAGCAAGTCCGGCTCGGTGCGTACGAGCGCCTCCGCGAAGCGGCTGTCCGCCTCGGCCAGCGCCCATTTCAGTCCCACCGACGCATCGACGACCAGCGCCACGATCAGGAGCCTGCGCGTCTTCCGGTGAGCGCATCCGTTCGCTCGCCGCGACCCTCGCGGAGAAGCTCGACCGCCGAAGCCGAACCCCGGCCCGCGGTGCGTGCTCGGAATTGAGCCAGACGCAAGGCCGCCTCCTCCCGGTCCACACGCCCTTCCCCAAGCAACGTGAGGCGGAGAATTTCCCGATGCTCCGCTTCAGCCGAACGTCCATGCTCCGCCGCGCGGATGCGGAGACGACGGACGAGGTCCTCATCGAGATTGCGCACGGTCAGTGTCGCCATGCCGGATACTCACGCTAGTCGTTGAAATAATGCTGTCATCCGCTGCGATGACAGCATAACAGTCGCAGTCGTTCGCGCAAGGGCGATTTCGAACCCAAGTCTTCCGGCGGCGCATTTCCGGCGAGGAAGGCCTCATGCGGCTCGGCCGGACGCGGTATGTTCCAACGGCTTCCTGTTCGGCGACTCCGGCGCCGCGACGCCGGCGCGGCGCAGCGGACGAACCGGTCGCGCTGTAGACGCGGTCGTTGACCGCGTCAGCCGCGATCAGCGATCGCGGCTACAAAGCGGCGCCGGTCGCGGCGCCGTCAGGGGGTCCATTCGAGCTCCACGAACGGCGGCGCTTCGCTCCGAACGGCAAAGCCAAGCCGTTCGCAGAGCTTTAGGGACGCCGCGTTCGTCGCCAGCACCGTGACTCGCGCCGGCCGGCCGAGGCGCCTCGGTTCTTCGAGCGCGTGCAGCATGAGGCGCGTCGCGAGCCCGTGGCCCTGAATCTGCGGCAGGAGGGCGATGTCGACGTAGGTGACGAAAGCGTCCCCGACGTGGACGATAAGGAGCCCAACCGGTTCGCCGCCGCGTTCGACAATCTGCCAGCGCGCCTCGGGATAGTTCCGCCGGTAGGTTTCCGTCATCGACCGGAATTGAGCGCTGAGCAGGAAGTCTTTGCCCGCCGCGTCGATCGGCATGGCCGCCATGTCGGCGGCCCTTGTGGCGGTGAACAAGCCGAACAGGAACGCTTTGTCCTGCTGGTCGTCGCGCGAGAGGCGCAACGTCAGCGTGTCTTCCGCCGTCATGCATAAGCCCGCCATGCGACCGCCTTTCCCGTCGCTCGACAACGCGGCAAATTTTTCGCAGGGTCGAGCGCCAAGGGATTTGAGGGCAAGGCGCAATGACCGCAGCGATCACCGCCGAAACGTTTGCTTCGCATGTCGGCAAGGCGGCGTCGCTGTCGAGCGGGCATCAGCTCAATCTCGTGGCCGTCGAGCTGCCAAAGTCGACGCCCTCAGCCGCGCCGGGGAGAACCGGATTTACACTCGTCTTGCGCGGGGCGCCTTCGCCGATTGCGGCCGAGGGGATGTATGCGATCACGTTCGAGGACGGCGCGAGTTTCGACCTCTACATCATCCCCGTCCACACGCCTTCGCGCGACCATCAGGACTATCAGGTCGTGTTCAACTGAACGGGGAGCGTGTCGGCGCCCTTCTTCAGTTCTGCGACGGAAAGATGCCCGCTAGAGAGATGCAGTAGTTCAGCGTCAAATAGGGCATGCGGTTCTCATGCGCCTGTCCTCCAGCCGGTCCAAGCGACCCCATGGCGATGGTCGGCGGGGCGGAACTGTAGATGTTCACGGTCGGCGACCCCGTCTGATTGGCGTAACCGCTTCCCAGGACGACCGCATTGCTCGGAACATTCGAGCCGCCGGCCGTGCCATTGTTGTCGGCGTTGACCGTATGGGTGTGGGCCGGAGTTTCTCCGACGCTCAGCGTGTGAGTTTCCTCGCCGCCCGGCTGTCCAAGGACGTAGGGCGAGAGCCCTGCGCCCTGACCGAGCGCAAGCGCCAGCCGCCCGCGCAAGTCAGGCAAGGCAAAGTTGGTGGTGCCATTGCCGCCGTAATAGGTGCCGATCAGCGAAAATAACGCCTGGTATTGATTGATCGGCAGCAGTTGACCGGCGCAAAGCGCCCAACCCTTGGGAGCAAACCCAAACGGGAAGGCTTCGATCTGACTGATATACGGTTCGGCCATGGCCGCATACTCCTCCGAGCGCTCGGCGCCCTTGTCTTTGTTGGCCCTCAGGACCTTGGCGGGTAGACCCCTTGCAGGGCGATGCACCAATTCAGCGTGAGGTAGGGCTGCACATTGTTATGCGCCTGGTTGCCGCCGGCAGCGCCGGCCTGTCCGGCCGCCAATGTCGTGGCGGTCGCGTTTTGCAAGGGCGCGTAGGTGTTGACCGCTGCCCCGCCCCGCCCGGTGCCGTGCCCTTCGGCCGGCAGAGCCCCGGCAGGGGCGTTGGTGGTCGCGGCGACGGCGAAAGCCGGAAATGCGTGAGAATGCGCCGGCGATTGCGAGGACGAAAGGGTGACCGTCTCGACGCCCTGCTGCGAACCGATCGGATAGGACGAAAGCCCCGGGCCCTGGCCCTGACCAATCGGCGCGCGGCCGCGCAGATCCGGCAACGCGAAGGTCGCTATGCCATTGCCGCCGTAATAGGTGCCCAGCAGCGAGAAGAGCGCCGTGTTCTGCGCGATCGGCAGCAGCTGCCCCTCGCACAGGGCCCAGCCGCGGGGCGCGAAGTTGAAGGGAAAGAGCGTAATCTGACCGAGAAAAGGATCCATCCGTTCGCCTCCCGCCTCGACGTCGTTTTATCAGTTCTGTGACGGATATATTCCGAAAAGACTGATGATGTAGGTTATGGCGAGGCTCGGCTGGCGGTTCTCGTGCGGAAGCCCGCCGCCCACGCTCGGAGACACCGCTGCGCTGGCGAGCGCGGCGGTCGTCCCGGATGTCGCGTAAATCGGATCCGCCGCCGCCGTCGTCCCGAGAACGACCGAGGGCCCCGGCGCGGAGGCCGTCGCCGTCGCCGCCCCGGCCAGCGCATGCGCATGGCTCCCGACCTGTCCGCTCGCGAGCGTGACTGATTCTGCGCCGCCTGGCTGGCCGAGGGTGTAGGGAGAAAGACCCGGACCCTGACCCATCCCGACAACCGCGCGCCCGCGCAGGTCCGGAAGCCCGAACGTGGCCTGTCCGTCGCCGCCGTATGTCGTCCCAATCAGGTTGAAGAGCGTTTCGTACTGCGAGATTTGCAGGAGCGACCCGTCGCAAATGTGCCAGCCGTCCGGCGCATAGTTGAACCCGACGGCGATCACCTGACCGATGAACGGCTGAGCCATCCGCCCCTCCCCTTTCCGTTTGGTCCCTCGAACGGGCTTCAAGCGGCCCGAGCTGCGACTCCTGCCCGCCGATGGGCCGCAAACCCGAGACCGGCGAAACCCATCAGCATCATTGCCCAGGTCGACGGTTCGGGCACGGTCGGACCACTGCCGCCGGTGGTGACGTCGAGGACAAGTTGCCCCCCGAGGGCTGGATTGGCGCCTGTTAGATCGACAAGAACGTCGGTCGGCGACAGCAATTTGATCCCTACATGCGGCGACGTATCATTGGGTTGAAAACCGGGTGAGGCAGAGTCGACGGTGACGTTGGTGATGTTGACGCCGGAGGAGAAAAGGAACTCGAACCCGTCAAAGGTGTCGGCGCAGGCCGATCCGACACTCACGCCGTCCAAGCAGAACGTGGCGGAGATATCGTTCGTGATCGTGATCTTCGCGTCCGCGACGTCAATCGTCGACCCGTCGTTCGCTGCCTGCACGAAGGTCGTGGGTATGGTGGGAGCCGTGTTTTGCGAGGAATTAGCTTCTTGTTCGCAATAGCTCTGAGTGGCTGCGTCACACCCGCCGCCCGAAGGGATTGAGGGCGGGTTGCTGTAGTAAAATGCCTGAACTGTGCTGCCGACCAATCCAGCCTGCGCCGGTGCGCCGCCGATCGCGAGCGACCCCCACACTGCAACAAGAGCAACGGCCCTCAGGTGCGTCATGGACTCCCCCCCGTCAAAATTCGTCCAAAGCAGGACCTAGTAGACTGGAGGCTAGCCTCGCCCCCGAGCCCAGTCAAAGAAATAATCAAGACGGCCCGCTGACGATGTGACGATGATCACACTTCAAACGCTTATTGCGGGCGGACGATGTCGGACTTGTTGTTTGCCGCCTACCGCAACAGCTTGAACGCGTGCGGCGACCAGTCGCCCCTACCAACGCCGGGGATGCACCAGAGCTTGCACAGCGGCTCGATGGCGCGCGCCGCCTCGACCGGGCCCATGTCCTCGGCGTCCCAGCCGAACTGGTTGCAGATCGCCGCCACGGTGTTTTTGGCGCCGGCGTCGTTGCCGCAGATGAACATGGTCGGCCGCAGGCCGCCGAACTCGGGGTTGACCATCTGGCCATTGCCGACCGAGTTGAACGCCTTGACGAAATGCGCGTCCGGGTAGGCGGCCTGCAGCCGCTCCATCAGCGACTCGTTCTGCCCGACAAAGTAGCTCAGAACGCCCGCGACCGGCGGCCCGCCGCCGATCGGATTGCAGGCGTCGATCACCGGCTTGCCGCGGAGCGCCTTGGGGCCGATCAGTTTCAAGGCTTCCAGCGCCACCTGCCCCGCGACCGCCAGCGCCACGACATCGCCGAACGCGGCGGCCTCGGCGAAGGACTTGATCCTGATTCCGGCGTGTTTTGCCGCCCAGTCCTTGAGTTTCGCCGGCTCGCGCGTGCCGATCTCGACCTCATGGCCGTGTTTCAGGAATCCTGCAGCCAATGTCTGGCCCACGACGCCAGAGCCGATAACGCCAACCTTCATGGTCTCCTCCTTCGTGGCCCGAACCGGCCTGCGGCTCCGCCCGTCGCGGGCGGCCAAGACTCGAAGTGGGATGGCCGGACCGCCGGGACAAGGGCGCGCGGGCGACGTCCGATAATGAACATCATAATTTTGTTGTATGAGACGACGGGGTGCGCTTCAAAGTTGCACCAAATGGCGCCCAAGTCTTTGAAATCGGCCGTGCGGAAGAATCCGTGCGCAGGCCCGGGTCCCCGGCCGGACGGGTCGCCGTCACACGCCGGGCTTCCCCTTCCCCTCCGTGGGCTTCAGCGCCCCGACGATGCCGAGCGGGGCGAAATAGACCGCGAGCACGAAGGCGAGGCCGAGCCACAGGAGCCAGCGGTGCGGATCGAACAGGGCGGGCAGCAGCGGCAAGCGGGCGTCGGCGGCCAGGTTCGCAAGGCCTCCCATCAGCTCTTGCAGGTAGGCCTCGGCGACGACGAACAGGGCCGCGCCGAGGATGGCGCCGTAGAGCGAGCCCATGCCCCCGACGACCACCATGACCAGCACGTCGACCTGGATCGAGAACGACAGCGCCGTGTCCGGGCCGACGTAGCGGAGCCACAGGGCGCTGAGCCCCCCCGCCAGCGTCGCGCCCAAGGCCGAGATGCAGGTCGCCAGCGTACGGTGGAACACGATGCGGTAGCCGAGCGCCTCGGCGCGGAACGGGTTCTCGCGGATCGCCTGCAGCACCCTGCCGAACGGCGAGTTCACCACCCGGAGCAGCGCCAGAAAGGCCGCCACCACCACGAAGAACACCAGGTAATAGGTGAGGAGCTTGCCATTGGCTTGCACGCCGAAGATCGGGTGATCGAGCCATTTGAAGCTCGGCTGCAGGACTTCGGGGACCTTGAACGAGCGCCCGTCCTCGCCCCCCGTCAGGTCCGACAGCTGCGACGCCAGCACATTGAAGGCGTAAGCGACGGCAAGCGTGACCATGGCGAAGAAGATCGACTGCACGCGCAGCGAAAAGAGGCCGATCGCCAGCGCGAGCGCCAGCGAGAGAGCGACGGCGGCCGCCAGCCCCGCGGCCAGCGCCAGCCAGCTCGCCCCGAGCCCATAGAGCGCGAGCCCCACGCCATAAGCCCCGACGCCGAAGACCATCACGTGGGCGAACGACACGATCCCGGTATAGCCGAGCAAGAGGTCGTAGGAGGCGACCAGGAGGATCATCACACAGGTCTTCGCCGCCGTGTTCAGCGCCTTCGCGCCGGGGAACAGGAACGGCGCAAACAGGAGCGCGAGCACGATCAGCGCGACGAGGATCTGCAGCGCCCGGCCGCGCGGCGGATCGCCGGAGAGAAGGGTCATCGTCCGCTCACCGGATAGAGCCCGCGCGGACGCCACAGGAGCACGACGACCATCGCAAGAATGTTGGAGACGAGGGCGACCTTGGGCGCGAGGAAGCCGGCGTAATTGGCGATCAGCGCCACCAGGATCGAGGCGACGAACGAGCCGCCGACCGAGCCCAAGCCGCCGATGATGATGACAATGAAGCACAGCACCAGGAACTCGCCGCCGATGCTCGCATGCACCTGCCCCCGGTAGAGCGCCATCATCGCCCCGCCGAGCCCGGCGAGGGCCGACCCCGCCATGAACACGCCGACGAACAGCCGGTCGATGCGGTAGCCGAGCGCTTCGACCATCTCCCGGTTCTCGACGCCGGCGCGCACGAGGAGACCGATCTTGGTGCGGTTGAGGATCAGCATCTCGGCCGCGAACACCACGAGGCCGACGACGGTGGCGACCAGCCGGTACTTTTCGATCGCCGCCTCGCCGAACACGAACGAGCCCTCAAGGGTCTTCGGCAGGCTGAGCGGGATCTGGTCGGGGCCCCAGAAAGCGTACATCAGCTGCTCGGCGATGATCGAGCCGCCGATGGTCGCGAGAATTTGCCGCAGGTGCTGGCCGTAGACCGGCTTGACGATCAGCCGCTCGAACACCCAGCCGAGCGCGCCGCAGACCAGCGCCGCGGCGAGGACGGCGAGCGCGAACACGGCGAGGTTCAACACCACCGAGTCCGCCGCCGACCAGGAGGCGAGCGGCAGGAACACCAGCGTCGCGACATAGGCGCCGAGCGCGATGAAGGCGCCATGGCCGAAATTGAGCACATCCATCATGCCGAAGACGAGGGTGAGCCCCGACGCCATGGTGAAGATCATCATGCCCATCGCGAGGCCCGCCGCGGTCAGCGTCACGAAGGTCGAGGCCGAGCCAATGAAGGGCGCAGCGACGGCGGCGACGATCAGCGGGGTCAGGGCGGGCAGGATCTCGACCCTGCGCCGCGGCAGCGCCGCGCCGACATCCAAGGCGGTCATTGATGTGAATCCAGGCTGAGGCCGAGCAGACGGTTCTGCAGCGACGCGTCGCCGGCAAGCGCGCTCATCGCGCCGCGATGGACGATCCGGCCGTTGTCCATAACCCGCACTTCGTCGCCGACCTCGCGCGCGACGCGGAAATTCTGCTCGACCAGCAGGATCGTCACACCCGTCGCCTTGATCTCCCTGAGGCAGTCGATCAGCGCGCCGACGATCGCCGGCGCGAGGCCCTTGGTCGGCTCGTCGATCAGCAGCAGTTCGCGCGGCTCGACAATCGCGCGGGCGATCGACAGCATCTGCTTCTGTCCGCCCGAGAGCGATCCGGCGCGCGACAGCCAGAACTTTTTCAAGGCCGGGAAGAAGCCGAAGATCCAGTCGAGGCGCTGATCGTCGAGCGGTCCCTGACGCGCGCCGAGGACGAGATTTTCGCGGACCGTAAGGTCGGAAAAGATCGCCATCGTCTCGGGAGCGTAGCCGACGCCGAGCCGCGCGACGTCGCTCGCCGCAAGGCCCTGCAACGCCCTGCCCCCGAGCGCGATGCGCCCCTTCGAGGCGCGCCAGAGGCCCATGACGGTGCGCAGCGCCGTCGTCTTGCCGGCGCCGTTGCGGCCGAGCAACATCGTCGTCTTTCCCCCCGGCGCGTCGAAATCGACGCCCTGGAGAATATGGTAGCGACCGATGTGGGTGTGGACGCCTTCGAGCGTCAGCCTGGCGCTCATGCCGCCCTCTCCGGGGCGATCCCGAGATAGGCTTCCTGCACGACCGGCGAGGCGATCACCGTCGCCGGGTCGCCGTCGGCGGCGAGCTGGCCGTTGGTCAGCACGATGATGCGGTCGGCGAGCGAGCGGACGACGTCCATCTTGTGCTCGACGAGCAGGATAGTCTTAGTCGCATCCGTCTTGAGACTGGCGATCAGGTCGAGCACCACCGGGACCTCGTCCACGCTCATGCCCGCGGTCGGCTCGTCGAACATGTAGACTTTGGGCTCGAGCGCCATCATCATCGCGACCTCGAGCTTGCGCTGATCGCCGTGCGGCAGATCGGCGGCGGGCGCGTCGCGCCTCGCGCCGAGCCCCACGGTCGCGAGCACGGCCTCGGCCCGGTCGATCAGATCGCGGCGCTTCGCCCAAGGGCGGCGCATGTCGTAATGCACGCCGGCGCGGGCTTGAACCGCCAGCCGGACGTTCTCGGCGACGCTGAGGCGGGGGAAGAGGTTCGTCAGCTGGAACGCCCGCCCGAGTCCGAGCCGGGTGCGCTCGGGAGCGCTGAGACGCGTGACGTCTTCGCCCTCGATCATGACCGAACCGTCGGAAGCGCGCAGCTGGCCCGATATCAGGTTGAAATAGGTGGTCTTGCCCGCGCCGTTCGGCCCGACGATGGCGGTGAGCTCGCCGGGCCGGAAGGCGCAGGTGACGTGGTCGACCGCGACATGGCCGCCGAACCGGATGGTCAGGTCGCGGGTCTCGAGCGACGGGGTCATCGCTTGTTGCGAATGGGGACGTCCATGTCCTTGATGGTGAGCTCGCGGGTGAGCTCGGGGATGCCCCAGGCGACGTTGGGGTCGACCTTGATCTTGAAGGCGTACATCGACTGCAGCGCCTGATGGTCCTCCTTGCGGAAGATCATCGGGCCCTTGGGCGTGTCGAACTCCATGCCCTCCATGGTCGAAATCAGCTTCTCGGTGTCGGTCGACTTCGCTTTCTCGAGCGCGGTCACCAGCGCTTCTGCGGCGGCGAAGCCGCCTGCGGTGAAGAAGTCCGGCGGGGCGTGAAAGCGCTTCTCGTGCTCGGCGACCAGCCAGTCGTTCACCGGGTTCTTGGGGATGCCGTAGTAATAATAGGCGGCGCCCTCGAGGCCGGGGAAGCGCTTGTAGGCGGCCAGCGCCGGGAGGATGTTGCCGCCGGTCGAGAGTTCGATGCCGTACCGGCCGGGATCGAGATCGGCGAGCTTGTCGAGCGGGTCGCCGGCGCCGGCCCAGATGATCCAGATGATTTTCTTGCCCGGTTTGTCCTTGAGGGCGTCGAACAGGCGCTGGGCGGGAGCGGTGAAGTCGGTCGTGTTCGGCGGCGCGTATTCCTCGGCGACGAGGTTGGCGCCCGTCTTGGCGAGCGCCTCCTTGAAGGCGGCGACGCCGTCGCGGCCGAAGGCGTAGTCCTGCGCCAGCGTCGCGATGTTCACGCCGGGCTTGCCGATCGCCACCGCGTTGGAAATCGCGTCCTGCGACGAGTTGCGGGCGGTGCGGAAGATGTAGCGGTTCCACTTCGAGCCGGTGATGTCGTCGGCGACGGCAGGCTCGACGATCAGGATTTTCTTGTGCTCCTCGGCGACCGGCAGCATGGCGAGCGCCGCGGCCGAGGAGGTCGTGCCGACGGCGATATCGGCGCCATCGTCCTCGTAAGCCTCGGTCAGCGCCGTCTTGGCGATATCGGGCTTCGACTGGTCGTCCTTGGTGATGACGACGATCTTGCGTCCGTCGACCATCATCGTGCCCTTGGTGGCGTATTCGAGCCCCATCATGAACCCGGTCTCGGTCTGCTTGGCGTAGGCCTGCAGCGGGCCGGTGAGGCCGCGAATCAAGGCGACTTTCACATCGTCCGCACGCGCCGCGCCGGTCGCAGCGGCCAAGGCCGCGGCAAGCGCGAGGGTTTTGAGACCAAAAGACATAGGCGCTCCTCTCAGCGATTTTTGAAGCCTGCCTTGCGCGCACCGCTCCCCTCGGCCTTACGCGCTGGCATGAATTTCCATGCAAGGGAAGCTTAGCCCTCACGGCGTGCGGGTGACAAGGCTGTTTCTGCCGTTCGCGGCTTTCGCCGGCGGCGCGGGCTTGCGCGCCGCAAGCAGCCCCACTATAAGGCCGCTCTGGCCGCTCCGAACGCCGCGTTCGATGGCCATGTCGGAGTGTAGCGCAGTCTGGTAGCGCACCTCGTTCGGGACGAGGGGGTCGGAGGTTCGAATCCTCTCACTCCGACCATTTCAATCAAGCCCTTAGTCGTTTGCGCTTGCTTCGAATCGCGCGCAGTAGGCGCGATCGCTGATCGCGCCGCCGCGCTTGAGCCAGCGCGGCCACAATTGGTCGCGTCGAGGCTGCCGCGCGATCGAAAGCCTCGGCGGCGCTCGGCGAATTGGGCCGAAACCCTCATCCCGCCGCTTGCGCTGAGCAACCGGGAACGCAAGTGACAGGTCGAGGCGAAGTCCTCCCCTGGGCTCGCCGTCGAGTTGACCCCGCTTCCGCGCGGCGCGAGACTTCTCCGACAGCGGGAGGCGGAGCACTACCGCCCAGTTGGGGGAAGTCGATGCGCCTTGCGATAATTGCCGCTCTGGCTTGGCTTGTCGGCCTAGCAGCCCCCGCCCTCGCGCTCGATAAGGTGCGCTTCGGCACCAATTGGCTCGCGGACCCCGCGGCCGGCGGCTTCTACCAGGCCCTCGCCGATGGAACTTACGCGAACTATGGGCTCGAGGTGACGATCGTGCCCGGCGGCCCGCAGGCGAACGGCGGCCTTCTGCTGCTGTTCGGCAAGCTCGATTTCTTCATGGGCGGCGACATGATCGGCAATCTCCTCTCGGCCGAGAGCAAGCTGCCGCTGATCGCCGTCGCCGCCGACTTCCAGAAGAGCCCGCAGATCCTGATGTCGCATCCCGGCGTCGGGCTCGATGCGTGGAAGGCGCTGCCAGGCGCGAAGCCCGTTTATCTCGGAGCGGGGTCGATCAACACCTTCTACGCTTGGTTGAGGCTCGCCTACGGCTTCAAGGACGAATACGTCCGGCCCTACAATTTCAACTCGGCGCCGTTCATCGCCAACAAAATGTCGCTCCAGCAGGGCTATGCGACCGCCGAGCCGTTCGAGATCGCGCGGCAGGGCGGGTTCAAGCCCAACGTGTTCCTGCTGGCGGACTACGGCTATTCGACCTACGCGACCCTGATCGTCGCGCGCACTGAGCTTGTCGAGAAGGCGCCGGACCTCGTGCAGCGTTTCGTCGACGCCTCGGCGATCGGCTGGTATCACTATCTCTACGGCGACGGCTCGAAGGCCAACGCGCTGATCAAGAGCGACAATCCCGACATCACCGACGCGCAGATCGCCTTCTCCATCGCCAAGCTGAAGGAAAGCGGCATCGTCGACTCCGGCGATACGCTGAAGCTCGGCATCGGCGCGATGACCGACGCTCGGTGGAAGGACTTTTTTGACATGATGGTCGAGATCGGCATGGTCGAAGCGAAGACCGACTACAAGGGGGCCTACACGCTCGAGTTCGTCAACAAGGGCGTCGGCCTCGATCTGAGGCCCAAGTGACACGGCGTCGCTTGATCGGCGGGAGGGACGGAAGGCGACGCCCGGGCGGGCTCGTCGCGAAATCGAGCCTCCCTGCCGCGAGCGCAAGCACCCGGAAACGTCAGACGATCCGGATCGCGCTTATACGCTGCAAGTGAGACAGCGTGTCCGCCAGCGCCGCTTCGACAAGCAGCGCCGTCTCGGTCAGGGCGCCTTCCGCGCTCTGCGACGCGACCTTCTCGAACACGCGTGCATGATCGGCGACCGGGTCGTGGGCGAGGCTCAGCGTCGGCAACATCATCTGCAGTCGAATTGACCAGCGAAGCGTCGTCTGGATCGCCGGCCACAACGAGGAGAGCGCCTCGTTGCGGCCCGCGATCAAGAGCTCGTGATGAAAGGCGACAATCGCGTTCAGCCAGGCCCCCGTTCGCGGATTGGCGCGCGCCATACCGGAGAGCGCGTCGGCGAGCTCTGAGAGCTGCGCGTCGTTCCTGCGCAGCGCGGCCAGCGCGGCGGCGCTCGGCTCGACAATTTTTCGGAGCTCGAAGAGGTCGCGGATGAAAGTCTCGTCAGCCGCCAGGTCGAAATGCCACTCGAGAACGTCCGGGTCCAGAATGTGCCAGCCAGACCGCGGGGCGACACGGGTTCCGACCTTCGGCAGCGCCGACACCATGCCCTTGGCGGCGAGCGTCCGGATCGCCTCGCGATAGGCGCTGCGCGACACGCCAAACGCCTCGCTGGCGCTTTCCTCGCGAGGCAGAAGCGACCCCGAGGGCGTGGCGCCTTTGATGATATCGCCCGCGATCCGATGCGCGAGCGAGCCGTGCAGGCGGGAGCGGCTCGACGAAAACAGGGGTTCGACGTCAAGCAGCGCGACCTCGTTCAGGGCGGCGCCCGCCCTGCCCCGCTCCCACCCCGCCTGGGCGTTCGCTAGCGCTTCGACAGCCGGCGCGCCCGAGCGACTGCCCTGCCCGCGGCCGCGCGCTTTGAGGTAGTGTACGATCGACCCGGCGGCCTCGGTGACGCTGGCGACCGCGCCGACGAAATGCATGCAGCCGTGCGGAAGGCTGGACCAGAGCGACAGCGAGACGTCGATTCCGGCCTTCGTCAGCTCGCCGTAAAACGCAAGCGTGTCGTCGAGCAAGAGATCGCATTCGGCTCCAACGCAGAGGGTCGGCGGAAAATCAGCGAGATCGGCGGTGAGCGGGCTCAGCTCTTTCGCCCGCGCCTCCGGCGGCAGCTGCGGGGCGTAAAGGTTCCAGAACCATCGCATTTGCGGCTCCGAGAGCCCAAATCGTCCATCGCCGTAAAGCCGGTGCGACGAAAGGTTCATCTCCGGGGCGTAGGCCCCGTAGATCGAGACGAAACCGACGATCCGGCTGCGCAAGGCCTTGGGGAGACGCAAGATCGCCGAGGCGGCGAGATTTGCCCCGGCGGAATCGCCGCCGACCAGGATCGGTGCGCTGCCGATCTCGTCCATGAGCGCACCGAGCACGGCGACGATCTCGTGGATCGCCACGGGATAGGGATGCTCGGGGGCGAGGCTGTATTCGATCTGGATGACCCGGCCGCCGGTCTCGGCGGCGATCCAGCGGGCGATATGGTCGTGGCTGCGCACGCCGCCCATGACCCAGCCGCCGCCGTGGACAAATACCAACGCGGGCGCGCGCTCGCGGGGATTGTAGACCCGGATTGCGACCGGGCCCGACGGCGTATCGATGGTCCTGTCCTCGTGCGCGAGCCCCTCGACCTCGGCGCCGCGCGCCGCCAGCTTGGAATATTCGTCGATCCACAGGCGCATCCGGCCGAGATCGAAGGATCCGTCGTCGGCGTATTGCTGCTCCGGTTCCAAGGCGTTCATCTTGTCGGACAAGTCCGCCGCAATTATCCCGTCGGCTCGACCGAGGGCCTTCCGTTCAATCAAAAGCGCCATGAGACTCCCTACAATCCGCTGACATTAACGGCCCTGCCTGTTGACGATGTCTGACAAATCCACTACCAAATTGCGGCCCGCCCGACAATGGCCTCATCCGCCGCCAAGCGCCAAAGGGCGCGCCGGGACACGGGCTTTAAGAGTGGAGGAACGTCATGATCCTGAGAGCCGCCCGTCGTCTCGCCATTGGCGCTGGAGCATCGGCGCTGGCGCTGGCCGCCGCCGCTACTTCGGCCTCGGCCGAGGACAAACCCATTTCTATTGCTTTCGTATCCGGCCCGCTCAACGACTCGTTCTTCCCGCCTCTCTATCAAGGCGCGCTTGACGCGGCGAAGGCTCTGGGCGTCAAGCTCAATTACATTCCGATCGACGAAGCCGACATCGAGGCGACTTCGGCCCGGACAATGCAGACCGCGATCGCGCAGAAGCCCGACGCCATCGTGGTGGGCGACTTCGTGACCAGCGTGGTCGACCCCTACATCAAGCAGGCGATCGCGGCCGGTATTCCCGTTTACGTCGACCAGTCGGGACAGGATCAGTGGCAGGCCGACGGCGCCTTCGGCTTTGTCGGTCAACAGGGCCTGGAGGTCGGCAAAGTCGCCGCGGACCGGCTCGCCAAGGCGGGCTCCAAGGCGATCCTGTGCGTCATCAACGTCCCCGGCAATCCGTACTTGCAGACGATCTGCAAGGGCCTCGCGGAGAAGGCCAAGGAGATCGGCGTGATGACCGCCAATCTCGAGCTGCCCACCGCCAATTCGACGGATCAGGCGAAAGTCAGCCGCGATATCGGCGCCTATCTGCAGTCCCACAAAGACGTCGATGGCGTCTTCACCGAGAACGCGGCGGTCGGCACGGCGGCGGCCGCGGCGGTCGACGCGGCCCAACTCACGGGTAAGGTCCATATCGGGACGATGGAGATATCGCGTGTCGCCCTGCAGGAGATCCAGAACGGCAAGATCGACTTCCTGATCAACGAGCAGCCCTATCTCGACGGCTATTTCGGGGTTGTTTTCGCCACTCTCTACGCCAAGTACGGGCTTGCGCCAGTGGGCCCGGTGTCGACTGGCCCGAGCGTGGTCGACAAGACGAACATCGCGAAGATCCTCAAAGTCTTCGACACCTACCCGAATGTGATCGGCTCGAAGTGAGTCCATTGGCGCGGAGGAGCCTTTCCGCGACAGGAGCGTTGGCGACGGGAATGGAAGCAAGAGCCGACGACGAGAGCTCGGGCGCGACGGTTCCCGGGCGCGCCGATGACGATGGCTCGCTTCCGCCCGCTCGACGCCGCAGCGCGCTCATGAGCGCGCTGCTGCGCCCAGAATCGGGCGGGGTCGTCTCGGCCCTGCTGGTGTTCATTTTCTTCGCCGTGGCCGCCGGCCAGAATGGATTCCTTTCGCCCCTCGGGACCGCCAATTGGCTGGACACCGCCGCCGACCTCGGCATCGTCGCGCTGCCCGTCGGGATGCTGATGATCGGCGGCGAGTTCGACTTGTCGGTCGGCTCCGTGGTCGGCGTGGCGTCGATGATCGTGGCGATCTGCTCGGGCTACTATTCGCTCAACCCTTGGGTCGGAGTCACGATCGCCTTTGCGGTCGGCGCGGCGGCCGGAGCGATCAACGGGATCATCGTCGTTCGCACCAGGCTACCGTCCTTCATCGTGACGCTGGCGACGATGCTGATGATCTCAGGCGGAATGCTCGGGATTTCCATTGCGCTGACAGGCTCGTCCAGCATCTCGGCGGTGCCGTCGGGCTCCGCGCAGGCGGTGTTCGCCTCGAAATTCATGGAATTCCACATTTCCATCGTTCACTGGATCGTCCTGTCGATCATCGCGACCTATGTCATGCAGCGCACCGCCTTCGGAAACTGGGTCTATGCCGCCGGCGGCAATGCGGAGACGGCGCGCCTCGCCGGGGTGCCGGTCGCGACGGTGAAGATCGTTCTGTTCGTGTGCACGGCGCTCGCCGCCGTGCTGTCCGGCGTCAACGAGACGCTGACTTTCCAGAACGGCAACATCACCCTCGGCTCGCAATACGTGTTCACCGGGATCGCCGCCGCCGTCATCGGCGGCGTGCTGCTCACTGGAGGCTATGGCTCTCCGGTCGGCACCATGTTCGGCGCGCTGACCTATGGCATCGTCTCGCTCGGCGTGTTCTTCCTCGGCTGGAACACCGATCTCGCCAACCTGTTCGTCGGGCTTCTGCTCCTGCTCGCCGTTCTCGCCAACCACCGGCTGCGGCAACTGGCGATGGGGAGGGCGTGATATGGGCGTTCCGATCGTCGAGCTTCGCGAGGTCACAAAACGCTTCGTCGGCGTGACGGCGATCGCCGACCTTTCGCTCGAGCTCCGACCGGGCGAAGTCTTCTGCCTCCTCGGCGAGAACGGCGCCGGCAAATCGACCGTGATCAAGATCCTCACCGGGGTGGAGACGCCGACCAAAGGGCAAGTGCTGGTGGATGGGGAGGTCGTGCATTTCTCGAGTCCGCGCCATGCGCGCGAAAAGGGAATCGCGACCGTCTATCAGGAGGTCGCGACGCTCCCCCTGATGAGCGTCGCGCGTAACTTCGTTCTGGCGGCCGAGCCGCAGAAGGGACGCGGTCTCTTCCGTCGGCTCGACCTCGACGAGGCGTCGCGGATGGCGTTGCAGAGCCTCAAGGATCTCGGTATCAGCCGCGTCACCGACGGCGCCCAACTGGTCGGGACGCTGTCGGGCGGCGAGCGGCAGGCGCTGGCGATCGGGCGGGCGGTCCATTTCGGCGCGCGCGTTCTTGTGCTCGACGAGCCGACAGCGGCGCTCGGCGTCCGGGAATCCGCGACCGTCCTGCGTTTGATCGACAAGGTGCGGTCGCGCGGCGTGGCCGTCCTGTTCATCACGCATAACGCCTACCACGCCTACGCCTCGGGAGATCGGTTCATGGTTCTGCGCCGTGGCCGGTCGCTGGCCGAATTCGACAAGAACGAACGCACGATCGGCGAGGTGACCGAACTGATGGCGGGTGGGGCCGAGTTGAAGTCGCTCCTGACCGGCGCAGAGCCGACCGGGCGGCTGTGAGGCCGCGTCGCGCCTTTCGTCGCGCGGCGATCGCTGATCGGTCCTTTAACCGCGATTACTGATCGGTCCTATAGCCGCGATCGCTCTCGACCGCAGCCACCGACGCTACCGACCCATCTCACCGACAACGGCTGTGCGCAGGCCATCGCAATTCGGTCGGCCCACGCCGATTGGCCGAGCGCTTTTCGACGCGACAGCCATGTGCTCCAGCAAAGCGCGGTGCAGCCATATTTCGCCGGTTGCGGCATTGCGGCGCGCGCGCGCGCGAACTATTGTCCGCCCCGCTTTCCGCCGGGCCCCTTTGATGCCGGCGGCGGATTGGGGCGTCGCCAAGTGGTAAGGCAGCGGATTTTGATTCCGCCATACGGAGGTTCGAATCCTCCCGCCCCAGCCAGACCTCTCTAAGTCCCTGAAATGGAAAGAGAACGTCCCCAGGCGGGGCGCTGAATCGCAGCGCTGCGACACCTGGGCGCCACACCTCGGCGCCACACCTTGAGGGCGCTCAATGCCGGCCGCGGCTCATCTCCTCCGTCGAAACGGCGTTTACTACTGGCGCCGTAAGATGCCGAAAGCGCTTGTCGCTTGCCAGATTCGGGCTCATGTCCTCATCAGCCTGCGCACCTTCAGCCCGAAACAGGCGAGCAGCCTCGCGGCGCAGCTTGACGCCTTACTCGACGACCTGACCACGATGCCCGACGCCCGCCTCCTGACGCAACCTCAACTCGACGGCATGTTCCGCGACGTTCTGATGCATCATCTGGCCAAGCTGGAGCGCGTCGCCGCCGTCGAGAAGCTCGCGCGGGGCTTCAACCGCGGTCGGGCCGAACGCGACGATCTCCGCACGGCCTGGGTCTACCGCCTGCTCGAGTCCAAGGGCCCGAGCGCCCAGGTGTCGGACGAAGATCGTGAGGCCATCCTTGCCGACGGCTTCGACGAGAAGGATATCGAAGCCATCGTCGCGCACCTGAACCGCCTTCAGGACAACGAATTGGTCCCGACCAAGCTCCACATTCTCCGCCCCTTGCTGGAGGCGCAGAACGCCGAGCCCATTGCCGCCAACATTGCGCAGGCGCAGCAGATCTATTTCCGCGGCATGCGGCTCGCACTCGAACAGACCGCCGCCCGCTACCGCGCCGAGCGCCGCGACGACGACGTGTTGGTCGCCGGTCTCATCCGCGCCGACGCGGACCGGCGTGTGGCAGAGGTGTCGCCGGCGCCGCTGCGCGGGAACTCAGGACCGGCCCGACAAGACCGCGAAGGGGTCGCCGACTTTGGGGATCCCTCGCCTTCCCTCGCGGTCCCTGCCCCGGCCGCCGCTTCGGCGACGCCGACCCCGTTCGACGACGGGATCGTCACGCTCGGCGAATTGCTCGGGCGCCAGCGCATCACCAAGGAGCATGCCTGGGACGAAAAGACGGCGAAGCAGGCTTCGCGTCTCTACGACCTTTTTCAGCGCTTCATGGCCGAGGAGTGCGACGTCGGGGGCCTCGGGGCGCTGCGCCAGGCGCATCTTGCGAGGTTCATCAATTTTCTCCAGTTCGACATCTACACGCATTACGGCAAGAGCGTCGCCGACGAGAGCCGGACCATCGCCGAATTGCGCAGGATCGCCAAGGGCAAGCCTGAGAAGGAGCGCGGCGTTCAACCGCCAACGCTGAACCGCCATCTCACGTTTCTCAATCAGTTGCTCGACTACGCCCGCGGCCAGGGCGTGCGCCTCGACCCGGACCTAAGCACGACCCGTCTGCGCGCCCGCAACTCAAAGGACGATCGCGCGCGCAACGCCCGCCCGACGCTCAAAAAGGACACAGCCGCCCGCGTGTTCGCATTGCCTCTGTTCACCGGCTGCAAGTCCTGGACGGAGCCGTTTGAGTCCGGACCCGAGGTGTTTCATCGGGCGCTGTATTTCGTGCCGATGCTGCTGTATTATGGTGGCGGCCGTCGGGAGGAATTCTGCGGGTTGGCGCCCAACGACATCATCATCGACAACGGGTCGATCCCTTATATCCATCTGGCCCCAAACAAGCTTCGTCGCCTGAAGAATCCGCAGTCGAAGCGCAATGTTCCGCTGCATGCCGAGTTGGTTCGTCTGGGATTTCTGGAATACTTGGCTGCGATCAAAAAGCTCGGATACGCGAGGCTCTTTCCCGACCTCTATTCTCCCTCCAGCAAATCTCCGATGGGCGATCGGTTCTACCGTGAATTCAAACCGGCGCTAACGGCTGCGGATACCGATGAAGCAGGGTTCGTCATCCACAGTCTGCGTCGCGGATTCGGAGACGCGTTGAAGCAGCGGAGGATTACCGAGGAAGAGCGTGGCGATCTGCTCGGGCATGTGGGCGCAACCGAAACTTCCGAGCGCTATTGCGATGCATTCGAAATCGAGACGTTGTCCGAAATCGTAGACAAGGTTCCCGTCGTGACCTCGGAACTCATGCCGCGTCCGGTGCAACTCCTGCCATGGGTCCAAAAGCGGGAGTCTCCGCCTTTTTCTCGGACCAAGCGCAACCATCGCTCTTCTCGTTAGTAGCCGCCTGCGTCTTCCCCCGCTGGCGGTCTCGTAGGAGGTGGCAATCCAGTTCGACCTCAATTGCCCAGGACCGCCTCGCGTCGCTTTGTCCGGATCGTTGCCTCCGCACAGGCGAAGCTTATTTTGCGCGAGAGACCAAGGCATTTCGAAGCAATCCGAGGCAGCCTCGGATTGCTGCGTTTTGCTGCGAAATGCTTCGTTTTGTTTCCTTTTTATTTTCCACACCTGTGCACCCCAGGGTGCGGCGGCGGGTACCCGAGGTCGGGAGTGGCCTTCACTTGCTCGTTGCCAGCCTCCCACCGACGAAACCTCCAAAGGTCTCGGCTCCGCTACCACCATGCCGTCGAGCTGGCCGAGGAAGAAGGTCCTCTTGGCCGATGACAGACCGGCAGCTTGCCGGCGTTCATCTTGGCAGGCCCTTGACTGGGCGTTGCCCAGTTCTCGCATCCAGAGCCCCAAGGCGTCGTGATTGGGCGCTTCAGTGCGTGGGGTGTGCGTGATAATTTTTATGGTCTTTTGGTAGTCCTCCTGTGGTCATTCTGTAATCTTCAATGGTCCTCTTGTGGTCCCCAGTGGTGCTCCTGTGGTCCACGTTGGTCCTTAATGGCCCGTAATTGGCCACGATCAACTCCTTTCCGGCTCACGCGCAGGATGTTTACGGGGGTCGGCTACCTGTCAGCGGGTGAAGATCGATCTGGTTAAGCTGGACGCCCATCTCCGCGCCGCGAAGTCCGAGCGGCCGGTAGATATTGGTCCGGGCGGACGTCGCCGCACCGGGGCCATGGACGTTGTCCGTGGTCAGATCGATGCGCTGCAACGCCGACACGATGCTGGCGCCACGTGGGTTGAAATCGCGGCAGCCCTCGCCAAGCAAGGGGTCATTCAGGGCAACGGGGCCCCCCTCACCGGCAAGCGTTTAACCGCGCTGATCGCATCGGTGCGGCGGCAGCAGACGAAAAGGGCTCGCGAAAACGGTCCTTCGGAATGAACGTGGAGACGTCTTCGTCGAGAGGCCGCCAGTCGATGCTCCCACTCCGCCGTTGCGGCTGGCGAAAGAACTTATCAAGGGCGCCTCGCCGTCCATGTCTCTCGCTTCGCCAAATGTCGACGACGCCCTTCGTCAGGAAAACTACGAAAAATACTCGAAACTCTTCAGAAAGGAACTCGGAATGACTCGTGAGCTCTTGGTGGCCCAGGACAAGGGCGGCAGTTGCAGGACGACGATCGTTCGCGCGGTCGCGGAGGCGATTCCCGGCGTCGAGATCGTCGAGACCGACGCGAGCCATCGTCTGGTCGAGTTTGACCGGGGAAACAAGTCCGACCGAACGCCTTGCCGATTTTTGCCCTTATGAATACGCCCACAGGGCGTTGTTAGCGACGACGATTCCCATTAGCGCCATTAGGGACGCTATATATCTCGGCCTCCATCGGATCATGACGGCTATGCACACTGCCATTAGTGCGAGCTTCGGGATCGGCCAATAGGCGCCGAGGTGCGTCATCGCCAAAACACCGAGGGGATTTGCCTCCCACCCGCCGTTGGCGAGCACCTGCTTGGTGGTGATGACGTCGGCGATCTGAAGGGCGCCAAAGACAGCAAGCAGGATCGACTTATACAGAGCAGGACGCGGCATCACGGGCTCCTCGTCGCACGAGTTCAAGGTAAAATATCACGTGAAAGGTGGCCGGAAGGTTACTAGCCAATACCGAATGCGTTCGTTGATATGACGATCGCGCCTCCGGTGACGTCCAAGGCGAGCGCGTTCTGGCCCATACAGCTCCGGTGCGAACCATCCGCACAAAATACATACCAACCGGATCGTGTTCTAGCCTGACCTGCCTCCTTCTCGATCCCACGAATTGAGTGAGAGTCCGTCGTCTTCAGGACACCGACATGAGGTAACTGCCAAGCCGGCCGGCGGACCATTTGTGGTCGTTCGGGTCGTTGATTGCGTTGCGAAGGGAGGTGGAGGGAAGTCGCGGCTCAGAGCTTGAGTTCGACGGCCAGGCGTTCGGGGCCGAGGGTCAGGGCTTTGAGGATGTCGAGGCCCTGCTTTCGGGCCGACGAGATCATGGAGCGCAGTGCTGCGAAATCGGCGGCGCCCTGCAGGGTGCGCAAGCCGCCCGAGATTTTGATCCTGACCTTCATCATCCTCAAATCCTGCTCGGCGAGGTTGTTGGTGAAGGGAACGGTGAAGTCGGTGAGGAACCGGAGGGTCGCGTCCTTGAAGGTCTTTAAGCGGATGAGGAGATTGTGAGCGGGCCGCTGCTTCTTGCGCTTTTTCGGGTTCATCGAGGGATCGAAGGTCGGCAGGCTCCTGTGCAGGGCGAGGCCTTCCCGGACGGCGGCCCAATACCGGTCCTCGAACGCCTTGACGATTTCGCGAGGGAGCGCCGAGGCCCCCTGGGGCCTTGGCCTTTTGCACGGCCTCGTTGGCGTCGAGCGGCGTCGTGCGCAAGGCCTCGGCCCAGGGCTCCTTGTCGAATTCGCTGACCGCCTGAAGCTCGCGCAGGAGATGGGCGTTGAAGAAGGCGTGAAGGACGTTTTCGAGGGCGTAGTAAGCGCGCCAGTGGTCGGACCACAACGCCGCCCTCGAACTCGGGCACGGCCGAGCGGGGCTCGCCGGCGCGATAGAACGTGTGGGTCAGCGTCGAGGCGGTGTGCAGCCAGCGCGTCGCGCCGGCGATGCTCCCAATCGCCGCGTCGATAAGTACACTAGAAAGACAATCTGCCCAAGCCACCCAGCAACGATGTCGGCGCCGAAATCTCTCCAATATACGACCTGTTTCCGAGGGCACTTCGAGTGCGATCAGAACAATCAGGGCAGTCGCGAACCAAAGAGACGACACCCGTAGGAGGCTCTTCGAATTCCTTTGGGAATATAGCGGGGCCGCTCCGCGGATCTGGTGAAAATGTCCCAAACGAGACGCCGCAACGCTCTCAGCCACCTCGCATCAGACAATACAATACGACGCCGCCCCGGTTCGTTGGCGGACAACAGTGCGACTGCCCGCTTATTCGGAAGTGGGGGGTGTACCGCCATTATTATTGTTAATCTGGATCGCTGGGCCGCCGCCACCCGTGGACTCGAGCGGAGGTCTCTTTCCGCTCTCGAAGTCGTGGACTGCCTTCACCATTTGCGCGCCATTGCCGGGTATGTTGGTGTCGTTCGAGTAGCGAGGCCAGGGCGTGGCCGTCTGCAGCGCCAGATTCGCGGCCTGAGCATTGCCGGCCCCTGGCGAGATCGTCAGGCTGCGTTGGGTATAATCGGAGAAGGGATCGTCGTACGGCGCCTCGCCGAAGGCCGGTCGGCCGGGAGCATAGGCCGGGATATAGCCGGCGTAACTGTTCTGATAGACCGGCGGATAGGGGCACTCGACCCGGTAGCAGGTGGGATAGCCGGCGGGATTGCAGGCGCAGAGCGGCGCCGCAAGGCTCGAGCGCCGCGACAAGCTGGAGCGACCGCGCACGCATCACTTGGCCTCCAGAATGTGGCCGTAAGGTCCCTGCAGGCCGCCGCCCCCGGTGACGAACTCGGTGTATTTCTTCTTCCGTTCGGTGTCCCCCATCAGGAAGAGGTCGATGTCGTTGGCGGACAGCGTGTTGTCGAACGGCGTCGCGAGATGCTTGCCGGGCGGCACGGGCCTGACAAGATGCACGGTGACGATGACGACGAGATCGGTCTCCGACTTCTGGTAGTTCGTCGAGCGGAACAGCGCGCCGAGCACCGGAACGTTGCCGAGCCACGGCAGTTGCGAAAGCTGGTTGACGTCCTGGGCCTGCAGCAGGCCGGCGATGGCGAAGCTCTGGCCGTCGCGCAGTTCGACCGTGGTGTCGGCGCTGCGGGTGTTCAGCTCCGGGATGGTCGTTCCGTTGACGACGACCGAGGTCGTGCTGGCGACCTGGCAGACTTGCGGGCCGAGGTGGACGTTGATCAGGCCGTTGTTCAGCACGGTCGGGACGAAATTGAGCGTCACGCCACAGGGATAGTAGTTGACCGTGACCGTCGGCGTCGTGCCGATGGTGCCGGGTTGCACCGTCGGGATGGGGACTTGGGCGCCGGCAAAAAAGCTCGCCTTCTCGCCGGATTGGGAGACGAGATCGGGCTCGGCGAGGGTCTTGACCAGCCCCTTGTCCTCCAGCGCCGAAATCAGGGCGTTGACCTGCAGGCCGTGCGTGTTGATGACCTGCGCCAGGACGGCGCCGAACGGCGTGGCGCCGGACGCCGCTCCGGCAAAGAGGCCGCTCAGAAGGGGGACGACGGTGCCGGTGACATCGGCGCCGCCATTGGTCCCGGTAATGGTGGGCCCGTTGACGCCGATGGTCTGGGCCTGGACAGCGGCGGTGGTCTGGGCGCCGGTCGAAGATGTTCCCGTGATAGAGCCAGCGGAGGCGGTTGGAGATTGCGAAACCGCGCCCAACCCCGACACGCCGATCCCGTTCTTGTTGCCGCCAAAGAAGTTGACGCCGAGATCGCGGCCCGCCGTGCGGTCGACCTCGAGAAAGCGCACCTTCAGCATCACCTGCTGGGTCGGGGCGACCCGCATGGCGTTGATCACGGGCGCCCCATTGCCCGATTGGTCCCTTGGCGAAAGGGCCTTGGCGACGTCGACCGCTCGCGCCGCCGAGACCGCGTCGCTGGCTTCGCCGCTCAGCACCACTTCGCCGTTGGCGCTGGCGACGTTGATGTTTCCGGAGCCGGTGCTGGCGGCGATCCGGCTGTGCAGCGAGGCGGCGTCGAGCGACACCTCGAGGTCGACGACCGCGACTAGGCGCTTGTCGGCGCCGAACACCGAAATGTTGGTGGTGCCGACCTTCTTGCCCTGCACGTAAAGCGTGTGGTCGGTCATCGGCAGGAGGTCGGCGATGTCGGGCGAGCCGATCACCGCCGAGGTGAAGGGCGCCTTGAACGTCAGGGTTTTCGATTTGTTGAGGGTCACAGTGATATGGCGGACGGGCGCGTCCTCGATGATCTGCGCCCGGGCGGCTTCCCACGACCCGCTGAACGTCAGGCTGGCGGTCGCGATGGCCGCAGCCGTGAGGCCGCAAAGACCCGCCACGCGCCCGGGCCGCCCGCCGCCGCGCCTTGCCGACGCCGCCGGCCATTGGTCGTGCCTCACTGGGAAACCCTCCACCCTTGGGCCAATTCGCGCGCCCTCACTGCACGCACTCGACGCTCCCGCATGGCTCCCCGTCCGACGCGCGCTCGACGAAATGAACGCTCTGGTTGAGCAATGCGAGATTGTTGGTCGCCGTCGCGTTGCCCGGATCGAGCCTCAGCGCGTCGTCGAACTTCGCCCGGGCCTTCACCAATTGCCCGCGCAGCATATAGGAGTACCCCTCATTATTCAGGATGCTCGGGGTATGGCCGACCAGCTTGACCGCGGCGGCGTAGCTGTGATCGGCGAGATCGAACCGCCCCAGGCGATCGTAGCTCGCCGCCAGTCCGACCCAGGCGGTCGCGTCCTTGGGCACCTTCTCGACGGCGTCCTGGAAGTAATGCTGGGCGAGGCCGAAATTGCCCTCGTAAAAGCGCTGGATGCCCAATTTCACCGGCTCGTCCGACGGGTAGTACTGGATGTCGCCCGGGTTCTGCCCGGTGACCGCATCGGGGATCGGGGTCGGCGTCGCGGTCGGCTGACAGCCGGCCAGCCCGATGATCAGCAAAGCCGCCATCGCGGCCCTAAGGAAACCCGTCGCTACGGCGGATGCGGAAGGGATCCCGTTGGTCAGCCGCCCCATGCCCGCTTGCTTTCGCTTCTCATCGAGTGCCCTCGCCCGACGGACGCACGCAACCCTTCGCGTCGTCCGAATCAGTTGTCCGCAGCACCCATAGATTCGTTAGTGAAGTACCCCACGCCGGGAGGCCGGTCAAACCCGACGATCGGCCCGTCCGAACACCTGCTAGCAGGGCCTTTTCTTGGCCCCGCGCCGGCCCTCCGTTCAGGAAAGTCATGTCATGTCAAGCTTTTGCGAGGCTTGCAACCCGCCAATTGCGAACTGGAGAAGGCGCGGAACAGTGGTCAAAACCGACCAGAACAGGTCACGAACAGGTCGTTATCAGGTCGGAAACAGGGCAAAAACGCAGGGGAAGGCGGCGGCGAGACCGGGTTGCAAGGGGCGGCCGGGGTTCCCGTCCCCGACCGCGAAGAGCTGCCCTTTTGCAGCGCCGCGCCGATATCGGCGCCCCGATCGCGGCTGTGGTCCCCGCCAATCATCGCCGGCGGGCCTAGTACAGCACCAGGCGCGGCTGGCTCATCGAAATCACGGTCTGCTGAAATTGGCTTGCGACGTCTGTGTATTTGTTGACGCTGCTGCAGCTCGAATTTGTTGAGTAAAATTTAGCCTTATCCGAAGCTATGGTCTGCAGCGCAGCGCACGGACTCCACACGCTGATGTTTGTGGAAGTGGGGCTGTCATAGTAGTTTGTGGTCGTCTTGCTTTTTCCTTTCCCCGTGGTCACGCTCTGCATTGGACAGCCTGTCCCCGCGCCGCCCGCGTCATAGGCGATCACATAGACCCACGTTCCGGCGCTCGTCGCGGTCCCGCCATTCGCAACGGCCTGGTTGCATTGCTGTTCGATATGCCCGTACGGGCACACCGACGCGGTCGGCGAGCAAGGGGTCGTCTGCCAGGTCGCGTCCATCTCGGATGAGCCGAGCGAAATATTCGCCTCGCCATCGCTCAGCAGAATGATGACGTTCTGCGCCGTTGACGAACCATATTTCTGAAGGGCGGTCTCGGCGGCTGAGATTGCGTCGGCGTAAAACGTTCCTTCGCCACCCGGAGCTTTGAGACACCCGGTCAGATTGTTCGTGGTGTTGTTGTCGCCGACCGCCATGACCAATTTCGACGCGTGATTCAAGTTGCCCTGGGTGATCGCGTAGTCGGAGGCAAGGGGATTACCGGTGCTGGCGCCAGCGTTGACCTGATAGCTCATCCCGATCGTGCCGTAGGGCACGATTTTGACTGGCGAACTGCTTGTGCTCAGCGTACCGACGCAGGGCGTCCAAGCGCCCGACGTGCCCGGAAACACCATCAGTCCCACCTGATCGTAAGCCGGGGCGAGCTGCTTCAGGACCAACTGGACACCATATTTGGCGCAATCGAGCTTGGTGGGGCTGCCAATGCCCGGAACCTTGCAACCGGTGTCGTCCGTTGTGGTTTGCATGGACGCGGTCGTGTCGAGCACGAACATGATGTTCAACGGCTTCGTTGGTCCGCCCGCTCTGGCCGCAGTCGCCTTGGCCGAGACGGCCCAGGAGTTGATGCCGAGGACCCTTAGGAAATAGGTGGGAACGGTTGCGGTCTGCGTCAGCGAGACGGCGTTGTTGACGGTTCCCCCGCACGTCGGCAGGCCGGATGTTGCGGTTGCGGTGACGCAAACGGCGGAAGCGGTGGCGGTGACGTTGCTGACCATGGGAACGGGGTGTGCCGCGACGCAAGGAGAAGCGGAGCAGGCGCCCCATGTTTGGGCAGCGCTCACCGCGTCGGCTTCAACACCTCCCGGCAGGTCCCATTTATAGGCGCCGTTGAGCGCCGCCGCGGCGGTGTTGGCTTGCAGCGCCTGTCGCGCGCTGAGGACGACGCCGACGTCAAGCGCGAAACCCATTGCGCCAATGAGCGGGACCGCCGCAACGACAAACACCCATGCGGCCACACCGCGGCGGTCTTGCAGCGGCTTCCTGAGTTTGGCCGCGATTGAGCTGATCCATCGAGTCATTTTCCCCTCCTTATTGAACAACAGCCGCGGATTGCGCGGACAAGGTGCACGGCGATCCACCGAAGCTGTAGCCCATGAACGTCAGATCGCAGGGATAGGTGAGCGCTACAGAGGCGATGGCGCCGGCGGTGAGCAGAGCGCCGCAACCGGTGTTGTCGCTGCAGGTCGAAGCCGCCGATCGTCACGGTCTTGGTGATAGTGCCTGTAAGACTTACGGCCGCGCTCGTGACAGCGGCGTCGGCCTTCGAATAGGGAGTCGCTGTCCCGCGGCCGAAGGACAGGATCTGCGCGCCCTGCTGCGCCGCGGCCGTCAAAATGAGATAATTGTTAAGCGCGATCGCCAAGTACAATATCGCGAATAGGATCAGCAACAGGACGGGCGCCACAACGACAAACTCGAACGCCACGACGCCCTTGCGACAGCGGATCAACGATGTGGCCGGCCCCATCATTCGGCGCAGCGCGAGGCATCGACCCGCGGGCAACTGATCGGGACGATACCTCGCGACCGGTCGATGGTCTAGGATGGCGGCGAACGTCAGCTTTGGGCCGTAGTGTGAGTTGGGCCCCACGGCGCGCAGCCGTACCCATGCATTCAATCGGCTGACGGTTATAGACAACTGGTTCATATTCACTCACCAGACGTAAGGGATGAGTTTCCAGTGCGACGATTTGTAACGGGCATACTCGGGACAGGTGCGCCGAAGCAGATCTTCTTCGTAAAGAATCCGGCAGACCTGGACTGCGATATGCAGCATCAGCAGAACGACCGTCACTGGCGTGAGAAACTGTAGGACGACACCCACGACCGCGATTTCTTCCGAGAGATAGAGCGGGTGCCTGATCCACCGATAAGGACCGGTCTGCACGACTGAGCGGGCCTGAGGGACAAGGCTGAAGGACCTGCCCAGATGCCGAATTGTGACGAGCGTCATCATAATGCCGATCAGGACGCACGTGGTTGACGCCAAGTTCGGCAGCGCCTCGCCCGTTTTGCCGAAGAGGACGATCGTCCATGGCAGGTAGGTGCCGACGAATGCCGCGATTTTCGGCAGCAGTCCCTCCGCCTCCGCCTTTGCAGGCGACCGGGTCATGATCAACAGCGACAGCAGGCCGTAGTACACGGCAAGCAGGAAACTTGACCCTAGCGACGACCAGGAAGTTGCGGGCGACGCGCCAATCTTGACGGCGACGAAGAGCGCCAGCAGCAAAAACCACAGGCCGCCGAACATCTGCGTTATCCTGCCGTAAGACCTATTGCTCGAAAACGTAACCGTGCTCATAGCAATAGTCCTCAGGATTGAAACGCACGAATGAGATGCAGGAACGAACTGGCGCCCAGAATGACAAACATGGCCGGAAGCATGAACAACACCATCGGAATCGATCAGCTTGGCGCCCAGCTTGTGCGCTTTTTCTTCCAGCTTGATCATCGAGTCTCGCCGAAGTTCGTCGGCGATGGCGCGCAGAGCCTGGCTCAACGGCGTACCGTATTGCAGGCTCTGGCTCATCATGGCGCCGAAACGGCGCAGTCCCTCCGAGGTCGATCCCAGTTTCTCGAATGCGTCGCGGCGATTCGGCAAGATCCGGAGATCATCGAGAAGACCGTATAGAACCTGCGCCATGGCAGGATTTGACCGGTTCATTTCTTCGCGCCACGCGTTCCAGCGCGCTTTCCAGGCCCATTCCCGCTTCGCTGCACACAACCAGCAAATCGATGGCGTCCGGCGTGCCTCGTCCGAACGGCGGCGGCAAAACGCCGCTTGAGCCACGACAGAATCCATCGCGGCCCCATGATTCCGATCACCACGCCGACGAGCGTGAATGATCAGCAGATCGCGTCGTTGGCTTCCCGAAGAACTCCGCCGATGAACACGGCGACGAGCGGGAACAGGGCCATGCTGACGATCTTGACGCCGATCCAGATCGGCACGGTCCGATGAGGATTGAAACCCGACGATTGGACGATCGCTCGCAGTTGGTCCAGATCTTCCGCGGAGTAGAAGCGGCGATATCGTCCGCCGAGCGATGCCAGCCAACCGGTCATGTCTCTGGAAGGGCGCGGCTCGGCCAGGAACGCCCATCACAGCCTTTGACACCCGCATGTTCAACGCACGAATGTCGGAGTTCGCTGAGGATCAACATGACGGTCAGCGGTTGCGGTCGCCATGGCGAGGGCCGCCAAAACCAGAGCCGAAGTCATAGCGCCGTATCCCTTCTGATCATCCAGCGTATCACCAAAGTCCCGACAAGCACCGAAGCTGCCCGCGTACGCGAGGAGCTTCTTCCCCGTCGGATCCGTTAACAGGAGATCGACCAGTTGCGGACTGACCGAATAGAGCAGCCCGCCGACTATCAAAGGCGCCAACGAAAGAGCGCTTGCGGAAAAGATCACCTCTCCTGCCAGAGCCTTGGCGCGAGCGGCCATCGCAACGCGCTGACGCACTGTGTCGCGCCAGAGATCTGCAAGGTTTCGGCCAGAGCTGCCGCCCGACTTCATCTGGACGCCGAGCGTCACCGCGAAAAATCCATATTCCGCCACTTGCGTTCGCTGATAGACGTCTTCGATAGCTTCCTCGGGCGGTCTCCCGAGGCCAATTCGTTGCAGACGATGTGCGAACTGCCCGGCCGTCGGTTGCGGCATCTCACGAGCGATGGTGCGAAACGCCTCGCTCACGGGCAGGCCGGATCGAACGGCGCTTGTCACCATTTCGATCGTGTCGGGAAGCTGGCGAAAAGTTGATCGGCGAAGCGACGGCGCTGCCATCCAAACAGACCACGCACCACCATGACGGCGCGCACAATGACAGACGCGAGAGTCACATAGAGAAGCAGGAAATCCAAAGAAGCTATTGGCGTAAAAGATGCCGCGGCCGCAACAGACGGCCGGCCAGCACCACATATGCGGGGAACGAAGTAAGAGAGTCCTGTCCTGTAATTGGCCAAGCGATGGAAAAACAGCCACCGGGACCGCGATCCGTGCGCGGCGAATCGAGGGCACGCTCTCCGGACGTCGAGGTCGACAGAGCCATCGCCACGTGGCGATCGATGCGCCTTTGTCGCGCGTCGAGGACCAACGTCATGGCCGCTGCGCCGATCAGCAGCAGCAGGACAATGATGATCGAAATCTGCTGCATCATAACCCCCAAGCCGGGGTCGTCATTGCGAGCGCAGCGAAGCAATCCAGGGGCCGCCGCCGCTGCCCTACGATCTCTGGATTGCTTCGTCGCTTCGCTTCTCGCAATGACAATTTCAGCGTGGTCGAAAACCGCACTATTCATCAGAGTTGCCGCATCGCTTCGGCCCACGCCCGATCGAGCCCGTAATAGACAAGGCGGCTCTTGAATTTCGGGACGGCCAGGGTGGACCTGTAGACGCCCGTTATCCGTCCCTGAACGTCCTCTTCCTTGAACTCGAACAGCGCGATGTCATTGGTGGTGATCACATCGCCTTCCAGGCCGATCACCTCGCTGATCTGGACGATGCGACGCTGGCCGTCGCGCATGCGTTCGATCTGCACGATCAGATCCAAGCGCCGCGACGATCTGAAAGCGAATGGACCGGGACGGCAGATTGACCTGTCCCATCTGCACCATGTTCTCGATACGGGTGAGGGCGTCGCGGGCGCTGTTGGCGTGCACCGTGGAGAACGACCCGTCATGACCGGTGTTCATCGCCTGCAGCATGTCGAACGCTTCGGCGCCGCGCACCTCGCCGACGATGATCCGGTCCGGACGCATGCGGAGCGCGTTCCACACCAGATCGCGTTGGGTCACCAGCCCGGTGCCTTCGAGACTGGGAGGCCGGGTCTCCAGGGTGATCACGTGCGGCTGCTGAAGCTGCAATTCCGCCGCATCCTCGATGGTGACGATGCGCTCGCTGTGGTCGATGAACTGGCTCATGGCGTTGAGCAGCGTGGTCTTGCCGGAACCGGTGCCGCCGGAGACCAGCACATTGAGCCGGCACCGGGCGGCAATCTCCAGCAAGCGCCCGATGGCCGGAGTCATGGTGCCGTTTTCGATCATGCCCGCGATATCGTAGACGATGGCTCGGGAATTTGCGGATGGAGATGCAGGGGCTGTGGAGCGCCAGCGGCGGGAAGATGATGTTGACCCGGCTGCCGTCCGGCAGGCGGCAATCGACCATCGGACTGGATTCGTCGATGCGCCGTCCGACGCGCGCCGGCAATCTTCTGCGCCACCGAGGCGATGTGATCGTTGTCGCGGAACCGGACCGCGACCCGCTCCAGCTTGCCGTTGTCGCTCGACATAGACGTTGGCTGGGCCCGTTGACCATGACATCGTTGATCGAATCGTCCAGCAGCAGCGGACGCAGCGGGCCGTAGCCGGTCATGTCGTCCGCAAGTTCGTCCGCCAGTTGAAGCTGCTCGCGACCGGACAGTTCGAGCCGGTCCTTGTTGGCGATTTCATGGATGATTTCCTCGATCTGCCGCCGAAGCACCTCGCGCGAAACGGTCGCGGCCACGGAGGGCTCGATCTGCTCCATCACCCGTTCGCGCAACGAAGCCGACATCACCGGCTTTTCGACCAAAGCCGGCGCCCGGCTTGCCCCACGGGAGGCTCGCTACGGCCGGGCGTCAGTTCCGGCGAAGGGGTTGGGGCGCCGTAGCGCCCGAGCTTGCCAAAGGTTGTCATCGGCCGAACAGCCTCCTGAACCAACCCTTCTGGTCGTCGCCGACAGCCGTGATCTCCCGGACGATCGGCGCCAGGTAACGCCGCAGCCTGGGGACGTGCTTCAGCGCCGGAATTCCGAGATTGACCGCCTGGGTCATCCCCTTGCCGAGATCGGGAATCACCATCTCCGGCGTCCCGCCCAGCGCCGTGGCGATGGTCGCCATGGGAAGGCCGCCGGGACGATTGGCGCGATTGAGCAAGGTGAACACGCAATTCTTGCCGGCGATGGTGGTCACCGCCGCGCGCAGCGCATGGGCGTTGCGTAGCCCGGTCACCTCCGCCTCCAGCAGCACCAGGACATGGCGGGAGAGCGCGATCACCGGATGGATGGCTGGGGCCAGCGGCATCGGCACATCGACGACGACATAGCTGAACCGCTGACGGAGCAGACCCAGCACATGCCTCACGCCGGCTTCGGTGATGTCCAGGGTCGCATCCAGCTCCTCATCGCCGGAAATCAGCCGAACCCGCTCGTTGATCTCGATCGCCGCGCGCTCGAGGAACAACGTGTCCGCGCGCATCGGGTTTTCCAGGGCGATGCGCAACCCCGGTCCGGGCCGGACGCCGAGCATCACGGCGGTCTCGCCGCCCTGGAGATTGAGGTCGAGCAGCGCCACCTTGGCCTTGGTCGTCTCGGCCAGTTGCAGCGCGAGATTGATGGCGATGCTGGTGGCGCCGGCGCCGCCCTGGGCGCCGCAGATCGAGATCACATGGCCGCCGCGATCCATCGGATCGGGCGCCACTTCGCCAAGCAGCTTCGGCCGCAATTGCGTCTGCACCATATCGCGGGTGAGCGGCTTCGGCAGGTATTCGCTCAGGCCGAGGTCCATCAGCGCGCGATAGAATGCGATCTCCGTGTTGTCGCCGATCAGCGCGACCTGAACATCGGCCGGGCAGACGCGCGACAGCCTTTCCAGTTCGGTGAAGGGATCGGCGACTTCGCTGATGTCCGCCACCAAAGCGAGGAAATCGGTGTCGGTTTCGAGCATCCGGATGGCGTTGCGGATCGTGCCGCGCTTGACCTCGAGGTTGCTGCCTTCGAGGCCGGTGCGCAACGCCGCCGCGCTGAGATCGTCGTTGACGAAACAGACGACCCGGTTGCGCGTCACGGCAGACGGCGTGTCTTCGGGCGGATCAATGACTGCAGGTATCGCGCTCATCCCATGTCCCCCACGCCTTTTTTGTCACCCCCGCGAAAGCGGGGGTCCATGGCGGCCGGGCCCGGCCGGTGGATCCCCGCTTTCGCGGGGATGACAGTTTGTCCCGTTGACATCCGGAGCCCCTATTGCCCAACTCGCCACGGTCGCGCCCTCACCGGCCACTCGGCTGGACACGTCGCAACCGATGAATGCTGCCGCCGCCGCCTGCTCGTGCTTCTTGACCGAGTATTCCTTCGGCTTGTCGCCGCCATAGACCACCACGGTCGCGCTCTCGTTGGCGATCGCGCTCTGGCGGGCGATTTCGGGCGACACATCGCAGCCGAACACCGTGCCGGCGTCGCGGATTTCGCTCGTGTTCGACCGCGGCCCGGATGGCCAGCGACAGCTTTCCGAGTTCCTTGGCGACGGCGATGCGTCTTCACCTGCTCCGGCGCGAGCTGCAACGACACCGAGCGGGTTTCCTTGCCGGCCGCGGCGCTGTTGTCTTTATTGTCCTTGGCGCCCTGCACGATGTCCTGGTCGATCGCAATGATGCGGACGTTGTGAAGAACGACTTCGCTCAGCGAGCGATGCGCCGGCGTCCGCCTTGTCGCTGACCTGGGTCAACACGACATCGACAGCATCGCCCGGCCAGATCAGGCCCGAGACGCCGGACTCCGCATCGACCTTGATGCTGATGGCGCGGGTGTCCGGAGCGAGCACGCTGGCGAGGAAGCCCCGATCGCGCGGACGCAACACGTCTTCCGAGGTGATGGGACTGCCGGCGTCGACGAACCGGCGCACCAGCGAACCGCGCAGCCCGGTCCTGGCGTCGGCCGTATCGAGGATCGCCCCCGCCGGAACGAGGCTGGGCGGCGCCGAGCGGACCGCGAAATCTTCGTCGCGCGCCAAGGTTCCCGCCGGCAGCGGACGCGCCGCGACAAGGTACCCGGTCGCGACGGGGGCCGGAGCCGCCGGTCTCCGCGACCGGCGCGACCGGCTTCTGCAGGGAGGCGTTGTAGGCGATCATCCCCAGCGCGGCGGTCGCCAACACCAGCACCATGATCATCGAGAGACGCAAAGCAGACGGCATGGTCAGACCCCGTGGCTCAAAAGTGTCCAGATCCCGCCGCAGGCGATCGCGGCCCCGTAAGGCAGCGGCGCCCGCCGCACATGGCGCCAGCGCTCGACCGCGGCGACCCGGCGCATGAGCGACGATCCGGCCGGCGCCGGCCTGGGATGGGGCAGGCGCCGCAGCATCAGATGCGCCGCCGCAAGACCCCCGCCGGCCAGCGCGGTGACGGTCAGCAATTGAACGACGCCGGTGAACGGCAGGCCGATCGCCAGGGCCGTCAGCAGCTTGACGTCGCCGCCGCCGATCGCGCCGCGCTGGTAGACGATGAGCAGCAGCAGAAACAGGACGGTCGCGACGACCAGCGACTCGACGATGTGGGTCGGACCGGCGAACTGGCCGAGAATGCCGAGCAGCGCCAGCGTCAGGCAAATCTCGTTATGGAATCAGGCGTGTCGCGATATCGATCGCGGCGACATAGAGCAGCAGCAGGACTTGCAGCGCCAAAGCTGCGGGAGCGATCCAGGTCATCCGAAACATGCCCCCAAACGGAATGAGGGGGCGCTGCCACGCCCCCTTGGAGTCGATGGCCTATCAGGCCGCAGTTATTGCAGCTGTGATTTTTGCGATCGCCGCTGTGAGCGCCGCGGGGATACCACCGCGCCGGCCCCGAAAGCGACACCAACCGCGGCGATGATCAAGCCGCGACGATGGTGTACTCGAACGACACCACGCCGGCCTTGTCGTTGCGCAGACGGTCGATGAGGTCGGTAGCCTTGATGTAAACCTTGATCATGAATGGAGTCCCTTTGCCCTAAGAAATGCGCGTCGCGCCAATCGCGTCCGGCAGCCGGCTTCACTCGCGTTAACCCGACGGTAATAAGTGTAAACATACAACGGCAACATGTCAAGGTTTTAGCAACCATGCGGTAGCAAGTCATTTTTAAGGTTAAGGTGCCTGGATCTGCCAGGAATTGGCACGGCTCGGGGCGGGCCAAACATTGGCAAAGCGGGCGAAAGCAAGGCGAGGGTTGTAGCCCGCGTCAAATCGGGGCAGGTGCGCCAATTCGAACCCGGCGGTCGATCCGCGCGGGATCGCGTGCTCATTTCATTGAGGAGTCTCGGCCGCAGGCGCGGCGCCCGCCGCGGCGGCCGGCGTCGTCGCCGCCGCCGGCGCCGGACCCGCGCTGGCCGGTTCGCCCTCGAGCTCGCAATTCGTGCCGCTGCAGCGATAGTTCGCCGGTTTCGCCAGCGACTTCTTGTCGTTGTAGATCCTGACCTTGCCCGTCTCTTCGCGAACCTGTTGGGCCGAGACGGGTTGGACGGTGACGTCGAGCCGCGCGATCAGCTTGTTCTTGTCGCTGAAGACAAACACGTTGGTCGCCCCGATCGCCTTGGGCGTGAACACGAACTCCCGATCCGACTGCGGCGTGACGTCGACGACCTTCTCGTCGGCGACGGAGATCTTGGCGAACGGCGCCGACGTCTCGTAGAGCCCGCCCTTGCCCATGACGAGGGTGATCTGTTCGGCGGCGCCGGCGACCGCCTGGACGGGCTTGGACGGCTCCTCCAGCCAGCGCTTCACCGAAAGCGATCGCCGCCATGGCCGCAATCGCCGCTGTCGCCGTGGCCCGCACGATGCTCGCCAAACTCACTTTAAGCCCACCTCCCTACAACCGGAAATCCATCAGACCGACGTCAGGGACTGCATGCAAGAGCCATTCCCGCGACCGCATGAGCCAGCCGGAACCATAGCATCCCCTCGCCCGGACGCCCAGTTGGCCAATGGACGACTACTACTACTGCCGCCGAACGGCTGGAGGGCTCAACTGCGCGCGCGCCCTACTCGTCGTTGCTCGCGTTCAAATCGTCGCCCGCAATCGAGCCTGATCCGCCGTCCTGCCTCTTGAGCGCGCCCGGCTGACCGCCATTCGTGAAATCGACGCCAGCGGCTTCAAGCGTCCTGACGACTTGCGCAACCCGGCCGAGGCCACCGATCGAGCGGTCGATCCAGGGTTGCTGCCCGATGTGGCGGTCGGGGTCGAAGAGCCGGGTGGGTTGACGCCAGCCGTGTACTTCTCGATCGCCGATGGGCGAGCCGCCGATTGGGGCAGGCGACGGCTCAATTATAATCTCCTTTCCTTTCGAGGAGGAGACGCTGGCTCTGCCGGCAGCGCTGGCGGCGCTGGTCCTTGGACAATACGGATCATCTCGCCGATGATCTCGACGCGCCATTTTGGCCCGGCCTGCTGCGCCGCACGGAGCGCACGAGAAACGTGGGCCTGCGTGATAGCGGCGGCACGGCGGGGCATGGTAAGATCCCTTTCAATCCCGATACAGCCGAGCAGAGGCGGGGCCGTGACGCCACGATCCATTTGTGCCATGCACCATGACCCGCGTGCAATGGCATAGCGTAATGGCGCTATGGTTCCCTCGTGAGCTCGGACAGCGGCTTGAGGCCGCGGGCCTTGAATACCAGGTCGAGGCCCTCCATCAGGAGCGCGTGCATCTTGACCTGCTCGGGGAACATCCCGGCCGACCCGGCGCGCCCTCGGGTTGCGCAGCGCGAACTTGGCCTTTGCGGAAGTCATCAGGTCCCTGATCCCTCCCATAGTCGTCCCGGCTTTCGCGGCCTCGTCCTTCGCGAGAACGCTGGGCATTGGGTTCTCTCATGTGCTGGGGCCGCGTCAAGCGCTCAGCCCACTAGTTGGTTTGTAAAGGATTTCGAGCCTGCGACAGGGCCGGCCGGAAACTGGACTGGACGTTTCGCGCGGCTCTTCGCGTAGCTGCGCACGTAGAGCTCGATCCGACCGGCGAGCACGAGAACGTCGCGCAGGCCCGAGACAGGACGACGCGGTTTCCGCCAAGCGCCCCGAGGGGAATCGATCCGCCGATCCGCCGAAAACTTTTGCGAGCGCCGTACCAGACCTGGGGCGTCAACTCTTTAGCAAATAGGTCGACAGCCCTGACCAGTCCTTGACCGGCTTTGCGACTACCGTGACGCACTCGCCGAGCTTCCCGTAGGCCGTCTGCCGATTCCGATGAAGCCCGCCCGTCTACAACGGGATGAGCGATGTGTATATATCAGGCAACGACAAAAACAGGGCAATCGACTGAAATAGTTCGTGACATTCGTTTGGATGTCTGAATCTGTAGCAATCCTCTGATTCGCCTGGAGGATTGGTCGATGACGGAAGGGGACGCGGTTGTTGGGGCGGTCACGGAGACGACTGTCTTCCTCTCGTATTTCAAGGACTTGCCAGACTACCGACAGAAGGGGAAGGTCGCCTATCCGCTCGAGGAGGTGCTTCTGCTGATGCTGGCGGCGGCGCTTGCGGGGGCGGAGACGGTGGCCGACATGGCGCGCTTCGGCCGGGCCAAGCTCAAGTTTCTTCAGCGATTTCGACTTTTCGACAACGGCACGCCCTCGCACGACCAGTTGGGCATCATCCTCGCCCGGCTCGATCCGATCGCGTTCCAACGCTGTTTTGTGGCGTGGGCGGCGGCGCTGACGAAGACGTCGGCGGACGTGATCGCCATCGACGGCAAGACGGTGCGGCGCTCCTACCAGAAGAAGGGGGCCGAAGAGCCGATCCATGTCGTCTCGGCCTTTGCCGCGCGCCAGCGCATGGTGCTCGGGCAGACCAAGGTCGGCGACAAGTCCAACGAGATCGTCGCCATTCCGGCGCTGCTCGCGCTTTTGGACATCGAAGGCGCGGTGGTGACCATCGACGCCATGGGCTGCCAGCGCGGCATCGCGCAGACAATCATCGACAAGAAGGCCGATTACATTCTTGCGTTGAAGGGCAACCAGGGCACGCTGCGCGACGATGTCGAACTGTTCGCCCGCGAGCAGAAGGCGGTCGCGTTCAAGAATGCGAAAGTCAGCCAGGACAGGACCGTCGACGGCGATCACGGCCGCATCGAGACCCGGACGGTCACGGTTTTCCAGGACATCGGCTGGCTGCAGGACAACCACCAGTGGCCGGGCCTGAAATCGGTCGTCATGGTCGAGAGCGAACGGGAGACCAATGGCAAGAGCGAAACCGAGACGCGTTTCTACATCACTTCCCTCGCCCTGCTCGCCGTCGCCATCGGACCGATGATCCGCAGCCACTGGATGGTCGAAAACGGCCTCCACTGGGTGCTCGACATGATCTTCCGCGACGACGAGTGCCGCGTGCGGACCGACAACGCCCCCTTCAACCTCGCCATCGTCAAGCACATCGCCCTCAACGTGCTCCGAACCGGCAAAAGCAAGGATTCCCTGCGCATGCGCCGAAAAGTCGCCGCATGGGACGATAACGCCCTCGCAGCCTACATCGCCGCGTGATCCGTTCAGTCGATTCCCCTGACGACAAAAAGCGTAGGCGTACTTCCGAATGGTGGCGTAACCGATCGGCGGCGCGGACCAGCGGGTCTTCTTCCGAGAGTGCGGCGAAGCCTGGCTATCTCTGGGTGTGGGCGAAGCCAACAGCGCCCAGCGGGCGGTTTCGTCGACGACGGCGAACGCGTCGCGGTCGGCTCCTTGGGCCTGGCTAAGTGCTTCGATCGTGCAGTCGAATAGCCGCATCAGGCGGCCAACTCCTGCGCCAGGCTATGAACTGCATTGTCCCAGTGAAGACCGTCCCTGCGAGGGCAAGTCCGTAGGCTCGTTCCTGGCCGTTGGGCCGCTTCCAGCACGCACCCCAAGTCTCGATATAGCGGGATTCTTCGGACATCCGAAAATCGTTTGACCGAATCAGCAGGATCAATTCCAGTCGCCTGGTGAAGATGAACCGTAGTTTCCTCAGTGCAGCGGACCGGGCTGACCTGGTGAAGATCGCCAGGGACGGGCTGGAGGAGCATCGCATCGCCCGCAGGGCGAACGCGGTGCTGCTGCTCGACAAGCGCTGGTCCTTCGCCGAGGTCGCCGAGGCGTTTTACATCGACAACTCCACCGTCCGCGCCTGGCTCAAGGCATTCCAGGACGGTGGCGTCGAGGCGCTCGTCCTGTTCGATCTGAACGGCGGCGCCTGTGCGCTGTCGCCCCTCCAGATCGATGAATTGCGCGCCTGGGCGACCGAGGCGCTGCCGACGTCGACCACCGAAATCGGACAGTTCATCTTGGAGCGGTTCGGACTGGACTACACCCGCTCCGGACTGATTAAGCTGATGAACCGCATCGGCTTCGACTGGAAGAAGCCGGAATCCGTGCCCGGCAAGATCGACGTGGAAACCCAGCAGAAGTTCATCGACGCGCACGAGGACCTGCGCAATTCGCTCGGCCCGGACGAGGCGGTCGTCTACGTCGACGCCGTCCATCCGACCAACCAGTCCAAGCCCGCGGGACGCTGGCTGCCGCGCGGACAGCGCTGCGCGCTCCCAACGGCGTCCGGACGCGACCGGCTGAACCTGCACGGCGCGATCGACCTGGAGACCGGACGGACCAGCATCATGGACGTTGAAACCGTCGATGCACAAAGCACGATCGCCCTGTTCGAGGCGCTGGAGCAGACCCATTCGACGATGAGCCGTATCCACGTCTTCCTCGACAACGCCCGCTACCATCACGCTAAAGTCGTCCAGGGCTGGATGCAGCGGCCAGGAAGGCGCATCGTTCTGCACTTCGTGCCGTCATACTGTCCGCATCTCAACCCGATCGAGCGGCTGTGGAAGGTGATGCACGAGAACGTCACCCACAACAAATGTTACGCCAAATTCCGCGACTTCGCCGACGCCATCCTCTGCTTCCTGCGCAAGACCGTGCCGCAGCGGTTCGATGAGTTCTCGTCGACCATCACCGACAATTTCCGCGTCATCGACCCGAAGGAATTTCGGATCCTCGCGTGAGGCCGCTATATGAAGAATTTCGGCCCCCGAATGGCGTTTCAACCGTTCCGTCAGCGTCTCGGTCGTCCGCCGACGTCGGTCTGGTCAGGCTCCCCCTTGCCGAGCCAAAACACGGTACAGCCACACGCCAGTCGTTCGACGCTAGCCACGGTCAGTCGGGCAGGCTTGCTAGCCCAGGTGTCGGCCGATCGGTCAAAGAGCCAATCCATTTTAGCACGATCCCGCCTGTCAAGCTCTGCGGCTTGGCGAGGATGCGCAACACGCCATTGTCGAGCCCATTGCCTCTTCCCGCCTCCGCTGGGCTTCCATGGCTTGGCGTATGGCCTCCGACATGGGGAGCGGCTTACGTGGCGGATACGGGCAGATGGACATTTCTGTTTCGATCATCCGATGGGTCTTTCACAAAGGGCCATCGGCGCCAGCGATGACCTAGCCTCGCCGGCAATGAGGCGTTGTTAGTACCGGGATATAGGATTCGTTGATCCCCCCTTGATCTCCCTTTGATGATTCCTTGATACCCCTTTGATATTGCAAGTTACACTGCCACCAATGTTCTTTGGGCATTGGAGAACGCATGATACTTCCGGTATTCGTCAGCCTTCGCCTGCCATTTCTGGGGGCAAAACCAAGCCGAAGTCGCCGTCGTATGCGGGCGGTATTTCGTTCGCGCCATTCCCATCATTTGCACGTTGGTGATGTGCCTTTTGACCGGCACGAGCGAGAGACTCTTGGACAGTGCACGCTTGCCAGCCCATTCGCCGAGGAGCGCAACGGCCGCCTCGTGAGCGGCAGCCCCGATGGCCTGCTCCCCTGGTTCGCCTTCGCTGATCGCGCAAGGATGGAGCACCTCGCTATCATCAGTGTCACCCTCGACGAGGTGAGCAACGAGCTGGACAAGCCCGAGGTCGTTCTCAAGAACCCCAAGGGATTTCCAGAAGACGGGCCAACCTGTGTCCTGTTTGCCCTCCACTGTGTCCTTCCCGGTCATAAAAGGCTTGACGAGCGAAATGGAACGCCAAGCGGTTTGGTGTGTGGGTGCAAATCCCCAAATGTTGAAGGCGCCGGCCTCCCCAACCTTTTCGCGCGCGTATTCGAGCCGCAACTTCCGGAAGTGGACGCCACAGTCGTTTTGCAGCGATTGCTCGAAATAGAAGTTGACGAGGAGCCGCAGCGCTCCGACGTCCTGCGACTGACGGAGCAGCTCGATCGGCGGCGTTTCATTGGCCGCGCCGTCGATGAGGGCGTTTGGCAGCCAGACCCAAACAACGCCCTCTCCGCTTTCAAACAAATGATACCGCGGCCGTAGTCCCCCTTGATCCAGACGGACAAGTCCGCCCCCAATCAGTGAGGCGATCGCCGCTTTTGCGCGCGGTCGTGAGATGCCTGTTCGGCATTCGATCGCATTTGTCGACCACGACGTTGTACGGTTGTCAAAACCCGTTCCCCGTGCGAGAATGAGGTAAGAAATCGCAGCGTTCATTCCGAGGCCGCAGGCCGCTTGCCAGCAATTGAAGTCGACGGCGAAGAAATCGCCGCGAGCTTGTGCCAGCTCTTGACTTTCCTGGTTAGCAGCTTTATATGTCATTTGCGTATTCCTTTAGCCGCCGGCCCTCGTTGTTCGGCGGCTTTTTTTGCGCTTGGCTATGCGTTTGGCATCGTCCGCCCGTGCTTGGTTGACTGATGTATCAGGCGGCGATGTTCGAATGGCTAATTGCGTCGATCGCCTCTGCGGTATGGTATTTTCGGCCGTTCAACCAGACAGGCTGAGCAATGACGCCGCGCTCAGCCCATCGATCCAATGTCTTTGTGCAAATGCCAAGCATTGCTGCGGCCTCTGAATACGGGAACAAGCGCTGCGCCACCTGCTTGTTGCATGTGTGTCTCATGGTACGACCTCTGATTACTGGATGATCCTTATCTTTCTCCAATAGTCTATATAGTGGCGGCGCTCAACAACCCGCACCTGCGAAATGGGCGGTATGTTGGGGATAGTAGCCTTGGCTACATTTTCGAAGTTCGGCATGAAAAAGGCCGCCTCGATGGGCGGCCTGTCGGCATGCGCTGGGTTGATGTCTTACCGGGTTGTCGCCAATTCGACGACGTTCGAAGCGGGCGCGCCATTGATCATCTTGTCGACATGCGCTGCCCAACGGTCCAGCGCCGCGCGCTTTTCCTCAGACAGCCGGGATTGGACGGTCGCCACCGCGACCAGGACGGCGAAATCCACAAGAAGCGCAGGGACACGCTCGTCGCACCCTCCGCGAGGAGTACGGCGACGACTTCGCCAAGGGCTACCGGTCGGACGCGACGCTCGGCGCCGTCCTGAAGAAGGAAGGCAAAGAAACGCTGGACGACCTCTTGAAGAAACGGTGAAGACGTTCGGCCCGCGACGTCATGCCACAGAAGTCGTCCTGTGATTGGCGAGCCTTCCCTCGGCGGGGTCGTCGCCGCCGGCAGTGATTCGCAAATGGCGAGTCACCGTTTGGTTACTTCCCGCCCGCCTGGAGGCACTTGCCGCCCGCGGCGGCGAGACCGAAGACTTGACGTCGGGTTCGTTTGCTTGAGGGAGTACTGTGCGCTCGGACCGGGAAAATGTCACGCTACTCGGTTATGATTTGGTTGGATATCCACGGCGGCGGGGTGAATATCTTGCCCGTTATGCGCGAGAGGAATTGCATTTCCTGCTTGGTGGAAAAAATCTTGGCAACACGCGAGAGCGGAGAGCCTCCGAACCTGCGGGCGTGTGTCTCCTGTTGAGTGGACGAAAGGCAAGTCGCCCAATGCCTCAACAGGCTCAGATGCCCCATTCATGAATGTGCCGCCGCGCGAAGCCATGGTAAGCGGGAGACGGCTCGTACAACTTAAAAGTTGCCAATGTTGAGGTTTTTACGCACCTTCCGTACACTGCTCGCGCTAGCTTTCGAAAAAATATAGATCGCGCCCTTTTAATTAATTCCTCAGGAGCGCATTCGCCGCCCGCGACATTTTAACACTTGTTCTCATCATTAACCCGATGAACAATGACCTGTCGCGGCAACTCTTTGGCGGGGTCCGCGAGTAAGTGCAGGGGGAGCGGAGCGCGTGATCCAGACCGGTGTATTTGGGTTCCTCGCTGTTCGGAGTGGGTAGCGTGGCTAAGCGGGCAGTCTGAGGTCGAGCTTGCCGGCGAGCAGATAGACCATTGCCTTGAGATTTCGCGTCGACCGGTAGCCGCGCGCTTTGGCCTTGGCGGCCTGGACCAGGCTGTTGATGCCCTCGATTAGCCCGTTGGCGATTTTGCTGTCGAACCAGCGTAGGATGCCGTCCCAGTGGCGCTTGACCGTGCGTGCGGCCTCGATCATCGGTTCGAGCCGGCAGTGGGTGGCCCAGAAGTACCACTTCTTGAGGAACGCGGTGGCCGTCTGGGTGGAGGGCTGTTCGTAGAGGTTCTGGAAGGCCAGCCGGATTTGATAGGCGCGCGCGGTCTTGAGATGATGGGTGGGCAGGCTGTCGAGGGTGGCCTTCTGCCGCTCCGACAAGTTGGCGGGATTGCGCAGCCAGATGTAACGTGTGCCGCGCAGCGCGCCTTGCGTCTTCTGTTCGGCTCGACGCACCTGATCGACAGCCTCATTGATGATCTTGACGGCGTGGAATTTGTCGAAGGTGATGGCGGCCTCGGGCAGGTTGTCGGCGACGCCCTTGATGAAGGCCGGGCTCATGTCGATGCAGACTTCGCCGATGGCCTCGGGCACGCCGCGATGGGCTGTGAGGTCCTGGACGAACGCGGCGACCGTGGCGGCGTCGCGGCCTTCGGTGGCGAACAGCACTCGGGCTTGGTCGATATCGACGAACAGCGAGATATAGTCGTGACCGCGCCGCGCGGCGGTCTCGTCGATGGCGACCCGCGTGACGCTGGCGGCGTCGGCGCGCGCTCGCGCCTGATCGACGTAGCAATGGATCACGCGCCACAGTTTGGTGTCGTGCTCGCCGACGATCCTGGCGACGGCCTTGACCGGCATCGCCGGGACCATGGCCATCACCATCGCCTCGAACAGCAGGGTGAAGCCGCTGTCGGGTCGCGCCCACGGCACGGCGATCTTCTTGACGCCGCATTTCTCGCAGCGCACGCGCGGCACACGGGCGTTCAGATAAGCTTGGTGCTGGAAGAAATTGAGGTGTCGCCAGGTCATCCGCTCGGTGTCGTAGGCCGGGCAGTCCGCCGCGCCGCAGGTCGGGCAGGCGAAGCGGCTGCCTGGCCCGAAGTCGATCTCGACATCCAGGCGATGCGCCTCGGCGTCGAAGTGGGCGCCCACCACGGTCCATGGCGGCGGCAGGCCGAGCGCCTGCTGCATCAGCGTCGTATCGTTCATGCTTGCCTGTGCATCCTCTCTGTGGAGCCGTCCTGATCAAGACTGGCGCCGTGCTCGCCGCCGTCAAGGACGCTGCGCGCCGCGCAAGCGCGGTGGCCTTCGGCCATCCTTGACCGCGGCTGCGCGCGGACGCCTTGGGGTCGTCAGGCCGGGACGAAGAAACGGCCCTCTTCGGCCGAACCAAGAAACATCCCAGGTGGCGTGAGCCCTCTCCTCCGGCAAGGGTTAGGAGGCCTCAACCCATGCCAAACGGCGAGGAGGCTGTATTTGACAAGCTCGATGAGGCACTGACCAACAGTAGCAAAGTGGCGTCTACTCTCGACGACAAATTTCTCGTTTATTTAATAAATATGGCAGTCTTATACATTAGGAAAAAGGCGGTTCACTTGGAAGACGACGTCGACGCTAAACCTCAAATAAACGAATTCACTCATTAATTGCTGTCGGCTCGTGCAAGGCGAGACGCTAATTCAATCAGGGCAGCACGGACGGCTGGATTACGGATGCGAGCAAACGCCCCCAGCAATTCGATCCCCTCTTCCGGCGTCGAATGGACAGACTGCGTGTCGGCACCACCCTTCTGCGGCGGGGACGCGGCATCTGGCTCGTTATCGTTGTGCCCTGTCACGTATGAAGCCTGCAACCTCAATGGCGAATGTGGCCCAATGCCGCATAAGTCGGGAAGAATAGGGTGCGGAAGCCCTTGTCAATCCACGTTTACGATCATAAACAACAGGGCCCTTTTGGTACCCGACAATTGATACACTTCAGAGACCTCGGGAGAGGTCGTGAATTGGGCGCGATGCCGAACCCGGAGTGGCAGGACCCCTATCCCCCGCGTCTGACTTAGCAATCCGCCCGCCCAACGCGACCCACGTCACAGCGTTAACCCATCGTAGGCCCGCTTGCAACTCTCCGCGTGTGGGCTGGGACAAACCTCTGATAAGCCTCGGTCCCGAGTGTGGATGAAGTCCTAGCAATTTGTCATTCTGTCCGGTAGACGCAATCATATAGCTTGTGGATACATCGACATATGGCGAGCCAAGCACCGTATAATTATCACAACGTTAAATTAGTGTCCGTCGGAATGCAGGTGTTGGTAGAGCTAAGCCTCTGCGCGATCGTAACTATTGTCGCTGACCGTTTACTACCCCGAATTCTTACGTAGCGCGGCAATTCTTACGTAGCGCGGCGCGCACAACCATGGTTGTGGAGGAGACTGAAATGTGACATCAATGACGGGCGGCACGACGGAAAAATCACGGGAGTGTTTCGCAATGGCGACCGGTTTGTATGTGACGCCAGACCAAAAAGTGGTGGTAAGCTTCGGTTCTCGCAAGCTCCCTATCCCGATCAGCCAATATAAGGCGAACGGATATAAGCCATCGCTTGAGAAGCTTAACCGTCAGGGACGCACACCGCTTGGAGGCATTCCAAACCCTAAATAGGTATAGAAGATCGGCCCTTGGTCGTAACGACTAGGCAATCGCCAAAGCCCCTGCAACATTTCGACATCACCATTTTCGTGAGAGTGGGTCAGAAAGAGGACTTCACCGACCCGCTCGCTCATGAACGGCGACAGATCACTCCGCAGCGGCCGCCTTAGCCTCAGCCGTCTTCCGGGGCCGCTTGCTACCCGTCTTCTTGACCGGGGCCTTCACAGCCACCTTGCGTCCCAGTCCAAGCGACTTTGCCAGGTTCGACCTCTGAGCGGCATAGGCGGGCGCAACGATTGGGATAATCGCTCTTGAGTTTGAAACCGTCGCGATATTCCCGTGGTGTTAGCTGATGGGCTGTTTGCAGATGCCGCTTTAGTGACTTGAATTTTCCACCGCAAACGAGGCAAGTAATAGCCTCGGGCGTGACCGACTTTTTTACCGGGACAGCTGGTTCCCAGTTCTTGGAGTTCGCCCTCCGCTACCGAGGTTGAACCCGTTCTGAGTCACCGGCAAAAGCCTTCTTCACGCTGTTAATGACCGCCGGCAAATCAGCAGGAGCCACGGTGTTCTTCGACAGATAGGAAGACAGGATTTGAGCGACGAGTGACTTATCGTCTGATTCCGACATTGTTGCCTCCGTTGGCTGATTCGGAATTTTGCTTTAATCACTATTTCAACCAAAAGAAAAGAGATACGACTTGCTAAAAGTTCGGCCTGAATTGGAAAAAAATGTGAGAACGTCTGTTAGTGGCATCAGAATGATCTTTGGAGGGTGCTCGGGATGCCCCTAACGTTTGATGCTGGACAGGTTCAGGTTGGGTCACAAGGCGGCTCATATTCAGGAATGCGCTCGAGGATCAGGGAGTACTCGATAGCCACGGTGAAGGCAATGGTCCTCTCTTAGCAAGCTGAAGATGGCAAGTACATTTAAATGAATCTCGGCATTGTCTCGGCGGCTCGTTTTCCATTTGCGAGTGGCCCAAGGCTTTTCGGAGACTCTGAGAACGACGAAAACATTAACTTCATTTAACTTTTCTCTCGCCCCAAGTTCGTCTCAAAATTGGTGAGCCGGTGCCCGGCTGGAGCTTTTTTAGCGGCGTGATTTGGGGCGAACCGGGGAGGAGGGAGGGGAAGATCGCTCAGATGGTTGGGAACCGCCCAACTTTGTAGACTAAGGCGAGGTCTTGGCACCGATGAAAATAGGTAAATGAGCCGGGCTGTGGGAGGAACATTAAATGACAATTGGAATTGTGAAATGGTTTAACTCGTGGAAGGGCTATGGTGTGATAGCGCCGTTTGACGGCGGATTTAATGTTTACGTCAACATAGGGGCCGTCGAGCGGGCCGGACTAGCGGAGTTGAAGGAAGGGCAGAGGGTTAACTTTGATGTTGTATTGGATAAACGCACCGGCGAGATTTTTGCCAATAACTTGAGCGTTCCGTTGGACGGACAAGAGGGCGTAGTGCCTGGCCAAGCCCCCATCCCCGGCGACGAACGCCGTACGCTTCGGATGAATTGATCACGACGACGCTGTCATTATTGCAAAGCCGCCGGCGTCAGGATGTGGACGGTCGGAGGAACTTTCCCTTGTCCAGTTCCGTTTCCTTGTCACGCTATCCCAATCCGTGACTTTCGCGGAGCGACACAGAAGGATGAGAGAGGATGGACGCGCTGACCGGGTTTGGACGATCGCGCACCGTCGGGCTTGTCAAACGGCAGCGGTCGAACTGAATCAGCGGGAGCGAAGTCGCGGTATCGTAGGCCGTCATTTAGCACGAAGCTTGCGGAATAGAGTTCGGCTCACAGTTTCCGAAAACCAAGAGGCTTCCCACGCTCGGCGGGCTGAGACATTGCACAACAAGCGGCCGCTGCTGGCCCTCCTGGGTCGTACCAAGCCTAATGCATAGCCATTCGATGTGTCGGCAGGGGTTCCCGGCGGTCCACTTCCAACTTATGGTTCGAGTGCTTCTATGAGTTTCTTGTATAGCAGACCACTCTCCCGATTGATTTCAGTGTTTGACGCCTCTGGACCGAGTCGAAATTGTATTAAGCCATCCTTGTGTCTTAGATCAAAGGGAAGTTCGTCACGGCTCCCATAATACACGTTTTGAACTAACAGAATATGCGCGTCTCGCAATAAGTGCAACGCATATCCATACTCAATCACCACGTTTGAATTGATCAGTTTCTTAGGCGATTCATCAGGCCGTCGAGGTGAGGTACTCTCTCCTACTATGGTGACATCGGCTACGAACACAGACGCTTGGGCAATATTTTGAAATATCCTGGGCGTAAGGTCGGAACTTCCGCCGACGCCTTCTCGGTCATGATCCAAACGCGTCGCTTCACTCGCTTCTCGTTCAGACGGCTCTTCAATTTCCTTTGGTTCTCTCAACGCGGCGACAGCCTTTTCGAGAACATCGCGCACAAAATGGCGTCCGATCTTTCCGCGAGTATCGGCCTGCCAAGACCAGAAAACCTTCATTCGTTTTGCCCCAGTCAACTGCGCGAGCGAGATTGACCCTACGGTGCTCGGTATCTTCGAGAGGGTCAACTCGGTTCTTCGGTTAATAGGAAAACGGGTCTCCCGTCTGAGAGGTCGCCGGCATGAAGCAGGTTATTGCCCGCGTGCACGCCCAGGGTGCCAAGATCTATGGCGCAACTCTCACTCCCTATGAAGGGACCGTCTTCCATGGATACTATCAGCCGGAGGGCGAGGCCAAGCGGCAAGCCGTGAACAGTTGGATCCGCAGTGGCGATTTCGACGCAGTGATCGACTTCGACGCGGCGGTTCGCGACCCCGAGCATCCGACCCGGATCCGACCAGAATACGATGTTGGCGACCATTTGCACCCGAACGATGCCGGTTATCGCGCAATGGGAGAGGCGGTCGATTTGAGGCTGTTTGAGTAGCCCCGGCCTCGGGCGCGGCTGTCCGATAGCACGTGGCGACAGCGCCCTCGCGCCGCGCGAGCATCGTCCCCTCAGAGACGAGGCGACGCTCGAAGAGCGATGCCGGCGGTGGATGTGACCTACACCGGCACCTGGACGGCGCCGCAGCGTTCATAGACGGGCTCCGACGGCCGGAAACAGAGATGCCATCCGGCCACAGTGAGCAGCGCGAAGGTCGCCAGGAACACGACGGCACGAAGATGTGCAGTCACAAAATATCGCACTTTTTGTGAACTCCATCTGACCGCGCGAACTCATCGAGGATGACGGCGACCAGCGCGGCGCGCGGCAGTCCGCCCGCCAACGCCAGTCCACGGAATTTCAGCACACGGCCGTCGTCCGCACGGACGTCGCCCGTGACGACGAGGTCCGTGCGCCATTGTTTGCCTGCGTCATCAACGACGATGACGGCGTGGCGGCCATTCCACTGCGCAGCGACAATCAGGATGAGAGCCGCGCGACAATCAGGATGAGAATGTGCCGTCGCGGGGATTACGAAGGAAGGGCGTAGCCCGACCGTGTGTGCCTGGCATGGGCACTGGATTGGAGGTGAAAGTCCTTCGCGGGGCGAGATGGTAGCAACCGCGAGCCGGAGGCAACTGCACGCAGTATTCGCCGTCGTGAGACGCCGGCGCTGGCGCCGTGAGGCCGTGTGGGGAAGAAGCCCGAGGCGAACCGCAGCACCGAACGAAAGGTAACCCCTGAGCAAGCCGGACCGGCCGGGTCAGCGTGTACGGAAACGCGACGCCCAAAATCCATTCGAGGCCGGGGCGGTAATAGGGGCGGGAGCGGCGGGACATCCAGTGAACTTACCCAGGGAGGTCTGCGTGGGTCCGCGCGAGCGGTAGACCCGAAGGAGGCAACGACGACGGGACGACGCCGACGCAGAAGTCGGATCTCCTCATAGGAGCGAGGAGGCTGGTGAAAGCCGGCGGAGCAAAGGAGGAGATGGATTGAGAAAGAAGGGACCACGACAATTGAGCTTCGTGTTCGCCGACAGCCCTTCGGGGGGCGGAAAGGATGAGCGCTCGGACGCATCCGAGCGGCGAAGCTTTCTGCTGCACAAAGCGAAGCGCAAGAAGACGAGCGGTCCCAACGCCAGCGTGGCTCAACCCACCGCAGGTTTCGGCCCAGCTCGTGCTGGAGCTCTGAGATATCGATCCAAAGAGCCGGATGCGAGGCCCGCATGTCCGGTTCTGTGAGAGGCGCGAAGGAGCAATCCTTCGTGCCTACTCGACAGAAATCCCCGCGACGGCGGCGAGCGCCCGGTGGCCTCGTCTGGCGGTAACGGCGGCTGGATTAGGGATCGGCCTTCTCTTTCGAGAGGACCGACTTTTTGCCCGGCCGACACGTCACCGATCGTCAGATGAGGCTATTCATGAACTTGCGTCGCAACCATTCGCCGGCGATTGCCGGCGCGAAGGCCGGATTCAGCACGGCAACCGCCTATCGGTTCGAAACGGATCCCCGGCTTCCCGGCCAGAAGAAGGCGCGTCGAGAACGACGCCGAGCCGACCCCTTCGCCGATGTCTGGGACCATGAAGTCGTCCCGATGTTGAAGGCCGCGCCCGGACTGAGACCGATCGCAGTCTTCGAAGAACTCTGCCGCCGCCATCCCGATCTGAGCGCTGGAACGCGGCGAACCCTCGAGCGCCGCGTCCGGGTCTGGCGGGCGGTAAACGGCCCGGATCGGGAGGTCATCTTTCGCCAGGAGCATCCGCCGGGCCGGATGGGCTTGTCGGACTTCACCGAGGTGGCTGATCTCGGCGTCACCATCGCCGGCCAAATCCTCGATTGCCGCCTTTATCACTTCCGCTTGCCGTTCTCGGGCTTCGAACACGCCCATGTCGTGCTCGGCGGCGAAAGCTTCGTCGCGTTGGCGGAAGGACTACAGAACGCCCTGTGGGCGCTGGGCGGCGTTCCCGAGCAACACCGCAGCGACAGTCTCTCGGCGGCCTTCCGTAATCTCGACGCCGACGCCCGGGAGGATTTGACGAAGCGCTACGAAGCGTTCTGCGCCCATTACGGCATGACGCCGACCCGCAACAATCCCGGCGTCAGCCACGAGAACGGCTCGATCGAGAGCGCCCATGGCCATCTCAAGAGAGCGCTGGCCGACGCCCTGTTGCTGCGCGCCTCGCGAGACTTTGACGACCTCCCCGCATGGCGGAGCTTCGTCGACGATATCGTCGGCCGCGGCAACCTCCGCAACGCCAAGCGCATCGATCAGGAGCGGATGGCGTTGAACAAGCTGCCGGTCCGCAAGACCGCCGACTACGAGGAGGTCAACGTCGACGTCACCAGCTCCAGCGCCTTCACGCTGCGCAAGGTGTTCTACTCGGTTCCCTCGCGGCTGATCGGCCACCGGCTGCGGGTGCGCCTCTATGACGATCGGCTGGAATGCTTTCAGGGCTCGACGCCCATCGTCACCCTGCGGCGCGGTCGGCCCCAGCCCAACGGCAAACATGGCCATGTCGTCGACTATCGCCACGTCATCCATTCCCTGCGCCGCAAACCGATGGCGCTGCTCAACCTGGTCTATCGCGAACAGCTTTTCCCCCGCCGAGCCTTCGCCCTGGCGTTCGACGCCTTGCTCGCCGGCCTCGGCGAGCGACCAGCTTGCCGCGTCATGGTCGGGATTCTCGCGCTCGCGTTCGAGCGCTCCTGCGAGGCTGAACTCGCCCTCGCGCTGCAGGCTGCTCTCGACGGCGGCGTCCTTCCCGATCTCGCTGCGCTGATCGAACGCTTCCGGCCAAAGGACGCCGCATTGCCTGTCGTCGTCGTCCGGCTGCCCTCCCTCGCCATCTACGATCAGATCGCGACAAGCGCTGGAGAAGCAGCATGAAGGCGACCGACAAGATCGACGCGGCCCGCATCGACCTGCTCCTTGGCGAGTTGCGACTGCCCGGCATCAAGCTGATCTGGGCTGCCCTGGCGGCGACCGCCGACAAGGAAGGCTGGCCCGCCGCCCGCTTCCTCGCGGCCCTCGCCGAACAGGAGATGGTGGAGCGAAACCGCCGTCGCTTCGAACGGCATCTGGAGGAAGCGCGATTGCCGCCGGGAAAGTCCCTCGACACCTTCGACTTCACCGCAGTGCCGATGATCTCGAAGGCGCAGGTGCAAGCGCTCGCGGCCGGCGACGCCTGGCTCGAAAAGGGGGCCAATCTTTTGTGCTTCGGGCCGCCCGGCGCGGGGAAATCCCATCTCGCGGCGGCGCTCGGTTTGGCCTTGATCGAAAAGGGCTGGCGCGTTTTGTTCACCCGGACCACCGACCTTGTGCAAAAGCTTCAGATCGCACGCCGCGATCTCGCCCTCGAAGCCGCGATCGTCAAGCTCGACAAATATCATCTCCTGATCCTCGACGATCTCGCCTATGTCACCAAGGACCAGGCGGAGACGAGCGTTCTGTTCGAGCTGATCAGCGCGCGATACGAGCGCCGATCCATGCTCATCACCGCCAACCAGCCCTTCGGCGAATGGGGAAAAATCTTCTCCGACCAAGCTATGACGCTCGCCGCCATCGACCGTATCGTGCACCACGCCACGATCCTCGAAATGAACGTCGACAGCTATCGGCGAAAGGAAGCCGTCGAAAAAGCCCGCGGAGCCGGACGCCCGCCGACGCGCGCGACAATTAAGGGATCGTCCTGACTGTCGCGCCGCGACAATCAGAGCTCTCGACAAAAAGCGCTTGCGTTATCGTCGCGCCGCGACAATCATCACCGCGCCGCGACCGCCAAAATGGCCATTCTGACCGTCGACGCCTTCCCATCCAGATTGTCGCGCTACATCGCGCTGACAGCCCATGGCGTCGATGGTCACCACCGCGTCTTCGATGTCCAAAAGCGCGAGCAGCGCAGGAATGGCGACGATCTCGTTCGGGTAGGCTAAAGATACGTGTAAAATGTTGTCACAAGGGTGAGGTCTACGGCGAGCGGACCTGTTTGGTGATCTCGCCGACAACCCCACGGCTGGCTTTGCCGGCCATCTTCTGGTGGATCTTACGAACACTGAGGTCGGTCGAGGCCGCGAGCGCCTTGATCTCGGCGACGACGTGCCGTGGGATCGGCGGCCTGCCCAGATGTCTGCCTCGTGCCGCCGCCGCCTTCATGCCGGCGGTGACGCGCTCGCTGATGAGTGACGACTCCAACTCGGCCATGGCGCCGATGATGGTGAACATTGCGCGGCCCATCGGGCTGTCCGTGTCGACCTGATCCTGAACGCTGATGAAGCGCACGCCGAGATGGTCGAACTCCTCGAGCGCTGTCAGGAGGTGGCGCGTGCTGCGGGCGAAGCGGTCGAATTTCCTCCTCTCGGGCGCGCATGAGCCTACGCTTGGCGAGATTGAGCTTGAGGGGAGCGCCGTCACACTTGCGCGACCTGTTGAGGCCCAGCGGCTCGGCGTCGAAACCGTCTATCAGGACCTGTCGCTTATCAGCGCCTTCACTGCCGCCGAAAACGTCTTCCTCGGGCATCGTCAAGTTACCGAACGCGGCGCGCGCGCCGCCAGCAGGTCCTCGACCATTCTCAAGCTGAGAGGAAACCGGAAATACAGCCAAACCGCCTGCTCGATGACCTCGGCCGGAAACCGATGGCCCCGATAAATGGATTTCGACGTCGTGTTCATCGTCCTCAGATAGCGACCAATCGGCGAAAAGTCGCCAACTTGACGATGCCCCCCTCGGGCCGACCAATCCGGCTTTGAGCCGTAACCCGAAGCCACCGGCTTTAGCCGGTGGTCGTTCACGCGGATTTCAGGTAGAAGCTAATCCTCCCGGTAAGCCGTCCTGCTTCTGCCCGCGCGCCACGATCCGCAGCCCCCTGGAAACGGTGGCGAGCGGGAACCGCTAGCTTTTCCAATTTCGTCGTCACGGCTCACGCCGCTCGCTCGTGAGGTCAGGGCCGTATGGCGTCGCCCGCAAGTAGGCCAACCGACAGTAACCTGCGCAAAAGCGTGGCCCCTCGTGATCGGAAGACCGCAATAAACCAGTTCGTCCTCCAGCAGATCGCCGATCGGCGGCGGTTCTTCCTACATTTTAAGTGCGGTTGATCTGTCTCGGCAGTAGGAGCCTGAAGCTTGACGTTACAAAATGACGCGAGCGATAAAGCCCTGGAGTGTCATGAGCAGGCCCGCAATCAGTTCGGCGTCCTGCCGAGATAGGCGCGCCACTTCAGGGAATCGGACTGATCGTGCCGATCGGCGAATAAGTGCTGCGCGAAGCCTGTCGGGAAGCTGCGCCATGGCCGCTGTCCATGACGGTCGCGGTCAATCTGTTGCCCAAGCAATTCCTGAAGGAGAGACCCTGCTCATCACGTTTTGCATTCCGCGAGATGCTCCGTTTTTTGTGGAATTGGGTTCGGACGTCGTAAATTGCCGCCAAATTTGTTAGTACCGAATAGGTCACCTGCGTGATCTAGTTCTCGCGGTCCACGAGCGCCCTCGAATTGTAACGGCCAATGGTTTGGTAAGCCCTACGTGAACAAATCCCCGCGGCGGGCAGACTTTCGTGCATGCGATCGGAAAGTGGCCACATGTCCCGAGTTATCGAGGAAACCACGACCCTGCGCATAGTCGAATATTTGCGTGGCACGGTTGTTGAACGTGTCGAGGATTTATTTGAGGATGTTGCTCGCGACCTAGATCTAAAACACATTTCATATCTGCGATATTACCACTATTCGGACTCGCGTATAAGTGACTCCATCAGCACTTATCCTGTAGGCTGGCAACTTCGCTACTCAGCGAGCAACTATATATCAATCGACCCGGTCGTGTCGTTTGGGTGTGAGGCCGTTGTTCCATTCGACTGGCTTCAACTACGCAATGGTGATCCAAAAGTCGAGGCATTTTTTGCCGATTTTTTTACTCACGATGTAGGAAGAAATGGCATATCGCTGCCGCTAAGAAATAGAGACGGAGAAGCTTCACTCGTTTCCTTCACGAGCGATCATACGGACAACGTTTGGAGCGAATATACGACGAACAACATGCGCAGCTTGCAGTTAACCGCGAATTTGATAAACGTTGTGGCATGTTATTCTAAGAGTAACGTGTATTTTCCACCATCGCTTACGGAAAGGGAACGGCGATCTTTGGTTCTTCTTTGCCGAGAGGGGTGACTCTTAAACGAAATTGGCGATAATCTGTGTGTTGATCATAGTCTGATTAAGGCGTATCTCGACACGGCTCGTCATAAATTATGTTGTATGGATCTTGAGCAAGCGGTCAGGATAGCAATTGCGACGGAAACGATTACCGCTGATGAGTTAAAATGACATTTCAAGAAAGGGCGGCGATACTGAGCTTGCGCTGCCGCGGCAAAGCTGCAGTTCTTTTAGAGACCTTTCGCCTCTAGCGGCTGTTCCGCGGTCCCCGCGCCGCATCGCTCGCCGCCGATGTGTCTTCGGTTCCGCAATACGAATTTCCGTGTCCGGGCGCTGATTCCGCCCCCATTTGCCGAGAGACCCGACGACCTTACGGCCGCGCGCTCACGAAGTGCGCTCGAACCGCATTCGTTGAAAACGGGGTGCGACAACATTGACTCTTGCTAAAACTTAGGGTTGTATTAACCGTGTTAATGCAACCTTCCAGGCGGGGAAGGGCAATGATCGAAGGCTTCGGTCGCGGCCGACAGCATTCCCAGGGGCTGGACACACTACGGGGCGAACTAGTGTTGGCGGCGGCGAAAATCCGCGTTTAGCCGGCGCGTCTTCGGGTCAATCTGCATCTTCTGAGGGTTTCGCGCGCTGGTGGGACAGCGGTTCGGTGTTTTGGGAATCGAAGCTATGAGGACGACATGCGCCCAGCGGTGCAGCGATGTCGTTCGTCTGCGGGCGATGATGCCGTCGTGCTCGCGGCCGTCAAGGACGCTTCGCGCCGCCTTCTGCGGCGCCCTTCGGGCGTCCTTGACCGCCGCTGCGCGCGGCGGCGTGTGTGAGAGCGGCGCAGGTCGGGACGACAGGATGGAGAGCATCAGGATCTCTGGGGTTTTATGGTGCCTTGGGCTGAGCGGCCTCAGCAGCATTATCGTTGGCGAGACCGGGATACCATTCCTCGAAAAGAGAGCGGAGCGTGCCATCGAGCGCGCGGGTTCGGGTCTGCAGCAACAGGTGGGCCCCGCGCTTCGTCCACTGCATCTGCTGACGTTTGCCGAAGCGCTTGCTGATGACGGCGTTCACCGATGATTCCGCCAGGCACGAGGAGATACGTTCACCAGCGCGATATCGCTCGCCATAGTTGATCAGACTGCCGGCATTCGAGGCGATGTACACGGAAAACTCCTGCGCGGCACGGGCGAATTTGCTCAGATTGGGGTAGTCCACCTCCAGTGCGTCCACGTCGTCCAGGAAGAAACCAATTGTCTGTCCGGCACGATATTGATTGCCGTGCCAGAGCAGCCACTTGATGCGTTCCAGTTCGGCCAACAGACTTTTACCGGCCGCATCGTCGTGCTGCGCGACGCCGCGGGCATATTGGCTCAGCACCGTGATGCGCATGGTGATGTGGAACCAATCGAGCACGTGTTCGGATTCCGGCGTAACAAATTCCGTCAGAGCGCGGAGCTCCTCTCCCCCGTCGGTCAGGAAGGTCACATCCTGGTTTGGCTGCAAGCCCTGACTTTTGAGCAGATCGAACAGGCGACGTTTAGGTTTGGAATCATAGGTATGCACCAGGCCGACGTAACGGGCGTCACGGTCTTCAGGCACCGACTGACCGACGATCACCTCGAAATTGGTTTTTCGATCGTCCCAA
>CAVYON010000052.1:0-5707 GCA_963770035.1 uncultured Alphaproteobacteria bacterium | reverse complement strand
TCAATGAGTTCCTGCCCCACCCGATAGTGCAGCATTTTGGATCTTGTTCAAAAGCGAAGGTTGCTGCGCGGGCCTTCGATGCTCGATAACGCGCTGGATGAAAACTCCGCGTGAGACCGCCGGGACGTCCACGAGTCTCAACGCGCACATCGCAAATGAGAATGTCGCCCTTCGAGAACGCGATTTCGCTTTGATTGACACGCCGCAGAAAATCGTTGTCGACGACCGTCACATTGATCGTCGTGCGACCGTCGTTCAAGCGCCACTTATTACCTTGTTTGAATGAAGCGACACGATGGAGGATGGAGCGCGATATCGGTATTCGTCGGCGCCCGCTTCACGGTCGATCGGCGGTCGAAAGGCGATTCGTCCGGCTTCTCGATGCGCTCCAAGTTGTCGATCGGACTAATTTTCACGGCGTTAATCCCGTCGCTCGCAAACGGCTCGGCAACGACGCGCTCCATTGCCGCCCGGACCCCGACATCGACCGAAACCCGAGCAACAATTTCGTCGACTTCTATCGACTTGCCGTCGATCTCGATTTCGACCGCTCCCTTCTCTTTTCGGGCGAACTGTGCTTCGACTGGGCCTTGCAGCCCCTTGACTAGCGTGATCGCGCCCACTCCGACCACCGGGCTGCCGGTCAGAATTGCAATAAGGTTCGCCGCTGCCGTTGCATCAGGCCCAGATAGAAAATCGCGGACGGCTTGGACAAACGCAACGGTGACATCTAGGCCGATCGCGAACGACCCGGCGCCGTTCTTACCTGCACCTTCGCAGTCGCGTTCTCGCCATTCACGATGCGGTTGGTGGCTTCGACAAGATTGCCGAAGGCGAGCAGTGCGGAAGCGAGATCGCGCACGTCCATGAGCCCGCTTTCCACTGCGGGTCCCTCGTAGACGAGCGCGATATCGGCGTCGCTCATCGCACTACACTACCCGCCCTGCCCTCAGTAGATCGGGAAGCGGCGGGTCAGTTCCGCGACCTCCGCCCGCACCTTCGCCTCGGTCGCCGCGTTATCCGCCTCGCCATGCGCCGCGAGGCCATCGAGCGTCTCGACGATCAGCCGGCCCACCTTGACGAATTCCGCAACGCCGAAGCCGCGCGAGGTGGCGGCCGGCGTGCCGAGCCGGACGCCGGAGGTCACCATCGGCTTTTGCGGATCGAACGGGATGCCGTTCTTGTTGCAGGTGATGTGGGCGCGCCCGAGCGCCGCCTCGGCCGCCTTGCCGGTGAGGCCCTTGGGCGTCAGGTCGACCAGCATCAGATGGTTGTCGGTGCCCCCGGTCACCAACTTCAAGCCGCCGGCGAGGATTTCGGCGGCCAGCGCCTGGGCGTTGTCGACCACGGCCTGGGCGTAGTTGCGGAACTCCGGCGTCAGCGCCTCGTGGAAGGAGACGGCCTTGGCGGCGATGACATGCATCAGCGGTCCGCCCTGGAGGCCCGGGAAGATGGCGGAATTGATCTTTTTGGCGAGGTCCTCGTCGTTGGTCAGGATCATGCCGCCGCGCGGCCCGCGCAGCGTCTTGTGGGTCGTGGTGGTGACGACGTGAGCGTGCGGGAACGGAGACGGGTGCGCCCCGCCGGCCACCAGCCCGGCAAAATGAGCGATATCGACGACGAAATACGCGCCGACCTCGTCGCAGATGGCGCGGAAACGCGCGAAATCCCAGAAGCGGGCGTAGGCCGACCCGCCGGCGAGGACGAGCTTCGGCTTCACCTCGCGCGCGATCCTTTCGACCTGATCCATATCGATGCGGTGCGTCTCGCGGTCGACGCCGTAGGGCGCGGGATGGAACCAGCGGCCCGACAGGTTGACGGGCGAGCCGTGGGTGAGGTGGCCGCCCGCGGCCAGATCGAGGCCCATAAAGGTGTCGCCCGGCTGCATCAGCGCCAGGAATACGCCCTGGTTGGCCTGGCTGCCCGAGTTCGGCTGGACGTTGGCGAAGTGACAGTCGAACAGCTTGCAGGCCCGCTCGATCGCGAGTTTTTCGGCGATGTCGACGAACTGGCAGCCGCCGTAGTAGCGCCGTCCCGGATAGCCCTCGGCATATTTGTTCGTCATCACCGAGCCCTGCGCCTCGAGCACGGCGCGGGAGACGATGTTTTCCGAGGCGATCAACTCGATCTCGTCTCGCTGCCGGCCGAGTTCGAGCTCGACGGCGCGGGCGATCTCCGGGTCGGCCGCGGCGAGCGGGGCGGAGAAGAACGAGTTCGAGCGGATCGGAGGGATGGCTGTGACGTTCATGGGGATCTGCCGAGTCGAAAAAACGGGAAAGCGCCCATAGCACGGGCGCGCCCCAAGAACCAGACAAAGCGTTCCCGTCTTGTCCCATCGCGGCGAGCAGCGTCCTATTTTGTCATTTCCGCGACGGCGGATTGCAGGGCGTTCAAGCCGAGGACGGCGGGAGTGCTTAAATAGCGGCATTCCACGAAAGCGTGGTCGATGGGTGACCGATCGCGACGGTGTCGTGGCGGTTGCGGGGAGAACTGCACACGTCTCTGCAATACCCCCGGGTCGCACCCACTCGCTCGTGAAGCATCTCGGCCTTGCGCAATGGCCGGCCGTTCAGCGACTGCCGAACAAAGAGAGAACATTTTATTGACCGCTTACTCGGATTGTGGCATATTGGCGTACACTGGAAGTGATGCGTACGGTGAGAGCGTCGCGCTGAAAGTCTTTCCACGGTCGCCCTACGCAGCGTCCACGACTACCGGAATTCAGCCCACCTCCACTTCGGGCTTTATGAGCGGGGCCGGACCGGTTTCCAGTCAACGTCGTGTCCAGCCCTACCAGTAGCTACGGGGGCCGGACCTCCCTCCCTGACTTCGGGTGGCTCGCCCGCAACTTCAGACCCTCTCCGCCAACCTAACGCTCCTCAAACGCGGTGGACCCAGTCATCTTTCGATCGATCATGGTCGAGCCAATTCCGGGCATTGATGTAGGCCACTAACATATGATGTAAATACGTCACTTTAAAGGACATCCCGAACATGAACCGCCTCCTTTTCGCCGCGCTTGTGGCCGCCTCTGCTTGCGCGGCTAAGGCTCAGAACTTTCCGGCCTCCGTTGTGCCCCTGGTCGGATGTAATTCGATGGGCAATTGCTCAGGCCCGGTGTCGTCAACCAATCCGATGCCGGTCTCCGGCGGTTTCCAGCCGGCCTCTGTGGGAACACCGCTTGCTGTGACGACCTCCACCGCCACCGGAACCCTACCCTCCGGGATGGTTGTCGTCGCTAGCAACGTCGGGCCGAACACGGCGTATTGTGCGCTCGGAGCGTCGTCATCGACGGCGCAGCAACCAATTCCGCCCGGCGGTTGGTTCGCTTTCGCTGTCAGTACGGCGACGCAACTGACCTGCGTCACCTCGGCGGGAACGACGATGGTCAACATGGTTGGCGGCTCCGGCCTGCCGGCCGGCGCAGGCGGCAGCGGCAGCGACGGCGGCTCCATCCCGACCGGGTCGGCCGGGACGCCCAACGCGAGCGTCTTGACTGTTCAGGGCGCCAGCGGCGGAACGGGCGTCCCGGTAACCGGCGCCTTCTGGCAGACAACGCAGCCTGTATCACTTGCGTCCCTGCCGGCCCTGTCAGCCGGCTCGAACATCATGGGCGCGATTTCCAATACTGGATTTTCCGCAACACAGAGCGGGACTTGGAATGTCGGGTTAAGTGCCGGCTCCAATACCGTCGGCAAGGCGGACATTCTCGGCAACGCCGGGGCGACCTTGGACAGTGCCGCCGGCGTTGCCAATAGCCAAGCGCTCACGATCCAGGGCAATTCGAGCGGGGTCGCTGTTCCGACATCCCTCGCGAGTCTTCCGTCACTCGCTCCAGGATCGAACACGATCGGATCGATCAACAACATTTCTGGCGCCGTTTCATTGCCGACCGGCGCGGCCACATCGGCAAATCAGCCGAGCAATGCGGCGCAAGCGAGCACAACGGGCGGCCAGACCGGTAATCTGCAGATGGGCGCGGTCACGACCTCGTTACCCACTTACACGACCGGTCAGACCGATCCCCTGTCCCTCACTCCGGCGGGAGCGCTGCGGGTCGATGCGACTGCGACAACTCAGCCAATCAGCGGCTCTGTCTCGATCTCAGGCACGCCGCTCGTCAGCATTTCCGGCAATCCCGTTCTCGGGGCCGGATCGAACACCATTGGCAAGGCGGACATCCTCGGCAACTCGGGTACGGCGCTCGACAGCGCGGCCGGCACCTCGAACGTCCAGGCAATCACCATTCAGGGCAATGCGAGCGGAGTTCCGGTTCCGGTCGCCGGCACGCTCTCCGCGACGATCAGCGGCTTCACGCCGGCGCCGGCCTATAGCGTCCAAAGCGTGACAACGACGTCGGCCTCTTACGCGCTTCCAAACGGAACTGTCGCCATCTTCTACAACACCGGCGCGAACCCAATAACCATTAAGCTCGGTTCGTCTTCGGTCTCCGTCGTGTGCAATCAGGGGGACGTCATTCAGCCGAACTCTTGGATGGCGTTCACCGTCGGGACGGCGACCTATTACGCCGCGATCGTCAACACCGGGACGTCGACCATCGTCGTCTCGGGCGGCTCGGGTAGGCCAGCCGGCGCGGGTGGAGGTCCGGTCCCGACTGGAGCGGCGGGCTCGCCGAACGCCGGCGTCGTCACGGTGCAGGGCGTCAGCGGCGGAACGGCGGTCCCTGTGACGGGCAATTTCTGGCAGGCAACTCAGCCAGTCTCGCTTGCGTCCTTGCCAGCGCTCGCGGCCGGGTCGGCGACGATCGGCAACGTCGATCAGACGACGGCGACCGCCGGCTTTTTAAAGATCACCGACGGGACAAACACCGCGGCGGTGAAAGCCGCCTCGACCGCTCCCGCCGCGACCGACGCCGCAGAAGTCGTCACCGAGAGCCCCAACAGCCCGCTCGCGCCATTCGCGGCGACCAGCACAAGCTCGCTGACGCGCCCGTCGAACACAACGACCTACACACCCAGCGCTGGCTGGAACAATGCTACGTCCAGCGCCACCGGCCATTTCACATTCGCGAGCGCTTGCCGCGTCAACGGCGGCCAGGTGTTGATCCCCCAGATCGACATTTGGTCGAGCGCCAACCCGACCGTTAAGCTCGGCGGCGTCCTCTATCTGTTCGATGCCTCAATCGGAACTCTCGTCAACGACGGCGCGCCTTTCGCGATCACCCCGTCGGACTTTGCCAACCTCACCGGCAATCAGGAGGGCTTTCCGTTCGACTTGTATAATAGCCAAACGAGCGGCGCGTCCAACTCCGGCCTCTCCCTGACGGGCGTCAATTATCGAGCGCAATGCGCCTCTGGGACGACGACCATCTACGGCATGGTCCAAGTCTTCAACGCTTACGTTCCGGCGTCCGGAGAGGTTTTGCACGTCACGCTTCACACGGTTGGAGCAAACTGATACCGCCATAACGCCTTACGCCTTGTCCGAGAACCGGATGCGAAAAATCTGCACGTCCGACTCCATGAAAGGGTGTGGAAGCCGGTCCACGGCGGTGTCACTAAGGCGCCGCCAGACTGAATGGGTGGGAAGAACGACATGCTCGGCCCAACGCCACCACGCCACACCTCGACTCTAACCAACTGATATATCCAACGCCGCGATCCGCAACGCCCAGTCAAACTCGAGACCGGATATTCAGGTGAAAGCCGCCCTCGACGGGGCCGGCACGCGTGATAGCGCCAACCGC
>CAVYON010000051.1:0-13430 GCA_963770035.1 uncultured Alphaproteobacteria bacterium | reverse complement strand
ATCGCGAGGAGCGAAGCGACGCGGCGATCCAGGAGAACGAAGGGCGACCTTCTCGCAGGCGCCCTGCACGCCTTCGGCGGCGTCAGCGGCGGCGGCCCCTGGATCGCCACGTCGCCCTTCGGGCTCCTCGCGATGACGGCGAAAGCTGCGCCGCCGACGTCGGAAGCGACCCAATCATGCAAAGCGTCAAAACGGGAGCCCTCTCACCCGGCCTCAACGAGTTTCACCGCCTCGTCGCGTTCGAAGAGGTGGAGGAGCAGCCTCAAGCTCTGCCCGTCCTCGCTCGCCAGGCCGCCGACTGCGGTCGAGCGCGGCCTGCGCCTCCTGGCGCGCGCGGGGAATGAGGCGCCGTGGAGGTCGAGGCGGGCGAAGCGGAAGCCGGGCGCGCCGGCCTGGCGGGCCCCGAGCACGTCGCCTTCGCCCCTCAGGCGCAAATCCTCCTCGGCGATCCGGAAGCCGTCGTCGGTGGCGCGCAAGATTTCGATTCGCGCCTGGGCCGCCTCGGCGAGCGGCCCCTTGTAGAGCAGCAGGCAGCTGGAGCGTCCAGTCCCGCGGCCGACCCGGCCGCGCAACTGATGCAATTGGGCGAGGCCGAACCGCTCGGCGTGCTCGACGATCATGATGGTGGCTTCCGGCACGTCGACGCCGACCTCGACCACGGTCGTCGCCACCAGATCCGGCTCTGCCGCGCTGGAATCGCTCCATCGCGGCGTCCTTTTCCAGCCCCGCCATCCGGCCGTGCACGAGCCCGACGGCGTCGCCGAAGATCGCCCGCAGCGCCTCGGCGCGCGCCTCGGCGGCGGCGACGTCGAGGGTCTCGCTGTCCTCGACCAGTGGACAGATCCAGTAGGCGCGCGCGCCCTGCCCGAGCGCCCGCGACAACCCCGCGACCACCTCCTCGAGCCGTTCGATCGGCAGGGCGCGGGTGTCGATCGGCTCCCGGCCGGGCGGCTTTTCGCGCAGGGCCGAGACATCCATGTCACCGAAATAGGCGAGCACCAGCGAGCGCGGAATTGGCGTCGCCGTCATCACCAAAAGATCGGTCGCCTCTCCCTTGCCCGCCAGCGCCAGACGCTGCCGGACGCCAAACCGGTGCTGCTCGTCGACGACCGCCAGGCCGAGATCGGCGAAAACGACCTTCTCCTGGAAGAGCGCGTGCGTGCCGACGACGATGTTGAGCGCGCCGGACGCCAGCGCCGCCAGCGTCTCGCGTCGCTCTGAAGCCCGGTCGCGGCCGGTCATCAGCGCCATGCTGAGGCCAGCCTTCGCGGCGAGCGGCGCCATCCGGTCGAAGTGCTGGCGCGCCAGCACTTCCGTCGGCGCCATCATCGCGGCCTGCCGGCCGGCCTCAACCACTTCGGCCATGGCCAGGAGCGCCACCACGGTCTTGCCGGAGCCAACGTCGCCCTGCAGGAGCCGGATCATGCGGTTCTCGGATCGGAGATCGGCGCGGATTTCGGCCAGCGCCTTTTGCTGGGCGCCCGTCAGCGCGAACGGCAGCGCCGCCTCGAGCCGCGCCCCAAGCGCCCCGCTGGCGCGATGCGCCCGGCCGGCCTTCTCGCGCAGCCGGGCGCGGACGAGCAGCAGGGCGAGTTGGTTCGCCAGCAATTCGTCGTAGGCGAGGCGGGTCGCCGCCGGGCCGCCGGGCTCCACATCCTCCGGGGCGCTTGGCCGGTGCATCGCCGCCAGCGCCTCGGCGAAGCCCGGCAGTTTGAGACGGTCGCGCGTGCCTTCGGCGATCCATTCGGGCAGGCGCGGCAAACGCTTCAGCGCGCCATCGGCCGCCCGCGCGGCAATGCGTTGGTAGAGGCCTTCGGTCAGCGCATAGACCGGCTCGACCGAAGGCAGCCGGGAGAACTCGTCGGCGTCCAGAACACGGTCGGGGTGAACGATCTGGCGGATGCCGTCGTAAAGCTCGAGCTTGCCGGAGATCCAGCGCGTCGCGCCGACCGGCAGGCGGGCGCGCACCCACTCAGGATTGGCGAGAAAGAACACGAGCTCGACATCGCCGGTGTCGTCCTCGACCAGAACCTTGAACGGCGCGCGGGAACGGACCGTCGGCGGGGCGCGGTGCTCCGTGACCCGTGCTTCGATGGTGACCAAAGTCCCGGGAACCGCGTCGCGGATCTTTGGCCGCGACCGCCGGTCGAGCGTCGCATAGGGCAGGTGGAACAGCACATCGAGCAAGCGCGCGCCCTGCGGCCGGTCGAGCAGGCGGTCGAACAGCCTGGCGTTCTTGGGTCCAATCCCGGGCAGCGACGCGGCCGGGGCGAACAGGGGGTCGAGAAGCGACGGACGCATGCGGCTTTATAGCAACTCCGCGCCGGCGCCGGACGTTTCCGGACTCGTCAGGACGGCGAAAGAGCGCCAAGCTCTTCCGCCGAACCAGGAGGAACGCCCATGAGCCTCATCGACCGGGTCCGCGCCCATCCGCTGCCGTTCGCAACCCTTCTCGGGGTGGAGTTCGTCAGCGCTGAGCCGAACGCCGTCGTCGCGCGCATGCTTGTCCGGCCCGACCTCTGCACCCTCGGCGACGTCGCCCATGGCGGGGCGATCATGAGCTTCGCCGATACGCTCGGCGGGGTCGCGGCCTTCATCGGCCTGCCGGCGGGCGCGGCGGGCACGACGACGGTCGAGAGCAAGACGAATTTCGTCGGCGCCGCGCGCGTCGGCGCGACTCTCGTTGGCGTCTGCGCTGTCGTTCACCGCGGCCGCCGGACCCAGGTGCTTCAGACCCGCGTCGAAACCGAAGCCGGCAAGCTCGTCGCGCTCGTCGTCCAGACCCAGATGACGCTGTAGGGCCACGGCGTCTGCGCCGCGCGGGTCCGACAGCATCGACTCCTCGGCTGCCATGATGTAAATGCGCCTTACATGAATTGGAGCAAGGACGAACCCGGCCCGCGCGAGGGCCCGCGCGGCTATCATCACGGCGATTTGCGTGAGGCGTTGATCCGCGTGGCGCTGGAATTGATCGCCAAGAAGGGGATCGCCGGATTCACATTCGCCGAGGCCGCTCGATTTGCCGGCGTGAGCCCCGGCGCACCCTATCGGCACTTTCGCGACCGCGATGAGCTCATGGCGAGCGTGGCGCTGCGCGGCTTCGAGCACCTCGAGGCGGCGCTGACCCGCGGCTGGGACGGCGGACGCCCGGATGCGACAGTTGCATTAGACCGGCTCGGCAAGGCCTATCTCGAGTTCGCCCGTGCCCAACCGGCGTACTACTCGGCGATGTTTGAAGGCGGCGTCCCCGTCGGCGCCAATCCCCTCCTGCGGGAAGCAAGCGAACGGGCCTTCGCCGTGTTGCGGGCCGCCGCAGACGCCGTCTGCGCCGCAATGCCGGCGGCCGGACGCCCCCCGGCCCTGATGGTCGCGCTCCACCTCTGGGCCATGGCGCACGGAATCGCTTCGCTGTTTGGCCGCGGCGACAGCGCCCGCCGCGCGATGCCGATGTCGCCGGCGGAACTTCTGGAAGCGGACCTGCTGGTCTATCTGCGCGGGCTCGGGGCGAACGCGGCGGAGCCTTAAGCGCGGTTCGCAACCCGCCGCCGCAGCCGGGGGTCCGAGGACAGCAAAGAGGGACTTGACAACGGCGCCGAAAAAAGTAAATGTTCATTACATTCACACGTGAGGACGTCGCCATGCCAATCCTTCTGACGGTCTTGGGGTTCCTGTGGTGGTGGCCGCTCGGACTCCTCATTCTCGCTTTCATGATCGCACGACGCGGACGGCTTGGCTGCTGGCGCCACGCCTATGCGTGGGATGGTCCGATGGTCGACGGTGAGCGCGGTCGGGACCGCTGGGAGCGCAAGATGGCCCGCCTGCAGGACAAAATGGAAATAGTGCGCTCCCGAATGGAGCGGGTCAGGGGCGGCCGCGATTGGTTCGGCCCGTCGAGCAGCGGCAACCGCGCCTTCGACGACTATCGCACGGAGACGTTGAAGCGCCTCGAAGACGAGCAGAGCGAGTTCAAGGATTTCCTGGCGCGGTTGCGCTTCGCCAAGGATCGCGCCGAGTTCGATCAGTTCATGGCCGACCGGCGCCAGCGTCCTTCCGAACCGGACTCGCCGCCGGCTGAACCGAACCACTGAACGTCGCCAGACATCGGCGGCTCCCCGGCCTGACTGGGCCGCGGGGGCCGCTGACGCGCGTCGAGACTAGGAGTGGCAAAAGGAGGGGGCGCTCCTGGGGACGCCCTAGACGGACCGAATAACAGAATGCCTCAGATCGCGGCGCGCGCGGTCGCGATCCCTATGCCGCTCCTCGCCGTCCAGCCAATCGTTTTAGTGGTCTGCGTTACGGCTTGATCTCAAGCTTGGCGAAATAGCGCTCGACGGCGTCGACGGACGAGGCGGGCTCGGCCAGGGCCACGTAGGTGTCGGGACGGATGAGATACATCGCGTTCTCGCGCAGGCCGGCCTGCTGCATTGCGTCGCTCCACGCATAAACGTGAAGGGGGACGTTGCGAGTCTCGAACCATGTGTGCAGATAGGCCTCGGCGACGCCGTAGACGTGGACCTGCCAGCCGATGCGTTTGAGCGCCCGGTAGTTGTCGCCCTCTTCGAGCTTCACCCAGGGCAGGCGGTCGCCGCCGCGCACTGGCCCGGCGTGGCCCTGATCGAGCCCCTTTCCGCGATAGTTAAGGGTGATCTGGGAGACCGTGCGGAAGAGATACTCGCGCGCCGCGTCCAGCTTTGCCAGCTGCGGCAAGACGAAGGGCGCGATGCGCGTGCGCACGAGCTCGGCCAGATGGCCCTCAGCGGCGGCAACGTTGAAGAAGCGGTCGGTCGTCTGGACAAGCCGCAGCGCGAAGGCGCGCCGCTCGGCCTCGAACGTGTCGAGCAGGGTGTCGGGGGCCTGCCCGGCCAGGACCGCTTGCAGCTTCCAGGCCAGGTTGATCGCGTCGCCGATGCCGGTGTTCATCCCCTGCCCGCCGACCGGCGTGTGGATGTGCGCGGCGTCGCCCAGCAGGAAGGCTCGGTTCTTGCGAAAATGCTCGGTCACCCGATGGGATATATGGTAGGTCGAAAACCAGTTCACTGTGTCGACCTTGAGGCGGAGCTGTCGTGTCGCCCGGTCGCTGATGTCCGCAAAGGTGAGCTTGTCGAGGTCTTGTCCGTTGCCCGGCCTGATCGCCCCGATCAAGCGGACCCGGCCTTTGTCCGCCAACGGAAAGACGGCCAGGAAGTCGGATTCGTCGAGCTCGATGTTGAGGTCGCCGTTGAACGCCGGCCCATCGCCCGCCACGTCGGCGACATAGAAGACCTGCGGATAGCTGCCGCCGGGATAGCCCGTGCCCATCGCCTCGCGGACCTTCGAATGCGCCCCGTCGCAGCCGGCGATAAACGCGGCGCCGACCGTGCGCTCAGTTCCGTCAGGGCCTCGGAGCCGCGCGCTGATGTGGTCGCCCTCGTCCGTGTACTCGAGCAACTCCGTCGAACGCTCCACCTGGACGCCAAGATTTTGCAAGCGTTCAACGAGAAGGCGTTCATGCTCGTCTTGTGGGAAGATATGCAGGAAGCCATACGGCGTCAGGTCCGAAGCGATCTCATTGAAGGGGATCCGCGCCTTCTCATGACTGCCGAGCCACATCCGCAGGCCAGGGACGGCGTAGCCCTTCGCGACGACCGCGTCGGCGAGATCGAGTTGCTCGTACAGCTCCAGCGTTCGCGCGTGGACCGCCAGCGCCCGGGACGTCGTGCCGGGACCGCTCGTTGTGTCAATGATTTGGACGGGGACGCCCTGCTTCGTCAGCCAGAGGGCAAGAACCAGTCCGGTCGGACCCGCGCCGACGATCAGTACGCTCTTTGCCATGATGCCTGCTCCTATCGGTTTTGGGCTGGCGGCGCGGCCAGGAAGCCGCGAAGAAGGGCCCGACTGTGCTGCTCGGCAATGTGGACGAGATCGGCAAGGTCGTTGGACGCCTCGCGGAACAAAGCAGGGCTGCGAACATCGGGCCGACGAGGGAGAAGGCGTAGAGCCGCGGGTCGCCGTCACTGACCTCGCCAAGCGCCTGGGCGCGCGCGATCACGCCAGCCACGCCGCCGATCACCGGCTCCACAACCTCATCGTGCCAGCTGCGGGCGACGTCGGGGAAGGCGCGCGAACTCGCCAATGACCAGCCGCACGAAGCGCGCGATCGAGGGCAGTAAAGCACGGCCGCTGGGGCCATGAGGAGCCGGGGGGCGAGCTCGGGGAAAGGCCCATCGACGCCGTCCGCGGCGCGGCGAACAGCCTCCACGTTGGGGACGACGACCGAACGCACCACCGCACGAAACAGCGCCTCCTTAGTGGAAAAGTAGCGATAGATCGATCCTTTGGCGACGCCGGCCCGATGGGCGACGTCCGTCGAGCCTTTGACGCCGCGAAGCCATGATCGGCGAACACCTCCAGGGCCGCCGCCGTGATTTCGGCGGGCCTGGCCTGTTTGCGCCTGCGCCACGGGGGGCGGCGGGTTGTCGCGTCCCTTGATCACTCCATGGTCATCAATTTCGAAGAACGAGATTGGTTCCGGCCGCCGTCAAAAGCCAGTGATAATTTTCTAACTCAGTTCGTTCCCCGCCGAGGAGATTATCCAGGGTGACAAAGGCCGCCCGACATGGGAACCTCGCTTAGCGTTCCAGGACTAACCTGGAACAGGACTGAGCCGATGCCCGACAGAGATCTTGATCCGGTCGAATGGGAACTGGTTCGCGCCGACATCGCGATGGAAAAGGCGCGACTGAAGGCCAACGGCGATTGGGCGAAATGGGAAGAGTTCCAGGCGCGGACGAACTCGAGATTCGCCGCTCACGCCGATTCCGCAGCGCGCATGGCGCGCGCGGCAAGGGAGGGACGCCCCGAAACCGAGGAGGATCGCGCCGCATGGTGGTGGGCTGTTCGAACGCCTGACTTCTCGTTTCTCTTCGCGCCGCGAAAGCACCGGCGTCGCGGCTGGCCGCTTCGCTGATCGCCAAGCCGCAAGGCGCCGGCGCAGCTTTCCTGCTTTGCGGGCGGCCAGTGCGGAATCAACTCATTGCGGGGCGCCCGCCCCGGAATCGCGAGTCCCGAATGGGGCATTGCGATCCCAGGGAACGTTACGGAGGTTGCTGCGCGGCTCCGCGTGTCCGCATCACGCCGCGCGCGCCATCGGCCTTTCGTCGCCCGACTGCCGGGTCCGGAACTGGCCGACCAATTTCGCCAGCCGGGTGGATTCGTCGGAGAGCGAATGGCCGGCCGCGGTCGAACTCCTCGACCATCGCGGCGTTTTGCTGCGTCACCTGATTCATCTCGTCGATCGCGCTGTTGATTTGTTGCAGGGCGGTGGATTGCTCCTGCGCCCCGGCGGCGATTTGGCCGACCACGACATTGATCTCGGCGACCTGCCCCATGATGCGCTCGAGCGCCCGGCCGGTTTCCGCCACCAGATCGACGCCCTTGTCGACCTGGCCGGTCGAATCGGAGATCAGCGCCTTGATTTCCTTGGCCGCTTCGGCCGAACGGTGAGCGAGCGCGCGCACTTCGGAGGCGACCACGGCGAACCCCCGTCCCGCCTCTCCCGCCCGGGCCGCTTCGACCCCGGCGTTGAGCGCCAGCAGGTTGGTCTGGAACGCGATCTCGTCGATCACGCCGATGATCTGGCTGATTTTCAGCGAGGACTTGGCGATCGTGTTCATCGCCTCGACCGCCTCGCGCACGACCACGGCGCTCTGCTTGGCGTCGGCGTCGGCCGCCGTCACCACCTGCTGGGCGTGGCCGGCGCCTTCGGCCGACTTCTTCACCGCCATGGTCACTTCGCCGAGCGTCGCTGTGGTCTCCTCGAGACCCGCGGCCTGTTGCTCGGCGCGGCGGGCGAGATCGTCGGAGGCGGTGGAGATCTCCTGCGCGCCCGTTTGGATCGCGTGAGCGCTCTCGACAACCGACAGGACGACGCCCTTCAGCCGGGCGACCGCCTCGTTGAAATTGTCACGAATTTGCGCGTAAGCCGGGGTGAAGCCCTCGCCCAGCCGCGCCATCAGGTCGCCGCCGGCAAGATCCTTCAGGCCGGCGCCCAGACGGCGCACGACTTCCGCCTGCTCCTCGGCGGCCTTGGCCCGTTCCGCGGCGACGCGCTCGCGCTCGCGCTCGGCCTGAGTGCGATTGGCCAGCGCTTCGGCTTCCAGCCGCGCGCGCTGCGCCGCGTTGTCCTTGAACACCTGAACCGCGCGCGTCATGTCGCCGACTTCGTCAGCGCCGGCGACCGCGGGCAGCGCGACATCGTTGTTGCCCGACGCCAACGCCGTCATCGCCGCGCTCAAGGCGTTGAGGCGATTCGACAGGCGGACCATGACGAGACCGGCGAAGCCGCCGATGACGATCAGCAACGCCAGCGACGCCGCGGCTGTCCACAGCACTCTCGCCCGGATCGTCGCATCGATGTCGTCGACGTACACGCCAGTGCCGATCGTCCATTGCCAGGGTGCGAACAGCTTGACGTAAGCCAGCTTTGGCGATGGGTGATCCATTGCGACGCCCGGCTTGGGGTACTCGTAGTTCACGAATCCCTGGCCTTGTTCCGCTGCAACCTTATTCATATTCAGCGAAAAATAATCGCCAGACGCGGTCTTTTGTTTACTTTGATCGGTTCCCTCCAGTTCCGGCCGCACGCCGTGAACAACGAGGAAGACATTTTTGTCCTGGATAAAGAAATAGTCATTGGCGTTGTAGCGCATCGCGCGAATGCTTGCCTTGGCGCGCTGCTGCGCCTCGGCTTCCGAGATCGTCCCCTTTTTGAATTCATCATATTGCTGTTGGGCGACCTTGGTTGCGACCTCGATGACGGTTCTCAGCTCGTCCTCCCGTCCCGCGTAGATGTCGCGCACGGAAAACCACGTCAGCGCCGCGACAATGGCGATCAGCGCAACGCCGAACAAAGCGATAATTCCCAGCAGTCGTGCGCGAATGGATCCGAGGAAAGGAGGGCGCTGTCGATTTACGGGAGGGATCGTCATGGGAGGGCAGCCTTTTGCGTACCCTCCCAATTAACACGCCCGCGGTTAAGACTTTGCTGGGAGAGGGGTGGGAGCAGCGCCGTCCCTCCGCCGCTCAAGCGCCGGGCGGCCGCGCAAGGTGTCCGACCAGGGCTTTCGGCGAGAGCCGATCTGAACTCATCATGCTCTCAAGCTCGCCCGATACCGGCTCTTCTACGGCCCGACCGGGATGAGCTTGCCGACAAAGACGGGCGGACCGGAGGGCCTGCCGTCGGGCGATCCGCCTGGCGGCTCGACGGTCACCGCATAGGTCGCGTCCTCGACCACGTTGCGGGCGTAGCCGACGAGAACTCGCGGCGCGGCGCGCCTCCCCGATCACGCCGAGGGAGCGCGGCGGCCCAAGTCGCTGATCAATGAGCCAGAGCTCGTAGGACTTTCCGGGCGGCGCCGTTGCGGCGATCGGCCGCACCGAAAATTCCAGCCGGTCGAGATCGACCGTCACCTTGAAGGCTGGCGAAGCGGCGTCCTTCTGCAGAATCGCGACATATTCGCGCGGCCTCGCCGACCGCTCGGTCTCGCGAACCGTCAGTCCCACCGCCAACAGAGCGGCGACGACGGAGGCGGCGATCGCCGCCGCACGCCAGCGTCCGGCGCGCCGGCGCAAATCCGCGATCACGGCGTCCATCGGCGGCGCGGTTTCGCCCGAGGCGGACGGCGCCGCCCGGATGCGCGCCTGGATCGCCGGCAGATGGTCTTCCGACGGCTCGATCGGCGCCAGAGCCTCGGCGAGCGGGGCGAGGCGGTCCTCCCAGGCGCGGATCGCCGCGTCGAGATCGGGCTCGCGGAGCCGCCTCGCGGCGAGGGCTGCGCGCTCGGGCGGCGACAGCGTCCCGAGGGCGTATTCGGCGGCGGCCAGATCGTCCTCGGGCGTCATGACCCCAGACACATCCTCAGTTGCGCGAGGCTGCGGTGCAGCCAGGTCTTGATCGTCGGCACGGGTCTGCCGAACCGCTTGGCGAGCGCCTCGCGACTCGCGCCCCGATAATAGGCGAGCATCAGGATCGCGCGCTTCTCCTCGTCCAGCCCCTCAAGGCAGGCGATGAGGGCCTGGAGGCCTTCCGACTTTTCGCGCGCCGACAGCGGATCGACGGTGTCGGCTGCCGGCTCGAAACCTTCGCCCATGTCCTCGAGCGACACCGGACGAACGCGGCGGACTTCATCGAGGGCGCGATTGCGGGCGATGGCCGCCATCCAGGCAAGCGCCGATCCCCGCGCGGGATCGAAGTCGGCAGCCTTTGTCCAGATGCGGACGTAAGCGTCCTGAAGCGCCTCGGCCGCCGCGTCCCTCGCCGGCAAGATTCGCGCGACGACGCCGTTGAGCCTGCCGCTGGTCGCCCGGTAGAGCGCCGCGAACGCCGCCTCGTCGCCCGCGGCCACGCGGCCGAGCAGGCCGGAGAGATCGCTCTCTCCGGCCGCCCAATCCCCACCCGGCGAACTGGCCCCTAAGGTCATGCAACGATCTTATCGGGCGCGCTGCATCAGGCAACCGCGCCCGCCCCTTGAGCCGCCGCTCAGCCCGGCAACAGCACCTTGTTGATGACCTGGATCACCCCGTTCGACTGCATCACGTTCGGGATCGTCACCTCGGCCTTGTCGCCCTTGGCGTCGATCACCCAGAGATGGCCGTTCCTATGCTCAAAGGTCAGCTCCTCGCCCTCGACCGTCTTCAGCATGGCCCTGCCGCCGCCCTGCTTGATCAAGCCGTCGATGTCCGCTTCGGTCAAACGGCCCGGAACGACGTGATAGGTCAGGACGGAGGTGAGTTGCGCCTTGTTTTCACGCTTCAACAGCGTCTGGACCGTGCCGGCGGGCAGGCGGGCGAAGGCGGCGTTGGTCGGCGCGAACACGGTGAAGGGTCCAGCCCCCTCGAGCGTGTCGACCAGGCCGGCCGCCCTGACCGCGGCGACCAGCGTCGTGTGATCCTTCGAGTTGACGGCGTTTTCGATGATGTTCTTGCTCGGATACATCGCCGCGCCGCCGACCATGGTCGTCATCTCAGCGAACGCGGGAGCGACAAAAGCGACGCCTGCGGCGAGCGCGGCGGCGATGAGAGAAGGTTTGGCGTACATGCGCGTCTCCTTGGGTCCGCCGATCGGCGGCAGGGCGCCGCTAATGATCGGGACACAACCGTTACGGGACCCCCATCGGCGGGTTTCAGGCCGCAGAAAAAAATGCGCCGGCCATTGGCATGCTGGCTGAGCCGCGCCTGGCGCGCCGCGGCGCCCCGGACATCGGCAGCCGCTACGATCCAGCCCGCAAGCTGAAGCCGGGCCGCGCATGCGCATTGACGCGCTTGGAGGAGATGATTTCGCACGGGTCGGCGCCGGTCATTGAGCGCTCAAAAGGGCCGCCTTTTTCTTTCCATCCAAGAAATGGGAATTCCTGACCGCGCCTTGCAACCCGACTGCGGGCCCTTCGCGCCCTCGTTTCGACCGCCGCTTCTTTGCCTGTTCCGACCGAATTTGCCCTGATCGTCACCTGTTCCCGTCCTGTTAAGTTGCCTGTTCCGCGCCCACGCCAGCCCACAACCATCGGGAGGTAAAGCTGGGAACGCATTGAGCTTGCAGGGCTTTCTGGAGCGTAACATCGACCGTTGCCAAAAAACTACCTGCTAGCAGGCAACCCACGGTCGGTGGCGGACACAGAGCGGGACGATTTTGAGCCGAATCCGGGGGATCGTCCGGCCCTAGTCCTCCGCCGACGGCTGGGTCGGCTCGGCCTCGCTCGCAGGCGCACGGCGGCGGCGCTTCTTCGGGTAGACCTTGAGGCGCCGCGTGTCGAACGGCGCGGCGCTCCAGCCGTGGACGGCCCTCCGATAAGCGTCCTCGGCGACCCCCTCTCCGCCATTCCCAGCGAGCAGGAACCGGCGACGAAACCAGATCTTCATGACAAGCTCGTCGATCAATTCGAGACAGTCCGAAATGGCGACGCAAAGATCGTCGATGTCCTCTTTGCCCATGGCGACGGTCCTGAGTTCGGGCCTGCCGCTTCCGCTCCTGCGGATCGAGGCCTTGTAGTGGCCCTCGACCCCGTTGGCCGGATCGACATGGAAGAAACAATGCACGACATCGTTGCGCGCTTCCCAAATCTCGTCGAACAGCGCGCCCGTCTGGGCGGCCTGACTCCAAAGAAGGCGGTCCGGCCGAACCCTGAGCTGCTGCTTTAGGAGATTCAAGAACAGCTTGACGAGCGAGACGTTGCCCATGCTGGCGAACACCAGTTCGCCGACGTCCGGGTCCAATCCCCCCGTCACCCAGACGAGCGAGGCGAACTTCCGTTCGAGGGCGTTCCAGCCGAAATTGATAAACCCGATGCTGGCCAGATGTTCGTCGTCGAGGCCGGTCCACTGCCGTCTCGCCATGGGCGTATTGATGAACAAGCGACCCCTTCTTCCTCGATCGAACTCGCGCTGGTTTCGATCCGCGCTGGCTGTCGGGTAGTGTACGCGGGTTCTGCGCGGAGCGCGAGTGCCGCCCGCAGCCGGCGGCGGAGCGTCTTAGCGCCGGCCTATCGCGCAGCCGTGGCGTCAAAGGGGTCGGGAACGCGGTCGCGGCCACTCTCCGCGGCCGCTCGCGCCAGGCGCACAAAGCCTGCGACGTCCACCTCTTCCGCCCGCAGGGTCGGCCTCGAGACCGGCGGCGGCGAGGAGCGCCGAAGGGTCGCGGCGACGAGCGGCGGCGAAGGCTTTTGTCGACTGGCGCAGCATCTTGCGCCGCTGCCCGAAGGCCGCCCGGGTCGCGGCGGCGAGAAGGCGCGGGTCGCAAGGGTCCGGCGCCGCGCGCGGCAAGAGCTCGACGACACTGGAGACGACCTTGGGGGGCGGCGTAAAGGCGGATGGCGGCACGTCGAACGAGATCCGCGCACCGCGTGCGCCACCCGTCAAGCACGGCAAGCCGCCCGTAATCGGCGCGCTCGGCCGGCGTGGCCACGATGCGCAGCGCGACCTCGCGCTGGAACATCAGTGTCAGACGATCGAAGAAGGGCCGCCCAGTTGAGCTTCGAGCCAGCCAGTTGCAGGAGGCAGCGTGCCGATGTTGTAGGGGAGATTGGCGCAGATCCGGATCGGCGCCCCGCCGGCCTTGGCGATCAGCGTCTCCGGCCTCACGGTCAGGGCGTCGGCTGCGATCACCTCGAGCCGGCCGGGCCAGCGGGCGGCGATCTCGGCGAGCGCCGGCAGCGCGCGCTCGTCGCGCTCGATGGCGATGACGGCCTTTGCGCCGGCCGCGATCAGCGACCGGGTGAGGCCGCCCGGACCGGGACCGACCTCGACGACGACAACGCCGTCGAGCGGCCCGGCCGCGCGGGCGATCCTGGCTGTGAGATTGAGATCGAACAGGAAATTCTGGCCGAGCGCCTTGCGGGCGTCGAGCCCCCAGCGCGCCACGACCTCGCGTAACGGCGGCAGCCCGTCGGAGGCCGGCGTCA
>CAVYON010000050.1:0-46447 GCA_963770035.1 uncultured Alphaproteobacteria bacterium | reverse complement strand
AGTTCTCCAACCCGCCGGTGGTGGCCGTGAGCGCGCGCGGAACAGGCAAGTTCGGACGACCGGAACAGGGAAAATTAGCGTGTGATCAGGGCAAAAAGGCAAAGAACAGCCGGGCGCGCCGAAAGCAAAACTGGGCGCGGTCGGGTTGCAAGCCTTCCCCGGATTCCCTCCCCGCTCGTGGGAGGCCGCCCATGCGAGCGGTTGGATGAGGGAGGCGCCGGTCCGTTCCTGCCCGGTCACGCGGCCCGAGCCTGGGCGGCGTTCTCTGACCCTCTAAACCGGGCGCCGCAATCCCCCCTCGGCGCGAGTCACAGCTCCTGACCGGCGATATCGGCCTTCAGCTTGTCGACCGCCTCCTGCACGGTCTTCCAGTGCGGCGCGATCGACAGCGCTCGCTGGTAGACTTCGAGCGCTTCCTTCTTCTTGTCGCGGGCCTTGAGGATGCTCGCCATACCCATCAGCGCGCCGAGATGACGCGGCTCGCGCTTCAAGGTCTCCGCAATGTCAGCCATGGACCCGTCGTAGTCGTCGTCGAGATAGCGGAGTGTGGCGCGGGCATTCCACGCCGCCGCCTGGTCTGGGATGAACACGATGGCGGCGTCGAGGATCCGCTCGGCGTCGTCGTAGTCCTGGGCGACGATGGCCTTGTGCGCCCGGTGGAGCAGGAGATCGCCGGTGTCGGAACCGGTCTGCGCGTAGGAGGCGAGCAGAAGACCGATAAGGCCCTCCGTCTCGTCGGAGTCCGTCGAAGCGGCAAGCCGCGCGTAGAGCTCCGCTCGAAGGTCCGCAGTCGATTTCGGGGCTGGGCTCTCAGCCTGCCGGTCGTTGGGCTTTGCCGGATCTGCCGCGGCCGCGGCGCCCGCAGCCGAAACCGCCAGCGCGCCTGCGAGCGCAATGGAAGCAAGCTTCATGCGGCGAGAGTACCCCGCCCCATGGACAACGTCAAAGCGTTCGGACCGCCGCTAGCCCTGCCGGGCCTTGAAACGCTTCTGCGTCTTGTTGATGATGTAGACACGGCCCTTGCGGCGCACGAGGCGGTTGTCGCGGTGACGGTTGCGCAGGGACTTCAGCGAGTTACGGACTTTCACAGCATTCACCAATGGTTCTTCCCGCGGGGGAAGACCCACGGCGGAGCAATTCGGAGGCGGTCCTATGCCTCAAACCGCGGCGCGGATCAAGCCCGGAGGTCGGTTCGGGGGCGAAAGCCATGGGTAGTCCAGGCCGTCATCCCGGTCCACTGTCCGAAATGAGCACGCCCGTACGGACTTCGCCGCCGGCCAACTCATAGCTTCCCACAAACACAGCCGCGCCGAACGCACCGTCGAAAGGCTTCCGCATTGAGATCGCGAAGCGGCCCTCGCCGGGATCGATGCGGACAACCTCGCAGTCGACATAGTCGAAATGCCGCCGCGTCAAAGGATAGAGCGCCTTGAACAGACACTCCTTGGCCGAAAAGAGCAGGGTCAGGCTCTGCGGCCGGTTCAGGCTCGCGGCTCGGGCGGCGCGCTGGGTCTCGTCCTCCGAGGCGACAAGACGCGCAACTTCGTCTGCCGCCGCAGGGCTCATGAAGGGTTCGACGTCGACGCCGAGTTCCGCTCGCCTCGGCAATCCGAGCGACCGCCGCGGTCGCAATGGCGTCCGAGTGGGAAATCGAACCGACCAGCCCATCCGGCCAAACCGGACAGCCGTCGGAGTCTTGCGGCAAGACGCCGCTGTTGAACGTCGGTGTTAGCGTTTCAATCGCCTCACGTGCGCAAAAGCGGCCTGCGAGAAACTGGATCTTGCGTTTCGGGACGGCGCATTTCAGCGCAGCGGGCAGCGAAAGGCCGGCAACGCCCAGCGCCGGATCCGCGTCCTTCGGGATTGCCACGCTATATTGCGCGACGGACGCACGGAAAACCCGCGGATCGCGCGCTCTCGGAAACATCGGGGCCACGTCGTCACCATAGCCGCCGGGCGCGGGTTGCGATAGCTGGACCGAGACAGCCTTGTGAAGTCCGTCAGCGGACGATGAGCGTTTCCATCAACTCGCGATGCCCTTCCGGGATCGGAAACGGCCGATTGGTCTGGCGATCGACGTAGACGTGGGTGAAGCGCCCTGCCGCGGCAGCCGCCGGGCTGCCGGCCTTGAACACGCCGAGACTATAGCGGACCGAAGTGCGGCCGAGATGCTCGACCGCGACGCCGACTTCCGCAAGATCCGGATAGGTCAAGCTGGAGAAATAGCGGCAGTTGGTTTCGACGACGAGGCCGACGATCGGACTCGCAATCGGATCGAGCAGCCCGGCCTCGATCAAAATCGCGTTGACCGCCGTATCGAACAGCGAATAGTAAACAACGTTGTTGAGGTGGCCATAGGCGTCGTTGTCGCTCCACCGAGTGGCCAGCGGCACAAACCGCGCAAAGGCCGCCCTGTCGGGCGGCCCACGACGATCCGATTGTGGCGCCACCGACTGGCTCAGGCGTCGCGTAGCCGAGCGACCCCGCCCCAGGCCGCGCTGACCAGTGCGACGCCGAGCAGGGTCTTGATGACCGTCGCCAAAGCGAAGGGCGCGACGCCGAAGGCGAAGGCCTTGTCCGGTCCGATCAGCGCGGCCAGCCAGGCGAAGCCAAACGCAAAAATCACGGCATGGCCGATCGTCATGGCGGCGAGGAGCCGCCACCAGGTTCGATCCCAGCCGCGCTGCGCGAGGAAACCGGTCAGCCACGCAGCAGCGAGGAACCCCGCAAGGTAGCCGCCCGTCGGGCCGGCCATATAGACCGGGCCGGCAAGGGCGCCGGCGAAGACAGGCGCGCCCAGCAGCCCCTCGAGGAGATAGAGCGCCACCGCCGCCGCGCCGAGCCGCGCGCCGTACGCGGCCGCGAGCACCAGAACGACGAGCGTTTGCAGGGTCATGGGCACGGGATAGAAGGGGACCTGGACCTTGGCCGAGACAGCGAGCGCCAGCGCGCCACCGAAGACAAGGGCCCCGTCGCGCGCAAGCCGGGCGCTTCGGCGCGCGGGCCACAGAGTCGCGACAAGCGTGGCGTCGAGGACGGCAGTCATGGGGTCTCCAAGGGCTTCACGGGGCGATCGCCTTCGCGTCTTATCCGTGGCGGGATATCATGACAAGGCGATGGTACGTCGCAGGCGGAAGGGAACTGACGCATGGCCGAGGACAAGGAACCCGACCTCTTCGCCGATCCGCGACAGGCGCCGCCGCGCGAAGTCACTCGAGTTTCGCCGCTCGTTCGTCGGCTGATCGCGCCGAACGCGTCGCCCTTCACCTTCAACGGCACGTGCACCTACATTTTGGGGGAGGGGGCCGTCGCTATCCTCGACCCGGGTCCCGGCGATGAAGACCATCTCGCCGCGATCCTCGCGGCGGTCGAGGGCGAGACGATCGAGACGATCCTCGTCACGCACACCCACCGCGACCACAGCGTCCTTGCCGGCCGGCTCAAAGAGGCGACGGGCGCCCCGGTTATCGGCGCGACGCCGTTCGAACCGAAGACGGACGGCGCCGGCGGGCTCGACTCGTCGCACGATCTCGCCTACGCGCCCGACGCGGTTCTGTCGGATGGCGAGCGCTTCGAGGGGCGGGGGTTTACCCTCGAGGCCGTGGCGACCCCGGGCCACTGCTCCAACCATCTCTGCTTTGCTTTGCTGGACGAGGGGGCGCTGTTCTCGGGCGACCACGTCATGGCCTGGTCAACCTCGGTCGTTGCGCCTCCGGACGGCTCCATGGGCGCCTATATGGCCTCGCTCGACAAGCTGCGGGCGCGCGGCGAGCGTGTCTACTGGCCCGGACATGGCGGCCCGGTCCTCGAGCCGCAACGCTATGTCCGAGCGCTCGCGCATCACCGCCGCCAGCGGGAAGCGTCGATTCTGGCGGCGGTCGATGGGGGCGTCACGACCCTTCCGGAGATCGTCGCCAAAGTTTACGTCGGCCTCGATCCAAAGCTCGTCCGCGCCGCACGGCTGTCGACCCTGGCCCATCTCGAGGACCTTCGCGAGCGCGGCGTGGCTTCGGCTGAGCTCACGCAGGGAGAAATGCGGTATCGGCGCGTGCGATCTCCTTAGATCGGATCGCGTTGGGGTTCCCGCATGATGCCGGAAGCTCTATGGGGCGGCGTGGGCCGGCCGCGCAATTTCGCGTTTCCGTCAGTTTCCTTCCAGAGCTTTAATTTCCTTCCAATGGGGCTTCGAAAGTCTCAATTTTTTCCAAAAGTTGCCAAAAATTCGCGAAACGGGTCTTATAGGGTTAGGGCGCAATGGCCGACGAATACTTGCGATCGTCGACTGCCGATAATTTCGCCACGGCCAGCGTTTTTCGCCCGGCGAGGCGTTTCGGCGCGGGAACGCCTTATCGGCCCCAGCCGCAAAACGGCGAAACCCGGAACTCCTTCGATCCCTGCTCTCAGTATACCGCCAGCATACATGTATAACATTGGTCAAGAAACGTCTGAAAACCGGAATTCCGCTTGACCTTCGGGCGAAAGGTCGCGCGGTTCCGCCCTCGCGCATTCTCGTCCTCGATCGGCGGCACGGCAGGCTCGACCCGTTGCTGTCTTTGGCAAACAACGCCCGCCGTCCGCGCGTCTGCCCGACTGAAGGGCGAAGCCGGCGACGACAAGCGCGGCGGCGAACACCGTCAGTGCCGTCGCCGGGTCCGCCGCGCGCAGGCGCGCGAGCAGAATGGCAAGTCCGGCACGCCCCGCGCGAACCGGCGGGGGAAGCGGCCAGAAGCCGCGTGCGAGCGGCTCGCTGGCAGGCGGCCCTATTTCACATCGCGCTCAGAGGCCTATTTCCCGGCTCCCCCGACTACCGCCGAGCGGTCCCTTGCGCGTGTCCGTTGCGGATCGTGATTTCGCGCCCGCCTTATTGAAATGCTCTTCGATCGTCCCCGAGCTCTGGGGTTGGCATGCAATCGGGATTGCAGGCATAGGACACGTGCGAGGTCCCGTTCTGCAACACGACAACCGTCTTCGCGGGCAGCACGCGCAGCTGTTCGTCGAGAAGAACGGATCCCTCTTCGTCGAGGGCGATGAGGTTGGTCTGACCGTAACCCTTGGCCGTGACGACCATCGCCGCTCCGGTCTTGAGCATGGTGACATCGGCGATCATCGGATTTCCGACGATGACCGTCGACGTGCGCGGCGGAAGTATCGCGACCGTCGCTTGGTCGATGCGGACCGCGAGCATCTTCGAGACGGTCTCGGCCTGCGCCGGCTGCGAGCCGAACGCGGCGACGAAGATGATAAAAAGCCAGAGACGTGACGGCATCGATAACCTCGAGCGCTGAGCTTCCGGCATGAAGCACGCGTGCTTCAGCGACCATGCGCTTCGTCGCCACGGGCAGGGCGGAAGGGACAGGCCGGTCGCACCGGCGTTCCGTAATCGCGCGTGGCCTCGTGGCCACGGCGAATCCCGCCCGCCGACTTTTCCCCGCGCTTTCGGGCGGGAAGTCGTCGTCAGTTCGCATTTGGCGTCGCACTCGACTTTAGCCGATCGCCCCCGAAGGGGACGTCCGATTATCACCCTTCAGTCGTAAACGAAGCGTCAAGGTTTTCGGGGCCCGCCTGGTCAGGCGGCTGGAAAAATCGATGCGCCCTCGTCGGCGGCGCCGACCTGTCCGCGGAACGCCGAGAACAGTTCCCGCCCCATCCCCACGTGGGCGTGCGACAGGTCGGCTTCGGCGTGGCCACGACGAGCCCAAACCGCGGGCTCGACCAGAACGTCGAGAAGGCCCTGGGGCGCGTCGAGCCGCACCACGTCGCCGTTGCGGATCTTGCCGATTGCGCCGCCCGCCGCGGCCTCAGGAGTGACATGGATGGCCGAGGGCACCTTGCCCGAGGCGCCCGACAGCCGTCCGTCGGTGACAAGCGCCACCTTGTGGCCGCGGTCTTGAAGGACGCCGAGCGGCGGCATCAGCTTGTGCAATTCCGGCATGCCGATCGCCTTCGGCCCCTGGAAGCGTACGACCGCGACGAAGTCCCGGTCGAGCTCGCCTGCGCGGAAAGCGGCGTGCAACTCCTCCTGGCTGTGGAACACGCGCGCCGGCGCTTCGATCACATGACGCTCAGGCGCGACAGCGGAGGTCTTGATGACCGCCCGCCCGAGCGGCCCTTCAAGCACGCGCAATCCCCCGGTCTCTTGGAAAGGATCGGCAACGCCGCGCAGGACGCTCGAGTCGCCGGAAACGTCCGGCGCGGGACGCCAGCGAACTTCGCCCGCGTCATCGAGATGCGGCTCCGCGGCGTAGTCGGCGAGCCGCTCGCCCCAAACCGTTCGCGCATCGGCGTGAATGAGACCCGCTTCCGCCAACTCCCGGATGAGGAGACCCATGCCGCCGGCGGCTTGAAAGTGATTCACGTCGGCTTTGCCGTTGGGATAGATGCGGGTGAGGAGCGGCGTCACCTCGGCGAGGTCGGCGAAATCCTCCCAGGCGAGCGCAATTCCCGCCGCAGCGGCCATGGCGATGAGATGGATGGTGAGGTTGGTCGAGCCGCCGGTTGCATGCAGGCCTACCACGCCGTTGATGACGGCGCGCTCGTCAATCACATGGCCGATCGGAGTGAACGCATTGCCGAGCGCGGTCAGCTCCAGGGCCCGCTTGACGCCAAGCATGGTCAGGGCATCCCGGAGCGGAGTGTCCGGATTGACGAATGAGGCCCCCGGCAGATGAAGTCCCATCACCTCCATCAGCATCTGGTTGGTGTTGGCGGTGCCGTAGAATGTGCAGGTGCCAGGCGCATGGTAGGCTTTGGCTTCGGCTTCCAGGAGCTCCGCGCGCGTGGCTTTGCCTTCGACGTAGAGCTGCCGGATCTTCGACTTCTCGTCGTTGGGCAGGCCGGACGGCATCGGCCCGGCAGGGAGAAACACGGCTGGAAGATGGCCGAACGACAGCGCGCCGATGAGCAGCCCGGGCACAATCTTGTCGCAGACGCCAAGATAGACCGCCGCGTCGAACATGTCGTGCGAGAGCGCGACCGCGGTCGAGAGCGCGATCACGTCGCGGGAGAAAAGCGAAAGCTCCATGCCGGCCTCGCCTTGGGTGACGCCGTCGCACATGGCGGGAACCCCGCCGGCCACCTGCGCGGACCCGCCGACCGCACGCGCGGCCTGCTTGATGAGATCGGGAAATCGGGCGAACGGCTGATGTGCAGACAGCATGTCGTTGTAGGCGGTGACGATCGCCAGGTTGGGGCCGTCGCCGTCGCGCAGCGCCTCCTTGTCGCCGGCGGCGCAGGCGGCAAAGCCGTGAGCGAAATTGGCGCAGCCGAGACGCTTGCGCGCTGGCCGCTTGGCGACCGCGGCTTCAATGCGGTCGAGATAGGCGCGCCGCGATGGGCGGCTGCGCGCCGCGATTCTCTCGGTGATCTCGCCGACGCGGTCGTTTAGGTCCGTCATGCACGCCTCCTTTTGATTGGCGTCGGGCGTCGCCACGGAGAGGTTTCCGAAAACCAGCCCTCAGTGTCCGATCGTCCCGCGAACGATTTGGGTAAAGCGGCCGCGTTCGCCTGGGGTCAAATTGGCCGTCGCGACGTCGAGATCCTGATCCTGCAACCCGCCGGCCTTGGCGAACGCGTTCCAGGCAGCCGCCTTGGCCAGATCGCGGCCCACCACCACCCCGTCGACGTAAAGATGCGCAAGACGGTTCTGGGCGATCGGATTGCCCTTGGCCGCGGCGACCCGCAATATGGCGACGGCGGCAGCCTTGTCTTTCGGAATGCCTTCGCCGTTGAACAACATGATCGCGTATTCGACCTGGCCTGCGATGACGCCCGCGTCGGCGGCGCGCTTGAGCCAGCGCGCGCCCTCGGCGACGTTCTGCGGCACGCCTCTGCCCTCGCGCAGCATGACACCGTAGGAATAAGCGCCATCGTTGTCGCCGGCGTTGGCTGATCTGAGGAAATACTGGGCCGCCGCCGAAAAATCCGGTTTCCTCCCGCCGTCCGAATCGAGCGCCATGACGCCGAGATTATAAAGCGCGGCCCCATGGTTTTTTGCGGCGGCGCGTTCGAACTGCGCCTTCGCCGAGTTCTCGGTCCTTCGGCACCCCTTTTGCCCCTTGAAGCAGCAACGCGCCAAGTTCGAACGCCGCCTGCGGGTCCCCCAGGTTGCTGGCGAGGCGAAACCAGCGCGACGCCTCGAGGTCGTTCTTTCCGACCGCTGCGCCGTCGCGATAAATGACGCCGATCAGGGTCATCGCCGCAGCGTCCTGGTGGTTCTGGTCCAGTCGGCGCTCGGCTTCTCGCAGCGCGAAAAGGAAGTTGCCGCGCTGGTAGGCGCCAAAGGCGAGGTCGGGCGTCTTGCCGTCGGCGCGAGGCGGAAGCGGCGGCGGAAGCGAAGTACGCGGCGGCTGCGCATCCGTCGGCACTCTATCTATTGGGCCGGTCTCTTGGGCCGCCGCGCCGCAAGAGACAATGAACGCAGCCGTGAAAATCACAACAAGTCGCATCATGGCGAATGAGCAGCGACACGAGCAAGGACGGCGTGCAGCGACCGCACAGCCTCCTCCGGAGATGGCGCGTCCCAAATCATCCGATCAACCGCAACGAAGTCGGCGCCGGCGTCGGCGAGCCGACGCGCGGCCTCGACCAATTCTGCGTATGCGACGCAAGGCATTTCGAAAATTTCCGCCCACCAGCCGACCCGTTCCAGGAGCAGTTCGAGCGCCATTGCCGGCGCGCCGCCAGGTTCGCCAAACATCACGTAATCGGCCCCCTTCTCGCCCGCAGTCATCGCGTCATCGCGGGTTCTAAGGGCGCCAACGCCGACAATCCGCTCCGGCTTCAGGCTGTCGAGCGCCTCGTCGAGCGCCTCGCCGACGCCCTCGACATGTCCGCCGTCGGCGCCCAAACGCGCCGCTCGCCGCGGATCGCCGTCCAGAACCAAGGCGCAATCCGCGGCGGCGGTCTGCTCGAGGAGCGGCGCGACGATGGCCTTCGCGTCACCCTCGGCGCCGGGTCCAAAGCGAACACGAAGGCTGGCGATCGGCGCCGCCGCGAGAACTCTGGCCAGGACCTCGGCAAATATTGCGGCCCCCGGCGCCGCCAGCGGCGGAGTGACGAGGTAAATCGAGCACGAAGGCGGTTGAGGCGGAGCGGCGGGCATGAGCGTCAGTCTGGGAACCCCCTGTCTGGGCGACCAATGCGGCCAAATGGGGGTCGAGGCAAGTCCGGCTGCCGACCGCCACTCCTGACTGACCTGAGCCTGAACCGCCGCCCGCGTCAGTGCGAGAAGGCGGCCCGCAATCGCTCGACCTGGTCGGCGACTGCACTGACATGTTTCAGCGCCTCCGGCGAGCCGGCGAAGACGAGACTCTGGTCGAGATGAATGACGCGCTCCTGAATGCGGAGCGACCGAAGACTGAGCGCGCGCAGCGTCAGCGGCAACTGCTCAAAGATCTCCGCGGCGCAGGCCAAATCCTGCCGGGCCAGCCTGACGCGGTGGCGCTCGGTCAGCGCCTGGTTGCGCGTCAATTCGCCCTCGTTGACTGCGCGCTGCAGCAGCAGCCAGGACGCCACCTGCATCAACCGGGTCGTCAACCGCATGCTTTCGGTCGCGTACGCAAGCGCGGTCGTCCTCGCCAGCCCGCGCAAATCCTCGCGTCCCGGCCCATCGAGATAGGCCGCCGCTTCCTCGACCAGAGCCATCCCTTCCCGGAACAGCTCCTGGAATGCAGGAGAGGCGGTCAGGCGATGAATAAAGGGAATTGCGCCTGCCGGCAGAGTCGACGCTCCGGAAAGACGCCTCCATCCGTTGTAGCTTCGAGTCATTGCTCTTAACCCCCGCGCTGCGCCAGAAAGGTTGCACAGCCGTCTTCCTGAGGAAGGCTCGAAGCAAATATAGAGCCTGCACGGGGGACGCGCGCGTTAACCCGGAAATAACGTTAACGCGCAAGTCCTCTTCCGCGCAATGGCGCAATGAAACCGTGCGAAGCCGGATCAACGCCCTGATCGGAGACGTCGACCGTTCTAGCGGCGGGCGCGTCCCGCAGCCACAAAGGCACCCTCGGCCAGCGAGGCCGAAATCGCCCCAGAAACGCCGCGTCCTGCATTGGATAAAGGCGGAGCGGGAGTGGCTTGCCTCTGCAACTTTGAGGTGCGCAAACGGCGCCGGAACGCTCCGGGCAAGCCCCTTGCGGCGCTACATCTTGAAGGCAGCCGCGGCCACGGCGCGCGTGGCTTGACGCGCCTCGATCGCCCGCTCCAGTCGATCGATCTCGGACCGGAGCAACGCGATCCGCTCAGCCAACTCGGTTGCCGAAAGGTCGTCAAGCGTCTGCCCGATCTCGTGCGGTGTCCGCGCCTTTGGCTTTGTCCCAAAAACGGATTCTTCGTCGATGTCAGCCATGACCGATTGTCCTGCCGCTTACGATGCCGCGATGAAGCCGCCGCCCAGGACCCGGGCGCTCTCATCGAGGGAATCATAAAAGACGCATGCCTGTCCGGGCGAAATTCCAGTCTCCGGCTCGAGAAATTCGACCTCGCCGGCTGGCGTCAGCGTAGCCAGCGTCGGCGGCCGGGTCGAACGCACGCGGGCGGCGATCATGAGACCCGCTTGCGGCAGGTCGGATAAATCGCCGTCTCCGATCCAGTTGACGGAACGTAACTTGAGTCGCGTCCTGGCGAGCGCCGTTCGTCGTCCCACGACGACCTGCGCGCGCCCGGCGTCGAGTGCGACTACGTAAAGAGGCTCGCTCGACTGAAGACCGAGGCCACGCCGTTGGCCGATCGTGTAATGGACGATGCCGGCGTGACGGCCGAGAACCCGGCCTTCGACGTCGACGATGTCGCCGGGGATCGCCGCTCCCGGCATCAACCGTTCGATGATGTCGGTATAGTGGCCCGCCGGCACAAAACAGATGTCCTGACTGTCCGATTTTCCGGCGTTCTTCAGGCCGTATCGGCGCGCAAGCTCCCGCACCTGGGGTTTCGGCAGCCCGCCGAGGGGAAAGCGCAGCCGCATGAGTTGCTCGCGGGTTGTGGCGAACAGAAAATAGCTCTGGTCGCGCTCGGCGTCGGCCGCCCGGTAAAGCGCTTGTCCGCCGCGCCCGTCGTCGCGGGTAACGACATAGTGGCCCGTCGCCAGGAGATCGGCGCCAAGATCGCGAGCCGCGCCGAACAGATCCGCGAACTTCATGTGTTGGTTGCACGCCACACAAGGGATCGGCGTCTCGCCGTCGACGTAAGCCCGGGCGAAGGGCTCGATCACCTTCTCACGGAATTGAGCCTCGTAGTCGAGCACGTAGTGGGCAATCCCGATCCGATCGGCGACGTCGCGCGCGTCGTGAATGTCCTGCCCCGCGCAGCAGGCGCCCTTGCGATGGGTGGCCGCGCCGTGGTCGTAAAGCTGCATGGTGACGCCGACGACATCGTAGCCTTGGTCAGCGAGAAGCGCTGCGACAACGGACGAATCAACGCCTCCCGACATGGCCACCACCACGCGGGTTTTGTCCGGCGGCTTCCCGAGTCCTAAACTGTTGAGCGGATGATCCACCGTCTGCGCCAGGGCTGTCGCGAGCATCTTGATGCCAAGCCGGCCAAGACCGGCTCCTCGGGTTGAACTGGGCCCCCGCCCCGGAGTGTAAGCCCATACCCGAAAACGCCCCCGGCCGCCAGTTTCGTGGGTTTCCCACCTCCAGACGAGCCAAGAACGCAGCCGGTCCGGCCGCCTCGGTAAGCCGACCTGACGCCGCGCAGGAGAAATATCGCGCGCGCCTGGAGCCGCAGAGTTTTCGGTCCCGCCGTTTAGGTAAATTTAAAGCGCCGCTCCTACAGTGCTGGAACGAGTCAAGCGTACGAGTGAGCGTTCCATGAGCGATATCATGCGGCCGAGGGTCAAATACGTGATCGGTCCGGATGGCAGTCCTTTGACCGTCGCGGACCTTCCGCCGCCGAATACCCGACGCTGGGTCATTCGCCGGAAGGCGGAAGTCGTCGCGGCTGTGCGAGGCGGACTCCTCTCGCTCGAGGAGGCTTGCTCTCGCTACACCCTGACCGTTGACGAATTTCTGAGCTGGCAGGTGTCGATTGACCAGTTCGGCCTGGCGGGCCTTCGCACAACGCGCATCCAGCAGTACCGGCAGTAATCGCATTCCGCCGGCTTTGAGATATCGACAAGCAAGGGTTCCCACGCGCCCCTCGTCAGGCGCCTAGGCGGCTGAGCTTGGTCTCCCTGGCAGACAGGACCGAGCGCCGCCGACGCGACGCCTCCGTTCTGGATTGTCTGGCCGCCTACCCTATATAAATAGGGGAAAGGCGGAGCTCTGCTGATGATCGTGACGCGCAAGCTCGCGGCGATACTGGTCGCCGACATTGTCGGCTTTTCGCGGCTTGCCGGCGCGGACGAGGACCGTATTCTGGCCCGGCTCAGGACGCTCCGCAGCGATCTGATCGACCCCAGCATTTCGGTTCACAACGGCCGGGTGGTGAAACGAACCGGCGACGGGGTGCTCGTCGAATTTCGTAGCGTCGTCGATGCGGTGCGCTGCGGAATCGAGATGCAGAACGGCCTCGTCGAGCGCAATGCCGGTCTCCCGGACGACCGCCGCATCCAGTTTCGGATCGGAATCCATCTCGGCGACGTCGTCGAGGAGGCCGACGGCGACCTGATGGGCGACGGCGTGAACATCGCCGCGCGGCTCGAGGGCATCGCCAAGCCCGGTTCCATCGCGCTCTCCGAGGACGCCTACCGGCAGGTGAGAGGGCGAATCGAATTCGCCGTCAGCGATCTCGGCCTCAAGGAGCTCAAGAACATCGCCGAGCCGTTGCGCGTCTATTCGCTCGATGTCGGCGTGCCTGCGGAGCCTCGGCCGGCGCCGCTCGAATCGCCGCCCCAGAAATCTGGGCCGCCGCGGTGCTCGATCGTTGTGCTGCCGTTCGCCAGTCTCGGCGGCGGAGAAGAGCAGGAACAGTTTGTGGACGGCGTGACCGAGAGCCTCACGACCGATCTTTCCCGGCTCGCCAACACCGTCGTCGTCGCGCGCAACACGGCGTTCACCTACAAGGGCAAGCCGGTCGACGCCAAGCAGATCGGCCGGGAACTCAACGTCCGCTACATCCTCGAAGGCAGCATTCAGCGCGGCGCCGGCCGTATGCGGATCAATGCCCAGTTCATAGACGCCGCAACCGGCAACCACATCTGGGCCGACCGGTTCGACAAGCCGATCGCCGACTTGTTCGACATGCAGGACGAGATCGTCTCGCGCCTCGCCAATCAGTTGCGCGGCGACTTGATTGCGGCCGAGGCGGAGCGCGCCGAGCACGAGCCAAATCCAGATTCGCTTGACTATTATTTCCGCGGCGTCGCTGCTTTCAACAAAGGCCGGCTCGAAAACATCATGCGAGCCAAGGACCTGTTCGAACAGGCGCTCAAGCTGAATCCGGCGCATGTCGACGCCATCGTCGGGGCGGCGCGGGCCGATGTCGTGATCGCGCTTTACCGCCAGGCGGAGCGCGCGCAGCGGTTCAAGGCGGCGGAAGCCGAGCTTCTCAAAGCGCTCTCAATCGATCCGCGCAGCCACTGGGCGCACCTTTGGCTCGGATACGTCCAGGTCATGACCAATCGCGCGGCGCGAGGAATCGGCGAGTTCGAGCGGGCGCTGTCGCTCAATCGCAACATCGGCGTCGCCCATGCCTGGACGGGCCTCGCCAAGGTCATGCTCGGACGAGCGGAAGAGACGGAGGCCCATATCGCCGAGGCTTTCCGCATCTCGCCGATCGACGGCGTCACCTTCCTGTGGAAATACATTGACGGCCTTGCGAAGTTGTATCTGGGCGCCGACGCTGAGGCGGTCGAACTCTTCCGCGAGTCGATCGACGGCAGCCGTAATTTCCCGCTGAATCACTTCCACAATGCTGCGGCGCTCGCCCTCGTCGGAAGGCCGAGCGAAGCGGAGGCGGAAGTGAAGGCCGGACTTGCGATTGCCCCGGATTTCACGCTCGCGGGGTTCCGCGCCACTGCGGAAAGCGACAATCCGGTCTATCTCACCCAGCGCGAGCGGGTGATCGAGGGGATGCGCAAGGCGGGTTTGCCTGAAGGGTAAGCGGCGCGGACGATTTTAGCGATTTTGGATCGAGACTGTTGCCTGGCAGGCGTCGTCCTCTTTGTTGCTCCGGCCGACTCACCGCCGCGCGAACCTCAAGTTCTGATCGGCAAGCCGCCCCAAAGGGCTCCCCGGATAGCGGGCTTCGTTCGCCCTTATCTATTGGCCCGTGAGCCAGGGCAGGAGCGCCGGCACGATCGCCGGCGTCACCACTGCGTTGAGGCCCATGGCGATGCCGGCGAACACGCCCGCGATCGGATCGACCGCGAACGCGCGCGCCGTGCCGATGCCGTGCGAGGCGAGACCGACCGCGAAGCCGCGCGCGGCGTAATCGCGAACGCCGAGCGCATTCATTAGCGGCGTGACCATCATCGCCCCGAGGATGCCGGTAGCGATGACGAGCACGGCGGTCAGCGGGGGCGCGCCGCCAAGCGCTTCCGACACCGCCATCGCCACGGCCGCCGTCACCGACTTCGGCGCCAGCGACACGAGGACGGTCCGCGGCGCTCCGAGCGCTCGCGCCACAGCCAGCGCCGAAACGATGGCGACGACCGCGCCCACGACCAGCGCCGCCGCCATCGGCAGGAGGTTGCGCTTGACGAGTTCGAGATTGCGGTAGAGCGGCACCGCGAGCGCGACCGTCGCGGGGCCCAGTAGAAAGTGAACGAACTGCGCGCCGTTGAAATAGGTCTGGTAGTCCGTCCCGGTCAGCTTCAGGAGCGTTCCGAGGAGCGCAATGGCGATGGCGACCGGGTTGACGGCAGGATGGCGGCCCGCCGCCTCGGCGATCCTGTCGGCGATCAGATAGGCGGCGAGCGTTGCGGTCAGCCAGAAGAGCGGCGTCGTCTGCAGATAGACCCAGAGCCGGAACGGGGTCACGTCTCGCTCCTAAGGCCAATCAGGCGTTTGACGGACAGGAACACCGCGACGGTGGCGACGAGGGTCGCCAAGGTCGAGACAATCAGCGCCGCGGCCAACGCCAGCCCCTGCGCCTCGAGAAGCCCCAGATATTGCACGACGCCGACGCCGGCCGGGACGAACAGCAGCGACAGATTGCCGAGAAGTCCGGTCGCCGCGCGGGCGACGTCGCTCGACGCCAGCGCCTCGTCATCAAAGGGCCGCCAGGCGCGCCAGACCGCCATCCCCGCTGCCAGCAGCGCGAGCCCGACCACCGGGCCCGGCGCGGGCAGCGCCAGGCCTCGCGCCAAGATCTCGCCGACCAGTTGAAAGACAAGGAGGAGAAAGAAACCGCGGATCATGACCGCTGTTGTCGTCGGAGACGGCCGCCCCGGTCAATCGCCAAGCAATCTCGCCGGACCCTAAACGGCCGCGCTCAAGTCCAGGAGATAATCGCCTTCAGGAAGGCGACGTGGCGCGCGAACGCCACCCGGCCCGCAGCCGTCGCAATCACCGTCGTGCGTGGGCGGCGGCGGACGAAGGCCCTGGTCGCTTCGATGTAGCCGGCTCGCGAAAGCTGATCGAGATGGGCGCCGAGGTTCCCATCGGTCGCGCCGGTGAGGCTCTTCAGCCGGGTGAAGTCGAGACCTTCCTCGCTGGGGTCGAGCGCAGTCACCGCCGCCATGATTCTCAGGCGCACCGGCTGGTGAATCAGGTCGTCGGGTCCGTCGCTCACGAGCGCCGCATGGGTCAAGCGGCGCTCGTCGGGGGCGGCGCTTCGGGCGCCGGCAGCAGGCCGAGGCGGCGGCACAGGAAGAACAACCGCCGCCCCTGGGTCGAGCTGACGAGAATCATTAGGCCGAGGCTGACCGACCCGACCGCCGAACGCAGCGCCATCGCCTCGAGCATCGGCATGGTCCAGACGGCCCAGACGTAGAAGGCGGCCTTGATGAAGAAATAGGCTGCCCAGACGAGGGTGAAGAGGCGGAAGAAGGCGCGAGTCTCGCGGGTGGCGGGCACGCTTTCGCCGCGCGCCTCGGCGACCTCCTGGATGATCGGCTTCCGGCCCATCGCGCCGGCGACGAAGGCGAGGCCGGTCGCGACATTGGTGACCGCCGCCTCGTATTTCAGCATGAACGGCGACGTCGAGACGAGGTCGATTCCACCGAAAACAAGCGTCAGCGCGCTGACCAGCAGATAGAGTCGGGTAAAGGCCTGGCCTTGCCGCCAGCGCCAGGCGGCATCGCCCAGGATGAAGACAATGGATCCGGCGATCGCCGGCTTGACGCCGACCGTCAGCGCCAGCGCCCAGAACACGATCAGCGGGCCGAATTCGGCTAGCGCCCAGCGCGCGGCAACAAGAAGTTTCGGCATCGCTCAGCCGCTCAGCGCAGCGACGATCGCTTTGATCGCCTCCGGCCGCCAACAGAGCCCCATGTGGTCGACGCCCGTGAGCAAGGTCACCCGCACGCCGAGCGGCGGCAGAACGCGCTGATAAGCCGGCGCGTCCATCAGTTCGTCGTCAGCGCCGGCGATCACGGCGACCGGCGCCTTGGCCTCGCGAAATGCGCCCTGCCAGTCGTCGGGCGCGGCGTAGCTCGTCATCAGGCGAAACGTGTATTGGTCGGTCACGAATTTCTTTGCGCCCGGGCCGGTCGCGAAGGCCAGCGCGGGCAGCGATTGCGGCCAGTCGGCGCCGAGAACTCTTCAGCATCGAAATTGCGATGATGCGGGGCACGTCCGCTGCGGCCCATAAGCCCGCGCCCTCGGCTGGCCGGGTGGTGGGGGCGCGATAGCCGAGATAGGGCGCTAGCAACACGAAGCGCTCGAACGCGCCGCCAAGCGGGCCGGACGCGACCCGGAGCCCATAACCGCCGCCGGAGGAGTGTCCGACGAAGGCGAACTTCGCCCCAGGGCTGCGACGCCGCAGGTCCTCGATCAGGTCGGCGAGATCGTCGTCGAGCTGCCCGGCATAGGCGACGTCGCCGCGCGTTCCCGACGCGCCGTGACCGCGAAAGTCGACGGCGACGGCCTCCATTCCGGCGTTCGCCAGCCCGCGCGCGATCGCGTTCATTTGGGCCGACCCGCCGGCCGAGCCGTGGGCGAGCACGACAATCCGACCGCTCGCGCCGGCCGCCGGCGCATAACGCCGGGAAGCGAGCCATGTTCCATCGCGCGCCTGGAAACGGGAAAGCTCAGGCAAGCCGTCAGCCTCGATCCGCAACGCGCCATCGAGGATCGACCCAAGCGGAGGCGGCGACTTCAGGGGACGGGAGAGAAGGACGACGAGGATGAGAGCTGCGACGCCGACGAGGGCGAGCAGAGAAACCAGAAGATCGAGAAAGAACATGGCCAACTCACAGATATCTCTGCATTGCAGAGTTATCTGTCACAATCAAAACGAGGCTGTCGGAGTCGTTTCGTGACTCGCGACGCGCTCGCTGGAGCCGAGAGCTGGTCTAGTGGGCTAAGAAAACGTCGCTGACGTTCCTGAGAAGGGCGGGAAGACTCGAATAGCGTTCGTAGTAGCCGGTCAGCGCCAGTCTGGAGCTTACGACGTCGTCCGCGGTTATCCCCGGCGGCGGCGAGAACTCAAAATCTTGTCCTTCTCCCCAAAAGAGACGAAATGGCGGAGCGCTTCGGCCGGCTTTTGGCGCTGCAGCGACTTCGCCCCCATCTTTCAGAGTCAGGATGAGCTCCGCGCGATCAAGGGTCGCCACCTCAGCCTCGCGTTCCTCGAGACGGAATCGGGTCCTCAGGCCCGACATCGAAACGGTCTGGGCTTGCTCGAGAGCGTGGCCGCGGGCTCGGTCCAGCACTTTTCCATGCTCGACCCAGTCCCGTTCCTGCTGGCTCCAGGACAGCAGGTAGGGACAGGAGCCCAAGCCGCCGCTGAAAGATATGTCGACGAACTCCTTCTGCGATTCCGCCAGCGCGACTTGCGATCCGGAAACGACCAAGTTCTCGATTTCGATCTGCGGCCCGAATAGGAAAGTCGGCCTTTGAGGGACGCCATAAACGTCTGGCTCCGCCTTTATTCCTTTCGACAGGAGGCGTTGATAGACTTGATCGCCTCTGATGCCTGACTCCGTGATAAATCTACCGAATTCCGACCGCATTCGAATGCCGGTCGGCACGACCAGCGTCTGACCGGGAAGCAACGTGACCGAGAGAGAGAGGGTGGTCGACGTCGTCGGCCCCCCTGCAGTCTCCGGCCTTAGTTCCGACCTCTCCGAAACCCGAAGCTTCAGGGCCGTAATGGGGATCGGTACGCTTGAGGTATTGCGGATCAGGGCGGCGTCCAGCTCGATTTTCGGCGTATCGAGGTTGAAGTCCCAGCTTGGATCTCCGCAGCCCCCGTTGTACGCTCCGCTCAAAAGCAAATACTCCTGCGGAAGATTGTTTCCCCCTGATATATATTTGAGATAATCGAAATATTTTTTATATCTAACATTCGGCCCGTCCTGACGAATCCAGTCAAACGACTCATTATAATTCTTGAGGCCGCTATCTTGTCGAGCCGCTTCATTGAGCGTTCTCACGCTGGCGCCAAAATTGGCGATGTCTTGCAGAGTCGCGTAGCGCCAATACGTCGCCGTGTCTGATTTTTCAGTCTTGCCGGTGTCGGAATTGGTCCATTCAGTATGCACATAGAAGACATTCATCGAGGGTGGGACGATTTGCTCGTCGAGCTGCACCACTTCGGCGGTCGCGGGGAAGGAGTTGATCTGATCGACGATTTCGATGGTATTGACGTTGCCTGCCGGGAAACTTAGCGGGTCCGTCTCGCGACCGACCTGCACACCGGCGCCAGCGCCCTCGATCATATCGCTCTGTCCGAACCGGTCGACCAACGTCTTGAATTGCGTGAAGACATCGTTCCTGGCGATCACGAAAGAGCCGAGGACCGCGCCAATGGTTTTCTCGGCGCGCCCGGCGACGATCATGCTGGCGGTCATGTTGCTGAGCGTAACAAATTCGACAGCGATCGAGGCGCCCGGCGGTTCGCTCAAGCGGCAGCTGGCGCTTTTCAGCGACGCGCTGACGGCTTTGCCGTCAAAGTCCTTTCCGAGGTTGAGCGCTCGCAACTCCTGACTACACTCGGCCATTGCGGCCGAGGAGAACATTGTCAATAGCAAGACGGCGGCTGCCGGGAACTTCGTTTTCCACCCCATAGCGACGCCCCTGATCAACAAGAACGCACGGATTTTTATGGTCCAACGGACTTGATATCAGCCTGTAGGGCTGCCGGCAATTCGCTGTATTGGGCTGGAAGCTTCCTCTTTGATTGGAGGTCCTGAACGATCCGCAGAGCTCTCTGGAAATTTACCTGTGGGTCTTCGCCTGCCTTTCCGATCCGTCTCAGATCCAGCGCGAGGTCGACTTGCCATGGTGCGTTTCCCGGATCGGCGCCCGCCAGGGCTTCGCGGATTTCGAGCGCGTGATGAAATTGGTCGAGAGCCGCCGCGTGATCTCCCTCGTCCGCATACGCGAGGCCGCAATGGGCGTAGCCCACCGCCAGATCCCGCTGCACGTCGAGTTGCTTCGGATCGAGCGCAACGAGCGCCTTACGCAGGTCCCGGCTCTTGACGAACGCCGCCAGCGCTTCGTCCGGACGCTTGAGCGTCCTAAGCGCCAGCCCTTGGAAGTCGTACGCGTTCGCAAGATCGCGCTGAGCCTCCGCGTCGTCTGGAGCGTCACGCTGCGCGTCCTCGCGCAGTTTGACATTGGCGTCGAACAGTTCGAGTGCGCGCGCGCTTTTGCTTGACTCCGCGGCCTGCCAACCGCTGCGTTCATAACTAAGGCCGAGATCGCGGCGGCGCTCCGGATTCCTGGGATCCTCGTCGAAAAGCGCCTTCCGAATCGCGAGGCTTGCGGCATACGCTTGCTCGGCTTGGCCGTTGTTGTCCGGTCCGCCGAGCGCGCGATCGGCCTCGCCGACTTTTTCGTCTGCGGCGGCGAGGTCAGCCCGCGCCTGAGCGCTTCCGCTTTTGACCAGCCCCTCCCGGATGGCGGCGCTTTTCTGGTAGGTTTCGAGAGCCTCCGCGTAGTTTCCAGCGCGCATCTCGACGTCGCCAAGTCGGTCGTAGGCGAACGACATCAGCCGCAAATCTTCCGGATTGCCCGGCGAGCCATCGACAAGCCTTTGCGCCTTGGCGACGAAGGCGCTCGCCGCGCGAAGCGCGCCGGCGTCGTCGCCCGCGGCGAATTCGGTCAGCACGACTTCGTTCAGCGCCTCCGCCTGGCTACGCAGAACGTCGCTCCTACCGCCGCTGGCGTCAACGAGCTGCTGCTGCAAGTCCTGCGCGCGTTTCAGAATGTCCTGCACCAGCTCGACCGGCATGCCTTTGCGGTCGCGCATCGATTTTGCGAGGTCCGAGACCATCGCGTTCGCGGCGCTGGTCGCCAGGGTGAGAGACCGGTCGGCGTTGCGCCATTGAACAAACGAGAAAACGCCCAGCGCCGCCATGACCAGGAGCGCGGCGCCCGCTCCAACGATCATGCGCTTGCGGGTCCCGGCTAGCGCTTCCGCGTCGTTGCGGGCGCGCTGCTCCGCGAGAGCCCTCTGTTCCGCAGCGGTCCGAAGCTCCGTCTCCGCCTTTGCCCGCGCCGTCGCCTCTCGCGCAGTCTCCTCGGCTGCTTCCTTCGCCTGCCGCTCGGCGTCTGCAATCCGCTTCTGGTCAGCGAGGTCCGCCTCGCGTTCAGCCGTTGCGCGATCGTCCTCCTTCTTGATCGAGCGCTCGACGAAATCGCGGATGTCGTCAATCGGCACGTCGCCCGGCGCGGCAAGAAGGGCCTTGCCTCGTTCAAGTTGGACGCCGGGGGGAGAAGGTAGTCATTCGTCGACTTCCTCCCCTCCCATTCCTCCATCGATCGGAGGATGCTGGTGCGGGCCCGCAGGTTTTCGCGATTCTGGCTCACCCACGCCCGGAGCGTCGGCCAGCGTTGGATCAGGGCCTCATGCGCGACCTCGACGGTCGCGCGAACATCGCCGCTCTCGCGCCCCGCTTGCAGCGGTCCGACGCCCGTAACCAGGAGACGGATCTTCGGATCCGAAAAGAGATTGATGACGTCGCGTTGCTCGGGGTCCTCGGGAATGACACTCCGGGCGCGGGTGTCCTCCTGGCCCTCGCCGGGGGTGACGAGGCGAAGGAACAGGCGGCGCGCAGCATCTTTCTGGTCCTGCGTCAGCCGCTCGTAGGCCCCTTCGGCCGTCTTTTCGATCGCGCCCGCGACCCCGCCAACTTCCGTATAGGCCTCGGCCGTAAGCTTGCCGCCTTCGCGTCGCTCCCAGGTCTCCTTCAGCGCATACTGGAGCAGAGGCAGCCGCCCCTCCTGCGAGCCGACGTCGTTCAGAATCCGGTCGACCAGCTCCGGCGGCGCGAAAGACAACCCGGCCGCCTTCGCCGGCTTCTCGATCGCCGACCGGAGATCGCCCGGCCGCATCGGCGGAATGTTCACCTGCTGCTGCGGCAGAAGCCCGCTGAGCAAGGGGCTGCGAATGAGGGAATTGTAGAAATCCGCGCGTACGGTCAGCACCACCGTCAGGCGCGAGGCGGTCGTTTTCGCCCCTGCGACAAGGAGCCCGATGAACTTCTGGACGTCGTCGGCGTGTTTCTGGCGCCGGTCGGATGCATCGGTCGCCGGCGCCATGGCGTAAAGTTCTTCCCACTGATCCACGTAAATCAGCAGCCGGTCCGGCTTTTCCAGCGCATTGTCCAGGCGGCTTGCAACAATGCGCGAGAGCATGTTGGCGTCGCCGTCGCGATAGAAGGCGGCCTCCCTTTCGAGATAGGCGTCAACTTCGGCGGGGCCCGCATCCTGCGGCGCGGAGCCGAACGCGGCTGCGAGCGCGCGCAGGGGCGACGAGCCAGGTCTAAGCGACACGACGTCCCAGGTCCGTTCCCGCCGCTCCTGGCGCAGAGCGGGAAGGAGGCCCGCGAAAACCAGCGACGACTTGCCGCTGCCGGAAGGACCGACGACTGCGGTGAAGGCGCTGGCGCGCACCTTGGCGACGAGGTCCCCGATGGCGTCGTCGCGACCGCAATAAAATGGCGCGTCTTCTTCATGGAAAGGCTCGAGACCGCGGTACGGGCAGACCGACCCCCGAACGTCAGAGGCTGCGATCGATTCTCCCTTCAGCACCCGTTGCAGGAGCGCGAGAGCATCCGTTTGTTGCAGGACGGTCGCCGCTCCGCTCAGGTCGATCCAGGTGACCAGGCGCAGGAAGCCGGTTGGCGGCGACTTGCAACCTGGCATCCGGACCGGAATGACCGGAAACTCCGGATCGCTTGTCTGGCGCACCAATGCGAGTTCACGCTCATATTGTTGCGTGTTGCCGATCCCGTGAGCGCCGATCAGAATCGCCACCGCGCGCGAGCGCTGGATGGCGTCCTCCAGCGCTGGAATCCACCGGAGGCCAGGCTTCAATTCGGTGCGGTCAAAGAATGTCCGGAGCCCTTGCCCGCGCAGCCAGCCGTCGAGCTCCGCCGCAGCCACGCCGTCGCTTCGCGCATAGCTGAGGAATACGTCATAGTTGACCGTCTCGGCCATAATCCAAGACTACCGCCGGGAACGAGTCCGTCAATGTGTTCGCGATTGCCGCGGGCTGTCCCCACCAGCGAAACATCGTCAACCGCATTGACAGCGATTGCCCCCGCTCGAAAGCGACGCTTCCTATGTCGGTTGCGCTCGCAATCGTCCTAGCTTGACCTTCCGCTTCGTGTTGAACTTCGCCGCTCGATCCCGCAGGTCACAATACGGCTTGCTCTCCCACGTGCGCTGTTAGCGGTCCCGATCCGAACCCTCGCAACATGCCGAAGCCGGCCGTTGAAGCGATTGCGACGAACTCCCGCTTCCCGCTCTTTTGCCCCGTACCCTCAGAATCGGCCGCTCGCCTTGACGGAGGCTTGGCGCCGCGCGCTCTGCTCAAGGAGCGGCGCGGGATCCTGGCCGGACTCGCGGTCGGGAGGCTCGCCTCATGCCGCGCTCCCGATCGCGTCCAACCGGGCAAACGCCGCCTCCGGCAATTCGAGCTTCGCCGCGGCGAGGTTTTCGCGCAGGTGCGCGCGCGAGGACGTGCCGGGGATCAACAGAATGTTCGGCGCGCGCCGAATGAGCCAGGCGAGCGCCGTCTGCATCGGCGTCGCGCCGAGGTCGACCGCGACCGCCGACAGATCCGCCGATTGCAGCGGGGTGAAGCCGCCGAGCGGGAAGAACGGCACATAGGCGATCCCCTCCGACGCCAGTTCGTCGATCAGCGCGTCGTCGGCGCGATGAACGACATTATAGAGGTTCTGCACACAGACGACCGGCGCGATTCCGCGCGCCTCCTTCACCTGCGCCGAAGTCGCGTTGCTCAGGCCAAGATGGCGGACCAGGCCCTGTTCCCGGAGCTTCGCCAGCGCGGCGAACTGGGGCGCGATCGAAAATTCGCTCGGCTCGTGGACTTTGCCCATGATTCGGAGATTGACGACGTCGATCGCCTCGACTCGCAGGTTTTCCAGGTTGTCATGCACCGCGCGGACGAGGTCGTCCGGCGCGAACGCGGGCAGCCAGGAAGCGTCGGCGCCGCGAACCGCGCCAACCTTCGTCACCAGGGTGAGTCCGGCCGGATAGGGATGCAGCGCCTCGGCGATGATCTGGTTGGTGACGTGGGGCCCATAGAAATCGCTGGTGTCGATATGATTGACGCCGCTGTCGACGGCCTCCCGCAGCACCGCGACCGCTTCGTCGGGATCCTTGGGCGGCCCGAACACCCCGGGGCCGGCAAGCTGCATGGCGCCGTAGCCCATGCGATGGACGGCCCTGTCGCCAAGGGGAAAGGAGCCGGCGGCGGAAGCGATGGCGGTCATGGCGATCTCCCTGTTCTCAAGGTCCCCGTGATATGGCGCCCTCGCGACCGCGCGATAATCCCTTATAGTCGAGACAGGTTGTGCGAACGGGCGAACAATGACGGCGGACTTGAGCGATCTTTCGGCCTTCGCCGCCGTCGTCCGCGCGGGCGGGTTTCGCGACGCGGCGCGCGCGAGCGGCGCTTCCGCGTCCAGGCTCAGCGAGGCCGTCCGGCGCCTCGAAACGCGGCTTGGGGTGCGCCTGCTCAACAGAACCACGCGCAGCATGGCGCCGACCGAGGCCGGAGCGCGCCTGATCGAGCGTCTCGCCCCGGCGCTCGCCGAGCTCGACGCCGCGCTCGATGTCGTGAACGCCTTTCGGGAGCGTCCCGCCGGGACGCTGAGGCTGAACGTGCCCTCGGCCGTGGCGCGCACCGTGCTGCCGCCGATCGTCGCGCCCTTTCTCGAGCTCTATCCGGAAATCCGGATCGAGATCATCGCCGAGGACAGTTTCGTCGACGTGTTCGCCGCCGGATGCGACGCGGGCGTGCGCTACGATGAGCGCCTCGAGCAGGACATGATCGCCGTGCCGATCGGGCCGCGCGTCCAGCGCTTCGCCGCTCGCCGCTTCGCGCGGTTATCTCGCCGCGCATGGGCGGCCCGAACATCCCCGCGATCTTCTTCAGCATCGCTGCCTGCGCGTGCAGTTCGGCAACGGCGCGAGGCCTTTGTGGGAATTCGAGCGCAATGGCGAGACCGTGCGAGTCGACCCGGTCGCCGCGCTGGTCGCGCAGTCGGGGACCGCGGGCGACTTCCTGATCAGCGCCGCCGTCGAGGGCGTTGGCGTGATCTTCCTGTTCGAGGATTGGCTGCGCCCGGCGCTCGACAGCGGCGCGCTCGTCCCGCTACTGGAACCGTGGTGGCCGAGCTTTTCCGGGCCTTTCCTCTATTTCCCCAGCCGCCGCCTGATGCCCGCGCCGCTCAGGGCGTTCGTCGATTTCATCAAGGACGCGCGAAACGGCGCATGAAGCGCTGCGTTGCTTTGCGCTCCGGAGCACGCCGCCTGCGGTTTCAAACCGTGACAGCCAGCCGCTTTGGGCCTCGGCCCGCGCCCGCGGCGCCGACGTTGGGGTTAAGCCGGATGGCGAATGGACGTTCGCCGGCCAGACCTGAAATAACCGGTCCAACAGAATACGCGTCGTCCGACGCAAGGGAGGAAAAGGATGGAAACCAAACTGGGCAATCCGGCGCCGCTCGGGCTCATCGCGTTCGCTTCGACCACATGGCTCTTGAGCCTGGTCAACGCGGGCTTGGTCGATGAAAAGGGTATCGTGGTCGTCCTGGCCATGGCGCTGGTCTTTGGGGGAACGGTTCAGACGATCGCCGGGATTATTGCGTTCATGCGGGGAAATACGTTCCCGGGCGTCGCATTCATGGCTTACGGCGCATTTTGGATATCGCTGGTGACCTACGCCAAATTTTTCGGCGGCGGGTCGCCGGCGCCGATGGTCGGCTGGTATCTCTTCGTCTGGGGCGTCTTCAGCTTCTATATGTGGATCGCGTCGTTCCGTCATAACACGGCGTTGCAGCTGACGTTTCTGGCCTTGTGGATCACCTTCCTGCTGCTCGCGGGCGCAGACTTCTTTGGCATGCCCGTCCTCCATATGGCCGGCGGCTACCTGGGGCTCGTGACTGCGGCCCTCGCGGCTTATCTCTCTGCGGCGGAAATCATCAACGGCGACTACGGGCGAACGGTTCTCCCGGTCGGGCCCTATATCGAGGCCGCCTCGACCCGAACCGCGGCTGGAGTGAAGGCGCGCGCGGCTTAGTCAAACCTTATAAGAGACAAGCGCCGGTCGCACCGCGCCGCCGCTTGTCGAGGGCTCCGACTTATTGATCGTGAATTCGCGGTCCTTGACGCCGGACCGCAATCCGAGCGACTTGAAGCGTCACGTCCAGTCCAGGACGATCTTGCCGCTATCGCCGCGGCGCATGATCTCGAAGCCTTCCTGGAAGCGTTCGACCGGCAGGCGGTGCGTGACGACCTTGCGCACGGCGAGGCCGCTCTCCAGCATCGCGATCATCTTGTGCCAGGTCTCGAACATCTGGCGGCCATAGATGCCCTTGAGCGTCAGTTGCTTGAAGATGACCTTGTTCCAGTCGACGAGCGTCGGCTTCGCCGGCAGGCCGAGCAGGGCCACACGGCCGCCCGTGACGATCGAATCAAACAGCTGATCGAAGGCGGCCGGGGAGCCGCTCATCTCGAGCGCGACATCGAAGCCTTCGGTCATCCTGAGTTTGGCCATGACCGCCTTGAGGTCCTGCTTCGACACATCGACCGGGAGGATATCGGCAACCTCGGCCGCGAGCGCGAGGCGTTTTGGATTGACGTCGGTTATGACCACATGGCGCGCCCCGACATGCCGTGCGACGGCGCCGGCCATGATGCCGATCGGCCCCGCGCCGGTTATCAGCACGTCCTCCCCCACCAGATCGTAGGTCAGAGCCGTGTGGACCGCGTTGCCGAGCGGATCGAGAATAGCGCCGAGTTCGTCGTCCACGTCGTCCGGCAGAGGAACGATGTTGAAGGCCGGAACGCGGACATATTCGGCGAAAGCGCCGGGAATGTTGACGCCGATGCCCTGCGTCTCCGGGTCGAGGTGGTAGCGACCGCCGCGCGCGGCCCGGCTGCGCATGCCAATGACGTGGCCCTCGCCCGACACGCGCTGACCCACGCTCAGGCCCCTCACGTTCGCCCCGACCTCGGCGATGACGCCCGCATATTCGTGGCCGATGGTCATCGGCGTCGGAATTGTCTTCTGCGCCCATTCGTCCCAGTTGAAGATGTGGACGTCGGTGCCGCAGATGCCGGTCTTGTGGATCTTCACCAGGACGTCGTTGGGCCCGATCTGCGGGACCGGCAGCTCGCCGAGCCAGAGGCCGGGCTCGGGTTTCTCCTTGACGAGGGCGCGCATCTTTGGGCTCCGAGAGGTCCGCGGCAGGCGCCGCGGCTTAGAGGTCGAAGTTTGCCGGCATCGATCCCGCCTTATTCAGACGATCCCCAAAGCACGCCCGGCGTCGGCGAAGGCGCTCACAGCAAAGTCGACGTCCTCTGCAGTCAGCGCCGCTGACATTTGCGCACGAATGCGCGCCTGCCCCTTGGGGACCACGGGAAAGAAAAAGCCCGCGACATAGACGCCACGCTGATCGAGCGCCTTGGAGAGGTCCTGCGCGCGCTGCGCCTCGCCGAGCATGACAGGAACGATCGGCGTGACGCCAGGCAGCGTCGGCAAACCGGCCGCCTCGAGGCCGAGCCGGAAGCGTTTCGCATGGCTCTGAAGCACCGCCCGACCATCGTCGGACCGGATCGCGATCTCCAGCGCCTTCAGCGCTCCGGCGGCGACCGGAGGCGCAAGGGAATTCGAGAAGAGATACGGGCGCGCGCGCTGGCGCAGGAGGTCGACGATCGGTTGCGCCGCAGCGACGAAACCGCCCATGCCGCCGCCCAGCGTTTTGCCGAACGTGCCGGTGACGATATCGATTCTGTCGCCCGCACCCGTCAGCGCGGGGGTGCCGCGGCCTTTCTCGCCGAGGTGCCCGGTCGCATGGCAATCGTCGACCAGCACCATCGCCCCGTAGCGCTCGGCGAGCGCGCAGATTTCCGGGAGCTTCGCCACATAGCCGTCCATGGAAAAGACGCCGTCGGTCGCGATCAGCTTGAAACGGGCGCCGTCGCCGTCCGCCTGTTTCAGGCAGTCCTCCAATGCGTTCATGTCGGAATTGCCGAAACGGTAGCGCCTGGCCTTGGCGAGCCGCACGCCGTCGATGATCGAGGCGTGGTTGAGGCTGTCCGAAATAATCGCGTCCTTCTCGCCCATCAGCGGCTCGAACACGCCGCCGTTGGCGTCAAAGCAGGCGGCGAAGACGATCGCATCGTCCTTGCCGAGGTGTCGGGCGATCGCGCATTCGAGTTCGCGATGCAGCGTCTGCGCCCCACAAATGAAGCGCACCGACGCCATGCCGAAGCCAAAGACGTCCATCGCGCTCTTTGCAGCGGCGACCACCTCGGGATGATCGGCGAGGCCCAGATAATTGTTGGAGCAGAGGTTGAGCATCCGGCGCTCGCCTGCGTCCGAGGCGACGCGGATGTGTCCGCCTTGCGGCCCCGCGAGGAGACGCTCGCGCTTGGCGAGTCCGGCCCTCTCGATCTCATCGAGCGTCGCCCGGACATGACGGAGAAAGGCGTCGGACATTGGCGCTATCCTAGACGCGCAGGCCGGCGCTCTCAAGGCGCGTAGTCGTCGAGGTCGCGCAACATTGCCTGTTATGACCTGCTCTTGCCGTTTCGCAACCGCAGGGAGCGCTGAGAACCTCAAGGAATCCATGGGATTTCGAATTGCAATCCGCGGGTTGCCGCACCGGAACAGGGAATTTGAAGGCTCCGAACAGGGCAAAAAATCGCCATAACAGGGCAAAAAGCGTCATAACAGGCGGCCGGAGGGCGGTCGCAAAAGACGGCGCCGTCAGGTTGTATCGCCTCGCCTCGCGGGGCGGTCGGCGCGAGCTAAGCAGAGATTCTTAGGCTGGCCAACGGAACAAGCGAGACAAATTCACCACAAGGAACACGAAGAACCACGAAGGCGCACAAGAAGCCCTGTCATTCTTTGTGCCCTTCGTGCCCTTTGTGGTGAAAGTCGAACTCTAACTTGGTCCATTCGTTGGGCTGGCTAAAGGAATTTGCTTAGTCGCCCTTTTCGACCGAATCGATCTGATGCACGTCACTAGGTCTCGTGCGTTCTCGGGGCTGGCGACGGTCCCATTCGACGCGCCATCACACCAGCTACGCGCCCCAGTCGATCAGGCGATCGCCGCGATGGATGGCGTCCGCCTCCGTCGTCAACCGCCCGTCCGGCTCATGCAGGACGAGCGCAGGGGCGATGCGAAGAGGGGCCTTCGAGCCCTTGACGCCGCTCACCAGCAGCCGGTGCGCCGGTCCGCCGGCGCGCGGATGAACCGGCAGGACCGCCAGCGCGCCGAGCCGGTTCTCGACCGCTCCGAGGATCGCGGCGAGCGCGGCCGGGCGGTGGATCAGCGCGAACCGTCCACCGGGCTTCAAGAGCGCCAGGCACGCCCGGATCCACCCGCCCAGCGCGGCCGTCCCGGCGTCCCCGGCGAACACATGCGCCCGGGCTCTATCCGCGTTCGGCGAAGCGCGCACCGTGCCCGAATTCGAAGAATGGCGGATTGGTGACGACCAGATCCGCCGCCTCGTCGGCCAGTCCGCCGATCCGGAGGGCGCGGGCGTCGAAAATATCGGCGACAATCACGCGCATCCGGGCGCTAAGGCCGTTGCGATCGGCGTTTTCCGCCGCGAGTTCCCGCCAGAGCGGGGTCGACCTCGACGCAATCGGCGGATGTCGGCGCGTGACGGACGAGGACGCCCAGCGCCACCGCCCCTACGCCGGCGCCGACGTCGACAAGGCGGCCTTCGGAAAGATCGGCGGCGGCGGCGAGCAGGGCCGCGTCAGAGCCGACCCGATGGCCCCGCCGCGGCTGTTCAAGCGTCAGCCGACCCCCGAGCCAGAGATCGCGCGACACGCCGCCTTCGCCCGGCTCTCCCGCCTTCGGGTCGTCGGGCCAACCAGGCGGCGAATCAGGCATTGCGTAACTCGTCGGCGAGGCCGGCCTCGGTCAGGAGCCGCCGGGCGCGGATTTCCTCGTCATTCGGCACAAGGATCCGGCGAGGCAGAAAGCCGAGCGATCCTTCGACAGCGGCCATATGTTGATCGGCGACGAAGCAGCCGAAGCCAGCGGCCTGCAACAGCGATTCGACAACGCTGATCAGGACGAGATCGTTGGTTCTCATAATTTCGACCAATGGGAACCCCGGAAGAGGGCGCACTTGCCGCGCAGTTTGGGCGTCTCTATGGTCGATCCACGACCGGTGGCAAGGGATGGCGTCCGTGGGTGTTGTGATTCCACTCGAAGAACGGCCGGTCGATCGCCTGATCGAACCCCTGACCACTCTCGTCGACAACGACATGACGCGGGTCAACGAGACCATTCTTTCCCGCACGGGATCGGACGTCGCGATGATCCCCGAGGTCGCCAATCACCTGATTTCGTCTGGGGGAAAGCGGCTGCGGCCAATTCTGACGTTGGCCACCGCGGCGTTGTGCGGCTACAGCGGGTCGGGGCACGTCAAACTCGCCGCGGCGGTGGAGTTCATGCACACCGCGACGCTCCTGCATGACGACGTGGTCGACGATAGCGACATGCGGCGCGGCAAGGCCGCGGCGCGTGTGCTCTGGGGCAACGAAGCCAGCGTGCTGGTCGGCGACTTCCTGCTCGGGCAGGCGTTCAAGATGATGGTCGAGGTCGGTTCGATGGCCTGCCTCGACGTGCTCTCGACCGCCGCCGTGGTGATCGCGGAAGGGGAGGTCATGCAACTTTCCGCCGCCAAGGACACCGAGACGACCGAGGACGCCTATCTCGCCGTCATTCGCGCCAAGACCGCGGCGCTGTTCGCCGCCGCCTGCGAGGTCGGACCGATTTTGGCGGGTCGAGGCAGAGCCGAGATCGCCGCCTGCCGCGCTTACGGGGCGAACCTCGGCGTCGCCTTCCAGTTGATCGACGACGCGCTCGACTACGGCGGCACCGCGGCCAAGCTCGGCAAGAACGTCGGCGACGACTTTCGCGAGGGCAAGATCACTTTGCCGATCGTTTTGTCCTTCCGGCGCGGTTCGCAGACGGAGCGCGACTTCTGGAAGCGCACGCTGGAGATCGGCGAGATCGGCGCGGGCGATCTTGAATTCGCGCTCACGACCATGAAGAAACACCGCGCCCTCGAGGATACGATCGAGCGCGCCCGCCACTACGGCGCCATGGCGGTCGACGCGCTCGAACTGTTCCCCGCCTCCCCGTGGAAGCACGCCCTGCGTGACGCGGTCGAGTTCGCCGTCAGCCGGGCGCATTGAGTTCATCCGGAAGCGTCGTGAATCGATCGCGCCCGGCCGCGGCGCCGATTGCGTCTCCTAGCACGGTAAAAGTTCGCCCCCCTCCGGGCCGAAAACGGCGCTTGGCTCCGAATTCAGCCAAAGGATCGAAATGGCCCACGATCAGCGGCGAATGGGACGACGGAAATGCGCAATTCCGGTCATTCGCTGGCGGCTCGGCGAACGTGCCAAATGCGACCCTTTGCCGCCGTTTGCGGTCGGTCCTGCTACGTGAAGAGGGCGCCAGGTGCGGGCGTTTAGGTGCTTGAAGCGCGAAACAGGCAACTCTGGAGTGCCGTTCGAAACGCGGCCGCACACCACCCGCCGCGAGGATCGTCGAGGAAGCCGTTCACACAAGTCGGCGAGACTTCCCGGTCCCGAATGGCCGGCCCCATAGCCCCTCCAACTGTCCGAGCGATCAAATGTGGATTGAGTCAATCGCCCCGTACCCCCTGCGGGCCCAAGCGGTGCGAGGCGAAAATTTGAAGTGGACCTTCGAACCAGGGGAGCCTATAAGCGCTTCGGCTGGGTGGCTGTCATGTTAGCTGTCGGGATCGAAGTCGGACCTGCCCCTTGAAGGCGGGCCGGGATAGGGAAGCGATGGGCCGCTGCACAGACGCCCCCCGCGCAGGTAGCCGCGGCTGGATGAGTTCCCCGCCGCCGTCGGAGAGTACTTTACGGCGGATTCACTTTGGGGCGAGACGGCTCTAGGAGCCCAACAATGCCCGCCAAGGGAGAACAAGACTGGCCCGAAACTGGGTCTCTCGCGGTGCTACGGCTTGAGGGGATTTGCAAAGCGTTCGGGCCGGTGCGCGCCTTGGAGGACGTCTCCTTCGACGTTCTGCCCGGCCGGGTGCATGGCCTCGTCGGCGAGAACGGGGCGGGCAAATCGACGCTGGTGCAGATCATCACCGGCTTGGCGCAACCGGATTCAGGGCGCGTGCTGCTGGCCGGCCAGCCGGTCCGGTTCCGAACCCCCATCGAGGCGCGAGCCCACGGTGTGGCTGCCGTCTATCAGGACCCGAAACTGTTCCCCCACATGTCGGTGGCCGAGAACATCGCGCTCGGCGCCTATCCGACGCTGCCGATCGGCGTGGTCAACCGCAAGGCGATGCACGCCACGGCCAGCGCGTTGCTGCAGCAACTCGGTTCCGACATCGACCCGCGCGCCCTGGTGGCGGGGTTGTCTTACGCAGAACACCAGTTCGTCGAGATCGCCCGCGCGCTCTCGGCGGACGTGCGTGTCCTGATCCTCGACGAACCGACCTCGGCGCTCACTCCGGCGGAAGCCGAGCGGCTGTTCCGGGTCGTGCGCGCGCTGCGCGACCGTGGCACGGCGATCATCCTCATTTCCCATCGACTCGAGGAGATCATGGCGGTCTGCGACGATATTACGGTCTTGCGGGATCGCCGCCACGTGGCGACAAAGCCGGCTGCGGACGTGGACCGCGCGAGTCTCGTGCAGATGATGGTCGGCCGGCCGTTGGAGACGCTGTTCACCCGGCGCGAGGCGCCCGCGCTCGGCGAGGAAGCGTTGCGGGTCGAGACTCTCTCGCTTGCCGGCGTTTTCACAGACGTATCCTTTTCGGTGCGCGCCGGCGAGATCGTCGGCATGGGGGGGCTGGTGGGCGCGGGACGCTCCGAGATCGCGCAGACCGTTTTCGGCGTGACGCCGCCGAGTTCGGGACGGGTCTTTCTGCGAGGCCGCGAGGTCCACCCGCACAGTCCCGGGCAAATGCTGGCGCTGGGCCTCGCCTACCTGCCGGAGGACCGCGACCGCGACGGGCTCATCATGCCCGAAACGATCACGCACAACATCACGCTGCCGATCGTTCGGTCGCTGGCGCGCTGGAGTTTCGTCGATCGAGCCCGCGAGCGACGTTTGGCCGAAGACGCATCCGCGTCCTATCGGGTCCTGACGCCATCGGTGGAGCAGATCGTATCGTCCCTGTCCGGCGGCAACCGGCAGAAAGTGGCGTTCGCCAAGTGGCTGACCACCAACCCGGCAGCGCTGATCCTCGATGAACCCACGCACGGCATCGACATCGGCAGCAAAGCGCAAGTGCACGAAATGATCACCCAGCTCGCCAGCAAAGGGTTGGCGGTCTTGCTTATTTCTTCGGACCTGCCGGAACTGATCGCGATGAGCGACCGCATCCTGGTGATCGCCGAAGGCGCGCTGGTCGGCGAGTTCAGCCACGCGGAAGCGACGCAGGAAAAGGTGATGATGGCCGCGGCGCAACAAGGCGCGAGGGCGCGGCGGTGAGCGCGCAGGACGAGGCCACGGTCGCGAACCGCAAGGGCTCACGTCAAGTCATCGGGTTCGTTCTGCGGCTGCGCGAGGCCGGCGTGCTGGTGTTCCTGGCGGCGCTGGTCGCGTTGTTCTCTGTGTTGACGAGCACATTTCTGACGACCCAGAATCTCACCACCGTCGCCTCCTCCGCGGCGATCCTGGCGATCGCGGCGTGTGCGCAGGGGGTCGTTCTGCTGACGCGAAATCTCGACGTTTCGGTCGGCTCGATGATGGGCTTCGCGGCCTACCTCACCGCCGATTTCGCCGCGAACCATCCCGCCATCGCGCCGTGGGAACTGGTGCTGATCCCGCTCGCGATCGGAGCCGCGCTCGGCGCCGTCAACGGCCTGCTGGTGGCTTATGGCAAAGTCCCGGCGCTGATCGCGACGCTCGGGACCATGTCGCTCTATCGGGGGCTGACCTACGTTTACGCGCGCGGGCAGGAAGTCACCTCGAATCGCCTGCCGCCCTGGATGCTGACCAGTGTCGATGCGCGGATTGCCGGAGTGCCGTTGTTGGTGGCGGCGGCGGCGGCGATCGTCATCCTCGTCTGGGCGTTCCTGCAATACTATCCCTGGGGACGGCGCATCTACGCGGTCGGATCCAATCCGCTCGCAAGCTTCTATTTCGGACTCCGGGCGGAGCGGGTCGTGCTGCTGGCCTATACCCTGTGCGGCGTGCTGTGCGGCGCGGCGGGGCTGCTCTATGCGGCGCGCGTCGGCACCGTCACGGTGGTGTTGGCCTCCGGCTGGGAGATGAGTTCGCTGGCCGCCGCCGTGATCGGCGGCGTGAGCGTCTCGGGCGGCGCGGGCTCGGTCATCGGAGCCGCGCTCGGCGCGGTGGTGCTCGCGACCATCGACAATGGCTTGGTGCTTCTCGCCGTGCCGGAGTTCTGGCGCATGTTCATTCAGGGTGTGGCGATCGTCGCGGCGGTGGCGGCCGACGCCGTGATCGCGTCGGGCATCCGCGCTTCGCTTCGCACACGGGGAGCGAAGTGAAGGACGACAGAACCAAAAAACCGGTTCGCGCGCAGGCGCCCGCCTGGGAGATGGCGCTCGCCGCGTTGATCGTGGCCGCAGGCGTCTGGTCCACCACCCTTTCGCCGTACTACCTCAGCCTGGACCAGATCTTCGGCTCGACGCGCTTCTTCATCATTCCCGGCTTGCTTGCGCTCGGGTTGGCGATGGTGGTGTCGCTCGGCGAGATCGATATCTCTCTCGCCTCCACGATCGCGGTCGGCACGGTCGCGCTGTCGAAACTTTCCATGCTCGGCGTTCCCATTGGCTTTGCCGCAGCCGTCGTGATCGCGATCGGGGCGCTGCTTGGAACTCTGAACGGCGTGCTGGTTGCGCGGTTTCGTCTGCCCTCGCTCGCAGTTACGCTCGGCGCCATGGGCGCATACCGCGGCCTCGCCTTCATCATCGGCAGCGAAGTTGGTTACACGGATTTCAACGAGTCCTATCGTTGGCTCGGCTCGACGCGGCTATTTGGCGACATCGTTCCCGTTTCCCTGCTGGCCTTCGCGGCGATGGCGGTCGCCGTGTGGATGCTGATGCATCGCACGGTGTTCGGTCGTTATTGTTTCTCGATCGGGCTCAACCAGGACGCGTCGTGGTTTGCCGGCGTGAACGTGGTGAAGATAAAGATCTGCGCCTATGCGCTGGCGAGCGCGCTGGCCGGGCTGGCGGCCGTGGTGTGGGTGGGGCAGTACGGCTCGGCGCGCGGCGACAACGCGGACGGCTCTATTCTTTTCGTCGTCACGGCCGTGGTGCTCGGCGGCATGGATATCAACGGCGGACGCGGCACGATCAGCGGCGTGGTGCTCGCGTTGCTGCTGCTCGGCACCATCCGCAATGGAATGGGGCTCGCCAACATCGGCGGCCCAACACAGACAGTCGTGCTCGGCTTCCTGCTCGTCGGCGGCGTGCTCCGTCCGGCGCTCGCGGCGGCGCTGGCGCGTCTGCGGCGTCCCGAAAGCGCGGACGTCTGAAGCGTGGTGAATGCAAAGAACACTGAAGGAGGAAGAGGATGTTGAACCGTAGAGAATTGGGGATGCTGGGGGCGGGTCTGGCCATGTCCGGTCTGGCGCCGCGCCTTGCGACGGCCAAGGACTCTGGCTTCAAGATCATGATGACGCCGAAATGGACGGGCTTTCCGTATTTCGAGCTCACCGGCGACGGCGCGAAAGCCGCAGCCAAAGAGCTTGGCGATACCCTGATCTACGCCGGCGCCGATCATGCGGAGGTGTCGCTGCAGGTCGAGACGTTGCAGAACTTCGTCAACCAGAAGCCGGACGCCATTATCCTTGCGGCGATCGACCTCAATGCTGTCGCGCCGGTGCTGGAGGATGCCCGCAAGAGGGGCATCGTGGTCACGACGTACGACGCTGACGCCGCAGTGCCGGCGCGCGACATGTTCGTCAACCAGCTCTCCTACGAACAGGCCGCGAAGGTCATGCTGGATGCTGCCTTGATCGACGCTCCCGATGGCGGCGAGATCGCTTTCGTGGCCGCCTCCCCGACGTCGCCCAACCACATGGCGCACATCAAAATCATGACCGAGTTGACCAAGACCGATCCGAAGTACCAGGTCTTCAAGGTCGTCGACACGCAGTTTGCGGGGGATGACGACGCGAAGAGTTACGATGTGGCGGTGAACCTGATGCAGGCGCATCCGAACCTGAAGGTAATCATCTCCTCGTCGGCGGTCAGCGCTCCTGCAGCGGCGCGCGCGATCGAGGCGAGCGGGCACGTCGGCAAGGTGTACGCCACAGGCTTCGCGCTCCCGAGCGCAATCAAGCGCTACCTCGAAAACGGCTCGCAGAAGGCGTTTGCGTTCTGGGATCCGTTTGAACTCGGCTACGTCGCCGCCTATGAAACGCACATGAAACTCGCCGGCAAGTTCGACCCGTCGAAGGTCGGCGCGACGATCGAGGTGCCGAAGGCCAACGCAACATTCACAGCAGGCAAGGACGGCGAGGTGGTCTACGGCAAGCCGTTAATCTTCACTAAGGAAACCGTCGGCAAGTACAACTTCTGACGACAGCGGCGGCGTCCTGTCGTTCCTTGCGCCGGGACGTCGCGACCGCTTCGGTATTTTCAAGCGCTGCTCGTTTCGGCGGAGGTGAGAAAAGACGCGGTCGCTTGGGCGGAGTGTCGTCGCCCCACAACCCGGACATGCAGAGTTTGTCGCATCCGGCTTCCGTCCGGCTTCGGGTGTGATGCCCATGACCTGGCCAGGGTTTGTGCGCACACTCATCCGCAGTCCATTGAACCCTACGCCTAGCCAGTTGGCGCTCGTTTCCGAATGTCTCCTTCGGGCGGAGACCGCGCCTAGGGGCAAGGCCCGCTTACCTGCCCAATGGAGGCGTTCGCGGTCGCAGTCTGCAACGGCCGCTCAATGTCAATTCGGTCCGTCGACGGGGGCAATACGTAAGATCGTGATCCCTAGGTCTAAACGTAATCCCGACGGTAGCGGGCTCCCAGGCTCGTCAGCACCTGATAGCCGATCGTGCCGCTCCGCGCCGCGAAATCGTCGATCCCGACCTCGGCGCCGAAAAACTCCGCCGGGGCTCCGGGCCTGACCGCGTCCTCGGCCAGGTCGGTCACGTCGGCGATGACGAGGTCCATCGACACCCGGCCGACCAGCGGGCAGCGCCGGCCGGCAAGGACGACCTCGGCGCCAGGTCGTGCGTCGGTCGCCCCGGCGCCCCTCGGCAGGCCGTCGGCGTAGCCCGCGAGCAGCGTCGCCAGCCGCGTCGGGCGCTTCGCCGTCCATTGGGCGTTGTAGCCGCAGGTCTCGCCGGCCTCGATCCAGCGTGTTTGCTGCACCGCGACGGTTAAGGTAACGACCGGCCGCATCGGATTGGGCTTGCTCGGCGTGGGATTGCCGCCATAGAGCGCGTATCCCGGTCGGGCGAGATCGTAAGGATGCGCCGGCAAAAAAATTCCTGACGAATTGGCGAGCGAAGCGGGCAGATGAGGGAAGGCCGCCCGCGCGGCTTCGAAGCGCGCGATCTGGAGGCCGTTCAGCGGGTCGCCTGGAATTTCCGACGACACGAAATGACTCATCAGGAGATCGGCGCCGCTGGCCGGGCCGTGAGTTGCCATCGCCTCGTTAAGCGAAGCAAGCGAGTTGAACCCGAGCCGGCGCATCCCGGTGTCGAGATGCAGCGCGGAAGGCTGAAGCCGCCCCTTCCGCGCGGCGAAGGCCGACCAGCGCTCGAGTTCCTCGGCGCTGCCGATCGCCGGCTTCAGACGATGTTCGACGTAGTCGGCCGGATCAGCGCCGGCCTGCAGGCCGTTCAGCACATAGATCTCCGCCTCCGCCGGCAGCAGGCTGCGGGTCGCAAGACCCTCGCCGAGGTGGGCGACGAAGAAGGTTCTCGCCCCGGCGGCCCACAGCGCGGGCGCCGCCCGATCGAGGCCGACCCCATAGGCGTTCGCCTTGACCACCGCGGCGCACCGGCCAGGCGCGGCGAGGCGGGCGAGCGTCCGCCAGTTATCGGCGAGCGCCGCGAGATCGATGGTCAAACGGCCGGGCGCACTGTCGGGCGGGGCCGTGGGCATGACTTCGAGGGTCACTTCAGCCGTTTCTCCATGACCGCGACGGTCGGCGCCGCGCAGCCCGAGTGCGCCTCGAGGCGGAGGCGGGCAAAGCCCATGCGTAAGAACAGCCGCTCGTTTTCCGGCAACTCCAGCCGTACTCTCAGCCGCATGCGTGCGAGGCCGCGCGCCTCAACCGCCGCTTCGCATGCGGCGACCAGCCGGCGAGCGAGGCCCTGCCCGCGCGCGTCAACGAGCGCACAGACGCGCCCGATCATCAGCGCGTCTCCGTCACCCTGCCACAGCGCGGCGGCGACGAGCCGGCGTTGCTCGAAGGCGCCGAAACCGCCGCCGACGGCGATCCTGGACGCAATCGAACTCGGTCGTTTCGCGCAAGGCTGAAGACGGCGGCGTGGTGGGACGGCTCTGGGCGGCGAAGGCAGCCCGGATGACCCGAGCGGCGTCCTCGGCGTCCGCAATCGTCAGAGCGCGCAGGACGATCAGGTCGGTTTGCGAGGGAGCGCGCTCGGCGCCCGGAACCGAAAGGAGCATGATGGCCCGGCCCTACACCTCAGTCACCCGGCGCGGCAAGAGCCGCTACGGAGCCAAAACCTTGGACATAGGATAGCCGGAGTTCATCCCGAATTTTCTGACCGGGGCGCCGGTCTCGTCATAACCGCGCGCGCGGTAGAAACGCCGCGCCGTTTCCGTGCTGATCAATGTGCACCGTATCGCGCCGCGTTCCCGGGCGCGCGCCTCCAAGGCCGCCAGTAGAGCCCGGCTTGCGCCGCGAAACCGCGCTTCGGGCGAAACATAGTTGAGAAGGATCTCGCCGGCGTCGGTAACGGCGCCGACGGCTGCAATGGCGCCGCGTTCGACCGCGACGAGATAGGAAACGTCGGTGCGTCTCATCCAGGCCGCGACATTCGCCGGCGTCTTGTTGCTGAGCCACGCCGCAAGCAAGGTCGGATCGTTCCGATGATCGGCGGCGCAAAGCTCCGTGATCGAGCGGCGCAAGACCAGACAGGCCTCCTCGGCGTCTTCCGCCCTGGCGTCGCGAACATCCATACCCGCATTCAGCATTGAGCGGGAAGGCCAGGCAAGGGCGACCGGGCAAAGCTGTGGGGAGCGGCCGCCGGCTCCGCCGGGAACGTTCGACGCCGGTCCAGCGCGGTCGGCGGCCGCGCCCTGCAAGATGAACGAACTTTAACGCCGATTCCCGCCGCGTTCGTCCGCTGCGCCTCGCTTTCGCCGCGGTCGCTGGCAATGAGCGTTGGCGTGCAGTCGATTGCGACGAGCGGAGGCGATGCGATGGCCTGGATGTTGACGCGGCGGGCAGCGTTGAAGGCCACCGGAGCCGGCGCGCTCCTCGCGTTTGGCGCCCGCCCTTTCGTCGCGCTGGCCGACGATTTGGTCGAGACCTACGGCCTGTCGTCGTTCGGCGACCTCGCGCTGCCGTCCGACTTCCCGCATTTCGCCTACGTCAATCCGGACGCGCCGACCGGCGGCCTATTGTCGCTGCAGATCACCGGCACAAGCGGCAACCAGAACTTCGACACCTTCGACACCCTCAACATCTACAGCTGGAAGGGGGACGGCGCAGCCGGCATGAGCGCGACCTTCGACACGCTGATGGCGCCGAACGGCGACGAACCCGATTCTGTTTACGGCCTGCTCGCGCAATCGGTGCGCGTCTCGGCCGACAAGCTCGATTATCGCTTCAGGCTGAGGCCCGAGGCGAAGTTCTTCGATGGGTCGCGGGTCGCCGCAGCCGATGTCGCCTTCTCCCTCAACATCCTGAAAGACAAGGGCCACCCGGTTTACGCCCAGCTTCTCAGGGAGGTCGAATTGGCGGCCCCGGAAGGCGACGACATCGTCCACGTCCGCTTCGTCAAGGACCGCAGCCGTGACGCGCACCTCATCGTCGTCGGCATGCCGGTCTTTTCCGCGCCCTGGTGGAAGGGCCGAGACTTCACCGCCGCGACGCTCGACGCTCCGCTCGGCTCCGGGGCCTACAAGGTCAAGACTTTCGAGCAGGGGCGATTTATCGAGTACGAGCGCCGGACCGACTACTGGGGCGCCAAGCTCCCGGTGAACCTCGGCCAGAGCAATTTCGACCGGCTGCGGTTCGAATACTACCGCGAGCGGCAGGTCGCCTTCGAGGCCTTCAAAGCCGGCGCGATCAATTACCACGAGGAGTACACCTCCCGCTTCTGGGCGACGGCTTACGACTTCCCCGCGGCGAAAGATGGACGGGTGAAGAAGGAGACGCTGCACAACGGCGAGCCGTCGCGCACGCAAGGCTGGTACCTCAATACGCGTCGCGACCAGTTCAAGGACCCACGGGTGCGCGAGGCCATCGGACTCGCCTTCGACTTCGAGTGGACCAACAAGAACATCATGTATTCCGCTTACAAGCGGGTCGTGTCGTTCTTCCCCAACACCGACATGGAGGCCAAGGGCAAGCCGGGCCCGGACGAACTCGAGCTTCTCGAGCCGTTCCATGACAAGCTGCCGGCGTCGGTGTTCGGCGACCCCTATACGCCACCGGAGAGCGATGGCTCGGGCTTCGACCGCAAGCTGCTCAAGCAGGCCTACGATCTGCTCATCGCCGCGGGCTGCCAGCGCGACGGCGCCGTGTTGAGGCTGCCGGGCGGCAAACCCCTGACCATGGAATTCCTCGATTTCTCCAGCGCGCTCCAGCCGCATACGATGCCGTTCATCCAGAACCTCGGCAAGCTCGGCATTCAGGCCAACATCCGGATCGTCGACGCCACCCAGTACAAGGCCCGCACCGACGCCTTCGACTACGACGTGGTCACCGCGGCGAACGGCGGCTCGTCGACTCCGGGGGCGGAACTCAAGGTGGCCTTCACCTCCGAAGCCGCGGCGAGACAGGGCTCGCGCAATCTCGCCGGCGTCTCCGATCCCGTCGTCGACGCGCTCGTCGAGACGATTGCCGACGCCAAATCGCGCCAGGCGCTGAATACGGCCTGCCGCGCGCTCGACCGCGTGCTGCGCGCCGGGCACTATTGGGCGCCGATGTGGTACCGCGACACGGCCTGGGTCGCCTATTGGGACGCCTTCGCGCGGCCCGAGCGCCAGCCCAGGCTCGGCGTCGGCGCGCCCGGGACGTGGTGGTGGGACGAGGCGAAGGCCAAGGCGATCGGCTTGTGATCGCCGCTTGACGGCTCGCTCGCCACAGGCAAGTTGACCATCGCATGCTCGCTTACCTCGCCCGCCGCCTCGTGCTGATGATCCCGACGATTTTCGGCATCATGGCCGTCTCCTTCGGCATCGTGCAGTTCGTGCCCGGCGGACCGGTCGAGCGCGCGATCGCGCAGCTTCAGGGCGCGGACCAGAGCTCAACGGCGGGTTTTGGCGGCGGCGGCGGACAGATCGGCGGCGGCGGGTCGCAGGCGGTTGGCGACATCGCCTCGCGCTACCGCGGCTCACAGGGGCTCGATCCAAAATTCATCAAGGAGCTCGAGAAGCAATACGGCTTCGACAAGCCGGTCCTCGAGCGCTTCTGGATTCTTGTGCGCGACTACGCCACCTTCAACTTCGGCAAGAGCTACTATCGCGATACGCCGGTCTTGAGGCTGATCGAAGAAAAGCTGCCGGTGTCGATCTCGCTCGGCATGTGGATGACGTTCCTTTCGTATGCGATCTCGATACCGCTCGGCATCCGCAAGGCGGTCAAGGACGGCACGCGCTTCGACACCGCCACATCCGCGATCGTCATCTTTGGCTACGCCATCCCGAACTTCCTGTTCGCCGTCCTGCTCATTGTGCTCTTCTGCGGCGGCTCGTTCTGGCAGATCTTTCCGCTGCGCGGCCTGACGTCGGACAATTTCGCCGACCTCGACTGGCCCCGCAAGATCCTCGACTACCTCTGGCACATCACCCTGCCGGTAACCGCGCTGGTGCTCGGCTCGTTCGCTACGACGACGCTGCTCACCAAGAACTCGTTCCTCGACGAGATCAAGAAGTCCTATGTGCAGACGGCGCGGATGAAGGGCCTCAGCGAGCGCAGAGTGCTTTACGGTCACGTCTTCCGCAACGCGATGCTGATCGTGATCGCAGGCTTTCCCGGAGCGTTCCTCGCCGCCTTCTTCACCGGGTCTCTGCTCATCGAGCAAGTGTTCTCGCTCGACGGGCTCGGCTATCTTTCCTACGATTCGCTGATTCAGCGCGACTATCCGGTCGTGCTCGCCAACCTGTACATCTTCGCCCTGCTCGGCCTTGTGGTGAACCTGATCTCGGACCTCACCTACACCTGGATCGATCCGCGCATCGATTTCGAAACGCGGGAGGTGTGAGAGTGCGAACGCCGGCCGAGGACCGTCATTGCGAGGAGCGGAGCGACGAAGCAATCCACGCCGCTGCGCCTTACGTTTGTGGATTGCTTCGCTGCGCTCGCGATGACGGCGGGACTCTCGATCAACGGTCATTGCGATGACCCGCCGTCTTGCCCTCTCGCCGATGAACCGCCGCCGGCTCGACAATTTCCGCCGCAACCGGCGTGGCGCGTGGTCGCTCGCGATCTTCCTCGTGCTGTTCGTCGCCGCGCTGGGCGGCGAGTTCATCGCCAACGACAAACCGCTGATCGCGTCCTACAAGGGTCATCTCCTGTTCCCGATCTTCATCAACTATCCGGAGGAGATGTTCGGCGGCTTCCAGGCCAAGACGGACTACCGCGACCCGTTCGTCGCCGACGAAATCAGAGCGCATGGCTGGATGATCTGGCCGCCTATCCGATTCGCCAATTCCACCACGATCCTCGACCCGGCGACGCCGCTGCCGACACCGCCGACCTGGCTGCTCACCGACACCCAGTGCCGAACCGCGCTCGAGAAACAGAAGTTTCCTGGCGCCGAGACGGTCACGAAGCCCTGCTCCAAACTCGAACCGCTCTGGCTCGGCTCCGACCAGGACGGGCACGACATCGTCGCGCGCCTGCTCTACGGCTTCCGCATCTCGGTGCTGTTCGGCCTGATCCTCGCCGGCGTGTCGTCGGTGATCGGCGTCTTCGCCGGCGCCGTTCAGGGCTATTTCGGCGGACTGCTCGACCTCGTCATGCAGCGCGTGATCGAGATTTGGTCGTCGCTGCCGCATCTCTACATACTGATCATCCTGTCGGCGATCCTGGCGCCGAGTTTCGTCGTGCTGCTCGTGATCCTGCTGCTCTTCTCGTGGGTGAGCCTTGTCCATGTCGTGCGGGCCGAGTTCCTGCGCGCGCGCAACTTCGAGTATGTCAATGCGGCGCGGGCGCTCGGCCTGAGCAATGCGAAGATCATCGTCAAGCACGTCCTGCCGAACGCGATGGTGGCGACGCTCACTTTCCTGCCCTTCATCGTCAATTCGTCGATCAGCACCCTGACCTCGCTCGACTTCCTTGGCCTCGGCATGCCGCCGGGCTCGCCGTCGCTTGGCGAACTCCTGCTGCAAGGCAAGTCCAATCTTTCGGCGCCGTGGATCGGCATCTCGGCCTTTGCGGTGATCGCGCTCCTGTTGTCGCTGCTCATCTTCATCGGCGAGGCGGTGCGCGATGCCTTCGACCCGCGAAAGACCTTCTCGTGAAGGCCGACCCGCCGCTGATCGACGTGCGCGATCTCTCGATCGCCTTCGCCCAAGGGGACGAGCGCAACACCGTGGTCGACCGCGTCTCCTTCCGGCTGGAGAAGGGCAAGGCGCTGGCGCTGGTCGGCGAGTTGGGCTCGGGGAAGTCGGTCACGGCGCAGGCGCTGGTGCGTCTCCTGCCGCAGCCGGCGGCCAGCTATCCGACCGGCGAGATCTTGTTTCGCGGTCGCGACGTGTTGAAGATGACCGACTCGGAACTGCGCGAGATGCGTGGCGGGAACGTCACCATGGTGTTCCAGGAGCCGATGACTTCGCTCAATCCGCTCCACACGATCGAGCGGCAGGTCGGCGAAATCATCGCGCTCCATCTCGGCCGCGCCGCGGCCACGAAGAAGCGCATCGTCGAGCTTTTGACCGAGGTCGGCATCGCCGACCCGGCCGAGCGGCTCGGCGCCTATCCGCACCAGCTCTCCGGTGGGCAGCGCCAGCGCGTGATGATCGCCATGGCGCTCGCCAACCGCCCCGACCTCCTCATCGCCGACGAGCCGACCACCGCCCTCGACGTCACCGTGCAGGCGCAGATCCTGAAGCTGCTCAAGGACCTGCAGCAGAAGATGGGCATGGCGATGCTGTTCATCACCCATGACCTCAATGTCGTACGCCGCATCGCCGACGAGGTGATCGTGATGCAGAGGGGCGAGATCGTCGAAGCCGGCCGGATGGCCGAGGTTTTCGCCGACCCGCAGCACCCCTATACGAAGGCGCTGCTCGCCGCCGAGCCGAAGGGCGACGCCCCGCCGGGCGACCCGAGCGCGCCGACGATCGCCAGCGCCGAGGACCTGAAAGTCTGGTTCCCGATCCGGCGCGGCCTCTTCCGCCGGACTGTCGGGTACGTGAAAGCAGTCGACGGCGTGAGCCTGGCCGTGCGCGAGGGCCAGACGGTCGGCGTCGTCGGCGAATCAGGCTCGGGCAAGACCACGCTCGGCCACGCGATTCTCCGCCTCATCCGCTCTGAAGGCCCGATCGCCTATTGCGGGCGGCCGATCCAGGGTTTTACGGCCAAGCAGATGCGCCCCTTGAGGCGAGATTGCAGATCGTGTTCCAGGACCTGTTCGGCTCGTTGTCGCCGCGCATGTCGGTCGCCGAGATCGTCGAGGAGGGATTGATCGCGCAGGGAACGAAGCGCAATTCGCCGGCGGCGTCGCGTGGTCGAGCAGGCGCTCGCCGACACGGGGGTGGACCCTTGACCCTCGACCGCTACCCGGACGAATTCTCCGGAGGCCAGCGCCAGCGCATCGCCATCGGACGCGCGATGGCGCTCGATCCGAAATTCGTCGTGCTCGACGAGCCGACCTCGGCGCTCGACATGTCGATCCAGGGGCAGATCGTCGACCTGCTGCGCGATTTGCAGACGGCGGAACCTCGCCTATCTATTCATTTCGCACGATCTCAAAGTCGTGCGGGCTCTGGCGAGCGAGATCATCGTCATGCGGCGCGGCAAGGTGGTCGAAAGCGGTGAGGCCAAAGCGATTTCGCCGCCCCGCGGAGCGCCTACACCCGTGCGTTGTTCGCCGCCGCCTTCTCCAACGAGGTGACGCTCTGGCGTCGTCAGCCAGTGGGCGCCAATGGCACGGGCAATTCTCATTGTCCTCGATTTGGTCGGCTGCGGCGGCGCCGAGGATGCTGCGACCTACGGCGACGAGGGCTCCGACACGCTCGGCCATATCGTCGAGGCCTGCGCGCTGGGCTTAGGCAACCGCGACGGACTTCGGCGTGGGCCGCTTGAGACCCCGCGTCTTGCCGCGCTTGGGCTCGGCCACGCGATGCGGGCCTCGACAGGCCGCGCTCCGCCGGGCTTCGACCTCGCGGGTTCGCCACGCGGGCAGTGGGGCTTCGGGATCGAGACGTCACGGGGAAAGGACACGCCGTCGGGTCACTGGGAGATCGCCGGAACGCCCGTCGATTTCGACTGGGGTTATTTCCCGGAGGAAATTCCCACCTTTCCCAGGGAGCTGACCGACTCGCTGATCGCCGAGGCCAAGCTCCCTGGCATTCTCGGCAATAAACGCGCGTCCGGCACAATCATCATCGAGGAGCTCGGCGAAGAGCATGTCCGCACCGGCAGGCCAATTTGCTACACCTCGGCCGATTCGGTGTTCCAGATCGCGGCGCACGAAGAGGCGTTCGGACTCGAACGGCTCTACGAACTTTGCCGCATCGCTCGGCGCCTGTGCGATCCGCTGAAGGTGGGCCGGGTCATCGCGCGGCCGTTCGTCGGAACGAACGCGAAGGACTTCGTCCGCACAGCCCATCGCAAGGATTTCGCCGTGGCGCCTCCGGACGGAAACCTCCTGCAGCGCGCTACGCAGGCGGGACGCGCCGTCGTCTCGATCGGCAAGATCGGCGACATCTTCGCCCATCGCGACACCGGTCGCGAGATCAAGGGCAAGAGCAACGACGGCAACGTCGACCTGCTCATCGCGGCGTTGAAGGACACGCCCGACGGCGCGTTGATCTTGGTGAACCTTGTCGATTTCGACACCGAGTGGGGCCACCGCCGCGACGTGCCGGGCTTCGCCGCGTGCCTGGAATCGTTCGACAGGCGCCTCGCCGAGATCGAGGCCGCGATGCGGCCTGCCGACTATTGCCTGATCACCGCCGACCATGGCAACGACCCGACCTACAAGGGGTTCGACCACACGCGCGAGCACGTGCCCATTCTCGCTTTCGGTGGCGGCGCGCCGGCCGGCCCGATCGGGGCGCGCGCCACGCTCGCCGACATTGCCGAGACGCTCGCGCAAAAGCTCGACCTGCCGAAAGGTCTGCACGGACTGGCTTGGCCGGCGTGAGCTTTTCACTCGACGCGCGGCTATCGCGCGACACGGATTTCGTCGGCGACCTGCCGCTCTGCCGCGTTCTGCTGATGAACGACTCGCGCTGGCCGTGGCTCGTTCTCGTGCCGAGCCGCGACAACCTGGTCGAGTTGACCGATCTTGAAGCGGCCGACCGCGCCCGCTTGATCGAAGAGGTGGCGCAGACCGCCGAATGGCTCAAGGGCTACACACAGGCCGAGAAGATCAACATCGGCGCCCTCGGCAACATCGTGCGGCAGTTGCACGTGCATGTGGTCGCGCGCTCGGCGGGCGACCCCGGCTGGCCGCTCCCCGTCTGGGGCTTTGGCGCGGCGGTCAGTTACAACGATGCCGAGGCGAAGTCGCTGATCGAGGCGGCGCGCCAAGGCCTGGGACTATAGCCCGCGACCGTC
>CAVYON010000049.1:0-48701 GCA_963770035.1 uncultured Alphaproteobacteria bacterium | reverse complement strand
TGATGTCAGCAGGCTCCGCGGCGAAGCCCGTCCGGGCGGCTCCGGCGGCGAAGGTTCAGGGGCCCTTCGCGCCGAAGGGCCAGCCAGCGACGCAATCCGGCGCGCTTTATCGCCGTGGCGCGTCCGTATTGCCCGCGTTGCGACCCGATCGCGAAGCTGTGGCCAGCGCCGCCGATCCACGTCCGATCGCCGCGGTTATCGGCGCCGGCCATGTCGGCGCGATGACGGCGCTGCGCCTCGCCGAGACCTCGCTGTTTGCGCGAATCGCCCTCGTCGACATCGTCCCCGGCCTCGCCGCGGGCCTTGCTCTCGACATGTGGCATAGCGCATCGCTGCGCGGCTTCACGACTCGGATCGAAGGCGGCGCGGACCTCTCCGCGATCGCCGGGGCGGACTATATCGTCGTCACCGCCGGCCGGCCTCGCCAGCCGGGCATGAGCCGCACGGATCTCACCAGCGTCAACGCAACGATCATCTCAGGCGTCGCCGAAGGCATTCGCCAGTATGCGCCCTCCGGCGTCGTCGTGATGGTGACCAATCCGCTCGAGGAAATGACGCATATCGCGGCGAAGACGACGGGCTTTCCACCGCAACGCGTTGTCGGGATGGCAGGGGTGCTGGACAGCGCCCGGTTCCGGTCGCTCATCGCCCTGACCGGTGTGGCGCGGCCGCAGGACGTAAGCGCGATCGCGCTTGGCAGCCACGGCCCCGAGATGGTGATTCCGCTCAGCCAGGCGACTGTCTATGGGGCGCCGCTTGAGACGCTGCTTCCAGCTGACCAGATCAGCGCGATCGTCGAACGCGCCCGCGACTCGGGCGCGGAGGTCGTGAAACTGCTGCAAAAAGGCAGCGCCTATTTCGCGCCTGCCGAATCCGCAGCGGCGATGGTCGTCGACATGGTTCGGGAATCCGACCGAGTCCTGGCGGCCTGCGTCCAATCCGGCGGCGCCTATGGCGTGGAGGACACGCGCCTAGGTCTGCCCGTTCGGCTTTGTCGGACCGGCGTACGCGAGATCGTCACGCTGCCGCTGACGGCCGCAGAAAAGTCCGCGCTCGCCGGCGCCGCGTCGAGCATCGCGGCGCGCGTGCGACAACTGGGATGACGTCCATGCGGGCGATCGTCCTCGACGGACCGGGCGAGGTGGCCCTACGGGAAGTCCCAGCGCCCGAACTCGTTCACCCGACGGATGCGCTAGTGGCGCGATTTATTCGAACTGAGGATAGAGTGTTTTGAGTTTTAGGCGTGCGTCTTCGGTCGTGAATTGCCAATCCGCCTTGGCGTGGTGTTCGTTTCGATTTTTCTCCCAGGCGGCGACTTCCTTGGTTAGCGAGAGCTTATCGGGAATTCGGCGATCGAGACATTGGCTGGAAAGTACGCCGAGCTCGGATTCTGCCATGTCGAGCCAGCTTCCGTGCTTGGGAGTGTAATGCCATTCGAAGCGCTCGCAGAGGCGGCGCGCTTCCGCGGCGGGAAAGGCTTCGTAGAGCGAGGCGGGCTTGTGCGTGCTCAGGTTGTCCTGGACCAACACGATTTTGGCCGCGTCGGGAAAATGAGTGTCGGAGAGGTCTCTGAGCGCATGGGCGTAATCGACGGCGGCATGGCGGTCGGTGACTTTCACGTGCCGCCAGCCTTCCAGCGGCGCGAACAACATGAACAGATTGGCGACGCCGTTGCGTTCGTATTCGTAGTCCTCGCGCTTGGGTTTGCCTGGCTCGGCCTGGGTGGGCTTGCGCGTCTCGATGATCAACTGCTTCGACGTTTCATCTAGACAAACCAAAGGTTTATCGGGATCGCGCGACCTTTGGTAGACCTCCAGAATGTCTTCCATCGCCGCGACGAAGGCCGCGTTGGCCTCGGGCGCGATTACCCATTGTTGCTTGCGATGCGGTTGCAGGAAGTTTTTTTTTAGCGTCCGGCCGATCGTGCTGTCGCTCGCCTTGTCGACGATGTTCAATTCGACCACCTTCTCCTCCAGAAGGCGCAGGCTCCATCTGGCGAATCCCTCGGGCGCCGGTCCGCACGTCAGCGCGATCAGCTTGGCTTCCGCCGCGCCGTCGAATTTCCGCGGCCGAGCCGATTTCGGGTTGTACTCGCGAGACAAAACCGCCTCGAAACCTTCCTCGACAAGCCGCTCGCGGGCCCGCTGAACGGTGGCCTTGCTCGTATCCAATGCCTCGGCGATCCGGCTGTCGCTCCACCCCTCGCCCAAATCCGAAACATCGGCCTTCAACAAGATCCGCGCTCGCGTCACCAATTGCGCGGAATGCTTGCCCTTGCCCACGAAATCCTCAAGCTGCTTCCGCTCCTCCGCACTGAGCCTCACAACGTACTTCTTGACGCTGATTTCCTTCAAAGCCACGAATCATCTCCGCCGTCGTAATCCAACGGCATCGATTTAAGAGAAACAGCGCAAAATCAATGAAGCGCGCCACTAGTGCGCGTCACCGTGGCGGGCATCTGCGGGACCGATCTTCATGTTGTCGCCGGTCATTTCAAGGGCGTCGCGCGCGGCGGCGTCATCGGCCACGAATTCGTCGGTGATGTGATCGCGGTCGGGCCCGGCGTCACGGGCATCAGGGTTGGCGATCATGTCGTCGCCTCCGACTTCACGGCGTGTGGCCATTGCCGATGGTGTGCGAGGGGAGATCACTGGGAGCGCGCCGAACGGGCGTTTTTCGGTACCGGCGAGTTGTTCGGTCCCGCCCTTTCCGGCGCTCAGGCCGAGATCGTCTGCGTGCCTTTCGCCGATACCACACTGGCGAAGGTCCCCAGCGGTGTTAGCGATGAGGCGGCAATCCTCGTCAGCGACAATCTTGCGACGGCCTGGGCGGCGATCGAGCGGTCGCGGCTCGAGCCCGGCGAGAGCGTCACCATCATCGGCGGGGGAGCAGTCGGGCAGCTTGCAAGTCTCGCGGCGCAGGCGGCCGGCGCCAGCGCTGTCGTGGTCGTCGAGCCGAACGATGCGCGACGGGCATTCGCACGAGCGAACGGCGCGACGCCTGCCGATCCGACAGGCGCGCGCGACGTGATCGGAAGACTGACCGACGGTGACGGCGTTGATGTCGTGATCGAGGCGGTCGGAGTTCCGGCGGCCCTCGCGGACGCGCTCGGCCTGGTACGAAAACGAGGGCGGATTATTTCTGTCGGCGCTCATGCTGCTGCGGAATGGCAATTTCCACTCGCCCGATGCTTTTCAGACGAGATCACCCTCTCGTTTGCGGTCGGCAACGCCATCCGACTTCGGTCACGTCTATTTGCGCTCATTCGCTCCGGGGTTCTGGACCCTACCGTCGTAGTGCAAGAGCGGCTCACACTGGAACAGGTCGCGGAGGGCTACCGCAGGCTGAAGACGCAGCGGATCCTGAAGGCCGTCATTGATATGCGGCGGTGATGGTCGGGGGCCCGCTCGCACCTGACGCGCCCGCTTGCGCCGACGGTCTTTACAATGCACATTCCAGGGGGTTCGTTGCGAGAGTAGCTTGGGCAGCAACTATGGGTCTCGCCAAGTAAATCGAGCTTGCCCTACGAGCGGAAAGGGAGGAACGCGATGGCGGCACGAGCCTCGGCTGTCCACGCCTTGCCAGATGACAGACCAAAGCCGCAGGAAGTCCATCTCCTGCAAGAGGCGATCGCGCTTTTGACGCGCGCCGCCGACGAGGGGCAGGACGCGCTCTTTTCCGAAGCGCGGATTTGCTTTCGTAATGCCCTCGGCGCAGCAGACGTCCGGATCATCGTACGTTCCGCGGGCATATGGCGCGACTGGAACCGCCTGGATGGCGAAGAGACATTCGAACCGTCAAGTGCGGCCCTATTGGAAGATCTGAGACCCAACGACCCTTCTCCGCGATCGGGTTCCTTCGTCTTGGCTCCAGTCAGCGGTTCGGCAGTCGCTATAGCCGTCGACATGGGTGGCGCGGATGACCTCTCGCCGGGGTTGCTTCGAAGTCTATGCCAAGTCCTACACCTGGCCCTTGGCGCTTCCGAGAGCCGGCACGGCAATCCCGACAAACTGGAAGCCATAAAAGTCTTTCAACGTGTGGCGAACCGGATCTTGAATAGCGGAGATCTCGACGAGATTTTCACGAAGATCACGCACGAAGCCAAAGTCCGCCTCAGCGCCGATATATGCGGCATCATGCTGAAGGAGGACGAATGGCTCATCATGCAGAGGTGCGTCGGCAACATGGCCTCCGAGACGGCGATTTTGCGAATGCGCTCGGGGCAAGGCGTGGCGGGACGCGTCTTCGCCAGTCGCAAGCCCTGCGCGATCGAAGATTACATCCGGAGTGAAGTGATTAGAGCGGCTTCCGATCAATCTGTATCGTATCCGCAGGCCTTGAAATAATTCCCGCATTCGCCGGGTTTGAAGATTTCAGCGCAGGCTTCGAGCGCGTTCAAGAGGCCTGTGACGGTTCGCTCGGCGATTTTGCGCAGGAAGGCCTTGAGCTTGGAGTAGGCTTTTTCGATTGGATTCATGTCGGGGCTGTAGGGCGGCAGATAGAGCAACTCGGCTCCGGCGGCTTTGATGAGTTGCTCGACCCTTGCTCCCTTGTGGCTCGACAGATTGTCCATGACGACGACGTCGCCTTGCGAGAGCGTGGGAGCGAGGCATTTCTCCACCCAGTCCTCGAACGTGGCCGCGTTCATCGGCCGGTCGTAGGCCTTTTGCGCCACGAGACCGGAAAGGCGTAGGCCGGCGACGAGCGTGATGGTCTTGTAATGGCCATGCGGAATGCCGACCCGCAGTCGTCGACCGCGCCGGCATCGTCCGCCCTTGCGCGCCAGATTGGTGGAAGCCCCCGTTTCGTCAATGAACACGAGCTTCCTCGGATCGAGATCGAGTTGCGCCCCAAACCACTCCTGGCGCCGCTTCAAAACATCGGGGCGCTGCTGTTCCTCGGCATGCGCGGTTTTTTTTTGAATGTGATCTCGTGCCGATCGAAGAAGCGCCAGATCACCGACAAAGAAAAGCGCTCGCTGCAGTTGGCGATCAACCGCTCCTGGATTTCCAACAACGTGATGTCCGGCTGACGACGAATGAGGCCAAGCAGATAATCGCCATGCGCCTCAATGCGGTCCGAGCGTCGATCCCCGCCCGTCGGCGCCGGGGAAATCTCGCCGGTGGCCTGGAAGCGCCAAACCCAACGGATGGCGCTGGCGATGCTGACCCCGAAACGCTTGGCCGCCGCGTTGCGCGACAGGCCGCCGGCCACAACAGCCTCCACCACACGTGTGCGAAGATCTTCGGATAGCGCCATCCCCGCCGCCTCCTTCACGCGGCGGAGCCCATGAATCATGAACAGCCCTGATTCGGGAATCCCCCGCGATTCATTTCGCTGGGAAACCGCTCTAGCCGTGATTTCTTCGATCTCGCGCGGGCCGAGCGGGTGAAGTCCGCTCTCGCGGTTCCGCTCCTTTCCTGCAACGAAGTCATCGGCGTCCTCGAGGTCTGGCGGCGCCGGCCCTCGCTATTCACTCCCCAGCACACGGCCGAATTGGCGACGCTTGCGAACCTGACTTCGCTGGCGATCGAAAATGTCCGGCTCGCCACCGCGCGTGAGTCCGCGGCCCGAATTGGAGGCCGCCCACATGGAACTCCAGGCCCGGTTCGACGTGATTTGCACGTCGGCGGCGCTCCAGGAAGCCCTGACCGCTTTGTTGTTGAAGGGCGGGCCGCGGTCGGAAATTGCGGAGATTGCATTCCGGCATCTCGCGCGGCCGGTCATCATTCTGGACCGCCGTCTCGAAGTCGAAGCCTGCGGTCCCGCGGATTTTGAGTTTGAGTTGCTTATTCAGGAGATCAAATCACAGGTCGGTAGCGATTTGGCCTCTCCGACGGTCTTTCGAGAAACAAAGCGTGTCCAGTATTATTGCCAGAACGTTGTTGCCGGCGCCGAATACTTCGGCTGGGTCGTGGTGCTTGGCCCCGAGACGCCGAGCGGAGTCGTGCAATTGGCGCTAGGAGAGATTTGCGCAACGATAGCGCTACACCGGATGAAGGAGCGCGCCGCGGCCAGGGCTCTTTCGGACAAGCTGGGTTCGCTGCTTTTGGACATGGTCGAAGCTCCCGAAGCGATGCGTACGGCCGCGCACGAGCGGGTGCGGGATGGGTGCGATTCAAACCGATGCAGGGTAGGTTGGGTTGAGTGATTTGGCAGGAGGCGACGGATGGCGGTCGGGGAGTTGAGCGATGAGGGGCTGGTTGCGGCGTTGCGGGCGCATCCGGAGCTCCGCAAGCGGGTGTCGTCGATCGTGGCGGCGATCGAAGGCGCCGATGGCGAATTGAAGGAAGCCGACGCTGCGGAAGAGCGCATCGTGGATGAGATGCGTCTTTTGGGGCGTGAGGCGCTGAAGAGTTGGGCGGAGAACCGGGTCGAGGCGACGGAGCGGGAGATTCGCCAACGCCCTCGGATGCATCGCCAAGGCGAAAAAAACTCCGCTGGCATACGAAATTTGGCGAAATAGAGGTCCGGGAGCCGCAATATCGGTTCGGGACGCAACGGGTGCGTCCGTTCGTGCTCGGGGCGAAGGTGAGCCCGCTCGGATGTTCGCGGCCGCTGCAGCGCGCCCTCGTCGACTTCGCGGCCGATCAGCCCTTCGCGCAGGCGCGCGCCAAGTTGCAGGAGCACTACGGCTTCGCGATTGGCGAGAGCACGATCCAGCGGATCACGTTCGCCCACGCCCAGGCGATGCACGAAAGCAGGTGTCGGGATTTGGAGTTTCCGGAAGCGCCGGGCCTTCGCAAACCGATCGTCGTCGAAACGGACGGCGGCATGGTTCCGATCGTCGAGCCGAGCAGCGAGGGGAAAGACAAGCGCAAGGGCAAGACGCTGTCCTGGCGGGAGGCGAAGCTGTCGCTGGCGCACGCGCAAGGGAACTGCACGCCGGTTTATGCGGGCTCGATCGAGGGCGGGGTCGAAGAGGCCGGGCGTCAGTTGCTTTCGTGCGCGGTTCGCGCCGGCTTCGGGGCGAACTCCCGGGTTCACGCGGTCGGCGACGGCGCGCCCTGGATCGTCGGCCAAGTCGAGGCGCAGTTCGGTGATCAGGGCTGCTACCTGATTGATTTCTATCATGTCTGCGAATACCTGGGCGCCGCCTCGGCGGCGATCGCGCCCGACCCGGCCGCGCGCAGCGCCTGGATGGAGACGCAGAAGGAGGCGCTCAAAGGCGGCCGTCTCGACGCCGTCCTGCGGGCGCTCGCCGGACATTGCGAGCCCCCCGAGGTCGATGACGAGCGTGCGCCCGTGCGAACCTGCCATCGCTACCTCGGCGCCCGCGTCGGCCAATTGAACGATCGCCAGGCCCTGGCCGACGGGCTGCCAATCGGCTCGGGCGAGATCGAAAGCGCTCATCGCTACATCGCCCAACAACGCCTCAAGCGGCCGGGCGCCTGGTGGCGCGTCGAACATGCCGAACACATGCTTGCCTTGCGGATAAATCGAATCAACGGCGACTGGGACGCCTACTGGAAAGCCCTCGCCCAACCCAGCTCCGCTGTCGCCAATGACAACGACCCGAAATCACTCCGCCGCACCGCCTGATTGCATCACTTTGGATCGCACCCGGTGCGGGATCTGGGAGTGGATCTGGGCGGCGAAATGTGCGTGGCGGTCTGCGCCTTTGAAGCGCAGACGCGCCGTAATGTATCGCGTTCACCGGATGGACCGGAAGCAGCCAGCTGGCGCCAAACGCTGGCGGAACTTCCAATCCGCCTGCCTCTAGCCAATCGGGTGGTCAAGCTCTGCACAATTCGCGGTGACGAGCTAATTATCATCGCCGCGCTCAAGGATGAGAAGAAGCCCCGTGAAGTTGCTGACAGCCTTCGTAAGGACCTGGACCGCATCTCGTCCGGAGTTTCAATGAGCTTGGGCGTCAGCCGCCGCATCAACTCGGCGGACGCCATACCCCTCGCGTACAAAGACGCGCGCATTGCCCTTGCAGTGACGCGGCAGGGGTCGGGTGAGCGGTTGCTGGCGTTTGAAGAAATCGGTGTCGCAGGACTACTGATGAGCATGCGCGACGGCGCCGATTTCCGCGGGTTCGTGGAGGCGAAGGTAGGTCGACTGCTGAACGAGCGCTCGCCGCAAAAGGAAGCGCTGCTCGATACGCTTCGGGCCTATTTCGCGTCAAACTGCTCTCAACACGCCACGGCGCAAAGTCTTCGCCTGCACAAAAAGACGGTCGCATATCGCCTTGAGAAAATCCAAAGGATCACAGGGCTCAACGTGAATGCGCACGAGTCGAGGATGCTGTTGGATCTCGCCCTTCGGATGAACGATTTGCTGCGACTTTGATGCGGAGTGAGAAATGTAGCTCACGCGCGAATCGGCTGAAAAAAGGCGCGACTATCGTTGGCAAGGGCCTCGGGTTGCTCCATTGCCGCAAAGCGGCCGCTCGGCATGACGGTCCAGCGGCGCATGTCAACGAACATCGCTCAGCCAACGATCGAGGCGGCCTCGGCATCTCGCGAGGAAATTCTGCCTATCCGGTCGGCATTGTGATCTCGCGGCCATAGGGGATCATCCACGGTCGGCGCCGCTGGAAGTAATAAGGAAAGAATGACGAGCCGATCGCGCCTGCGAACCAGTAGAGGCTGATATTGACGAGAAACTGATCGCGCCTGAAGGTGCTCTCGACGTCACCGCCGCAATCGGACCATGCGCGGAATTTTTCTACGATCCACGGCGCGAGTCCTGCGGGCAAGTCAGTCAATACGAAGTTAAGCGTTTGCGGGCGCGTTCCCTGGATCTACGGATATCCGGTTCCCAATTCGTCGAGAATGACGCGCTCTTCCGGCGTCGGGTCCTTCACGGCGCCGCCGTCGGCGGTCGGCGAGCATGTTGACGTGTCTGCCAATCAACCGATCGACATGCGCGGAGCCCATTCGCGCCGCGGTGATGGCGCCCCAGTCGCCTCCCCGGGCGGCGAAGCGCCGATAGCCGAGAGTACCGGTCATGAGATCGGCCAGCCTGTCGGCGATCTCCTCGACACCGAGACGCGCCTGTCCGGGACGAAACGAAAGGCCGAATCGTGGCATAGACGGCGCGACGGCCGTGGAGGCGTCCGCTGAATTGCCGCCAAAGCGTGCAGGTTCGGTGAGGCGCGGAATGAGGTCGAGGAACTCGATCACGGACCCCGGCTAGCCATCCGTCAGAAGGAGTGGCAGGGGAGCGGGACCCTTGCCCGGGACGCGGAGAAAGTGAAGGTCGGCGCCCGCTCCCTCGATCCGGAACTACGAGGGGCGGAGACAGCGAGCGGGCGCCTCACGAGCCCGTGACCATCGCGGTCTCGATGGTGATCGAAAGACGAGCAGCGATCGGCGCGGCATCCCGAACGGACCGTGGCGGGGTTGAGGGCGCCGACGTGTTCTGCAGCTCCGCCAATCGTCACGTGAAAATTTCTCCAGAGCCCAGCTGCGTGTTCCGGTACTCAGGGCCATCGACGTTCGAGGATATTTGGCAAACGCGCCAGGGGGCGTTGTGGTAACGACCTACTGCCCGAGCCGACGAAAGTGCGCTATGTTGCGTCACATTGACGCGGGGCCAGGGAGCGCGTCAGGCGCAAGATTTGCTCCCGAAACCGCACGCCGGGAGGAAGGATGGTCGAGATCTTCTCGCGCGGCGATGGGCCGCGCCCACAGGACGTTCGACTGAAAGCGTTTCTCGACCAAAACCGCGCCACGATCACGAAGATCGCGGACCATTTGTCGTTGGGCCGATATTCGGCCGGAAAGAGCGGGAACGCGGCTGCGCCGGAATCTGAGGAAAAGACAATCGTTCACGCGGTCGGCGGGGCCGCGTCCAGTCCCGTAAAGGAAGCGCGGCCGACGGTCCGCGCCACGGTGAATGGGCGGGTCGTCGTCGTCGACGACAATTCGGGGCGGCAACTGCATCACCTTGGCGAGATTCGACGACGAGGCGACGCGCTCGTCTTCCTACTCGCCTGTTCCGAAAACGGGTTCTCCGCTCCGCTTGCGGATGAAATTCTCGAGCGGCTCGCCGACCTCGACCATGCGCTGCTTGCCCCGGACGGCGGCGACGACGCTCTGGTCGGCGAAATCGCCTCACGCCTGGGATTCGAATAATCGCGTCGCAACGGGGTTCGGGGGACGGAGGAAGCGGGAACGACAAGACCAAGCATCCCGGGGCCGCCGTTCAAGGGGATTCCCCGTCGCGATTACCGCCCGATCCGGTCGCCGATCGAGGCGGTTGGAGCCCCTGCGCCCGAGGTTCAGCCGATGTCTTATGATGAACATGGAACGATGGACGCCTGGGCGGACTTCGTTGGCGGAGCGTCCCCGAGCGCGCCGCAGAAAGCGGTGGTTCGCTCGGTTATCCAGAGTTCTTGGCGGCGCAGCCTGGACGGCGGGATCGACGCGAGCGGCTCGGCCGCCCCGATCGACCAGGACCGCGAGCGAATTGGCCATCTCATCCGCAAGAACACGGACCTGATCGCCGCCGCGCGCCCCTGTTTCACCACCGTCTCCAAAATGGTGGAAGGCACAGGCGCGATGATCGTCCTTACCGACGGCGAAGGCGTGCTCGTCGAGGCGCTCGGGGACAAGGCGACGCTCAGGGCGGGGACCGACATCCATCTGACGGTCGGCGGCAGGTGGGACGAATGTTCGATCGGCACGAACGGCATTGGCACTGCGCTCGCAACCGGCGAGGCTGTCTTCGTTCACGCCGCCGAGCACTTCTGTGCGGGCATCAAGAGCTGGACCTGCGCCGGCGCGCCGATCCGGGATCCGCTCGACGGCGAAGTTGTCGGCGTCTTCGACCTCTCCGGCTATTCGACGATCTTCAAGCCCCACAATGCGATCTTCGTTGCGGCGATCGCGCGCGAGATCGAGCAGGCGCTGGCCCAGCGGCAACGGGAGGAGCGCACCCGCCTCCTCGAGGCGTTCATCGCCAATTCTCCCGGATACGGCAATTGGGACGGCCTCGTCATCGTCGACAGGCTCGGGCGCGCGACCTATGTCAACAACATGCCTTCCTTGTCGGATGGGCGTCGCGAGAGGAGTGCGTTGGTCGCCTGCGGCGACAAGATCCTCGAAGGGCCCCCGACCGATCTGACGAAGGCTGAAGGGAGCGCGTTCCCCGACGCCCTTTTGCGTCTCGCCGATTTCCGCCCGCTTCGGCTGGACGGAGAGGTTCGCGGCGCTGCGCTGGTCTTCCCGTCCGGTCCCTCCGGCGCGCGCCCGGTCCGGCACGCTGCCCATCCTACGCGTCTCGAAAAGGCTCCGGAGCGCATCGTCGGCGAGTGCCCCGCGCTCCGCTCCGCGGTCGACGTCGCCCGCCGCGTCGCGCGCTCCGGACCGGAGATCGCGCTTCTGATTGAAGGGGAGACAGGCGTCGGCAAGGAGCTGTTCGCCCGCCTCGTCCATCACGAGAGCGACCGCAGGCAAAGCCCGTTCGTCGCGCTGAATTGCGGGGCGATCACCCGCGAACTGTTCGGCAGCGAGATTTTTGGGCACGTGGGCGGCGCGTTTACGGGTTCGTCAAAGGAGGGCAAGGCCGGCGTCTTCGAGCTCGCCAACGGCGGCGTGCTCAGTCTCGACGAGATTGGCGAGATGCCGCTCGACATCCAGCCGTTCCTTTTGCGCGTCCTCGAGGAGCGCATGGTGCGGCGGATCGGCGACACGCGCGAACGGCCGGTCGACGTCCGGCTGATCGCGTCGACCAATCGCGACCTCATCAAGGAGGTCGAGGCGGGGCGGTTCCGCAGCGATCTCTTCTATCGCATCAGCATGGTCTCCATCCACGTGCCGCCGCTGAGGGAGCGTCGCGAGGACATCGCGCCCCTCATTGCCCACTACAACGAGCGGCTGGCGAACCAGATGGGCAAGCCGCCGCTCGAATTCGCCCCTGAAGCGATCGACGCGCTCGAGGCCTACCGGTGGCCGGGCAATGTGCGGGAGTTGAGAAACCTCATATCCCGCCTGTGCCTTCTTGCCGGCACGCCGCTCGTCCGCCTCGAGGATCTCCCCCAGGTCGTGCGCGGCGGCCGGCAAACGCCGTCGGCCTTCGACGCTTGCGCAAAGGACGATCCGGGGCGAGTGCTGAGCCTCGAACGGGCGGAGCGCCAGGCGGTCATGGACGCCCTCGTCGCCGAGCACGGCAACCTGAGCCGGGTCGCGCAAAGGCTCGGCATCTCGAGGCCGACCCTCTACCGCAAGATCCAGCTGTACGGCATCCAGACCCAGCGCAGCTTCAGCTGAGCGCCGGCCGTCGCGGCCCTTCTCCCCGAGGGGGCAACGCGCGCACATGTCGACGGCCGCGCGCCTTCCAATTCCTTCAATCGGCTTCCAATGGCTTCAATTTCTTTCCGCGGGGGCTTCCAAGAATTTCAATTTCCTTCAAAAAATTTCCGCGATTTGGGACTTATCAAGGGCTTACGGGCGAATGAAGGGGAAAAAGGGACTTCCGAAGCCGGGCGCCCTTGTTCATCATCGCGAGTTCAGCACCGGCCTTCGGCCGACTTCGACGGATGAAAAATACGCCACTGTTCTGTTTATTATAACGGGGAAAATCAAGGTGTTCTCCAACTCTCTCTTTCTGCGTATGTCGACGGCCGCATGCCTTCCAATTCTTTCAATCGGCTTCCAAAAGCTTCAATTTCTTTCCGCGGGGGCTTCCAAGAACTTCAATTTCCTTCAAAAAATTTCCGCGATTCGGGACTTATCAAGGGCTTACAGGCGAATGAAGGGGGAAAAAGGGACTTCCGAAGCCGGGCGCCCTTGTTCATCATCGCGAATTAGCACCGGCCTTCGGCCGACTTCGATGGACGAAAGATACATCACCGTTCCGTTTATTATAACGAGCAAGGTCAAGGTGTTCTCCAACTTCCTCTTTCTACGTCTGTCGACGGCGCACGCCGTCCAATTCCTTCAATCGGCTTCCAAAGGCTTCAATTTCTTTCCGCCGGGGCTTCCAAAAACTGCAATTTCCTTCAAAAAATTTCCGCGATTTGGGACTTATCAAGGGCTTACAGGCGAATGAAGGGGGAAAAAGGGACCTCCCGAGGCGAGCGCCGTTGTCCGTCATCGCGAGCCGCGAAGCGGCGTGGCGATCCAGGGGAACGTAGGGCGCCCCTGGTTCCCTGGATCGCCACGTCGCCCTTCGGGCTCCTCGCGACGACGCCGTGGGCTTCTGAAGGGAGTCCCGTCTCAACCTGCCTCTCCTCGTCCATGCGGTCCTCGCTTGCGCGCCGACGCGAGCGAAATCTCGATGAGATCCAACGTATCACAGAATGCACGATTTCGAAAGCATTTGTCGCCAAGAGGGGGCAATCGGTCGGAAATATCGTATCCCATCAGAGTCTTGGCCGGCATCGCTCGACGCGGCGGAGACGGGTAAGATGGTGGGCCTCCAGGGACGGAGCTAAAGCCTCGTCCAGCCATCAAGGAGCTCCCTCATGTCCCGACCCCCCGTTCCTCCCTTCACCCGCGAAACCGCGATCCAGAAAGTGCGCGCTGCCGAGGACGCATGGAACACGCGCGACCCCGCCCGCGTGCCGGCCGCCTACACCGCCGACAGCCGCTGGCGGAACCGCGACGAGTTCTTTGCCGGCCGCGACGCGATCGAGGCGTTCCTGCAGCGCAAATGGGCGAAGGAGCTCGACTATCGGCTGATCAAGGAGCTTTGGGCGTTCACCGACGACCGCATCGCGGTGCGCTTCGTCTACGAGTTGCATGATCCGGGCGGGCAGTGGCGGCGGAGCCACGGCAACGAGATGTGGCTGTTCGACGCCGGGGGCTATATGGCCGAGCGCCACGCCAGCATCAACGACGTGCGCATCGCTGAGTCCGACCGCCTGTTCCGCTGGCCCCCAGGCCGCCGCCCCGACGACCACCCGGGCCTGATCGAACTGAGGCTGTGACGGCGATCCTTTCGCCCCGCTTGCGGACGCCCCCGCTCAGTGCAGGTCTTGCGCGGTCGCGAATTTTGGCAAGTTTGAGCCATGGGCGACCGCGAGGAGGCTGAGAACGAGGCCCGCCGCCATGGCGGGATCATACGGCGGCCCCGCCTTGGTCATGGCGACACTTGCTTTGATTCCGGCTTCGTTGAAATCCTTCCGCGATTCCGGCCCCGGCCTCGACGACGCCCATCGTCCGCACCGCCGCCCAGAGCGTCCGCGACGCGAAGTGCCCGCGCCCTCCCAGTTCAACGGTCTGTGGGAGTGAACGGCATTCGGGGCGGAGCGGTCTCCCACATCAGGGCGATGTCCTCGGGCGTGAGTCCATAGGCCGCATTGACGAGATCAGACAGACGGCGTTCGCCCGTCAGCGCTTCCTGACCGACTCGGCGCTGGGGCTCGATGGTCGTCGAATGCTCCAGCTTCAATCGGACGATCTCTGCCGCAGACAGTTTCTTCGATTTCGGCAATGCCTTGCGCACCGCAGCTGCAAAGGTGTCGGCATCAAGGTCGTTCGGCTGCGAAAGCGCAGCGGTTGGCTTTTCCAAGCCGAATTCATAGCGAAGCCAGTCGAGAATTGCGGTCCGTCCTTGGGCCAATTGGCCGCGAGCCCGGCACAGCGCCCTGACTTGATCTTCGACACCTTCAGAAGGGCGCGGCGGAACTGGGTAATGCTCGACAAAGGCTGTAAAATATCGCAGCGCCTCGTCCTTTCCATGCTGTGCCATTCGCCAGGAAAAGGCCCAACCGACTGGAGCGTTAAGAACGGCAAGCAGCCACGGATCACCGCACGGAATGAAATAGCCAGTATTATTAGTATAGCGCCCGTCTAGATCCACGCTAAACGAGGTTGTCCACGCGATATCACCGTACATTATCTTGGGAGATTCAAATAGGTCGTAATAATCGCAGGCACGCAGTTCCCACCAATATCGACCGTGATCCTCGCGATGACGTAATCCCACTTTATTGCCGGTTTTTTCGTCGGTCCACTCTTCGAACTGCTTGATGTGGCGGTAAATCGACGGGTAAGCGTTTGAGAACCGTGCTTCCGCGGCAGCCTCGCCTTCAGCGTTCGTCCAAGGCCAAACGAAATTTCCGCTCGATTTGAGAACGATCATGTGCAGGCCGCTTTCGGGCGACCACCAGCGCTCAATGTCCTGCCCGCGAAGGTACGGCTTGATCATGTCCATGCATCCGGGGTCTTCTTGAATAATCCTCTCGCGGGTTGGGGCATCGATCAAAAATGCTTCATTTAGCCCGGTCTTGATTCCATTAATCGGCCTCACCCCGGCAAACTCTGACAGTTGCACCCCGCTGCACCTAATCTTCTCAAGGAGGTCCATCACCTGCTTTGGTTCTAGAACCCAACTTTCTCTAGTGAACATCGCTCGCGGGAGGGGAAACGTCGCCTCGGCGACCGAACCCGCGAGGCCTCGCTTCGGCACTGCGTCGCGCGGGATTACGCAGATTTCGGCATTATCAGGCGCGGATTGAGGGGGGCCCGGCTTGCGCACGACAAGCACGGACGGAAACACGTCCGCGTCGGGGAAGAAATGCCGAGCGTGGCCGAAATCCGCGACGAATTCGAGCCAAGCGTCCTCGGCGAAAAGCCCCCGCAGATTCTCAGCGTATCCAGCCTTCAGCCATTTGTTGGTGACAACATAGCCTAGACGGCCGCCGGGTCGAAGCAGATGAAGACCCTGTTCGTAGAAGTAGATATAGAGATCGGCCACGCCGTCGAAAGCTCTATAGCTCGCTTTCAGCGCCCGCTTTATCCCCTCGCCGAGCAATTCCTGCCGAACGTAGGGCGGATTGCCGATAATGGCGTCAAAGCCGCCTCCAGGCTCGGCGCTAGCGAGATGCTTCCAGACGTTGGGAAAACCGATCTCCCAATGAAAAAAGCGCTCGCGTTCCGCCAGCATGCGCGCCTCTTCGACAAGGCCATCTGCGATGACGCGCCGCCGATCGTCCACGCTGATGGCGGGGAAAAGAGCGCCCTGATTGTCTTCGGCGCCCAGCGACAACGAATATTGTTTTATCAGTTCCGGCGGTGCGATCCGTATTTTGCCGGTCGCAATGCTGGCGGGCGCTCCGAATTCGCCTTCCAGAACGAGTTGCAAGGCGGCCGCATTTTCAAACGCTTTGGCGTCCGCTCGAATCCGCGCGATCTGCTTTTCAGACTTGCCAACGATCTTGCGTAGATCAGGCGCCTTTCTCGGAGCGCCTTCAAATACGCCCATGACTCTCTTCAGCGGCTAGGAGCGAGAACAGGGCCTCGATCGGCTTGGTCACCTCCTCGACCGCGCCGAACTTTTCCTTGGACCGGGCGACCTCTGCGATGTCGTTGTCGGCGCTCTGCTCGATGTCGGACATTACGCTGGCTACGTTCTCGACGCGGGTAATCTCTCCGAGGTTGAATAGACTGCCGCGTTCTTTCAGCGAGTTGAGGGTCGGGCGCACGAACGCGCCGAGGACGCTGTCGCCGCAGCGCAGATGGTGGTCCAGATACGAGAGCGGGGCGCCAACCGTGAATGAGTGAAGCCACAGCGAGACCTTCGCGAGTTCCACCGCCATCGGGTTCTTGTCGACGCCATGTACGACGCGCTTAAGAACCATACGACGGACGATACGGCGGTCATCAAGCTGACTTTCAATGTTCAGCCAGTGGTGGGTCTCGGCCTGGTTCAATATCCGCTCGCGAATGTCGGCGATGCGCTTTGCGAGAGGCGAGACGTATGCAGCCCAAGTGATGAGTTCCGCAGCCTCAGCCATTGAGCGCAAGACAGCGTCTGCCAGCCAATCGACGAGGCTGACGAGAAAGTGGCCTGAGCCCATCGCGGGATCACAAATCCTCATCGCAAGAATGCTCGCGGCGGGGTCGAACTCGGCAACCGACGCGAGCCGTTCGTCCTTGGAAAGGTTCGAACTCGCTAGCTCTGTCGCCTTGGCCTCGAAGGTCGCTACACGCTCTGCGACAAGTGGTCCGACCGTCTTGTCGATAACGAGCGAGACGAGATCGTCGGGCGTGTAGTAGCTGCCCGACTTATGCCGCGCTTCGTCGTCGGCGTCGATCTCGACGCCGCCTTCGCCATCGCGCCGCAGACCAAATTCCAAAATGCCCTCGTAGACACTACCGAGCTGCTGTACGGAAAGGTCGCGGTAGTTGATGTATTTCGGTCCACGCCCGTTGCCTTCTTCGTGGCTGAGACCAAAGATCGCGTCGGCAATGACCGGGTCCGGAAGCTGTACGCGATCGAGTATCGGTGCCGCTGCCGTCTCGAACAGGCCTCCGTTGTATGGCGGTATTCCAAGCGCATCGTCGCCCTGCGCGACAACTCGGAAGATCGACGTCAGCCTCGGCCAATAGGTCACAAAGCTCTGTGAGAACTGTCGCCCGCCAGCTTTTCTGTCGGCAATTTCCAGTCGAATTTTCCTGAGACAGAAGTCCTCATAGGGGCCATTTTCCTCAGGCAAAAGATTGCGGTCTTCTGCGTAGAGGACAAACAGGAGGCGATACAGAAGGATTAGTGCGGCCTGCCTTACCTCGGCGAGGTAGGCCTCGGACAGTACTCGCTTCCTTTTCGGGTCAGCTTTCACAATGGCGTCGGCAAGTTCGGGAAACACCTTTTCGAAAACTGTCTTTGATAAGTTTTCAGCAACTTGCGATTCCCAAAATTTGCCCGCTAGGCGGGCAGACTGATGAAAGGTTTCGCCATTTGCTTGAGGCTGGAAGGCGGCAGGACCAAACATAACGATTAACAATTTGAATGCATGCGCGCGCCACTGATCGTCGTCGAGAAAATTGCTCGGACGCCGATCAAAGAGGTCAAATCCGCATCCCGGCAGACTGAACGCTTTTCCGAGATCGATTTCGAGAAAATCTTCTGCAACAGATAGCGCGCCCTGCCAGTAGAGGCGCCATATGCGGCCATTGGTTAGAATGCCCCAGCGAAGAGTGCCTTGGGTCACATCGTCGGCGCGCCGCAAATAGCGTAGCATCTGAGTGGAGGGCACGCCCTCGTCCGCTTCTCTTCCTTTCTCGACGCGATCAAGAAGCCGGCCCCAGCGCTTTGCCTCGACAACGCACAATCCGTGCTTGAATCGCTGCCAATCGCTCATTTCGCGCCGAGCACGCTCATGTGCGAAGTCGTCAGCGAACAGCAGAGCGTCCGGAACGTCGGACCGCCCTCTCAGCGAGGCGTTTGGCTGGACAAACACCCGCTCCCCCCACCCAATCGCCGACAGGAGCGGGTAAATCAGGTCCCTCTCGGTGACCGATTCACTAGGGCTCCGAATCTGGGTCAGTTGGTTGAGCAGCGCGGCCGTTTTCGCCCGAGCTTCCGCAAGGGATTGTTCCCCAAGCTCTCGCCACGGCGGCGTCGAGAGAATTCCCTCGGTCAGGAAGTCGCGCGTAAACAGCCCACCGGTTATCAAATCTCGCCCTCGAATTGTCGCGCGGCGATGAGGCTACACGGGGAGGGATATGATTTGAACGGCGGTGAGCACGGCGGCGCAGCTTAGTCCCTGTTTTTTGCGAACCGCCGAGGTTCTTGCGATTACAACGCTGCTCACCACCCGGCTTGGGAGTTACCAAAACCTTTCCGCCCCTCACCCCTACGGCCTTCCAAGCCTCTCCGCGCCGCCGCCGCGCGAGGGGCCGGCGGTGGGGTCTTCCGTCTCGGTGAAGTCGCCGACCAGGGTCTCGGTGGTCAGGATCAGGGTCGCGACCGAGGCGGCGTTGGCCAGCGCCGTGGATGTCACCCGCACAGGGTCGACGACGCCGGCCGCAAACATGTCCTGGAACCGGCCGATCGCCGCATTGTAGCCCGTGCCCTCGGGCAGGCGGCTCGCCTCGGCGACGATCGAGTCGCCGTCGGCGCCGGCGTTGGCGGCGATCCGCCACAGCGGACGCTTTAAGGCCGCCTGAACGAGGCGGGCGCCCTCGGCGACGTCGGATTTCGCGTCGGCGATCACAGCTTCGAGCGTCGGGGCGATATGAGCCAGCGCCGCGCCGCCGCCCGCGACCACCCCGTCCTCGGCGGCGGCGCTGACCGCATGCAGCGCATCCTCGATCAGCTGGGCGGTCCGCTTCTGCTCGACCGGGGTGACGCCTCCGGCGTAGAGCACCGCCGTGCCGCCGGAGAGTTTCGCCAGCCGTTCGCGCAGCTTGTCCTGCTCGATGTTGGGCGGGGCGTTTTCGTAGAGGCGCTGGACCTGGGCGCGCCGGGCGCGGATCGCCGCGGCGTCGCCCTCGCCGTGCAGGATCGCGGTATGGCTGGCGCTGGTCTTCACCCGCTGGGCGCCGCCGAGATCGGCCGCCGTGACGTCCTCGATCCGTCCGCCGAGATCGCGGGCGATCACCCGGCCGCCGGTCAGGATCGCCATGTCCTCGAGCAGCGCCTTGCGCCAATGGCCGTACTCGGGCGGATGGACGACGAGGTAGCGGCCGGCCGCGCCGCCGCCGAGCAGGCTGGCGACGACCTCCGGCGACACCTCCTCGGCGATCACCAATAGCGGCCGCCCTGCCTGGCTCGCGAGGGCGCGCGCCGCCTCGAGCGCCGCCGGCTCCTTGATCTTCAGGTCCGTCATCAGGATCAGCGGACGTTCGAGCGCCGCCGTCATCGTCTCCTGGTCGGTCACCATGTGATGCGACAGGTAGCCGCGGTCGAAAGCCATGCCCTCGACGACGTCGAGCGTCGTCTCGGTCGTCAGGCCGAATTCGGTGGTGATCACGCCCTTTTCGCCGACCAGCGCGAAAGCCCTGGCGACCAGCGCGCCGAGCTTCCGGTCGGTCGCCGCGACGGTGGCGACCGAGGCCAGCGTCGTCTCGTCGCTCGCGGGCCGCGCCGCAGCTTTGAGGCCGGCCAGCACGCTTTCGACGGCGAGGTCGATGCCCCGGCAAAGATCGATCGCCTTGGCGCCGCGATCGAGCGCCGCCGCTCCGCTCTGCACCAGCGCGTTCGCCAGCACGATCGCGGTCGTCGTTCCGTCTCCCGCCACCGCGTTGGTCTGCATCGACACTTCGCGCACGACCTGCGCGCCCATGTTCTCGAAGCGCTCGGGCAGCTCGATCTCGGCCGCGATCGACACGCCGTCGCGGGTGATGATCGGCGTTCCGATCGGCCGGTCGATCATGGCGTTCATGCCTTTGGGGCCGAGCGTCGGCTCGACCGCGGCGGCGAGCCGCGCCACGCCGCGCGCCAGCGCGTGACGGGCGGCCGAACCGTGGAGCAGGACCTTGGGCATTGCGCCTCCATGGCCTCTCGCGAGGCCGTTCGGTTTGAGCGACGCGTAACAGGCTTGCGCCAGCGAACCCTCACCCTGCGGACTTCGGCCGCTTCCCTCTCCCTGGGGGAGAGGGGAACCCCCTTCCCCCTCTTGGGGAAGAGCCTGCCCCCGGGCTGCGACCCGGGGGTAGCCCGAAGGGCCGGATGAGGGCCCCCTCAGCGCTGTTCGACAGCGGAGGCGTCAGCGCGCGGGCCCGCTTCGATGAAATCGACCAGGGTCAGCTCGCTCGCGTTCGCCGCCTTCTCCCGATAGCGCGTCTCTTTCAGACCCCGGCACAGCGCGCCGTTGAACTCCATGTTGATGCGCACGGCGCGCAGCTTGCTGAGATAGTCCGGCAATTCGATTGGGCTGAGCGGGGCGCCCTCCCAGGCGACGAACGCGGCTGCGTCGTCGCCGGCGGCAGGAAAGCGCGCCCTGAGCGCGTCGAGATAATGCGTCAGGCGGACAGTCAGCTCCGGCCCGACGTTCGCCTTGTCGAGGGTGCCGCAATCGAGCGTCAGGATGTCGTCGTCCGCCCAGCCGGCCATCCGCAGGCCGACGAGCGCCGCCTCCTGCCGCCTTTGGAACGCCTTGCGCAAAAAGGTCTCCCGCAATCCGGCGAGGTCTTCCTGCGGCGAAAGCGCATCAAAGATCTCCGAGAATGGCTTACCCTCGGCGACCCCCGCGTTGACCTCCTCGGCGAACAGGTGATCGTGCAGCGTAATGCGGAAGCGCGGACGCCACGAAAGGGACTCCAACGCTTCGCGGACGCCGTCCAGCATCAGGAATGCGAAGTTCGGCGAGCACCAATAGGTCGGCAGCCGGAAGTCGAGATCGACCGATCCATCATCGGCGACCTCCACTCTCTCGACAAATCCCATATCGGTGACCGGCTCGTCGAGCTCCGGGTCATGCACCCGGGCGACGGCGCGCATGACCTCCTCGATCCGGCCGCTCCGGATGCTGAACGGCTCCATCGGTCTTACTCCGCCGCGAGCGCGATCGGCGTCTTGGCGAGCGCGGCTTTCTTTTTGGCGATGTCGATGGCGTAGAGCCTCGCGGCATTGAGACCGAGGATCTTTTCCTTGACCTCATGCGTGAGCTCGACGCCGCGCTCCTTGGCGATATCCTCGGGAAGCTCGAACGCCCAGAGCTTCTCGACCAGCCAGCGCGGCGTCCAGATCGCGTAGTCGGAGCCGAACAGGATCTTGTCAGGCCCGATCCAGAACAACAGCTCCGCCATCACTTCGGCGAAGTAGCGCGGCCGGGTGTGAATGAACGGAAGCGCCACCGCGAGACCGCCGTAGACATTGCTCTCCTGCACGGCGATCCAGCAGAAGTCGTCGAGGCGCGGCAAGCCGCAATGCTCGACGATCCAATTCAGATTTTGGAAGTCGGTCGCCGCATAGTCGACGTCGTGGACGTCGAAGGCGTCCTTGTTCAGCGGAATGATGGTCGGCCCCTTGTGCACGTGCATGTTCTTGATGCCGAGCTTCTCGCAGAGCTCGAAGCAGCGATAGGCGTCGGGGTCGTTCAGCCTCCATCCCTTCGAGGCCCCGTTCCACTCGGCGGTGTAGAGCTTGACCCCTTTGATGTCGTAGGTTTCTTTCATGTAGTGGATGTACTCGAGCGCCTTTTCGCCGTCGCGGGGGTCGAACGCGCCGTTGACGATGAACCGCTCGGGATAACGCTTGGCGACGCTGGCGTTGCGCTCGATGGTGTTGAAGCCGTTCTTGTAGAAGTCGCGCAGGTAGGTCGAGTTCAGGATCGCGACATCGTCCGGCCCGTCGACGAACAGGTCGTGATAAAGATCGTCGGCGCTGTACTTCTCGAACTTCGACTTCTCCCACAGCTGCTCCTTCGGACTCAGGTTGGCGTGGTAGGCGTAGAAGCATTCGATGAACTGCTTGCCGTGGATGTTGCTCTGGTTCGCCGGACTGCCGTCCCAGAAATGGGTGTGGCCGTCGACGACGAAAATCTCTTTGCCCTGCGGCGTCTTAAACATGATTTCCTCCTGCGATCGATCTGGCAAGTGCTAGCGGCAATACCCTGGCCCTCATGCTGAGCAGCGACGCGAAAGCGCTGCGTCTCGAAGCATGCTCCAGCGGAGTGCGCCCTCCGCGCTCCCTGAATCATCCTTCGACATCCCCGGGCTTGACCCGGGGATCAGGATGAGGGTGTTGTGACGACAAATCCGCCGGGTAGTCGAGCGGCGGCTCGAGCCGCCCGACGGATTTGCGGCGCCGCTGGCTAGATGTACTCGAACATGTCCTCCATGTTACCGAACATGACCACGGTGTTGTCGTCGACGCGCACCATGCGGCCATAGTGAGTCGAGGTGTTCACTTCGAAGATCGAGGCGGTCATCTCGCGGCCGAGGTAGTCGGAGATCTCGTCCATCTTGAAGACGAGCTTGCCTTCGCCATCGATGCGAATGAGCGCGGGCTGGTAGGTGACGGTGACGCCGTCCTTCTTGCCCATGAGCTCGGCGATGGCGCGCGCCTCGACCGAGTCGTTCATGGTGATCCCGCACTGGTGCGAGATGGTGTCCTTGAAGTCGATGTCCTTCATCGACTTGAAGATGTTCTGGTGATGAGCGGGCTCGCGCGCCGTCGTGGCCGTGGCTGTCATGTCCTTTTCTCCCTTTATTGCTTGAGGCCGAGTTCGCCAAGGATCTGACCGAAGCGCTCTTGCGACTTCGAGCGCGCGTCCTGGAACGAGATCGGCTTCGAATGCGGCTTCGACCAGAGCGGCTGGAGCTGAGCGGCCGCCTTCTCGGCGAGGTCGGCGTGCTTGCCGAGCCAGCGCTGGAACAGCGCGCGGTTGTCGCCGCCATGAGACGGATCATTCGCCAGCAGGTAGATCAGGTCGACCGTGTTGGCGAGGTTGCGCTCGTAATCCGCTTCCGCCGCCGAAACCACTGAGGGCGTCATCGAGTCCTTGTTGGCGGCGCCGACCGGGATGAAGAAGCCGGAGCGGACCAGTTCGCCGACCAGCGGCTCGAACGCGACATTGATAGCGAAGTATTGCTCGAGATAGTCGGTCGCGCCCATGATCGTTTCGACCGCGGTCCTGACGCCCTGCCAGATCGGATCGTCGAGCCAAGCCTTCTTGCCCGCGTCGTCGTTCCAGCCCGGAATGTCGAGACCGATCTCGGCGAGATAGAGCGTGAGGTCCTGAGCGAGCCTGAGCTTGTAGGACGAGTTCGTCAGCGTCGCATTGTTGATCATCTGGGTGTAGCCGTAGCGCTGCGCCTGCATGAGCGCCGTGCCGAGGCCGAACTCCGCATGCTTCCAGGCGCCGAGATCGTTCTGCAGGACGCCGATCCAGGCCTTGTCGAAGGCTTTCGGGGCGCCGGCCTTGCGGCCGTTGGCGATGACGCCCTGCACCATCGTCTCGATCCTCGACTGGCGCTGGTAGTGGGTGCGCTCCCATTCCTGATCCGGCGCGCGGAAGGCGTGCCAGTTCGAGCTTTTCGCCTCGGTCGCGTCCTTGACATAGGCGCCCTTGCCGTCGACGAAATTGATGATCCAGTTCTGGATGAGATAGCGCTCGGGATCCGGCTGCACGTCGACGGTCACGTCCTCGTAATGCGTCGCCCGCTGACCGCGGGGCTCGAAATAGCGATACCGACGGCTGTCGGAATCGGAGAATGTCGCAGCGCCTGCCGCGCCGGACCCGACTGAACTCGAAGTAGCGACCATCGCGTCAACTCCCTTTCTCTCGTTTTGCCTCGGGTTGCTCTCTTTTGCGGGCTCTTGCGGACGCTCCGTCAGGGACCGGACGAAGCGCCGGAAGAGGTGGTGAATCGGTCGAAGAACACGCGCTCGGATTCAAAGCCGTTCATGAACAGAACGGGCTGCAGCGCGTCGATCATGGGCGGCGGCCCGCAGGCGTAGACGTCGCCCTGGCCGTCGATGGCGAGCTCCTTCAGCCGCGCATTCACCCGTTCGTGCACGAAGCCGCGCTCGCCCTGCCAGTCCGCGTCATCGTCCGCGTGCGACAGCACGGGCACGAACTCGACCTCCGGATGCGCTTCCTTCAGCGCCGCGATCTCGTCGAGGTAGAAGAGGTCGTCGCGGGTGCGGGCGCCGTAGAAGAAATAGATCGGCCGCGTCTCGCCGCTCATGAGGTGATCGTTGAGAATCGACCACACCGGCGACAGGCCTGAGCCGGCGCCGACCAGGATCATCGGTCCGTCTCGGTTTTCTCGTCGGAAGCAGGCGCCGTAGGGGCCGACGACTCTGACTTCGGCGCCGATTCGGATTCCTCCGGAATCGAGCTCGCCGGAGAATTTTCCTTGCGGGTATTTCTTGATGATGAATTCGAGGTTTTGGGTTTCGAGCGGCGAATTTGCCATGGAAAACGAGCGCGTAATCGTCTGCCCCGCTTCGGTCGTGACGGTGATGTCGACATATTGGCCCGCCCAGAACTTGATGGGGGACTTGAGCTCGATCCCGATGCGGCGGATGTCGTGGGTGAGGCGGTCGATGCGCGTCACGCGTCCCCTGAAAGTCTTCACGGCGATCGCGCGCGCGAGCAGCTCCTCGTCGTAGTTGAGGAGCTCGACCTCGATGTCGGAAAATGCGCGCGCGCGGCAGAGCAGGATGTGGCCGCTGTCCTTCTCGCTGTCGTTGAGCGCGAAGGTCGAGTAGCGCAGCATGTCGACCTCGCCGTCGGTGAGAATGCTTTTGCACGCCGAGCACTGGCCCTCCTTGCAGCCGTGCGGCAGCGCGATGCCCTGACGGAACGCCGCGCCGAGCACGGTCTCGTCGGGCTCGACCTCGAACTCCACGCCGACGGGCGCCAGTCGAACTCGATATGCGCACATGCAGATCAAACCTCTTCGGCTGAAACGGCACAGATCTCTTGCCGCCGCCCGCGGGGGACGTCGTCGCGCCAGTGATGTTCGGGGAATTGTGAGCGCGGCGGCGCGAGGCCGCCGCGCTTATGCGGTCAGTTGCAGGGGTTGATGGTGAATCCCTTGCGGTATTCGGCGAGGCTCGCCTCGCGCGCCTCCGGCGACATCTCGCGCAGCAGCGTCAGCGGCGAGAGGAGCGTGTGGCCGCGCACGTCGTCGAGCGTCCACATGTCCTTGTCGTCGAAGCGCAGGTGCGGCTGCGGCACGAGGGTCTTGCCGTCGGAGCGGACGAAGTTGAGGTCCTTGATCGCGTCGGCGAGATCCCAACCATGGTACAGCGTCTCCCACTCGCGCTTGCCGCCGAAGCGGCCCATCGCGGGGGTCGGGCGCCCCTGGTACTCGCCGGCGAAGGCCTCGACGACGGTCCAGCGGTCGAGTTCGTGGGCGAAGGTGTAGATCTGCCCGTCGATCTCGTCGGTCACGGTGTCCTCGCGGATCAGGCAGGGCACGAGGCACGACCAGCAGCGGTGCGGGTAGACGTAGCCGACGTCCGAGTTGAAAGTGATCACCGTCTCGCCCGGCTTGCTGAGCTTGTCGTACCACTTCCAGAAGTCGCCGAACTGAGCGTACCAGCCCGGATACTTGTGCTCGAACCACTCGAAGTCCTTGTCGCGCTGGGCTTCGATCCGCCAGAAGTTCACCGGCCAGCCGACCGCGAAGAACTGCGCGACCTTGTGAACGTAGAACTTCTTGGTGAGGCGGTTCCAGGCTTCATGGACGTCGTCGTGATGCACCTTCACGCCGTACTTCTCGAGCGGCAGCATATAGGTGCGGTAGTAGTCCTCGAAAATCCAGCGGTGCCACATTTCCGCGTAGGACTCCTTGGTCTTGTCGCGGTTGGTGGTGCCGTATTCGATGAAGGTGCCGATCGCCGCGTCGACGATCGCATGGTTCTGCCAGAAAGCGTAGCGCAGGTCGCGCTCGAGCAGGAGGTGGTTCTCCGGCTCTTTCAACGCCGCCATCAGGAGCGAATGGCCGTTGCCGATGTGCCGGCTCTCGTCGGACTGGACCGACAGGAACACCGTTGGCAGCGCATAATCGCCGTTGCGCGCAGCCTCGGAAGGCATCGCGACGAACAGGGTGTTGGTGAACGCCGTCTCGGCGACGACGGTCAGGTACATGCAGGCGGCGGTCATCGTGTCGCCGGTGATGAAGCCTTCGCCGAACTGGCGCCCGATGGTGGTCGCGTAGCACTTGCCGAACGCCTCTTCGGTGATGTCGAAGCCGGCCGGATCGATGTAGTTCTCCATGTACCACTTCTTCAGATTCATCTGGATCGTGGAATGACGGAACTCGTCGACCATTTGCATGGTGAAGCCGGTGCGCAGGTCTTCGCCGGGCGCGAGCCGCGCCACCATCGCCATCGACCGGGCCGCGGAAATCTCCGGGAACGGAATGATGGCGAGGAAGAGCTTCATCCACTCCACCCAGCGCGGCTCGACATTGCGGAACATGTCGCCGCGCAGCGCGGCGTCGAGCGCGCCATAGACGCGGTTGTCTTTCTCTTCCTGCATCGGGAAGTACGAGCGCAGCACTTGCTTCATCGGATCGCGCGGCGCCTTGGTGATCTTGTAGTCGGTGGGGAAGGTCATCGCCTCCTGGACGTAGCTCGGATTCCATCCGAGATCGGCGATCTTCTTGGTCGCTTCGCCGACCGATATGCCTCGCTGCGACGTTATCTTGTTCAGCGTCAGTGTGGACATTTCGATCTCCTTGTCGGTGCGACGCGGTGCGCCGCGGCCGGGTTTCCTCTTCGGTCCGGGCGGAAGCGCAAAGCTTCGACCACGGATCCACGCGTGCACGTCGGTCCGGCAAAGGTCCTCGGCGCGGAAATCGCAAGGGTCGGGGCGACCCTCCGGCGTCCTCTCCGGTCCTTCGTTCTTCCTGCGACGCCAAGGCGACCGCATTGTTCTTGGAGGAAGAGGAGCAAGGGTTGTGCCAAGTCAGGGAGCGACCAATTATCGCTGATCCGCCCAATTCAGCCTCACGAGTGTAACGTTTATTTACAACTGTAAAGAAGAGGATTGTATGGTCGTTACAGGTTATTCCGAGCGTACTTTGAAGAATGATCAAGTACTTTGACACAATGAGCAATGCGCAGTAGCGTGCGGAACTGCGCTTACAATCACCAACTTGCCGAAAGAGGGGCGAATGCTCGAGGGAGGAGACAATCTCAGCGCCAGCCTCGTCTCGGCCGGCAGGGTCGAGGTGGCGGACGCGCTGTTCGAATTGCTGCCGCGCGACGCCGTGTTCGTCCTGCGCCTTCTGGGTGAAAGCCGGAGCCGGCTCTTCCAGCATTTTCATGTGCTTATCCTCGCTGAATTCGCCAAGCTCGGGGCCACTCCGGAAACGCACCCGATGCTGAGCGCCTTTGCCGAAACCCATGCCCTGGCGCTACGCGACTTCGTCGCCTCCGGCGTCGAGATCGCGCATCAGTTCCGCGTCGAGGACATCGAGCGGCTAACCGGCGATAACGGCGGCGTCTTGCGCGTCGACGTGTGGGACCGGCTGAAGAGCCATATCGCGGCGGCGGAAGCTCAGTTCCAGCGTCAGGTCCTCGGGATGCGCGAAGAGATCGACGCGTATCGCGCCCCGCCCTCCGGCGCCGACGGCGCGAGGGAGGCGCGATGACCGAGCCCGCAGCCACACTGCGCGAACTGTTCGCCAATCGACTGGCCTTGGTCGAGCGCCTGTCCCGGGCGACGTCCGCCCTGCAAAAGCTTCAGCAGGCGCGCGCCGGGGCTGAGATGGACGTCCAGCGATGCGAGATGGGCCTGGGCCTCGAACCGCATGCGGACGTGGCGTGCGACTTGCAAACCCCGACTTCGCTGCAGGCGAGTTTGCTCGACGCGAGACAGCGCGTCGAGGACAGCGACCGCGGCACGGAACGATGCGAAGCTGAAATCGCGGACCTCGAGTCGACCCTCGCAGAGACGGATCGCCAGATCGAAACGGCCGCTCGCAGGTGAGCGGCGCCCCTCCGGAGCACGTCAAGTGAATCGAGAAACCCCGAGCGCCCTTTTGATGTTCGAGCTGTTCGCCCGGCGTTGGGCGGTCCCGGCGCCCGCCCTCGGCCTGATGTTCAACGCCTCGCAAAGCCACGCTGCGGCCCCGCTCGGCGACGGCTCGATCGCGCTCGTCGTCTGCGCCGATGCGGAGCCTCCTGAGAGCCGGATCGCGGTCGACGCGTCGGGGCGGCGAACGATCGCCCCGCGACGGTCCGCGCCGCGCGCCGCATCGATTGTCGCCGCTTCCGGACCGGGACCGGCGCAGATCGTATCCGGATCCGACGATGAATTCCTTATCGCCTGGCGAGACGCGAGTCTGTGGCGTCTCGACCGGGCAGGGACGGTGATCCCGGTGGCGCCGCCGGGTTCGGCGCCTTTGATCGCGCTCGACCGTCGCGGCGCGACGACGATGATCTTGACGAGCGACGAGGTGGCGTTGCGGCCGGATGAAGGCCCCGCGAAGCGGGCGCGGCCGCCGGAGGGCGCGTCCGTAGCCGCTCTGTCACCTGACGGCAGGACGATCGCCTTCGGCTCGGTGGAGGCGATCGAACTCGTCGAGACCTCGGCGCCGGACACGATCGTCCGACGATACGCTGCGCCCGGCCCGATCGACCGGATCGTGTGGCGCGACGACGGCCCCTATTTCGCCGCGGCCTGCGGAGGCGCGGGCGTCGTCCTCGTCGATCTTCGCGACGACCGAATTGGTTGCATCGGCGGTTTTCCGGTTCCCCCGCGCTCGATCGCGTGGAGCGGCCCGTCGAACGCGCTCGTCGTCTCCGGCGCCTACCGGATCGCCGCGTGGGATCTCGAACGGCCGCCGTTCGATGGCGACCGCTCGGGCGCGCTCGAGACCGGACACGCCGGAATGGTCGCGGTCGTCGAGGTCGCCGCGCATCCCAGGCGCCGGCTTGTCGCGGCGGCTTACGCCAACGGCCAAATCGTCATCGCCGAACCGGGCCGGCGCGACGAGATGATCTTGAAGGCGAGCGGCGCGACGCCTGCGGCGCTCGCCTGGTCGGCTGACGGGCGCATGCTGGCGATCGCCGCGCAAGACGCCTTTGCGCTCGTGACCCTGCCGGACGCGCTTTTCAAATCAAGCGAGCCATGAGGAGAACGGACATGCAAGCCCAAGCCCAGCCGATGACGGACGAACAGGAGAGCAAGGACCAGTTCTTTGAGCGGCTCGGACGCATTGCCGACGAAATGGCGGCCGCCCACGGGAAGGACTTCGCCATGGGCGCGCTTCTGCTGGCGGCGCGCTGGCTGGCTGAGAACAAGGCCGGCGCCGCGCGCGCGGCGCCGAGACCGCAATAAGCCGACCGGCTAACGCGCGACCAGAAGACAGGCGGTTCTGAGGACGGACGCGAGGTTGAACGTGGCCTCGTCCGCGTCATGCAGCAATTCGGAGGCTTCCGCGTGCAGGGTCTCGATCAGCTTCGGCGTCGAAACGCCCTCGTCCTTGGCGAGACTGTCGAGAGCGCGCCAGAACGAGGCCTCGAGCCGGAGGCTGGTCGAATGGCCACTCAAGCGGATCGACCGGCTTACGGGTTGAAAATCCTTTGCGTTCCTGCTGGTCAGGAGTTTGCACATGGCGGGTCCTTGATCACGGTTTTCCTATTTGGCCGCAAAGCGCCTGATCGCCCCCGGCAGTCCGGAGGCGGCCAGGCGAGACGCCGGCGCCTACGGGACAAGAACCGCGCGACCGTGGATCTTGCCATTGTGAAGATCGTGCAGCGCGCCGTTGGCGTTGCTCAGTTTGTACTCGGCCGTGGCCAGTTCGATCAGCCCGCGATCGGCGAGCGCCATCAGTTCGACAAGCTCGGCCCAGGTGCCGACGAGATTGCCGATGATATTGCGCTCCGTAATGACCATGTCGACGGTCGGAATGCGGATCTCCTCGCCGTAGCCGACGACGTAGTAGCTGCCCATCGGGCGGGTCATCTTCAGGCCTTTGGCGGTGGTGCCCTTCTCGCCGACGAAGTCGATGACGGCCTCGGCGCCTTGGCCGCCCGTCATCTCAAGCACGGCTTCGACCTCGTTGCCGTCGGCTTTCACGAGCTTGTGCGCGCCGACCTTCTTTGCAAGCTCGAGCGAGGCCTCCGACTTGTCGACGACGATGATGTCGGCGGCCGACATGGCGCGCAGGCACTGGATGCCGATGTGGCCGAGGCCGCCCGCGCCGATCATGACGCAGCTTTCCCCGGGATTGAGCTGGCGCGCGGCTTTTTTCACCGCGCGATACGCGGTCAAGCCCGCGTCCGAGTAGGGCGCGACGTCCTTGGGCGCCAGCGTCTTCGGCAGCGGCACGATGTTGCGCTCGGAGGTGCAGAGGAACTCAGCGTAGCCGCCGTTCGAGTCGAGCCCGGGAAACTTGCCGGGGCCATGCATGTCGAAGCCCCTGCGGCAGGCGAGGCAGGTGCCGCCGGTGATCTTCGGATGCACGATCACCGAATCGCCGACCTTGATCCCTTCGACCTCCTTGCCGACCTCCTCGACCCAGCCCGCGTTCTCGTGCCCCATGATCAGCGGCAGGAGCTTGTCGCCGGTGGGATCGGTGAACGGGCGCCAGACGCCCTCGACGATGTGCAGGTCCGTCCGGCACACTCCCGCGCCGCCGATGCGGACGATCACGTCCGTCGACTTTTCGATTTTCGGATCGGCAACTGTCTCCTCGGAGACCCATTGCCTGGCGGTCAACGGGTCGTCATAGCGATTGAGAACCTGGGCCTTCACGAGCGTTCCTCCTTCTTGCGAGCCTTTGCCGGTCTCGCCGCGAACGCTCGCCCCGCAAGCTTGGCGCCCAGAGCAATAGGACGTGATTTCAGACGTTTACCGGTGTCACGGTGTCCAAGTGCTGCACGGCCCGCGACCGTCGGTGTCCAGAAGGTGGACACTTGCGGCGGAAGCCGAGCGGCAGCCCGCGGCCCCCTCGAACGAGCGCGAGCCCGGTCATGCAGCCTCTGACCCCGGTCGATCGCGCGCGCCTCGCGCTCGAGCGCGGTCAGCGGATTCCCGAAGCCGCGCTGCCGCCGGCGATCGTCGAGAGCTGGCGCCGTTGTCTCGAGTTCGGCCTCGATCCGAACGCTTCGCCGTCCGAGATCGTCACGCCGTTCGCCGAGGTCGCGCGTAAGCGAAGCGCGTTCCGGACGCTGCGCGGCCTGGCGCTCGCGGAAATGCAGGCGCTGTATTCTCAGATCGCCGGCTCGAACTTCATGATCGCGTTCGCCGACGCGGACGGCGTCGTGCTCGACACGCTGAGCGATCAGGCTTTCGCCGACAGCGCCGCCGGGCGCGATATCATTCCCGGCAGCGTCTGGTTCGAAAGCGCGCGCGGCACCAATGGGCTCGGGCTTGCGCTCGCGACTTCGGCGCCCGCGGCGGTCTACGGCCGCGAGCACTTCTTCGCCGCGCATGGGGGCTTGAGCTGCATGGCGGCGCCGATCGTCGATCCGCGGGGAGCTCTGGTCGGACTCCTCGACGCGTCGTGCGCCAACGAGGCGCGTCAGCAGCATACCCACGCGCTGTTGCGGATGGCCGCCGTTCAGGTCGAGAACAGCCTGATCTTTCAGGATCGACCGGACAGTTTCATCCTCGCCTTTCATCCCCGGGGCGAGTTTCTAGAGACGCTCTCTGCGGGCTTGCTCGCGACGTCGGCGGATGGGCAAGTGCACTCGGTCAATCGCGCCGGGACGGCGCTGCTCGCGGGATTGCCGGCAAAGAGCGGCGCGGACTTCGCTGCATTGTTCGACCGCCGCTTCGGCGAAGCGCTGGCGGAGATGCTGAACGGTGGGATCGTCCGCATCCGCGACCGCGCCGGCAGCAGCGTGTTCATGGCCTGCCGCCGGATTGGCCGCGCATACGCCGGCGCCTCTCGCAGCGCGCAAAACGCTGCGCGCGCGGCGCCGAAATTCGTCGCATCGGATCCGCGCGTCGAAGCGAGCTTGAAAGACCTCGGCGAGGCGCTCGCCTTGCGCATGCCGGTGCACCTCAGCGGCGAAACCGGCGTCGGCAAGGAGCTGATGGCGCGGCACGTCCATGACCTCACGGGTCGCCGCGGACAATTTGTCGCCGTCAATTGCGGCGCCATGCCGGAGACGCTTTTCGTCGCCGAACTGTTCGGCCACGAGCGCGGAGCCTTCACCAACGCGCGCGCCGACGGCGCGACAGGCCTCGCCCGTCAGGCCGACCGCGGCACGCTGTTCCTCGATGAAGTGTCCGAAATCCCGCTCGCCGCGCAGACCGCGCTCCTGCGCTTCCTCGACAGCGGAGAGATCCGGCCCATTGGCGGCCGCGGCGACCTCAAGCTCGACGTGCAGATCGTCTCGGCGACCAACCGGTCTCTCGCCGAACTCGTTCAGGCGCGGCTTTTCCGCGAAGACCTGATGTTCCGGTTGAACGCCTTCACCATCGAACTGCCGCCCCTCAGGACGCGGACAGACTTCGCGGAGATCGCCCGGCGCCTCGTCGTCGACCTCGCGCCGCAGGCCTCCATCACGGAGGCGGCGATCGGGGCGCTGGCCAGGCGCGCGTGGCCCGGGAACATCCGCGAACTCCGCCATACGCTCCAGCGCGCTTTGTTGCGTCGCAAGGGCGAAACGATCGAGGAGGATTGCCTCGACCTTAGCCCGTCGGATGAGGCTGAGCGCGCCTGTCCCTCATGCCGCAACTCGCCGATCCAGCGCCGGTTCTGCGAGGAGATCACAGAGGCGCATCGCCTCGCGCGCGGCAATGTCGCCGAGACCGCGCGGCGGCTGCGGCTTTCCCGGACGACGATTTACAAACACCTGGAACGCTGAGGGCCCGCCGATCAGGCGAAGCGGCCGTCGCGCGCTTGGTGGGACTGCAGCCCCCATTGAGGCAGATGCCGCCAAGATGCTCGCGCTCGACGACGGCCGCTTGGAGCCCGAGCTGCGCCGCGCGGACCGCGGCCACATAGCCGCCGGGCCCGGACCCGATGACAATCACGTCGAATTTCATTCTGTCTGCGTCGCAGCCCTTGCGGCCTCGTGGGCTTTCCGCCCGCGCGCCCGCGCCTTGAATGTCCGGGAGCTGACTCGATCGAGCAGGTCGATGATGTCCTTGAGGCTGTCCCTGGGGATGCCTTGGGTGATAAAGACGATGCGCGTTCGTTGGTCGTCGTCGGGCCAGCGGTCGAGCCAGGTCATCGTGTGCAAGAGATGTTGCGCGCCTTGGATCACCGCCGGCCGGCCCGGTTCCTCGACAATGTTGACGAGTCCCTTTGACCCGCAGAAGCCCCGCCCCGAGGTTCTGCGCAATCCCGTCCAGCAGGAACCGCGCTTCCTCGCGCGTGAGGGGGGTCTCGCGGGTGAGCACGAAAGTCTCAACTCCCTTGTCTTTGAGATGGGGACCGTGCGCGTGCCCCGAGTGATCGTGTTCGCTTTGGTCACGATCGTCGCCGCAAGCATCACGGTCGTGGGCGGCGTTCTGATGCGCGGAAACATTCAGCCACGGACGTGGATCAGCTCTTGATCACCGGCATTATGTATCATTAAACGATACAAGCGTCAAAAGTCTGCAGCAAAGGAAACAGCCCTTTGGCGCGCACGCCGACTGCGCTCGGCGCGCAAAGAGACGTCACGGCGCTCCCCGTTGCCGCTCGCGCCAGGCGCGCGGCGTCAGCCCCGTACGGCGCTTGAAGAAGCGGTTGAAATACGCCGGGTCGTCGAAGCCGAGTTCGGCCGCGAGCTTTTCGGCGGGCGCGGCGATCCAGTAGAGGCGGCGGCAGGCCTCGCGGGTCAGCCGCTCATGCACGATCTCCAACGCCGGCCGGCCGCTCTCGGCGTGCGCCAGCCGATTGAGGCGCTGCGTCGAGAGACCGAGGGCGCGAGCATAGCGTTCGAGCGGCCAGCGCTCGAGCACGTGGCTCTCCACCAGCAGCAGAAAGCGCGCGTAGAGCGCGTGATGGCGGTGAGCGCGCTCGCCCTCCGCCCGGCCCTCCCGCTCGCGTAGCCCCGCCAGGCGCCAGACGGCGGCCCGCGCAAGCCACATGAGCGTCGGCGACGCGGCCGAGCCGGGCGAGGCGAATTCGGCCGCGAGCTGGCGCAAGAGCCCGTCGATCCGTTCGGCCGCGGGATCGTCGGCCGAGAGCGACAGGACGGCGGGCGCAAGAAACAGGGCGCGAAACGCCGCAGAGGATTGCGCGTCGCCCTCGACCACAAATCGCGCGCTGAAGGTCAGGACGAGGCCATCCGTCTCCGGGGCGAAACGGAAGCCATGCACGACGCCCGGCGGCGCGACGATCGCCGCCGGCCCCTCCACCTCGCCCCGCCATTCGTCGAGCGCCGTCTCGGCCCGTCCGCGGTTCAGCCACAGAGTTCTGGTAGAGCCCTTGGTGAATGTGCGGCTTGATCTCCCATTGAGTGAGACGGCTGCGCGACTGGATCTCCTCGATGTGCAGGATCTCGCGCTCGGGCGCCGGCGCTTCGCCATAGAGCGCGAAGCTCGGGATCGCGGCGGCGCGGTTGGCGTGGTTCGTTGGCCGTAGGGACGGGTCGTGCATCGTGATCGCTCTCAAAGGCGGGGTCGATCGCCAAAGCGGGTCATGCCGGGCAGCCGCCGATGGAACCCCTGCGCCAGCGCCGACGTCGGTTGATGTTGCAGCCCCAGCCAGGCCAATTGCAGCATTTTCCAGCGCAGCCGTGGATTGCCCGCTTTCGACAGGCCCTGCTCGTGCTCGAGCTTTCCGCTTCGCCAGGGCGTCGGCGCCAGGCCGGGATAGGCGCCCGCCTGCCGGCGGTTGGCGAAGGAGCGGCTCAGCCCTTCGGTCCAGAGCACGGCGGCGAACTCCTGCCCGATGCCCTTCAGGCCCATGAGTTGGGCGACGGGCGAAGGCCGCCCCTCGGCGGGCGCAGCCGCGTTCGGGCCCACGCGTTCGGCGAGCCGGGCGACGAGACCGTCGCGGGCGTCCTCGACCGCCTTGATCTGCTTGAGCAGCAATTCGAGCCGGTCGAGTTCGCGCTCGATCTGCGCTTTCAGATGCGGCGGAAGCGGCCGGCCGTCGCCCGTGCTGAGCTCGACGAGCCGCTTGCGGCGATCCCGGCGCAACGGTTCATAGTCTCCCACCCCTTGCGAGAACAGCAGCCCCTTGATCCGGTTGACGTGCCGAACCCGCTCCTCGATCAGTTCGGCGCGCTCGCGGGAAATCCGCCGCTCGTCCTCCGCCTCGGGCGTCGGCGGACGCACCATCGAGCAAACCCGGGGCTCGCCGCGCTTATAAGGCGAGCAGCGGCGCAACAGCGCCTCGCCGTCGATCTTGTCCGTCTTGGCCCGCCGTCGGCGGCGCGGCGTCGCGATCGAGGCCGGGTCGACCCCATGGCTCTCGCAGCCTTCCTCCTCGAGCACCCGGTGGAGCCAAAGGCCGTCCAGCCCAGCCTCCTGGATTGTGATGATCGGATAGCGCGTCCCGGTCCGCGCCAGCGCCTTGCGCTTTCAGTTCGGCCAGCAAGCCGAGCAGTCCCAAAACGTCGCCGGCCTCGACCGCGTGCTTCGACATCTTCTCGCCGGCCCCCGGCGACAGCGAAGTCACAAGCCACGTCGAACGGCTCAGTTCCAACGAAACGAAAATCGCGCCAAGCTGCGAACCGATAGCGGCAGTCTCTGTGAAAGCGCGGTCAAGCGACATCGGTCGTCTCCAGAGGGGTGGATCAGCAACCCCAGTCTGACCAAAGACCGGCCGCTCTATCCACCCCCATGGAATCTTCGTCCCCCCGGGCCCTTCGACCCGGGGGTCGCTCCTCGCAATGATGATGTGGACGGCCTCACCCGAATGGCATCAAGTGCCAAAGGGTGACCGGTAGGCGGTCACGGAAAGGGAAGCCGTCCATGAAGGAGTTTATCAGGATTGGGGTCGATCTGGCGAAGAACTTTTTTCAGGTGCATGGGATCGAGCGCGAGGGCGCGCCTGCGGTGACGCGAAAGTTGAGCCGGGGCAAGTTCCTGAGTTTCTTTGCCGGGATTGCGCCAACCCGGATCGGGATGGAGGCGTGCGGATCGGCGCATTACTGGGCGCGGGAGCTGCGGGCGTTGGGGCACGACGTGGTCCTCATTCCTCCCGCTTACGCGAAAGCCTATGTTCAACGGAACAAGAACGATGCGAAGGACGCGGCGGGGGTCTGCGAGGCCATGTCGCGCCCCGACATGCGGTTCGTTCCGATCAAGAGCGCCGATCAGCAAGCCGGGCTGATGCTGCACAAGACCCGGGAATTGCTGGTCAAGCAGCGAACCATGACCGTCAACGCGCTGCGCGGGCATCTCTCGGAGTTCGGCCTGATCGCGCCCAAGGGCATCCACCGGGTCGAGGACCTGCTGGCGCTCGCCGAGGCCGACGAAACCCTTGCCGAAGAGGCCAGGCAGGCGACCGCGATGCTGGCTTCGCACATCGATGGCCTCGACGAAAAGATCGACGGGCTGGAGAAGACGATCGCCCAGGCGAGCGCGAAAAACCAGACGAGCCGGCTGCTCGACGAAATCCCCGCCTTCGGCCCGCTGATCGCATCGGCGATGGTCGCTTTCAATCCGGATCCCGGCGTCTTCCGGTCGGCGCGCGATTTCAGCGCGTCTTTGGGCATCACGCCGAGCCAGCACTCGAGCGGCGGCAAGGACAAGCTCGGCCCCATCACCAAGAAGGGCAATCGATATCTGCGCAAGATGCTGGTCGTGGGATGCACGTCGGTGTTGCGCGTGGCCCACAAATACAAAGGCGCCCTGGCCGAATGGATTGTCGCCATGAGGGCCAGAAAGCCCGAACGCGTCGTCGCCGTCGCCCTGGCCAACAAGCTGGCCAGAATCGCCTGGGCGATGATGTCGACCGGCGAAGCCTTCCGAACCGAACTTTATACAAAAGCCTGAAGACAGGGCTCTCCAACCAGGCGTTTCAGTTCGAACAGTTTGGTAAGCGCAACGACGTGATGAACGACACGGTCGCCACGAAAGTCCAGGACACCCCGACACCCGTCACGAGCCCAGAGCCCGTCGCAATGATAGGGACCAGGACCGTCGAATATCATCAGGGCCAGCGGTCTATACCGCGCCAACAGGCCGTACATATGACCGCAGCAGACCAAAACGTTCAGACCGTCAAAAACCGCTTGCCAGAGGCCGTCCACATATGACGGTCGCGGGCTATAGTCCCAGGCCTTGGCGCGCCGCCTCGATCAGCGACTTCGCCTCGGCATCGTTGTAACTGACCGCCGCGCCAAAGCCCCAGACGGGGAGCGGCCAGCCGGGGTCGCCCGCCGAGCGCGCGACCACATGCACGTGCAACTGCCGCACGATGTTGCCGAGGGCGCCGATGTTGATCTTCTCGGCCTGTGTGTAGCCCTTGAGCCATTCGGCGGTCTGCGCCACCTCTTCGATCAAGCGGGCGCGGTCGGCCGCTTCAAGATCGGTCAACTCGACCAGGTTGTCGCGGCTCGGCACGAGAACGAGCCACGGCCAGCGCGAGTTGTTCATCAGCAGAACGCGGCAGAGCGGCAGGTCGCCGACGAAATCCGTGTCGCGCGATAGCCGCGCGTCGAGTGAAAAGCTCACGCCGGCCAAGCCAGTCCGTGCAGACCTTTCGGCAGGTCGAGCTTTTGCGCGAGCGTCTCGGCAATGTCGGCGAGCGTGGCGCGCCCCCCGATCGGGCCGGCCGGCGCGCCGCCACCGAAAGCGAGAATGGGCACGTGCTCGCGCGTGTGGTCGAACCCCTTGTAGGTCGGGTCGTTGCCATGGTCGGCGGTGATCAGGCAATAGTCGGCAGGCCGCATCGCGGCCTCGATCTCGGCGAGGCGCCTGTCGAACGATTCCAGGCACGCGGCGAAGCCCGGCACGTCGCGGCGGTGGCCCCACTCGGTGTCGAAATCGACAAGGTTCACCAAGATCAACGCGCCGTCGGGCGTGTCCTTCAACGCCGCGATGAGCAGGTCGACGTTGCCGTCGTTGCTCTTGCCCTTGATCTCGCGACCGGTGTCGCGATGGGCGAAGATGTCGCCGATCTTGCCGATCGAGACGACGGCGCGTCCCGCCTGCGTAGCGCGCTGCAGGAGGTTTCCGTCCGGAGGCGCCACGGCGAAATCCTTGCGATGGGCTGTGCGGACGAAGTCCTTCGCGTTCGTTCCGACGAACGGCCGCGCGATGACCCGGCCCACCTTCAGCGGATCGCACAGGCGCCGAGCGATGCGGCAAAGTTCGTAGAGCCGTTCGAGTCCGAACGCCTCTTCGTGCGCCGCGATCTGGAACACCGAATCGGCCGAGGTGTAGCAAATTGGCCTGCCGGTGCGGACATGCTCTTCGCCGAGCTCCTCTATGATGATTGTGCCGGACGCGCGTTTATTGCCGAGAATGCCAGGGAGCTTGGCCTCGGCGATCAGCGAGTTGGTCAGCTCCCTGGGAAAGGTGGGAATTTCCTCCGGGAAATAACCCCAGTCGAAATCGACGGGCGTTCCGGCGATCTCCCAGTGACCCGACGGCGTGTCCTTTCCCCGTGACGTCTCGATCCCGAAGCCCCACTGCCCGCGTGGCGAACCCGCAAGGTCGAAGCCCGGCGGAGCCCGGCCTGTCGAGGCCCGCATCGCGTGGCCGAGCCCAAGCGCGGCAAGACGCGGGGTCTCAAGCGGCCCACGCCGAAGTCCGTCGCGGTTGCCTAAGCCCAGCGCGCAGGCCTCGACGATATGGCCGAGCGTGTCGGAGCCCTCGTCGCCGTAGGTCGCAGCATCCTCGGCGCCGCCGCAGCCGACCGAATCGAGGACAATGAGAATTGCCCGTGCCATTGGCGCCTCACTGGCTGACGACGCCCGAGAGCGTCGCCTCGTTGGAGAAGGCGGCGGCGAACAACGCACGGGTGTAGGCGCTCTGCGGGGCGGCGAATATCGCTTTCGCCTCACCGCTTTCGACCACCTTGCCGCGCCGCATGACGATGATCTCGCTCGCCAGAGCCCGCACGACTTTGAGATCGTGCGAAATGAATAGATAGGCGAGGTTCCGCCGCCTCTGCAAATCGCGCAGCAGGTCGACGATCTGCGCCTGGATCGACATGTCGAGCGCCGAGGTCGGCTCGTCGAGCACGACGAATTTCGGATCGAGCGCCATCGCGCGTGCGATGGCGATGCGCTGGCGCTGGCCGCCGGAGAATTCGTGCGGATAGCGGTCGAGGGTCGAAGGGTCGAGCCCCGTGTCGGCGAGCGCCTGCTCGACCACGCGCCGCCGCTCGGCGGAATTGCGCTTCGTTCCCTGCGCGATCAATCCCTCCTCGACGATCTCGGCGACCGACATGCGCGGCGACAACGAGCCGAACGGGTCCTGGAACACGATCTGCATGTCTCGCCTCAAGGGGCGCATCTGCTTGGCCGTGAAGCCCTGGATCGGCCGTCCGCAATAGGCGATCGGCCCTTCCGAGCGGATGAGGCGCAGGATGGCGTGGCCGAGCGTGGTCTTGCCCGAACCGGACTCGCCGACGACGCCGACCGTCTGGCCCTCGCGCACGACGAGGCTCACGCCGTCAACCGCCTTCACATATCCGACGGTGCGGCGGAAGAGGCCGCGCCGGATCGGGAACCAGACTTTCAGGTCCTCGGCGCTGGCGATCGTCGGCGCGCTCGGGTCGCCCGGCGGGGCGTCGCCCTTCGGCTCGGCGGCGAGCAGCGCCTTCGTATAGGGGTGCTGCGGGTCGGCGAAAACCTCGGCCATCCGGCCGGCTTCGACGATCTCGCCCCTCTGCATCACGATCACCTCGTCGGCGATGCGGCGTACGACATTGAGGTCATGGGTGATGAACAGCATCGCCATGCCCATCTTCTGCTGCAGGTCCTTGAGCAGCTTCAGGATCTGCGCCTGCACGGTGACGTCGAGGGCGGTGGTCGGCTCGTCGGCGATGAGGAGGTCGGGGCGGTTGGCGAGCGCCATGGCGATCATCACGCGCTGGCGCTGCCCACCGGAGAGCTGGTGCGGATAGGCGCCGAGCCGCTCGGCCGGGTCGGCGATGCCGACCTCGGTCAAAAGCTCGACGATGCGCTTCTTCGTGGCCGCGGCGCGGCCGAGATGGAGCGCGATGATTTCGCCGACCTGCCGCTCGATCGTGTGGAGCGGATTGAGCGAAGTCATCGGCTCCTGGAACACCATGGTGACGTTCCCGCCACGCATCTCGCGCAGTTCCGAGTCGGTCATCTTCAACACGTCGCGACCGCGAAACAAGATCTCGCCGGTCGGATAGCTGGCCGCCGGCTGCGGCAGGAGACGCACCAGCGCCTGCGCCGTGACCGACTTCCCCGAGCCCGACTCGCCGACCAGCGCCAGCGCCTTGCCCTTCTCCAGCCGGAAGGAGACGCGGTCGACCACGGTGTTGCGCTCGTCCCCTTGGGCGAAGGCGATCGAGAGATCGCGCACGTCGATCAGCGGCGGGTCGGCCTTCACGAGAAGGTCTTTCGCGGGTCGAAGGCATCGCGCACCGCCTCGCCGATGAAGATGAGCAGCGACAACAGGAGCGCGATCACCGCAAAGGCCGAGATGCCGATCCACGGCGCCGAAAGATTGGACTTGCCTTGCAGCAGGAGTTCGCCAAGCGACGGCGAGCCCGGCGGCATGCCGAGGCCAAGGAAGTCGAGCGAGGTCAGGGTGCTGATCGACGAATTGACGATGAAGGGCAGGAAAGTGAGCGTCGCCACCATCGCGTTCGGCAGGACGTGCTTGACGATGATCTTCGCATTGCTCAGGCCGAGCGCCCGCGCCGCATTGACATACTCGAAATTGCGCGCGCGCAGAAACTCGGCCCGCACGACATGGACAAGGCTCACCCACGAGAAGAGCAGCAGGATCACGAGCAGCACGACGAAACTCGGCGCCAGGATCGCCGACAGGATGATCAGTATGTAGAGATGCGGCAGCGACGACCAAATCTCGATCACGCGCTGCATGACGAGGTCGAGCAGTCCGCCGAAATAGCCCTGAACGGCGCCGGCGAAGACGCCGATCACCGACGACACGCCGGCGAGGATCAGGCCGAACAGCACCGAGATGCGGAAGCCGTAGAGCAGGCGCGCGACGATGTCGTGCCCGTCCTGGTCGGAGCCGAGCCAGAGCGGTTCGAGTTTGGAGCAGGGCTTCGTGACCGTCTCGGCGCCAGGAAACTTCTGTTTCTCGAGCGCGGTTCGGCACTGGGTGTCGGTGAGCAGCCAGGTCGGCGGTGTCGGCAGCGGCGTCGCCGGGTCGAGGATCGTGGTGGAATTGGCGAATCGGATAGGCGGCCAGATCATCCAGCCATGCGCTCTGATTTCGTCGGCGACGAACGGGTCGCGGTAGTCCGTCTTGGCCTGGAAGCCGCCGAACATCTCCTCCGGATAGTTGATGAAGATCGGGAACAGGAGATGACCCTTGTAGGACGCGATCAGCGGTTTGTCGTTGGCGATGAACTCGCCGCCCAGCGCGGCGACGAACAGCACGAGGAAGATCGCGAGCGACCACGCGCCACGCCGGTTGCGGCGGAAATTGTCGAGCCGGCGGCGGTTCATCGGCGAGAGGGCAAGACGGCGGGTCATCGCAATGACCGTTGATCGAGAGTCCCGCCGTCATCGCGAGCGCAGCGAAGCAATCCACAAACGTAAGGCGCAGCGGCGTGGATTGCTTCGTCGCTCCGCTCCTCGCAATGACGGTCCTCGGCCGGCGTTCGCACTCTCACACCTCCCGCGTTTCGAAATCGATGCGCGGATCGATCCAGGTGTAGGTGAGGTCCGAGATCAGGTTCACCACAAGGCCGAGCAGGGCGAAGATGTACAGGTTGGCGAGCACGACCGGATAGTCGCGCTGAATGAGCGAATCGTAGGAAAGATAGCCGAGCCCGTCGAGCGAGAACACTTGCTCGATGAGCAGAGACCCGGTGAAGAAGGCGGCGAGGAACGCTCCGGGAAAGCCTGCGATCACGATCAGCATCGCGTTGCGGAAGACGTGACCGTAAAGCACTCTGCGCTCGCTGAGGCCCTTCATCCGCGCCGTCTGCACATAGGACTTCTTGATCTCGTCGAGGAACGAGTTCTTGGTGAGCAGCGTCGTCGTAGCGAACGAGCCGAGCACCAGCGCGGTGACCGGCAGGGTGATGTGCCAGAGGTAGTCGAGGATTTTGCGGGGCCAGTCGAGGTCGGCGAAATTGTCCGACGTCAGGCCGCGCAGCGGAAAGATCTGCCAGAACGAGCCGCCGCAGAACAGCACAATGAGCAGGACGGCGAACAGGAAGTTCGGGATGGCGTAGCCAAAGATGACGATCGCGGATGTGGCGGTGTCGAAGCGCGTGCCGTCCTTGACCGCCTTGCGGATGCCGAGCGGTATCGAGATCGCATACGAAAGGAACGTCATCCACATGCCGAGCGAGATCGACACCGGCAGCTTTTCTTCGATCAGCCTCAAGACCGGCGTATCGCGATAGTAGCTCTTGCCGAAGTTGAAGGTGGCGTAGTCGCGCACAAGAATCCAGAAGCGCTCGAGGACCGGCTTGTCGAAGCCGTATTGCTTCTCGAGCTCCTTGATGAATTTTGGATCGAGCCCCTGTGAGCCGCGGTAGCGCGAGGCGATGTCGCCAACCGCCTGCGACCCGCCGCCGCCGATCTGTCCGCCGCCGCCGCCAAAACCCGCCGTTGAGCTCTGGTCCGCGCCCTGAAGCTGCGCGATCGCGCGCTCGACCGGTCCGCCGGGCACGAACTGCACGATGCCGAAGGAGACGGCCATGATGCCGAAAATCGTCGGGATCATCAGCACGAGGCGGCGGGCGAGGTAAGCGAGCATGCGATGGTCAACTTGCCTGTGGCGAGCGAGCCGTCAAGCGGCGATCACAAGCCGATCGCCTTGGCCTTCGCCTCGTCCCACCACCACGTCCCGGGCGCGCCGACGCCGAGCCTGGGCTGGCGCTCGGGCCGCGCGAAGGCGTCCCAATAGGCGACCCAGGCCGTGTCGCGGTACCACATCGGCGCCCAATAGTGCCCGGCGCGCAGCACGCGGTCGAGCGCGCGGCAGGCCGTATTCAGCGCCTGGCGCGATTTGGCGTCGGCAATCGTCTCGACGAGCGCGTCGACGACGGGATCGGAGACGCCGGCGAGATTGCGCGAGCCCTGTCTCGCCGCGGCTTCGGAGGTGAAGGCCACCTTGAGTTCCGCCCCCGGAGTCGACGAGCCGCCGTTCGCCGCGGTGACCACGTCGTAGTCGAAGGCGTCGGTGCGGGCCTTGTACTGGGTGGCGTCGACGATCCGGATGTTGGCCTGAATGCCGAGCTTGCCGAGGTTCTGGATGAACGGCATCGTATGCGGCTGGAGCGCGCTGGAGAAATCGAGGAATTCCATGGTCAGGGGTTTGCCGCCCGGCAGCCTCAACACGGCGCCGTCGCGCTGGCAGCCCGCGGCGATGAGCAGATCGTAGGCCTGCTTGAGCAGCTTGCGGTCGAAGCCCGAGCCATCGCTCTCCGGTGGCGTATAGGGGTCGCCGAACACCGACGCCGGCAGCTTGTCATGGAACGGCTCGAGAAGCTCGAGTTCGGCCGGGCCCGGCTTGCCCTTGGCCTCCATGTCGGTGTTGGGGAAGAACGACACGACCCGCTTGTAAGCGGAATACATGATGTTCTTGTTGGTCCACTCGAAGTCGAAGGCGAGTCCGATGGCCTCGCGCACCCGTGGGTCCTTGAACTGGTCGCGACGCGTATTGAGGTACCAGCCTTGCGTGCGCGACGGCTCGCCGTTGTGCAGCGTCTCCTTCTTCACCCGTCCATCTTTCGCCGCGGGGAAGTCGTAAGCCGTCGCCCAGAAGCGGGAGGTGTACTCCTCGTGGTAATTGATCGCGCCGGCTTTGAAGGCCTCGAAGGCGACCTGCCGCTCGCGGTAGTATTCGAACCGCAGCCGGTCGAAATTGCTCTGGCCGAGGTTCACCGGGAGCTTGGCGCCCCAGTAGTCGGTCCGGCGCTCGTACTCGATGAATCGCCCCTGCTCGAAAGTCTTGACCTTGTAGGCCCCGGAGCCGAGCGGAGCGTCGAGCGTCGCGGCGGTGAAGTCTCGGCCCTTCCACCAGGGCGCGGAAAAGACCGGCATGCCGACGACGATGAGGTGCGCGTCACGGCTGCGGTCCTTGACGAAGCGGACGTGGACGATGTCGTCGCCTTCCGGGGCCGCCAATTCGACCTCCCTGAGAAGCTGGGCGTAAACCGGGTGGCCCTTGTCTTTCAGGATGTTGAGGGAGAAGGCGACATCGGCTGCGGCGACCCGCGACCCATCGAAGAACTTCGCCTCGGGCCTCAGCCTGAAGCGATAATCGAGCTTGTCGGCCGAGACGCGCACCGATTGCGCGAGCAGGCCGTAAACAGAATCGGGTTCGTCGCCGTTCGGCGCCATCAGCGTGTCGAAGGTCGCGCTCATGCCGGCTGCGCCGTCCCCCTTCCAGCTGTAGATGTTGAGGGTGTCGAAGGTGTCGAAGTTCTGGTTGCCGCTTGTGCCGGTGATCTGCAGCGACAATAGGCCGCCGGTCGGCGCGTCCGGATTGACGTAGGCGAAATGCGGGAAGTCGGACGGCAGCGCGAGGTCGCCGAACGACGACAGGCCGTAGGTCTCGACCGAATTGTCGGCCAGCGCGACGAAAGGGCGGGCGCCAAACGCGAGGAGCGCGCCGGCTCCGGTGGCCTTCAACGCTGCCCGCCGCGTCAACATCCAGGCCATCGCATCGCCTCCGCTCGTCGCAATCGACTGCACGCCAACGCTCATTGCCAGCGACCGCGGCGAAAGCGAGGCGCAGCGGACGAACGCGGCGGGAATCGGCGTTAAAGTTCGTTCATCTTGCAGGGCGCGGCCGCCGACCGCGCTGGACCGGCGTCGAACGTTCCCGGCGGAGCCGGCGGCCGCTCCCCACAGTTTTGCCCGGTCGCCCTTGCCTGGCCTTCCCGCTCAATGCTGAATGCGGGTATGGATGTTCGCGACGCCAGGGCGGAAGACGCCGAGGAGGCCTGCCTGGTCTTGCGCCGCTCGATCACGGAGCTTTGCGCCGCCGATCATCGGAACGATCCGACCTTGCTTGCGGCGTGGCTCAGCAACAAGACGCCGGCGAATGTCGCGGCCTGGATGAGACGCACCGACGTTTCCTATCTCGTCGCGGTCGAACGCGGCGCCATTGCAGCCGTCGGCGCCGTTACCGACGCCGGCGAGATCCTTCTCAACTATGTTTCGCCCGAAGCGCGGTTTCGCGGCGCAAGCCGGGCTCTACTGGCGGCCTTGGAGGCGCGCGCCCGGGAACGCGGCGCGATACGGTGCACATTGATCAGCACGGAAACGGCGCGGCGTTTCTACCGCGCGCGCGGTTATGACGAGACCGGCGCCCCGGTCAGAAAATTCGGGATGGACTCCGGCTATCCTATGTCCAAGGTTTTGGCTCCGTAGCGGCTCTTGCCGCGCCGGGTGACTGAGGTGTAGGGCCGGGCCATCATGCTCCTTTCGGTTCCGGGCGCCGAGCGCGCTCCCTCGCAAACCGACCTGATCGTCCTGCGCGCTCTGACGATTGCGGACGCCGAGGACGCCGCTCGGGTCATCCGGGCTGCCTTCGCCGCCCAGAGCCGTCCCACCACGCCGCCGTCTTCAGCCTTGCGCGAAACGACCGAGTTGATTGCGTCCAGGATCGCCGTCGGCGGCGGTTTCGGCGCCTTCGAGCAACGCCGGCTCGTCGCCGCCGCGCTGTGGCAGGGTGACGGAGACGCGCTGATGATCGGGCGCGTCTGTGCGCTCGTTGACGCGCGCGGGCAGGGCCTCGCTCGCCGGCTGGTCGCCGCATGCGAAGCGGCGGTTGAGGCGCGCGGCCTCGCACGCATGCGGCTGAGAGTACGGCTGGAGTTGCCGGAAAACGAGCGGCTGTTCTTACGCATGGGCTTTGCCCGCCTCCGCCTCGAGGCGCACTCGGGCTGCGCGGCGCCGACCGTCGCGGTCATGGAGAAACGGCTGAAGTGACCCTCGAAGTCATGCCCACGGCCCCGCCCGACAGTGCGCCCGGCCGTTTGACCATCGATCTCGCGGCGCTCGCCGATAACTGGCGGACGCTCGCCCGCCTCGCCGCGCCTGGCCGGTGCGCCGCGGTGGTCAAGGCGAACGCCTATGGGGTCGGCCTCGATCGGGCGGCGCCCGCGCTGTGGGCCGCCGGGGCGAGAACCTTCTTCGTCGCCCACCTCGGCGAGGGTCTTGCGACCCGCAGCCTGCTGCCGGCGGAGGCGGAGATCTATGTGCTGAACGGCCTGCAGGCCGGCGCTGATCCGGCCGACTACGTCGAACATCGTCTGAAGCCGGCGATCGGCAGCGCCGAGGAACTCGAGCGCTGGTCGGCCTTCGCCGCGCGGAAGGGGCGGCTTCAGCCTTCCGCGCTGCATCTCGACACCGGGATGCGCCGGCTCGGGTTCGACTCGCTTGCTTCGCTTAACGAGGCGATGGCGACTCACGGCCCGGCCAGCGGCGCCGATCTCCTGATGAGTCATTTCGTGTCGTCGGAAATTCCAGGCGACCCGCTGAACGGCCTCCAGATCGCGCGCTTCGAAGCCGCGCGGGCGGCCTTCCCTCATCTGCCCGCTTCGCTCGCCAATTCGTCAGGAATTTTTTTGCCGGCGCATCCTTACGATCTCGCCCGACCGGGATACGCGCTCTATGGCGGCAATCCCACGCCGAGCAAGCCCAATCCGATGCGGCCGGTCGTGACCTTAACCATCGCGGTGCAGCAAACACGCTGGATCGAGGCCGGCGAGACCTGCGGCTACAACGCCCAATGGACGGCGAAGCGCCGGACGCGGCTGGCGACGCTGCTCGCGGGCTACGCCGACGGCCTGCCGCGCGGCGCCGGGGCGACCGACGCACGACCTGGCGCCGAGGTCGTCCTTGCCGGCCGGCGCTGCCCGCTGGTCGGCCGGGTGTCGATGGACCTCGTCATCGCCGACGTGACCGACCTGGCCGAGGACGCGGTCAGGCCCGGAGCCCCGGCGGAGTTTTTCGGCGCCGAGGTCGGGATCGACGATTTCGCGGCGCGGAGCGGCACGATCGGCTATCAGGTGCTGACGAGCCTGGGAGCCCGCTACCGGCGGGACTACGCTTAGACCTAGGGATCACGATCTTACGTATTGCCCCCGTCGACGGACCGAATCGACGTTGAGCGGCCGTTGCAGACTGCGACCGCGAACGCCTCCATTGGGCAGGTAAGCGGGCCTTGCCCCTAGGCGCGGTCTCCGCCCGAAGGAGACGTTCGAAAACGAGCGCCAACTGGCCTAGGCGTAGGGTTCAATGGACTGCGGATGAGTGCCCGCAAAACCCTGGCCAGGTCATGGGCATCACACCCGAAGCCGGACGGAAGCCGGATGCGACAAACTCTGCATATCCGGGTTGTGGGGCGACGACACTCCGCCCAAGCCACCGCGTCTTTTCCCACCTCCGCCGAAACGAGCAGCGCTTGAAAATACCGAAGCGGTCGCGATGTCCCGGCGCAAGGAACGACAGGACGCCGCCGCTGTCGTCAGAAGTTGTACTTGCCGACGGTTTCCTTAGTGAAGATTAACGGCTTGCCGTAGACCACCTCGCCGTCTTTCCCCGCTGTGAATGTTGCGTCGGCCTTCGGCACCTCGATCGTCGTGCCGACCTTCGACGGGTTGAACTCGCCGGCGAGTTTCATGTGCGTTTCATAGGCGGCGACGTAGCCGAGTTCAAACGGATCCCAGAACGCAAACGCCTTCTGCGAGCCGTTTTCGAGGTAGCGCTTGATCGCGCTCGGGAGCGCGAAGCCTGTAGCGTACACCTTGCCGACGTGCCCGCTCGCCTCGATCGCGCGCGCCGCTGCAGGAGCGCTGACCGCCGACGAGGAGATGATTACCTTCAGGTTCGGATGCGCCTGCATCAGGTTCACCGCCACATCGTAACTCTTCGCGTCGTCATCCCCCGCAAACTGCGTGTCGACGACCTTGAAGACCTGGTACTTCGGATCGGTCTTGGTCAACTCGGTCATGATTTTGATGCGCGCCACGGTGGTCGGGGGACGTCGGAGGCGGCCACGAAAGCGATCTCGCCGCCATCGGGAAAGACGATCAAGGCAGCATCCAGCATGACCTTCGCGGCCGTTCGTAGGAGAGCTGGTTGACGAACATGTCGCGCGCCGGCATGCCGCGTCAGCGTCGTACGTCGTGACCACGACGCCCCTCTTGCGGGCATCCTCCAGCACCGGCGCGACAGCATTGAGGTCGATCGCCGCAAGGATAATGGGCGTCCGGCTTCTGGTTGATGAAGTTCTGCAACGTCTCGACCTGCAGCGACACCTCCGCATGATCGGCGCCGGCGTAGATCAGGGTATCGCCAAGCTCTTTGGCTGCGGCTTTCGCGCCGTCGCCGGTGAGCTCGAAATACGGAAAGCCCGTCCATTTCGGCGTCATCATGATCTTGAAGCCAGAGTCCTTGGCCGTCGCAAGGCGCGGCGCCGAGACCGGCCATGGCCAGACCCGCCCCCAGGCATCCCCCGAATTCTCTACGGTTTAACATCCTCCTCCTCCTTCAGTGTTTTTTTGCATTCACCACGCTTCAGACGTCCGCGTTTTGGGACGCCGCAGACGCGCCAGCGC
>CAVYON010000048.1:0-9201 GCA_963770035.1 uncultured Alphaproteobacteria bacterium | reverse complement strand
TAAGGCCAGAAAGCGTCGTCGACCGCCTGCTCGACACGATAGGGCGACGTCGTCGGAAACGCGCTCTCGGGCAGCTCCGTATCGCGGGCGGCCAGGATGACGGCGAGCTCGTAAGCCTCGCCGAAAGCCGCGCCGAGGCGGGCCTTCAGGTTGGGATTGTCCTTGAGGTAACCGCGCAGCCGGATGCGCTCGTGGCGAATGCTCGAACTCCCGTTCGAGCTTCTGAAGCCGGGCTGGAAACGCCATTTGAGCAGATCGAGCAGCAGGGCGGCGAGCCGGTTGACCAGTTCGCGGTCCTCTCCGTGGCCGGCGCCGTCGCTCCCTTCGGCCCGATCACCCCGGCCGGCGCGCGCAAAGACCGCTTGCTCCCTCGCCCAGACGAAAGGATCGTTTTCGTCATCGTTGGACATTTCGAGCGCCCGGTACGAGTGGCTTGCCTTGACGAACCCGGAGCCTCAGCCGCTCGAGCCTTGGCGCGTGGGCTGCTTTCGCGTCGCGGTCCAGGCAAACGCCGCGCAGGCGGCGCCTCCGGATCGTCAAGGCGTAACCCCCGCCTCAGGCGAGGCCCGGCGCGAGCCGATCCTTGCGGCTGCGGCCAGTTGCAACCGACGCGAGGCCGAGGAAGCCGATGCCGAGCAGGGCCCAGGTCGAGGCTTCCGGCGCGGCGACGACATTGTCGAACTCGAAGGAATTCGACGACGAGGTCACCTTGACCGACGTGAACGCCGGCAGGCCTGCGATCGCCACGTAGCGGTTGGAGGTCCAGTCCGACTGGCCGCCGTCGGCCATCAGCCCGGAGACGTCCGCGCCGGTGATCGTCGCCTCGACCGTCGAGCCGTTCAAGAACTGCAGGCTGTTGTATGTGTCGACCGAACCCCAGAAGAGTCCGAAGCTGGTCCTTGGGCCGGCATAGGCGATCGTCTCGCTGCCGCCGCCGAGCACGGCCATGTAGTTGGTGCTGTCGCCGTAAGGCTGGGCATAGAGGCCCGCCGAACCCTGGCCCTCGTTGTTCATGACGACGCCCGATCCGGAAAAGGTCGCCCCGCCCTCGGTCAGGGTCCCATAAGGCGTCGTGGTCAGATACGGCTGAACCGTCACGTTCGGCTCGTCGAAGGTCACCACGCTGCCGGCAGCCGGCGAGAGCGTCCCATCCGGCAGGACGGCAATCGTGTAGGCGAACGCCTGCTGGGAAAAGAGCCCGGCGGCCGCAAAGGTCACAAGATGGGCGAGACGCGCAACGCGCATTGTGGAGGTCCCCGTGTCAGTGCTGAGGAGATGAGTGTTTACATGCGTTAACACCTTCCGTCCAGTGCGCGATTAAGCCATAGTTAACGATGGTTCACATTGGCGCGGCGGGCGGCAGAGGTCCCATTTCGGGACGCACGCCGCGAGGGCGGCCGCTCGTTTTCGGGGCGCCCGCGAGCGGTCGTTAAGACGGCCCGCAACCCCCTGCAAAATAAGGGCCTGGTCGATAAACGGCGCTAAACCGGCGCAAAGGGCCGATCTCCCCGACATCCACAGGCTCCGCCCCTCAACTCGCGGCCGGCGGCCTTGCGACAAGGGGACGCCATGGAATCAGAGATCCTCAAAGCCGTCGGTTTCGTCCACCTGCATGTCCACAGCGCCTACTCCCTGCGGGAGGGCGCGCTGACGATCGAGACGCTCGCCAAGCTCGCCAAGGCCGACGCCATGCCGGCGCTGGCGATCACCGACACCAACAATCTGTTCGGCGCCCTGGAATTCTCGGAAAAGCTCGCCAAGAGCGGCGTCCAGCCGATCGTCGGCGCCCAGGTCGCCGTCGATTTCGGCGATGCGGCCGCCTCCTCTTCGCGCGTCGCCGAACTCCGCGTCGCCCGCGCGCCGATCGTGCTCCTCAGCCAGTCCGAGGCCGGCTACCGGACGCTCATGCGGCTCGTCTCCTCCCTCTGGCTCGACCCGAAGGAAGGCGACGAGGCGCATATTCCGTTCGAGGCTCTGATCGGCGCGGGCGACCTCATTGCGCTCACCGGCGGTCCGGCCGGCCCGATCGACCGGGCGCTCGGCGCGCATACGCCGGACCTCGCGCAGGCGCGCCTCGAGCGCCTCGCTGCGGTCTTCGGGGACCGGCTGTACGTCGAACTGCAGCGTCATGGGCTCGAGTCCGAGATCGCGACCGAGCCGGCGCTGATCGACCTCGCCGACCGGCTCGGCCTTCCGCTCGTGGCGACCAACGAGCCCTATTTCGCAACCCGACCCGACTACGAGGCGCACGACGCTCTCCTCTGCATCGCCGAAGGGGCGCTCCTCTCGACTGTCGAGCGGCGTCGGCTCTCGCCCGAGCATCGTTTCAAGACCCGCGCCGAGATGGTCGAGCTTTTCGCCGACCTGCCCGAGGCGCTCGAGGCGAGCGTCGAGATCGCGATGCGCTGCGCCTACCGGCCGCTGACCCGGAAGCCGATCCTGCCGCATTTCTCGTCGCCGGACGGCGAGACGGTCGACGAGGTCGAGGAACTCCGCCGGCAGGCGCGCGAGGGGCTCGAGGCGCGGCTCGCCCATCTCGGCCTTGCGCCGGGCCACAGCCGCGAGGACTACGACCGCCGCCTCGCCTTCGAGCTCGACGTCATCGTCAAGATGAAGTTTCCCGGCTACTTTCTCATCGTCGCCGACTTCATCAAATGGGCGAAGGCTCACAGCATTCCGGTCGGACCGGGCCGCGGCTCGGGCGCAGGCTCGCTGGTCGCCTGGTCGCTGACCATCACGGACCTCGACCCGATGCGGTTCGCGCTCCTGTTCGAGCGCTTCTTGAACCCCGAGCGCGTGTCCATGCCGGACTTCGACATCGACTTCTGCCAGGAGCGGCGCGACGAGGTGATTGCTTACGTGCGCGACCGCTACGGCGCGGACCGGGTGGCGCAGATCATTACCTTCGGCTCGTTCCTCGCCCGCGGCGTGCTGCGCAACGTCGGCCGGGTGCTCGAGATGCCGCTCGGCCAGGTCGACAAGCTCGCCAAGCTCGTGCCGCAGAACCCCGCCCACCCTGTCACGCTGAAGCAGGCGGTCGCCGACGAGGCCCGGCTGCAGCAGGCGGCGGCCGAGGACGAGCGGGTCGCAACCATGCTCGCCATCGCCGAGCGGCTCGAGGGCCTCTATTCGAACGCCTCCACCCACGCCGCCGGCGTCGTCATCGGCGACCGGCCGCTGACCCAGCTCGTGCCGCTCTACCGCGACCCGAAGGCTTCGATGCCGGCGACCGAGTTCAACATGAAGTGGGTCGAACCGGCGGGCCTGGTGAAGTTCGATTTCCTCGGCCTCAAGACGCTGACGACGCTGCAGAAGGCCGTCGACCTGATCGCCCGCAAAGGCGAGAGGATCGATCTGTCGAGGATCCCCCTCGACGATCAGAAAACCTACGAGATGCTGGGGCGAGGCGAGACGATCGGGGTGTTCCAGGTGGAAAGCGCCGGCATGCGCAAGGCGCTGGTCGAGATGCGCGCCGACCGGTTCGAGGACATTATCGCGCTCGTCGCGCTCTATCGCCCCGGCCCGATGGCCAACATCCCGACCTACTGTGCGCGCAAGCTCGGCCACGAGAAGGCGGAATATCTGCACCCGTTGATGGAGCCCAGTCTGCGCGAGACCTTTGGGGTCATCATCTACCAGGAGCAGGTGATGCAGATCGCGCAGGCCTTGTCAGGCTATTCGCTGGGCGAAGCCGACATGCTGCGGCGCGCGATGGGCAAGAAAATCAAGAAGGAGATGGACGCCCAGCGCGCTCGCTTCGTCGACGGCGCGGTTGCGCGCGGCCTCGCCAAGGCCAAGGCGGACGAGATCTTCGACCTTCTCGCCAAGTTCGCCGACTACGGCTTCAATAAGAGTCACGCGGCGGCCTATGCGCTGATCGCCTACTGGACGGCATGGTTCAAGGCCAACCATCCGGCGGAGTTCCTCGCGGCCTCGATGACCCTCGACAAGGGCAACACCGACAAGCTCGCCGAATTCCGCGGCGATGCGCAGCGGCTCGGCATCCGGGTCGCGCCGCCCTCGTCCAACGCCTCGGAGGTCGATTTCGACGTCCGCTTCGGCGCCGAAGGCAGGCCGACGATCCTCTATGCGTTGAGCGCCGTCAAAGGCGTGGGCGACGCGCAGGCCGCGGCGCTGGTTGCCGCCCGCGGCAAGCGGCCCTTCGGCTCGCTCGCCGACCTCGCGGCCCGGCTCGATCCCAGGCTCGTCAACAAGAAGGCGCTGGAAAGCCTAGCCGCAGCTGGAACATTCGACGAGATCGAGCCCGATCGCGCGGTCGTTTTCGCCTCGATCGAGCCGATGCTGGCGATCGCCAATCGGGGCGCGTCGGAAAAGGCGGCCGGGCAGAACGCGCTCTTTGGCGAGTTTGAGGCCCCCCCGCTCAGGGTCCGGACGACGTCGTGGACGGAGTCCGAAAAGCTCAAACGCGAGTTCAATTCGGTGGGGTTCTTCCTCAGCGGCCACCCCCTCGAAGCCTACGGCACGGCGCTGGCGCGGCTGCGCGCCACCCGCTGGGGCGATTTCGTCTGTTCCGTGCGCGCCGGCGCCACCACCGCGCGGCTCGGGGCGAGCGTGCTCGACCGGACCGAGCGCCGCACCAAGACCGGCTCCAAGATGGGAATTGTGCAGCTTTCCGATCCGTCCGGCCAGTACGAGGCGATCATCTTCCAGGAGGGGCTGAACCTTTATCGCGACCTGCTTGAAAAGGGCGCAGATGTGCTGGTGACGTTGCAGGCCAATGTTGAGGGCGAGGACGTGCGCGCCCGGATCGTCGGCGTCGAGCGGTTGAACGACGTGGCCGCCAAGGTGCACAAGGGCCTGCGCATCTTTGTGCGTGACGAGAGCCCGCTCGCATCGATCGAGAGCCGCCTCAGGGGCCAGGGCGACGGCGAAGTGTCGCTGGTTGTCATGCTGGGACCTCAGGAGGGCGAGGTCGAGATCCGCCTGCCCGGGCGCTACGCCGTGAGCCCGTCGGTCGCCGGCGCGCTCAAGGCCGCTCCAGGGGTGGTGGCGGTCGAGCATGTTTGAAGACCGCACGGAAAGTCGGCCGCGCGCTCGCGCGAAGACTTGCGCCGCGTTCGCCGCCTTCGCTATTGACGCGGCTTGCGTCTGACGCTCTTTCGCGTCGGCGGCCGTTGGGGGATAGTTCAACGGTAGAACAGCGGACTCTGACTCCGTCAATCTTGGTTCGAATCCAGGTCCCCCAGCCAGATATTTTCAATAGCTTAGTATCACGTTCGTCGAACGATATTACCGGTTTGGAAAACGGTTTGGAAAATTACTACTCCGATCCAGCCCCGAACCTCGCCTCTTCAAGCTTTGCGAAGGGCGTGGCCTCGTACTTTTCGATGGCCGACTTCGGCAAGACGGATGTCCCGGTGGAAATAGTTCTTGTCGAGAATCGAGCGCACCATGCGCTAGGGTATGCCCGGTGATCGTGGCGATCTCGCCCTCGGTGCATCCGGCAATGAATAGGCGGGTGACGGCGGTCCCGCGCAGATCGTGAAACGTCACCCCGCCGTGCCGGCCATTCGGCACCTTGGCCTTGATGCAGGTCTTCCCCCACATCACCCGGAAGCCGTCTTCTGACCACGGCCGACCGTCCTGATTGACGAGGACTTGCGTGCTCGGCACTTTGGCTTTCTTTCGCGCCTGGGCCGCATTGTCGAGCGCCAGCTTGAGCGGCAGCGCGATCGGGACCGTGACCTCGATCCCGCCCTTCGACTGCTTCAGGCGGATGACCTTTCCGTCATAGGCGTCCCAGGTGAGCCTGAGCAGGTCGCCCTGCCGTTGTCCGGTCCAGAGCGCCAGCGCCATCGCGAGGGCCAGCTCGTCGGAGGCGACCTTGTAGAATGCCGTGATCCAGTCGTCGTTCCAAATCTTGTCGGCTCGGTTTCCGTCGTAGAGCTTTTCGACGTCGGCCCCCCGGCATGGGTTGACCTTGACAAAGCCTCGCTTGCGCGACCAGCTCAAGATGGCGGACAGCACAGACCAGGCGTAATCGGCCTGGCGCTTCGAGGTTTTGGCGAGCTTGTCGCGCCAGCCAAGGAAAACGCCCCGCAACTGATCCTCGAACTCGGCCAGGAAAACGTCGAGGGGCATGTCGCCGAACGCGGCGACGATTGTCCTCGCATGCTTGCGATAGTCGCGCTGCGTGCGCTCCGCGAGCTTGAGAAAGTCTTGGCTGTCCAGATAGCCGTCTACGATCGTTTGCACCGTGCCGGGTTTCAGAACCTTTGGTTTCGGAGCCGGCTCCGACGGTTGCGCCGCCATGGCGTCGAGATAGGCTTTCTTGAATTCCTTCGAACCGGGCTGGCCAGGCAATCGCGGGCCGCCCTTCCAGGCGTACCAGTACGTAGCCCGCCTGCCATCGGCGAGCATCTTCGTAGTTTTGTGAAAGCCGCCCTCACTTGGCCGCCCCATGCCTTGCTTCCCATTCTGCCAGTTTGCGCGCAGCCCTCGTGGCTGGCGTCTCCCCCGAGAATCCCACCTCCCGGTCCCCGCTTACAATGACGATCTTGCCGTCCGCGTCGATTTCGTAGCGGGCGACCGGGATTCCGGCAGCCTTCGCAGCGCGGAGCGCCCTGGTCACATCGACTTGCCTGAATCGGGCAGGACGCGGGCTCATAGCGGCCCCGCTTCAGCCACGGGCTTCCAGCTACGAATGTCCTTCATCGCGAAGCTCGGACGCGCTCGGCCTCGACCGCCCTGGCGCGGCATCGCGACCAGTGAAGGTTCGTTGCCCAAGATCATGCGGATAAAGCCGCCTTCGATCTCGACACACAAGTTCGGGCCAGCCATTTGTGCGGCTCGAAGCACGCGGGCGACATCTGCCCGCGTCACGTTCGCTGCGCGACGGCTCATGTTCATTGATCCCCCTGCCCCAATCGTTGGATGCATCCGTCTCTATGACCTTGCCAGTCAGGCGGACACGGCCACACGAAGATGCACCCAACGTCGCTCAGCTCCTCCAAACCGATGCATCCGCGACGGACGAATCCGAGTTCGAGCCGGCCCTACTGAAGTTAATTGCACCAACCTCATTCTGTGTCCGCCTCTTGAGGTCCGCCCTGGCTGCGCCCAGCGCGTACGTGTGGCATGAGCGTCAATACGCTCATGCCACAGCTTTCTGCCGCCTCTTCCGGGGTGAGCAACAGCTCTTCGAGTAAGGGGCGGCTGTTGTTCATGGTCAGGCTCCCGCCAGAGCGTCCTGATTGCTCTTCTCTGGCTTTGCTGGCTCCTCCAGGACATCGACACCATAGAATTCCACAGCCCAATTCGGGTCCCAAGCGTCGCCGAGAGCTTTGCCCGGCCAAAGTTCTACACTTACGCCGGTACGGTAGGCGACGTCGTCCGCGTGAGCCGACATTGCGGACGCATCGTAGGCGCGGGCGATGGCGCACATGTCGGCCATGACGTCGCGGTCCTGCTTCTTGCGAGGCAAGCACTGAATAAGCGCGATCGCGTAGATCAGAGCTCGCTGAACCGTATATCCATCTCTGTGAGCAATAGACGCGGCCTCGTCTTTGGCCGCTTTGGTCGGTGCGGCCTCCTTGATTTCCTCCTTGAGGAAGCCGAAATGGCGTTGCCGGATTGCCTTGACTGCAGAGATGGGCACGTTCTTCCCGCCGTGGGCGGTTTTCGAGGTAACCTTTTTCACCGTAGTTCTCCTTTGAGTTTGCGCAATTTTCTCTTGCGCTTTTGCTGCCAGAATTTCGTTCCCAGAAACCAGCGTGTTCCCGAGGCCGAATGACACTCGCGCGAGCTCTCATGAAGTTAACTGCACCAACGCATCTTAGGCCCCGTTCGCAGCGACGCCCGAGAAAGGATAGTCAGCGAAGACCACTTCATCATCCTGGACCCGAGCCAGGAGCTCGTAGCTGGTCTGCGACGGCCTATGGACCAATATTTCGGTCCGGCGGGCAGTCCTATCCGGCCTCAGTATGATCTCCGTGCCCTTGGGCAACCGCCCCAAGGAAATGGCCGCTTCGATGGCGGCGTCATGGCGGTCATCCGCATACCGATCGGCCCTAGCCGCTTTCAAAGACTCGATCGCTCCGACGACCACCGCATTCATGGAACAGCGGCCTCGCTGCGCCTCATCCGCGACCCACCTGCGCAGGTCTCCAGGAAGGCGGATGAACATGGATTGCGAGCTTTCGTCGGACATAGTGTTTGACTTTTGGTGGATATCGCACCGTGCTATATCACTCGCCCTTGCGAACCGCAATAGCACCGTGCTACAATTTTTTATGGCTCGCACCGATCCTCAAACTAACATCCGCCTTCCTTTCGGGCTGAAGGAGCGCCTTGGCGCGGCGGCTCGAGCGAACACGCGGACCATGAACGCCGAAATTGTCAACCGCCTTGAGGCATCATTCGCGTCGGTTGATGCCCCACAGATGGTCGCCAAGGAGAACACGGCTGAGGCCGACATCATTTGGGAGCTTCGCGACTCCATGCAGAGCCTTCAGGCCGAGGTCGCGGGACTCCAAAAAATCTGATGAATGCGATCGAAGCCGATCCCGAGACAGCCGGCGTCCCCGACTTCACGGCGATCATTCAATCCCGGCGTATTGCAGGCGAGCTGCTGGAAGCCATTAAGGCATTGACCAAGTCCCCAGGCCCGGAAACTGGAGCAGGACGGAATGAGGCGGGAGACTGAGAGAATGGCCTCAGGCTTAGAACTCGTCCATGGGCGTTGGGCCAGCCCGAGGCGGACACGATGGCGGGCAGACTTTCCGCGTTGGAAAACCACCTTCGCGATCAATTAACCGAGGATTTCCCATGAGCCGTGGTCCGGGCATCGTGCAGCGCAGGTTGATCGCCGCCTTTCAGTGCGAACCGACGCAGCATTTCACAGTCGAGCAGTTGGCGGAGATTGCGTTTCCGGGCGAGCAGATCGAGCGCAAACATGCGGTGAGCGTGCGACGGGCCTTGAAGGACCTCCCCGGCCTCAATCTCCACGTGTTCCGGGGCTAAGCCGCGCGCCCACGGTTGGCGTTACGTCGTGGGCCTTGCGGAATAAGTGTTGCTTCCGCGGCAGTTGGTTGCACCGTCGGCGAACGGACACGCGCGGTGCACAGGAGGCCAAGGGCTATCCGCCGACGTGCGGCACGTAGGGGAAGACAAGCTGCCACCGCCGCCCCGTATGGTCTTGGAGGCGCACCACTACACGTATCGGTTTTCCTTTGGTCCCAG
>CAVYON010000047.1:0-5069 GCA_963770035.1 uncultured Alphaproteobacteria bacterium | reverse complement strand
GCTCGAGGATCTCGGTGACGCTTGCGCGGTTCGCTCGATTTTCACGCCGAGTTCCTTCGCCCGATCTGCAGCGAGCGGGGTCACGATATCCCTGACGGCAATGACGAGCGCACCGCGGGCCTTCTCCACGTCGGCCGCAGTAATCACAGTCATTCGCGGCCTCCGTATTGCTCGAGCGATGCGATGGCCGATTTCGCCGCCGCCTGCACTTCGCTTTCGGTGCCGGAGACGAACAGGCGGCCGAAACGGCCGACCGCCCTGACCTCGATCAGGCTGATGTTCGCCGCCTTCTCCGCTTCGTTCGCCGCAAGGGTCACATAGGCCGCGGGCGTCGCTTCGAGGACAAACAGGCTCGACCGAGGCAGCAGGAGGTTGCCCTTCCGCCATTTGTTGATGAGCTGGGCTTGATATGGATTGACGTTGGTCACGAACTGGGACGAAGCGATCTTCGGTCGGAGCCTGTCTTCCTCCTTGAGGCCGAGATATTCGAGGACCGCCTCTCCCGCGGCCTTCACTTCGGCGGGGGTGCGCGAATGGATCTCGAGCAGGCCGAACTCGCGCTCGACGATCTGGAGCGCAGGCCGCACATCGGCCGCCTTCAAAGCGACGTCCGCACACCGGAAAATTTCATTGCCTGGCGCCACTTCGATGAACAGCTCCGACATTCCGGCGATCGGCACGTCGCCCTGGCAAGTCGAAGCGACGTGGGCCGCAGCCTGGGGTTGCATGCTGTCGATGAAGGCGTAGGCGCGAAGCTGAATATCCATCCGTCAGCTCATGGCGATGCCGAAAGGGGTGACCAATTCCGAATGCGGATAGCCGACAGCGCGGACGCCGAGGTAGTCGCTGACGATTTCGGGCGCGCCTGGAACGCGTAGGGCCCCACCGACAAGATGCACGGTCTCGACCAGTCTCGATCCGGCCTGCTTGCCGATTGACGAGGCGATGCGCTCGATCCCCGGACGCAGGATGTCCGAGAGCCCCGACTCGCCTTGGCGTTTGCGGCGTTCGGCCTCTTCGACGGACACGCCGAGCGCGCCGGCGACAATCAGGTCCAAGTGGTGCCCTCCGCCCGGAGCGTCGCTCAAAGACACGATGTTTCCGTTCTCGACAACGCCGACGCCTGTCGACCCGCCGCCAACGTCGACGATGGCCCCGTTTCGGATCTGGAGCAAAGCCTGGGCGGCGGAGACCTCGTCGACCAGGCGCCGGCAGATCACTCCGGCGTTTTCCAGCACATACCGGCAGGCTCGTGCCTCGGCTTCGGCGACGCCAGGCGGGAAGGCGCTCGCAGCGGCGACGACGTCCTCGCCGAGGGCTTTTGCAGCCTCGGACGCGAGCGCGCGCACCGCGGCGACCGCCTCGGCAAAATTCACGACGACGCCGTCGCGCACTGCCGCGCAAGGCGCAAAATTCCAGAATACGGGGCGCCGATCGGCATCGATCGCGGTGATGACGATGGTGGCCGTGCCGAGATCGACGCCGAAGGACAACGGCGCACGCCGCTCCGCGGATGGGTTTCTCAGTCGCGCGACGGCGGCCCGCAGGAACGAGCGGACGTCGCCGCCGCTTGACGCACGCGGCTCACCCACGGAGGCCCAGCTCATAGGCCCATGTTCTGCAAATAAATGGAACGCCACGGCCTCGCCTCGTGCGCAACGCGCTTGATGTTGATCAGGTGTAGCGGGGTCACGTTGTCGGAGACGATCGAACCGCTCCAAGTGCCGGTTCCCAGCATGAATGAGGGATCCATCGCGCAACTGAAGCCCATGCCTCCGAACAACGTGGGCGTATTGACGACGATCCGACCAGCAGGCAGCGCAGAGAACGCGCTGATCACGTCGTCGGATTCGCAATGGAGGCCGAGCGTGTGCCCCTGACCGCCAAATTCTAGGACTTCGCGGCATCTCCTGAAGCCCTCCTCGACGTCCGGGGTGCGGTAAAACGACAGCACCGGACCTAGAATCTCGCGCGACAGCGGCGCGCTCGGGCCAACCGCCGCGAGAACGGCGCCCAGCACCTTGCAGTCGGAGGGGGCGACGACTCCGCTCCGCCGGGCGAGTTCCTTCGCGGCCAGGCCGACGGCCTCGGGCCGAAGCTCGCCGCGCTCCGTAAAGATGACAGCCGCGAGCCGTTCCTGCTCCGCAGTTTCGAGGAAGCGCACGCCCTGCGCGGCGAAGGCGGCGAGCGCAGCGTCGGCGATGGGCTCGTCGAGAACGATCGACTGTTCCGCCACACAAGCGGTTCCGTTGTCGAACGCCTTCGAGGTGATCGCCATGAGCGCGGCTTCGCGCACGTCTTTGACGGAGCGGTGGATATAAACGGGCACGTTGCCGGCGCCGACCGCGAGGGTGGGTTTCCCGCTCGAATAGGCGGCCCTGACCATGCCCGCGCCGCCGGTCGCCATCACCAAGGCGATATCTCGGTGGCGCATGAGCTCGGAGGTTGCTTCCAGGGTGACCCGGGAGAGGCAAGAGATGAGGCCACGCGGCGCGCCCGCCCGTTCTGCAGCCTCGGCCATGACCTCCGCCGCGCGCAGGCAACATCGGATAGCTCGCGGATGCGGCGCGCAAACAATCGCATTTCCCGATTTCACCGCCGCCATGCATTTGAAGAGCACTGTCGACGTCGGATTGGTCACCGGAATGATCCCGGCGATGACGCCCATCGGCGAGCCCACCGCCATCATACGCTGGCGCTCGTCGACCCAGAGAACCCCGATCGTGCGCATCGGCAGGATCGAGGCGGCGACAAAAATTGTATTGTACTTATTTTTGACGACCTTGTCCTCGTAGACGCCGTATCCAGTCTCGTCGACCGCAAGTCGCGCCAGTTCCTCGGCTGCGGCCGTGCCGGCGGCCGCCATGGCGCGCACGATCGCGTCGACGTCCTCCTGGGACGCGCCTTCGAAGGCTTCAAACGCCCTTCGGGCATCCTTTGCCTTGCAGCGCGCTTCGGCGAGCGCCGACAAGTCCAGGTCCAACTCAACGGGATCGCTCATGCCTCAACACCCAGATCCGCAGCGAGGGGCAAGCCCCCCCAACAGGAGCCGCGCGTTAGAGCTTTCCGAGGATGCCTTCGACGTCTTCGTGCGGACGCGGAATGACGTGAACGGAGATGACCTCGCCCACCTTGCCGGCCGCCGCGGCGCCTGCGTCGGTAGCGGCCTTGACCGCGCCGACGTCTCCCCGGACCATCACGGTGACCAAACCGCCACCGATTTGCTCACGGCCGATCAGTCGCACGTTCGCGGCTTTGACCATGGCGTCCGCCGCCTCGATGGCGCCGACGAGCCCCTTTGTCTCGATCAGGCCAAGCGCGCCTCGCGGCGTCCCTGGGGAAGAATTGTCAGCCATTTTTGATCTCCTTTCCGGGATGTCAGATTAGGCTGCCCGGTTCAGGCCTTCGAGTAGAGCGTTCGATCGCCGAGTCGGACGGTGTCGACGACCGCGACGATCGCGGCGTCCGTCGGCGCGGCTTCGGTTCCCGGGGCGATCCGGGCGGCGCTGCCCTTTGTCACAAGCACGACCTCGCCCTCGCCGGAGCCGGCAAGATCGATGGCGACGTAAGAGGTGTTCGCAATCTTGGGATCCTGGCTCTCGCTCAAGGGAGACACCAGGAGCAGCTTGAACGAGTTGAGCCCGGACGTCTTGATTGTGGAGACGACGTTGCCGACCACTCTCCCGAGTTCCATGGCGCTCGCTCCCGGCCACCTGTTCTCGCTCCGACGAGCGTGAATTGTCGAGATGATAGGAGCCGCCCGCTCATGCGGTCATTTGACCTGCCGGATAAAACGCCCGCCCTCGTTTTATCTCCCTGGGACATGGCGTCCGGAGCGCCTCCGGTTGATGATTGAGCATTCCTTCGATGGGCGACATGCAACGAATGCCTGACGAGGGAGGGAGAAAGCGGCCCATGATTCGCGATCAGGACGTGCACTTCCACGCGCCCGATTCCGGGGTGTCGAATTGGGCCGAGACGAACTTCTTTGGCTTTTACAACGCCGAAGCTAGAGCGGTTTCCCAGCGAAATGAATCGCGGGGGATTCCCGAATCAGGGCTGTTCATGATTCATGGGCTCCGCCGCGTGAAGGAGGCGGCGGGGATGGCGCTATCCGAAGATCTTCGCACACGTGTGGTGGAGGCTGTTGTGGCCGGCGGCCTGTCGCGCAACGCGGCGGCCAAGCGTTTCGGGGTCAGCATCGCCAGCGCCATCCGTTGGGTTTGGCGCTTCCAGGCCACCGGCGAGATTTCCCCGGCGCCGACGGGCGGGGATCGACGCTCGGACCGCATTGAGGCGCATGGCGATTATCTGCTTGGCCTCATTCGTCGTCAGCCGGACATCACGTTGTTGGAAATCCAGGAGCGGTTGATCGCCAACTGCAGCGAGCGCTTTTCTTTGTCGGTGATCTGGCGCTTCTTCGATCGGCACGAGATCACATTCAAAAAAAAACCGCGCATGCCGAGGAACAGCAGCGCCCCGATGTTTTGAAGCGGCGCCAGGAGTGGTTTGGGGCGCAACTCGATCTCGATCCGAGGAAGCTCGTGTTCATTGACGAAACGGGGGCTTCCACCAATCTGGCGCGCAAGGGCGGACGATGCCGGCGCGGTCGACGACTGCGGGTCGGCATTCCGCATGGCCATTACAAGACCATCACGCTCGTCGCCGGCCTACGCCTTTCCGGTCTCGTGGCGCAAAAGGCCTACGACCGGCCGATGAACGCGGCCACGTTCGAGGACTGGGTGGAGAAATGCCTCGCTCCCACGCTCTCGCAAGGCGACGTCGTCGTCATGGACAATCTGTCGAGCCACAAGGGAGCAAGGGTCGAGCAACTCATCAAAGCCGCCGGAGCCGAGTTGCTTTATCTGCCGCCTTACAGCCCCGACATAAATCCCATCGAAAAAGCCTACTCAAAGCTCAAGGCCTTCCTGCGCAAAATCGCCGAGCGAACCGTCACAGGCCTCCTGAACGCACTCGAAGCCTGCGCCGAAATCTTCAAATCTGACGAATGCGTGAATTACTTCAGGTCCTGCGGATACGATACGGATTGATCGGAAACCGCTCTAGTC
>CAVYON010000046.1:0-12763 GCA_963770035.1 uncultured Alphaproteobacteria bacterium | reverse complement strand
AGTGCAGGACGATGCGCCGTCCCGGCTGCTGCATCCACTCCTGGACGGCTTTGGCGTGGTGGTAGCGGGCGTTGTCGAGGAAGACGTGAATGCGGCTCATCGTCGACTGGGCGTTCTCCAGCGCTTCGAACAAGTGGATCGTGCTTGTCGCGTCGACGGTCTCGACGTCCATGATGCGGGTCTGTCCGGTCTCCAGATCGATCGCGCCGTGCAGGTTCAGCCGGTCGCGCCCCGACGCCGAGGGGAGCGCGAGCGCTGTCCGCGCGGCAGCCAGCGTCCCGCCGGCTGAGCTTGGTGGGTCGGATGGACGGCGTCGACGTAGACGACGGATTTGTCCAGGCCGAGCGAGTTGCGCAAGTCCTCGTGCGCGTCGATGAACTTCTGCTGGGTTTCCACGTCGATCTTGCCGGGGACGGATTCCGGCTCTTTGAGTCAAAGCCGATCCGGTTCATCAGCTTGATCAGCCCGGAGCGGCCATAGTCGACACCGACCTCTCTAGGATGAACTGCCCGATTTCGGTAGTCGACGTCGGCAGCACCTCCGTCGCCCAGGCGCGCAATTCGTCGATCTGGGGAGGCGACAGCGGGCTGGTTCCGCCCTTCAGGTCGAACAGGATGAGCCCCTCGACGCCGCCTTCGTTGTAGGCCTTGAACCAGGCACGGACGGTCGAATTGTCGATGAACAGCGCTTCGGCGACCTCGGCGTAGGACCATCCCTTGTCGAGCAGAAGGATGGCGTTCGCCCGACGGGTAATGCGGCTCTCCTCCAGCCCGTCCTTGGCGATCCCGTCAGGATAGCCGATCCGCCGGGCTGAGGAAATTTGATTCGTCTTCACCCGGCGATTGAAATCGACCCGCTGATTGGTCAAACGATTTCCGGAAGGGCGAGGAATCCCGCGATACAACACCCAGTCAACTCGATTCCGTCGTATCCAGAAGTGGCTGCCGCACTTTTCCTTTGGCATCCACAATGATGGATGCAAAGAGACATCTTTGCCGTCGGAAGTAAGCTGCCAAGAGGGCCGGCGACTCTCCATCAAGTTAACGTCAATACGCTCCCCGCATCGGCAGGGACAGGCGAGGATCGCCCATTTCGGTCTTGGCTTGCCGACAATATAGAGCGTACCCTTCAGCTTCTTCGGAACGTCTTGCATGCTTTCAACATGCACGATTTGATCAATCCGGCGTCTGCGCCGAAGGTTTCGCCAAAAAGTCTTAAATTTGCTAGCCCGACTTCACCAACTCGCGCCGATTTTTGCGATTTTCGGGGTATGCGAGCGCGCCAAGTCATTGATTGTATTGGGCCGAGTGTCCGAGAATCGTCTGTAGTGCCGACCAAGGCCCTTGCGCGGCGTTCGGGGCGGCGCAAGTTCTGGGGCATGTTTTTGCGCCACAAGATTCGCCGCAAGGACGGCAAGGAGCATCGGGCCTGGTCGGTGGTGGAGAATCGGCACGTCGAGGGTGGGCGGGTCGTTCAACGGCAGGTGCTCTATCTCGGAGAGATCAACGACAGCCAGCGCGCGGGTTGGAGCCGGGCGATCGAGGCGTTCGACAAAGGCGGACGCTCGACCGAGATCGCGCTTTTCCCCGAGGACCGCGTCGCGCCGGCCCTCGACTGCGACGTGGTTTCGATCCGGTTGAGCGAGATGCGGTTGCGCCGGCCGCGCCAATGGGGCGCGTGCTGGCTGGCGATGGAGCTTTGGGAGCAATTGCGACTGGACGATTTCTGGCGGCCAGCGCTGCCGCCCTCGCGCGAGGGAACGAGCTGGTTGAACATTCTGAAGACGCTGGCGAGCTATCAGCTGATCTCGCCGGGCAGCGAGTGGCGGCTGCATCGGCAATGGTTCGATGAGAGCGCGATGGGCGATCTGCTCGGCGAGGATGCCGCCCTCGCACTGCCCAACACTCTCTATCGTTGCCTGGACAAGCTGGCGGAGCACAAGAAAGCGCTGTTCACGTTTCTGCGCGAGCGCTGGAAGGACCTGTTTCAGGCCGATTTCGAGGTGCTGCTGTATGATCTGACGAGCCCCTATTTCGAATGCGATCCGCCAGAAGAGGGCAAGCGGAAGTTTGGCTACAGCCGCGACAAGCGTTCCGATTGCGTGCAGGTGGTGATCGCGCTGATCGTCACACCGGACGGCTTTCCGTTGGCCTACGAGGTCATGGACGGCAACACCTCGGACAAGACGACGCTGAAGGCGTTTTTAGCCAAGATCGAGGCGCAATACGGCGCCGCCAAACCCACCTGGGTGATGGATCGCGGCGTTCCGACCGAGGAGGTCCTGGCCGAGATGCGGGGCTCGTCGACGCCGATCCATTATCTCGTGGGCACGCCGCGCGGGCGGCTGACCAAGTTGGAAAAGGCGCTCGCGGTCAAGCCGTGGGAAAACGTGCGCGAGAGCGTGCGGGTCAAATTGATCGAAGACGGGGTAGAGACCTACGTGTTCGCCCGGAGCGAAGCCCGGCGCGAGAAGGAACAGGCGATGCGCCGTCGCCGCCTACGCAAGCTGATCAAGCGTCTCCGCGAACTCCAGGCGCAAGACCTGACGCGCGACGAGCTATTGCTCAAACTCGGCGCGGCCAAGAAAGAAGCCGGCAAGGCCTATGGCCTGATGACGATCCACACGCCGACGAAGGACCAGCCGGTCACGCCGCAAACCTTCCATTTCGCGATCAATCGCAAGAAGCTTCGGGCGGCGCGGCGCCGCGAGGGCGGCTATCTCCTGCGCACCAACATCAACGGCGACGATCCCGGCCATCTCTGGCGGCTCTATCTGCAACTGGTCGAAATCGAGCAGGCCTTCAAGGAACTGAAGAACGACCTCTCGGTCCGCCCATCCATCACCAACTCGAAACCCGCATCGAAGCCCATATTTTCGTGGCGTTTCTGGCTTACTGCCTGATGGTCACGCTCAAACAACGGTTGAAGGCGCTGGCGCCGGGACTGACGCCCAAAGCCGTGCTCGAAAAGCTCGCCGCGATCCAGATGATCGACGTCGAATTACCCACGACCGACGGCCGAACCGTCCTCCTGTCCCGCCATACCGAGCCGGAGACCGATCACCTGCTTCTGCTGCAACGCCTCAAACTCGAGCTCCCCGCGCAGCCGCCGCCGAAAATCGCCGCCGCGACCGACGCCAAAGCCGCCTGAACTCTCACCCCCTGTAGTGCCGACCTTTGGACTCGCCCCTCAGCGATTCCAATGTGTTCGCCTCGCCGCATACCCCCAGTTGGTGAAGTCGGGCTAAGCAGGCTCATTCCGTTCGCCATGTCGTATCGAGCAGGGGCCGGGCATCACCGCGGCACCAAAACGATCGATCCCCACAAAAACAGTCTGGCCGTGACGGTTTGCTGTTTCGTCCGATCTTCCTTCTATCGAATAAATGAAGAAGCTCGGAGCTATTCTGGTCGCGCCCCATGTAGCCTGTCAGTCGGTGCAGGAATTCCCCGATAGCGGATGAAGCCACGGTCGTGGTGAACGGGATGACAGCCGGCGCCGGCTCGCCAAGTTCCGGTATGTAGCCCTCTCTCTAGCTGTTCTGCCCGCTCTGGATTTGTTGCGCGGAGGGATTTGAAACCGACTTTTTCAGGCGTAATCCGGCTCCGGCAGAATAGGCACGCCGTGCCGGGCACAAGGGTGGTAACGCGCCCGTTTATTGATCGGATTAGGCCGTCCTCTGAATCTGGAGGGTTATGTGAGGTCGCCGGCGCGCAGGTTTGTGCGTCACGGAAGGCGACCTCACATAAGCCGGATTGAACGAAGGCGCGGGCCGGTTAGCCGCTATGGGGAAAGCGCGCAGGCTGTCGGTGCAGGCGCTGGGCTTGGCGGTCGGGGAGGCTGCGGCTGTCGATCGTCGAACGACTGGGTCGGGCGCCTGACCGCTCGGACGACGGCTGGGCGAAGGCGGAACGAGCCGGGCGCGGAAGGAATGGCGCGTTGAAGCCGAGCGCCGGCTGCGCCGCGAGGCGGCGGGTTCGAGTGAGGAAAGGAAGCGAGATCGGGCGAGCGGTCGTTGTCATGATGTGTCGCATCGGAAGGGGCCGGTCGACGGTGGAACAGGGCCGACGCGGCGCATGCGGCCACCGCAGTGCGGGCACGGAGGGAGGGCCCCGTCGTCTGGTTGAGGTTGAGGGTCGGCGGTCCCCGCCGGGCCGTTGGCGGACTCGGCGGCTGACCTGGCGCTCGTCAGGTTTCGCACGCGCGCGAGGGTCTCGCCTCGGTCGCCCTTGGCGAGAAAGCCATAGTGACGAATGCGGTGGAAGCCGTCGGGCAGGACGCGCAGCAGGAACCGTCGGATGAACTCGTGCGGGGCGAGGCGCATGACGCCGCTGCGGCCGCCGCAGCGATAATCCTTGTAGGAGAACGTCACGTGATCATCGTCGACGGCGACGATCCTCGAATTGGCGATCGCGGTGCGATGCGTGTATCGGGCGAGATAGGCCAGCACGCGCTCGGGTCCACCGAACGGCGGCTTGGCATAGACGACGAAGGGCTCTCGCGAGAGCGCGCAGACGCGCCCGGCGAAGGCGCCGGGGTCGGCGAGCGGGGCGAGTTCGCCGAAGAAGCCGAGTTCGCCGCGGTGAAAGAGTGCCGCCAGCCGGTCCAGGAAGAGCCGGCGGAATGTCTTCGACAGAGCGCGGACGGAGAGCAGGAAGTTGGGTTTGCAGGCGACCCATCGCCGGCCGTCGAGGGCGAGGCCGCCGCCGGGGACGAGACAATGGACATGGGGGTGATGGGTCAGCGTCTGTCCCCAGGTGTGCAAGACGGCGATCAGGCCGATCCTGGCGCCGAGGCGCTCGGCGGCGAGCGTCATGAGCGCCTCGGCCGCCGCGCGCATCAGCAGGCCGTAGACCGGCTGCTTGTTCTGGAAGGCGATCTCGGCCACGGCCGGCGGCAGGGTGAAGACGACGTGGAAGTAGGGAACTGGCAGCAGCTCGGCCTGCCGCGCCGCGAGCCACTCGGCGCGCGCCGCCCCCTGACACTTGCCGCAATGGCGGTTTCTGCAAGAGTTGCAGGAGATGCGCACGGCGCTGCAGCGCTCGACATGGCCGCCGAGCGCAGCCGTGCGGCAGGCCGTGATCGCTGCGATCACGCGCCGCTCCACGCGCCCGAGATGTCCAGCGTTCGCCCGTTCGTAACGCTCGCCGTGACGGCGGAAGACGTCGGCCAGTTCGAACGCCGGCCGAACCTGCACCGGCTATCTCGGCGGCGTCACGCTGAGTGAGAGCCTATCGAGCGGACTGGCCGTGCCGGCGATCATCTCGGTCGAGACGTGGGCATAGCGTGTCGTCGTCTCGAGCCGCGAATGTCCGAGCGGACACGCGTCATAAAGCACCTTGAATCAACTCATTGAAAATTAAAGGCCCGCTGATCGGGATTTGGTGTTAGCGGACGGTCTGGCCGCTTCCGCCCAGTCAATCCGACCAGGTCTGCTGTCCTGATGACCCAGGGAACGCCCGGACAGACCTGCCGGCCCTTGATCTCGCCACGGCGAAGCATGCGCAACGCCGTCATATTGCACACCCCGATGATTTTGGCTGCTTCCTCGAGCGTGATCTCGCCGCGCTCGGCCCATTCGCCGTCCCGGTAGCAGCCGATCTCGTGATGATTGCGGAAGCCGCGGACGCGCTCCTGCGTCCAGGCATTGCCATATCCGGTCGCGACGCCGATGCGGTTGAGCAGGCGCGCAATCTGACGGTCCGGCATCAGGCGGGCCAGCTCGCGCATGAGCGCGATCGTATCATCCGGAATGCGCGGATTATGTCGGCCGGCTGCGTTCAGCCGCTGCTTCACCTGGAGCTCGGTATGATCGCCGCCTTGCCAGTGCAGGACCGCATGAATGATCGCGCCATCGCGACGCACGACAACCTCCGAGATCGCAGTGCGCAGAATCCGCTTACGGGTCGCAGGCGTCGCGGCGGAATGCGACCAGGCGCGTTCGAGATCGGCGCCGAGCGCAAGGAGTTGCTGCCGCTCCGGCTCGCCAAGCGGCGGCGGACGCCGCGAGATCGTGGCCGCGATGTCGCCCTCGATCCGGGCGATGGCTTGCAAAGCCTCGTTCCAGCGGCGCTCCAACTCGCCGGCGACGAGCCGGTTGGCCGGATCGACAGCATCATACTGTCGACGGGCATGAGCGGCCTCATAGCGGGCCTGCTGCAGGGAGAGTTCCAGTTGCCGCTCAGCCGCCGTGGTCTCGCTCGACTGGACTTCAATCGCCTTGCGGCCACAGTGGCCGCACCGCAGAAGCCCAGGCAGCAAAAGCTCGCCTTCGCGGGCCGCCCCGCGAGCGAGCGCGCTGCTCATGCCGGTCGCGTTGTTGGCGATTGCTTTGACGTTGCGTTCGAACTCCTCCCAGCTGATGTAGGCGGCATGATGGTCCTTGATCAGGACATCCCATTCATCGATCGGCCGGTGCACGCCACGACGAACCCGCTTGCGGCCGTCCACCACGCTGATCCGGCTCGTCGTGCGTCCGAATGCATAGGCGCCGGCATAAATCGGATTGGTCAGGATGTTGTGCACGATGTTGTAGGGCGGCAAGCGCCACACGACGCCATGCGCCTCGCTCCGCCGCGATTTGGCGGGCAATTCGATCCCTTCGTCTCTGATCCAGACGTGCACCTGCCGCGCGCTCTGGAACTCGGCGAATTTCGTGAAGACGAGTTGAATGGCCTGTTGCACACGCTGGTCCGGATCCTTTTCGATCCGTCCGCGCCCGACTTTCACATAGCCCGCGGCCACGCCGAGAACCAGATCGCCGCGACGCGCCATCTGGCGCAACGCCTCCTGCGAGCGCTGGCGGAACAGCGACAACTCGAGTTCGCTCATCGTACCTTTCATGCCCAGCAACAATCGATCGTTGGGATGGCGAGGATCGTAAATTCCGTCCTCGTCGACGAGGATCGTGCCGACCAATCCACAGAACTCCATCAGCGTGTGCCAGTCGCGTCCGTTGCGGGCGAGGCGCGAAGTCTCGATGGCAAGCACCACACCGACGCGACGGTCCCAAATTGCGGCCAACAGCCGCTCGAAGCCCGGACGGGCGACGCCTCCGCCGGATCGTCCGAGATCGTCGTCGATGATTTCGACAGTCGCCCAGCCAAGCTGCCTGGCGCGATCGGCCAGCCCGTATTGCCGGCGCTGGCTCTCGAGGTTGTGCACGAGCTGATCGGGGGTTGATTGGCGAATATAGACGCAAGCGATGCGTTGCAGATGCTCAGCCGTGATCTTGCTCATGGATTCTCACCCCGTCTTTTCGTTGGACCAGCGTCGCTGCGATCTCGCGGAGCAGAGCTTCCACGACGCCCGCAAGTTCGACCTTGCGAGCCGGGCATGGCTTCACGAGCGGCGTCTCCTCGTCGAACAGGCTTGGTTGGCGATGTTCGGATTTGCGCTCCATTCTGGGCTTCCTCCGTTTTTGATTCGGGCAGGAGAAAGCCTAGGAGCGCATCGACCTCCATGCGCATCGCGCGCAGAATATGGAGTGGAAAGCGCGGCTCGTCACCGATCGTGAAACGAGTTGCCGCCGCTTCCGTCATCCAGGCCGGCAAGCAGGCGAATGAGCCGTCGGGTTGGAGCACGACGACAAACTCGACGCCGCCGGTTTCGAGCCGTCGCCTGATCTCCACCAGTTCGCCGAAGCGCGGATGGAATCGGTAGCTGATCCGGGCCTCAGCCGGCTGTTCGTGGGCACTATGTAGCCATTTCGAGCAGGACCTGGATCACGCGAATATCGACCCCGCTCTCCAGAAGATGCGTCGCGAAACTATGCCGCAGCACATGCACGCTCACATGCTTGTCGAGCCCTGCCGCGGTCGCCGCCAATCGGCAAGCGGCATGCAGCACGCTCGGCTCGATCGGCGTGTCGGTCGGCCGACCGGGAAACAGGAACGGCCTCGGCCGCGCCAGTCGCCAATACTCGCGCAGGATGCCGAGCAGCGTCTCGGAGAGCATGGCGTAGCGCTCCTTGCCGCCCTTGCCGCGTTCGATCCGCAGCACCATGCGGCGGCTGTCGAGGTCGCAGATCTTGAGCGCGGCGACTTCGGAGACCCGCAGACCTGCGGCATAGGCCGTCGTCAGCGCCACGCGCGCCTTCAGGCTGGAAACGGCTTCCAGAAACCGCACCCCTTCCTCCGCGCCCAGCACGGTGGGAAGCTTGCGCGGCTCGCGGGCGAAGGGAATCCGATCGACGACCGTCGTCTGGGCCAAGGTCACGCCGTAGAAAAACCGCAGCGCGCACACCGTCTGGTTCAGCGACGACCATGCGAAGCCTTTCGACGTCAGGTGCACGAGATAGGCGCGCACGTCTTCGACGCCGAGCCGATCGGGCGAGTGACCAAAATGTCGGCTGAACTTCGACACCGCATAGAGGTAGGATTGCTGCGTCGCCGGCGACAGATTGCGGATCGTCACGTCCTCGATCATCCGCCGACGCAGAGGGCTCATTTCGGCCATCTGAAACTCCTGTCTGAGAGGGGGCTTCGAACACCCCATCCTCTCAGGCAGCAGCACACTCACTCCATCCCGCAGATCTCCCGCCCGTTTCCGCCTCCGCCGCGATAGCGGCTTCGTTCAATCGCGTCGTTCTACCTTCGCGCGGTGTGCATGAATCGCAACTTATGGGGCGTCGAAGACTTCCAGGAGATCGCCATTCGCCACTCCAAATACGCCGCCTCGCGCTTCGCGCACGAAGCCGCCCCGGCCCTGACCCGATTCGCCGATTCCTCGCCGACGCCTTTCATCGCCGGCGTCAAAGCTGCTCGGCAACAGATCGTCGCGCGCACGGACGAAGATCGCGACGAATTCCTGAGGAAGCGCGGGTTCTCCAGGACCGAGACGGCCAAGATCATCGAGACCGTGTTGGCCGAGGAAGGTCACGAGCCCGAGTCCGTCTATGACTTCGTGCAAGGGATTACCGCCTGCGCACGCATGAAGCCGCACCAGGACGCCCGGCTCGACATGGAGATGCGGGCCAAGAAGTTGCTGGACCGCGCCGCCTGAGCGCGTAGCGTTCAAAGCGCTCCCGGACTGCGCGCCGAGGCCACATTGCCGACAAGTCGGCGGCATTCGGTCAGTGTTCGCCCGATCGTAGTGTCGGGCGAGCGACCGCGGCCCATGCGTAGCAACCGGTGGGCGGCGCTCCTCTGCCGCGGGCTGGGGCCGCAGAACGGTAGAGAGGAAGAGGGCTGGAGTCGGATTCACTGACGGGTTGGATAGCCGAGAGAGGTCTCGGGGCCCGTCACGGAGATCCGATCATGACGAAGTCCCCAGTGAAAATCGCGCTCAGCCGGTCGCGCGACATCCCGTTCAATAAGCTTGTTCTCTCTCAGGCGAACGTGCGCCGCATAAAGGCCGGAGTGTCGATCGATGAGTTGGCCGAGGATATCGCCCGGCGAACGCTCCTCCAGAGCCTGACCGTGCGGCCGATCCTCGATGAAGCCGGCGTCGAGACCGGCATGTTCGAGATTCCGGCCGGCGGCCGCCGCTTTCGTGCGCTCGAGTTGCTGGTCAAGCAAAAGCGCCTGCCAAAGACCGCGCCGATCCCCTGCGTGGTGCGGGATGGCGGCGTCCCCGAAGAGGACTCGCTCGCCGAGAATATCCAGCGCGCCCCGCTGCACCCGCTCGATCAGTTTCGGGCTTTCCAGACGCTACGCGAGAAAGGCCAAAGCGAGGAAGAGATCGCGGCGGCATTTTTCGTTTCGGTCGCAGTGGTCCGGCAGCGCCTCCGCCTCGCCGCGGCGTCACCCAAGCTTCTCGACATCTATGCGGCGGACGAGATGACGCTCGACCAGCTCATGGCCTTCACGGTCAGCGCCGATCACGAACGCCAGGAGCAGGTCTACGACCGCGTCCGGCAATCGCGCTATATCGAACCGAACGCCATCCGCCGCATGCTGACCGAAGGGTCGGTGCGGGCCACCGACAAACGCGCCATCTTCATCGGCGTCGACGCTTATGTCGCGGCCGGCGGACCGGTGATGAACGATCTCTTCCAGAGTGACAGCGGTGGCTGGCTGCAGGATGTCACGCTCGTCGGTCGTCTGGTCACCGAGAAGCTTGAGAAGGAAGCCGAGACCGTCCGGGCGGAGGGATGGGAGTGGGTCCAGGTCACGCCGGATCTGCCCTACGGCTACGCTTATGACCTCAGACGCCTGCACGGAAAGACCGAGCCGCTGACTCCGGAGGAAGAAACGACCAAGGCCGACCTCGAGGCCGAGTACGAGCGGCTCGAGCAGGCCAATGTCGGCGGGGACGACCTCCCCGAGGAAGTCGATCGGCGCCTCGCCGAGATCGAGACGGCGCTCGCCGCCTACGACAGCCGTCCGATCACATTCGACCCGGACGACATCGGTCGCGCCGGCGCTTTCGTCAGCATCGACGGCCAGGGTAGCCTCCGCGTCGAGCGCGGGTTCGTGCGCCCAGAGGATGAGCCGCCGATTAAGATCGAGCCCATGCCCGAGCCTGAGGCGGAGCCAAGCCAAACGGCCGCCTCTCGCGTCGTGGCGGACGGCCAGGTCCTTTCGTCTGATCCTGTGTGCCCCGAGGAGCCAGAGGACGACGGCATCCTGAAACCCGTTCCCGACCGGCTGACGACGGAATTGACGGCGCACCGCACGCTGGCTCTTCGCCGCGCGCTCGGCGATGAGCCGGAAGTCGCCTTCCTCGCAGCGCTCCACGCCATGTGCATGAAGCTCTTCTACCGCTACGCGGTCGACTCCTGCCTCGACCTCGACCTTCGCAGCGTCAGCGTCGGCGAGCGAGGCCCCTACGGGCTCGGCGACAGTAAGCTTGTCCGCAGTCTCGACCAGCGCCAACAGCGATGGACGACCGCGTTGCCGAAAGATCCGCAAGACCTCTGGGAGGCGCTGATCGGCTTCGATCTCGATAGCAAGGCGGCTTTGTTCGCTCACTGCGTCGCGGCCTCCCTCAATTCGGTCTACGACCCCTACAATCGTCGTCCCAGGGCGCTCGCACATGCGGACAGGCTCGCCGAGGCGCTCGATCTCGATATGGCGGCCGCCGGCTGGCAAGCGACCGTCGACACCTATCTCAGCCGGGTCACCAAGGCTCGCATTCTAGCGGCGGTGCGGGAGGCCCGCGGCGAAGACGCCGCCCGGCGTCTCGAAGGCATGAAGAAGGACGAGATGGCGAAGTCGGCCGAAGGCCTCCTCGCCGACTCCGGTTGGCTTCCCGAGCCGCTCCGGACGCCCGGGCGTCCTTTTGCGAGCGCGGCGGGACAGGAGCCGACGGTCGACCGCGCAGCACCGGCGGCTACCCCTGAGTCGGGGGCGGCCGACTCTCAGCCGACCGGAGCCGGCGACGGGGAAAACAGCGACGACGTTGACGGCAACGACGACGCGCGCCGGGCCGACCCCGATGGCTATCAGTCGAACGAGGACGCCGAAGCGCTGGCCGCCGCCGAGTAGGCCGCTCCGTCCGTTCCCTGACCCATCTCACTTCCTGGCCCGCTGGCAACGGCGGGCCTTTTCCTTGGAAGGACACCCAGCATGTCCGACGACGCTTATGAACTCTCCCGCCAGCTCGCTAGAGCGGTTCTCTGTTACGCGACTCCATATCCGCAGTGTAGGAAGAAATTCTCGCATTCCTTGCGCGTCAGCGTTGCGCAGCATGCGACGATGGCGACGTCCAAGTCGGATTTGGTCCGCGCCTGCACCTTGCGCAGATAGGCCTTGAGCTTCGAGAAGAAATTCTCGATCGGGTTAAAATCCGGCGAATAAGGCGGAGTGAAGAGAATCGAAGCGCCGGCTGCGCGGACTGCCGTCGCCACAGCCGGTTGCTTGTGGGCACGGAGATTATCCATCAGCAGGACATCGCCGGGCCGCAGGCACGGCACAACTATCTGCTCAATGTAGGCCAGGAACGATGGACCGTCGATCGGCCGGTCGAAGACGACCGGAGCGACGATTCCGTCCAGGCTCAGGCCAGCCACGAAAGTCGTCGTCTTCCAATGGCCGTGCGGCACGGAGGCGACCAGTCGCTCGCCGCCGGGAGCGCGGCCATAAAGTCGCGTCATGTTGGTCTTCGCCGCCGTCTCGTCGAAGAATATGAAGCGCGTGGAATCCATGAAGCGTTGGGCGATGCGGCGGAAGAACCCGCGTTTCAGGGCGACGTCCGTCCGCGTCTGCTCGTCGGCGATCAGGCTTTTTTTTTGAATCTCAGATCGAGGCGCGCCAACGTCCTGTCGACCGTGGATTTGCCGACCTTCGGTCCGCCACGCGCGACGATCTCGTCGGCGATCTGCGCCAGCGTCAAATCCGGCGTTTCATCGACGATGGCGCGGACCATGTCGTAGCATTTGACGAGAGCCGGCTTCCTCGATCCGCCGACCTTTTGCGGGTCGATAGCGTCCGTCTCGACGAACTGTCGGACGATCTTTATCACCGCCGAATGGGAGACCGCGAAACGCTCCCCCGCCGCACGCCATGTCATGCCCTCAATCAGGACGGCATGGACGAATCTTTCGCGAAGATCGTTCGACAGCGGTTTCATTTCGTTCCCCGTGCTTAGGCTGATCTTCGACAGTTGGAGCAGTTGGAGCATGGGTGCGGTGTGTAACCCATTGATATGATTTGATGCGGTGGGTGCCGAGCGTGAAAATGTAGTGCCACGTTTTGTGCGGATTTTCGTTGATTTTTGTGGAGGCAAAGCGGATACTGTGCGGACCAACATCGAGTCCGCGTCCGGTTCCCTCCCATGTATTTCCGCAAGAAGACCTCAGGCGGCCGCGCCTATCTTCAGATTG